>NZ_JAKVCW010000005.1 GCF_022448905.1 Shimia sp. | reverse complement strand
TCGGTATCATGGCGGTATCGCGACTGTTTCACGGAGGTGCAGAGAAAGAAGGACAATGAGACTGTCGTTTCCAAAAACTGAAGAGAGAGGACGGGCAATCAAGAACTATAGCAACAGAGGGCCTGACAATAGATCGGCGACCTCCTCCAGCCCCGCCTTGCGGCGAGAGGGATAGGGCAAGGTCATCACCAGAGCCTTGCCAGTTGGTACCTCATTCTCTGACACCCGACACAGGGCGCCGGTCTCGATCAATGGCGCAATCAGGCAGCCGTGGGCCATCAACAAACCCGCGCCGGATTTGGCTTCTTCCACGGCCAGTCCATAAAGAGAGTACTTGGGACCCGCCGTTGGATCTCCTACATCCGTTCCCGTACCCTCAGACCAGAGACGCCAATCTTCGGACCAGGTTTGATCATGCAGGAGAGGCGTGTCGGTGAAAGCATGGCTGTCTAACAAAACGGGCGCGCAGACTGGGAATAGGACATCCTCTGCCAGTATCCGTTCTTCTGGGTTCTCTGTCGGATTGTCGATGAACAGTGCGACGTCAAACAGGTCTCGCGTGAGACTGGGCGGGGCCTCCATCGCGGATACCGAGATCTTCAGCTCAGGACGGAGCGTGCGCAGATGGCCCAAGCGCGGCGGCAACCAGAGCTGGGCCACGGATGGCAATGCGGCGATGTGGATTTCGGAGGTTGGACTGAGATTTCGTAGGGTCTGTGTGGCCTTCGCCATTTCGTCAAAGGCCCGCGTGAAAGCCTTAGCCACGTCGCGACCTTCTGCCGTCAACGTCACCCCCTGTGCCTGCCGACGAAACAGAGTGACCTGCGCCCAGGCCTCTACCGCTTTGATGTGTTGCGACACCGCCCCAGGGGTCACCCCCAGCTCCTCCCCCGCCGCGACAAAACTTTGAAAACGGGCGGCAGCCTCAAACGCACGCAGGGCGTTCAAGGGCGGACCTTTGGGGCGGTTGGGCAGAACAGACACGACGTAGCCTTAGTTTTTCTACGCCAAGAAATAGCAAATCTGATTTGCGTTGTCAGGGGAGGCTGTCACT
Organism: Shimia sp.; assembly: GCF_022448905.1. Classification (GTDB taxonomy): domain Bacteria; phylum Pseudomonadota; class Alphaproteobacteria; order Rhodobacterales; family Rhodobacteraceae; genus Shimia. The sequence continues at coordinate 307,045 of NZ_JAKVCW010000005.1, read as the reverse complement.
TTGGGATCAAACATAGAGGGGTGAGACATGACATTGGATTTCAGAGACTGGGTGCCGGCGGCAAGTGAAACCCTGGTGCGCGACATTGCCAAAAAGACGGCGGAGACATCGGCGACGGATATTCTGGATCGGATCGAGGGCCTCGCTGCCAAAAACCGCGACATTCATGAGCGGGAGTGTTTCAACCTCAACCCCGCCACCAATGTGATGAACCCACGGGCCGAGGCGCTTTTGGCCTCCGGCATCGGGTCGCGCCCGTCGTTGGGTTACCCCGGCGACAAATACGAAATGGGGCTCGAGGCGATTGAAGAGATTGAGGTGATTGCCGCGGAACTGGCCGCCGAGGTGTTTGACGCCAAGTTTGCCGAGATCCGCGTGCCGTCAGGCGCGATTGCCAATCTCTATGGGTTTATGGCGACCTGCGAACCAGGCGACACAATCATTGCGCCGCCCGCAACGATTGGCGGGCACGTGACTCATCATGTGGCCGGCTGCGCCGGACTGTTTGGACTGCGCACGGTGATGGCCCCGACGGATGCGGATGGCTACACGGTGGATTTGGACGCATTGCGGGCGCTTGTGTTGAAGGAGCAGCCGAAGCTGATCACCATTGGCGGCAGCCTGAACCTGTTTGAACATCCGGTGAAAGAAGTGCGCGCGATTGCTGATGAGGTGGGTGCCAAGGTGATGTTTGATGCGGCCCACCAATGCGGGATCATAGCAGGCAAGGCCTGGCGGAACCCGCTGACCGAAGGGGCGCATTTTATGACCATGAGCACCTACAAGAGCCTTGGCGGCCCTGCAGGTGGATTGATTGTCAGCAATGATGCGGAGATCGCCAAGGCGCTGGACGCGATTGCCTTCCCCGGCATGACGGCCAATTTTGATGCGGCCAAGTCGGCGGCGCTGGCAGTGACGATGCTGGACTGGCGCAGTTTTGGAGCGGCTTATGCGCAGGAGATGATTGCCATGGCGCAGGCTTTGGCGGCGGCGTTGGACGCCAAGGGCGTGCCGGTGTTTGCGGGACGCAACGGTCACACGCAGTCCCATCAGTTTGCGGTTCTGGCGGAAAGCTATGGCGGCGGACAGGCAGCGTCCAAAGTTTTGCGTAAGGCGGGGTTCCTGGCCTGTGGCATTGGACTGCCTGTCGCCGAGGTCGCGGGCGACATGAACGGGCTGCGCATTGGCACGCCGGAATTGGTGCGCTGGGGTATCACAGCGGCGGATGCCGACCGTTTGGCCGGATTGATTGCTGCGGGTTTGGCTGGTGACGATGTGGCCGCAGAGGTCAGCGCCTGGCGGCAGCGTTTTGACACGGTCCAGTTTGTGCACAGCTAAAGAAAGAGGGCGGCGCGAGCGTGGGGCTCACGCCGCCTGACGGTTCGCCGGCGGCGCGGCGCGTTTCTTCGGCAGCTTGCGCATTGCGATCAAGCCAATGACCAGCGCGAGATAGATGTAAGGCTCATATTCAAAGCCCTTGGTCTGCATGATGTAATGCACCCCCCCCAGCGCCACGGCGAGATAGGTTGCTTTGTGCAGCTTACGCCAGCGCGGGCCAAGCTTGCGGATCGACAGGTTGTTGGACGTAATCGCCAGCGGCAGCAGGATCAGCAAAGAAACCATGCCGACAATGATGTAGGGGCGTTTGATGAGGTCGGCTTTGACTTGGCTGAGGATCTGCACATCCAGCACCATCCAGACAAGGAAGTGCAGCAGGATGTAGAAAAAGGCGATCACACCCAGCGCCCGGCGCCAGCTCAGGAAGTTGAGCTTGGTGAAGCGGCGCAGAGGGGTAACCAGCAGGATCGCGATCAACACTTGCAAGCCAACTTTGCCCAGCGCGTGCTCCATCGCCTTGACTGGGTCAACACCCAAGCCGCCGGTGAAGCCCGCATAGAGCAGCCAAGTCGGATAGGCCGCCCCAATCAGATAGAGCAGCCAGCTGGGCGTTTTGCGCACAAGAGTGTTTATGGTGTCGATCATGGATTTCAGTAGTTTTTGCGCAGGTCCATGCCTTCGTAAAGGCTGGCGACCTCTTTCTCATAGCCGTTGAACATCAGGGTTAGGATGCGTTTGGCAAAGAAGCCACCGCCAATGGGACGCTCGGAGGCTTGGGACCAACGAGGGTGGTCCACCTCTGGGTTTACGTTGGAGTAGAAGCCATATTCACCGGGGATGGATTTGTTCCAGCTGGTGGGCGGCTCTTTGTCGGTCAGCGTGATGCGCACGATGGATTTGATCGATTTGAAGCCGTATTTCCACGGCACCACCAGACGGATCGGCGCGCCGTTTTGTTTGGGCATGTCTTTGCCGTAGATGCCTGTCGCCATCAGTGTGAGCGGGTGGTTGGCCTCATCCAGGCGCAGGCCTTCGACGTAGGGCCAATCCAGGAAAGGCGAGTTCTGGCCAATCATTTCTTTGGGGCGGTAGAGCGTTTCGAAGGCCACGTATTTGGCGGAGGATTTCACGCCCGCGAGGTCCAGCAGGTCTTTCAGCTCAAAGCCGTTCCATGGCACCACCATCGACCAGGCTTCAACACAGCGGAAGCGGTAGATGCGCTCCTCAATGGTCATTTTGGAGAGGATGTCTTCGAGCGCGTAGTCGCCGGGGCGGTCGACCAGACCGTCGATCTTGATGCTCCAAGGCTTGGTGGTCAGGCGGTGGGCGTGTTTGGCGGGGTCTTCCTTGCCGGTGCCGAACTCATAGAAGTTGTTGTACTGGGTGATGACGTCAAAATCTGTGGGGGTAAGATCGGTGGCTGCGTGTGCTTTGGGCGCAAAGGCTGCGAGGCCGAGACCTGCCATACCGGCCATGACCTGGCGGCGGTTCAGATAGGCGGACTTGGGGGTCACGTCGTCAAGTGTGAGGTCATTGGTCCAGCGGTGCGCCATGTGGGGTCTCTCCTATTGCGTTGAGAGTCTGATAGCGCAGGTGTTGGGACCCACGCCACACAAGCATGGTCACGATGGTGTGGGGCGATTGTAACGTTTGGCGCGTTTGAGATGTGTTGGAAGTGGGGGCCAGCCCCCACACCCCCGGGATATTTGAAGACTGAGAAGACAGAGGGGCTACATGGCACCGGGCCGGGGGAAGACCTCGTTCATTGGCACGGAGCGGCCGTTGGGTTGCACCAGTCGCACATGGCGGCGGCGCAGTTTGCGGGGCTCGGACACGCCGACGGAATGAGCGATGACTTCAACCTCTTTCACCAACGCCTGGGCATAGCGCGCCACGCGCGGGGCTTTGCGGTCCACAACCAGACCCTTCTGGAAACGTGGGTCATGGGTGGTGATGCCGGTGGGGCAGGTATTTTTGTTGCACTTGAGCGCCTGAATGCAGCCCAGCGCAAACATGAAGCCACGGGCGGAGACCACGAAGTCTGCGCCTGCCGCGAGCGCCCAGGCGATGTCGCCGGGATTGACCAGCTTGCCCGAGGCGATCAGGCGGATGCGGTCGTGCAATTCGAACTCATCGCGTAGATCCGCCACCAGAGGCAGCGCCTCGCGCACAGGCATACCCACCAAGTCCATCAACGGCATGGGCGCGGCGCCAGTGCCGCCTTCGCCGCCATCGATGGTGATGAAATCCGGGGCCATGTCGGCACCACGCCGGGCGATGGTTTCAAAGAACTCGCGCATGGTGAGTTCCGCGCCAACCACGGTTTTGATCCCCACCGGCTTGCCGGTGACCTCGCGGATGTGGGCGAGGAAATCCAGCAGATGGTCAAAGTTATCGATCTCTCGGTGGCGGTTGGGGGAGATGCCATCCTGCCCGACCTGAAGCCCACGGATTTTGGCGATCTCTTCGGTGACCTTTTCGCCCGGAAGGATGCCGCCTTTGCCAGGCTTGGCGCCCTGGGCCATTTTCACTTCGAACATGCGAATGTTTTTGTGACTGGCGATCTCACGAAGTTTGGCGTCATCCAGCCCCCCTTCCGCATTGCGCACGCCAAATTTAGCGGTGCCAATTTGATAGACCAGATCGCAGCCGCCTTCGTAGTGAAACGGGCTGACGCCACCTTCGCCGGTGTTGAGCCAGATGCCTGCCGCCGCAGCCCCATGGCTGAGCGCCTGCACTGCTGGCTTAGACAACGCGCCGTAACTCATGCCGGAGATATTGAAGAAGGACGGCGCAAGGTATGGCGTGCGGGCGGTGGGGCCAATCAGCAGCGGCTCTGACTTGGCATATTCATCGTCCAGCGGCGGGAACGGATCGTTCACAAAAATCGGCGTGCCCGGCACGTTGAGATTGCGGGTGGAGCCAAAGGCGATGGTGTTGGATTTGCCCTCCCCTGCCCGGCCAACCCACTCGCGTTGGGCACGGTTGAACGGCAGTTCCTCGCGGTCCATGGCAAAGAAATACTGCCGGAAGAACTCGCCCAGCTCCGAGAAGATATGGCGGAAGCGGCCAATCACAGGATAGTTGCGCCGGATGGCGTCGCCGGTCTGGTTGCGGTCGACAATGAAGAGGATGATCGCCGCCACAACCAGAAGCGCGAAGATCAGCACAAAGGTCAGGCCGAGAAATTCCACCACATCAAAGGCTGTTTCCATTGTGCTTTCCATGACTGGCTCCCTTCTGGCGCGTCACACCTAAAGTGCCGCCCGTTTAGGGCGAGAGCAAGTCACGATTGGGCAACAGCCGCGTGAGGCAAGTGCAACAATTTTGGGAGTTTACGCATGTCGTCAAACAGTACGTCACAGATGGGTGCGAGGCGCGTTGGATTGGATTCAGCGACATAGCCTAAGGTGCGCATGCCGGCAGCTTTGCCTGCTTTCGCACCCGATGTGCTGTCCTCAATCACGACGCATCGCGCCGGTGCGATGTCAGCCAATTTGGCGGCATACAGATACACATCCGGTGCGGGCTTGGGTGCAGGCACATCCTCGCGGGAGTAAATACGGCCGCCAAAGCGTTCTTTGAGGCCGCAGGCCGTCAACGTGATGTCCATCTTGGCATGAGGCCCATTGGAGCAAACCGCATAAGGTATGTGGGCACAGTCCAGATGGTCCAACACCTCCGTGACACCCGAGATCACCTCGCACTGAGCTGCAAGTCCGGCAAACATCTCGCCATAGATGAGATCTAGCCAATTGCTTTCGAGAATGGCGCCCATCGATTGCGCCGTATCGCGCACGCCAGCCATGGTGCCACCCACAAAGAGAGTGACGATTTGTTCCAAAGGAAGACACAGGCCACGCGCGGCGAGGTTTTTCTGAATGATGCGATTGGTGACAGTTTCGCTATCCACCAGCACGCCGTCGCAATCAAACAGGACGAGGTTCGGCGTCATCAGGCAGTTCCAGAAACCAACTTCGCCACTTCTAGCGCGTAACGATCGGTCATACCTGAAACAAAGTCGGCCATGGCGTGCAGAGCTTCGTAGTTAGAGGAAACACCCCGCATATCCAGCGCTACTGCCCGCACCAGTTGCCGCTCGTAGTCAGGCAAATTGCCGTCATCCCAGCCCGCATTTTTCAACGCTTCATAGGCAGGCAAAATGCCATCCAGAACAGTACAGATCAGGTTCCGTCCCCGCACCTCGAGCTTGGTTTTACGAGGGGCCACGAAGAGCTGCTCATTAGCCACTTCCCGAATGTCGCGGAACTTTTGACCAAGCGCGGAGTCATTCATCAACTCTCCGGAATAACGCCCTTCCATAATCGCATCGTATTGCTCCTGGAAGGCAACCACACAAGCGTCGATCGCACAGCCAATTGCCCGGGCCCGAAGGTAGCTGATGTGTTCGTATTCTGTGTAGGTTCCTAAATCGTTTGGCTTCTTGCCAATCAGGGCCGACAGCAGTGACTCCACCTGCGCAAAACTGAGATCACCAGCGCTAAACCCATCCTCCAGATCAACGATGTTGTAGCAAATGTCATCGGCAGCCTCGACAAGGAACACCAGAGGATGGCGGCGCCACCAAATATGGCCTTTCTCCGTGCGCTCCTCGATCAAGCCCAATGCATAGGCAGTTTGGGCAAATATCTCTTGCTCACCTTCAAAAAAACCAAACTTCTTCGCCCCTGCATAGATGTGATTTTTCACCTCCGAGGCAGGAACTCCCTCAGCTGCTTTTTCCGACTTTAGCGCTTTGGAGCACGCTGCCGACATCGGGTACTTGGTAAAGGCCCCAATAACAGCATTGGAAAGGTCCATGCCGCGCTCACCGCGGTACATCTCCAGCCGAGTGAGGATACGGTAACCTTGCGCATTGCCTTCAAACTTGGAAAATTCTTCCCACAGAGTTTCATCCACGCCTTTGAACAACCCTTCAGACGTTTCAAATCGCTCTTTATACCACGCGCCAATGGTGGCTTCCCCAGAATGGCCAAACGGTGGATTGCCAATGTCATGCGCCAAAGCAGCTGCGTGAATATTGCCAGCGACCCGATGCGCCTCTCCGGGCTGGATGTCGCCCCGTTTTTCCAGCCAGTGACCAACCTGCATGCCCAAATTGCGCCCCACGCTCGCCACCTCAGAAGAGTGGATCATGCGGTGGCGCAGATGGTCGTTGGCATATAGCGGATGCACCTGCGTTTTATTGGCCAGCCGGCGGAAAGACGCAGAGAAAATAATGCGGTCAGCGTCCTGCGTGTAGTTCGGGCGACCCGGGTCTTCTGGCAAGCCTGGTTTGCCCGGACGTTCCGCGTTCAACAGTTTTTGCCATGTCATCCGTTGTGTCATCGTGCCTTGCCGTTCTGTTGTATCGTCATCTCATAAAAAAGGCCCGCCAACGCGGCAGGCCTTTGATGTGTTGTACCTAACAGTTAATGCACGACGGCGTCATCCGGTTTTGGATTGTCGCTGCTGCCCACCCGATCGCCGATCAGCAGGCCTTCGGCCCCGGCTGTGACCGGCACGGTGTCTCCATCTTTGATGTCGCCAGCCAGCAGAGCCTCGGCCAGCGGGTTTTGCAGCGCGCGCTGCGTCACACGCTTCAATGGACGTGCGCCAAAGACCGGATCATAGCCCTCATCGGCCAGCCATTTCTTGGCACCGTCGTCCAGCTCCAGGCCGATTTTGCGACCGGCGAGGCGCTTTTTCAGGCGCGCGAGCTGGATGTCGACGATGCCGTCCATGTCCTGCCGTCCCAGCCGGTCAAAGATGATGGTCTCATCCAGGCGGTTGAGGAACTCAGGCCGGAAGTGGGCGCGCACGGCGTCCATCACGTCGCGGCGCGCGTCAGAAGCATCCGCGCCTTCGGGCAGTTGGCTGAGCGCCTGTGCGCCGAGGTTCGACGTCAGGATGATCAGCGTTTGCTTGAAGTCCACCGTGCGGCCTTGGCCGTCGGTCAGCACACCGTCATCGAGCACCTGCAGGAGCACGTTGAAGACATCCGGATGCGCCTTTTCGACCTCGTCAAACAGCACCACCTGATAAGGGCGACGGCGGACGGCCTCGGTGAGTACACCGCCTTCATCATAGCCGACATAGCCCGGAGGGGCACCGATCAGACGGGCGACCGCGTGTTTCTCCATGAACTCGGACATATCGATGCGCACCATGGCGTTGTCGTCGTCAAACAGGAACTCGGCCACCGCTTTGGTCAGCTCGGTTTTACCGACACCGGTTGGCCCCAGGAAGAGGAACGAGCCCAATGGGCGGTTCTCATCGTTGAGCCCCGCACGCGCACGGCGCACGGCGTTGGATAGCGCGGTCACAGCAGAGTGCTGACCAATCACGCGGCGGTGCAGGTCATCTTCCATGCGCAGGAGTTTCTCGCGCTCACCTTCAAGCATTTTGGAGGTTGGGATACCGGTCCAGCGCTCGACCACTTGCGCGATCTGTTCCGGGCGCACGGCCTCTTCGACGGTCACCTCGCCTTCGGCGCTTTCGGCCTCTTCGAGCTTTTTCTCCAAGTCCGGGATCACGCCATAGGACAGTTCCCCCGCGCGGGCGAGATTGCCTTCGCGTTTGGCGATGTCCAGATCGGCACGGGCCTGATCCAGCGCCTCCTTGATGTTTTGCGCCGAGGCGAGCTTGTCCCGACCGGCCTGCCATTTGGCAGTCATCTCGGAGGATTTTTCCTGCAGATCGGCCAGATCCTTTTGCAAGGTTTCCAGACGGTCCTTGGAGGCCGCATCGTCCTCAAGCTTGAGCGCCTCTTCTTCGATCTGCAATTGCAGGATCTGACGGTCGAGTGCGTCGAGCTCTTCGGGTTTGCTGTCCACTTCCATACGCAGACGCGACGCCGCCTCGTCCACGAGGTCGATGGCTTTGTCCGGCAAGAAGCGGTCGGTGATGTAGCGGTGGCTCAAGGTAGAGGCCGCAACCAGCGCCGCGTCAGAGATGCGCACACCATGGTGCAGCTCATACTTCTCTTTGATGCCGCGCAGGATGGAGATGGTGTCCTCGACGGTGGGTTCTTCGACCTGAACCGGCTGGAATCGACGCGCCAGGGCGGCGTCTTTCTCCACATATTTGCGGTATTCATCGAGCGTCGTGGCACCGATACAGTGCAGCTCGCCCCGAGCCAGCGCAGGCTTGATCAGGTTGGCCGCATCCATCGCGCCATCGGTTTTACCGGCGCCGACCAGCGTGTGCATCTCGTCAATGAAGAGGATGATTTCGCCAGCGGCTTCTGTCACTTCGGTCAGAACCGCTTTCAAGCGTTCCTCAAACTCACCCCGGTATTTTGCACCGGCAATCAGCGCGCCCATATCGAGCGCCAAAAGCTTCTTGTTGCGCAAGGATTCGGGCACGTCGCCGTTCACGATGCGCAGGGCCATGCCTTCGGCAATCGCGGTTTTACCCACGCCCGGCTCCCCGATCAGAACGGGGTTGTTTTTGGTGCGGCGGCTCAGAACCTGCATCGCTCGGCGGATTTCATCGTCCCGACCAATGATCGGGTCGATTTTGCCTTCGCTGGCACGCTCGGTAAGGTCCTGCGCGTATTTCTTGAGCGCATCATAGCCCTCTTCCGCCGAAGCAGAATCAGCCGTGCGGCCCTTGCGAATGTCGTTGATTGCGGCATTCAGCGCTTGGGCCGTGACGTTGGCACCGTCCAGCGCGTCTTTGGCTTTGGATTTCACCATCACCAGCGCCATTAGAATGCGCTCCACCGGCACAAAGCTGTCGCCCGCCTTCTTGGCCAGCGCTTCGGCCTCCGCCAGCACTTTGGCGGTTTTGTTGTCCATATAAGGCTGGCCCGTGTCGCCAGACACTTGCGGCAGCTTATCCACCGCAGCGTCAATCGCGGAGCGCACCATTTGTGGCGCGCCACCGGCGCGGGTGATCAGATTGGCCGCAAGGCCCTGATCATCGTCCATCAATGCTTTTAGAATGTGTTCGGGCACCAAACGCTGGTGGTTTTCCCGCATCGCAATGGTCTGCGCAGCCTGAATGAAACCACGGGACCGTTCCGTGAACTTGCTCAAGTCCATGGGTATCTCTCCTTCTTGTAAGCGCCCCTCGTCGGTATTGGCGCCCGCTTTGCGGCACGCCCCTGTGTAGGCCTCACCTGAGATGTGGGGAACAGATCAAAACAGATCAAGATGTTCGCCGGTGAAAATCGAATGCTTTTGAAGGGTTGCACAGGTCAGTGCGAAAATGGTGCGAAAATTCCCCTAATTTGAGACAAATTTCGCCCTAATTCTGAATCACAGTGCTCACAAGAGCAGACAAGAAAGGGCCGCACCATGCATGTGACCGAGATTCAGATTTCCAACCCAACCTACCGCCAGACCCTTGGTGAGCTGTCCGCTGTGGTCAGCCTGAGCGATGAGTCCCGCGATGTGCGCCTGCATTGCGCAGTCCAAGCCGAGGAAGATCGCCCAAAGGGGGCCGGTCGTTTGGCATTGATCAAAGAGGCGCTGCGCCAACTGAGCCGCATGCCGGAAATCCGCGCGGGCCGCGAAGAGCTGTCCTTTGCGCCGGGTGTCTATCCCAACGAGGGGTAACTGGACAAGGCGCCGACAGCAGCAGAGACTGCATCTATGGCGACTATGAAAAGCATCCGCACGCGGTCTACATTGCGCGACATCCTTGAAGGTCAGCCCCAGCATCTGGGGCTGATTGTGTTTTTGGTTTTGGGTGCTGGTGCGTTGGTGATCCCCAACTTCCATGTACGCCCCACATTTCTCGGATTTCCCATGCGCGGATGGACGGGTGTTAGTATCGGCTTGGCCATTTTGCATCAGGTGTTGGTTGCGATAGTGTTTCGACTGCAGTTGCATAGAAACTTGCTAACCAGAGTGCTCGGAGAGAATGACCTGAGAGTTTGGACCGTTGTGTTCATCCCGCTACTCATTGCACGGCCAATCACAGTTCTTATCGTCGGTCAGATGGATACCACCTCGACGGGAGCACCCCAATGGCTCAATTGGGGGCTGGGCGTGGCGTTTGTCGGCGTGGCGATCTACGGCATGCACTCGGTGTTGCGCTACTTCACCATCCGCCGCGCCGTGGGGGGCGATCATTTCCGCGAAGAGATTGCAGCGATGCCTTTGGTGAACGAAGGTGTTTTCAAATTCACCTCCAACGCCATGTATGGGCCTATCTTCCTTGGGCTTTGGGGCATTGCGCTGTTGTGTGACAGCTGGAATGCGCTTGTGGTGGCGGCGTTTCAGCATGTCTATATCTGGGTGCATTACTATTGCACGGAAAAGCCGGACATAGAGTGGATCTACGGTAACCGCGCCAACACCGGCTAAGCCTTGCGGCACAGGGCGCGTGGCGCTAGAAGGCAGACGTTTGCTTTGCCCCTAGATAGCCCGGAGATACCGCCATGACCGCTGATGACCGTCTGATTGTTGCCCTTGATGTGCCAAACCTGCTGCAAGGTCAGGAACTTGTGGACCAGATTGGCGATGCGGTGAGCTTCTACAAGATTGGCCTTGGCATGTTGACCGGCGGCGGTCTGGCATTGGCCAATGAGCTCAAGCAGGAGCGCGGCAAGCGCATTTTCCTCGACATGAAGCTGTTTGACATTGGTGCCACCGTTGAAGCGGCGGTGCGTGGTCTGGCGCAGTTTGATCTGGATTTCCTGACCGTGCATGGCGATCCGCATGTGGTGGCAGCCGCAAAACAAGGCGCAGCGGGCAGCAACCTGAAGATTCTTGGCGTGACCGTGCTGACCTCTCTGGATCGGGGTGATCTGGACAACTGTTTGATCAAAGACGGCGCGATTCCTGATCTAGTGGTGGAGCGTGCTGGCAAGGCGTTTGAGGCCGGTGCAGATGGGGTGATTGCGTCGCCGCAAGAGGCTGCGATGATCCGCGCGCTGCCGGAATCTGAGGGGCGCTTGATTGTGACCCCAGGTGTGCGCCCGGCGGGCGCAGCGCTCGGCGATCAGAAACGAGTGGCCACTCCGGCCAATGCCGTGGCTGATGGTGTAGACCATATTGTGGTGGGACGTCCGGTGTGGACCGCAGAGGATCCACGGGCCGCAGCGCAAGCCATTGTTGCGGAGATGAACTCAGCACAAGCTCAGCAGCCAAACCGCTAAGCCCAGTGTGCTTTAAGCACAGGCGGCCATTGGAAGTGTGAAATTCTGCGGACTGTCCGGATGCGTGTCGGCGAGGAAATCGGCGAGACGTGTCTGGAAATGTGGGATGCCTTTGGGGTGGGTGAGATACTCGCGCGGAGACATGAGCTTCACCCGCTGACCTTCATCGCCAAGCACAATGTGCTTTTTCATGTCCGCAGGCAGTTGCGCGGCAAAGAACCATGTGAAGTGGTCGTGACGCTGATACCGGCGGGCCCAGATCACGTCATGATCGGACAGGGTGAGGCCAATCTCTTCTTCGGTTTCACGCAGGGCACAGGTAAGAGCGGCCTCGTCGCCTTCGCGGCCGCCGCCGGGGAAATCCCAGTAATCCGGCCAAGGAATGGTGGCGATGTCATCACGCAGCACAGACACCAGCTTGTCTCCCACAAACACAATCAGCTTGGAGCCGCGATAGGCCCTGTCAGGGAAGTTCGGGAATGCTATAGTCATGGCGCTATCCGATACAAAGTAAACCAATGCCAGCAGTATGCCGCGATTGTCTTAACGAATTGGAAACCACAAAAAGATGTCCAGAGTGTGGCAGCTTGCGTGTGACCGCTCATCCGGAGCTGTTTGAGCTGTCTATCGCGCATATGGATTGCGATGCGTTTTATGCAAGTGTTGAGAAGCGCGATAACCCGGAATTGATCGACAAGCCGGTGATCATTGGCGGCGGTAAACGAGGGGTCGTTTCGACGGCCTGTTATGTGGCGCGTATTCGCGGGGTTCGCTCGGCCATGCCGATGTTTCAGGCACTGAAACTCTGCCCGGATGCGGTGGTGATCAAGCCGCGCATGGACGTCTATGTCGAGGTCAGCCGCGCGATCCGCAAGATGATGGATGAGTTGACCCCCGTGATTGAGCCTTTGTCGCTGGATGAGGCGTTTTTGGACATGACCGGCACCACCAAGCTGCATGGCGCGCCGCCTGCGGTGATGTTGGCGCGGCTGACCAAACGCATGAAGGATGAGTTGGGCGTGACTGGTTCGATTGGTCTGTCGCATAACAAGTTTCTGGCAAAGGTGGCCAGTGATCTGGACAAACCGCGCGGTTTTTCAGTGATTGGCAAGGCGGAAACGGATACGTTTTTGGCCGACAAACCGGTGCGGATGATCTGGGGCATTGGACCGGTGGCGCAGGAAAGTCTGGATCGGGCGGGCATTCGCACGTTTACGGACCTGTTGCGCTGGGATCAGGAAGACCTGATCGCGCGGTTTGGCAACACGGGCTATCGGCTTTGGCATCTGGCGCGCGGACAAGACCGGCGCAAAGTGTCCAACAATGCACCGATGAAAAGCATCAGCAACGAGACCACATTTTTTGAGGACACCGCCAGCACGGATATTTTGGACGGGCATTTGTGGCGCCTGGCAGAGAAGGTCAGCGACCGCGCCAAGGCCAAGGATCTGGCGGGGCGTGTGGTGACGCTGAAACTCAAACGCGCGAATTTTTCGACGATCAGCCGGCGGGTGAGCCTGCGCGATGCAACACAGATGGCGGATACGCTGTATCGCACCGCCCGAGGTCTGTTTGATCAGGTAGGGGACGAAGGGCCCTATCGGTTGATTGGCGTTGGTCTGGCGGATCTGGTGCCAGCGACACAGGCAGACCTGTCCGGCGATTTGTTGGACCCACAAGCGGTGCAACGCGCCAAAGCGGAGCGCGCCACCGATGCCATTCGCGAGCGCTTTGGCTCTGACGCGATCCTCAAAGGGCGCGCGATGCGTTAACCCATGCCCTCCGGCCAGCGGCGGGGGTATTGCGAAATACAGAGCAGCACATCGGCACCGGGCAGCACTTTGCGTACGTCGTCAATCATGGTGAGGTTGAGGTTATCGACCTGCTCCGGCGTGACCGCCTGCTTTGGGTTGTAGTAGACGCTGACGGTGTAAGTGCGGCCAAGTTTGACCACGGACATATCGGTGAACTCTCCCGGCAGATCGGCGACGGAGGCGCGCAGAGCGCGGCGGGCTTTGGCAATAATCTCTGGCTGGGCAGTCACGCCAAGCAGCTCGCCCATGCCGCCGCCGAGATCGCGAAGCACCTGACGCACGGCGACCAGACAGAGAAAGAACACCACAATGCTGTCACCTATGGGGGCAATCGGCGCAAGGAAACTATCACCAAAGGCGTAGATCATGCCGAGACCCAGCGCGGTGGCGACCGTCATGAAACCGTCAATGGCGGCGGCCTTGCTTTCCAGTTTGAGGATTTCGCTAACCTCGCCGGTTTTCTTCCAGGTGTGGCGGTGAAGGGCCCAGAGGCCGAAACAGGTGGCGCTGATCACCACGAAGTAGATCAGCATGGGTTCATAGTTGAGCGTCGGAATCGCCTCGCCTTGGATATAGTTCAGGATGTTCATCACCGCAGAGCCACAGGCAAAGAGGATCAGGCCAATCAGCGACAGTGAGCGGAAGGTGACAAACACCGCTTCATCCGCCGCATAGCCCAGCGGACGGAATCGATCCGGGGCGGCATCCACATTCTGGCTAATCTTGCGGCCAATGAAGGCCGAGGTGAAAGCGATCAGGGAAAACAGCCCGTCCATCATGATGGCGGTGGAGTTGGACAGGATCGCGGCCAGCACCCCTGCCCCGCCCATAAACAGGCTGCCAGCCATGGCGATTGAAAGCGCGCGCATCTCGCGGGTTTTGATGGTTTGTGCGTCCATGGCGGGTCCTAACCTATCGTGTTCCCGCCAAGATAGTGCATGGCCTGCGGTTTGCGAGGGGGATTAGTAGACGAAGGGGATCAGTTTTGCGGTTTTGGCGGCGTAGGCGTCAAACTCGGCATTGTAGCGTTGGGACAGATAGGCGTCCAAACCGGGGATGTGGAAGAAGACAAAACCAACGGTCATGAACAGCGGGATCACAAAGGCTAGCCAGGAGGTTGTGAGCAAAGCCCAACCGGTGAACAACACCATGTCGCCAAAGTAGTTGATGTGCATGGAATGTTTGAACAACCCGCCGGTGTAGCAGCGGCCTTTGCTCTCTGGGCGCCTCTTCCAGATCATGCGTTGCAGCTCTGAGCCGGTGTTGAGATAGGAGCCAAAGGCAATCAGCCCAAGTGCCAACATGTCCATGCCGCCAAATGGTACGGCTGTGTCTCGCAATATACCGGCCCCCAGCAGTAGGAAGCCGATTTCGAACACAGCCACAAAGGCCGACAGTCCCAAGGCTTCTGAGAGCTCCACCTTGCGTTTGAGCAGGACAAACAGCGTGATCAGGTGCCGCAGGAAATAGAGCACCGCGCAGCCCGCCAATAGTTTGGCGCGGGCGGGGTCGGCCCACTCCAGCGCAAAAGCGAGCCAAAGGCAGAGGCCGACGATGCCGCCGTGTAAGGCGGCAAAGGTTAGCTTGGGGGCAAAGGAGCGATCATGGGCGCGGTCTACCCCGCCAGTGGTTGCAGAAGACGACATGGTGAGACCTTTCAAAACAGACAGGCAAAAGCGCGACACCCGTCCGCGATCTTGCAGAGGATTCCCGCCGACACGGCACAGGTCAGCATGACTTCGAGGCGGAAGAGAGGTGGGGTGCGCGTTGGAAGCATCTTTTTGGACCAATTGGACGAAAACAATTTCCTCCTAGACCTCTGGGGTGAGTCGTGTCAAATAGTTTTTAGACCAAGTGGACGAAAATAGATGCCGAAGATTGTTGACCATGATGCCCACCGCGCCGATTTGGCGCTGCGCGCGGCGTCTTATTTTTCCGAGCGCGGCTATGGTGGTGTGAGCATGCGCAAGGTGGCCACGCATCTGGGCGTGTCCAAATCGGCGCTGTATCACTACTTCCCCACCAAAGAGGCGCTGTTTCTGGCCTGCACCAAAGAGGTGATGAAATCCGTCGCTGTGCCGCAGGCAAGCGGGGCGACTCAAGAAGCGCAGATACAGGCTCTCACCAAGGCGATGGCACCCGATTTTGGCAGTGAAATGGCGCTGTTGTTTGACTACCTGCGCGGCAAATCCGCAGCAGAAATCGCCCAAGATGAGGCGATGCAACTGTCAATCACAACCCACCATGCTGTCGTAGCAGAGATTGTCGGCGAGGACGCCGCGCAGGAGACGATGGAGCGCATGATGGGGCGGCTGTTGATTGGGTTTTTCCGGGGCGAGCTCGGCAACACTTAGTCTGGTTGATAAGGCTCTTCTCGCAAGATGTGGCTGATCAGAATTTTGTAGTAGAGCATCGGCAGGAACCACTGCACGTCCAACGGTGTCGTAAACACGTAGAGCGATAGGAACATCGCAACCACAAACAGGAAGCTCGCCACGGGCCGCTGAAGATACAGCGGCAGTGTTAGGATCGCGGCGCTGAACCCTAACAGCACACCAAACACGCCACCAATCCAAAACAGATCAAGGTCCATAAACGCCCACCCAAACAGGGCAATTTGAGCGACGTGCATCGCCACAAAGCCTAAATGGTGTTTGGTTCCCTGGCCTTCGCGGAAAAACCATCTCTTTGCTGTGGAGGTGGCGTTGGTGATCACCCCTCCCATCATGTCAACCGCCAGCGCTGCGATCACCACGAATTGGGCCACAGACCATCCGAAATCCAACACCATACCTGCAAGCACCACGGCGGCGCCAAAACCAAAAGGCACATACAACTGGAGCGCCTTTTCTGCAGAAGTGGCACCCGGACCGATCAGCCCATCGATCACGCCGCCAAACCCAGTGCGCTTTTGCGGTAAATCCCAACTGATTTTCATGATTTTGGCTCCATTCCAAAGGATGACGCGTAACACTTAGGAAGGTCTTGGAGCTGCATCAATCTTTTTCGTCCACTTGGACTAAAAATAATTTACACACCCCAAAAAGAAAAGCCCGCCGCAAGCGACGGGCGTAGCCGAAGCGCCAAATCCAGCGCCGGGCTCAGGGGAAGAGGGGGTTAATCGTACTTACGCTGATCTTCGATCACGATGCCGTCTTTAGGCAGGCTGCCCGGTGCAACAATCTCGATCTTGCCTTTGAGCTTCAACGCGTCTGCTACGGAGGCGCCGTAAGCGGCCTCATCGCCACCGGCGCTTTCGATTTGTACGGTCATCACGTCCATCTCGCCTGCGCGCGTGGCAATCACGCGGGCCTTGGTGACCTCATCGTGTTTCGCCACAAGAGCTGCCACCTGCTCGGGGCGGACAAACATGCCTTTGATCTTGGCGGTTTGATCGGCACGGCCCATCCAACCTTTGATGCGCATGTTGGTCCGCCCGCACGGGCTTTGCCCAGGGAGGATGGCGGAGAGGTCGCCAGTGGCAAAACGAATAAGTGGGTAGTCAGGGTTGAGCGTGGTCACCACCACTTCACCCACCTCGCCCGGCGCCACAGGGGTGCCGGTGCCTGGGGTGACAATTTCCACAATCACACCTTCGTCGATGATCATGCCTTCCATCGATTCAGATTCGTAAGCGATGGAGCCGAGGTCCGCGGTGCCATAACCTTGCAGCACCGTGATGCCCCGGTCGGCATATTCTTGGCGCAGGCTTGGGAACAGCGCTCCACCGCCCACCGTGGCTTTGGTGATCTTGAGTTTCTCACCCATCTCCTCGGCCTTATCGAGGATGATCTTGAGGTAATCCGGTGTACCTGCATAGGCGGTGGTGCCAATGTCAGCCGCCGCACGAACCTGCATTTCAGTCTGACCCACACCCGCTGGCAGCACTTTGGCACCAACAGCGCGCGCGCCGCTTTCAAACATCATGCCAGCCGGGGTCAGATGGTAGCTGAAGCAGTTCTGCACGATATCGTCCGCGCCAATGCCCACCGCGTGCAGCACTCGGCCAAAGCGGAACCAGTCGGAAGTGTTGCCACCGGGTTCGTAGATCGGGCCTGGGGATTGGAACACATGCGCAATGTTGGGGTTGCTCAGGTCGGCAAAGCCGCCAAGCGGACCGCTGGCTTTCTGGGCCGCGCCAAGTTCGGATTTGCGCAGGACCGGCAGACTGGCGAGGTCTTCCACCGAGGTCACTTTGGCTGGGGCCGTGTCTGCCAGAGAGGCCGCAAAACCCGGTAATTGTTTGGCCCGTGCGATCTGTGCCGGCAAAGCGGCGGCCAGATCAGCGGCGCGCTGATCGGCGCTGCGGGTTTCCAAATCGTCAAAAAAGCGGCTCATGTGATGCCATCCTTTGTGGTCCAAAGCCGCGTCTGGCGGCCAAAGTCTTCCTGTGCGCCCGCCAGTTGCGGGGGCGCGGTGGGGTATGTCTGCCCGTCTTCGTTGGGCGGGGTGGCGCGCAGGTCCGCGCTCCGGTGCTCAATGGCGTTTTAGCTCAGCCAACGCTTACGACGGCGATAGGAGCGCACATCACGGAAGGATTTCCGGCCTTCGTCGCTCATGCCGAGGTAGAATTCTTTCACGTCCGGGTTTTCGCGCAGCTCGTCTGCCGGGCCGTCCATCACAACGCGACCCGATTCCAGAATGTAGCCATAGTGCGCAAAGCGCAGGGCGACGTTGGTGTTCTGTTCGGCGAGCAGGAAGGTGTTGCCTTCTTTCTCGTTCAGATCTTTCACGATGTTGAAGATCTCTTCCACCAGCTGAGGCGCGAGACCCATGGAGGGTTCGTCCAGCAGAATGCATTCCGGCTTACTCATCAGCGCGCGGCCAATGGCAACCATCTGCTGTTCCCCGCCGGAGGTGTAGCCCGCCTGCGATTTACGGCGTTCTTTCAAACGCGGGAAGTAGTTGTATACCATTTCGAGGTCTGCGGCGACATCGCCACCGCTGCGGGTGTAGGCCCCGGTCAGCAGGTTTTCCTCAACCGTCAGGTGTTCAAAACAGTGGCGGCCTTCCATCACCTGGATGACGCCCTTTTTCACCAAAGCAGCCGGATCAAGATCGGCGACCGCTTCGCCGCGGTAGTTGATCGAGCCTTTGGTGACCTCGCCGCGCTCGGAGTGCAGCAGGTTGGAGATGGCTTTCAGGGTGGTGGTTTTGCCTGCGCCGTTGCCACCCAGAAGCGCGGTGATGCCGCCTTTGGGGACCGAGAGGCTCACGCCTTTGAGCACGAGGATCACGTGGTTGTAGATCACCTCGATGTTGTTGACCTCCAGAAGGGTCTCTTGGGTGCGACCAGCGTCAAGCATGTGCGTTGTCTTTCATCTCGCGTTCTTGGGTGTCTCGGCCGGTGCGCCCGGCCGAGACCTGTTGCTTCAAGCGAACTTATTTACAGTTCATCTCGATGTTGTTTTCAGAGGCGTATGCGTTGGAGTCCTCTGCGATCAGCGCGCCGATCACTTCCATGTCGGTTTCTGCAAAGTCGGAGATCAGAGACCAAGTCTGGCTGTCTGCGTCCCACTGGGTCACGCCAACGAGGCCAGGACCACCGTGGTTTTCGCAAGAAACGTCGAAGGATGGACCGAAGTTTGGCATGCCGAGGCCGGCCATCTTGTCTTCGGTGATCGACAAGGCTTCCATACCATCACGCATCATCGCTGGGGTGATCTCTGCGGTGCCGTGGATTTCCTGTGCGGTTTTGGCCGCTTCGGCTGCGAGCATCGCTGCGTACATACCGCGGTTGTAGAGCACGTTGCCGATCTGGTCGCCTGCGCCCGCAGCTTTGCCGGTATCCACAACGTGTTTCTGGATGTCCTCAAAGATTGGGAAGTCACGGCCCACATTGTGGAAGGTCAGAGCCTTATAGCCGTTGGCTTTCGCGCCTGCGGACAGAACGTCATGCTCTGCACCGGACCACCAGATACCGATGAAGTTTTCCATTGGGAAACGGATGTTGGCCGCTTCCTGAATGGCCACCTGGTTCATCACACCCCAGCCCCACATCAGAACGGTGTCCGGCTTTTCGCGGCGGATCTGCAGCCACTGGGACTTCTGTTCCTGACCTGGGTGATCCACTGGCAGCAGGCTCAGCTCAAAGCCGTGCTTCTTCTGCAGCTCTTCCAGGGTGCGGATCGGCTCTTTGCCGTAGGCGGAGTTGTGATAGACCAGCGCAATTTTGTGGCCTTTCAGGTCACCGCCGTTTTCGTCCAGCAGGTAGTTCACCGCACCGGAGGCCCCGTTCCAGTATGTGCCTGGGTAGTTGAAGGTGTGGCTGAACACTTTGCCGTTTGCGGCAGAGGTACGGCCGTAACCCATGGTGTGCATCGGGATGCCATCAGCCGTGGTTTTCGGGATCAGCTGGTAGGTGATGCCGGTGGACAGCGGTTGATAGACCAGAGCGCCTTCGCCTTTGGTGGATTCGTAGCATTCCACACCTTTTTCGGTGTTGTAGCCGGTTTCACATTCCAGCAGGCGGGTTGGCACGCCACCGATACCACCGTCACGCTCGTTGAGCAGGGTGAAATAGTCGGCGTAACCGTCCGCGAACGGGATACCACCCGCAGCGTATGGGCCGGTGCGGTAGCTCAGCGACGGGAACACGAGGTCTGCCATTGCTGGAGCTGCTGCCATCATGGCTGTCACGGCCATAGTTGCAAACTTCATTTTCATCGGGGTTCTCCTCCCTTGGTTTTGTCCGATGTTGATTGCCGGGGCCTCCCCGCCCCGGAATGGTTGGTTCTGGCCCCGCCTTAGTGCGGGAAGGGCCACAACCGCAGTTTCTGTTTCGCCACGCGCCAGAGCTGGGCAAGGCCATGCGGTTCCAGGATCAGGAACATCACAATCAGGCCGCCCACGATCACCAGCTGCAAGTGCGCCACGATGTCTGTGGGCCAGCCGAACATGTCTACGCCGACCACTTTCAGCACCACCGGCAGCAGCACCAGGAAGGCTGCGCCCGCAAAGGAGCCGAAGATCGAGCCGAGACCACCGATGATGATCATGAAGAGCACGAGGAACGATTTGTTGATGCCAAAGGCTTCGCCCACTTCCACCGCCCCGAGGTACAGAGCAAAGAACAGCGCGCCGGAGATGCCGATGAAGAAGCCGGAGACTCCGAACGCGGTCAGTTTGGCTTTCAGCGGGTTCACCCCGATGATTTCGGCGGCGATATCCATGTCGCGGATCGCCATCCACTTACGGCCGGCCATGCCGCGGGTCAGGTTGCGGGCAACCAGCGCGCAGATCACCAGGAACACCAGGCAGAAGAGGTAAGTCGCCCAGGCTTCGGTGTTGGGGCCGGTCACAGGCACACCAAATACGGTGCGCTCAGGCGCGTTGATCTGGCCGGAGGCGGAGTAGTTGTAGAACCACGGCACCCGGTTGAAGAGCCACACCAGGAAGAACTGCGCCGCCAGTGTCGCCACCGCGAGGTAGAAGCCTTTGATGCGCAGGGATGGCAGGCCAAACAGGATGCAGACCAGCGCGGTTACACCGCCGGACAGGATTACGTGGAAGAAGATGTTCACTTCCGGGAAGGCGGTCATCAGCTTGTAGCAGGCATAAGCGCCCACCGCCATGAAGCCCCCGGTGCCCAGAGACACCTGCCCACAGTAGCCCACAAGAATGTTCAGGCCGATGGCTGCGATCGAGTAGATCAGGAAGGGCAACAGAATGGCGTTGGCCCAGTAGTCGTTGATCATGAACGGGATGATCAGGAAGGCCACAACCAGCGCCACATAGTAGCCCACGCGGTCAATTTTGATCGGGAACGTCTGGTTGTCCGCCGAGTAGGTCGTTTTGAAATCGCCAGCTTCACGATAGAACATCAGGCGGTCTCCTCGTTGTATTCTTTTTCAAGATGGGACCGGTCCGCCCGGTTCCGAGATTTTGCGTAGCCAGTGGATTCCGCGTGGCGGACCAACTGGAAGAATGTCCAAGTGCCGACCAAGCCGCCAATCGCCGCGACAAGG
Source organism: Shimia sp. (assembly GCF_022448905.1). Taxonomy (GTDB): domain Bacteria; phylum Pseudomonadota; class Alphaproteobacteria; order Rhodobacterales; family Rhodobacteraceae; genus Shimia. Next base: position 285,815 of record NZ_JAKVCW010000005.1, on the reverse strand, counting down.
GCTGCTGTGGTCATTTGCTCGGGGCGGGTCACATCGCCGGTGAAGGCGAGATATCCAAAGACCCAGAACCCGGCCCATGCGATCACGTTGAGGATGGCAAGCAGCTTGGACATACGTCAGACCCTCTCGATGATCTTTTCGCCAAACAGACCTTGTGGCCGGAAGACGAGGAACACGAGGGCGAGCACATAGGCGAACCAGTTCTCGGTTGCGCCGCCCACCAGCGGGCCCACCCAGAATTCGAAGAGCTTTTCACCCACACCGATGATCAGACCGCCCACAATGGCGCCCGGGATCGAGGTGAAGCCACCGAGCATCAGAACCGGCAGTGCTTTCAGAGCGATCAGGGACAGCGAGAACTGCACCCCGGATTTGGCGCCCCACATGATGCCGGCAACCAGTGCCACAAAACCTGCAAGGGACCAGACCAGAACCCAGATGAAGTTCAGGGAGATACCCACGGACAGTGCGGCCTGGTGGTCGTCTGCCACGGCGCGCATGGCGCGGCCCTGTTTGGTGTACTGGCTGAAGGCCACCAGCGCGATCACCAGGATAATCGCCACGATGGTTGCAGTGATGTCGAGGTTGTCGATGAAGAAGCCATAGCCAAAGGCGTTGAATGTGAACTCGTCGATGGCGATGTTGATGCCCTGCGGCAGGCAAGTGTTGGCGGTCATGCAGAAATCAAGTTTCTTGATTTCCGAGTTCCACATCAGATCCGCAAAGCCTTCGAGGAAATACGCCAGACCAATGGTCGCCATGAAGAGGATGATCGGCTCCTGCCCCACCAGATGGCGGAACACAAAGCGTTGCACCGCCCAGGCCAGCAGGATCATCACCCCAACGGTGAAAATCAGCGCAAAGACAGAGGGCACGTTCCAGCCGAAGGTGTGCACATGGGTGCCAAAGATCGCGTTGATCAGGTGGGCAAAGGGCACTTGGCCGTTCTGGATACCCACCAGGGTCATCGCGGCAAACAGCGCCATCACACCCTGGGCAAAGTTGAAGATCCCGGAGGCCTTGTAGATCAAGACGAAGCCCAGCGCGACAAGCGCATAGAGCACGCCCGCCATGAGGCCGTTGAGGAAGACCTCCATTGCAAATGCGAGTTGTTCAGGCATCGCTCGCGCCTCCGGTTTTCAGTGTGATTTCAGAAAGTTGCTTAGTCATGTGCCACTCCCAGATAGGCGTCGATGACGTCTTGGTTGTTGCGCACTTCGTCCGGCGTGCCGTCGCCGATCTTTTTACCGTAGTCCATCACGACCACGCGGTCGGACAGGTCCATCACCACGCCCATGTCGTGCTCGATCAGTGCGATGGTGGTGCCAAATTCATCGTTCATGTCGAGGATAAAGCGGGACATGTCCTCTTTTTCCTCAACGTTCATGCCCGCCATTGGCTCGTCCAGCAGAAGGATCGAGGGTTCCGCCGCCAGCGCACGGGCGAGTTCCACACGTTTCTTCAGACCATATGGCAGACGCCCAACCGGGGTTTTGCGGATCGCCTGAATTTCGAGGAAGTCGATGATCTTCTCAACCACTTCGCGGTTTTCAACCTCTTCGCGCTCAGCTTTGCCTTTCCAGATGGCCTGTTCAAACATATTGGCTTTCATCTGACGAAGACGTCCAGTCATGACGTTGTCCAAAACAGTCATGCCTTCAAACAGCGCGATGTTCTGGAAGGTCCGGGCGATGCCCTGCTGCGCCACCTCATAAGGTTTCATCGGCGGGCGCTTTGCACCTTTGTACCAAACCTCACCTTCCTGCGGCACGTAGAAGCCGGAGATGACGTTCAGCATCGACGACTTGCCTGCACCGTTTGGACCAATGATCGCGCGGATCTCGCCTTCGCGGATGTCAAAGCTGATGTCGGTGATCGCTTTCACACCACCAAAGCGCAACGTGATGTTTTTCATTTCCATCACGGTTGGGCCGATGGTGCGGCCGTCGTCCGTGACGTAGCTATCGTTGCTCATGTCGTTCATTCCGCTGCCATCTTGCTTGCTACTGGCACAACTTGGGCGTCGCGCAGTTCGAGGGTCGCGCTGATGCTGCCTTTGCGGCCATCTTCATAGGTCACCTCGGTGGTGGTGGAGACACTGGTGGAACCGTCATAAAGCCCGTCCACGAGGTCTTTGAACTTATCGGCCACAATGACACGGCGCACCTTACGGGTCCGGGTCATTTCGCCGTCATCCGCATCCAGCTCTTTGTGCAGAACCAGGAAGCGGTGGATCTGACAGCCTGCCAGCATCGGGTCATCCGCCACAGAGCGGTTTACCGCCTCCACATGTTCCTGAATGCTGTCGAGCACCTTCGGGTGACCCGCCAGTTCTTGATAAGAGGCGTAGGCGATATTGTTGCGTTCCGCCCAGTTGCCCACCGCCGTCAGGTCAATGTTGATGAAGGCCACGCAGCGGTCCTTGCCATTGCCGAACAGCACGGCCTCAAGAATGTCAGGGTAGAACTTCAGTTTGTTCTCAACATACTTAGGCGCAAACATGGAGCCATCGGCCATTTTGCCAACGTCCTTGGCGCGGTCGATGATGCGCAGGTGGCCGCTTTTCTCTTCAAAGAAGCCCGCGTCGCCCGTTGCCACCCAGCCTTCCGCGTCCTTGGTGGAGGCGGTACTTTCCGGGTTGTTGTAGTACTCAACAAAAGTGCCCGGGCTGCGGTAGTGGATTTCTCCGTTGTCGTCGATTTTGATTTCCACGTCAGGGCTTGGCACGCCCACAGTGTCCGCGCGCACCTCACCATCCGGCTGTGCCGTGATGAAGACGGTGGCTTCGGTCTGTCCGTAGAGCTGCTTCAGGTTGATGCCGAGCGAGCGGTAGAATTCAAAGATTTCTGGACCAATCGCTTCACCAGCGGTGTAGCCCACACGCACGCGGCCAAAGCCCAGCGTGTCTTTCAGCGGGCCATACACCAGCACGTTGCCCATGCGATACTTGAAGTAGTCGCGCAGGTTGCCGCGATAGAGGTTCAGCAGGATTGGATCTTTGGCTTTGAAATGCTCGCGCGCCTTGCTGCCGTGACGCAGTTTGGTGAAGGCCATGCGGATGCCGTTTTCCACGATGGTTTCCATCGCAAAACCCAGGCCCATCGCATAACGCCAGCCGTTTTTGATGCGGCGCTTCATGTCCGGCTTGGCCAGGCTGCGCTTGGGCATGCCGTATTTCTCGCCAGCGGTCTTCGCGAAGTCCATGAAGTGATGGAACAGCGCGTATTTCAGATCGCCGCTGTCTTCCATCCGGATCATCACATTGGTCAGCGAGGTCTCAAAAATCCGCGGCGGCGCGAAGTAGTAGGTTGGACCAATTTCGCGCAGGTCGGTCATCATGGTGTCTGCCGATTCCGGGCAGTTCACACAAAAGCCGCACCAATACGCCTGCCCCACGGAGAAGATGAAGTCCCCAACCCAGGCCATCGGCAGGTAAGACAGGATTTCTTCGTCACCGGTCAGCGCGTCAAACTCCGCAGAGTTTTTGGAGCTTTCGATCACGTTGCGGTTGGAGAGCACCACACCTTTGGGTTTGCCGGTGGTGCCGGAGGTGTAGAGCATCACGCAGGTGCTGTCGTAGTCGAGCTTTTCACGGCGGGATTTCAGCTCGCCGATCAGCTCGTCATGGGCGGCACGGCCCTGCGCCTGAATGTGGCTGAACTCATGCAGCTGGCGGTGGTCGTACTTCCGCAACCCACGCGGGTCGATGTAGACCATATGCTCAAAGGTGTGCAGCTTTTCCTGGATCTCGATGATCTTGTCGACCTGCTCCTGATCCTCAACGATGGCGTATTTCGCGCCACAGTGGCCCAGAATGTATTCCATCTCTTCAGCCGCGCTGTCCTGATAGACCGGCACAGGCACCGCGCCCACGGATTGGGCGGCAACCATCGACCAATAGAAATACGGGCGGTTGCGCCCGATGATGGCGACAAAGTCACCCTCTTTCACACCCAGATTGATCAGACCAAGCGCCAGCGCTTCGATCTCTTTCTCGGTCATTGCCCAAGTCCAGGTCTGCCAGATCCCGAACTCTTTCTCCCGGTATGCATCCTTGTCTGCAAACTGGGCGGCGTTCCGCTGCAACAGCGCCGGAATGGACGTCAGTCCGCCGGTCGCCTGTGACGACTGTGCCAAATTCTTTTCCTCCCTTAAGCCCGCCGAAACGGGCCAAAACCGCGTGAGCGATTCTCCACCTCTAGTGGTGCGTGTTTCACCCTGTTGGTCAACTTTTTCTTAAAGTTTTCCCAATCCTTACGAATTGTAACAAGCGCCATTTGCCCCTTTTCGCACCCCCAAATTGAGTGTTAGCGGTAGAGGAGAAGGAGAGCCGAAATGGAGCGAGCCGCAGCCACACAGGCCATGACTGTTGCCGGTCTGAACCTGATCAAACAGGCGATGTCGATCTATGACAGCGACCTGAAGCTGGTGGTCGCCAATGCGCGGTTTCGGGAGATGTTTTCCATTCCGCGCGTGTTATCCCAACCAGGGGCACCGTTTTCTGAGACCATCCGCTTTCTGATCGAAAATGGCGAGTACGGCGACATCCGGGATGAGGACAAAGAGGCCTTCATCAAAGAGCGCGTCGACCGCGCGCTAAATTTTGAGCCGCACTATTTTGAGCGCAAACGCGCAGACGGGCGTTGGGTTTCTGTCGAAGGGTCGCCCCTGCCAGAGGGCGGCTGGGTTGCGGTTTATACCGACATCACCTCGACCAAGCGGCAAGAGGCGCTTTTGCGGTCCCGTTCTGAGGAGCTGTCGGATCAGTTGCTGCAATACGCCGAGGAGCTGTCCGCCACAAACCGTGAGTTGGAAGCCACCGTGCAGGCGCTGGAAGAGGTGAAGCGGCAGCTGACGGATAGCGAGGCGCGGATGCGGCTGACGGCTGAGATGATGCCGGCGCATATCGCCCATGTCGGGCCGGACCGGCTTTATACCTACTCCAACCGCCGTCTGAGCGCGGTGATCCCGGGACGGCCTTCTGACATCGTCGGCATGCACGCCAGTGAGGCCTTGGGCGAAAACGCCTACAGCCATATCAAGCCGCATATGGACAAGGCCTTCAAAGGCGAGCCATCGGTGTTTGAATTCAACGAACACCCCAGCACGCGGCGCATTCGGGCGGCGTTTACGCCGGATGACAACGAAGGCGCGGCGCGCGGTGTCTACGTGCTGTCGATGGACGTGACCGAGGAAACCCAAGCACGGGTGGCCCTGCAACAAACCCGGCGGCGCGAGATTGCGGCGCAGATGACCAGCGGTCTGGCGCATGACTTCTCCAACCTGCTGACCATCATTCTGGGCACGCAGGCCAAGTTGCAGAAAATGGACCTGCCCGAAGACGCCAGTTCGCTGATCGAGGCCACCTTGGGGGCGGCGCGGCGCGGCGGCACGCTGCTGGACAACCTCGCCAATGTGACCGGGCCACGGGTGCCAAAACTGGCGCCCACCGACATGACGGGTTTTTTGTCTGAGCTGGAAACCTTGGCGCAGCCAACAGTAGGCGACGAGGTTGCGCTCATCATTGAGAACAGCATTCCAGAGGGCGCGGTATTGCTGGACCCAGCCATGCTGCACGATTCGCTGGTGAACCTCCTGCTGAACGCGGCTCATGCTTGTGGTCAGGGCGGGACAATCCTGTTGATTGCGGAGCTGGTGCAGAACACCTGGGTGCAATTCACTGTGCGCGACACCGGGCCGGGGTTCTCTGAAGAGGCTTTGGAACATGCGCTGGACCCGTTTTTTACTACCAAAGGCGCGGATGGCTCCGGCCTTGGGCTGGCGATGGTTTATGACATGACCAAGCTGGTGGGCGGCGACATCAAGATTGCCAACACCGAGACCGGCGGGCAGGTGGTGCTGCGTCTGCCGCTGCGCCGCGCGGTGCAGGATTCCACCCCGGGTCTGGCGCTGTTGGTGGAGGACAACCCGGACCTGCGCGGGCTGATCCGCGATATGCTGACCGATATGAAGCACACGGTGATCGAAGCCGCCAGCGTGGACGAAGCCCGCGTGTTGCTGGACCAGCTGCCAGATATCACGCTGGTGTTGTCAGATATTTCGCTGGAAGGCGATGCGACTGGTGTGGACCTGATCCGTGAGTTGGGCCGTGACCGAGTACCCACCTACCTGATGACCAGCTTGCCCCAGAGCCATGATCTCTATATCGAAGGCGCCGCACGCGCGCCGGTGCTGCCCAAGCCCTTCACGGCGGCGCAGCTTGACCAATTTCTGCATCCGAAGTGAGCCCCGCCATGACCGCCCCGCTTGTCACCATCCTGGACGATGAACCGGAAATCCGCATGATTTTGGCGGACGCTTTGGAGGACGCTGGTTTTCGCACCATGGCGTTTTCCCGCGCCACCGAGTTTGAGGCCGCGCTCAAGTCCACCACGCCGGATGTCTGCCTCGTGGACCTTGGCCTGCCAGACAAAGACGGGCTGTCGCTGGTGCATCGGCTGGCGCTGGAACTGGGCGCAGCGGTGATCATCATCTCCGGTCGCGCGCAAGTGCAGGACCGGATCACCGGGCTGGAGTTGGGTGCGGACGACTACATCATCAAGCCGTTTGACCCCACCGAAGTGGTGGCACGTGTGCGCGCCCGACTTCGCAAAGAGAAACCCGCCGCGCCGGTGGCGGCCAACACCGCCGTGTTTAACGGCTGGACCGCCTATTTTGATCGCTACGTTTTGGTCGATGAAACCGGCGCGGAAACCACCTTCAGCCATGCGGAAGGCGAGGTGCTGCGGCTGTTTCTCGACAGCCCCAAGCGGCTGATCAGCCGGGCGCAGATGCAAGAGACCTTGGGCGGCGCGGCGGGCGAAAGCTTTGATCGTGCCATGGATGTGCGGATTTCCCGCCTGCGTACCAAGCTCAAGGAAGACCCGAAAAACCCGCGTCTTATCAAAACCATCTACGGCGCAGGCTATATCTTTTTGGGCGATGTGACCTGGCAGTAACCCGCTGCATCTACACAGCGGTTACAAAATCGACACAATATGTAGCCAAACGTCGCAAAATAAGGTATGTCTGGGAGCAGGTGGTCGCCAGAGCGCCCGGGTTGAATCCTCCTTCCAACCTGTGCGGCGTGGGCACATCCACTCACGGAAGGGCCGCGGACAATTTAGGGACAGGCGCGCGGTCTTTATGGGGACTGTGCAAGAACAAGTTCACTCCCGCCTTCCCCGCAGACCAGACCATCGGCTGCGGGGAATTTTTCTGTGCAACAGTGGGACAGCGCTCGACCGCGGGTGGGCGCCGCTGACCGAACCGATTGGCACTTTATGTCCGCCACACGTCTCCCGACTTCGCAAGCTCTCGAAACCGCTGCAAGAGCGCACGCCCATGGGGGCGGTCATGCGCTGGCCCGGGCATCTACGGTGCTGATCCGGACCGCACTTTGGCTGGCTGAATACACCTGGATTGAAAATGAGCGCGTTGCTCTGATAGCCAGCTTTGAGCCCATGGTGACAATCTGAAAAGAATTCTTATGGCTTTCGGTTTAAGGGAGGTAAGCTTTGTTCATGAAGAAACTTTGGCCTAAAATCGCTATAACTCTCCTTGGCCCGATCGTTGGTGGAATAACTTTTCAACTTTCCGGGCCTTGGTGGATCTACTTTGTTGCCTTAACTCTGTTTTTGTTTGGTCTTGTGTCATTCTCTTACAATTCAGAAGTTGAAAAATCCGGCTACGATAACAGGGTTGACGATGGACGAGCGCACAGTCCGGGATACGAGACCTTCGACGGAGGAGAATTTTGAAAATCGCCGCGCCCACTTAGTCCGCCCCACCGATCTTCGCTTTCCACAAAAAAGGCTCCCGAATACCTCCGGGAGCCTTTGTCTCATCCAAACAACCTGCTTACTTCACAGCAACCGTCTTCCAGCCGCCATTTTCCACCACGGAAATCACAACCTCATCCGCGCCGCGGTGGTCGTCCGGACCGTAGGTGGTCTGCGACCCAGTGAGCTCGTCCGTATAGTCAAGCGTCTCCATGGCGGCGATAAAGCTTTCGTGGGTCAGGTCAGGCCCGGCCGCTTCCAGCGCGCGCACGACGGTGTCGGCTGCGGAATAGCCGAGCATCGCAAAGCCAGATGCAGGCTGATCAAACTTGGCTTTGTAGTCTGCGATGAATTTGCCCGGCACAGGATCGGCCGCACGCTCATAGAGATCGCGCCAACCGGCCGCTGCATAGAGCCCATCGGTCACGCCGCTCGGCACCATCGCCACCGGCTCCAGGAAGCCTGCGGAGGTGTTGAGGAATTTCACATCGGTCCAGCCTAGCTTCTTGGCGGTGCCCACAACCGTGATGCCCTGACGCACGCCCAGCGCCATGGTGATCACGTCACATTCCGCCGCCTTAAGCTTGGTCAGAGAGCCGACAAAATCCAGCTCATCCGGCTTGTGTGTGGTTTCCCCCGCCATGCTCAGCCCCATGCTCTCGGCAAGGTCTTTGGTGGACTCGGCAATCTCTTTGCCAAAGTCGGACGGGATGTACATGGTGCAGAGGTTTTTGGCCTCAAACTCTTCCGCAAGGTATTTCGCGCCAACCTGCACTTGGTCGTAATAGCTTGAGAAACCAATGAATTTGTTGTCCATCGGCTCCTGCAGCATCTGCCGCGCTGCCGACAGGGGGCCAACATTTGGAATGCCTTTGGGATCGAGCAGTTTGAAGCCGGCCACGTTCATCGGCGTGCCCAAAGACAGCAGCATGGCAAAGGCTTTGTCCCGGTTCAGAAGCTTGTTGTAGCCCTGCATCGCGCGCGGAATCTGGTAGCCGTTGTCCTCCACAACAAACCGGATCTGACGCCCGTGCACGCCACCGGCGGCGTTCACTTCGTCAAAGCGCATATTGGCGCCATTGACCGCCGGAACGCCCACCGCGGCAAAGATGCCGGACAGATCGTTTACGGACCCAATCACCACCTCGCGGTCGCTCACGCCTTGCGTGTCCGCAGCGACCTGGGAAGCCAGCGCCGCCGCGCCAACTGCCAGTACAGTCGTCAGTTTCTTCATAGTTTCCTCCCGTTTGAAGTGTGGTCTGGGGCCACATGAAATCGATGTTAATACATTTCCTCTATGAGTCCCGCGTGTTTCTTCTCCACAAAGCTGCGCTTGAGCTTCATAGTCGCGGTCAGTTCTTCATCCTCCGCCGTCAGCAAGACGTTGATCAGGCGGAACTCCTTGATCTGTTCCACCCGCGCGAACTCTTTGTTCACGTCGTCCACTTCGCCCTTGATGAGGTCGACCACATCTTGAGCGGCACAGAGCGAGGCAAAATCCGAGAACGGTACTTTGCGATCCTGGGCGTATTTCTCCACATTCTCCTGATCGATCATAATCAGGCACGTCAGGTATTTGCGCGCATCACCAATCACCACCGCATCCGAGATGTAGTGGCTGAACTTCAGACGGCTTTCGATCTCCGCCGGAGTGATGTTTTTGCCGCCAGCGGTGATGATGATGTCCTTGAGCCGCCCGGTGATGGTGACAAAGCCGTCCTCGTCCAGCTTGCCCACGTCCCCCGTGCGCAGCCAGCCATCCTCGGTGAAGGTCTCCGCTGTTTTCTCATTGTTGCGCCAGTAGCCCTGGAAGTTGTTCAGGCCAAAGGTCTGAATTTCGCCGTCCTCGGCAAGACGCACCTGAAACCCCGGCACGGCTTTGCCCACACTGCCCAGTTTGTTGTCGTCCGGCAGGTTGATGGAGGCCAGACCGGCGTTTTCGGTCATGCCGTAGCCTTCCAATAGCTGCACGCCAATCGCCCAATACCAGCGGATCAGTTCCGGGCTGATCGGGGCCGCGCCGGTGCCACCGCGGCGCATTTTGTCCATGCCAAGCATCCGGCGCAGATTGCGCAGCACCAGGAAATCCCAGATCGCGTAATTGAGCTGCACCCCGCTTGGGACCGGCTTGCGCGCGAGCAGGTAATCCGCGCGTTTTAGTCCGGCTTTGACGGCCAGATTGAAACACAACCGTCCAATGGTCGTGGCCTCTTGCGCGAGCACCAGCACGCGAGAATAGATCTTCTCCCAAACGCGCGGCACAGCGGTGAAATGGGCGGGGGAGACTTCTTGCAGGTTGTCAAAAACCGTCTCCGGGCTTTCGGCAAAGTTCACGGTGGATTTGCCTGCAATCGGGAAATAGGCGCTGACGTTGCGCTCCAGGATGTGGCACAGCGGCAGGAAGCAGAGCTGTTCATCCTTGTCCATCGTCGGCAGCGCATGGGCGCCGGACACACAGGCGGCGATCACGTTTTCCTGCGACAGCATCGCGCCTTTGGGCATGCCGGTAGTGCCAGAGGTGTAGATCAGCAGACCCGTGTCTTCTGGTTTTGCCTTTTTGATTTCTTCTTCAAAGACCCCGTGGTTTTCCGCCTCATAGGCACGCCCGGTTTCATAGAGGTCGTCCAGAAACACACATTTGTCGTGGCGCAGGTCATGCAGCCCGTCTTGGTCCAAGATGATGACCTTCACCACATGGCTGGCTTGGTCTTCGATCTCCAGAAATTTGTCGAGCTGCTCGTCATTTTCCACAAACAGGAAGCGGCTGCCGCTGTCGCGCAGAAGGTATTCCAACTGGCTGGCGCTGTCGGTGGTGTAAACGCCCGACGCAATGCCGCCGACACATTGGATGCCCATGTCGGCATAAAGCCATTCCTTGCGGTCTTCGGAAAGGATCGAAACCACCTCGCCGCGCTCCAACCCCAAGGCCCGGAGGCCAAGGCCGATCCATTTGGCATGGGTCCAGTAGTCGGCCCAGGAATAGCTCTGCCAGATACCGAGGTCTTTTTCGCGGTGCGCGGTGCGGTCGCGCAGCTGTTCACAGCGTTTCTGGAACAGGCCAACAACCGTGTCGCATCCGTCCACAAGCGCAGGTTTCTGCCCCGGTGTGGCAGAGACAATCACGCCGTTGATTTCGACCTGCTCCGGCGGCTGGGATGTGGTGTGAATGTTCATGATCCTGCCTCCCCTCAGCGCCATGTTTTCTTGCGTTTCCAGCGCCGTTCCCCGCGCGCGCCTTCTTCCTGATGACCCAGATAGAAGGCTTTGATGTCTTCGCTCTCCATCAGGCGTTCGGCGGTGTCGTCCATCACAATACGGCCGACTTCCATCACGTAGCCCACATCCGCCAGTTCCAGCGCAACCTTGGCGTTTTGCTCCACGAGCATCATGGTCACGCCTTCATCTTTGTTCAGGCGTTTGAGGATGGCGAAGATTTCCTGCACCAACAGCGGTGACAGACCCAAGGATGGTTCATCCAGCAGCATGATCTTGGGACGCAGCATCAGGCCGCGCCCAATGGCGAGCATCTGTTGTTGTCCACCGGACAGCGTGCCCGCCTCTTGGTGGCGGCGTTCGGCCAAGATCGGGAAGTAGTCAAAGACCATCTGCCGATCTTTCTCGATCTCCGCCTTGTCACTGCGCGTGTAGGCGCCAAGCGACAGGTTTTCGTCCACCGTCAGAAGCGGGAAGACCTCACGGCCCTCGGGCACATGTACGATGCCTTGGCCGACCACTTTGTGGGGCTCCATGCCTTGGATTTCGCGGCCCTCAAACACCACCTGACCCTTTTCGGGGTCCATGATGCCGGAGATGGTTTTCAGGAGCGTCGACTTGCCTGCACCATTGGCGCCCAGCACGGTCACCACCTGCCCCTTTTCGACCTTCAGCGACACGCCACGGATCGCCATGATTGGGCCGTAGAAGCTCTCGATGTTCTTGATATCAAGCACTGTTTCGCCCATCACGCCGCCCCCGCGCCAAGATAGGCCTCAATCACGGCCGGGTCGGATTGCACCTGCTGCGGCGTGCCTTCGGCGAGCTTGGCCCCATCGGCCAGCGCCAGCACACGGTCGGACACGCCGGAGACCAGCCCCATGTCGTGTTCCACCATCAAAACGGTGATGCCCATCTGTTTGCGGATGTCATCAATCCACCAGCGCATGTCTTGGGTTTCCTCGACCGAGAGACCAGAGGCCGGTTCATCAAGCAGCAAAAGCCGCGGCCCAGACGCCAGCGCGCGGCCCAGTTCGACCACCTTGCGCACCCCATAAGGCAGCCCCGCGATCATCTTGTCGCGGTAGGGCTGCAGATCGAGAAAATCGATGACCTCTTCAACAGCCTCGCGATGGCGCTTCTCTTCCTGCCGCACCTTGGGCGTGAAGAGCATTTCCTGCACCAAATTGGTCTTGCGATGACGGTGCCGACCCACCAGCAGGTTTTGCAGAACCGTGGCGTGGTCAAACAGCTCAATGTTCTGGAACGTGCGCGCGATGCCGAGGTCGGCCACGGAATCTGCATTGCGATCCAAGAGGTTATGGCCATCAAAGGTGATTGATCCAGCGTACGGATTGTAAAAGCGCGAGATCAGGTTGAAGACCGTGGATTTGCCCGCGCCGTTGGGGCCTACGATGGCGTAGACCTCACCCTCTTCCACCGAAAACGTCAGATCGTTGACCGCGACAACGCCACCAAACTTGAGCGTCGCGTTGTTGATTTCCAGCAAAGTGCTCATCTCAAACGCTCCGTCTTCAGATAGCTCTTCTGACGCTTGAACATGTCTTTGCGCGCAAAGGGGAAGAGCTCAAACCAGATGCGGATTTTCATCCAGCGGCCGTAGATGCCCATCGGTTCAAACAGGATGAAGAGGATCAGGATCATGCCAAACACGCCGGTTTCCAGACCAGGAATGGCCACCGAACTGCCGCCGATCAGGTCTTTGGTCATCGACAGGAATTGCGGCAAGAACGCCACCACCACCGCGCCAAAAAACGCGCCGTGAATGGAGCCAAGCCCGCCGATCACAATCATCATCAGAAGGGTGATGGAGATCACGATGGAGAAGGTCTCGTTGTTAAACGCCCCCGCATAGAATCCCATCAGCGCCCCGGCCAATCCGGTGATCGCGCAGGAGATGCCAAAAGCCGCCGCTTTGGTGCGCGCGATATGCACACCCATGGCGGTGGCTGAGACTTCACTATCTCGCACAGCCGCCATGGCGCGCCCCAAGGGCGAGCGCAGTAGGTTGCGATAGGCCAGCGTGCAGAGGATCGTGACGGCCAGCACCAGCCAGTAGAAGCGGTCCGGTGTGGTCCAGCGTTCGATCTCGATGCCGAAGATATTGATCATCGGAGCAAACTTGCCGGACACGCCATCGGTGATCGGCTCCATCAGCACAATGATGTCATCGGCCAAAATGGACAGCGCGATGGTCGCAATAGCAAGGTAAATGCCATGCAAGCGGATCGCCGGGATGGCGATGATGGTGCCGACCACGCCAGTCAGAATGCCCGCCGCTGGGAAGGCGATCAGGAATGGCCAACCCTGCTCCATAAAGATGATGCAGGAGTAACAGCCCAGCGCCAAAAAGGCCGCATGGCCAAGGCTGGCCTGACCGGTTTGCCCGGTCAGCAGCATCAGGCCAAGGCCCGCGATGGCCCAGATCAGCACGTTGGTGACTTCACCGAGGAAGAAGTCATCCATCAGCCACGGCAGGGCCACCGCGATCACAATAAGCGTTGCGTAGACACAAAAGCTCCACCAGTCGGGAAAAAGCCGGATGTCATGTTCGTAGGATGTTTTGAAATGTATCCGCATGCGCTCAGACCTTCTTGACCCGGACCTGCGAGAACAGGCCATGTGGGCGGAACACCAGCACAAAAAGAAGGAGCGTATAGGGCGCAATCTGGCTGTAACCTGCCGGGAAGTAGCGGGAGGCAAAGGGCTCGATCACACCTACAATCAGCCCGCCCATCAGCGCACCGGGTAGCGACCCAAACCCGCCAATCACCGCAGCGGCAAAGGCCTTGATGCCCAGCAAGCCCGCGTTGGGATCAATCGCGCCTTTGGAGGCAAAGAGAATACCCGCGACCGCGGCCACTGCGCCGGACAGACCCCAAATCATGCCCTGCACGCGCTTCACTGGAATGCCCATGAAGTAAGCCGCCATCTGGTTTTGGCTTGCGGCCTGCATCGCCAAGCCCAGCTTGGTGCGCTGGAAGAACTGATAGAGGAAATAGGTGAGCAGCACCGTCACCACGATCACCGCAATGTCCGCCATGCCCAACACCACACCGCCGATGTTGAAGTCGCCAATGGCCAGCGGGCTTTCCAAGGTCTGTGGCTCATGGCTCCAGATCACACCAGCGACAAAGCGAATGACAAAGCCCAACGCGATGGTCAGGATCACCACCGCTGTCTGGCTTTGGCCAAATAAGTGGCGCAGCACAAAGAAGTCGAGCAAATAGCCCAGCACCGCCATGATCGCGATGGCCAGAGGCGCCGCGATCCAAAACGGCAGCCCCATGTAGTGGGCGTTTGTCAGCCCCAAACACACAAAGGCGCCGAGCATCATGAAATCGCCCTGGGCGAAATTCACCTGTTCAGTCGCCTTGTAGATCAGCACGAAGCCAAGCGCGATCAAGCCGTAGACACAGCCATTCGCAAGCCCGCTGACGAGCAGTTGCACAACTTCCAATGTATCCTCCCGTGCCGGTTAGGACCGGCTTTTTCTATGCTCAGTCTTCGGAGCGAAGGCTTTTGCGTCAAGTCTCCATTTCCCCGCTTGCGCAAAGCTCCGTTACGTCACCCCTCTTTTTCCATACGCCATCGTACGTTAAATGCACTCAACCCAAACTAGATGCCGCGCTGCCGCAAAATCCATTCGGTGTGATAGCCTGCGTCGCCCAGAAACTCGGTCAAGGCGCGGTCGCGTTTCATTAAGAGCCCCAGGTCCATCTCATCGGTCATGCCAATGCCGCCATGCATCTGCACACCTTCTTCGGTGGCCTGCCGCCCAACCCGCGCCATCTTGGCCTTGGCCGCACGGGTCAGGGTTTCGACCTCAGCACTGTCTTCATCCAATGCGTTCAACGCCGCTGCGATCAGCGAAGAGACCTGCGCCAACTCGCAATACAAATCCGCTGCCCGATGTTGCAGCGCCTGAAACTGCCCAATCAAAACGCCAAACTGTTTGCGCGTGCGCAGATAGTCATAGGTCTGCTCTGCCGCCGCTTTGGCTACCCCAAGCTGCTCCGCCGCCGCAATCGCGCGCCCCGCCGCAAGCGTCTTGGCCAAAATCTGGTCTGCTGCCGCCCCCTGCGCAAGGATGTCCGCCCCAGCAATCTCTACATCTTCAAAGATCACGGCCGCTGTGTTGCAATGGTCCAGCATCACCTGCGGCGCGCGCGTTACGCCAACTGCAAGGGGATCACACATCACCAAGCACAAGTCATCACCGCGCTTGGCGGTTACAATCAGACGATCCGCGACTCCACCATCCACTACGTAGGTTTTGCGCCCATTCAATTTCAGCGCGCCAGGCGCGCCTGTTACGGCTGTGGCAATCCGCTCCGGACGGTGTTTGGCCGCTTCATCCATCGCCAACGCAACCACGGCGTCGCCGGTGGCAATTTTGGGTGCCCAGTTTTGGGCCAGGTCGCCTCCAGCCGAAGCCAGCGCGGTGCCAGCTAAAATGGCGGAAGACACAAAAGGGCTGACCGTCAAGTTACGCCCCAGCTCTTCGGCAATAAGCCCCGCCGCGCGGTAACCCAACCCGACGCCACCGAGGGCCTCTGGAATCACGATCCCCATCCAGCCCATCTCGGCGAGGTCCGCCAAAATCGCGCTGTTCGCATCATCGCCAACCTCTCTCAGCGCACGAAACGCGGCAATGCCATGCCCATCGCGCAGAAACCCCGCCGCAGAATCGGCAATCAGCTGTTGGTCTTCGCTCAAAAGTTCCATGCGCCTTTACCCCGGCAGTTTCAAAACGGCTTTGGACAGGATCGACAACATCACTTCCGAGGTGCCGCCCTCGATGGTATTGGCCTTGGAGCGCAGCCAGTCTTTGGCCGCCTGCCCCGCATCATTGGCCGCGCCCTCCCAGACCAAATCGTCGCTGCCGCCAGCCGCCACGCGCAGGCTTTGGCGGCGCTTATTTAATTCGGTCCCGAGGTACTTCAACTCGGCAGACCGCGCACCCAATTCATGCCCCGCGCGCATGTAGGCGCCGGTCATATCCAGATGCGCATCAAAACAGAGTTCATCGACCAGAAACTGCCCCATCTCCGCGCGCAGCATGGGATCATCCAACCGGCCTGTGTCGTCCAAACCAATGGCTGCAAGCGCATCTGCCGCAAGATCCGACTTGGCAAAAAGCGCCGAGTCCGCCGCGCCAATCATTTCCCGCTCATGGGTCAGCAGGTATTTGGCAATCGTCCAGCCCTGCCCGCGTGCGCCGACAATCTGATCTTTGGGCACTTTCACACCATCAAAGAAGGTCTCGCAAAACGGCGAGGCACCAGAGATCAGCTTGATCGGTTTGGTGGAGACACCTGCGCTTTCCATGTCAAAGAGCAGGAAGGAAATGCCGGTGTGTTTCTTCTCCTCCGGCTCCGTGCGCACCAAGCAGAAAATCCAATCCGCCTTGTCGGCATAGGAGGTCCAGATCTTCTGCCCGGTGACCTCAAAGTGGTCTCCCCTATCCACGCCCTTGGTCTGCAACCCCGCCAGATCGGAGCCTGCACCGGGCTCGGAGTACCCCTGACACCAACGGATTTCGCCGCGCGCAATTAGGGGCAGGTAGTGGCGTTTCTGTTCTTCAGAGCCGAACTGCAACAAAGCCGGCCCCAACATCCAGATTCCAAAGCTTTGTAAGGGCGGCCGCGCATTGATGCGCTGCATCTCTTCGGCCAAAATCTTTTGTTCGTCACCAGAAAGCCCGCCGCCGCCGTAGGATTTAGGCCAGGCTGGCACTGTCCACCCTTTGGCAGCCATAGCCTCCAACCACTGCTTCTGCGCTGGCGAGCGAAACACAAACTTGCGCCCACCCCAACAGATGTCGTCCTCGCCCATCGGCGTGCGCATCTCCGCCGGGCAATTGACCTCCAGCCACGCGCGGGTCTCGCTGCGAAATGTGTCGATGTCCATGCAAATGCCCCTCCCAAGGCCTCCGCCCCTTGGGTCGGAGATTGCACCTGCGAGGCAAACATACTACTGAGTATGCTGTCAACGGAGGCGAATGGCGCGACGTTGCGTTAGTCAGATCCTGTGAGGCCCCATGGCGGACACCAAGAAACCAGCGATGAGCGCCTCAAAGGCCGAGATTTTGGATGCCGCCGCCGAGGTCTTTATGCGGTTGGGGGCGGACACCGCGTCAATTGACGACGTGGCGCGTCAGCTTGGGTCCACGAAGGGGCGGATTTATCATCACTTCCCTTCCAAAGGTGTGCTTCTGGCCGAAGTCTGCCTACGCGCGGCGGATTTTGTACTGCAAAAAGTGCCGCCGGTGATTGCCCCGGACGCCGCACCGGAAGAGAACCTACGGCAGATGGTCCTGACCCATATTCCCGAGGTCCTGCGCACGCTGCCCTATCACAAGGTGATCATTCAGTCCTATGTCGGCGTGCAACAGAAATCGACCACTGCTCTGGAACGGGAGCTGTTTGCGCAAATCCAACAGGAGCGTAAGGCGTACGAGAACCTGTTTCGGAACGTCCTGCAAGCCGGCATGCAAGACGGTAGCTTCCGCACGCAAAACACCTCCATCGCGATGCAATCGCTGCTGCTTCTGATCAACGCACCGGTGTTCTGGTATCGCCCGCGCGCAGATGAGCCAGAGACTTTTGTGGCAGAACTCAGCGCCCAATTGGCAGATATGGCACTCGCGTCACTGCGATGAGAGGGGCCAGCCCCTCTTGGGCCGGATGGCCCATTTCATCCCGGGATATTGCAGGAATGAGAAGCACGTTAAGGCGCCCTTAACCAAAAGTTGCCAAGATGTTCTTGCGGAACAGGCTGGGAAGCCGATGGCCGTGAATGAGAAGACACCCTGATACCCTGTAAGCATCGCGCAATGTCGACCGGCAGGTATCAGGGTGCCTTTTGTTTTCTCATTCCCCAAATATCCCCGCCGTAGGCGTCTTACTTCACCACCAGCGCAGAACTTTGAGATAGCTCTCTAACCGATCAAACCGGCCTTCTGAAACAGCGCTTTGATGTCCGCCTCAGGCCGCGCGCCATAGTGGCTGATAACCTCTGCCGCCGCGATGCAGCCCATTTTGCCCGACACTTCCAGCGACTGGCCAGTGGCCACACCATAGAGGAAACCACAAGCAAACTGATCACCCGCACCGGTGGCGTCCACAGGCACAATTTCATTCACCGGCACGGTGGCCTCTTCGTCACCGCTCAGCAGCACAACGTCCTGACCAGACCGGGTGCACACAACCATGCCGCAGTCCTGGGCCGCCTGTTCAAGAGCCGCGCTCAGGTCGGTTTGATAGAGCGACTGCCATTCGTGTTCATTGCCAATCACAAAGTCGAGTTCTTTCACCAACCGGCGGAAATCATCGCGATGACGTTCCACGCAGAAGGGATCAGACAGAGCAATGCCAGCTTTACCGCCGCCGTCCTGGCAGAGCTTCGCGGCCCGCTCAAAAGCGGCTTTGCCTTTGGGCTTGTCATAGAGGTAGCCTTCAAGGAACAGCAGCTGCGCCTTGCCGGCCACGTCATCGGATACATCGTCCGGCCCCACTTCGGACGAGATGCCCAGATAGGTGTTCATCGAGCGCTCGCCGTCCGGGGAGACAAAGATCATCGACCGGGACGTCGGCAGCTCATCGTCCTCAACCAACGGGTTCACAAAATCGGTGCCGTCCGCTTGCATTTCGCTGGCGTAAAACTGCCCCAGCGCATCATCACTCACCCGTCCGATAAACCCAGTCGACAGGCCCAGTGCCCCTAGGCCCGCCAGCGTGTTGGCGACAGAACCGCCCGGC
This sequence comes from Shimia sp., assembly GCF_022448905.1. Taxonomy (GTDB): domain Bacteria; phylum Pseudomonadota; class Alphaproteobacteria; order Rhodobacterales; family Rhodobacteraceae; genus Shimia. The sequence goes on along the minus strand of NZ_JAKVCW010000005.1, from coordinate 267,037 downwards.
GCCTGCTTGCGGTTGGTCATCGCCGCATAGAGCATTTCGCCACGCTCTTTTTCCACCAGTTGCATGATGCCTTTTTGAATGCCCATCAGGTCCAGAAAGCTGTCGTCAGATTGGCTGATCACATCAACAACGGCATTGCCGATGCCAACCACTTGGTATTGCGTCATAAGTTTTTGTCCTCGAATAGGCAGAGATCACGGATGAGACAGGTGCCACACAGGGGCTTGCGTGCTTTGCACACGTAGCGGCCGTGCAGGATCATCCAATGATGGGCATGGAGCTGAAAGTCCACGGGAATTTGGTCTTCGATGGCCCGTTCCACCGCCACCACATCTTTTCCGGGGCACACACCGGAGCGATTGCCAAAGCGGAAGATATGCGTGTCCACGGCCTGCGCCGGATAACGCCACCACATATTCAGCACAACATTGGCGGTCTTACGCCCCACACCCGGCAGGCTTTCTAACGCCGCGCGGGAGTTGGGCACCTCTCCGCCGTAGTCATCCACCAGGATGCGGCTGAGTTTGATCACATTCTTGGCCTTATTGCGATAGAGCCCAATGGTCTTGATATGCTCGATCACCTCTTCTTCGCCAAGGTCGAGCATCTTCTGCGGGGTGTCCGCAATTTTGAACAGCTCTTTGGTGGCGCGGTTCACGCCCACATCCGTGGCCTGCGCCGACAGGGCCACAGCCACCACCAGCGTGTAAGCGTTGGTATGGTCCAGCTCCCCTTTGGGTTCGGCTTCGGCTGCCTCAAACCGGGAGAAGATCTCCCGGATGGTATGGTAATCCAGTTGCTTTGCCATCTGGCTGTTAATGCACGGACAGGCTGGTGCAAGCAAGAGCCGGATAGGGAGCGGGCGGACGTCGATCAACCCAGAGGGTCAAACCGATGTAAGTGAGTCGTGCTGAAACTGTGGGCGATTCCTTTTTTGCGACTCGCCGGTCGGCAAAACGGCTGTGGCAGAGGCGCAACAACCAGATGTGGCCACTGCCCGCAAAAGGCAGACAAAATCGGGGTTTTAGAGCCGAGTCAGAGCGGTTTTTCCATCCACAACGTCCGGGGATAATCTTGTGAATGCCTCGCCTTAGAACGGATCAAATTTTTCGTTAAGATTGTTTTATTACAGGCACTTAATAACCTGTGGATAGATTCTTTTTGGCGAATGCCTGAGTCAAGATCGAAGTTCAGTTGCCGGATTTGGCACCAGCTTGTTAGGTTCTCTCAGCGATTCATTTCGCCTTCGGGGGGACAGACGCCGACACACGGTGGCTTTGCCATACTGGGTGACTTAGCAGACCGCGCTTATTGAGAGTGCGGTTGCCATGGTTTCCGGGGTGTTCACCTGTTCCACAAAGCAGCGCATCAGCGCGCCGATGGCAACACGCAACCGGAGAGTAGGGACCTCCGGCATGGTTGTGTTTTGCCTGACGCAGCTTTGCCATTCGCGGCACCTTGGCGGGATGTGTCACGGGACATAAAGGCAGAGACCGGGCACAGCCCGGCACTAAAGACGTGTGAAGGAATACGGGGACAGATGACTGACGACGCATGGGGCGACATCCGACAAGGCCTACTCAAGACTGTGGGTCAAAATAATTTCAAAACCTGGATTGAGCCTGTCAATTTTTCCGAACTGAAAGATGGCGTGGCCACCTTTCATGTGCCGACCAATTTCATCGGCAACTACGTATCGCAAAATTATGGCGATCTGATCCTGCATCAGCTGAACCAGAACGGCGCAGACGTGCAGCGCTTGCAGTTCAAAGTGGCCGCCAAGACCACTGCACCGCGTGCCGCGGCCGCACCAAAAGCCGCTGTGCAAAAAGCCAGCGCTGCCGCAAAGCCAGCCGTGAGCGCGGCCTCTGACAACGGCGACATGGGCATGACCGGCGCGCCGCTGGATGCCCGCTTCACCTTTGACAATTTTGTCGTGGGCAAACCAAACGAACTGGCCAATGCCGCCGCGCGCCGCGTGGGCGAAGGCGGCCCGGTGACCTTTAACCCGCTGTTCCTTTATGGCGGCGTAGGTTTGGGTAAAACCCACCTCATGCATGCGATTGCCTGGGAGCTTCAGGCCCAGCGTCCGGATCTGAACGTGCTGTATCTGTCCGCAGAACAGTTCATGTACCGCTTTGTGCAAGCCCTGCGCGACCGCAAGATGATGGACTTCAAAGAGCTGTTCCGCTCTGTGGATGTGCTGATGGTCGACGATGTTCAGTTCATCGCGGGCAAAGACAGCACCCAGGAAGAGTTCTTCCACACCTTCAACGCGCTGGTGGATCAGAACAAACAGATCATCATCTCCGCCGACCGGGCCCCGGGTGAGATCAAAGACCTCGAAGAACGCATCAAGAGCCGCCTGCAATGCGGTCTGGTGGTAGACCTGCACCCAACCGACTACGAGTTGCGCCTTGGCATTTTGCAAAACAAGGTCGACACCTACCGCGAGCAGTATCCTGAGCTGCAACTTCAGGACGGCGTGCTGGAATTCCTCGCCCACCGCATCTCCACCAACGTGCGTGTGCTCGAAGGCGCCATGACCCGTCTGTTTGCCTTTGCCTCGCTGGTCGGTCGTGAAATCACCATGGAGCTCACCCAAGACTGTCTGTCCGATGTGCTGCGGGCCTCGGAACGCAAAATCTCTGTCGAAGAGATCCAGCGCAAAGTGGCAGAGCATTACAACATCCGTCTGTCCGACATGATTGGTCCCAAGCGCGTGCGCACCTTTGCCCGCCCGCGTCAGGTGGCGATGTACCTCTGTAAGCAGCTGACCAGCCGTTCCTTGCCCGAAATTGGCCGCCGCTTTGGTGGACGCGACCACACCACAGTGATGCACGGCGTGAAGCGCATCGAGGAGCTGCGCAACTCTGATGGACAGATTGCCGAGGACCTCGAGCTGCTGCGCCGCACATTGGAAGCCTAGGTTTTCGTGTGAAACGTGACCAAAACGCCGCGTCCCTTGGGCGCGGTGTTTTCTTTTGGTCGCTTGGCGCTTGACGCTCCCTGCGACTTCACAGACAAACCTAGGAAAAGACTTGTACCGTGAGACCACCTCGTTAAGGTGCCTGTCCCGGTAATCGGAGGGTGATGGGATGAAAATCAGTATTGAACGCGCCGTGCTGCTGAAAGCAGTGAGCCAAGCGCAATCGGTTGTGGAACGCCGCAACACCATTCCAATCCTTGCCAACGTGCTGATCGAAGCCGAAGGCGACACCGTGCAATTCCGCGCCACCGATTTGGACATTGAAGTGGTCGACAAGGCCAATGCCATGGTCGAGCGCGCCGGTGCCACCACTGTGGCGGCCACCACCCTGCACGAGATTGTGCGCAAGCTGCCCGACGGCGCGCTGGTGACCCTCACCGACGACAGCGCCGCAGGTCGCTTGACCGTGGAAGCCGGCCGCTCAAACTTCTCGCTGGCGACCCTGCCACGCGAAGACTTCCCGGTGATGGCCTCTTCTGAGTATTCGTCCAACTTCTCCGCCCCCGCGCCTGCGCTGCGCCGTCTGTTTGACAAGTCCAAGTTTGCGATCTCCACGGAAGAGACCCGCTATTACCTGAACGGCGTGTACATGCATGTGGCTGATGGTGAAGACGGCAAAGCGCTGCGCGCTGTGGCCACCGACGGTCACCGTCTGGCGCGGATTGACACCGACTTGCCAGCAGGTGCCACCGATATGCCCGGCGTGATTGTGCCGCGCAAAACCGTGGGCGAGCTGCGCAAGCTGTTGGACGACGATGATATGGAAATCGCCGTGTCGGTCAGCGAAACCAAAGTGCGTTTTGCCACCCCTAACATCACCCTGACATCCAAAGTGATCGACGGCACCTTCCCCGACTACACCCGGGTGATTCCGCAGGGCAATACCCGCAAGCTGGAAGTGGACGCGGCCGAGTTTGCCAAAGCCGTGGACCGTGTGGCGACCGTTTCTTCTGAGCGGTCCCGCGCGGTGAAACTGCAGCTGGACGAAGACCGTCTGGTGCTGTCGGTGAACTCGCCGGACAGCGGCGCAGCGGAAGAAGAGCTGGTTGTGGCGTATAACGACGAGCGTCTGGAAATTGGCTTTAACGCCAAATACCTGCTGGAGATCGCCAGCCAGGTGGACCGCGAAAACGCCGTGTTCATGTTCAACTCTGCCGGTGACCCGACTCTGATGCGCGAAGGGGGTGACACCTCCGCTGTCTATGTCGTGATGCCGATGCGGGTATAAACCGCTGACGCGGTTGCCTGCGGCGCAGGTATTTGAAGAAAGAGAAAGCCGGGCCCGTGTCTGAGCTGTTTCTGAAATCCCTGAGCCTGTCTCATTTCCGATCCCACAAAAAGGGCGCGCTCACCTGTGATGCGCGTCCTGTGGCCTTGTTTGGCCCCAATGGCGCGGGCAAGACCAATATCCTTGAGGCGGTGTCGCTGTTTTCACCGGGTCGGGGCATTCGCCGGGCCAGTGCCGAAGACATGACACGCCGACCAGAGGCGATTGGCTGGAAACTCTCCGGCCTGCTGCAAGCCACCAACCAAACCTACGAGATCGACATCCGCTCGGAGAACGGCGCCGCGCGGCAGGTGCATGTCGACAACAAAGCCGCGCCACAGACGCAGTTGGGGCGGATTTGCCGGGTGTTGTGGCTGATCCCAGCAATGGATCGACTGTGGATCGAAGGGGCCGAGGGGCGGCGGCGGTTTCTCGACCGCATGACTCTCAGCTTCTACCCGGAACATGCCGAGGCCAGTCTCGCCTATGAAAAGGCGATGCGGGAGCGCAACCGCCTGCTGAAAGAGCAGATCAGCGATGCCCATTGGTATGTCGCGCTGGAGCGGCAGATGGCCGAGGCCGGTGCTCGCATTCATCAAGCCCGCGAAGCCAGTATGGAGCGCCTGCTGGACGCGCAGGCGGCCACGCAGACTGCTTTCCCAGTGGCGGAGTTGGAACTGATGCAAAGCGAAGGCGCGATGCCCGCGACGGAGGCCGACCTATTGGAGGCCTTGGCTGAGAGCCGATTCCGCGATATTGCCGCCGGGCGCACGTTGGTGGGGCCACATCGCACCGACATGTTGGGCACCTTTCGTGAGAAAGGCGTGCCCGCCAAAGATTGTTCTACCGGCGAACAGAAAGCCCTGCTGGTGTCGCTGATCCTGGCCAATGCGCGGGCGCTGAAAGACGACATTGGCGCCGCACCTATCCTGCTCTTGGATGAGGTCGCAGCACACCTAGATCCCGACCGCCGCGCGGCGCTCTATGACGAGATTTGTGCCCTTGGGGCGCAGGCCTGGATGACCGGCACGGAGGTCGGTTTGTTTGAGGCTTTGGGAGACCGGGCCCAATATGTCGAAGTCACGGATGAGGCTGGGATTTCCAGCTTATCGACACCGCGTTGATCCCCCTGTGTAAGATCACAAAAATACCTGTCATTTGCGTGACATCCCCGCCCAAACCCGATATAAAATCCGGAAATGAAAAAGGGCGACATGTATGTCTGACAACGCGCAAAATCCCGAGCAATATGGCGCGGATTCCATTAAAGTTCTCAAAGGCTTGGAAGCGGTGCGGAAGCGTCCGGGCATGTATATCGGGGACACCGACGATGGCTCGGGTCTGCACCACATGGTCTATGAGGTCGTGGACAACGGCATCGACGAGGCGCTGGCCGGTCATGCGGACGCTGTTACCGTGAAAATCCACGCCGACAGCTCGGTGTCGGTGAGCGACAACGGACGCGGGATTCCGGTGGATATTCATCCGGAAGAAGGCGTGTCCGCGGCGGAGGTCATCATGACCCAGCTGCACGCCGGTGGTAAGTTTGACAGCAACTCCTACAAGGTCTCCGGCGGTCTGCACGGCGTGGGCGTTTCGGTTGTGAACGCCCTGTCGGTCTGGCTGGAACTGCGCATCTGGCGCAACGGCAAAGAGCACTACGCCAAGTTTGAGCATGGCGACTGTACGCATCACCTCGAAGTGGTCGGCGACTGTGGTGATCGCACCGGGACTGAGGTCCGCTTCATGGCCTCCACCGACACGTTCTCCAACATCGAATACTCATTTGAGACGCTGGAAAAGCGTCTGCGCGAGCTGGCCTTCCTGAACTCCGGCGTGCGCATCATCATCGAAGATGAACGCCCTGCCGAAGCGCTGCGCACCGAACTGTTTTACGACGGCGGCGTGAATGAGTTTGTAAAATACATCGACCGTCACAAAACCCCGCTAATGGAAGCGCCGATCTATGTGAAAGGCGAAAAGGACGACATCGGGGTTGAGGTCGCAATGTGGTGGAACGACAGCTACCACGAGAATGTGTTGCCGTTCACCAACAACATTCCGCAGCGCGATGGCGGCACGCATATCGCAGGCTTCCGTGGCGCGCTGACCCGGACCTTGCAGAAATACGCGCAGGAAAGCGGCATCGCGAAAAAAGAAAAGGTCAGCTTCACCGGCGACGACGCCCGCGAAGGCCTGACCTGTGTGCTGTCGGTGAAAGTGCCGGACCCGAAGTTCAGCTCGCAGACCAAAGACAAGCTGGTGAGCTCCGAAGTGCGCCCGGCGGTCGAAGGCTTGCTGGGGGAAAAACTGGCCGAGTGGTTTGAAGAAAACCCGCAAACCGCCAAGATGATCGTCTCCAAGATTGTAGAAGCGGCCCATGCCCGTGAAGCCGCGCGTAAGGCACGTGAGCTGACCCGCCGCAAAACCGCAATGGATGTGAACTTCCTGGCTGGCAAGCTCAAAGATTGCTCCGAGAAAGACCCATCCAAAACCGAAGTCTTCCTGGTGGAGGGTGACTCCGCTGGTGGCTCTGCCCAAACTGGACGTGACCGGAAAACCCAGGCGATCCTGCCGTTGCGCGGTAAGATCCTGAACGTTGAGCGTGCCCGGTTTGACCGGATGCTGTCGAGCCAAGAGATCGGCAACCTGGTGATGGCGCTTGGCACCGGCATTGGCCGCGATGAGTTCAATGTGGACAAGCTGCGCTACCACAAAGTGGTGATCATGACCGATGCGGACGTCGATGGCGCGCACATTCGAACCCTGCTGCTGACCTTCTTCTACCGTCAGATGCCGGAGTTGATCGAAATGGGTCACCTCTACATCGCGCAACCGCCGCTGTACAAAGTGGCGCGCGGCAAGTCGGAAGTTTACCTGAAAGACCAGGCGGCGCTGGACGATTATCTGGTGAACCAGGGCATCGAGGGTGCCGTACTGAAGCTGGGCTCCGGCGCAGAAATGACCGGCCAGGATCTGGCGCGTGTTGTGACCGAGGCCCGCCAACTCAAGCAAGTGCTGGACGCCTTCCCAACCCATTATCCACGCCACATTCTGGAACAGGCCGCCATCGCGGGCGCCTTTGTGCCCGGCGCGGTGGATGCGGATCTGCAGGGTGTGGCTGACAAAGTTGCCGCCCGTCTGGATTTGATTGCCCTGGAATATGAGCGCGGCTGGACTGGCCGCATCACTCAGGATCACGGCATCAAGCTGGCCCGTATTCTGCGGGGTGTGGAAGAAGTGCGCACACTGGACGGCCCGATGCTGCGGTCCGGCGAGGCACGCAAATCCGGCACCTTCACCGAAAGCCTGCAAGAGGTCTACAACACCTCCGCAACGCTGGTGCGCAAAGACCGCAGCCAAGTCATCAACGGCCCGCTAGACCTTCTGGCGGCGATCCTGGCAGAGGGCGAAAAGGGCCTGACGCTGCAGCGCTACAAAGGTCTGGGCGAAATGAACCCGGATCAGCTTTGGGAAACCACACTAGACCCGGATGCCCGCACCTTGCTGCAGGTGAAGGTCGAGGACATAGCCGAGGCGGATGACCTCTTCACCAAGTTGATGGGCGATGTTGTGGAGCCGCGCCGCGAGTTCATTCAGAAAAACGCACTGAGCGTGGAAAACCTCGACTTCTAAGTCGATGCACACAGCAAGATATGACTAGGGCTGCCGACGTTCGTCGCAGCCCTATCATGGGCGCGGCGATTGTTTTGAAAGCTGAGAATCTGTTGGCTGCCTTGGCAACCACGTGGCTACGCCCAAGTTACCTTTCAGACTTATGTAGAAACTGGAGACTTCGCCGTCGAACTCGACCGGGGATTTGTAGGGACATTTCGGACGCATGACTGGCGCCAACTGGCTTGTCCTCAGGCGGTGGTGCAATCAGTTGGCATCAAAGGCACGATCGACCAAATGGAGATTGGCAGAGAGGTTTTCGAGAAACTCCGACACGCCGCGCCATTCTTCGTCTTGACCCGGTGATTGACGGCAACGACCTAGGGTCGCCCCAAACAACCGTCGGCGTCAGATTCTGAGCCTTGTTGGCCCCGCGCGCTCCCCTAAAGCCTGGCTTTGGGGCACCCATTCGACCTGTTAAAAGCGCTTTCCCCTTCCGATAGGGCCACCTATCGTTGCCTCTTCATAATCGGTGCCCGCTTCTGGAAGCCAAAACTAGGACAGGTTGCGTCTGCCTTGTTCCATCGGTGAAACGCTTGGACGCAGAGTTTTACTTCCCCAATTTTCATGGCGGTTTCCATCCCTGATCCTCCGCATAACGTATTGGTAAGAAGTTGATCTCCATTGGGATGAAACTCTGAACAGGTACTCACCAAATTGGGGAGCCGGAACGTGGGGAGATCCATGACGTCACCCAATATCAACCCAAAGCAGATCCGCCAAAATTTTTCGGAAGCATTCCATGAACCACCTAATAGCCCTATCAGCAGTCCTATTCCCATCAGCATGCGTGGGGTCTGACCTCCCATCTGCGCAATAAGCTGCGCTAGAGGGAAACTCGATTAACCCAGCCAACGCGGGCGCTGTTCAATCTGAGGGCAGTGACTTGCGAGTTAACGTCAACAACTCACGCACCGTTGGAAGGGTTCAAGCTGTTCCAGGTCAAGCGAATATCTTGCAAATGGAAAAAGTTGTTTCTCCGCGAACCGGATGCCGTTCAGAAGCCCCAGTAAACGCTGACGGTTTGTTCAGCACCTGATGAGGGGAGGCGGTATGACAGGCACCACCGCGCCAAAAAGCGGGTTCTTCCGAGCCTGTCATGATTGGTTTGAATCAGCGTTGCGGGGTTCCGGGAAGTGCGAGCCTCGTGCCAACAACTTGCGCGACCGTGGCGGGCGAGCCGAGCGTTTTGGTGTTTGGGGCCGGGCAGTGGTCAACCGAGCACGGCAAGTAATAGAGATCCGCCTCAGCTTTGAACGCGTCAGCACCATCCTGCATCTCGCCTCGATAGACGGTGACGTTCATACCTTTGGGGGCGCCTGTTACGGCATCGGCGAGAAAGGCAAACATGTGGATTTCAAAGCCGTTGCCGTCGACCTTGGTGATGCTGGCCGGGCTGTCAGTGAACTTCATCCCACCGGCGCCGAACATCCAGCCGCCCACAATGTCTGCGGTGCCGCCGGCATCCACATTCATGATGTTCTGATAGGCACCGCCATCGGGTAGCACACCAGTAACCTCGACAAACCAGGTGCCAGTCAATTGCTCCATAACGGGTGTTGCGGTGTCGGCGGCGTGGCTGGCAGTGGCTGTAATCAGCGCAAGCGCAGTGGCAAGGGGCTTGAGGATTGAGAGTTTCATGTTGGCAGTCCTTTTTCGGGATCAGGCAAAGTCGGGAGTGGCCAGGATCTGGCCATGCATGTCACCGGCCACGGCCGCGAGATAGCTTTTGGCGGTGTCGGCGGCAGACAGGCCGCCATCTGTGGGCAGACCGAAAAGCTCCATGCTTTCCTTAACAAAGATCGGCGAAACCACGTTCAGCCGCACGGTCTCTACTTCGGTGGCTGCGGTTCGGGTGAATGCCTCGATCGCGGCGCAGGAGGCCGCAATTGCGCTGGTGGATGGCATGGGGTTTTGAGCGGCTACGCCGGAGGTGAGTGTGATTGATCCGCCCGGCGCGACCGCACTCAGACCCAGACGCAGCACGTTCAACTGGCCTTTCATCTGCGTGTCCACGGTCCGATTGAAATCGTCATCGCTCATGGTGGCCAGCGGGGCCATCACCCCGTCGCCCGCCGCGCTGATAATCGCATCCACCCGACCTGTCTTTGCAAACAGCGCGCGCAGGCTGGCGGGGTCGGAGATGTCGACATGCAGGTCGCCGGAGCTGCGCGAGGCGGTGATCAGGTCATGGCCGGCCGACAGGGCGTGCGAGACCGCGCGCCCGATCATGCCGGACGCTCCAATAAGAAGGATTTTCATGGGGTTACTCCGATGTGTAGGGCGGTTTTAGCCCAAGGGTTGTCGAGAAGGTTTTCAACAGCGCGTCTTTGGCGCTGCCCAGAAACGGTGTGCCGTGGGATGGCAGAAGGTGCCGGAAGTGCAACGCCGCCACCCTGTTGAACTCTTGCGGGTCCGGCGTGCAAAAGCGCAGCCACTCAGGGCCGATATTGGCAGGCTTGAAGAACCCGGCCTGGCCCATGCGCTCAGCTGCGATCTCGCTGAAAAAGGCGTCCGGCTTGGTCCAGTTCTGCAAGCTGTCTGCGGTGATCAGGATGCCGTCCTCGCGCTCCAGCAGGAACATGCCTTCCGGCAAGGTCGATGTCTCGTAGGTGAAAAGCGACAAGCCCGGTGCGGGCATCTCACCCCCCACCTGCAGAATGTGGTCCGGTTTCAGGCCGCCCTTGTGGTCCATCCCCGCCAATGCCCAGAGCGTTGCACCGTAGCGGCGCACGTAGAAGGGATCGTCTAACCCGTTCTGTGCACCCAGGTGATAACCGCCCAATTTGACGATATGCGTGACTTGCCCAAGTGCCTGAAGCGCGGCCAGGCCCTCTTCGGACAGGCGTATCGGGCTGATCAGGGTTAGGGCGTCGCCGTCGCGCAGAATGGTCATCGCGCGACTGATGCGCATACCCGGCACCATGTCGACGCTGCCGGTCACGTGAAAAATATCAGGAAAGATCTCGGTGATCTCACCATGTGGTGTGGCAGAGGGGAAGTCATACGGCATGACGTGTTCCTTCGGTTTGCGCGTTGTTCAGGTTGAGATACCAACCGGCCAGAGCGCGTCCGATCTCATGCGGGTAGTCTTCCTGTAGGAAATGCAGGCCTTCCCCCAAATCAACGCTGGTCAGGTTGCGAAAGTTATCCTTGATCCAAGCCACGTCTTTTTGGCGGATCAACACACCCGGATCAGCGTGAAAAAACAGCTTAGGAATAGGAGTTTCCGTCAGCCAGTTAGAATACGCCTCCACTGCGCGTGAAATATGCTCAGGCTTACCTTCGACCGGAACGTCGCGCGGGAAAACGTAAACCGGCTTGCGGCTTTTGACCGTGGGAAACGGTGCGAGGTAGGCGGCCATTTCCTGTTGGCTCAGATCGCGCTTGATCCAATCGGGCAGCATTTGCTTCACGAAACTGTTCATAACGCCAAGCATCAGCCAGCTGGCAAAGGGCGCGCGGATCAGACGCATCAGCAGCTTGTCGCTGCGCGCCATGGCGGCAAAATCGATCTCGCGATGCATCGCCTCCATGAAGACGATGCCCTTGATCTTGTCACGGTGCTGATTTGCGTAGTGGAACCCAAGGCCAGACCCCCAATCCTGCACCACAAGGGTAATATCGGTCAGGCCCAGAGCCTCGATGAACCCCTCGAGATAAGCGTAGCTATCGTCAAAACCGTAAGAAATGTCGGGCTTGTCGGACTTGCCGAACCCGATCAGATCTACAGCAATAGCACGGGCATATGGCGTGACGTGGGGAATGATGTTGCGCCAGATGTAAGAGGAGGCCGGGTTGCCATGGACAAATAGGATGGGATCGCCCGTACCGTCTTCAACATAGTGAATCCGGCTGCCCATCACCTCGACAAACCGCGACGCGAAAGGGAAATCGGGGGAGATGGTTGCATTGGTCATGTCGGATGTCCGCGTAGCTGTCGTCTGACATCGGAATACGCCCACAATACGTCAGGAAAAAGCATAGCTTTCCGACCAACTCCGTCATAAAATTAGACGATGACAAATCTCGACCATCTCAACGTTGTTGCTACGATCTGCGACACCGGCAGTTTCCAACTGGCCAGCGAAAAGCTGAACAAGGCGAGATCTGCTGTGTCTTATTCGGTCAAGCAAGTGGAGGATTTCTATCAGGTCCAGATTTTTGACAGGTCGACCTATCGCCCGACGCTGACACGTGAGGGCAGGGCGTTGCTTGCGCAGATCCGTCATTTGCTGGACCAGGCGCAGCAATTCGAAGATTTCGTGCGGGACCTGAAGGGAGAAGTGGAAACCGAGTTGCGCATTGGCGTTAGCAGCAACTTCCCCATTCCGCGTCTGGCCAAATTGCTGAAGGAGCTGAAGCGCGAATTTCCCTCGACCACATTGCATCTGGAGATCGAAACGGCCTCGGGTGAACGGCAATTGATGGCTGAAAAGGTCGACATCGCGATCTTCGCAGCCCCGACACGCAGCCCGTTCATCGACTACCGCCAAATCACTCAGATGAGCTTCCCATTGGTGGCAGCCCCTGAACTGGTAGGTTCGAATCCTGCGCTGGTCAGCAAAACAGAGCTCGGACGCCACCCTCAGGTGGTCGTCAAATCCAGCGATGAAAAGGCACCTGATACCGGACTGTTAGGCGACGCTCCCAAATGGTTCGTAACCGACATGGCGACGAAGAAGGAGTTGATCTTGGCAGGCTTAGGTTGGGGACGTCTTCCTGATCACATGGTCGAACAGGAGGTTTCTGATGGCAGCCTTGAGAAGCTGTCCACGCTCGGTGAGCTATCCTTACCCATTTGCCTGACCAAACGCGCAGGCCACCACTTGGGCACAGTAGGACGCAGAATTTGGGAGCAGCTCTGAGCATTCAAGCGGCATTCCGGCTACATTGAGTGGACTGCGACCCGATAACACACGGCGCCTGTTGATTTTGCAGCACCGAGTTTCGCAAACCCAGACGGCTCATTTCTGAAAGAGCCAATCGGAGCTCCGTTTGGACAGTCTATCTGACGTCAGCATTTCTTCGCTACGCTTGCTTCCGCGGGAAAGAAAAGTGGCAATGAGAGCATCGCTGACACCGAAATTTGCCGATCACGCCTTTCCGCTAGGCCTAAACTCCGCGGAAACTCTCGCTTTTTAGCCCGAATTTCGCGCTCCCCAATAGTCACTGATTTTGCAATCAAGACCTTAGAAAATCGGATCGTTTTGCCGAGCGGAGAAATGCCTTTTGTTTGAAGGCCAACCAAACGATCGTGTGTGAGAGTTTCGCGAACTCTTTTGGCGTTCAATGCGCGCTTCTATGGGTATCTTCTGCAAAAATTTCTCTTGAATTCTGGACGCTGCCGCGAACGCGTTCGCGGTGTCTTTCAATCGATGCACACAACAAGAAATGGCTGGCACGCTGCAAAGCGTGTCAGCCATTTCTTGTGTCTCATGTCTGCGTCAGACCAGTTTAGCAGCCTGCAGCGTTGTTCGCGATTGCACCACCGGCCACAGCACCGCCGGCTGTCAGGATGTCTTTACCGGAGCCGCCGCCGAGCTGGTTGCCCAAAGCACCGCCGACCACTGCACCTGTAATAGTAGCGCCAGCACAACCGATGTCTTTTTCGGTTACACCACCGGCACATGCGGACAGAACGGCCAAGCTACCTACCATTGCCGGGATCAAAATAAGTTTCATGCAATCACCTCATTCGTTTTTTGTTGTCCCCCATAATATGGTGGTTTTTTTGCCAAAATCAAAAGCTGACAGGCGGAAAAACGCCGGATCACTAAAACCGGCCAGGCCAACTAGCCAATGCGCCCCGCGACCTCTGTCAAAACCCGCCGGAAAAGAGATTCAGCGGCAGATAGTTGCCCTTCTGTGCGGGCCATCAAACCAACCGGCCCTTTGGTGAGCGAGGTGTCAAACGGCAGTCGCACCAGCGCACCGCTTTCCAGTTCTTTGGCCACCACCCCATGCGAGATGATCCACACCGCGTCATGGGAAAGCGCATGGTTCCGACCAAAAGCCCCGGACACGCTTTCGACTTTCCGGCCAATCTCCCCAACGCCCTGCGCCACCAGCGCCCGCTCCACCAATGGACGGATTGCCGCGGCCGCCGGCGGAAAGATCACCGGCCAATCTTCCAAACGATGAATGTCGGGTTGCGCAAGAAGCGGATGCCCCCGGCGCACGACGAACTCAACATGCTCATCATACAGCTGGGTGAACGCGATCCCCCGCATCACCTCTGGCGCGCCCATGCGCCCGATCACCATATCCAGCTGCCCCCGGCGCAGTTCTTCGATCAGATAGCCATGAGGCCCGTCATGAATATGCAGCATCACATCCGGCGCCAGCTCTGAAAAGGCCTGCACCACTTCCGGCATCAGCCGCGCTGCCACACTGGGCAAAGCGCCAACAGAGAGGCTGACCCGCCCCGCCGCTTCCATCTGCGCCACCCCGTTGAGCCCCTGCTGCAAAGCCGCGAGGCTCATCTGGGCAAAGTGTAAAAACACCTCGCCCTGTTTGGTCAGGCTGACGCCACCGCGATTGCGCACCACCAGATCGGCCCCAACAACCTCTTCCAGCTCCTTCAGCGTCTTGGAAATCGCGGGCTGTGTCAGGTTCAGATGCTGTGCCGCCGATTTTAAGCTGTTGTGCCGCACAATCTCGGCAAAACACTGGATGTGACGGAACTTGATGCGCCGATCGATCATGACTTGATGCTCGTTTTTGATAACTAAAACTGACAATAGCTCATTTTACTTTTCGCTTTTGGGAAGTCAAACTGCCAACAGGAGGACTTTCATGCGCACTCAGGTTTGCATTATCGGCGGCGGCCCGTCTGGGCTTTTGCTCTCACAACTGCTGCACCGCAAAGGCATCGACAGCATTGTTCTGGAGCGCAAAACCCGCGACTACGTGCTGGGGCGCATCCGCGCGGGCATTCTGGAAACAGGCTTTGTGGATCTGATGCGCGAGGCCGGTGTCGGCGCCCGCATGGATGCCGAAGGCTTCACCCACCATGGCACGGTGATTGCCTATGGCGAAGAAGAGTTTGGCATCTCTTTTCACGCGCACACCGGGAAAGACGTCATGGTCTATGGCCAGACCGAGCTGACCCGCGACCTCTATGACGCACGTGAGGCTGAGGGCGGCAATCTGGTGTTCAATGTCGAGGACGTGGTGATCCACGACGCCAAAAGTGACGCGCCTTACGTGACCTACCACGTGGACGGCAGCGAGCACCGGATCGACTGTGACTACATCGCCGGCTGTGATGGCTTCCACGGCGTCAGTCGCCAGACTATCCCTACCTCGGTGCGTCGCGAATATGAAAAGGTCTACCCCTTTGGCTGGCTGGGCGTGCTGTCCGAAACGCCCCCCGTGCATGACGAGTTGATCTACAGCTGGTCGGAGCGCGGCTTTGCCCTCTGTTCCATGCGCAACGCCAACCTCAGCCGGTATTACATCCAATGCTCGCTCAGCGACTCGCCCGACGATTGGAGCGACGCTGCCTTCTGGACCGAACTCAAACGCCGCATTCCTACCCGCCACGCAGAAGCCTTGGTGACCGGCCGCTCAATTGAAAAATCCATCGCGCCCTTGCGCAGCTTTGTGACCGAACCGATGCGCTGGGGCCGTCTGTTTCTCTGTGGCGATGCCGCCCACATCGTGCCGCCCACCGGCGCCAAGGGGCTGAACACCGCCGCATCCGACATCCACTACCTCTACCACGGTCTCGTGCAGGTCTATCAGGACAAGGATACCGCGGGCATCGACGCCTATTCCGAACGGGCGCTGGCGCGTATCTGGAAGGCTGAGCGGTTCAGCTGGTCGACCACCAATCTGCTGCACCGATATCCGGATCAATCCGAGTTTGATCTGAAGATGCAGCGCGCCGAGATCGATTTCCTGCGCAGCAACGACGCTGCACAAAAAGTGTTTGCCCAGAACTATGTGGGTCTGCCCTACTGATTGGGCCAGACAAAGGAGACACGCCATGTCTGACAAATTCGCCACCGGTATGAAGGTCCGCCGCAAAGTGCTGGGTGACGCCCATGTCGATCGCGCGGAGGCCAACAAAACCGCGCTGGACACGCCTTTTCAGACCCTGATCACCGAAGCGGCCTGGGGCACGGTCTGGGCCAGTGACGCGATCAGCCTGCGGGAACGTTCCATGCTGACCCTGGCCTTGCTCGCGGCCACTGGCAACTTTGACGAAATCCCGATGCACATCCGCGCCACCGCCAACACCGGGGCCAGCCAGGAAGACGTGATGGAGGTGTTTCAGCACGTGGCGATTTACTGTGGTGTGCCCAAAGCCAACCACGCCATCAAACTGGCGAAACAGACCTTTGCAGAGATGGGCTGATCGCGCATTCTATGCGCGCAGGGGAGGAGCAACACTATGAGCAAACCCGCAGAATTTTATCAGCGTGACCGGGAATGGCACCCGCCTGCATTTTCGCAGGACTACAAAACCTCCGTGGCGCGGTCCCCGCAAAACGCTCTGATCAGTCTGGAACAAACCGTCAGCGAGATCACCGGGCCACGCTTTGGCCATGGCGACGTGACCGAGATGGACCGCGACCTGCTGCACAACTACGCCAAACCCGGCGAAAGCGCGATTGGCGAGCGCATCATTGTGCATGGCCGCGTGCTGGATGAAAACGCCCGCCCCGTGCCCAACACTTTGGTGGAGATCTGGCAGGCCAACGCTGGAGGGCGCTATCGCCATAAGAAAGACGCCTATCTCGCGCCCATTGATCCCAACTTTGGCGGCTGCGGCCGCACCACCACCGACGACAACGGCTACTACTATTTCCGTACCGTGAAACCCGGCGCCTACCCCTGGCGCAATTGGGTCAACAACTGGCGGCCGGCGCATATTCATGTGTCGGTGTTTGGCACCGCCTTTGCCCAACGCCTGATCACGCAGCTGTATTTTGAGGGCGACCCGCTGATCGCCAAATGCCCGATTGTGAACACCATCCCGGATAAAGCCGCACGTGGTCAGTTGATTGCCGCGCTTGATATGAACGCCTCGGTGCCGCTGGACAGCATCGCCTATAAGTTTGACATCGTGCTGCGCGGACGGCGCTCCACCCTGTTCGAAAACCGCATGGAGGGCAATTGAGCATGGTGCAGAAGCTCGACTACCTTAAAGAAACGCCCTCCCAAACGGCTGGGCCATACGTGCACATCGGCCTTGCCCCCGGCGCGGCAGGGTTTGACATCTACGAACGCGAATTGGGCTGGGACATCGCCGGCCCCAATGCCAAAGGCGAGCGCATTCGCATCGAAGGGCTGGTGATCGACGGCACTGGCAGCCCGGTGAAAGACGTGATGCTGGAAGCCTGGCAGGCTAATTCAGAGGGCCTTTACCCGCATCCGGAACAGGCCGGTGAGACCGAAGAAGGCTTCAAAGGCTGGGGCCGCGTGATCACCGATTTTGACACCGGCGAATGGGGCTTTGACACCATCAAACCCGGGCGTGTCATGGGCCGCAACGGACACCTGATGGCGCCACATATCTCGTTGTGGATCGTGGCCCGGGGCATCAACGTCGGCCTGAACACGCGGCTCTATTTTGACGACGAGGCTGAGGCCAACGCCACGGACCCTGTGCTCAACGTCATCGAATGGGAAAACCGCCGCGCCACCTTGATTGCCAAACGCGAAATGCGCGACGGCTCCCCCGTCTATCGGTTCGACATCACGCTTCAGGGCGACAACGAAACTGTCTTCTTTGACATCTGACGACCGCCCCTGTCTTTTGGACGGGGCCAATCAAACGAGATCACCATGAGCAAACCCTGCATCCTGTGCTGCGCCATCACCGGTTCCGTGCCCACCAAGGCGGACAACCCTGCTGTGCCCACCACGGTCAGCGAACAGATCGAAAGCAGCCATGCGGCTGTCGAGGCAGGCGCCTCGATCATCCACGCCCATGTGCGCAACGATGATGAAACACCGTCCAGTGATCCGGAGAAGTTTGCCTTGCTGAAAGAGGGGTTGGAAAAACACTGCCCCGGCGTGATCATCCAATTCTCCACCGGTGGACGCTCTGGCGCAGGCCAAGCGCGCGGTGGCATGCTGCCGCTGCGGCCCGAAATGGCCTCGCTTTCTGTCGGTTCCAACAACTTCCCCACGCGGGTCTATGAAAACCCGCCGGAGCTGATTTCCTGGCTCTCCAGCGAGATGCAGACGTATGAAATCACACCGGAAATCGAGGCCTTTGACCTGAGCCACATCCTGCAGGCCATCCGTCATCATGAGGCGGGCACGCTATACGGCCAGCTTTATGTGCAGTTTGTCATGGGCGTGAAAAACGCCATGCCGGTGGATCGCGAGGTGTTTGAGTTCTACGTGAAAATCATGCAGGACCGCGCCCCCAACGCCGAATGGTGCGCGGCGGGCATTGGCGCGGCGCAGATCACCGTAAACGAATGGGCCATCGCCGCAGGCGGCCACACCCGAGCCGGTCTGGAAGACAACGTGCGTCTGGACCGCAACACGCTGGCGCCCTCAAACGCCGCCCTGATCGCCCGCGCCGCTGAGCTGTGTGAGAAATACGAACGCCCCCTGGCGACGCCTGCGCAAGCGCGCGACATCCTTGGCCTGCGTGCCGCAACCTGATCGGCCCTGACGATGAACCCGATGACCCACGCCGCCCATCTGTTTGGCCCGCTGTTCTCTGATCCTGAGAGCGAGGCGCTGTGGGACACCGCGCGGTTTGTCGACGGGTTTATCCAGTTTGAACGCGCCTTGGCCGAGGCGCTCGCAGAGGCTGGCGTGGTAGATCACGCCGTCGCGGCGGAAGCGGTGGAAGACATCAACAGCTTCCAACCGGACCTCGCGAAGGTCGCCGAAAATGTGGTGCAGGATGGCCTGCCCGTGCCGGAGTTTGTGCGTCAACTCAAAGCCCACGCGCGACCCTCCGCGCTCCCAGCCATTCACACTGGTGCCACCAGTCAGGATCTGATCGACACGGCGGTCTCGCTGATCCTGCGCGACGCGAACACGCGGTTTGAGGCGCAACTTGCGGGACTGCTGACAGCGCTCGACGCGCTCATAGGCAAATGGGGCGAGGCCACCATGATGGGCCGCACGCGCATGCAGACCGCTTTGCCCATCTCGGTATCAGACCGCATTGCCACTTGGTGCAATCCGCCAGCGTCTCACATAGACCGCCTCAAAGCGTTGCGCCCGCTCGTCGAAACCCTGCAATTTGGTGGCCCGGTGGGCAATCGCACCAGCCTCGCGCCGCATGGCGACGCCGTCGCCACTGCGCTGGCCAAAAACCTCAACCTCTCCAACCCCGACCGCGCCTGGCACGTCACGCGCGAAAGCCTAACCGACTACGCCAATTGGCTCTCAATGGTGACCGGCAGCTTGGGCAAGATGGGGCAGGATCTTGCTCTAATGGCGCAGCAAGGCGTGGAGGAAGCGCGCTTCTCCGGCGGCGGCACCAGCTCTGCCATGCCGCATAAACAAAACCCGGTGCGGGCGGAATTGCTGATCACCTTGGCGCGCTACAACGCCACGCAACTGCCAGCGATGCACCACGCCCTCGTGCATGAACAGGAGCGTTCCGGCAGCGCGTGGTCGTTGGAATGGATGGTCTTGCCCGCGATGGTGACCACCACAGCCACGGCCTTGCGACACGCCGACCAACTTATCCAAAGCATTGAGAGTATGGGACAATCTGCGCGGTAAGACTCTAAAGTCTCAGAACTCAAACGTCAGTTGCAGGTGTTTGATCTTACCGGTGATCTCTTCAATTGTGCATTTCAGCCGCTCTTCGGCCAACAGCACCACCTCCGCCGCCGCCCGTGCGTCTTCACCCGCGTCGTGGTGATGAAACTCAAGCCCCAGCGCCTTTTTCAGGTGACCAAGCCCATGCCCACCATTGCCGCGAAATTCGGGCCAGGCCTTGCGCGCGATCTTCACGCTATCGGCCCATTCCATCTTTGGCCCGTTTAGCCCCGCCGCACGACAGGCGGCTGTGATGGCCTTCTGGTCAAACCCGCTGTGCTGCACCATCAAATGCCGCGACAACAGCGGCATCATCCGCTGCCAGGCCTGCGCGAAACTCGGCGCGTCCCGCACGGTGCCCGCATCAATCCCTGTCAGCTCGGTGTTGAAGTCGGCAAATTCCTGATCCGGGTTGATGTAGGTCGAAAACGTCTCAATCCCGCCATCGCTGCGCACGCAGGCCAAGCCAATCTGGCTGATCGAGGCCGCATCGCGGTTGGCGGTTTCCACATCCAGCGCAATGAAACGGAACAGCCCATCGGGCAAAGGGGCATCAGGCAGAAACACAGCGTGCCTCCTGTCTTTGCGGTGCCATCACTCTCAAACTGCTGCGCAACATGTCTTTGTCTTGTGACTTCTCGCGGGCCGGGACCGCCCCTATGCCAGCTTAGCGCCAAAAACAAAAGGCCGCCCACATTGGACGGCCTCTCTATTTTAGTAGCGTTGCGCGTCAGGCGGGCGCGGCTGCCGCCGCCGCTTTCTTCTCGCGCCGCTCTTCTTTGCCAAAGAACACCAGATAGAACACCGGCGCCGCAATCAGCGTCAGGATGGTGGCAAAAGCCAGGCCGCCCATGATGGTGATCGCCATCGACACAAAGAACGCATCAGTCAACAACGGCGCCATGCCAAGGATGGTTGTGACCGCTGCCAGCATCACCGGCCGCAAACGCGACACGCTTGCCTTCACAATAGCGTCGCGCATCGGCAGGCCTTCGTCGCGCACAAAGTCGATTTCCTCAACCAGCACGATGCCGTTTTTGATCAACATGCCCGACAGGCTCAACAGGCCAAGCAAAGCGGTGAACGTAAACGGCATATCCGTACCCAACAGCCCCAGCACCACGCCGTTCACCGACATCGGCACCAAAAGCCAGATGATGATCGGCTGACGGATGGCGTTGAACAACAGCACCGAAATCAGCACCATGATCAACAGGCTCAGCGGCAGTTGTTTGCCCAGGCTTTCCTGTGCTTCCGAACTGTTTTCCAACTCACCGCCCCATTCCATCTTGTAGCCGACCGGAATGTCCATCGCCTCAATTGGCCCTGTGACCTGCGCCTGTACCTGTGCCGCCGTCAGGCCAGAGCGGATGTCCGCCCCTACCGTGATGGTCGCCACGCGGTCGCGCCGATGGATCAGGGTGTTTTGCGTCTCATGCACAAAGCCATCGACCATCTGTTCCACTGGCACAAAGCTGTTGGAGGTGGTGGAGTAAACCACCTGATCCACCAACCCAAAAGCCCCGTCCGCCTGTCGTCGCAGGATAATCGGGATCAGACGTTCGTTCTCGCGGAACTCGCCCGTGGTCAGCCCGTCGGTGGCAAATTGGAACATGTCAGCGATGTCTTCGCGGTCCACACCGGCGGTCTGCGCCCGCTCTGTTGCGTAGATCGGTTTGATCACCAATTCCTGCTCACGCCAGTTGGTGCGCACGCTGGTGATGTCCTCGGTGGTTTGTGTCAGCACCTCCGCCGCTTGGGTCGCCAATTGGCGCAGCACCACAGGATCACTACCGGAGAAACGCACCTGAATTGGGTCGCCGCCACCTGGGCCAAAGACCAGTCGCTTGGTGCGGAACTCACCTTCAGGCAAGGCCTCTGCACCAAAGGCTTCCAGGTCCTTTTGCAGCGGCGGGATCGCCTCAAGGTTTTCAGCCCGTACAATGATGTGGCCATAGCTTGGGTTGGCCTTCTCGGACTCATAGGTCAGCATAAACCGGGTCGCACCTTGACCGACAAAGGTGGCGTAGCTCACCACATCGTCGCGCTCCGCCAACCACTCTTCGAGCACCGCCATCTGATCCGACGTGGTCGCAATGGGCGTGCCCTGCTGCAGCTTGTAGTGCACAAAAAACAGCGGCGTATTGCTGTCCGGGAAGAACTGCTGCTTCATCAGGCCAAAGCCCGCGTAGCACACCGCCGTGACGGCAATGAGCCCCACAATCACCAACCACCGCAGCTTCAACGCCAGTCGCAGGCTTGCGCCATACATGCGGAAAATCAGCCCACCATAAGCGTCGCCCTCGCCACCGTTGCCTTGTTTAAACAGGTAGTGGCCAAGCATCGGCGTCACGGTCAGTGCCAGCACCCAGCTCAACAAAAGCGAAATGCCAATCACTGCAAACAGCGAGAACAGGAATTCCCCGGTCGCATCCGGGCTCAGGCCGATGCCCGCAAAGGCCATGATGCCAATGATAGTCGCCCCCAGAAGCGGAATTTGCGTCTTGCCCGAGGCCTCATCCGCCGCCTCTCGGCTGTTCTTGCCCTGCAGCATCGAAATCTGCATGCCCTCGGCGACCACAATCGCGTTGTCCACCAACATGCCCATCGCAATGATCAGCGCGCCAAGGGAAATCCGCTCCATCTCGATTGAAAACAGCCCCATAAAAAGGAAGGTGCCCACCACCGTCAGGAACAGGGTCACCCCCACCACCACGGCGGCGCGCCAACCCATGAAGACTGCCAGCACGGCAACCACAATGGCCACCGACATCGCAAGGTTGACAAGGAAGTCGTTGGAGGCTTTCTCCACCACCACGTGCTGTTGATAGATCGGGTGCAGCTCGACACCTGCGGGAATGTCCCCGGCCATCTGCGCCAGCTTTTCATCGACGCGCTTGCCCACCACCACGATGTTTTCCGTGGCAATGCCAGCGACACCAAGCGTGAAGGCCTCTTCCCCGTTGAAGCGAATGATCTGACGCGGATTGTCCACCCGATCCCGGAACACGCGGCTGGTGTCAACAAGGTTCACAACCTTGCCATCCTGGCCCAGCGACAGTCCCGCGATTTCCGATACCGTGTCGGACCCATCGGGCCGCATGATACGGGTGCGGGCACCGTCGATTGTCACGGTCCCGGCCGCATTCACCGCATCCGCATTGGCAATCGCACCCGCGATCGCGTTCAACGAGATGTTCTGGTTCACCGACAACGCCAGATTCGGCTCCACAAAGATCGCCTCTTCCGGCAGGCCTTGAATATCCACATCCGCCACGCCGTCCACGGTCAGCAATTCTCGCCGCAGGAACGTTGCCAGCTCATGTTTCTCCGCGTCGGAAAAGCCCTCGGCGGTCACGCCAAGGAAGATGCCAAACACATCGCCAAAGCTGTCATTCACCAGTGGCGTGCTCACCCCGGTGGGCAGATGCCGCCCCGCGTCCGCCACCTTGGCCCGCAGCCGTGTCCAAACCTCGGGCAGTTCATTGCCGTCATAGGTCGATTTGATGTGCACATCGATCTGCGACACACCCGGCTGGTTGATCGAGGTGATGTAATCCACCTCTTCCATCTTCTGAATGGCAGATTCCAGAGGTTCGGACACCTCAATCGCCACCTGCTCCGATGTGGCGCCCGGGTATTGGGTGACAACAACCGCCTGTTTGATGGTGAAGGCCGGGTCTTCCAGCCGTCCCAGGTTCAAAAAGCTGACCGCACCGCCGATCAGGAAGATCAGGATGATCATCCATGTATAGATCGGCCGATCAATGGATCCGCGTGCAATATTGACCATCGCCCGCGCCCTCAGTTGACAAAGCCGACAAAGCGGCGCACGGCTTGGCCGTCACTCAAGGCACCGCCACCGGTCAGCACCACTTCGTCACCGTCGTTCAGGCCCGCATTGATACGTACCATGCCCGCTGTGGCCGGTTCGCTTTCCACGGCCACCCAGGTCACTTTGCCTTCGTCGCCGCCCTTTGGGTCAAACCGCATCACACCAGTTGCGCCTTTGTCATCCACCACAATCGCCGTTGGCGGCACCAAAATGCCAGAGGAGGGTTCCGCCGCGCTCACAGTCACGGTTACGGACGAGCCCGGCAGGATCACTTTGCCTTCTGGCGGTGTCATGCCAAAGGTGATGCGGAAAGTCTGGCCCACGCTGCTGGTCTCCGCATCAAATTCGCGGATTTGCAGGTCAAACTCCTCGTCATTTCCGGGGAAACGCGCCTTGATGGTCACGTTCTGCTCATTGCCCGCGCGTTGGAACAGGATCTCCGGCACATCCACTTCAATGCGCAGTTCGCTCAGGTCGTGAATCCGTACCACCGGGCTGCCCGCGCTCACGGTGGTGAACAGCTCCACATTGCGGCTGGACACCAGCGC
Source organism: Shimia sp. (assembly GCF_022448905.1). Taxonomy (GTDB): domain Bacteria; phylum Pseudomonadota; class Alphaproteobacteria; order Rhodobacterales; family Rhodobacteraceae; genus Shimia. Next base: position 242,972 of record NZ_JAKVCW010000005.1, on the reverse strand, counting down.
ATCAAACGGCGCTGTCAACGTGGCATGGCGCAAAGACCACTCGGCGTTCTTCACCGCAATCTGCGCCAAAGACGCCTGCGTTTCCGCGTCGTCCAGAGTCACTTGGCTCACCGTGTTGCCGCGCAGCTTGTTGAGACGCTCCACCGTGCGATCTGCCTGTTCTTTCTGCAAAATCGCCTGATTGAGTTGCAGCTCAAAGATCTCCAGATCCAGCCGCGCAATCACATCGCCTTCGCCAATATTCAGACCTTCGGTCACCGGGAAGTCGACAATCTGCCCGCCAACCTGAAACGCCAAATCCACTGACTGACGCGCCTTCACCTGACCAAAGAACTGCCGCTCAAAGGCCACCGGCGCTTCGCTCACCACCATGAGTTTCACCGGCTTCAACACGTCTTGTGCTAGGGCTGCGACCGCGCCACTCACCGAGATCATCGCCGCTGTGGCGCAGACTTTTCCAAACTGTTTCAGCATTCTTTTTCCTCCAACAACCCGGCCGCAACAGCACCGGGCATGGCCTTTACAGCCAATTTGGCAAACTGGGAGATTTCATCGACGGTCATGCCGCAAATCTCGCGGAACCGGAGCTTGACTGCGTCCATCAACGTGGCTCGCGCGGCCAGCCCATCCGGGGTCAATTCTAACACAAGCGCGCGCCGGTCCTTTGGATCACGGTTTCTCTCAACAAACCCGCGCGCTTCCAACGCGTCCGCCACCGGTGTGATCGCCGAGGGAATACAGAAGGTGTCCTCCGCCAAAACCCCCATGCGTTTGGGCCGGTCCATAAACACCAGAATCCGCCGTTCCATTTTGGTGAGGGGCGGGTCGATGTTGATGTCTTCCAGCTCCGCCTCAATCTGGTTGAACAGGGCAAAGACACCGATGATCGCCAGAAACTCATCCGGCAGATCGGTGTTGGAAAATAAGTCGTCGGGCACGCGCGAATCCCTAGGGTATTTCAGTTTCTGAAATATCCAAATACAGAAGCTTTATGAACAAACAAGGGGCAAGGCTGCAAAATGCATGCAGGGTCGACACATCTATTCGACTGATATGGGGGACAATACCTGCAACACGACACCGGTAGAACACGCATGCTTCTCGAAAATTTTATTAGAAGTCATAGCGTTACGTCCTCACCTGAGTGATTAAATTAACACTGTCACGGTATGCATGCTTCACCAAAGACTATGTGGTACGTGAACTATGGTGGCAGACCCCGGACAACAGTTGCGACGCTCGGCCAAGCTGGCAGCCCGCCAGCGCGGTCTATTGGTGCAATATGCATCAGAGCGTGTGCGCGCTCTGAAACAGCGTACCGTGATTTACTCCCTGGGTGCGTTGATGATCGTTCTGGCCACCGGACCAGTTGTTGGGGGATGCGCCACAGCCATGCTGCTCATCGGCGAAGCGGTCGACATGTGGGTGCTGCGGCGTATTCCAGCACGCCTGCGGGCCGGAGAAAGCCATGCCGCCCTTCTGCGGGCCGCGGTGATGAGCGGCGCGTTTCAAGCCATCTCGATGTTCCTTGCTACGACGCTCTACGTGGTCGTGATCGGCAAAGAGGCTTCGATCATGGGAGTCGCAGGGGTGCTGGGCATGGGCATTGTCAATGGCGCGCTCATCCTGCCGACCAACCCCAAATTGGCCATCTTCAAGATGGGTCTGTTTGTCCTAACACCCCTATTTCTACTGGTGCTGCAAGCGATCCGCTTTGGCGGCGAAATGGCGATGCCGCATGTGAATGTGCCGGAACTGATGGTGGTCATCAGCATGGGCTATATGTGCTTTTCCTTTGTCAAAGCCGGCGTGGATAACTTCCGCAAAACCGAAGCCCTGCAAAACAGCCAGAAAAACCTCACCGCCGCCAATGACGCGCTCAGCAAGCATCGCAACGAGTTGCAGCGCCTGTCCATGGTGGCGCGCAAAACCAACGACGCGGTGATCCTGTCCAATCCAGCGCAGGAAATCGAATGGGTGAACGAGGCTTTTACCACCCTGACAGGCATCCCGGCCAAGGACATCATTGGCAAGCCCACCAGCCTTTTGGCTCAGCTCACAAATGCGGACACCGACATCACCAAGAAAGTAGCCAAGGCGATGCGGACGGGTGGAGACGGAAAAATTGAGGTGCGTCACAAGCTCGCAGACGGCCGCGAACGCTGGGGTGAAATGCAGATGCTGCCGGTGAAAAACGCCGATGACGAAGTGGAGTTCTTTGTCACCATCGCCCGCGACATCACAGCCATCAAAGACCACTCAAACACCATGCGTAAGGCCCGCCAGGCCGCCGAAGAAGCAGCCCGCACCAAGGCTGATTTCCTGGCCAACATGAGCCATGAAATCCGGACACCGCTCACCGGCATCATCGGCATGGCCGACCTGCTGTCGGACACCGAACAGACCGAAGAGCAGGATGACTACACCAAAACCATCATTGGCTCTTCGCGCAGCCTGCTGACGATCATCAACGACATTCTCGACCTGTCCAAACTGGACGCAGGCAAGTTGCAGATCACCAACAGCATATTTGACACCCGCGCCTGCTTCAGGGAAACGCTGCGCCTTTTGGAAACTGCCGCCTATGACAAGGGCATTGGACTTAACCTGCACATCGCCGAGGATGTGCCCGCGCACCTCTTTGCGGATGACGTGCGCCTGCGCCAGATTGCAACCAACATCATCGGCAACGCCACCAAATTCACAGAATTTGGTAAAATTGACGTAGATGTATGGATGGACGGTCTCGACGAAGATGACAGCATGGCGGCGCTGACCCTGAACTTTGCCGTGCAGGACACCGGCATCGGCATCCCCAAAGACAAGCTTGCCGCCATTTTTGACGAATTTACTCAGGCCGAAACCTCCACCACCCGCCGTTTTGGCGGCACCGGTCTGGGCCTCTCGATCTGTCGCATCCTGACCGAACGCATGGGTGGGGAAATCTCCGTCACCTCCGAGTTTGGCGAAGGCTCTCGCTTCCAGGTGAGCCTGCCCGTTGAGCTGCCTCCGGCAGGAGCGCCACAATTGACCGAAGCCAAGGCCACCGAAGTGCTGGACTATGACGCCTTGGACCTCGCCGGCCTCAATGTGCTTGTGGCCGAGGACAACCGAACCAACCGCTTGCTGGTCGCCAAATACCTGGAGAAACTGCCGATCACTCTAAGCTTTGCCAATGACGGCTATGAAGCCGTAGAGGCCACGCTGGAAACACCGCCAGACCTGATCTTCATGGACATGTCGATGCCAAATATGAGCGGGATCGAAGCCACAGAAGCCATTCGCGCCAGCGCCGTTCACCAGCCGCGCATCGTGGCGCTGACCGCCAATGCGTTTGAGGCGGAAAAACGCGCCTGTTTGCAAGCTGGCATGGATGATTTCCTCACCAAGCCCATCCGCCGCGCCGATCTGGTCGACTGCTTGCTGCGCCACGTGGGTCACCGCAACACGCCTTCCTCGGCCGTACAGTCGGCGCTTCAAGCCTGATCGCCTTACCTTGTCAAATTCTCAGCTCATGAACCCTCTGCACGCCCTGTTTGGACGCGTGTTGTCGACTGAGTGCCGCCTATCCTCCCACTTCCAGACAACCTAGTCTCTGACTCCAGAAGGCAATTAAGCCAGCCGCGCACGGCAACAAAATGGCACGCCCCGATTGGCGACACTCCAGATCTCCGGCCCCACTCTCAGAGCTTCTCACCTCCCGGCGGGCTGCCGGCGCGCCCGCCTTGCGCGCATCAAAAAAGGGCGACATGCCCTAACATGCCGCCCCTCGCGCGTGTCTTGTTGTGTGGCTTAGCGCACAATGAACTCCGCGTGCAGCGCACCCGCCGCTTTGATGCTCTTGAGGATGTCGATCATATCGCGCGGGGCCACTCCCAGCGCGTTCAGACCTTCGATCACTTCACTCAGCGACGTGCCCATCGGCACCTCGGCGAGGCCAATGCCTTCATCCTCATCAATCTCCGCCTCGGTGCGCGGCACCACCACGGTTTCGCCATCGGCAAACGGGTTTGGTTGCACCACCAACGGGGTTTCTTGTACCCTGAGCGTTAGGCCACCTTGGGAGACCGCCACACGGGAAATCCGCACATCGTCGCCCATCACAATGGTGCCGGAACGTTGATCGACCACCACGCGGGCCTTGCGTTCGGGCTCCACAGAGATGTTTTCAATCTGGCTCAGCGCATGAGCTGGAGAGGGCTGATTGGTGCGATCGATATCTACCTGCACGGTGCCCGCATCCAGCATCAGTGCCACACGGCGGCCATAGCTTCGGTTGATCGCTTCCTCAATCCGACCGGCTGTTGTGAAATCCGGCTCCCGCAACGCCAGACGCATGTTGGTCAGCGTGGAAAAATCGAAGTCGATCTCTCTCTCAATGCGGGCGCCGGAGGGGATCACACCCGACGTGGGCACGCCCTTGACGACGCCGCCGGCCTCGCCTTCGGCTGCCACGCCCCCTGCGATCACCGTGCCCTGGGCGACTGCGTAGATCTCACCATCGGCAGCATTCATCGGCGTCATTACCAATGTGCCGCCCAAAAGGCTTTTGGCATCGCCAATTGCCGAAATGGTCACATCCACCGTGCCGCCTGCGCGGGCAAAGGGCGGAAGCGTTGCGGTTACAAACACCGCCGCCACATTTTTGGGACGCATGTTCTCGCCGGTGATGTTCACACCCAACCGTTCGAGAATATTGCTCATAATTTCTTCGGTAAACGGCGCATTCCGCAGCCCGTCCCCGGTTCCGTTCAGGCCAACCACCAAACCGTAGCCAACCAGATCATTGCCTCGTACACCGTCAAATTCTACCAGATCTTTGATCCGGATCGGCGCTGCTGCTGCCATGACTGGCATCAGTACGAGGAGCAGTAGCATTCTTGCTAAGCCCATGAGATCATTCACCTTACATAGTTTGCCAACGTGAGTTGGGAGAGACGGGCCGTGATCGTGTAGACCATCTCAAGTTGCACCTGCACGGCCTGCAGCTTGCCCGCCACATCCGTTTGGTCCGCAGAGAGCAGATCGCTCTGCGTCATCAGCATCGAGCTGCGCGACAGAGAATTCTCCGCCATCGCATTCTCGACACGTTCCTGGTTAAAACCGATGTCCGCGCGCACGCTTGTCAGGTTGTCCTGACCAGTCAAAAGCCGCTCACCGGCAATTTCCATCAGCTGTTTCTGCTCGGTGAGGTCCAGGTTCAGGCCCGGATCCAAGGCCAGCGCGGCCAGTGCGGAATCGCGCATCGCTTCGCGCAGCTCTGTGCTGTCGGCGCGGACATTAAAGTCCGCCGACTGGTTGTCGTTCAGGCGCATCGGTGCCAGATCGTTGAGAGATCCGGTGTAGGCACCGGTTTCAAAGCCACCTCCAGCGGACATGAAATAGTCATCCACCGCGGTCACAATGTCGGAAATGGTGGCCGACCCTGCAACAGCTGCAGAAATCTGCGTCATCATACTGTTGGCATCAACCAACGGCGCGCCATCGGTGGCGGTGCCCGCAAAAAGAGAGCGGTCCGCCACGCGCCCGTTCAACGCGCTGACAATTGCCTCAAAATCATTGCGGGCGGTTTTGGCCACACTGACCACAGACGCCGAGAGGCCGGATTCGGAGGCAGACAACAGATCGCGGCCCAGATCACCGGTCACGGTTTGGATCTGATCCAGAGTGGACTGCGCGGTTTCCAGAAACAGCGACGCGTCTTTGGCCGCAATGTCATAGCCTTCCAAAACGGTTAGCTGACGCTCCACACCCGCAAGCATGTTGAAATCGCCTTTTAACGCCTTCGCCACATCCGCCTTACGGCCCGAGCCCAGCTCATAAGCCAGCCGGTTGAGGTCCTGCTTAACCGAAGTTGTGCGGCGCGTGTTCATCATGTGCTGCGCCATGTCACCTATCGATGTAATGGTCATCCGATCCTCAACAGTTCTTGCATCATTTCATCCACGGCCTGAATCAGCTTGGCGTTGGCGGCGTAGGATTGCTCCACCAGCATCAGCATTTGCAGCTCCTGATCGGTGTCCACACCATCGAGCAGTTCCATCTCCTCAAGTGAGTTGAGGCGCGCAGAGGCAAAGGCCATATCCTGGTCGCTCTGCACACGGGCACCAGCCACGCTGGAGAGGAACTTGCCGCTCATCTCGCTCATGGAGACAGCCTTGCTGCCATAGCCGCCCGACACAGGCACAACCTGCTCCTTCATCGCGTCCAGCATACGGTTCAAATGGGTTGCATCACCGGAATCGCCCGGCGCTGCAGCGCCCAAACCGTCGCGCAACCGCCAGGTTTCCCCGGCACCGTCAATGTCTACCAGATTGTTCAGCTCCAGACGCCCGGCCAGGCCAACCTCGTTGGCGGCGGTAAACGCCAGACCCGCGTCGGTGAAAATCCCCGGGTCCCCTGCGCCGAGCGTCGGATCCATCGTCGGATCCTGAAAACGCTCCACAAGGTTACGCGCGGCAGCATCCAGATCAGCCTGAGCCTGGGTGCCAAATTCATCGCGAATCGCAAACTGAGCCCCAATGGCGCCACCGGCCAGCGCACCTTTGTCGCTGTCGATACGCATCGGGTAGCCGTTGATCGAAATGCCGTTCAGCAGGCCATTGGCCTCGGTCATATGCGGCTCAACTGTGCCCACCTCGGTGAACTCGATTGTTGCCGCTTTGCCGTCCAGCAACACCGCGCCATTGGTCGTATAGAGCGCCACGCCACCGCGATCACGCGGGGTCAAACGCACCGGCACCAACTCGCCAATCTGGTCAATCAAAACCTGGCGCTGATCTTCTAGCGAGGCGGTTTCCTGACCCTGGTTGATCGCCAGAGAAATCTTGCGGTTCACCTCTTCGGTTTCTTTCAGCAGGGAATTCAGACTATCCACCATATTGCCGATGTTGGTGTCCGCCTCGGTGCGCATTTTCTGAATGCCGTCAGAGGCGTCATTAAACGCATTGGCGATGCGCTCAGCATCCTGAGACATATTGGCCAGACGAATGTCACTGTCCGGCGCACCCGTGGCCATCGCCATGGAGCTTTCAAAGGTCGCCACCACACCAGACAGACTGGTCGGATCATCTGGCGTGCCCACCATGCTTTCCAGTCGATTGTAAAAAGCGCTTGTGCCGTTTGCCAATGCGGAGCCCGCATCCGCCAAACGACGTTCCGCGATGGTCACTGGGTTCACGTGGCGCGACGTGCCCTCCAATTTCACACCACCGGAATAGCCGTAAAGGGCGGCAGATTGATTGAGGGACCGCCGCCCATAGCCTTCGGTCATGGCATTGGAGATGTTGGAAGACACCACTTCTGCCCGGCGCGCTGAGGCCGTCAGTCCAGTAAGTGCATTGGACAGAGCGCTTGAAATGCTCATGGCTTATCCTTTCCGGCCAACTACGGCCTCGGCGCGGCTAGTTAGCGTTTGATATTGGTGGTTTCTTGCAGCATCTCATCCACGGTCTGAATGACCTTGGCGTTGGTGCTGTAGGCGCGCTGAGTCTGGATCATATCGGTCAGCTCACCCGCCACATCGGTGGCCGATTCTTCGCGGACATAAGACAGAAGCTCACCAGACGGGCCGGTGCCGGCATCCCACATAAAGAACGGACCACTTTCATTGGATGGCACGTAGGTCTGGAAGTCCAAAGAGATGTCCAGGCCGTTAGGATTTGGCACATCCACCAGCGGGATCTGCGCAATACGGCGCGTGATGCCAGTGTCAAAATACGCAAAGACATAGCCATTGTTATCGACCTCAACAGAGGTCATTGAGCCCACGGGGGCGCCGTCTTTATCGATGTTGAGTGGTGCATAGTCGTCACCCAACTGACTCATGCCACCTTCGGTACCAATCATGCCAATGCTGAACTCCAACGGACCACCGGCCACGTTGAGAATTGCACTGCCGGTCAGCGGGTCGTACGCACCGCCGGGAGGATTGGACACGACGTTCTGCAACAAGCCACTGGAGGTACGACCATCATCAAAGGTCATGGTGTAGTCGCCGATAATCGCGCCGCCGGACGCCGAATCGCGGATCACCATGTTCCACTCATTGGAAGCACCTGCCGCTGGCACGGTTGGCGTAAACTCAATGTTCAGAGTTTCAGCCTGACCAAGGTTGCCGTGATATTCGATGCTCAACGTTTCCATGGTACCCGCAGCACCCGCCACGGTGGAGGTTGCTGGCAAGTTCACACCCAGATCAACCGAGGTCGTCGGAGAACCTACCAACTGAGATGTCAAAAGGCGAATCGGGCTCAACCCCGTATCGGTATCACGCGGATAGTTTGGAATCGTGCCATCAGCGTTCGCAGGCCACCCCATCAAGCTCAGACCCGCTTCAGAAACCAGATAGCCATCCTCATCCGGACGGAAAGACCCAGTTGTGGCCAACATCATCTGAGGGCTGGTATCGCCTGCTTTGATCGATGTGGCAGCGGCCACAGGAAGGAAGCCACGACCACGCACCGCCAGATCGGTCGGGTTGGTGGTTGGCGTCAACGAGCCGCCTTCATCAATCAAACGGCGGGAGGTCGCCTGCACGCCGCCTGCGGAATATTTACCACCACTGGCACCGGTCACCATAGACTGGAAATCAGTCTCAACCCGGCGATAGCCATAGGTCGCAGAGTTCGCGATGTTGTCAGAGATGGTCGCCAGACGGGTGGCATTGGCATTGAGCCCGGCCACACCGGCATTAAGCGAAGAGGAAATCGACATGGTACGCCTTTCTGCTGTATCAATTCGGTCGTCGTCTGCTTGGTTACGACAATCGGAATTAACAGCGGCCTAACGGCGTACCATATTTCCTTTTAGCTTCAGCGATCCTTTCTCAGCAGGATGATCTCAATCCTGTTGTTGCGCAGGTCCCGCGGCACATTAGACACCGGTTCGCGATCCGCGTGACCCGTCACTCGTGCCACCCGTTCAGTCTCCAAACCATGGGCCTCCATCAGCTTCCGCAGCTCATTTGCGCGAATCGATGACAGCTGCCAACTTGGATTTTCCCGCACGGTAATCACACTGGTGCGCACATGGCCTTCCACCGCCACGTCATTGGTCACCATGTTGGACACCTCTGCCAGCACCTTGGCCAAATCAACCAGAATGGGCATCGGCACCGCGCTCTTGGGCTTAAACAACCGCTGGTCTTCGGAATCAAAGATCTCGATCACCAGACCTTCGTCGGTCAAACGAGTCACCACATGCTTGAGCAAATTATCCGCCAGCAGGCTTTCACCACCGCCACCAATCAGCATGTCTTCGACGGTTTCAAACTCGGCGTTTTCGCCTTTGCTGCCGGGCTGTTCAAACTCAACCGGATCCGGATTCTCTTTCAACGCCGTTGGCAAACCACCCACGCCGGTTTGCGACAGGATATTATGCTCCTGCACGCTGTCACCGCCAAACATGGCGTTGCCGCCACCGGACACTTTGTTCAATGGCACCGTTGGGCTGAAGAATTCTGCAATCCCCAGCCGTTGTTGTTCGGTTGTCGCGTTGATCAGCCACATCAGCAAAAAGAATGCCATCATGGCGGTCACAAAATCCGCGTATGCAATTTTCCACGCCCCACCGTGGTGTCCGTCGCCTGCGATGACCTTCTTACGTTTAATGATCACCGGAGCGCCGTTGGAACTATCAGCCATCGCCGTCACCCTTTTTCTCACCCTGACAACGACACCTAAACGCCAGCTCTTACCCCCACCTTAACATATGGAATACATGAGAAATTTTAGGGATTTTCCTACGGCTGCAAACCGCTCTAATCTGCCAAATATCCGCTCAAAATTTGCATAAAATCGCGCCGGTCCAAACCGGCCTCAATCGGTGGTCCAATCTGCAGTTCGACTGTGCCTGGAAACTTCAACCAACTGCCATGCGGCCACACCGCGCCAGAGTTCAACCGGACCGGCACTGCTGGCACACCGGCCAGTTGATACAGCACCCCAACCCCGGCTTGCAGGGCATGCGCTTCCTGACGACGTGTGCCACTGGGAAAAATCACCAAACTCCGGCCATCTTTCGCCGCTGCTGCCCCCGCACGAAACCCCGCGCGCATTGCATCCGCGCTTGCCCCGGCCGTCACCGGAATATGACCAAACTTGCGCACGACCGGGCCAAACACCGGATAGGAAAAAATTGGCGCTTTGGCGTACATCACCGGATGATCAAACAGCACTTGGAAAAACAACGTCTCCCACGTGCTCTCATGCTGAGATGCGATCAACACAGGTCCCTCGGGCAAGCTGTCCCGTCCCTCAAGCCGAAGCTGGATGCCGCACACTCTGCGCAGCAGCCACAACAGGACCCGCAGATAGCGATCCACAATGGCATAGACGGTCCTGCGTGGTCCGCGCAGCGCAGGCCAACACAACAAAAAAGGCACCGCCGCAACACCGGCAAGCACATAAAACAAAAGGCTTCGTACTAAGACGACGGGAAGAAACTGTTGTAGCCCTGGCATAAGAATTCTCATGACAATGTGCCTCAGTCTTACGCGGTGATATCGCCTTTGCATAGCTTCCCTTCGCCGATCCTCGGAGAAGTATGTGAATGCTGTCTGGCCACGGAGTCACGCTTGGTCTAGTCTACCGCTAAGGGGCAACGTTCTGCCTGTTGCCCGAGCATTTTGAAGAGTTTTTGGCGCGCATGGGGGATGCTTTGCAGACAGGCGCACGACGGGTCCTTTTTTCGGGCAAGGCCACGCTGTTGGCCACAACCCTGTGCGCCGGGCTGGCCATGCCTGCACAGGCATTTGACATCCAACTGACCACCTCAAACGGCGACGAAGCTCTGCAAGAACGCTTGCTGGCCGCGACCCTGACCTCTGCCGCCAAAGAAGAAGGCAGCAGTGATCCGCAGGACATTATTGCCGCCGCCCAATCCGATTATCGCCGCTTGGTCAGCACGCTCTATTCCTTGGGGCACTTCAGCCCCAATGTGTCTATCCGTGTGGATGGGCAAGAGGCGCACAACATCTCCCCCTTCGCCACCAAATCCTCGGTTGCGCAGGTGGTGTATCAGGTCGACCCCGGTCCCAACTTCAAGTTTGGCAACACCAAAATCGCGCCGATAGTTCCAGCCACAGAGCTGCCAGAGGGCTTTGCCCCCAACCAACCCGCCAGCCTGCCGGAAATCGAAAAAGCCGCCCGCGCGGGGGTAGACGGCTGGCGCGACGAAGGCCACGCCAAAGCGAAAGTCAGCGATCAGAGCATCACCGCCGATCATCGCAAGGCCACGCTGGACGTTGATCTGACCATGGATCCCGGCCCCAAGCTAACCTTTGGCAAACTGATTTATGACGATCAATCCAACGTGCGCCCGGAACGGGTGCGTGAGATCGCCGACCTGCCGGAAGGCGAAACCTTCAGCCCGCAATCCGTGGCCCAGGTCACATCGCGTCTGCGCCGCACCGAAACCTTCCGCACCATCGATCTGCGCGAAGCGGATGAGCCCAATCCAGACGGCACGCTGGATATGGAACTCGCTCTGGTGGACAACCCACCACGCCGAATTGGCTTTGGTGCAGAACTCGAAAGCCGCGACGGCCTAAGCCTCTCGGCCTATTGGATGCACCGCAACCTCAATGGCGGTGCGGAAAATCTGCGTTTTGATTTTGCCATCGAAAATCTCGGTGCGCAGAACAGCGGCGTGAACTACATCCTTGGCACACGCTACTCCCGCCCGGCCACTTTTGGCGCCAACACCGCGCTGACATTGGGCGCCGAACTCAAGCAAGAAGACGAAGACCTCTATTTCTTGCGCAGCCTGTCTTTGGGCGTTGGCGTGAAAACCATCCACTCAGACCGCTTTGAAACCACAGCTGGCCTGGGGCTTTATTTCTCTGACGTGGACGACAACTACGGCGAACGCAAATTGCATCTGATTGGGGTGCCGGTGACCACCAAAATGGACCGGCGCGACAACATCGCCAACCCGACACGCGGTTACTACATCGAAGGCAACGCCTTCCCATATTATGGCTACGCCGAAGCGGACAGCGCCCTCTACCTCAAAGGCGATCTGCGCGGCTATCGTGGCTTTGGGGCCGACAACGGCGTGATCGCCGCGGGCCGTTTGCAATTTGGCACCATCCTGGGGCCGTCCATCCGCAACACCCCGCCCGACCTGCTGTTCTACTCCGGTGGCGGCGGCACGGTGCGTGGTCAGCCCTATCAGTCCAACTTTGTGACCGTGAATGGCATCGATAGCGGCGGCCTGTCCTTCTTGGGCCTCTCCGGCGAGATGCGGGTGAAAATCAACAACCACTTCTCCGCCGTGGCCTTCTATGACGCCGGGTTTGTCGGCGAGAAGTCAGACTTCAGCGGCGACGGCAAATGGCACTCGGGTGCCGGTCTGGGCGTGCGCTACAACACCGGCTTTGGCCCGCTGCGCCTTGACCTTGCCGCGCCGGTAGAAGGCGACACCGGTGATGGTCTGCAACTCTACATCGGGATTGGACACGCTTACTGATGCGGTATCTTGCGCTTCTCCTCTGCCTGATCTGGCCGCTGACGCTTTCTGCTCAAGATGCGGAACAGCAAGAGGCCAGTGACGAAGACAAAGGCATGCTGACCAACTTCCTGGAGGATGCCCTGTCCGGCGAAGGCCGCACGGTTGAGGTGATCGGCCTCAAAGGCGCGATCAGCTCCAACGCCACGGTCGAAGAGATTCGCATGTCAGACGCCGATGGCACCTGGCTGACCATGCGCGGCATGACGTTGAACTGGAACCGCCTCGCCGTGCTGCGCGGCAACATCAACGTCAACGAGCTGAGCGCCAACGAAATCATCCTCGCCCGCGCCCCGGCCCCAAATCCAAGCGCACCACCCACGGCAGAAGCCACACCTTTTTCGCTGCCTGAACTGCCTGTAAGCATCAACATTCAGTCCCTGAAGGCTGACCGCATCACTCTGGGTGAGAGTTTTCTGGGCGAAGAGCTCAACCTCTCCCTCACCGCGCGCCTGATCCTCGAAGGCGGCAGCGGCGAGGCGCTCTTGTCCGCCGCACGGCTGGATGGCCCCGCCGCGCGCTTTGCTCTGGATGGTGCCTTCTCCAATGAAACGCGCCAACTGCGCATAGACCTGCAAGTACACGAAGACGCCGGTGGACTACTGGTGACTCAGGCCAAAATCCCCGGCGAGCCGCCCATGGCGCTCACTGTTTTGGGCGAAGGTCCACTGGATGATTTCATCGCCGACATTCTGTTGACCAGCGACGGCGAACAGCGCCTCGCAGGCTCTGTGGAACTGGCCACCGAGCCCGGTGCCACACCGGAAGATACGGCTACACAAGTGGTGCGCGCCGATCTGGGTGGCAACATGGCGCCGCTCTTTGCGCCAGACTACAAAGACTTCCTCGGGGAAAACATCGGCTTCAGCACCCTGCTGCGCCGCTTTGGGGATGGACGCATCACGCTGCAACAGCTTCTGCTCAGCTCCCGCTCCCTAAACCTGAACGGCGAAATGGCGATAGACGCAAACGGTCTGCCAGACAGCTTTGATCTCGACATCCAACTGCGCGACGATACCGGCAAGCCCGTGCTGCTGCCGCTCAAGGGCCCCAAGAATTACGTGCAAAGCGCCGAACTGGCGGCGAAGTTCAACCATGCGGACGGTGATCGCTGGACTCTCAGCGGCACCATGGATGAGGTGCAAACCGACACGCTCACGCTGGCCCGCGTGGCCCTGTTTGGCGAAGGCACCCTTCAAGAACAGCCCACGCCACATGTTGAGGCGCAGCTTCAAATGGGCATGCGGGGATTGGAACTGTCTGACCCGGATCTCGCAACGGTGGTCGGCTCCAACGGCGGCTTTCAAGGCGACGTGGTCTGGGAAAAAGACAAAGGGGTCAAGTTGTCCAACTACAGCCTGCGCACCAACAGTCTAGGATCGCAGGGCAACGTGCATGTCACCGGCAGTGGTCAGGACCTGACCATCGACACCGATGCCACGCTGGAAGTCGCCGACATCTCGCTGTTCTCCCCCTTCGCCAAGCGCGATCTCAGCGGCCGCCTGTCCGCGGGGCTCAACGGCGCGGTACTGCCAATTTCCCAAGGCTTCGACCTGACCCTCAGCGCCACCGGACAGGACCTCGCCATTTCGGACGACCGCGCGGACGCTTTGCTGGCGGGTGAAAGCACGCTGAAAATCTCGGCCAAACGAGACGAGACTGGCATCACCCTGCGCGAGGCAGACGTGAAAACCGCCCAACTCTCCGCGTCCGGGTCTGGCACCCTTGCCAGCCAAAACAGCGACCTCACCTTTGAGGCCTCACTCAATGAGGTCGCACTGCTGCTCGAAGGCGTGAACGGCCCCGCCACCGCCAAAGGCCGCGCCGTGCAAACTGGTGCGGACTGGGCCTTTGACCTGTCCGCCACCGCCCCGGCTCAGACCACCGCCACCATCCGCGCCACCCTGCCGCAATCTGGCAATGGCGCAGCCGACGTGGACCTGGAGATCGGCCAAGTGCAGGTGTTTGTGCCCGAACTTCCGGGCAAAGCCCGCATCCAAGCCTCCGCGGAACAAGCCTCCAACGGCTGGCAAGTTGCTTTCAACGGCACCGGCCCGTTTGACACCCGCGGCACAGGCAAGGGGCTGATTGATCCGGCAGGCAGCGCCAGCGATTTTGAAGTAAGTGGCACCGTGCCGCTCGCCGCCGCCAACGTCTTCCTACAACCCAACTCCATTCAAGGCATCGCGAACTATGACCTGCGCCTCAGGGGCGCGTTGGGACCACAAGCTGTCACCGGTACGGTCACTCTGGGTGGCGCCCGGTTTGTGCTACCGGATTTACGGGTCGCTTTTGAGGACATTCGCGGCACGGTTGGCCTCAATGGCCGCGCGGCAGACCTCAACATCACCACGCAGTTTTCGGGCGGTGGCCAGATCGGCGTGAATGGCAACGTCGCCCTCGCCCCGCCGTTCTCCGCCAACCTGCCGGTCACCCTGACCGACATCATCATCCAACAAGGCCAACTTCTGAAAACCGAGGTGGATGGCACCATCACCCTCTCCGGCCCCCTCACCGGTGGCGGCAACATCGCGGGTAACATCGTGCTCGGCAAAACCGACATCCACGTCACGCCGGTTGGACTTGCAGGCGCAGGGCCGATCCCCGACATCCGCCACATCAACGAGCCGTCCAAAGTGCGCCTGACTCGCGACCGCGCGGGCCTCATCGCCAAGGAAAAAGGCGGCTCTTCCGCCCCCCCCTTCGGGCTCGATATCAACATTCAAACCGGCGAACGCATCGCTGTGCGTGGCCTTGGCCTGAATGCGGACTTCAATGGCGGCATGCAAATTGGCGGCACCACCAATGACATCCGTCCCAATGGAGAGATCGACCTGATCCGCGGCCGTCTGTCGTTCCTGTCCAAAAACTTCGAACTGGACGAAGGCCGCATCTCTATGTTGGGCGATTTGGTCCCGACAATGCGCGTGGTCGCAATTTCTGAGCAACCCGACGCCACCATCTACGTGATTCTGGATGGCCGCCTCGACGACCCCAAGATTGAACTGGAAAGCGATCCGGACCTGCCCGAAGACGAGGTGCTCTCCCAACTGCTGTTTGGCCGCGACCTCTCCAGCATCTCCGCGCTGCAGGCCGCGCAACTGGCCGCCGCTTTGGCGCAACTCTCCGGCGCAGGCCCACAAGGCCCGCGTTTGGGGGAAAACTCAGGCTTGGATGACCTGGGACTGACCTTCGACGAATCCGGCACGCCCGGTTTGCGCGCCGGCAAATACATCAATGAAAACGTATACACAGAGGTCGGCGTGGACAGCACAGGCAAAAGCTCGATCAGCCTCAACCTCGACGTCACCGATAGCCTGACGGTAAAGGGCAAGGTGGGCTCAGATGATGACACCGGCATCGGCATCTTCTTCCAGCGCGACTATTAATCCAGCTTAGGCCTCCGTCCGCACCCCGTGCAGACACAGCCTATGCACCAGTTCCCGCATCTCATCGGTCAGCGTCACGCCCAGCGAGCGCTGCCATTTTAACGTATTGCGCACGCCACCACCGATGTAGCCGCCAATCACCCCCACATCGCCTGCAATCACCCAGCCCTCGTCCTGCAACTGCCGCAGCAGGCCCGCGATGAAATCAGATGTCCGGTTGAAACTGTCGAGCACCTCGTCACGCGGCAACAACGGCACATTGGACAGGTACTCATGCAGGTCGGCGTGGTTTTCATTGTACCAAACAAAGTCAATCTGACGATCAATGTAGGCCTTCAGCCGCTCTGTTGCAGGCAAGCTTGGATCATCGCCCGCCACCAAGGCCTGCTCCACAATCGCGCCCAACTCTTCATAGACCGCACGGATCAGCACATCTTTGTTTTCGAAATGATTATAGAGCGAGCCGGTCGCAACTCCGGCCTGCTTGGCAATCTTACTCATCGACGCTTGTGTGCCATGTGCCACCAGCATCGCTGCGGTGGCGTCTAAAATCTTCTCGCGCATGTGGCTCGGTGTCCCGTTGGCTTACTTTATTGGCGCAGTGAACAGATGTTCACTTTGCGACATGCACCCTAGGCGGAGCGGCTTGCGCAAACAAGACCCTCGTCAGGCCCCAATAAAACTTGATTCAATGTATATTGGATACATTTATTGAGCGTCGAGAGGTGCTGGCTCCTAGCCCCACAAATCCGTCGACAGATATTTGAGTCCGCTGTCACAGATCACCACCGCAACAACGCCGCCTTTCTCTGGCCCCGCCAAAAGCTGCAACGCCGCAGCGACATTGGCCCCGGCAGAGAACCCACCAAAGACACCCTCTTCCTTTGCCAAAGCCTGCGCCGTAGCCCGCGCCGTCTCGCCATCCACGGTCAGGTAGCCGTCAACAGATACATCTTGCAGGAAGTCCAACGCTGCCATGCTGTAGCCCCCGCCCTGGATCGGATGATCCGGCGCGGTGACCTCTGCACCAGCCAAAGCCGCCGCGCCCTCCGGCTCCACCAAATAGCCGCGCACCTCCGGGTTCTTGGCCCGAAGCCCCGCAATGGTCCCGCCATACGTCCCCCCCGAGCCCGCGAAATCCGCAAACGCCGTGACCATGCCATCACTGTCCACCCAAATTTCCGGGGCGGTGGTTTCATAATGCGCCGCCGCATTGCCTACGTGATGGAACTGATCCGCTCGAAACGCGCCACGCGCCGCCACAATCTCCCGCGCCACGCGATCCACCTCCGCCAAATCCGCGCCAGACACCTGCCCCAGCGTCGATCCCGGCAACTGATCCACCAGAACCACCTCAGCGCCCAGCGCCGCCATCATCCGCGCCCGCTCCACCGAGTTGCCCCGGCTCATCACCGCCACAAATGGAAAGCCCATCAGCCCGCAGACAATCGCCAACCCCGTACCCATATTGCCGCTGGTCAGTTCCACCACGGTCTGACCCGGGCGCAACGATCCATCCGCAACCGCCCGTTCAATAATACCCTTGGCCGCCCGGTCTTTCTTGGAAAACCCCGGGTTCAGATAATCCAGCTTCGCCAGAATACGCCCATTAAGCCCTCGCGCCGCCACCATGCGATCCAACCACACGGACGGCGTCCCGCCAATCACATCCAACATTGAGTTTGCAGCCACGTGAAATCCCCAATCTACCAATGGTCTTTAAAAACGCTCTAAGGCCGCCCCATCCAACAAGTGTTCTCCGCAAACGTTCCGTCCGGCTGCCGCAACCGTTCAAATCCCATCGCTTGCCAAAAGGCGATACCCCCGTCATTCTTCGGGTCCGCGCCAATATGCACCGGCCCCACACCCAATGCCTGCGCCGCAGTCAGCTAGGTGTCAAACAGCCGCCGCCCCAACCCGCCACCGCGCGCTTCCGGCATCAAGTTCATGTGCATGTGCGCCGGATATGGATCGACCACATAGTCCGGTGTGGGCACCGGATGGTGAATCCAATCGGCCCGCTTCTCATCCTCGGACCACGCTGCCCGCTGCTCCACATCAGGGGCCGGATATTTCCCCCGCAAAGTGGGCCACCATATCTCCTCAAGCCGCGCCTCATAGGCTTGGCTGTCGACCACGCCACAGACATAGCCCTCGACCTGCCCGTCAACCTCAGCGAGAAACACCAACTCCGGCGCCAAAACCACGTAAGGCGCCGTGTAAATATGTCCGAGCATTTTAGGATCTTGATACAGGGGCGTTGCATCTTTACCGGCCACGCCGGTTTGCACAACCACCTCATAAAGCCGCTCTTGATCAGCCAAAGTTGCCGGTCGGATCACACCCATGTCCTGCCTCCTGAAACGCAGAACCGTTGTAGCAACCTCACACGTTTTACGCGAGAACTCTTACGCCCGCTGCGGCATCCAACGCTGGAAAGCACCCATTCCAGCGCCCAGAATAACACCAAGTCCGAAGGCGCCAGGAGCACCGATGTCAAACCGGAACGGCGAGATGATGCCCTGCGGGGCAAAGAACGCAAATCCAAAGGCCGGCACCGCGGCCAACAAAAGCAACATGAACCCGGCGCTGGGGTCTTTGCGGTTGATATTCCGTGCCACCATCTGGGCTCCCAGAGCCGCAGGCAGGGCAATCACAAGTGCAACGTAAAGCACATAGAGCATGTCAGAAGTCTCCTTTTGCGGAGCGATGGCGAGCGCCTTGGCTTTGGCCTCTCGGAGGCGGGACCGTGTCTCCTTTCCTCAATCCGTAAATGGGAATGCTGCCCCCGTTTTTCAATAGTACGCTTGTTAAATTTCTTTCGCGACACCCCCTAGGCGGGCTCCCCGCTTGACTTAGTACGATTTCGCACTACTTAGTACGATATCGCACAAACTGAGGTCACCTATGAACATCACCCGTCGAAAAACGCTCGCCCTGATTGGCGGCGGTGTCATCACCGCAGCCGCCGCCACCGGATATGCCGTAACCCGCAGCCCTTCGGAGGCCCTCGCGCCTTGGGACTTGGCCGGAACCTACTCAGACCCCCGCAAAAAAGCCCTGTCCTTCGCGCTGCTGGCGCCCAACCCGCACAATCGCCAACCATGGATCGTAGATCTTTCCAAAGACAGCGAAGTCACCCTGTTTGCCGATCTGACCAAGCTGCTGCCCGAAACCGATCCGCTGAACCGCCAAATCACCATTGGGTTGGGGTGCTTCCTTGAGATTATGCGCATGGCCGCCGCGCAAGACGGCTATGGCATTGACCTCACGCTCTTCCCCGAAGGTCAAAACGACTCTCATTTGGACACACGCCCCATCGCCCATGCGGTCTTCACCAAAGACGCCAGTCAAAAACCCGATCCGCTGTTCCAATACGTTATGGCCCGCCGCTCCAACA
This sequence comes from Shimia sp., assembly GCF_022448905.1. Taxonomy (GTDB): domain Bacteria; phylum Pseudomonadota; class Alphaproteobacteria; order Rhodobacterales; family Rhodobacteraceae; genus Shimia. The sequence goes on along the minus strand of NZ_JAKVCW010000005.1, from coordinate 223,673 downwards.
AGGAGCCGTTTGACACCTCCCGTGCCGTCATGCCCGACGCGTTGGCTCAACTGGCCAGTGCAGTTGGCCATGGCGTACAGTTTGGCGGTTCCGTGGATGCTCAAGACGTCGCAGAACTGCGGGACCTCACCCACACCGCGCTTCAGATCGAGGTCGAAACACCCCACACTTATCAGGAAAGCGTGGATCTGTTCCGCATTGGCCATCGCGAGGTCAACGCCAATCCCGATGGCATCGACTTCTCCGGCCCTCTGTTTGAAACGCTACACCTCACCGGCCTGTTCACCCGCGAAACTGTGACGGACACCACCTCTACAGCCTATAAATCCGGTCTCGACGCCGTCTTTGCCAACACCGACACCGCCATGGGGCATGTTTGGCTGGTTACGGAAACCAACACCCGGCAGGATCAAATCATCGCTGGTCAAAGCTGGGTACGGGTCAATCTGGCCACAACCGCCCTTGGCCTCGGCCTGCAGCCGCTGAGCCAGGTGCTGCAAGAATACCCCGAAATGGACAGCCCCTATCAGACCATTCACAACCGCCTTGCGCCAAACGGCGGAACGGTTCAAATGCTGGGACGTATCGGATACGGTCCCCAGGTGGCGCCGAGTCCACGTTGGCCATTGGAGGCAAAGATTGCCCAAACCTGAGCAGACAATCCCAACTATTTTTCGCTTCTTCAACGAAGTGGGGATTATCAATCAGCTCTCAAGCCGCCTGTTTGAAACCCGTCTGCCGGACGGGTTTCTGGTGTCTCATTTCACTGTGCTCAATCACCTGACACGATTGGGCGACGGGCGCACGCCAATGGACATCGCCACTGCGCTTCAGGTGCCCAAAACCTCTCTGACCCACACCCTGTCTGGCCTCAGCAAAGCCGGGTTGATCACACTGGAGCCCAATCCCAAAGACGCGCGCTCCAAATGTGTCATGCTGACAAAAGCAGGGCGGCAATTCCGAGAGGATGCCATCACCGCACTTGGCCCAGACCTGATGGATGTGGCGGAACACTTCCCGCCAGAACGCATTGCCGAAGCCCTGCCGCTGCTCGAAGAAATCCGCGCCTTCTTAGACAAACGCCGAGACGACTGACCACAGCACAGACAGCCGCCCACTCTTCTCCTTCCCCAAATATCCTGGGGGAGTCCCATCCCCGATGGGACGGGGGCAAAGCCCCCTCAGGTGGTCCAATCCAGCACAACCTTGCCCGACTTGCCGCTGTTCATCGCCGCAAAGCCCTCTTTAAAATCGCCTACTGGCATCTGATGGGTGATCACCCGGCTAACGTCCAAGCCGTTTTGCAACATCGCAATCATCTTGTACCAGGTCTCAAACATTTCGCGACCATAGACCCCTTTGATCGTGATCGCTTTAAACACAATCCGCGACCAATCCACCGGCGATTTGCCCGGCGGAATGCCCAGAAGCGCAATCTTGCCCCCCATCACCAGCGCTTCGACCATCTGATCCAGCGCCGCTTGCGAGCCGCTCATCTCAAGGCCCACATCAAACCCTTCTTTGAGCCCCAGCTCATGCATCACGTCGTTGAGGTCTTCATTGGCGACATTCACCACCCGCGCATTGGGCACCACATGCTCCGCCAACGCCAGCCGGTCTGGATTGATGTCCGTGATTACCACATGCCGCGCCCCCGCATGTTTCACCACTGCCGCCGCCATAATCCCGATGGGTCCCGCACCGGTGATCAGCACATCTTCGCCCAGCAAATCAAAGCTCAAGGCCGTGTGCACGGCATTGCCCAGCGGGTCCAAAATCGCGCCAATCTCATCGGGAATGTCATCCGGCAAAGGCACCACATTAAACGCGGGCAGCCGCAAATACTGCGCAAACGCCCCCTGTACGTTCACCCCAATCCCGCGCGTGCCGGGATCGAGATGAAACTTTCCCGCCCGCGCCTGACGGCTCTCATGGCCCACCACATGCCCTTCACCGGAACAGCGCTGGCCTATGCTGAGCCCATCCACATTGCGGCCCATCTCGACAATCTCACCGGCAAACTCATGGCCCGTGATCATCGGCACCGGCACTGTTGCGCTGGCCCAGTCGTCCCAGTTCCAAATGTGAATGTCCGTGCCACAAATCCCGGTCTTGTTGACCTTGATCAGCACCTCGTCCGGCCCAATCTCAGGCACCGGCGCCTGCACCATCCACAGCCCCTCCTCGGGCTTGGATTTCTCCAGCGCGGTCATCGTGTTGGGTTTGCTCATGAGACAATCCCCAGCACCTTGCCCACCTTGCCAAAGGCCGCCAGTGCCCGGTCCAGCTCATCCCGCGTCAGGGCGGCATTCATCTGCGTGCGGATCCGCGCTTGTCCACGCGGCACCACCGGGAAGAAGAAGCCCGACACATAGACCCCTTCCTCAAACAGCTTCGCCGCCATCTCCTGCGCCAAGGTCGCCTCGCCTAACATCACCGGAATGATCGGATGCTCCCCTGGCAAGATCTCAAACCCCAGCTTCTCCAACCCTGCCCGCCAATACTGCGCATTCTCGCGCAACCGCGCCCGGTCCTCGGCGCCCTCTTCGACCAAACGGATCGCTTCCAATCCCGCCGCCACAATGCTGGGCGGCAAGGAGTTGGAAAACAGATATGGCCGCGCCCGTTGGCGCAACAGATCGATCACCGGCTGCGGCCCGGCAATATAGCCGCCAATCGCCCCGCCCAGCGCCTTGCCCAAGGTGCCGGTCAGGATATCAACGTCGACGCCAAAGTGATCCGGTGTGCCAGCGCCGTTTGGCCCCATAAATCCAGTGGCGTGACAATCATCCACCATCACCACCGCATCGTATTTCTTGGCCAACCGCGTGATCTCCGGCAGGTTCGCCAGATAACCATCCATCGAAAACACCCCGTCCGTGGCAATCATAATATGCCGCGCGCCCTCGTTGCGTGCGTGCTGCAACATCGCTTCCAAATCCGCCATATCGTTGTTGGCATAGCGATAGCGCTTGGCCTTACACAGGCGGATGCCATCAATGATCGACGCGTGGTTCAGACTGTCCGACACAATCGCGTCTTCTTTGGTCAACAGCGGCTCAAACAACCCGCCATTGGCGTCAAAACAAGCGGCAAACAGGATTGAGTCGTCTTTGCCCAGAAAGCGCGCCAGCTTCTGCTCCAACGCGCGGTGAATGTCCTGTGTGCCGCAGATAAACCGCACCGAGGCCATACCAAACCCACGCGGGTCCATGGCGTCCTTTGCAGCTGCAATCAGCGCTGGGTTGTCCGCGAGCCCAAGGTAATTGTTGGCGCACAGGTTGATGACCGCCCGATCTCCCACCTGAATTTCGCCGCCTTGGGGCGACGTGATCATGCGCTCTCTCTTCATCAGCCCCTCGGCCTCAATGGTGGTGAGCGTGTCGCGGATGTCGGTCAAGAAAGCGTCAGACATGGGGTTCTCCATAATGATGGACGACCATCTACCATAACGGATTTATGTCCGTGAAGAGGGAAATTCATTATAACGGACAAAAATCCGAAATTTAAGATACACCCTAAACAGAAGAGTAACCCGCCCTTTAGCGCGGGCTGTAAGCCCGTGCTGCGCCCGACCCTCCCCACGGGAGGGCGCACTGCTACCTTGGGAACAAAACAAATCGTGTGATTGATCTTCGATTCAAGCCAGTGTCTAGCGATGCGACAGCGCCCACCCAGGGTCAGGCGCAGCACTTTCCGCTAAGCGTTCTTCACAATCAGAAACACCCGCGCAGGCTCTGTTGCCTCAATCGCATGGGCCACATCCGCCGCATAGCGCGCGGTGTCGCCTTCCGCCAAGTCCTGCACAGCTGTCCCGCTTGTCACCGATACGGCACCGGACAGCACGGTCAGCTGCTCCGTCGCCCCACGGGTGTGCGGCGCGCTTTTTAGGCTGCCCCCTGCCTCAAAGGAGATGTCATAGACCTCATGCCCCCCAACATCTTCGGGGGGCGACAGAATCCGAATGAGGCAAAGATGTCCCATATTGTCAAAACGTGGCACATCGGACGCGCGCAGCACATCCACCTTGTCCCCCGCCTGTGCATCCAGCAGACCGGCAAAATCCACCTGCAAGGCCCGCGTCAGGTTCCACAGGGTGGCAATTGTCGGGCTGCTTTCGCCACGCTCAATCTGGCTCACCATCGAGCGGCTCACGCCAGAGAGCTTTGCCACCGCGTCCAGCGACAGCCCTTGCGCACGGCGGGCCTCCCGCAACCGTGCGGGCAAAAGTTCCAAGATCGGCAGATCGTTACTCATGCCCCCAAATGCGGGAACTTACCTCCTTTTGTCAATCGAACCGCGAAACACACCTCCGTAAGACTACGGGCAATAAAACTGTGACGCACCGTTCCACCTGACTCGCCGATGCTGCGCCTGCATACTGTGGCCAACACGATTTCAGGAGGAGACGACAGATGTCGGACATCGTAATTCTCGGCGGCGCACGCACCGCCATTGGCACCTTTGGTGGATCCCTTGCCAACACCGCCCCCATTGATCTTGGCGCCACCGTCACCAAGGCGGCCATGGAAAGCGCCGGCGTGGAAGGTGGTCAAATCGGCCACGTGGTCTTTGGTCACGTGATCAACACCGAACCACGTGACATGTACCTATCACGCGTGGCCGCGATGCAGGTCGGCATTCCGGACACCACCCCAGCCATGAACGCGAACCGCCTTTGTGGTTCCGGTGCACAGGCGATTGTCTCCGCCACCCAGTCCCTGATGTTGGGCGATGCGGATTTTGCCGTCGCTGGCGGCGCAGAAAACATGTCACGCAGCCCCTACATCATGCAGTCCCAACGCTGGGGCCAGAAAATGGGTGACGTCAAAACGCTGGACATGATGCTGGGGGCGCTGAACTGTCCGTTTGGCACCGGACATATGGGCATCACCGCTGAAAACGTCGCTGATGAAAACGATGTCACCCGCGAAGACATGGATGCCTTTGCGCTGGCCTCCCAAGAACGCGCCGCCGCGGCCATCGAGGCTGGCTACTTCGACGAGCAGATTGTGCCGGTTGAGGTCAAAGTGAAGCGCGACATGGTGCCCTTTGCCCGTGACGAACACCCTACTGCCTCCACCATGGAGAGCCTCGGCAAACTGCGCGCCGTGTTCAAGAAAGACGGTCGCGTGACCGCAGGCAACGCCTCGGGCATCAACGACGGTGCCGCCGCCATCGTCATGGCCCGCGCCGAAGCGGCCGATAAAGCTGGCCTAACGCCGAAGTTCCGCGTGTTGGGGTACGCCCACGCTGGCGTCCGCCCAGAGGTCATGGGCATTGGCCCGGTGCCTGCGGTGGAAAACCTGCTGACCAAAACCGGCCTACGCATTGCCGACTTTGACGTCATCGAGTCCAACGAGGCCTTCGCAGCCCAAGCGATTGCCGTGAACAAAGGCCTCGGCCTTGATCCCGCCAAAGTGAACCCGAACGGCGGCGCGATTGCACTGGGCCACCCAGTGGGCGCAACCGGCGCGATCATCACGGTGAAAGCCATGTATGAGCTGGAGCGCACCGGCGGCTCAAAAGGTCTTATCACCATGTGCATCGGCGGCGGTCAGGGCATCGCCATCGCGATTGAGCGCATCTAACTGGCCGCGAAGCCCTCAGGGCCAAAGGTTAACGCCTTTGGCCCCGTCAAATGGCGCACCTCCGCAAAACAGTCGCGATACCGACGCAATACCGACGTGCAAAACCAGTGGTTAATCCACCCAAAATGTGACCCGATCCGACGCCCCTTTGGCGTCAATCACCGTCACCGTTGCACTGCCTTTTCCAGCCAACGGCACCGCCATTTCCCGCAACCGACTTTGCTGCACAATCGGCGCGCCATTGGCCAACACGGTGAAGGGCAAGGCACCGTTTTTGACTTTCAGAATGACCTCGCTGTTGCCGCCCTCCAAGGTCGCCCCATCCGGCGGAAACGCCACCGCCAGCGCATCTTCAGACTTCTCAAACAGCGCATTGCGACCGCGAAATTTCCGAAGCGGTGCAGGCAGTTGGCCCGTGCTGACAATCAATGTCTCGGGCGGCGGAGGGCCGAGTGGAGTCAACTCCGGCGCAATGCGCTGAAACACCTCAAACAATACCGGCGCGGCGATTTCTGCCCCAAAGGCCCCCGGCACCGGCGTCCCGTCCGGCCGCCCAATCCAGACCCCGGCCACATGCTGACCATCAAATCCAATCGCCCAAGTATCCCGGTGCCCATAGGACGTCCCGGTTTTATACGCTAACCCATTGCGCGCCGCCCCTTTTGGCGGGGCTATCCCGGACAAGATATCCCCCAAATGCCACGCCGCCGATCGGCTCATAACCCTTTGCTTTATTGAGGTTTCTTCATCCAACCGCCAGCGCAACTTCTGCGCCAATCCACCTTGCGGGATCACAGCATATAGCTGCACCAACTCTTCCAGCGACAACCCCACGCCCCCCAGCGCGACAGCCAATCCAGCCACACCACCAGGCACCTCCGGCGCCGCCCCTGCCTTGCGCATAGCTGCCATCAAATTGGCCGGTCCAATTTCATCCGTTAGCAAAACCACCGGCAAATTCAGCGACTGCGCCAAAGCCTCTCGCACCCGCAACTCCCCCCGGAAGCGCCCGTCAAAATTCTGCGGTGCATAGGTCCCAAACCGCACCGGCGCATCGGTGATCAAGGTCTCCGGATGCGCCAGACCTTGATCAAAAGAAAGCCCATAGACCAATGGCTTAAGAGTGGATCCCGGCGAGCGCTTGGCCTGTGTCATATCGACAAATCCTTGCCGATGGTCTCCACCAGAAAACCCGGCCGATCCCACGGACGCGAGAATCTCCCCGCTGTAATGATCCGCCACAACCATGGCAATCGATACGCGATCCTCCAGACCTCGCAAGGCCTTGGCCGCAAGCGCTTCTAGCGAGATTTGCAGATCACGCGACAACGTCACATGATGCACAACCGCCTCTGGCCGCTGCGCCACAGCGCGGTCCGCCATATGCGGCGCAAAGCTCTGAAACGCCCGCCGCTGATTTGGCACCGATGTCGTTCTAGCCGCCGACGCAGCGTCTTTGGTCAAAATCCCAGCAATCACAGCACGTTGCAACACGCGCTCCCGTGCCTCTGCTGCGGCTTTGGGATGCCGATCAGGCCGCCGTCCGTTGGGGCTTTGTGGCAAGGCAACCAACAGCGCAGACTGCGCGGGCGTCAACCGATACGGCTCTTTGCCAAACCACGCCAAGGTTGCCGCGCGTACTCCTTCCAGGTTCCCACCAAACGGCGCATGGGACAGATAAAGTGCAAGAATTTCCTCTTTGCTCAGAGCTTTCTCCAACGCCAAGGCCACCCGCACCTGCCGCAACTTGCCTTGCCACGCTCCGGTGCCGGAATCCTCGAGCAACCGCGCAACCTGCATGGTCAACGTCGATCCACCAGAGATTACCTCCCCATGCCAAACCGCTTGCCCCACGGCCCGCACAACCGCCCAAGGGTCCACACCGGCATGAGACCAAAAGCGCCCATCTTCATAGGCCACCAGCATGTCGATATAACCAGGATCAACAGCTTCCAGACCACTGCCCATGCGCCACAGGCCGTCGTCCACTGTATAAGCCCGCAGCAGTTTCCCATCGCGATCAACCACTTCTACCGAGGTGTCGATCAACAGATCTGGCAGCTCAGTCTCTGCCACCCACCGGTCCACGCCATCCCGCGTTGCGGCTGCTAAAAGCAGCGCAGCGACAAGGACAAATGGCGCAAACCGCATGTTACTCGGTCACGATCAGACGGGTCGCATCGGTGTTGGCACGGTATTGTGGACGATACATATCTTCCACTGACGCAGCCGGATGATGATACGCACCCGGCGACACCGCGCGTACAATGTAGGCCAATCTAAAGGGTTGATCTGATTGCCAATCCACAGCAGCCAGGAACCGATCGGAGCGGAACTCGCTGTGCTCGGCATAGGTGGGTTGCAGCCAGTCCAAAGCCCGCACATCGCCACTCGAGAGCAAGTTTGGATTGTCGATCTCAAACCCTGCTGGCAGCGGATCATTTACCATCAACCGCGCGCCAACTTTGCTGGACGGCGTAACGGTCAGCACGGTGACAAAACGGTCGCCCGTCGCCACCTGCGCGCCGGTGACCTCTACGCCTTCCATGGTGAAATACTGGCGCGACAGCTGGTACCCATAGCCGCCGCTCTGGATTTTGTACGTCGGCACACCAACGGTGGTGACCGTAACCGGTTGCGGCGCATTTCCTTCATTTTTCAATGCAAAATCAGAGGTCAAGGCGCTGTCCGGCACACGCTCCAACAACGGCCCATCCAAAGCCGCGCCGTTCAGACTCAGCGTATTGGACCCGGCGTCGTCAATCAGAGCATGTGCTGCCATAAGCGACCACACCGATTCCTGCGTAGAAAGATCACGCCCCGGCGCCGTCACCCGTGTCAGCAGGGCATTGCGATCCACCGCTTCACTGCCCGCCTCAACGGCCAGCGTCAATGCACCAGCGGCGTCACGCAGGTTGGTGCCGTAATCGACACGCCACAATGGGCTCTCGTTGCTCTGCGATTGTCCCTCAATCAGCCGCGCGGACTGTCGAAACATGAAGTCGGCACGGGTCTGATCGCCGTAAAAGCCTAGAGCTGCGCCAAGTTGTGCCGCGGCCAAAGGTGTGGCAAAGGCCTCCGCTTTTACATCAGCGTAGTAGCGCAAGTCGCCCATGTTCGCCGCGCCTTCACGGGCCAGAACCATCAGCGCATAGGCCAAGTCCTCGCCACCTTTGTCAAAGTCCGGCGCATAGTTCACGCGATTGCGCAGGTTATTCATGGCCTGCATAAAGGCCAACTCGGGCACCGCATGCCCCTTTGCCTTTGCACGAGACAGGAAATCGCTCACATAGGCATCCAACCAGAAATCACCCGACGCTGGCTGCCAGAGGCCAAAGGCCCCGTTGCTGGACTGACGGGTGAGCACCAGCTCGATGGCGTCGGCAATCCGGCTGTCCAATGTCTGGCTTGCCGCCAATCCGAGAGCATCGGCCACATCCTCGAAATACAAGAGCGGCAGAGTTTGGGACGCGACTTGCTCGGTGCAGCCGTACGGATAGCGATCCAATGCCCGCATCAAACCCGGCGCGTCAAACCGTGCCAACGCTCCGGACGACAAGACCGCCTCGGCTGTGCCTGGCCGCAAATCCGCAAACAGATCAGAGCCTAACGTGAGGCTTTCGCCTGCCGCCAACACCACCTGACGGGTTTCGCTTATGGCTGGGTCGTTGTCTCGAACCGGCAGCACAAGTTTCTTGGTGAGCAGTTTTCCGTCCGGCGTCGTCAGCGCGACGTCAATGCTGTGGTCACCAACATCTTGCGCCACAAGTGGCACGGACAAACGGGCAGAGCCCAGGTCTTCCAATGTCAAACCGGACGGGACTGCATCCGTCGCCAGTGTCACACCGTCACTCGCCACCACATCCAAACCCATGCGCCCGGAGGGACCTTCGGCATGCACAAACTCCAACAAAAGACGGCTTTCGTCACCCGGAGCCAAGAACCGCGGCAAGCTGGCTGTCACCACAACTGGATCGCGCACAAGCACCTCTTGTTCAGCTTGCCCTACGCCGGTTGCGGACCAGGCCACGGCCATCAGTCGCACGGCGCCATTGAACTCCGGAATGTCGAACTGCACCTGTGCCGTGCCATCAGCGCCAACTTCGATGGGACCTTGGAAATAGGCCACAAGCTCTTCTGTCGGCGGCGGCGAGTCAAAACTGGACCCGGCATTGGCATCACCGCCAGACCGCAAAGCCCCCATGGAGCCGGTCATGCCATTGATCAGGCGTCCATAAATGTCGCGAATTTCCATCCCCAATCGACGTTGGCCAAAGTAATGCTCGGACGGATCGGGGCTCTCAAAGCTTGTCAAGTTGAGGATGCCCACATCCACAGCGGCCAAAGTCACAAAAGCTGTTTCGCCTTCGGCAACACCATCCACATTGAGCGACACATCCAGCGGTCCTCGCGGCGCAATTTGCGCCGGAGCAATGAGGTCAACCGACAGCTGCTTGGCGCCCGGATCTACCTTTGCGTAGCTGAGCCCCAATGCCCGCGCCGGGTTCTTGCCAGCTGGCACATCTGACGGCCGGATCACCGACGCAGTTACATATGCGCCTGCCCCCCATTCATCCGTGACGGTCAGCGGGATCAGATTTTCGCCTTCACTAACTTCCACGGCCTGCATCGAAATCAACCGGTTGGACATAACAGAGATAAGCGCCGTTCCTGCAAAACGCGGCACCAGACGCAGCTGGGCAGTATCGCCACTGCGGAACATGTCTTTGTCCAACGACAGTTCCAGCGTGTCCGGGGTTTCGCTCGCATCCACCGGCGCATACCACCCCGCGTAGAACTCAACGGCGCTAGACACAAAATCGCCGCCGGTCTGTTCCACCACAATTTCGTAGCGGCCCCAATCCACCTGTGTAGCAACTTCCACAACAGCGTCACCCAGCGTTGCAGATCCACTGGCCACAGCTGTGCGGCGCGTGGTTGGTTCCCACTCCCAGCTGCCCCCCAATTGGTACCACTGATAGCGCGTTTCCACACGGTTGACGGTCCATTGCACCGGCATCTGCGTGCGCGACAGGTCGGATGCCAAGGCCAACAATTCAAACCGAGCTGTTCCCCCTTCCGGCACTACATCTTCGTCAAATTGCGGCTTGATCCCGATCAGCGCGGTTTGCGCGGCCACCGGATGAGACAAACGGCGCTCCACTGGGCGGCCAGAGCCTTCAAGCACACGCATTGTGATGTCCGCCGACAGCGCGCGCCCTGCCGCATCTTGAGATGGAAGCGGCAGGAAGATATCCGCGCGGCCTTCGGCATCTGTCACATCGCCATAAAAATACTCGGTTTGACCATAGAACGGCTGGTCATATCGGCCAAAGCGATAGCCTTCATACCCTTCAATCTCGGACTGCGCCCGCAGAGTGAGCTGCCCTTCGACACTCAAGTCCGCCGCTGGCGCGCCAAACAAATACCGCGCTTCGAGTTCAAGCGGCGCGGGATCATCCTCGGTCAAAGGCCCACTTGGCGGCGTCATCTCAAAATCGATGCGTTCTGGCAGGAAATCCTCGACCAACACCTTGGCTGTGGCCAAAGCTGGGGCCTCCAGGTCGGACTTAAACTCCAACGTCCAGCGGCCACGTGGCACGGTTGCGCCAAGAGGCATGTCAAACACATGACCACCAGCCACACCTGCAGTGGACACCTCGCGGCTGTATTCCACGCCATCGGGACGGGTCAGAATGGCTGTCACTGGCAAAGACGGCAGGGCTTCGGCCACGGGCCCGCGAGCTAAAGCTGTCACATGGATGGTCTCGCCTGCGCGGTAGGCACCACGATCCGTTGCTACAAAGAGATCAATTGGCGGTGCGGCCGGGCGCCCCTCAACACCTCGGTCAGACAGATCAAAAGCAGGGTCCGTTAGGGACAGGAACGTAAAATCCTCTCCCGTTTCCACAAGTAACAACGCAGGCGCTTGCGCGCCCGTGCCCCGTGTCAAACCCGCATCAAACCGCGCGTAACCCTCTGCATCGCTGGAAACCGTTCCCAAAACGCGATTGGCCCGAGAAATCAGCGACACCTTGGCCTGATCTATGGCGGTCGCATCCGACAAGCGGCGTACAAAGGCGTGCAAGCCGTCGGTGCCGTTCAGGCTGGTTAGGCCAATGTCAGACAGCAAGAACCACTGTGTCGCGGACGTTTCGTCGTATTTGTCCGCCCCAGGAAGGTCAGCGGTCAACGCGTAGACGCCGGCCGGTTGGCCTGCGACCAATTCCGCCATCGGCAGGCGGGTTGTCACGGTCTGGTTCAGTGTATTTTGAACTTCTCCGGTCCCCGTCCAGATGGTTTCTGCCACATCGCGGGCAAAATCATCGACCTGCCAGTAGCTTAGAGGTTGCCCAAAATAGCTGTCCTGAATGGCGCGCAGAATGTTGCGGTCATTCACGCGCTGCAAGGTCAGGTCCACCTCATTCAGATTGACGGTCTCAATTGGCAGCCCCGCATCCTGGCTGCGCGGCAAAACATAGGCCCGCCCTCCAAAGGCCAAGCTTGGGCTGCGGTCGCGCACATACGCATTGAGCGTGATGTCCTTGATCAGCGTTTCGCCACTTTGTGCGGGCAGACCTGCGCGGAAAGTTACCTCAAGGCGCTGCCCATGTGTGAGGCCGTCAACACAAATACGGCGCTCTTCAACGCTTATAGCCATTTGTGAGGTTGGGAGCTTTACAAACGGCGCGTAATCCTGCCCGGCTTTGATCAGCGGTTCATTGAACTCCGCGCAAAACCGCGGCTCTTCAAAATCGCTATCCACAACATGCTCAGATACACGGAACCCGTATTTGCCGATCGCCGCGTCCAAACGTTGTGCAACATCGGTCCGAGGCTGGATCGACTCTGCAAGCCGTAAGCTGCGCAGAACTGCTTTACCGCGTTCTTGCTCTTCCAGTTGATCCGCCATCAAAATCAGAGCATTCACGCGCTCAGCCCGATCTTCAGCACGCAAGTAAGCATTGATACTGCCAAGGAAAGCGCGTTCGCGAAAGGTCCGGGTTTCTGAAGACTTGTCACTTTTTAAGTTAGCGTTCAGGCGCGCGTATTCGTGCCACAGGTCACTGCGGTCTGATTTTGCCAAGGCGCCACCCGTCCATCTCATAGCGCTCAGATTGTTGCCTTCAGCGCGGCGCTCTTGCGCAGCGTCAAGCATCGCCTGCACGGTCCAAGGACCGCCCGCATGATACCGTCCGATATTGGTGGCCAGATCCTTGGCGCGGTCAAAGTCCGACTTTCTCAAAAACGTCAAATCTTCCGCGCGCCCAGCAGCCAAGAAATGCGTTCCGCGGGGCGTTTCAAACACTTCCGCAGACAAGGCACCTTCATAGGGCTGACGGTCACTGATCGCTGATTTCGGGAAACAGGCGTTGGATTTTTGATTGAAGGTGAACGCCACACAATCCTGATTGGCCAAACAGGCCGTAATGCAGGCATCGTAGGTCGTATCAAACAGGTTTTGCAGGTCCGATCCATAGAAATCAACGTCGCGACTCACGACGATGCGGCGATCAGGCACAAAAGCGTCTTCGGCATATGCCACACCAGAACAAACAGTCAAAATTGCAGCCACAAAAATGCGAAACATTAGGCTTCTCCATCAATCAATGACGCAATGGTGCCATGGGGGCCACGGACTTGGCAACGATAAGAGATTCAGCAAATGCAGCCTATCCGATTAAGCAGATATTCATGGACATTTGAGAGAACGACGGACAACGGATTGGACGATTTAGGGATCGGCGTATGTCGCTGGCGCAAAAACTTGCGGACGAAAGACGGGCACGTTTGGCAGCCGAACGCTTGCTGGAGCTGAAAAAGCGCGAGCTTTATGCAGCCAACCGCAAGCTGGGCAAACATGCTGCGCAATTGTCTAATGAAATCGTCGAAACACGCGCCGAATACCAGACCGTCGTCAAGGAAAACAAGAAAGTCCGCAACGAGCTGGAAACCGCCAAAGAGCGTGCGGACAAGGCGGAACAGCGGCTTTGGCATTCCATCGCCACGATTCGGGATGGTTTCGCTTTTTTTGATGCCAAAGGCAAAATGATCGCCGCCAACCCGGCGTATCTGGCCATTTTTGAAGGTGCCGACCGCATCAAGCCCGGCATCAGCTATCAGGAAATCATGGAGTTTGCGGCCCATGAGGGGCTGTTTGTGTTGGAAGACACATCGCCCGATGACTGGTGCAACATGATGGAACAGCGCTGGCACGACGATGAACCGGAGCCGGTGATTGTGCGCCTGTGGAACGAGGAATTCCTGAAGCTGATCGACCAGCGTGATCAGGGCGAAGACCGTGCCAGCCTCGCGATGAACATTACTGAGTCCGTGCGCAAAGAAGCGGAACTTCAGCGTGCCCGTCAAGAAGCAGAGGCCGCCAGCAAGGCCAAATCCGCCTTCCTTGCAAATATGAGCCACGAATTGCGCACGCCAATGAACGGTGTGGTGGGTATGGCCAGCCTGTTGATGGACACCACGTTGAGCGAAGAACAACGTCTGTTTGCCTCCACCATCAAAAACTCAGGCGAGGCGCTGCTCTCCATCATCAACGACGTGCTCGACTACTCTAAGCTAGGCGCCGAAAACGTTGGTCTGCGGACCGAGCCGTTTGATCTGGAGCGTTGCATCCATGAAGTCATGACGCTGCACCAGGTTTCCGCGCGAGAAAAAGGCGTGGAACTGTTGGTGGATTACGACCTGTTCCTGCCCACGAAATTTGTCGGCGACATCGGGCGTATGCGACAGATCTTGACCCATCTTGTGGGCAATGGCGTGAAGTTCACCCATCACGGGCATGTACAGGTGCAGGTTGTTGGTGTGATCACCAATGATGGCTCTGAAGCGGTAATCCATGTGACCGTGCAAGACACGGGCATTGGCATCCCGGAAGAAAAACTCGACCACATCTTTGGCGAATTCAATCAGGTCGACACTAGCCAGAACCGTGAGTTCGAGGGCACAGGACTTGGGCTGGCGCTGACCAAACAACTCGTAGGTCTGATGTCCGGCGAAATCTGGGTGGATTCTGTTGTAGGAGAAGGCACCTCTTTTGGATTCCGTCTCTCTATGCCGATTGAGGAAGACTGCGAACAGCTGCCAATTCCGCTTCCTGACAGTGTCCAGCACATTTTGGTGGCCTCCGACGTGGAAGTGAACAGCGACCTGCTGCACAAACAGTTGGAACAGATGGGCGCGACAGTGACCATTTGCACAGATCAAACCCAGGTGCTGTTGCTGGCACCACATGTAGATTTGATTCTGGCGGACCACACCCCGACCGGCATCAACGCCCGCGAATTGAGCACCGAGCTGCAAAAAATGGAAGTCACCACGCCGATCCTGGCGCTGACCAGTGATTTGAAGGTCTTTGCCGGCATGGAAAAGGACTCGCTGGTGAAAGCGATTTTGCAGAAACCGGGCTCGCGCGCCGAGTTGAACCTCGGCATTGCCAAAGCCGCAAACGCCGGGGCCTCCCAGCGCAGCAAACCAACCAAACGGCGCATGCGTGTGTTGTCCGCTGAGGACAACAAGACGAACCGCCTGGTGTTGGAAAAACTGCTTAAGTCACTGAACATTGATCTTGAGTTTGCCCACGACGGCGTCGAAGCGGTGGAGAAGTTCAAGTCCTACGCGCCAGACCTGATCTTTATGGATATCTCCATGCCGCGTATGGATGGCACCGAGGCCACGCAGAAAATTCGCGAATTGGAAGAGGCCACCAAGGGCCATGTGCCGATTATCGCACTGACTGCCTTGGCCAATGACGGCGATGAGGAACACATCTTGTCACACGGTTTGGACAGGTACCTCACCAAACCATTGCGCAAGAAGGAAATCTTCAAGGTGATCGCCGAAGTCTATACCGGCGAGACTGTGGACCCGTTCCCCGAGCCTGAAGAGCTGCCGCTTCAAGCCTCCGGGTAATCGCGCAGAAACACCCAGCGGTCACCTTCTGACAGGTCCGGCTGGAACCGATAGCCGCCGTAGTCAAAATCCTTGAGCCCCTCCGCCTCTGTCAGGCGATTATGGATGACGTAACGCGCCATGCTACCCCGTGCCTTTTTGGCAAAGAAAGAGACGATCTTGGCCTCGCCGTTTCGCTCTTCCATGAACACCGGTGTGATGACGCGCAGCTTTAGCGCTTTCAAATCAACGGCGCCGAAGTATTCTTGGCTGGCACAGTTGACCAATGTGTCCGTGTTCAACTCTTCCGCCTGCGCGCGCAACGCTTTGGCAGGGGCCTGACGCCAATACTCATAAAGCGACTTGCCGCGACGCGTTTTCAGGCGGCTACCCATTTCCAGACGATAGGCCTGCATCGCATCTAATGGGCGCAGTATCCCGTAGAGACCCGACAATATCCGCAAGTGATCTTGTGCCCAGGTCATCTCGTCCGCTTCAAGGCTGGCCGCATCCAAGCCAACATAAGTGTCGCCCGCGAAGGCATGCACCGCAGGGCGGGTGAGGTCTGCTGATGGAGCGTCCTCAAAGGCCTTGAACCGATCGCGGTTGAGTTTCGCCAGGTCCGGGCTCAGGTCCATCAGTTTGCGCAGATCGGCAAGCGTCAGATTGCGTGCCGTCTTGGCCAAACGCACGGCATCTTCCTGAAACGCGGGCTCCGTCATTGGGCCCTCAACAGGATCCCAGTTCAGACGTTTGGCGGGCGAAATCACAACAAGCATTTGGCGGTCCTTCTGTTTGAAGTCTATCTAGTTGGCGTCGCGGAGGATTTCCAGAAAGGCATCCCCAAAACGTTCGGCACGGCGATCCCCAAGCAAGCGCTCCATCGCTTGCGCATCCCGCGGCTTGGTGCTGGCAACTTTGGCCAACATCCCTGCGGAACAACTCATCGGTTTGTCGATACCCTCTGGGCCACGCAGCAGATTGGATTGCGCTTCCAACAGTTGGTCGTAGAGGTCCGCATCCTGTCGGCCGGCGATTTTGCGGCGGCTTGGGTGCATTTGCTCCGCTTCCCCGTTGATAACCTCCAGAAAAGCATCGCCGTAGTTCGCCAGTTTCTTGGCGCCCACACCGTTCACACGCGCCATGTCGTCCAGATTACCTGGACGCACCTCGGCCATCTCTGCGAGCGTGCGGTCCGGGAAGATCACATAGGCGGGAACTTTCGCCGCTTCGGCCAAGGCGCGGCGTTTGGCTTTCAGTGCGGACATGAGCGGCGCGTTTTCTTCGCTGACCAGGGTTTTGGCCGCAGGACGGCGTGAGGTAGTGCGGATGGTATCACGGCGAAGCTTGACGGTTTCCTCATCCCGCAACACGGGCCGCGCCCGTTCGGTCATCATAAGCGCGCCATGGCGTTCCGGGTTGGGACGCACCAAATCGTGCCCCATCATCTGGCGGAACACAGCCTGCCATTGGCGTTTGTCATATTCCTTGCCAACGCCATAGGTCGGCAGCACATCATGCCCGCGCTCGCGCACTTTGTCGGTCTCATTGCCAAGCAGGATGTCGATCAAGTGACCGGTGCCAAACCATTCGCCGGTGCGTAGAATAGCCGAAAGCGCTTTGCGCACCGCCTCCGTGCCATCAAACACCTCAGGCGGCGTATCACAGAGGTCGCATTTCCCGCAGGTGACCTCAGTTTCTCCGAAGTATTGCAAGAGGTTCGCACGGCGGCATTCCAAAGCCTCGGCCAAACCAAGCAACGCGTTGAGGCGGGCATGATCCGCCGCGCGACGTTCAGGCGGCGCAAGACCTTCATCAATTTGAGAACGACGTAACCGAATGTCGTCAGGGCCGAATAAAGTGAGGGTTTCCGCCGGCGCGCCATCCCGCCCAGCGCGGCCAATCTCTTGGTAATAGGCCTCAATCGACTTGGGCAAATCCGCATGGGCAACCCAACGAATATCTGGCTTATCCACCCCCATGCCAAAGGCCACGGTAGCGACAACAATCAACCCGTCCTCGCGCTGGAACCGCACTTCGGTGTCACGACGTTCCTGCGGATCCATACCGCCGTGATAGTGCAAGGCCAAATGGCCCTCGTCTCGCAGCGCTTTGGCGAGGGTTTCCGTCTTGGCCCGAGTGCCGCAATAGACAATGCCGGACTGCCCTTTGCGGGCAGCGGCGAACTGCAGGATCTGCTTTCGGGGATTGTCCTTAGCGGCAAAGGCCAAGTGCAGGTTCGGACGATCAAAGCCGTGCAGAAAGGTCTCTGGCGCGACTCCACCAAACAAACGCTCAACAATCTCGTCGCGTGTCTCGGCATCTGCTGTGGCTGTGAAGGCAGCGATTGGTACGTCGAGCGCCCGTTGCAGCTCGCCAATACGCAGGTAGTCCGGCCGGAAATCATGCCCCCATTGGCTCACACAATGGGCTTCATCCACCGCAATCAGGCCCACGCCTATTTGGCGCAACATGCCCAGCGCGGCGCCGGACGCCAACCGTTCTGGCGCGATGTAAAGCAGCTTGAGGCGGCCTGCATCGATAGCGTCCCATACCTGTGCGGTTTCTTCTTCGGTATTGCCCGACGTCAACGCGCCGGCTTCGACCCCTGCCTCACGCAGGGCACGTACCTGGTCGCGCATCAACGCTATCAGCGGCGAGATCACAACGGTGACGCCGCCGCGGATGAGGGCAGGCAATTGATAACAAAGGGACTTGCCGCCGCCGGTTGGCATGATCGCCAACACATTGTCACCGCGCGTGACAGCTTCCACGATGTCTTCTTGTCCCGGGCGGAAGGCGTCAAAGCCAAAAACATCGCTCAGAACCGTGGTTGCGGCCTGCATTTTTCACCTTTTGTTGGGACAATCTGCGTTTCGCGCGACTGTCCCATAGGCAGGCGGGAGCCTCAAGCCCGAAGGCGCAGGTTATCCAAGAAGAACCGCTGGCAGAATGTAGTCTCGCAGGGAAATGATGATCACAAAGACCACCAAGGGCGCGAGATCCAGCGGGCGGGTGTCCGGCATCACACGTCGCACCGGCTCGTAGATTGGCTCCAGAAGACGGTTCAGGCCGGTCCAGATTTGCGACACCAGTGGCTGGCGCAGGTTCAGGACCTGGAAATTGATCAGCCAGCTCATGATGATATGTGCCAGCATGAAGAAGAAGGCGATATCCAAGATCAGCCGCAGCGGGCCGTAAATTGCCATCATGAGAGGCTCCTTTGCTCCGATTGGGGCACAGTTAAGCACCGTTGCGTCAAAGCACAAGCCTGCGCTGGAATCTCGGTTGACGATGTGTTGCGGAAGGCATTGAAGGGCAGGCAAAGGAGAGCCCCATGTATCCCATCATGCGCATGGTCAAAGAGCTGATCAAATTTCGCAACGCATCCTCGCTGCCGTTGACAGGCACCCATGTGTCCGAGCACCGCTGTTGGCCGTCTGACATTGACCTGTGGATGGAGTTAAACAACGGGCGCACGCTGACCTTGTTTGACTTGGGTCGTATCCCACTGGCGCAGCGCATTGGCCTGGTCAGTGTATTGCGTCGGGAAAAGTGGAACATGACCATGGCAGGCGCCACCGTGCGCTATCGCCGCCGCATCCGCACATTCGAGAAGATTGAGATGCGCAGCCGGGCGGTGTTCTGGGATGCGCGGTTTATCTATCTGGAGCAATCCATGTGGAAGCAAAACGGTGAATGCGCCAACCATGCGCTCTACCGGGCGGCGGTGACCGACAAGAACGGGATTGTGACGCCGGATCGGGTGATGGAAGCCATGGGTTTGGACGAGCAATCGCCAGCGGCCCCCGAGTGGGTGGCCAACTGGATTGCCGCAGAGACCACCAGACCGTGGCCCCCAATGCAGGATTAACTTGCTATGGTTGTGACATCCCGTCTAAGTGTATTTGAAAGTCCGGGGGGATGCGGATGTCACAAGTTTCAGCGCGCAAGCGCATTTGGGGTTGGTTCTTTTTTGACTGGGCAAGCCAGCCATATAACACCCTCCTCATCACCTTTATTTTTGCACCATACATCAAAGACTTGATGGGTGACGGCGCCGAGGCTCAAGCAGCCTGGGGATTTGGCGTTGCCGCAGCTGGCATTGTCATTGCCATCCTCGCGCCGGTGCTGGGTGCCATGGCGGACAATTCCGGGAACCGACTGCGCTGGATCTGGCTGTTCTCAGCGATGTATGTTGTCGGGTCCTTTGGCCTTTGGTTTGCCGCGCCAGACAGCTTTGATTTGCACACCACCCTCCTGCTTTTCGCCATTGGCATGATTGGTATGGAGTTCGCCACGATCTTTACCAATTCGATGCTGCCGGAACTGGGCACCAAAGAAGAGGTGGGGCGTATCTCCGGCAATGGCTGGGCGTTTGGTTATGTCGGTGGCTTGTTTGCACTTGTACTGATGCTGGCGCTGTTTGCCGAGGATGCGCAGAGCGGCAAGACCATGATCGGGTTGGACCCGGCCTTTGGTCTGGACGCAAGCCAGCGGGAAGGCACGCGCTTTGTTGGCCCGCTGACCGCGCTTTGGTATGCGGTGTTTATGATCCCGTTCTTTCTTTGGGTGCGTGATCCAAAGCCCACCAAACCTGTAAAGGGCGCAACGGCTGGTGCGTTGAAGGAAGTCTGGGGCACCATTCAAAACCTACCACAGACGCCTTCATTGTTTGCCTACCTCGGCAGCTCCATGTTCTACCGTGATGCGCTGAATGGGATGTATACCTTTGGCGGGATCTACGCGGCCGGCGTGTTGAATTGGTCAGTGGTGGATGTGGGCATCTTTGGCATTCTGGCAATCATCTCCGGCGCAATCTTTGCTTGGATCGGCGGGCGGGCTGACGAAAAACTTGGACCAAAACCGGTCATCACATTCTGCATCTTTGTGCTCTGTGGTGTGGCCATTGCGATTGTCTTTATCTCCCGCGAGAACGTCTTTGGCCTTGCCGTCGAAGAAACCTCCAAGTTGCCCGATGTGGCATTCTATATCTTGGGCGCGCTGATTGG
Source organism: Shimia sp. (assembly GCF_022448905.1). Taxonomy (GTDB): domain Bacteria; phylum Pseudomonadota; class Alphaproteobacteria; order Rhodobacterales; family Rhodobacteraceae; genus Shimia. Next base: position 203,161 of record NZ_JAKVCW010000005.1, on the reverse strand, counting down.
CGCGGCCGGCGGTGTAATCCAATCCGCCAGCCGCTCGATGATGGTGCGTCAGGCACTGCCGGGCAAAACCGCGGAGTCCTTTGGGCTTTATGCCTTGGCCGGCAAAGCAACCTCCTTCATTGCGCCCTTCCTGATTGGTGTTGTCACGCTCTGGTCTGGCAGCCAGCAGATTGGCGTGACACCGCTGATCGCTCTTTTCCTCTTGGGCCTGATCCTGCTACGCTGGGTCAACCCAAAGGGAGACAGCGACACATGGTCTACCGCTTCTTAACTGTATTGGCCCTGATCGGGCTTGCCGCGTGTAAGAATGAAGCGCCGGAGCGCACCGTTGCCGTATCGACCCAGCAGCAGGTGCCCGTAAGCATGCAAGGCGTTCAGGCCAAACAGCTTTTTGGTGCCAAACCTGTCGCCTCCCAACAAAGCAGCGCGCCGTTCGGCGGGTATTCCAAAGGCTGCCTCGCCGGCGGTGATATGCTGCCGGAAACGGGCCCGACATGGCAGGCCATGCGCCTGTCGCGCAACCGGAACTGGGGGCATCCGGTCACGATAGACTATATCAAAGACCTCTCTGCCAAGGCCGCGCAGCAGCCAGGGTGGAATGGGCTTTATATTGGCGATATCAGCCAGCCTCGCGGGGGGCCAATGTTGACCGGCCACCGTTCCCATCAACTGGGATTGGACATTGATATATGGATGTTACCCGCAAACCGGCTCAACCTGACAGCAGCAGAACGTGAGAGCATTTCCTCGATTTCCATGCGCCGGGACAGGGGCGCTTATGTCAACAGCAGTTGGACGAAACAGCATCATGAGATCCTGAAAGCAGCCGCAAATGATCCTCGTGTGGCGCGGATTTTTGTGTTTCCTGGCGCCAAAGTGCAGATGTGTGATGACGCCAAAGGTGATCGTGCGTGGCTGCGGAAAATCCGGCCTTGGTGGGGGCACCATTATCATTTCCATGTCCGCCTGAACTGCCCTGATGGCACAACTGGCTGTGTGAACCAGGACCCGCCTCCCAAGGGCGACGGCTGTGATGATGCAAGACAGTGGGTGCAGGATATATTGTTCCCGCCACCGCCAGACCCCAATGCGCCCAAACCAAAACCACGGCGTGAACTTCAAATGACGGACCTACCACAACAATGCGTCGCAGTTTTGCAATCGCCGTAGCGGCGTGTGTGTTCAGCGCGGGTTTGTTGGCGGGACGTGGCCTGAGCGGCGACACGTCGAGCGATCTGGCGGAGCATGTTTCGACTTACACTTGGCGCCTGCATGACGGGTGGTTTGGCGGGTTTTCCGGCATCGAGCTGTCTGAAGACGGGCGCGAGATGGTGGCGATCTCCGACCGTGGGATGTTTGTGACGGGCACGTTGCAACGCGAGGGCGGTGCGGTTCTTGGCGTTCAAAACGTCGAGGCTTTTCGCGTGCTGGACACCAAAGGCAATTTCCCCAAAAAGGCGGGATTGCGCGACAGTGAAGGGTTGGTCTTGCAAACGAATGGCCAGCTTGTGGTGTCCTTTGAAGGTAAGCACAGGCTGAACCGTTTTGCGCAGCCGGGCGCCAAGGCGCAGGGCATGCCTTGGCGCAAAGAGCTCAACAGGATGAAGTTGAACGGCGGGTTTGAAGCCTTGGCGATCAACAATTGGGGCAAGATTTTTGCGATCCCCGAGCAGCCGCTTGGCGATGAGAGTGTGGCGCAGGTCTTCACGTTGAAGAAAGGCCAATGGGAAAAGGCCTTTATCTTGCCACGCGCGAAACAGTTTCAGCCTGTGGGCGCAGATTTTGGGCCGGATGGGCGGCTGTATGTACTGGAACGCGGGTTTAATGGCCTGGGATTTCGCGCGCGTGTCCGCAGTTTTACCGTGGAAGGCAACACGGTAAGTGATGAAAAACTGTTGCTGCGCAAAGGTATAGGCATTCACGACAACCTCGAGGGTTTGGCGGTTTGGCGCGACGAGGCCGGGCGCATTCGGCTCACAATGATCTCGGATGATAACTTCCGTTTGATCCAGCGCACTGAGATCGTGGACTATGTGATACCGCAATAAAGCTTGATTTGCTGGGGTCTGCGCTGTAGGAGCGCTGCGTCCCGCGACGGTCGCGGGGCCAAGTCGCCGCTACCTTGTCAAAACGGGCTCAGACAAATGAAAACGACCTATCTTCCTGGCATCATTGCCATGGCTGCTATTGTTGTAGCCTCCAATATTCTTGTGCAATTCCTCTTTGGTCAGTGGCTGACCTGGGGGGCGTTCACCTATCCTCTCGCCTTTCTTGTGACCGACGTGATGAACCGCGTGTATGGCGCGCCCGCCGCGCGCAAAGTGGTTTTTGCCGGTTTCATTGTCGGTGTGATCTGCTCCTTCATTGGTACCAAGATCATGCTCGAAGGCGACGGCTTCACCTATCCTGCAGTGACTTTACGGATCGCGATTGGCTCCGGTTTGGCCTTCCTGACCGCGCAACTGCTTGATGTGGCGATCTTTGATCGTCTGCGAGCAGGTGCTTGGTGGCGGGCGCCGTTGGCGTCGACGCTGATCGGCTCCTCTGTGGATACCGCGATCTTCTTCACCGTTGCTTTCAGCGGCGCACTCTCCTTCATCGAACCAGGCAACGATGTGAGCTGGGCAGGTGAAATGCTGCCTCTGCTGGGCGCGGGTCCTGTGGTGCCACTGTGGGTGAGCCTGGGCTTTGCCGATTGGTGCGTAAAACTTACGCTTGCGCTGCTCGCTCTTGTGCCGTTCCGCATGATCGTGGGGTCTTTGACAGCGCGCACCACATGATTTTGTTTGACATATCTCCAACCTGTGGCAGGCTGGAGATACGCGAAATCATCTGAAAGGAGGTGCCCATTGTCTAGAGAAGCTATGGAGAACGAGGTCGGAACAGTTTGGGGAGAACGCAGCTGAGGCAGCCCTTGGCTGACGTAAAGTCCGAATTGGTGTGATCCTAACCGGCGCACCTCCAATCATCTCGAAGGGCTGTTTCCAACGCGGGAAGCAGCCCTTTTTGTTGCCCCTTTAACCTCTGAAAGTCGCTCAAATGCCACGTCGGTATTGCGTCGGTATTTTGACTGTATTGCGGAGGTGCGAATTTCCAGCGCATACAATCCGGTAAATCTTAATGAACAGGCCGCGCAACGCGGAGAGAGCCATGCTGCGGATCAGCGATGAGATCACGATTGAAGACTGGGAGCTGACCGAGCAGTTCATGCGCGCCAGCGGGCCTGGTGGTCAGAATGTGAACAAGGTTGCGACCGCCGTGGAGCTCCGCTTTGAGGCGGCGCGCTCCCCTGCTCTGTCCGCACCTGTGAAAGCGCGGCTCAAGCGGCTGGCCGGACGGCGCTGGACCAAGGACGGGGCGATCATCATCCAATGTGATGAAACCCGCAGCCAAGCACGCAACCGCGACCTTGCGCGGGATCGTCTGGCGGAGTTGATCCGCAAATCTTTGGTGGCACCGAAACGGCGAATCAAGACCAAGCCGACCTACGGCAGCCAGCAGCGACGCCTCAAGGCCAAGAAAGAACGTGGCGAGGTGAAGGCCATGCGTGGGAAGGTTGGCCGCGACGATTGATTGGTGGTTGCAGCCTCATGAGTTCGGGCGCAGTAATGGCGCGGGAGCAAATAGAGGGAGCAAGCCATGTCGGACGCATTGGCGCGGCGCAAACGGCTGTTGGGGTCACATGTCACCACATTTTACAAAGAGCCAGTGCATCTCGCACGCGGTGAAGGTGTGTGGCTGTGGGACACAGACGGCCGCAAATATCTGGACTGTTACAACAACGTGCCGCACGTCGGGCATTGCCATCCACGCGTGGTGGAGGCGATTGCGACACAGGCGGCGACGCTGAACACCCACACGCGTTATGTGCACGATGGGATTTTGGATTACGGCGAGGCGCTGACCGCGAAGTTTGACCATGACCTGACCAGCATGGTGATGGTCTGTTCCGGGTCCGAGGCCAATGATGTGGCGCTGCGCATGGCGCAGGCGATGACCGGCAAGACCGGGGTGATTACGACCGACAATACCTATCACGGCAACACCTCAGCGGTGAGCCAGCTCAACAGCTCCAAGGTGCCGATTGGCGGCTTCAAGGATCATGTGAAACGGGTGCCAGCGCCGGACAATATGCAGCCGGTTGGTGGCACCCGAGAAGGGCAAAAGGCGGCCTTCACCGCGGCGGTGCAAGCGGCGATTGCCGAACTTGAAGCCTCCGAACACGGGCTATCGGCGCTGATCATCTGCCCGTATTTTGCCAATGAAGGTTTCCCGACATTGGAAGAGGGCTTCCTTGATGACGCCGTTGCCGCGGTGAAGGCCGCAGGCGGCATTGTGATTGCCGATGAGGTGCAGCCGGGGTTTGGCCGGATTGGCAGCCATTGGTGGGGACACCAGAAACTTAGCTTTGCGCCGGATATCGTGACGCTGGGCAAGCCAATGGCCAACGGGCATCCGGTGGCAGCGACGATCACGCGGCCGGAAATCCTGACCGCGTTTCAGGAAGGCTTCAAATACTTCAACACCTTTGGCGGCAACCCGGTGAGCGCGGCGGCGGCGCATGCGGTGCTGAACGTGATTGAAGACGAAGGGCTAGTAGCGAACGCGGCGGATGTGGGCGCCTATGCAGTGGCGCAGTTGAAAGAGCTGCAGGCACGCTATGACGTGATTGCCGACGTGCGCGGCTCCGGCCTGTTCTTTGGTGTGGAACTGTGGCGCGACGGGAAGCCGGCCACAGAAGTGTGCACGGCGATGATTGACGAGATGCGCGACCGTGGCGTGCTGCTGCACAGTGAGGGGCGCTATGACAACACGTTAAAAATCCGCCCGCCCTGTGCGTTTGATCGCGGCAATGCGGATCTGTTGGTGGAGACCATGAACGCGGCGTTTGAGGCGGTGCTATGAACAATCAAGAAGCCATTGTAGCTGCACAGGACGCACTGAAGGCCTGGGGTGTGGAGATGACACCCCGGTTGATCAAGAATCGTGAGAACATCGTTTTAGAAGCGGCGGGGCCGGATGGGCAGCGCGCGGCGTTGCGGCTGCATCGGCCGGGATATCAGAGCGATGATGCGATCCGCTCTGAGCTGTGGTGGTCTGAGGCGTTGGTCGCCGCCGGCATGGTGGTGCCGCAGCCAATCCGCACCTTGGCTGGCGACGTGCTGGCAACCGGCGGGGAGCGTGTAGCCTCGCTGGTGTCCTGGCTGGACGGGGAGCCGCTGGGCGAAGGTGGTGTGCCGCTGGGGATGGATGCGGCTGAGCAGGCACGACTGCATGAGGCGCTGGGGGCGGAATTGGCGCGGTTGCATGTGGCCAGCGATGCGATGGAGCGGACTGACGCGTTTGAGCGAGAGGTTTTGGATCTGGATGCGTTGCTGGGCAACGCGCCGTCCTGGGGACGGTTTTGGGAGAATGCCAGCCTGTCTGAAGATGAGGTGGCGCTGTTGCTGGCCTGTCGTGAGAAATTGCGGTCGGAGATAGGTGCGCATGCCGAGGCGGGTGGTGATTTTGGCCTGATCCATGCGGATGCGTTGCGGGAGAATGTGCTTGTACAAGACGGCCAAACGCGGCTGATCGATTTTGACGACGGCGTGTTTGGCTTCCGAATGTATGAGCTGGGCGTGGCCATGTCCCAGAATTGGGATCAGGCCAATGAGGCAGCGTTGGGCGCGGCATTGCTGCGCGGCTATGCCTCGGTGCGCGCCTTACCGGACGATGCAGAGCAGTTGTTGCTGGCGTTTACCGTGATGCGGGCGATGGCGTCGTGTGGTTGGGTCATTGGACGCTATGCCGATGATCATCCGGCGGTGCGGGACTATGCCGAGCGGGCCATAGCCATGGCGCAGCGGTATCTGTCCTAATCCCGGTTCGCTTCCACCCAAATCGACTGTGAGGTGATTTCGGCGCCGGTGTTGGCGTCGATCACCTTTGGGTCCGTGGGAGTGCGCGTTGCGCGGTCGAGGAATCGGTAGGGCTCCGACTTCTCTGTCGGCAGATGTGTCTGCGCCCAAGCTGTCATGGCCTGCATGACCGGCACAAAATCTTTGGCGGCTTGGGTTGGGTGATACTCATAGCGGGTGGGGCGCTCCTGATAGGGTTTGCGTTCCAGAAGACCGTGGGATTCCAAGCGTTTGAGGCGATCAGACAACACGTGGCGCGTGATCTTTAGGCGTTTCTGAATGTCATCAAATCGGCGGATGCCAAAGAGCGTGTCGCGCAGGATGAGCAGCGTCCAGCGGTCGCCGAGCACCGACATGGTGCGGGCCACAGAGCAGCCTTCGTTGGGGAGATCAGTCCATTTCATGAGCCTGATGTAGCATCTCTGGCGGAATTTCCCAATAGGTTCCAAAACAGAACTTGACTCAGTTCTGATTTAGAACTTATAAACTACCATGTGAGTTCTATTTTGGAACCCAAGTGCATTTGGCACAGGAGAGAGTGATGACCGACAGCAGTGTTCCTTCCGTCGTACGGCGGCAGCGCAAGCTTCCGCAGATCAAAAAGCTGGCGATGTTGGCAGCGTTGCGGGGGCAAATGTGGGCGCTGTCGCGAAGTGCACCGGATCGCGCGGCGGTGCGGCTGGCGCATCTGTTCACCACGCCGCCGCGGCCAAAGGTGCGGGCATGGGAGCGCGCGGCCATGGCGCAGGCGCGCTATACGCGACGACGGTTTGGCGCACTGGGGTTTCTGTCAGTCTACCGCTGGGTGCCAGAAGGCGCAGGACCACATCCGAAAGTGCTTTTGCTGCATGGGTTTGGCGGGCGAGTCAGCCAGCTGAGCGGCTTGGCCGAGCCGCTGGTTGCGGCGGGCTATGAGGTTGTGGGGTTTGATGCGCCGGGGCATGGCAAGTCCCCTGTGCGCAATGCTGGCTTGCCGGATTTTGTCGATGCACTGGAGATGTTTGCCGCGCAAGAGGGGGCGTTTGATGCGGTGATCGGCCACTCCATGGGGGGTGCGGCGGTGGCAACGGCTTTGCGGCTGGGCATGGCCGCCAAGCGCGCCATTCTGATTGCGCCGCCGGTGTATCCGGGCACCTATCTGGCGCAGGCGGGGCGGATGCTCGGGGCCACGGACAAGGTCACCGGGCGGGCGCAAGCGTTGATCGAGGCGCGGTACGGGCGGGCGTTTGATGAGTTTCGAACGCCGCTTAATGCGTCGGTGTTGGATCAGCGCGCCCTGATCCTGCATGACCGCGACGACAAGCAGGTGCCGTTGGCAGAAGGTCATCAGGTGGCCGCGGCCTGGAAAGGCGCACAGTTTGAGGTCACCGAGGGCCTGGGTCACACGCGGATATTGCGGGACCCAAGCACGATGGCTTTGGCGCAGACTTTCCTGATGCAGACCGCTTAGACGATCACTTCCATTTCGTCCTGCTGCCCCACGCCAAACACGCGTTTGTAGCGCTCAATTTCGCTGGCGGGACCCATGGCCTTGTTGGGGTTGTCTGACAGTTTCACCGTCGGTTTGCCGTTGGCCTTGATGGCTTTGCAGACCATGGAGAACGGCGCGAGGCCATCATCTGGCGTCAAACCGCGGAAATCATTGGTCAGCAAGGTGCCCCAGCCAAAAGACACACGTACGCGACCGGCAAACTGCGTGTGCAGCTCGGCGATTTTATCGGTGTCCAAGCCATCAGAGAAGATCACCAATTTCTTGGTCGGGTCTTCGCCGCGTTCTTTCCACCAACGGATGGCGGTTTCGGCACCCTTGGCGGGATCGCCGCTGTCGATGCGAATACCAGTCCAACCCGCCAGCCAATCCGGGGCGCGCTGCAGGAAACCTTCGGTACCGTAGGTGTCTGGCAGAATGATGCGCAGGTTGCCTTCGTGCTCCTCATGCCAATCGGCGAGAACTTTGTACGGCGCTTGGCGCAGCTCGTCATCGGTATCCGCCAAGGCCGAGAACACCATGGGCAATTCGTGGGCGTTGGTGCCAATGGCCTCCAGATCGCGTTTCATCGCAATCAAGCAGTTGGAGGTGCCAACAAACTTGTCGCCCAGCCCTTCGACCATCGCCTGTACACACCAATCCTGCCACAGGTAGGAATGACGGCGGCGGGTGCCAAAATCGGCGATCCGCAGGTCCGGCAGGGTACGCAGATGGTCGATTTTCTCCCAGAGCTTGGTCATGGCGCGGGCGTAGAGCACTTGCAGCTCAAACTTGCGCATGTCGTGCAGCACCGCGCGACCGCGCAGCTCCATCAGCACGGCCAAGGCCGGGATTTCCCACAACATGACCTCATGCCATTTGCCCTCAAAGGTCAGCTCATATTGGCCGTCGCGCTTTTCCAGATGGTAGTCCGGCAGGCGCATGTTTTCGAACCATTCCATGAAGTCCGGGCGGAACATCTGGCGTTTACCGTAGAAGGTATTGCCGCGCAGGAAGGTGCTTTCGCCACGGCTCAGGGACAGCGACTGAATGTGGTCAAGTTGTTCGCGCAATTCACCTTCGTCGATCAGTTCCGCCAAGCGAATGCTGGAGGAGCGGTTGATCAAGCTAAAGGTGACATGGGCGTCGGGGCGATTGCGGAAAATCGACTGACACATCAGCAACTTATAGAAGTCGTTGTCGATGAGGGAGCGCACAATGGGATCAATTTTCCATTTGTGGTTCCAGACACGGGTGGCGATATCGACCATATTCTCTGGTCCTCACAGTCTCGTTTCGCCGTTGATACCCAGAAAACCAAGGGTCTGGAAGCCCTTATGGGTGAGTCAGCGCGACTGAACCACGCGGGTGCGGCTTTCCAGCCCCTGTGCGATGGCCTTCAGAAGGTCGCCGCGGCGCACTGGTTTGGGCAAGAAGCCGTTCATGCCAGCCTCCAGACAGGCCTGTCGGTCACTGCGATAGGCGTTGGCGGTGAGAGCGATGATATGCGGCTGCATCGGGATGTGTCTGCGAATGAAACGCGTGGCGTCGAGCCCGTCCATCTCCGGCATAGACATGTCCATCAGCACCACGTCGGGCTTGTGTTCCTTGACTTTGTCCACCGCCTCTTTGCCATTTACGGCAGTGATTAGGGTGAGCGGCAGGTCTTTGAGCAGTTTTTGCACAAGGAAGCGATTGGTGCGGTTGTCCTCCGCCAGAAGCACGGTTTTGTCGGTGAAGACTGCCGGGTCAGGCAGGACATCCAGATCCGCAATCCGCTTGGCGGGTAGGTTGACCTCAGGGAAGTCTACGGTGATTACAAAGCAGCTGCCAACATTCACTGCACTGGTGGCGACGACGTCCCCGCCCATCATCCGGGCCAACTGACGTGAGATCGCGAGACCCAGCCCCGTGCCACCAAAGCGACGGGTGGTGGCGGCATCCGCTTGAGCAAACTGATCAAACACGTGTTCGATGCGATCCGGAGCAATGCCGATACCAGTGTCAGTAACGGATATCTCCAAACCATGGTCCGGGCCTTCTTTCACGGTGCCGACATGCACCGTCACGCTACCTGTCTCAGTGAACTTGATGGCGTTGCCGATGATGTTCACCAGGATTTGGCGCAGGCGGCCATCGTCGCCCCACACAGTGCGCGGCAGGTTGGCTGCGCATTCCACGTTGAGCGGGATACCCTTGGCCGCCGCCTGGGGGCGCATCAGGTTCATAACCTCATCCAGGCAGGGCTGCAGCTCAAAGGCCACCGAACTGATCTTCAGGTGGCCGTCTTGCAGTTTGGAGAAGTCGAGAATGTCGTTGATGATGGTCAGCAGCGCCTCAGAGGAATGGCGGATGGTCTGCACATAAAGCGCGTCCTCAGGGCTGAGCTTGGCGTCACTCAAGAGATCGGACATACCGATGATGCCGTTCATCGGTGTGCGGATCTCGTGGCTCATCGTGGCCAGGAAGGCGGTTTTGGCACGTTCCCCCTGTTCGGCGGCACGTTTGGCTTCGGCCAGTTCAGCCTCGCGTTGCTTTTTAAGGGTGATGTCGCGGTCCACGGAGATCACCATCTCCAACTTACCGTTGTCATCAAAAACCGGCGAGAGGTTGGTCTCCACCCAGAATGGAGCGCCGATCTTGGTGTAATTCACGTTCTCGCCATGCGCGGCCACGCCTTCGTTGATCGCAGCGGTAAAGCGCTCCAATATTGTCGGATCAGACCGCGGGCCATGAAGATAGTCGGAGGGATGCTTGCCCACCACCTCGGACAGTTTGTAACCGGTTTTGCGGGTGAAGGCTGGATTGACCCAGAGCGTGTTGGCCTCCGCGTCCAGCATGATGATGCTGTCGACAGCGTTTTCAGCAATAGACGACAAGAACCGGCCTTCGCGCTGACGCGCCACCAGAGAAGCATTCGCCTTGGCCAGCTCTAAGCCCTGTTCGATCTGGCGGCGCTGTTGGCGCAGGTCCCTTAGGCGGCCGGTGGTGACGTAGCTGACAAAGGGCAGCATGGTGTAAGCGACCATGAGTGTGGCAGCGACATTGTAGAAAAACTGCTCGCGTTGATGCTCCAGCACATAGAAATCAGCGGCAAACAGGAGCGTGACGGTGACGCCATAGACCGCGAGACGGGCGAGCGCCGCGGTGCGATGATAGGCCAGCGCCATAATCGCGTTCACTGCCCCTGCCCCCATATAGGCCAAGCACAGAAGCAAGGCGACTTCGTGGGGAATAGCAAGCCATAGGATGGCAACAAATACGGATAGGCCAAAAGACTGAGCGACAGCCGTCAGCGTGGTTTTTCGCAGGAGGTCCTGAACCGGCACGCCCCGATGCAACTGATTTTGCACACTGCGCAGCACGTAGCTGTCGATTAGATCCCCCAACACCGCCACGAACAGCGCTAGAAAACCGGTTTGTAGGGAGACCGAGAAGGTCAGGATCATCGCGCCAAAAAGCGTTAGGGCCTGGCGACTGAAGAAATAACGCAAGCGGCCACGGGCATAGCGCACCAGCAACCCCGCCGGCGTGTTGCGCCGGTCAAAAGCCTCCAAGGCCCGGTTAAGCTCGTGAATTTCCGCAGCCATTTCCCAATCTTCTCAGACAACTAACAATGGGTAAATGCCCGATGATTGGTTAACAAACCTAGAATATTTCCCCTCAAATGCGAGAAATTCCTGCTGCGTTCATGGCATTTTGTGCAGCCGCCAAGGACCCATCCAGGTCAATTGCGCGACAGAGGTCTTCACGGACGGTCACTTTGAAGCCCAAACGGGCGGCATCCAGTGCGGAAAACTGCACGCAGAAGTCGGTTGCGAGGCCGACCATGGTGATCTCTGTGACGCCCAAAGATTTCAGGTAACCTTCTAGCCCGGTTGGGGTTTTTTGGTCGTTCTCAAAAAACGCAGAATAGCTGTCGATGGCCGGGTTGGTGCCTTTGCGGATAATGACATTGGCGCGGATCACGTTGAGATCAGCATGCAGGCCCGAGCCAGCACTGCCTTGCACGCAGTGATCCGGCCAAAGCACCTGTGGGCCATAAGGCATGTCGATCAGCTCATAGGGGGCTTTGCCGTCGTGGCTGCTGGCAAATGAAGAGTGTCCCGCCGGATGCCAGTCTTGGGTCAGGACAACGGTATCGAAGTCGTCCATCAGGGCGTTGATGCCGGGGACAATTTGGTCGCCTTCGGGCACCGCCAAGGCACCGCCGGGGCAGAAGTCGTTTTGCACATCAATCACAATCAAAGCACTGGCCATACTGGTCTCCTCGTCTTTGCGAGAAGCCTTACCAAGCTGGTGGGTCAGGTCAACGGTTTGAGCTTATTCTGCGGCGAGGCTGTTGGCACCTGGCTGACCCAAGCGGGCGATTTGGGCAACCACCTCGGTCAAACGGGTGCGGAAGATGTCAAAATCACTGTGCGGCTGGATGGTGGCTTCGTCCATATAGAGCGAGCGGTCGATCTCGATTTGGATGGCGTGCTGGGCTTTGAGGGGCCGACCATAGTGTTGCGTCACATAGGCACCGGCAAAGGGCGTGTTTCGGGACACCACAAAGCCGGCCTTCAGGAAGGCGGCTTCGATCTGGTCCACCAGTTCCACATCAGCGGCCGCGCCAAAGCGGTCGCCCAGCACAATCTCAGGCCTCTGTACGCCACGGCGCGTGGCGCTTTCCACCGCCTCGCGTGGCATGGAATGGCAGTCGATCAGAATCGCTTCACCGAATCTGTGTCGGGCGTTGTCCAGAAGCCCTTTGAGGGCACTGTGGTAAGGGCGCCAGTAGGTGTCGATTCGCGCGTCAGCTTCGGTGCGGGTCATCTTGCCGTGATAAATCGCGCGGCCATTGGCCACCACACGGGGGATCACACCAAGGCCTGAGGCCACGCGAGGATTGTGGCCCACCTTGCGCACACCTTGGATAAGCGCCGGGTCGAGTTCCTCGGCGGCGCGGTTCAGGTCCAATAATGCGCGCGGCGCGCGGGCGACCAGAAACGGCGCGCCATACTTTGGGGCGTCGGCAAAGAGTTGGTCCACATAAGCGTCTTCAGAGGAGCGAATCGTGTGGGCATTGAGCAAAGAGCGGCGGATGAACCATTCCGGGTAGTCACAGCCGCTGTGCGGAGAGGCAAAAACCACGGAAGTTTGCACGGTTTGAGGCTCAAAAATGCGGTAAGCGGTGGTTTGCATCATCTCTCCTGTTCCCTCAAACTATAGCCGCAAAAATTACTGCGCCAAAAGCCCTTGATCCCCCCTGCGACTCCTTTTATAGAGACCGCCACCGGCGCGGGTTTTCCGCGCCCCCTTTTGTTAGGGGGTATTGAACATACGTCGGTAAAGGGCGATTAGCTCAGCGGTAGAGCACTTCGTTGACATCGAAGGGGTCACTGGTTCGATCCCAGTATCGCCCACCATGAATTCATCGCCTCTCATTTGAGAGGTCCCGTAACCCCAGGCGCACCGCAGCGCCGCGAAATGAGGAGAAGGCCCATGAAGGTCAAGAACTCGCTCCGCTCGCTCAAGAACCGGCACCGCGATTGCCGGATCGTGCGCCGCAAGGGCCGCGTTTACGTGATCAACAAGACCCAGCGTCGCTTCAAAGCACGCCAGGGCTAAGTCTCAGGACTTACATCACAGCGAAGAAGAAGCCGCCTTTTGGGCGGCTTTTTTGTTGGCTTTATTCAAATGCGGAGCTCACTTGAAGGTATAGGCGTAGGCAATGAAGGGACCAGTTGAGTAGAAATCCGCGCCAAAGGCTCCGTCCGTGCGGGTGGTTTCAAAGTTGATGTCATAGTGCCGCCAACCAAACACCACCGACGAGCGTTCGTTGAATTGTTTGGAGATCGCCAAGTTGGCGCTCCAGGCAAGGTCGTTGCCGTTGGCGCCAAAGCCGCTGGCATCCACCGCCACTGCGCCCGTCCAGCTGTCCGCGATCTCCCACGCATAGCGCGCACCGACCACAGGCTCCCACCAGCGCTCTGTGCCGCCTGCGTTCACCAGCCCGCCAGAGCCGACAACGCTTTGTGTCAGGCGGTTGTAGCGCGCGCCGCCTTGAACATCGAAGGCATAGGGGCGCCCATTGCCCATTTCGCCACTGATGGCGCGATAGCCAACCAAAAGTCCAAGCCAGCTTTGGGTGGAATCCACCTCAGCAGATCGGCCGGCCCCGGGACCAGCGGAGATATTGGCCGTCTCGCTTAGTCCGATGTAGTGGCCCTCGGCAATCAGGCCTAAACGCCCGTGCCAGGCCTCCAGACGGCCAGTGGTTGTGAAATCCAGATGCTCCAGCGCGTCTCTTAAGTTCATGTCCAGCGCGGCCGTATTGCCCGCAACGGTGACATCGCCATTTGTCCTGGCAGCTGCAAACAGGCCAAGCGTGCCGCGAATGCGCCAATCATCTGAATCCGAAAGGGTTATTGGGTTGGCCCAAAGCGGGCTGCTGCCCCAAATGAGCAAAGTCGATAGTGCCGAGAAAAGTCGAAACATCTAGAGCCTCCGGTCCTGTGAGTCCCGTCGCCTGATCCAGTCTGCGCCCGATTCTATGGTTTTCCCAAGCAAAAAATGAAAACGCCCCGCTGAAAAAACCAGCGGGGCGCTTAACTTTAGGTCCTGATCAGCTCATCAGAGGTTGAGCTTTTTGCCTTTGATAGGCGCCCAGAGCTTCTTGTTGGTCAGGTAGAGCAACACGCTGAGCAGGGACAGGAACAGAACGCCGGTCAGACCTGCGCGCTGACGCGCCATCATCTTGGGCTCGGCGGTCCACATCAAGAAGGCAGAGATATCCTCTGCGACATGGTGAATGTCGTTGGAGTGACCGTCCGCAAACTCAAGCTGGTCTTCGTACAGCGGCGGTGCCATGGCGATCCAGCCACCTGGGAAGGCGGTGTTCTCGTAGAAAGTGGTGCCAGCTTCTTCTTTCTCTTTGCCGGTGTAACCGGTCATCAGAGAGTAGATGTACTCTGCGCCACCCATGCCTTTGACCATCTGGTTGATGCCGGTACCGTATGGGCCGTGGAAGCCCGCACGTGCTTTGGCCATCAGGCTCAGGTCAGGTGCTTCAGGCAGACCACTTTCGGGGAAGTGGTCAGTGACCTTACGTGGGCGATCATCGTCCAGCTCCGGATCAAAGATGTCGAACTGCGCAGCGTAGGCACGCACCTGATCTTCCGGCAGGTGTGGACCACCTTCGTCAGCCAGGGTGCGCAGCGGCACGTACTTCAGACCGTGACACGCGGCACAAACCTCAGTGTAGACCTGAAGACCACGTTGCAGCTGGTTCTGGTCGAACTTGCCAAACGGACCTTCAAAGGAGAAGGCAACGTCTTCGATGTGGCCTGCGCCACCTGCTGCCATGGCAGCACCAGCCGACAGGGACAGGGCCGCGAGGGCGGAAATGCTAAGCTTCTTAAGCATGGCTGTTGTCCTTCTTATTCAGCAGGTTCGGCAGGTTTGCCGTAATGGGCGTTGAAATCGTCTTCGATGGTCGCCGGTGGTGTCAGCGGCTTCTCGATCACGCCGAGGATCGGCAAGATTACGAAGAAGTAAGCAAACCAGTAGGTCGCACCGATCAAAGAGATGGTGGAGTATGGCGGCTCTGCTGGCATTGCGCCGGCCCACATCAGAACGATGAAGTCGACAACCAGAAGGGCGTACCACCACTTGAACATCGGACGGAAACGACCGGAGCGCACGCGGGAGGTATCGAGCCATGGCACCAGAGCCATCGCGATGATCGCGCCAAACATCGCCAGAACACCGAAGAACTTCGCATCGATGATGCCGCCGGTGATCCAGCTGGTGAACATCACAACCCAAACGTCTGCGGTGAAGGCACGCAGGATCGCGTAGAACGGCAGGAAGTACCACTCAGGCACGATGTGTGCAGGTGTCGCCAGCGGGTTCGCTTCGATGTAGTTGTCCGGGTGACCCAGGTAGTTTGGCATGAAGCCAACGATGGCGAAGAAGATGGTGACAACAATTGCCAGACCCACGAGATCTTTGATCACGAAGTAGGGCCAGAACGGCAGGGTGTCTTTCTCGGCTTCTTCTTTGGAGCCTTTGCGCACGTCAACACCGGTTGGGTTGTTGTTGCCGGTGGTGTGGAACGCCCAGATGTGGACGATCACCAGCGCGGCAATCACAAACGGCACCAGGTAGTGCAGCGAGAAGAAGCGGTTCAGCGTGGCGTTGTCCACCGCTGGTCCGCCGAGCAGCCAGGTTTGGATAGCTTCACCGATGAACGGGATCGCACCAAACAGGCCGGTGATCACGGTTGCACCCCAGAAGGACATCTGACCCCAAGGCAGTACGTAGCCCATAAAGCCTGCGGCCATCATCAACAGGTAGATGATCATACCGACAATCCATGTGATCTCACGTGGGGCCTTGTAGGAGCCATAGTAGAGGCCACGGAAAATGTGGATGTAGACCGCAAAGAAGAACAGCGAGGCGCCGTTCATGTGCAGATAGCGGATCATGTGACCGCCGTTCACGTTGCGCATGATGTGCTCAACGGAGGCAAAGGCCAGATCCACGTGTGGGGTGTAGTGCATCACCAGAACAATGCCGGTGACAATCTGCAGCGCCAGGCAGAACGCCAGAACGATACCCCAGATCCACCACCAGTTCAGGTTCTTTGGTGTTGGGATCATCAGGGTGTCATAGAGCAAGCCGATAACCGGCAGGCGGCTTTCAACCCATTTGGTTGGCTTGGATTTAGGTTCGTAGTGGTCGTGTGGAATACCAGACATTCGCGCGTTCCTTATCCGAGGACCAGTTCGCTGCCCTCAAAACGGGCAACAGGAACGTGGAGGTTTTCAGGAGCCGGACCTTTGCGGATGCGGCCGGAGGTGTCGTAGTGGGAGCCGTGACAGGGGCAGAACCAGCCGCCGAAGTCACCCGCGCCGTCGCCGAGAGGCACACAACCGAGGTGGGTACACACACCCATCATCACCAGCCATTCGCCGGCTTCGTCCATGGAGCGGTTTTCATCCGCCGCATCGGTGCCTGGCTTGTTGGCGTTCTGAGAGCCCTGGTCGATGGACAGCTCGTCCACGTTGACCGCGCGAGCGTCATCGATTTCCTGCTGTGTGCGGCGGCGAATAAACACCGGCTTTCCCAGCCATTTAACGGTCAGCTGCGTACCCGGCTCAATGCCAGACGTATCAACGCGAATCGAAGACAGCGCGCGTACGTCGGCGGAGGGGTTCATTTGATTGACCAGCGGCCATACGGCGGCACCGGTTGCCACGGCACCTGCGCCGGCAGTGGCGTAGTAGAGAAAGTCTCTCCGGGTGCCTTCGTGATCTTCTGCGTGGGACACGAGGTTCCTCCTATACAACCGGCCAGAAGGCCGATCTATGTAAAACTGGACCGCGAAAACGCAGCCTCTCTCCGCCGCTATTTAACGAAGGTGTTGCAACCCGTCCAGCGAACATTCGCTTATCTTTCAAGGTCGCGTCTCTCTGTCGCGCTTGTTGCGGCCCAAATGGGGTGTTCAAGCGCACTTATCTTACCCACACCTTAAGATCAGAGCCCAAATCCGGTCGAATCGCTGGAAACAGCAATGCTGGCTTGCTTGCGGGAAAGCCGCTACAGCTTGGCCCCATTGCAAAACGGGAGACGTGGCGTGATCAGCCTGAAAGACCTCGAATTTCTCTCTTCTCTTGCGCGCCATGGGCATTTTGCGCGGGCTGCGGAGGAATGCGGCGTATCGCAACCCGCCTTCAGCATGCGTATTCGCAAGCTGGAAGAGCGGCTTGATGCGGCGGTTGTGAAACGGGGCAACCGGTTTCAGGGATTCACGCCAGAAGGGGAAGCTCTGGTGCGGCATGCCCGCAAGATCATGGACGACATGAAGCTGCTGGAAGAGGAGTTCCGCTCGGCGGGTGGCAACATCTCAGGCCGATTGACCATTGGCGTCATTCCAACAGCTGTCGGTTTCGCGGCCGAGGCAGTCCAGAAGTTGAGAGCAGATCATCCCGGCATCATTGTGCGCCTGCAAACCGTGTCGTCGCTGGCAATCCAACAAGGGCTGGAAAACGGCGTGTTTGACGCGGGCATCACCTATGGTGAAGGGATTTCGCCGGAGATGCTGCGTGTAGAGCACATGTACAATGAGAACTACCTGCTTTTGGCGCCCAAAACGCTGGCGCCGCGTGAGACCGGCACCGCCAGCTGGGAAGAAGCCGCTGCGCTGCCGTTGAGCCTTCTGGATCCCAGCATGCAGAACCGGCGAATTTTGGATATAATTTTCCGCGACCTTGGTGTGCTGCCCAACATCGTCGCAGAAACCGGGGAATTCACTGCTTCCATGTTAATGGCTGCCAATGGTGTGGCCGCAACTGTGATCCCCGCAGGATTGGCCAATTGTCTGGGCGATATGCCAAATACAGTTGCTTTGCCGCTCACCTCGCCGGAGGAGGAGAAAGACGTGAGCCTGGTTTCCCCCCATCGCGACCCTGGACTGTCCACGGTAGAGGCGCTGCGACGAACACTCGGGCTGGTTGCGTCATAAGAAAATCTGATCGCAACTTAAGTTTTACATGATTGATTATCATTTTGCGTGATGTCACCGTACCCTATCTGGCAGGGAGGTGACCATGGTACCGCTGGACGACTCCAAGGGAGTTTGGAAGAAGAAAGGCACGGGCAAATCGCGCCGCACACCCAAAGGGCGGCAGGTTGACGATGTGGCCCTAAGCGAGGTGCAAGCACTGCTTGCGGATATGCCACGCCGACGGGATCTTCTGATCGAATATTTGCACGTTATTCAAGACGCTTACGGGCATCTCTCCGCCGCGCATATCCGCGCACTGGCCGAAGAAATGCGGCTGGCACAGGCAGAGATTTATGAGGTGGCGACCTTCTACGCCCATTTTGATGTGGTACGCGAAAATGAGACCCCTCCTCCTGCCCTGACCATTCGAGTCTGTGATTCGCTGTCTTGCGAGTTGGCCGGAGCAGAACAGCTGCGAAAAGCTTTGGAAATTGGCATGGATCCGGAGCAGGTACGCGTGTTGCGGGCGCCCTGCATGGGGCGGTGCGACACCGCACCTGTGATTGAACTGGGCCACAATCACATTCTGCATGCCACCGAAGAAAAAGTAATTGCCGCTATGCACGCGGGCGAAACCCACCCGCAGATCAGCGATTACCAAGGGCTGTCTGAATATAAGGCAGATGGAGGATACCGGACGCTTCAAGACCTGCGCGACGGCGGCGATTGGGAAGCGGTTCAAGCCAAGATCACTGAGGCAGGGCTGCGCGGCCTTGGCGGCGCAGGCTTTCCGTCTGGTACCAAGTGGGGCTTTGTGCGCGCCAATGCTGGTCCTCGCTACCTTGCTGTGAATGGTGACGAAGGGGAGCCGGGCACGTTCAAGGACCGCCATCACCTAGAGCGCAATCCACATATGTTCCTTGAAGGCATGCTTATTGCCGCTTGGGCGGTGGAAGCGGTGACTTGCTATATTTACATGCGCGACGAGAACCCCGGTGTCATCAAAATCCTGAAAAAGGAAATCGCCAAGCTGGTTGAGGACGGGCTGGTGGCACCCGACTACATCGAGGTGCGACGCGGCGCAGGGGCCTATATCTGTGGCGAAGAAAGCGCCATGATCGAGTCGATTGAAGGCAAACGTGGTTTACCCCGCCATCGCCCGCCGTTTGTGGCGCAGGTTGGGATTTTTAATCGCCCTACCCTCGTTCACAACGTCGAGTCGCTCTACTGGGTGGCGCGAATTGCTCGGTTTGGTCCCGAGGTGCTCAATTCCGTGGAGAAGAACGGTCGCAAAGGGCTGCGCAACTATTCTGTTTCGGGACGCGTGGCCAATCCAGGTGTCTACCTGCTGCCTGCCGGGTCAACCATTTTGGACATCATAGAGGCCGCTGGCGGTATGGCGGAAGGTCATAGATTCAAGGCCTATCAGCCAGGCGGACCGTCCTCCGGCCTATTGCCCGCCACGCTCAACGATGTGCCGCTGGATTTTGACACATTGCAGCCGCATGGCACCTTCATTGGCTCTGCTGCGGTGGTGGTCTTGTCCGATCAAGATAGCGCGCGAGATGCGGCTCTAAACATGCTGAAGTTCTTTGAAGATGAGAGTTGCGGGCAATGTACACCGTGTCGGACGGGCTGCGAAAAAGCTGTTAAACTCATGAATGCGGACAGTTGGGATCAGCCCCTGCTGGAAGACCTATGTCAGGTGATGAGTGACGCCAGCATTTGTGGCCTTGGGCAGGCTGCGCCCAATCCGATCCGCCTTGTGATGAAGCATTTCAGCGAGGAGATTTAGGATGGCGAGCATGGATTTGGGGGCGTTTTCGGTGAGTTTGGCGGTGAAGGATTTGGCCGCGAGCAAAGCCTTCTATGAAAAGCTTGGCTTTAAGATGATGGGCGGGCAGCCCACCGAGAACTGGTGCATCCTAAAGAACGGCGACCACATCATCGGCCTGTTTCAGGGCATGTTTGAGGACAACATTCTGACGTTCAATCCCGGCTGGGATCAGAGTGCGCAAAACACCGACAGTTTTACCGACGTGCGGGATATGCAAAAACAACTCAAAGCCGAGGGGCTGGAGTTGATGAGCGAGGCGGATGAAGCCTCTGAGGGGCCAGCGAGCCTGATGCTGCAAGATCCGGATGGCAATACCATCTTGATCGACCAACACCGATAGACAACAGGGGTCGCCATGCTTGACGCCAGCCAGACCAACACGTTGACGTTTTCCCTGGATGGGAAAGATGTGACTGTACCCGAAGGCACCACCATCTGGGATGCGGCCAACGGACAGGGATTTGTGATTCCGCATCTGTGCCACAAACCGGCCAAGGGCTATCGACCGGATGGCAATTGCCGCGCCTGTGTCGTGGAGGTTGAAGGGGAACGCACGTTAGCGGCCTCCTGTATCCGGCCTGCGACCGAGGGCATGGTGGTTAATACCCAGTCGGAACGCGCGGTAAAGGCGCGGGAAATGGTGATCGAGCTTTTGGTGGCGGATCAGCCCGAAGTGAAGCACGACGCCAGCAGCCATTTTGCCGATATGGCCGACCAAGTTGGGGTGGAACAGTCTCGATTCCCGGCCAAAGAGGTAGAGCGTGTGCCGTTGCTCGACGCCTCGCATGTGGCGATGAACGTCAATTTGGACGCCTGCATCAACTGCAACCTCTGTGTACGCGCGTGTCGTGAGGTGCAGGTCAATGATGTGATCGGTATGAGCGGACGCAACAACACCGCAAAGATCATTTTTGATCAGGACGACGCTATGGGCGAAAGCTCCTGTGTGGCTTGTGGAGAGTGTGTGCAGGCCTGCCCCACAGGGGCATTGATGCCTGCAGCCATGCTGGATGAAAATCAAGCCGGTGACAGCGCCGATTTTGACCGGGAAGTAGAGAGCGTTTGCCCCTATTGCGGGGTCGGTTGCCAGATCAAATTCAAGGTCAAGGACAACAAGATCCAATATGTCGAAGGCATTGACGGACCAGCGAACGAGAACCGGCTCTGCGTGAAAGGCCGCTTTGGCTTTGACTATATCGACCAC
The DNA here is from genome assembly GCF_022448905.1 of Shimia sp. GTDB lineage: Bacteria > Pseudomonadota > Alphaproteobacteria > Rhodobacterales > Rhodobacteraceae > Shimia. The sequence goes on along the minus strand of NZ_JAKVCW010000005.1, from coordinate 182,257 downwards.
CCGCACCGACTGACGAAACCTCTCATTCGCCGCGAAGATGCGCCACCCAAAGGTCTGAATGTAGATCCCGGAAATTTGATGACCCATTTCCGCGAGGCAAGTTGGGACGAGGCGCTCGATTTTGCCGCCGGTGGCATGGCACGGCTGCGCGCGGAAAAAGGCACTAACATTGCCGGATTCGGCTCTGCGAAATGTTCCAACGAAGAGGCTTATCTGTTCCAGAAACTGATCCGACAAGGTTTTGGTCATAACAACGTCGACCACTGTACAAGGCTGTGTCACGCCTCCTCTGTGGCGGCGCTGATGGAGAATGTCGGCTCCGGCGCAGTGACCGCGACATTTAATGAGATCGAGAACGCCGATGTGGCGATTGTTATTGGCTGTAACCCGATGGAAAACCACCCGGTTGCGGCGACCTACTTCAAGCAATTTGTGAAGCGCGGCGGCAAGTTGATCGTGATGGACCCGCGCGGCCACGGCATGAAACGCTTTGCCAGCCATATGTTGCAGTTCAAGCCGGGCGCCGACGTGTCGATGTTAAACGGCATCATGAACGTGATCGTCGAGGAGAAGCTTTACGATCAGCAATATATCGAGGCCTACACCGAAGACTGGGAGGTGATGAAAGAGCACCTCAAGGACTATCCGCCCGAAAAGATGGAAGAGATCTGTGGCATTGAAGCGGATGTGCTGCGCGATGTGGCGCGCACTTTTGCCGGAGCCAAGGCGGCGATGATTTTCTGGGGCATGGGCGTGAGCCAGCACGTGCACGGCACGGACAATGCGCGCTGCCTGATCTCGCTGGCGCTGATGAGTGGCCAGGTGGGTCGCCCAGGCGCTGGCCTGCACCCGCTGCGTGGGCAGAACAACGTACAGGGCGCCTCTGATGCGGGGCTGATCCCGATGTTCTTGCCAGATTATCAATCGGTGATGGATGACGGCGTGCGCTCTGCGTTCACCGAAGTTTGGGAGAGCGAAGATTTCTCCAACCAGAAGGGCCTGACCGTGGTGGAGATCATGGATGCGATCCATGAGGGCGATATCAAGGGTATGTACATTTTGGGAGAGAACCCGGCGATGAGTGACCCGGATGTGGATCATGCGCGAGCAGCGTTGGCCCATCTGGAGCATCTGGTGGTGCAGGACATCTTCCTGACGGAAACCGCGAACTATGCCGATGTGATCCTGCCGTCTTCGGCGTGGTACGAAAAGTCTGGCACGGTGACCAACACCAACCGTCAAGTACAAATGGGGCGGCCGGTGTGCCCACCACCGGGTGAGGCCAAGGAAGACTGGTGGATCGAGGTGGAGCTGGCCAAGCGCCTGGGGCTGGATTGGAGCTACACGCATCCCAAGGAGGTGTTTGCCGAGATGAAGCTCGGCATGGGCTCGCTGGACAACATCACATGGGAGCGGTTGGAGAAAACCGCCGTGACCTACCCGAGCCTCAGCCCTGAGGATCCGGGGCAGGCGATTGTGTTTGGCGACGGGTTCCCGCGGCCAGAAGGGCGGGCGAAATTCACCCCTGCGAAAGTGGTCTCACCAGCGGAAACTCCAGATCCTGAATATCCGATGGTTCTGATCACCGGGCGTCAACTGGAGCATTGGCACACCGGCTCAATGACCCGCCGCGCCAGCACGCTCGATGCGCTGGAGCCAGAGGCGAACTGTTCCTTGCATCCACGCACACTGCGCAAGCTTGGAGTCGCACCAGGAGACTATGTGCAGCTGACAACCCGGCGCGGCTCACTCACCGTGATGGCGCGGGCCGACCGCGCAGTGGCCGAGGACAACGTGTTCCTCCCCTTCGCTTATGTTGAGGCGGCGGCCAATATTCTGACCAATGCCGCGCTGGACCCCTACGGCAAAATCCCGGAGTTCAAGTTCTCGGCGCTGCGAGTGGAAAAAGCGGAAACGCCGCCGATTGCGGCGGAGTAAACTCCGTCAGGGTTTTCTAAGATCATAAGACACATGCAAACTGGATGTGAGCCGGGTGTCCGCGCCCGGCTCAAAGTCTGCCAGGAACAGGCGATCCCCGTGCTTTTGCGCAAGCTTCGGTGCAAAGATTCCCAAGATCAACGCCCACTTTCCCCGATTGAAGACCCCCAATCTGTGCGACACCAGAAACCGGGTTTCGATGCTGTTCATTGCGGGACGCGTGAGCGGAAATTCCCATGCAGCATCCGATTGAAAAGGGCGGAACAGAGCCCGAAACAGCCGGATCGGAAGCCAGGTCTGGCAAGGATCGTAAGTGATCATCTGCCCACCTGGCACCAGCTTGTCACGTGATGCATCCAGCAAAACATCGAGATACCTAAAATGATGCACCACCGCATGGGCATAGATCACGTCAAAATCGCTGTCCGTTGAGGCTGGATCAAGAAAATCTGCCTCAATAAAATGACGCGTTGGGCCAGTGCCTATGTTGGCGCGTAGCTGATCCAACTGCATGCCGCTCAGTTCCACCGCGTGGTACGCTTTGGCATGGTGCGCAAGATAGCCGCTTAGAGGCGACCCGGCGCCGGCACCAAGATCCAACACTTTCTTATCCGACAGGTCGCCCAACCAAGCCTTGTGCGTGTCATAGACAGCTTCGCGTGCTTCATGGGACACCGCCACCATCGCGCGGCGGCGCAGGCGGGACCACAGGTTCGTGGCGAAGGAATTCACCGGAGAAATCCAGCCTGCGCTTGTGGCCTCGTAATAGGCCTTTTGCTGCACATTCACCTGTCGCATTTCCTCGACAGGATCGGGTCCGTCGTGCATCCAAGTCTCTTTCTCAAATCAAGTGGACCGAACAGAAAAAGCGCGGTCAAAAAATCTATGGCTATCAGCCTAGAGCATTTTGACCACAGGTTCACCCCAGGATTAGACAGGCTCCACGCGTGGGGATTTAGTCACTTGGCACCGTGGTTAGCATGCTTTCGCGTTTTGAAAACTCTGCGTACCAGCCTGCCAACCCATCCCGTCCTTGGCGCCAGTTGCGGGCGTCATGGCGGAAATCCAGATAGCCCAACGCGCAGCCGACGGCGATTTGCCCCATGTCGAGCGGTCCAAACAGGTGGCTCATCCAGCGTTCATTTAGGGCATCCAGCGCGCCTTCGACCTTGCCCCATTGCGCGGTGAGCCAGTCGTCAAACACAATTTCTTCGGGGCGCAGGCGCTTTTCGTAGACCATCAAGACGGCGGCTTCGAGAATGCCATCCGCGGTGGCTTCTAAGGTCAACACATCCCAAAGGCGCTCTTCTCGGTAGAGGTCCGCCCCGGCACGCGCCACCAGATAGCGACAGATCACGCGGCTGTCGTAAATCGCCGGGCCGTCCTGGCGCACCAAAGCGGGGATTTTGCCAAGCGGGTTGGCAGCGGCGGCTTCATCCGCTGTGTTGAGCGCAGTGGTGTGCACGCGGGTGAGTTCGACGTCGTCGGTCTGGCCGGTCTCTGCCAGGGTCACACGCACCTTGCGCACGAAAGGCGAGGCCGGGGAATGGATCAGCTGCAATTTGGACATCTCAATTACTCCGTTTCGTGGTCGGCAAAAGGGGATTGCATCAGGGCGGCGAGCTCACGGGCCTCGCTGCCAAAACCGTAGGCGGCCATTTGATCCGCCGCCGCATGGCGCACATCATTGGGTTTGTTCTGGCCAAGCTTCCAGGTGCCCTGCACATCGTCGATTGTCAGACGAAAAGGCACGATCATACGCAACATGCGATCGAAACTGTCGCCGGTCATCTTAGCCCGGGTCCAGGGCGGTTTGGGCAACAGGTTGGCTTCGAAATGCGCGGATAGACGGTCCAAAAGATCGGGCAAGTCGTTCTGAGGCAACGGGGACAGCTGGCCGGTGAGGTGTACAGCGACATAGTTCCACGTTGGGACCTGATCGTCTGCGTTGTACCAATCCGGGGAGACATAGCTGTCCGGCCCGCTCACGGCCAATCGCGCGAGTGTGGCGTTTTTTGCGGCGCGGGCCATTGGGTTGGATCGCACCAGGTGCAGGTCTGCGGTTTTTCCATCTTCGGATATAAGAAACGGCACGTGGCTCACCATCGGGGCGGCATCGGTTGCGGAGATTGCAAGCATGCCAAAGCCACGCTCCTTGGCAAAAGCCAGGTTCTTGTCCTCTGCGGTGCCGCGGAACGCCGGATTGGGATGCATGATGCGCCTCGTCTCTGATTTGGCGCGATCGTGCAGGGGCGATTAGAGATTGGCAACCGCAATTGCACGTTCAAAACGCAGTGGCACATCGCCTTCGCGCCACATGGGCAGTTTGGGCATGATCGCCGCAAAACGCTCGGACGCGATAAAGGCCTCCAGCCAGCGGGACAGATTGGGACCGGCGTCAACACCAAAGCGGGATTTGTTGATGAATGCGAACTGACGCACAAACGGCAGAATCGCCATGTCGGCCAGGCTCGGCATATCGCCAAAGAGCCAGAGTTTGTCACCGATCTGCTGATCCAATTTGGACAGAAACGCCATGGCTTGAGCGCGCGACTCTTCCGGGTCCAGCTCCGGATAGCGGCTGTGGTATTTGGTGTGATCCAGTGCGGCCTTAAAAGGACCATCTGCCTCGGCAATCAACTCATGTCCCAAGTCCGGCATATCCAGCCAGCCTTCCGGATCCTTTCGCTGCAGCGCCCAGACCATCACGTCGAGACTTTCGTCAATCACAAGATCCCCCGCTTTCAGGCAAGGAACTGTGCCACTGGGTGAGGTCTCCAAAAACGCAGGCGCCTTGTCACGCAGTAGAACCTCGCGCAGTTCAACTGCCACGCCAGATACCGCAACGGCCAAACGCGCGCGCATTGCATAAGGACAGCGGCGAAAGGAATAGAGAGCGGGCAATTCAGTCATCTTGTTTTCTCATTCCAGAAATATCTCGGGGGTTTGGGGGCTGGCCCCCAAGCGGTTAGGCCACCAGCTGTTGCCCACGCACGTCAAGGATACATGCGGTCACAATCGCCCCTTCCTCTTGCGGGGTGCCAAAGGCGACTTCGGTAAACTGTTCCGTGCGACCCATGGTGGGGTTTTCCATCAGGATGTGATGGGTCTTGCCAAGCTGCGAAGACAAATGTTTTTCCACCTGCGCCGCCCCAGCGTCGCGCAATTGCGCCGCGCGGGCCTTGATGACGTTGCCGTTCACCTGACTTGGGATTTTGGCCGCCGGGGTGCCTTCGCGCTTGGAATAGGGGAAAACATGCAACCAAGTGAGGTCGCACTCCTGCACCAGCTTCAGCGAGTTTTCAAAATGCGCGTCCGATTCAGTCGGGAAGCCGGCAATGATGTCCGCGCCAAAGGTCATCTCCGGCCGCAGCTTTTTGGCCTCTTCACAGAAGCGGATGGCGTCATCCCGCAGATGCCGCCGCGCCATGCGTTTGAGAATCAAATCATCGCCATGCTGCAAGCTCAGATGCAGATGCGGCATCAGGCGCGGCTCTGTGGCGATGGCCAGCATCAAGTTCTCGTCCACCTCGATGCTGTCAATCGAGCTGATCCGCAGACGCGGCAGGTCCGGCACCAGCTTGAGGATGCGCATGACCAGATCGCCCAGTTTGGGCTGCATCGGCTGATCCGCGCCCCAACTGGTCAGATCCACGCCGGTCAGCACAACTTCATTGAAGCCTTTGTCCACCAGCCGTTTGATCTGATCGACCACCACACCGGCCGGGACCGAGCGGGAATTGCCGCGGCCATAGGGTATGATACAGAAGGTGCAACGGTGGTCGCAGCCGTTTTGCACCTGTACATAAGCGCGCGCGCGGGTGCCAAAACCGTCGATCAGGTGACCGGCGGTCTCGGTGACCGACATGATGTCGTCGACCTGGACCTTTTCGGTTTCCCCAATGAAATCGGCGGCCATGCCCTGCCATGTGGCGGGGTTCATTTTTTCGGTGTTGCCAATGACCTTGTCGACCTCGCCCATGGCGGCAAATGTCTCAGGCTCAGTTTGCGCGGCACAGCCGGTGACGATGATCTGGGCATCAGGATTGTCGCGGCGCAGGCGGCGAATTTCCTGACGGCTTTTGCGCACGGCCTCTGCCGTCACCGCGCAGGTGTTCACGATCACGGCGTTCTCAAGACCGGCGGATTGCGCCATGTCTTTCATCGCCTCTGATTCGTAAGAATTCAGACGACAGCCGAGTGTGGTGAACTTTGGCGCGGCGGCGGTCATTTGTGCCGCTCCAGAAAGGCAGCGTTGAACTGACCGGACATGACATGTTCGGTCTCACCCGTCATCCAGACGCCATCGTCAGCCCAGTTGATCCAAAGCGTGCCGCCGTCCAGATCAATCTGAACCTCGCGGCCGGTCAGACCACGGCGGGCGGCGGCCACAGCGGTGGCACAGCTGGAAGAGCCTGAAGCCAGCGTTGGGCCGACACCGCGCTCCCAGACCCGCATACGAATGTGGTTTTCGCCAATGACCTGCGCGACCTGCACATTGGTGCGCTCAGGATAAAGCGGGTGATGCTCATGTGCAGCGCCAAAGGTCACCAGGTCCACACTTTCCACATCGTCGACAAAGAAGGTGCAATGCGGGTTGCCCATGCCTGTGGCCGTAGGGGTCCCGTCGATGGGAAGTTCTAACGTGTCCATCTCCTGCGCAAGCGGCACTTCGTGCCACAAAAGCTGCGGATGGCCCATGTTCACAGACACCAGACCGTTTCCGGCTTCACGGGCAAACAAAGTGCCGCGATCCGTGGTCAGGGTCAGCGACTCAGCGCCCGACACATCCATCAGGTGCCGCGCAATACAACGGGTGGCATTTCCACAAGCGGCCGAGGTCGATCCATCGGCGTTATAAAACGTCAGATGCGCGTCTGCGTTGCTGCCCTCTGTGCCATGGGTGATCACCGCAAGCTGATCAAATCCCACACCTTTTTGCCGGTGCGCGATGGCGGTGATTTGACCTTCGGTCAGATCAAATGCGCGCATGCGGCCATCGACAACGACAAAATCATTGCCCAGCCCATGCATTTTCATGAACGCCAAAGGGGTTTCAACACGTGTATCCATTGGGCGCATATACGCCCGTTGCACAGCCTTTTCCAGTATCGTGAAATTTTTCTCGAGAATCGGGTTGACCCCCTCGGTCAGTCGGCATAGTAACCGCGCACCAACACAGAGAGTGGGCCGTTAGCTCAGTTGGTAGAGCAACTGACTTTTAATCAGTGGGTCATAGGTTCGAATCCTATACGGCTCACCACTTTCAAACAAAACCCCGCCATTGGCGGGGTTTTGTTGTTTTGGCACCCTCAAATGAGACCTGTGATTGCTATGCGCCTCTCGCGGCGGCGTTGTGGCTTGGGCTAGTCCAAATCAGTGCGTGCTGGACGGCGTAGAGCCTGGCTCACGCGGAAGCTGCCGGGCGACAGGCCGCGCGAGCGGGTGCGCAGAACGGGGGTTTGTTCGGACGTGCCGCCGGTGGCCTCGCGGGCAATAATGAAGAGGCCGCTGGCAACAATCACCGCGGCGCCGATCAAGGTCGGCGCATCCGGGGTTTCGTCAAACAGCAGCATGCCAAAGATCACAGCCCAGATGATCTGAGAATACTGCATCGGCGCCACCAAGGCGGCTTCGCCGATTGTGTAGGCGGAGACCATGAGCAAGGTGGCGATGAAGCCAAACACCGCCACAATGGCGAATCCTGCCAGATCTGGCGCGGCAACCGGCTGATAGACAAAAGCCATCGCCACGGACATAACGGCCACGCTGATCAGAAGCGGATAGAGCATCAGCACCACACGGCGCTCGTCCTGGCCAATTTTGCGCACGATAACGGATTGCAATGCGGCGGTGCCTGCAGCCACCAAAGCCGCGAGGTGGCCAAGGTTCAACTCGGTTGCCCCGGGGCGAACAACAATCATCACCCCCAAAAGGCCCACCAGAACCGCCAACATACGCCAGATGCCCACTTTCTCGCCGAGGACGGGAATCGCCAGGACAGTGACCAGCAAAGGTGTGGAGAACAGCAGCGCATAAACCTGCGCCAATGGCAGCACCGAAAAGGCGTAAAAGGCAGCCGTGGGGCAGATCACCACGCAGAGCGACCGCAGCGCCACCCACCATGGGTGCACCGGGCGCAGATTGCCATGGGTGGGGTCGCGCACCAGCATCAGGGTGATCAAAGGGAAGCCAAACAGCGACGAAAAGAACACGATCTGGAACGGCGAAAACGTCGCGCCGAGGTGTTTCACCACAACGTCGTGGGTGGAATAGATCGCAAAGGCCAGCAGGGCCAGCAAGGTCGCTTTCAGATTCATGGGGCTGCTCCGCGCCTGATTGCGCTAACGGATTGAGTCATCCGATGTGTGCCACGCGCCGCCTCAAAAGGGAAGCGGCGCGTGCGGTTTTAGAAGTAGCTGCGCACCAAACTGCCTGCGATCAGGCTCCAGCCGTCTGCGATCACAAAGAAAGACAGTTTAAATGGCAAAGACACAATCGCGGGCGGGACCATCATCATCCCCATGGACATCAGCACGGCGGCGACCACGAGGTCGATGATCAGGAACGGCAGGAAGATCAGGAAGCCGATCTGAAACGCGCGGGCAATTTCCGAGAGCATGAAGCTGGGCACCAGAACCGATAGGGGCGAGTCCGGGCCGGGGGCGGTGTCCACCGTATCCGGGCGCAACGACGCCAGATGGGTGTAGGTGTCCGGGTCCAAGCGGGCGGCCATAAATTGACGGAAGGGTTCCGCGGTCAGCTCAAAGGCGGTTTCGATGTCGATCAGTTCCGCCATCAGGGGCTCGACGCCAGTGGTCCAGGCCTGTGTGAAAACCGGCTCCATGACGTAGTAGGTCAGGAACATCGCCAGCGAGACCATCATCATATTGGGCGGAGATTGCTGCAGACCAATGGCCTGACGCAGGATCGAGAGCACCGTCACGATGAAAGGGAAACAGGTGACCATGATCGCAATCCCCGGCGCGAGGCTGAGAACCGTGATCAGGAGAAAGATTTGAATGCTGCGTGCCGTCAGCGAGCCGTCTTGGGTGATCGGAATGGACAGATCCTGCGCCGAGGCCGAATCTGCCATAAAGAGAAAGACGGTGGAGAAGGTGACGGCAAGAAAAGCCGCGCGGATCATCACAGACCGCTTTCGAACTCTGCCACTTCGGTTAGGCGCACGGCCAGCTGGCCTTCCTGTCCGCCTTCCATTTCCTCAAGCTCGCCGCGGGCGATGAGTTTGTCGCCCACATAAAGCTCCACCGGGTCATCCACACGTTTGTCGAGCGGCAGAACCGAGTTTTCGTTCATGTTCAGCAGGTCGCCGATCAACGGTCGTGCCTTGCCCACGGAGATGGTGATCTCCACAGGTACAGAGGTGAACGGGTTGCCGGATTCAGATTTGAGAGTTGGATCAGCCATTCTGGGCCTCCTTGCGTGTTTCATGTGTGAACGCAGCCATTGCTTCAGCAACAGCTTCGAGAACCTCGCTGAGATCAATCAGGCGTTCGCGTTGGGCAAATTCAAAACGCACCTGGCCTTCTGCCAGGTTTTCGTCGCGCACCACTTCGACGGGGAATGTTTGGTCTTCGGGCATGACGTCGATGACCGGCTGGTAGCAATCCGGCGCTGTGGACAACACCACCGGGGTTTCACTGTTATCGCGCACAATTTTGTGCAGCTGTTCCACGGCCAAGGCGCCAACGGCCTGACGGGCCACCTCTGGCAGCACAGTCATGATGGCTTTCTCCACCGTGGGGGCGAGATCGGCGAGAATCGCTTCGCGCGCCTCGTGGTAGGTGAAAGACAGATCGTTCAATTTGGTGGAGAGGGCAGCAGACACACTGGCGTGTTCCTCCGACTTGGCGCTGATCGCGTCGTCCCAACCAGCTTTGTAGCCCTGCTCAAAGGATTCGAGCATGTCATCTTCATTGCCGTCCTCCTGTGTTGCGACAGGTTCCGGCTCTGGGGCGGTGATGCCGCCAAAGTCTTCAAACAGATGGGAAATCGACATCAGGCTTCCTCACGATCATCGAGCCAGTTACGGAGAATCTCCACGGTTTCATCTTTGCGGTCGCTGATCAGGCCACGCAGACGGTCTGCGGCATCAGATTGCGACATGCCACCACCGTCACCGCCCAGCGCAGGCAGGCCGCCACCCAGATCAGGCAGGCCACCAACGTCGCCACCCATGTCGCCAATCGCCATTGGCATGCCCATGTCGCCACCCATGTCGCCCATCATTGGCGCCATGGCCGGGAAGTCACCGTCTTCACCGCCAAGATCCGGCAACATTGGGGCGTCACCCAGTTCGTTCAGTTCGCGACTGCCGCCACCGGCCAGCAATGGACGGACCACAAACAGGCCCAGTACCAGCGCCACAATCGCCAGCACCGCGGTTTGGATGATCGACATCAGGTCAAGTTCCATGCCTTTAAACATGGAGGATTCGGCAGAGGTGCCCATTGGCAGGACCGGCTGGAAGTTCATCGACTTCAGGGTGATCACGTCCCCGCGGGCTTCGTTAAAGCCCACCGCAGAGGCCACCAGTTCACGCAGCGCTTCGAGTTCTTCGTCGGGACGCGGGGTTACAACAGGCTCGCCAAGATCATTTTCGGTTTGTGTGCCGTTCACCAACACCGCCACAGTCATACGTTTCACCGCGCCAGGCTGACGCAGAATTTCACGCTGGGTCTCGGACACCTCGTAATTGATGCGCTCGCGGGTTTCGCGGTTCTGGTTGGTGGAGCCAGAGCTTCCGGCGGCATCCCCATCCGGTAGATTGGAGGCCACGGTCACCTGACCGGCCGCGTTTTGAGAATCGGTGCTGCGCTCTTCGGTGTCGGTGCTGATCGCCACACGGCTCGCAGGATCAAAAATACGCTCGGTGATAGATTCGGTCTCGGTCACCGTCTCGATGCTGACTTCGACAACCGCATTGCCCGGACCCACGCGGGCTTCCAGCATACGCTGAACCGCCAGACGGGTTTCTTCTTCTTTATTGTCACCCACTTTGGTGCTGGTTTCATCCGCCACGCCCACCAGACCGCCGCTGCCATCAATAATGGCAACATCTTCGGGAGAGAGACCGGAGACCGCAGAGGCCACAAGAAACCGCAGCGCTTGCGCATGTTTGTTGGGCAAATCTCCGGCAGGTGTGGTGATCGTCACGGAGGCGGACGGTTTGATATGCCGTTGAAAAGGATTGGAGGAGGCGTTTGCAATATGCACACGTGCCTGGCTGATCAGAGGGCTCACAACAATTGTTCGAGCCAACTCACCTTCTTTGGCGCGCCAGTAGGCTGCGTCAAACATTTGCGAGGTGGTGCCAAAACCCGAAAGCGAATCGAGAAGCTCGTACCCCTGAGTCGTATTGGCAGGCAAACCTTCGCTGGCGAGCGTCATGCGCAGCTCATCCCGGGAACCGGAAGCTACATAAATAGATCCGCCGCGCACTTCATAAATGGCGCCGCGTTGTTCCAGAGCTGTGACGACATCGCCAGCCGCTCCGCTTTCCAAACCACTATATAGAAGGGCCATTCCCGGTTTGGTGGCGACCCGACCCAAAGACAATACGGTCGCAAAAACCGCAATCGTGGCCAATACGACGATCACCTTTCGCCGATTGTCCATTGCTGTCCACATATTCAAAAATTGTTGCACGTTTCTTCTCCGTGGGATCGCACCTTCTGCACGACCGTCACGAACTGTTTCTCTCAACAGACTTAATAATCGGTTAGTTTCTGTATGGGAGAAGTTGCAGGGACAAAGAATTTGGAACCTGTGATGACTGACGAAACTGTCGAGACAGAAGACGCACCGAAAAAAGCGTCAAAACTCCCTTTAATCATTGGGCTCGTGCTGGCTTTGGTTGGCGGCGGCGGCGGATTTTATGCCGTCTATTCGGGCATGATTTTGGGGGATGATTCTGCTGAAGTGGCCGAAGAATCGGCGCCTGCGGAAGAGATCGAAGCACTGCCTGACGTTGTTTACGTCGGCATGGACCCTCTTATTGTTTCACTGACTTCCAGTGGCGGCGCCGACTACCTGCGGTTCCGCGCCCAGTTGGAAGTGCCAAGCGATCATCAGGAAGAAGTCGAGCGGGTGTTGCCGCGTGTTGTGGATGTGCTGAACGGCTATCTGCGGGCGCTGAACACATCGGACATCGAATCGCCGGATGCGCTGGTGACCCTGCGGTCGCAAATGCTGCGTCGCGTACAAATTGTAACCGGACCTGAACGAGTTTCCGACCTTCTGGTCATGGAATTCGTGTTGAACTGAGGAGTGTCGAGATGAACTTGATCGCAGATATCTTGTTGGTAGCCGGTGCCCTCGGGGCAGGCATCTATTGTTTTGTGCTAGCGCGCCGCCTGTCCAAATTCAACGATTTGGAATCAGGTGTGGGCGGAGCCGTGGCGGTTTTGTCCGCCCAGGTGGACGACATGACCCGCACCCTGAAGGCCGCACAAGGCACCGCTGGTAAATCCACCGAACGCCTGGAAGCGCTAACGCAGCGAGCAGAAGGGGTTTCTAAACGTCTTGAGCTGATGATGGCCGCGATGCACGACATCGAAGACGCAAAACCTGCCAAAGCAAAGGCCGCGCCGGAACCGGAAGAGGTAGAAGACACCCCTGAACCGAAGGCAGAGGCCCCTGTAGAGGCAGAGATTGCGGAACCCGAATCGGCGGAAGAAACAGCCGAGGATGAAAACTGGGCCCGGATGCAGGCAGAAGCCATTGCAGCAGAAGAAGCCAAGTTGATCCGTCGCGCCAAGAAAAAAGCCAAGAAAAAAGCCAAGAAAAAGGCGGCGATGGCTCTGGCAGCCATGCAGGCAGAGGCCGCACCGGCGGCCGCGAAGCCTGCGGCAGAGGACAAAGCGCCTGAAGCTGGCACCATGTTTAAACGCCACGTCGCCTAACTGGAGCGTATGTGATGAAAAAAGACGCCAAGAAAACCCGCGCCAAGGCGGCTGCGGAAACGTTGACCAAGCCGGACGCTCCGGCAGGGAAAGCGAAGGCCAAAAAGAAAGCGCGCCGGAAACAGTCCAAGGGAAGTCTGTTTCTGATCGCGACGTTTTTGATTGGCTCCGCCACCGTGCGCGTGGGTATCAGCGCCAATGAAGCTTTGGCGCGCGAAGAGCCGCTTTTTGAATCGCCCTTGGCCAGCATGGCCAAACCAGAAACCTGCGAGCCGCCAGAAGACCTGCGCGAGTTGATGGCTGTGTTCAAGGAACGCGAACAGCGCATCGAGCAGCGTGAGAAAGAGATCAAGAATCGCCTGCAAGCGCTCAACGTCGCGGATGGCGAAGTGACCCGCAAACTGGCCGCTCTGGAGGATGCCGAAGGGCGTCTGCGCAGCTTGATCGCCTTGTCTGAGACCGCTGCCGAAGACGATTTGGGGCGACTCACCCAAGTGTATGAGACCATGAAGCCCAAAGATGTGGCCGCTCTGTTTGAAGAGATGGACCCGAAATTTGCCGCTGGTTTCATCGGTCGTATGAAACCTGAAAGCGCTGCGGGCGTTATGGCGGGCATGGCCCCGGATGCGGCCTACACAATCAGCGTAATTTTGGCCGGTCGGAACGCAAATACCCCCACCGAATGAGAACTTGTTAACCGGCGTCGGCCTATGGTCGGACTGAAACGCTACTAGGAGTTTGAACCCGTGCTAGGCATTATTGGCATCGCTGTTGTTTTTATCATGGTGTTGGGCGGATACGTTCTTGCCGGTGGTAGTCTTGGCCCGATTATGAAGGCCCTTCCCTTTGAGATGATCATCATCGGCGGCTCCGGTGTTGGTGCCTTTTTGGTGTCCAATGACGGCTCGGTGGTAAAGCACACGCTGAAGGATCTCGGCAAAGTCTTCAAAGGCCCGAAATGGAAGCCGGACGATTACAAGGATCTGCTGTGTTTGCTGTTTGAGCTCATACGATTGGCCAGGAAAAACCCTGTGGCCATCGAAGAGCACATCGAAAACCCGGATGAATCCGACATTTTCCAAAAATACCCCCGCATCACTGCGGACAAAGAAGCGATCAACCTGATTGCCGACACCATGCGCTCTGCGTCGATGAACTATGACGACCCGCATCAGGTGGAAGAGGTTCTGGAGAAGCGAATCGAAGCCAATTTCCACCATGCGATGCACCCCAACCACGCGTTGCAGTCACTCGCGGATGCGCTTCCGGCGCTGGGAATTGTTGCGGCGGTTTTGGGTGTTATCAAAACCATGGGCTCGATCGACCAACCACCAGAGGTTCTGGGCGGCATGATCGGTGGCGCGCTTGTGGGGACGTTCCTCGGGGTTTTCCTGGCCTATGGTCTGGTAGGTCCGTTTGCCGCCAAAATCAAAGGTGTGGTCGAGGATGAAGCGCATTTCTATCAGCTTATCCGTGAGGTGCTGATTGCGAACCTGCACAACCACTCGCCAAACATCTGTATCGAGGTGGGGCGTCAGAACACGCCGGGCCACAACCGTCCGCAGTTTGCGGAGCTGGAAGAGGCGCTGGCCGAAGTGAAGAAGGAAGCGGCATGAAACAGCTTCTGCTTGCTGTTCCGATGGTATTGGCGGCCTCTGCGGGGGCCGCACAAGACGTGCTGTTCCGGTCCGGCGAGCACGAAGATTTCACCCGTTTGGTGGCCACCCTGCCTTCCTCGGAAACCGATTGGACCGTGTCGCGTGACGGGCGGTTTTACACCATCAAAATCGAGGGTGATGACGTCAACCTGCGCACCAGCACCATTTTTGACAAAATCCCGCGGGACCGATTGGCCAATGTTGTGGCCAATGACGCCGCTGGTGAGTTGGAACTGGAACTGGCCTGTGCCTGCCGTGTTGTGTCGATCCCTTACGATGGGCGCTATGTGATCTTTGACATTCGCGACGACCTGCCACCTGCGCAGAACGACGACCTGCCACAGGTGCCGCTATCTTTTGGCGAGGCTGTGCCGGTTGAAAAAAAGCCTCAGCGGCAGTTCCGGTTCTCGTCGTTTGAGGCGGCTAGCCCAACACCACCGCCGGTTCAGGTGGCCGCCGCTGAGCCCAAGCCGGATTTTTCCGACTTACTGGCAATCGATAATTTTGTCGACCGCAGCGCCCAGGTGCAGGTCTTGCGGGGTGATCTGATCAAACAGGTCGACCGCGCGGCCAATCAGAACCTGTTGCAGGCACAAACTCCCGAGGTGGAAGACACCAGCGGGCTGGTTGGCAAACCTGTGAAAACCGCTGAGTCGCAAATGCCGCAGCTCAACAGCTCGGACCATGTGCCGCCGCAAGCGGCCGTTGGAAAAGACCTGAACATCGTCGCCTATAACGTGCTTGACGAAGTGGGCCGCGACATCGCGGCGCTGCTCAGCGGGCAAGTGGCCACCGGCATGTGTCTGCCGGATTCGGCGGTGAACATCGCCGACTGGAGTGGCGAAGGCACCTTTGTGCAAGAGCTTGGCCGTCTGCGTCAGGAAGTTGTGGGCGAATTTGACCGCACCAACAAGGATGCTTTGCGTGAGCTGGCGCAGCTCTACGTGCATTACACCTTTGGCGCGGAAGCTCTGCAGATCATGAATCTGCTGCCGGAAAGTGGCGAGAACAGCATCCTGATCGCCATGGCGCATATCATGGATGGACGCACGCCCCCTGAGGACAACCCGTCTTTTGCCAGCCAAGGGCATTGCGCAGGAAACTCTGCCATGTGGGCCGCCTTGTCCGGCGAAACCCTGGTGGGAGAAAGCGCGGTCAACGGCGCATTGGATGCACTGCAGAAGATGCCACGCCATCTGCGTGAATATCTTGGGCCGCAGCTGAGCAATCGGTTGGTGGCGCAAGGCCAAAC
Source organism: Shimia sp. (assembly GCF_022448905.1). Classification (GTDB taxonomy): domain Bacteria; phylum Pseudomonadota; class Alphaproteobacteria; order Rhodobacterales; family Rhodobacteraceae; genus Shimia. Next base: position 166,484 of record NZ_JAKVCW010000005.1, on the reverse strand, counting down.
CGAGGCCGCGATGCTGGTTCTGAACGGAATTGAGCGCACATCGCCCAAGCCGGACATCAACTTTGAGTTTGCCGAAGCCACGCTGAACGCGGAACTGGGCAACACCGAGGAAGCCACCGAGGCGCTTACCGAAATTGCTACGCAAAACGCTGATATCTCCACCAAGGCGGTGATTGACCTAATTGAGAACCATGTGGCGCAGGGTGACTCCCCCTCGCCGGAGACCGTGTCTCTGGTCGGCGCTTTGGCTGTGGAACACAAGGGCGGCGCCATGGGGCCAGACTTGCGCCGTGCCCATGCTTTGGCGCGTATGATGGGCCATGAATTTGGCGAAGCCTTCAAAATCATCAATGACATCGAAACCCGCGACGGGGCTGAGGCGGCCGAAGATGTGCGCAGCCAGCTGGTTATGGCGGTGCTGGAGCAGGCCGATGATTTTGAGGTGATCTCCTGGTCAATTCAGGAACGTCTGGCCTCCCCTGGGCGTATTTCGACAGCGGCTGCGTTGCAGCTGGCCCATAAGACCTTCGAGATGGGCTTCCTGGGGGAAACCAAACGTCTGATGCAAGCCGCGCAGACGGTGATTCCGACGGATGAAAAACGCCTGTTGAATGCCCGTTTGGCGCTGGCGGAAGCCTTGCCGAAACGCGCGGAAGCGGAACTTATGGGTATGGAAACCCCAGTTGCGGATCGTTTGCGGGCGCAAGCCAAAGCCATGGCTGGCGATCATGCCGGAGCGGCGCGTTTGCTGGCTGAGCTTGGCGAACGTGGATTGGCGGAAACCGAAGCCTGGCTTGACGGTGACCTGGCGTCTCTGACAGCTTCAGAGAACGAAGTCTTGCGACGGGCCTCCACCTATCTCTTGCCGCCGGAAGAGGGCAGCGAGTCCGAGGCGGCCACAGATCGTGTGACCGAAGGCATGTTGGCGCGCAATCGCGCCTTGCTGGAAGGCGCGGCGGAGAGCCGGGGCGTGCTGGGCGAATTGCTCGATCTGCACAGCGTGACCGAGCCATCTTCTTAACACCGGTTACCACATCTTAACCATGCGCCGATAGCTTGGGCCTTGAACTGGGGCAGAAAGCTATCGGTATGAAAAAACAGTACGTTTTCAACGCGATGTCGCGATTCTATGGCGACTCACTCAAGACCGTCACAATCGGTCTTCTGGGACTTGTGACAAGTCTCTTTTTGGTTTTCACCACATTTGTACAAGACAGCACCGACAGCGCGGAAACCCACAACAGGGATGACGCGGCCGATCAGGCGCGCCCCTCCAATAATGCCGCCACAATCAAAGCCATTTTTAAACGCGATCTGGCGCAATCGCCGGATCAGGCGCTGATGCCGGTGAAGCGCACGGCCACTGTGATCCGCGAAAACAATTTCCCGCTGCTTCAGCGCAGCGGTTCAGCTGGCGCGATGGGATCGCTTGTGCCGCTTGGATCTGGATCGGGCCGATCACTGCTGAGCAATGGAGGGTAATCCGTGAACCCAACCTTCTCCATCAAAGCGCTTTTCAGCCCGACGATCCTGCTCGCCCTCGCCCTGATGGCGATTATTGTCATGATGATCCTGCCGATGCCCTCCTGGGTGTTGGACATCGGATTGGCCGCGTCTTTTGCCCTCGCGATTCTGATCTTCACCGTGACGCTGTTTATTGAGCGTCCGTTGGACTTTTCCGCCTTCCCAACCATTTTGCTGGCCTCGCTGATGTTGCGCCTGTCGCTCAACGTGTCCTCGACCAAACTGATCATTGGGCAAGGCCACACCGGCACAAATGCCGCGGGTGATGTGATCGAAGGCTTTGCCAACTTTGTGATGGGCGGAAGCGTGTTTTTGGGCCTCGTGGTGTTCTGTGTGCTGCTCATCGTGAACTTCATGGTGATCAACAAAGGTGCCACTCGGATGGCCGAAGTGGGCGCGCGCTTTGCGCTGGACGGCATGCCAGGTAAGCAGCTTGCGATTGACAGCGACATGTCCGCCGGTGCGATTGACCACGCCGAAGCCAAAGCCCGCCGGGAGCGGGAACAGCAGGAAACCACCTTCTTTGGATCGCTGGATGGTGCGTCAAAGTTCGTAAAAGGCGACGCGATTGCCGGCCTGTTGATCACGCTGTTGAACCTGGTGATGGGCCTGATCATGGGCGTCGCCATTCATGGCATGCCAATCGGCCAGGCGTTTGAGACCTATGCCATCCTGACCGTGGGTGACGGTCTGGTGACCCAGATCCCGGCCGTGATTATCTCGATTGCCTCTGCCTTGCTGCTGGCACGGGGCGGCACCACCGGCTCCACCGACTTGACCCTGCTGAAACAGCTGGGCAACTACCCGCCTGCGATTGCCACCGTGGCCGTGCTGATGATGTTGTTTGCGCTGGTGCCTGGTCTGCCATTCCTGCCTTTCCTTGCAGGCGGCGGCGTGCTTGGTTTTGCGGCGTATTACCTGCACCAGAAGAAGAAAGAAGAGGCCGATGCCAGCCTTGAAATCGATGAGGAAGACGCACCGGTTCTGCCACGTGACAAGCCCATCGGCGACGTGCTGGACTTGGACGACATCCACGTGGAGTTTGCCACCGATCTGGTAAACATGGTGCTCGATCCCGGCGCAGGTCTCGATGCGCGCATCACCAATATGCGCACCCATGTGGCCTCGACCTATGGCCTGATCCTGCCGGAAATCCGCCTGACCGACGAGCCGTCGCTGCCAAACGGCACCTACACTATTCGCATTCAAGGTGTAGAGCAGGTGCGCGACCGACTGGAGCCGGAGAAAGTTCTTGCCTTGGCAGGCGACAGCCCGGACTCGCTGCCTTCCGGTGAGGATGTATCCGAGCCGGTCTATGGCGCCCCTGCCCGCTGGATCGACAGCGCCGCGCAGGAGAAAGCCGCTCTCGCCGGCATCACCATTGTGACACCGGGGGAGGTTCTGGCGACCCACCTGCTGGAAACAATCAAATCCAACTTTGGCCGTCTGCTGACGTTTAAGGCGCTGCGTCGCATTCTTGATGAGATGATGAACCTGTCTGATCCGGTGCGGGCCGATGCCAACCGCCGGATGATGGATGAGTTTGTGCCAGACAAAGTCCCGCTAGATCTGCTGCACCGCATTCTGCGCATGCTGCTGGATGAGCAAGTATCTATCCGCAATATGCCGCTGATTTTGGAATCCATCGCCGAGGCCCGCCATGTGAGCGTGCAGCCGGAAGCGATCTGCGAGAATGTACGTCAACGTCTGGGCTTCCAGCTGATTTCCGATCTGAAGCGCGACGACGGAACCATTCCATTGGTCCAGCTGGCGCCGGAGTGGGAAGACACCTTTGCGACCTATCAAGTGGATGGCGACGCAGGCGGCATGGACGTGGCGCTGCCACCGGATGTGTTCAACGCGCTGGCCCAATCGATTTCCGACCGGATGACTGATGCAGGCAACAGTGGGATTTTTGCCGCGCTTGTGACGTCAACCAGGCGCCGGAGATTCCTGCGCACGGTGCTCAGCGCCAAAGGCATCTCCAATCCTGTGCTCAGCTTTGAGGAAATCGGACTGGATGCACGGCCCGCGCTTGTTGGGGTTGTTGCCGCATGATGGAGACCGCCCTCTTCCTTCTGAACACCACAGAAGCCGCGCTTTGGCACGGTTTTTTGGTGTTTTTGCGGGTGGGCACAGCGGTGGCCTTGCTGCCAGCCTTTGGCGAGACCTCGGTGCCGACCCGCATCAAGCTGGGCTTGGCATTGGCGTTCACTGTCATTGTTGCGCCAGCCGTGCCGGTGTTTGAAAGCGCCGAGCCGACCTTCCCATTGATCGCGCAATACGCGCTAACCGAAACCATCAGCGGATTTTTGATGGGCATTGGCATTCGCATGTTTGTGTTTGCATTGCAGACCGCAGGTACAATTGCCGGTCAGTCGACATCTTTGGCGCAGCTTTTGGGCGGCGCGGCGGGCGAACCGCTGCCAGCGATTGGTAATGTTCTGGTGATCGCCGGTCTCGCGCTGGCGGTGACCATGGGGCTGCACGTCTATGTCGCGCGTTATTTGATCGGATCTTACATGCTGTTCCCTTCTGGCACCTTTCCGCCACGGGAAATCATGACCGAATGGGGTGTGCCGCATATGGCGCAGGCGTTTAACATGGCGTTCCGTTTGGCGGCGCCGTTTGTGATCATTTCGGCGATCTACAACCTGATGCTTGGCGTGATCAACCGCGCCATGCCGCAGTTGATGGTGGCCTTTGTGGGGGCGCCGCTGATCACGGCGGGCGGCCTGTTCCTTTTGTTCCTTGTGGCGCCTGCGCTGCTCACCCTGTGGTGGGGCGCAATGGAGGCGTTCATGATCAACCCGGTTGAGGGCCTGAGATGAGCGGCGGCGGTCAGGACGACGACAGCGAAAAGAGTTTTGAGCCCACCCAGAAGAAACTGGATGATGCGCGAAAGAAAGGTGAGATAGCCAAGTCCATGGATGTCTCCGTGGCGGCGGGTTACCTTGGCCTAACTCTGGCGTTTCTGACCGTTGGCCCCGCCACCATCAAATCGGCTGGCAACGGTTTGATGGTGCTACTGGATCAGGCAGATGAACTTGCGCCAATGGTGTTTGAGGGCAATCCGTCTACGCCGCTTGGCGGGATCATGCTGGAAACCATAACGTCCGTAGCCCCTTGGTTTGTCGTACCGATGGTCGCGGTGATCCTGAGCGTGATAGCGCAGCGCGCTTTTCTGGTGACGCCGTCCAAGCTGGCGCCCAAACTGTCGCGCATCAATCCGATCTCTAACGCCAAAAACAAGTTTGGCCGCAGCGGTCTGTTTGAATTTGGCAAGAGCTTTGCCAAGCTGGTGATCTTCTCGGTCTGTCTTGGGTTTTTTCTGAAGGCACGCATGGCCGAAATGGCCTCCGCCATTCAACTTGATGCGATGATGGTGCCAGCCCTTCTGGGCCGCCTGATGCTTGAGTTTTTGATGATTGTGATTGTCGTCTCCGCTTCGATCGCGGTGATCGACTATTTCTGGCAACGCGCCGAGCACATTCGCAAAAACATGATGACCCGTAAGGAAATGACCGACGAAAGCAAAGAGGCCGAAGGCGACCCGCATATGAAACAGCAGCGGCGCCAAAAAGGTCAGGAAATTGCGATGAACCAAATGCTGGCGGATGTGCCGGACGCGGATGTGGTCATGGTGAACCCGACGCACTACGCCGTCGCGCTGAAGTGGTCCCGCATGCCCGGTGCCGCGCCGGTCTGTGTGGCCAAAGGTGTAGACGAAGTTGCGGCCAAAATCCGCGAAGTGGCACAGGAAAATGCCGTACCTATTCACCGCGATCCACCCTCAACACGGGCGCTGCACGCGGTTGTGGAAATTGGTCAAGAAGTACCGCCGGACCACTATGCACCGGTGGCGGCGGCCATCCGATTTGCCGACGCCATGCGTCAACGTATGAAAGGCCGCGTATGAGCGACGATCTGAAAGAGCTGAATGTGATCACCCAGGCGCGCTATCAGAAGGCGCAGGCGGCGATGCAGTCCATTCAGGCGGAAGAAAATAAACTGCGCGGGTTGCTTAACGATCTGACGGAGCAGGAAAAGAACGGACGTGACGCGCTGACTGGCGATACCGCCATGCGCATCACCGGCGGGGACCTGGCCTGGAACAGCTGGATCGGGCGCAACCGCAAGATCCTGAACCATCAGCTGGCCAATGTGATGGTACGTAAGGAGATGGCCTATAAGGATCTCCAGAAGCATTTTGGCAAAGCCAATGTGATGGAAAAACTGCTGGAGCACGAGGTGCAAACCCGCCGTCAAATGCGGGCGGTGGCGCTGGTGGATTCGATCATGGAAGGCAAGTTGAGCTGCGGCATGTGAGCCAACTGATCTTTCAGAGACCAAAAAAAGGCGGCGCTGATGAGCGCCGCCTTTTTTGTCATGTGCACCTGCGTGATTACGCGATGTCCTGACGTGTGATCTGCACAATCAACACATCGGTGATCTCGTCGCCGTAGGCTTTTTGGGCCACTTCCAGGAAGGTTTTACGCAGCCGGTCCAGCTTGCTTGAGTTGGTGAAGGCACCGCTGAAACCGCCAATGTTGGCGTGGTCAAACATCGTTTGCAAAAGCGCCCCACGAATGCGTGGTTCTGCCTCAAAAATCGCTTCGCGACTGCCTGCTTCCGCTTCAATCGTCAGGGTGATCAAAATCAGCGATGAAACAGCATCATCATTCACAACAGGGACAATAAACTGGTCCACCAGATCGATGTACTCGCGACCTGTTGGCGGGCCCTCCTCCTCGTCGCCTTTGGCTGATTTTTCGGCGTGCTCTTCGCTTTCGCCTGCTTCGGTTACTTCTACCGGAGCAGGCTCCGGTCGCAGGGCAAGCCCTGCGCCAACGCCAGCACCGATGCCAACCAGAAGAAGGATAATGGGGAGAAGTTTCTTCATCAGATCACCCGATTAGTAAGGCAGGACCGCGTCCATGACCTGTTGACCCCAACGTGGTTGCTGCATGTCGGTGATCTGGCCACGGCCGCCATAAGACACACGTGCGGAGGCAATTTTGTCGAAGGTGATTTCGTTCTTACGAGAGATGTCTTCGGAGCGGGCAAAGCCGGACACCAGCAGCTCTCGCAACTCGTAGTTCACGCGCAGCTCTTGGGAGCCTTCGATGGCCAGAACGCCGTTTGGCAGCACGTCCACCACAGTGGCCGCAACACGCAGGGTCAATTTCTCGCTGCGCTTCACAGAGCCATCGCCGGAACTTTTGCTGTCAGAGCTGATGTCGACAAGTGGATCGGTGGTCGCCCCGGTTGGCAGACGCTCGTTGATCCGTTGAGGCAGGCCCGCCAGCGCTGGCAAACTCAGGCTGTCAGAGCCGCTGCGATTGCGCTCGGATTCGTTTTTGATCTGGGCTTTTTCGTCCACCTCGATCACCACGGTCAGAATATCACCACGGCTGGCGGCACGGCGGTCGCCAAGCAGGGAGGCTTTGTTGCCGCTCCAGAGCGATGCGGTATCAGAACGACGTGACACGCTGGCCTGCTGCGGCAGCGGCGGGTTCATCATCGCGTAGTGTTCTTGGTTGTCGGTGGTTGGGGTGAAGCTGGGCGCTTTGCCCATGTGATCGGTGCGACCGCAGCCGGACACGGCCAGCGCCACAAGAAGAAGTGTTGTCGAGAAAATACGCACTGGTGTGTTCCTTTAATTGGCGACCTGGATATTGCCGTTGGGCAATACGGTTCCGGTGATGGTGGAGCGGGAGCTGAGGTTCATGACACGAAGACGTTCACCTTCGCCGCCACGGGCCAGAGAGCGGCCTTCGGTTTCAATGTTCAACCCGTTGGCACTGTAGATCAGGGTGACAATCTGGTTGCGTTCGACCAGCGCCGGCTCGCCAATGTCCCCTTTGCGGATAGGACGGCCGGGATAGATGGCTTTGCGGGCTTCTTTGCCGATGACGGCTTCCAGATCGGTGTGGACGCCAGGCACATCGCCTTGCTTGAGGCCGACCACACCAGGTTCGATGATGGTGTTGGCGCGAATGATCTCGGTGGCGACCACGATTTCCGCAGAAACCGGAGCGGCCAGAACGGTGAGGATGAGGGCCAGAGCGCGTTTCATCTTAGCGCACCTGCGCTGTTGCAGCCATCATCTGGTCTGCTGCGGTGATGACTTTGGCGTTGAGCTCGTAACCACGCTGCGCCTCGATCAGTTCGGTCACTTCGCGCACCGCATCCACGGAGCTGTCTTCCAAGTAACCCTGACGCAGGGTGCCTAGGCCGTCTTCACCCGGGTTGGTCACATTGGGCGGACCAGAAGCTTCGGTTTCCCCAAAGAGGTTACCGCCCAGCGCCTCAAGACCTTTGGCGTTGGTGAAGCCTGCCAAAGTAAACTGGCCAAGCTCTTCGGCCTCGGTGGCATCGTCAAAATAGGCAAACACCTGACCATCGCCGTTGATGGAGATGCTGGTCGCATCCTCCGGAATGGTGATTTCAGGGGCCACAGGGTAGCCGTCAGAGGTGACGATCAGACCATCTGCGCTGCGCTTCAGACCACCGTCGCGGGTGTAGGCCGCTTCGCCGTTTGGCAGGGTGACTTCGAGATAGCCTTTGCCTTCGATGGCCACGTCCAGATCACCGCCGGTGTTGGACAGGGAGCCTTGCTCCAGGTTCACGTTGATCGCGGCGGCACGCACACCCAGACCAACCTGCACGCCAGTGGGCAGAACCGAGCCGTCTGAGGCGCTAATCGCGCCGGCGCGCGAGACCTGCTGGTAGTGCAGGTCGGCAAATTCGGCGCGACGGGCATTATAGCCGGTGGTCGACATGTTGGAGAGGTTGTTGGAAATCGTCTCAACACGCAGTTGCTGAGCGCTCATACCGGTGGCTGCAATTGTCAGGGCACGCATTCTGCTGTCCTCTTTCTAGATGTTATCTGACGAAGGTCTTCACCGCATCACGGATGCGATTGTGTTCGTTTTCCAGGAAGGTCTGTCCCATCTCATAGGCGCGCTGCACCTCGATCATGCGGGACAATTGGGTGATCGGGTTCACGTTGGAGTTTTCAAGAAACCCCTGCAGTACGCGGGCTTCTTCGATGGGCTCGACCCCATCAGGCGCCTCAAACAAAACGCCGGATTCCCGCTTCAGATCTAGAGGGTTGACTGGACGATAGATCCCGAGCTGACCAAGCGGGTTGCCATCGACGCTAAAGGTACCGTCAGAGGAGACATCCACGCTTTTGGCATCTGGCGGAATGAAGATAGGCGCGCCACCGGCATCAAGCACCAAGTGGCCGTCCATATTCACCAGATCACCATTTTCATTCGGAGAGAACGCACCAGCGCGGGTCAGACGCTCACCATTTGGGGTTTGCACCATAAAGAAGCCGGGGCCCTCAACGGCAAAGTCCAGGCTTCCGCCTGTTTGCTTCAACGCGCCCTGCTCCAACGAGGTCATCTGCACATTGGCCGTCGCCATGGAGATACTCTCGGTTCCGGGGGCGGATTTGATGAATTCTGAAAACGCGATGCCCTCGGCGCGGTAGCCGGTGGTGGCCGCGTTGGCAATGTTGTTTGCCAGAACGTTCATCTCACGGGTGAGACCGGACTGACGGGTCAGCGTTGTGTAGCCTGCGTTGTCCATAGTTAGCCTCCAGCAATCAACGGAACGAGGGTGGATTGAAAAAACGAAACGAGGGTTTGGCTCATGAAACCCATGGTCGCCCAGAAGACGATGACAATGCACAGCACCTTCGGCACAAAGGTCAGCGTCATCTCCTGGATCGACGTCAGTGCCTGAAACAGACCAACCAAGACACCCGAGATCAGCGCCACTGCCAGAATAGGCATGGAGATCATCACCGCGACCCAAAGGCCCTGGCGGAGAGTGTCAAAGAAGAGGGCCTGATCCAGCATCAGACCGGCATACGCAGGATTTCTTGGTAGGCTTCGACCACCTTGTTGCGCACGGTCACGGCGGTTTCAACGGCCAGTTCAGACTGGGCCAACGCCTGTACCAATGTGTGCGGGTCTGCTTTGCTGGTCATCGCCTGCATCGAGACCTGCTCGCTTTCTTGAAGGGTGGCGGCAAAGTCTTTTGCCAGGCCAAACAGAGCATTCCCGCCCTGGCCGTTTTCAGCCGGCCCGGTCGCGGGCTTGGAGGCGGTGTAATTCTGAGCGGCTAGTACTGTACGGACATCCATTCTGGGTCTCCTTAGTTAAATTTATTTGCGCAAGAGTTCCATGAGCGACGAGGACATCTGACGGGTCTGGTCAAACATCTTGAGGTTGGCTTCGTAGCTGCGCTGCGCTTCGCGCGCGTCAGCGATTTCGATGATCATATCGACGTTGGAGCCAAGGTAGTTGCCGGTGGCGTCTGCCATCGGGTGGCTTGGATCAAAGATCTTTTTGCCTTCAGAGCGGTCCAGCTGCACCGGGCTCACGGAGACCTGACCATCGCGGGAGGATGTGTCGGCCTCAAAGCTCACGGTCTTACGCTGATAGCCGGGGGTGTCGGCGTTGGCGATGTTCTCGGACACGTGGCGCAAGCGGGCGGCCTGGGCACGCAAACCTGACGAGGTGACGCTTAATGCGGAACCAAAATCACTCATTGCTCATGACTTTCTGTCTTACTTAACGTCCAAGTGCAGTTCGAAGCACGGACAGGGAGGATTTGTAGATGGCCAGCGAGCGGTCGTGCTGGCGTTTGACATCAACCGCCTTCAGCATCTCTTCTTCCAGAGAGACACTGTTGCCGCTTGGGGCAACTTCGGCGGTAGCGAGGGACGGGCGCAATGCGGAGGCTTCCAGCCCATGCCCTTGATGACCGGAGCGGGTGGCACGCATACTGGAGGCACCACCGTCATTGCGGTAGACCTCTTTAAACGGCGTAATGTCGCGAGCTTTGTAGCCCGGCGTATCGGCGTTTGCCATATTCTGAGCCACAACCGACTGGCGTACAGCGGCGTGTTGGCTCATGGCATGTGCAGTTTTAAATACGTTCAAATTCTTGAACACGGGGTTTCTCCCTCGATGGCTTAAATCAAGGCTTAACCCTGATTCCTTTAGAAAGGGTTTCGAAGGAACTTTGGAGAATCCAAATGGACGCTAAAGGGCTAGAAAGCCTTGGCGCAGAACTCAAAAGAGTGCGCCCAATCAAAGACATAGGACGAGTCTGCGCGGTTGAAGGCAACCTGCTGCGCGTGAGTGGTCTCAATGCGGTCGCACGAATCGGAGATCTGCTGGAAGTCACGCTTCATGACGGGGCAAAAATTGCCGGTGAAGTGATCCAGCTGCACACACAAGATATGACCATGCTGCCCGATGCGGCGCCGGACGGGGTGTCTATTGGCGACCGCGTGGCCTTGCGCGACCAAGTGGGCATTGCGCCGTCAGATGCTTGGATTGGGCGGATCATTGATCCTTATGGCAACCCACTGGACGGCAAACCGTTGTTGCGCGGACCTCAGATGCGAGCGTTAAAGAACGCGCCGCCGCCGCCAGCCGCGCGGCGGGCGCTGGGCGATCGGCTGGAAACCGGTATGGCGATTTTCAATACGATGCTGCCGATTGTGAAAGGCCAACGTATTGGTTTGTTTGCAGGTTCCGGCGTTGGTAAATCCAGTCTTATGGGACAGTTCGCCAAGCATATGACCGGCGATATTGCGGTCATTGCTTTGATCGGGGAACGGGGGCGGGAACTGCGGGAATTTGTGGAGAATGTGTTGGGGCCGGAAGGGCTTAAGCGGTCTATTGTTGTGGCCGCGACGTCGGATCAATCTCCCCTGGTACGTAGGCGTTGCGCGCTCGCGGCTATGAGCGTGGCAGAGCACTTCCGGGATGCGGGTAAGCACGTGATTTTTATGGCGGATTCGATCACGCGATTCGCCGAGGCCCACCGCGAGGTGGCCGTTGCATCCGGTGAAATGCCCGCGCTGCGGGGCTATCCGCCGTCAACCTCCCATATGATCATGTCACTGTGCGAACGCGCCGGTCCGGGACTGGAAGGGCAAGGCGATATTACCGGTGTTTTCAGTGTCTTAGTCGCGGGCTCAGACATGGATGAACCGATTGCTGACATCCTGCGCGGGGTGTTGGATGGGCATGTGGTGCTCGATCGGAAGATTGCGGAGCGCGGCCGATACCCGGCGGTAGACCTGCTGCGGTCGGTCTCGCGGAGCCTGCCGCACTGCGCAACGGACCAGGAAAACGCAACGATTTCAGAGGCTCGCAGACTTTTGGGGGCCTATGAACAAAGCGCCACGATGATCCGGGCCGGGCTGTATTCGGCGGGGTCTGATCCGGTTCTGGATGTGGCGATCAACGCCTGGCCGGAGCTGGATGCCTATATGGGTGACGGCAATAGTGCGTCGATTATGAATGCATTTCAAAAGCTTACGCTACTTCTGCGCCGCGCGGGGGCGAAGGCGTAAACAAGCCTTTCACGAAATGACAAAAGCGCGCCCATTGAGGCGCGCTTTTTGCTGAATTTTCACGTCGGTAATGCGTCGGTATCGCGACTGTATTGCGACGGTTCTATATGTTGTGGTTCAGATCAGTACTGCAACAAGGTCAAAGCGATCTGTCCGCCGCTCAAGCCCTGTGAGGTGTTGATCTGGGACATGATCAAATAGCGGTCCACAAGCTTCTGTTGCGCGTCTTCGCCCACAAACTGGCTGATCTCGGAGTCGCCGGTCAGCTTCTCCATGCGCCCACGGAAGACTTCAAGCTGTTTGTCGAGGTCCAGCGCGCCAAAAGACGACGGCAGGTTGAAGGTCTGCTCCATAACACTGCGCAATGGCGGGGAGCCAAGCACCGAAAACCACTTGGTGGTGTCGCTGGACCCGGAAACGGAAATCTCTTCCAGCTCGCGCACGGCATTGAGCGCCAGACGCAGGCTCTCGTCCTGCTCTCCAACCGCAATCTCAAACTGCCGGGTGGTGTATTGCTCTTTGATGTTGGCAACAAAAGAGTCAGATTTGTGCCACGGTCCGCCCAAGTCGCCAAAGCCAAAATCCTCAGCCAGGGCGAGATAGCGCTTGTCCGCCATTTTATTGGCCAAAGAGTCAGGCGCCTGAGAGCCTTCCTCTAGGATTTTCTTCATAAAGAACGTGTTGTTGACGTCCTCGTCCAAACCATAGGCGCCAAGCGTGATGCGTAGCAAACGCCGGTCATTGGCCAAATCGTCAGCGGTCTCGACATTTTTTATGTTTTCTTCAAAATAGTCGAGGTCACGCTGAATGACCGGCGAGCTTTCGAACGCCTTGGTTTGCGTGTCCATCGTGCGCTGGAGAAAATTCCACGCAACGAGACCGCTGCCTGCGACGATGGGCTGATAGGTCATTGGCGTGCCACCGCCATCAGACGGTCCTCACGCGGCAACAAGGCGCGCAAAGCCTTGAGGCCCTGATAGTGACGGCCCGCGATCACCGCGTCGGTGGCGGCTGCGATCATCTGGCGGCTGTCGTTGTCGGTGAACACCTGGCTCAGATCCTCGATGTGGCGCAGTAGGGTGCGTTCCACGTCATCGGCATCGGAGTCGCCAGACAGAACCAGTTGCAGCGCATAACAGGCGCGGCGCACTGGGGTGTTGGCTTCTTCCGGGTGGATGGCATCCCGCAGGCGCAGGATGTTGGCATTTGGGGTCATGATGGACAGACGGGACCGGCGGTCTCCGTTTTCAATAACTGCACCGTTAACCAGAACCCGCTCTTTAGGGCTCAATTTAAGAACAAGGCCGCTCATGCTGCTGCTGCTCCGCTTCGAAGGCCGCGAAGGATCGCGGTGTTGACTTCCAGTAGGGGCCGCACGTTAGCGTCGCCCGCCAGCACTTTTGTGCTGTGATGATCCGTGAATTCCGCGAGATAGAAGATCTGGGCCCGAAGCTGTTCGGGAAGACCGTTGTCGGTGCCGGCTACATCCACCGCGAGAAGGGTCCAAAGGGAGCGGTTCTCGTGGATGGCTTCGGCGAGGGCTGGGAAACCACGTTTGCCTTGCATGGCAGCTTGTTTCAGCTTGTGGGTGACCCGCGCGATCACATCATATTCTAGCTTTCCTGTGGACTTTGTTGGCGCTGCGGCCTGCCCGTAGGCGCGTTTTGCGAGAGCATTTGGTGTCACGTCGGAGTTCTCCCGATATGCGAGACAGAAATTAGAAAGATGGAGATTCTGGGGGCGCCGTTCGAGCGCCCCCAACTAAGTCCATTAGCGGAAGAGCGACAGCAGCTGCTGTGGCGCCTGGTTCGCGATAGACAGCGACTGAGTCGCCAGCTGTTGCTGAACCTGCAGAGCCTGCAGACGTGCAGAAGTTTCTTCCATATCGGCGTCAACCATGGAACCGATGCCCGAAGTCAGGGAGTCAGACAGCTTCGATACGAAGTCGTTCTGAGTGCTGATACGGGATTCAACGGTACCGAATGCTGCGGCTGCGTCGATGGTGGTGGTGATCAGGCTTTCGATGTTGCCCAGAGCCGCTGCCGCGCCACCTGCGGTGGATACGTCAATTGCGGACAGAGCAGCCAGACCGCCAGAGCCGGCGTTGGAGAACTGAGCGGAGACAGTAATGTCACGGTCTGCCGCATCTGCACCAGTGCCTGTGATGAAGGCCAGTTCATTTGGAGAACCAGAGTCGTAGTCGATGTCAACGCCCTGGATACCAAGCTGGTCAACCGCGTTCTTCAGACCCACTGCAACCAGCGCATCGGTGTGCGCCGCGTCATAGGTGCCGGAAGGATCAAGGTCAGATTCCTGAACAGTGTAAGATACGGACTGATCATTGATGGTGATAGAGACTTTATCGCCAGCAGCGAAGTTGTCAGTAGTACTGTCAATAATCAGGGTACCGGTACCGCTGTCCTTGTCCATGGTGAAACCAGCAGCGTCGTTGTCGGTGCTGGCGTTATCCGAACCAGCCAGAACGGCCTTAGCGGAATAACCACCTACGGAAAGGTCTTGTGCAGCCACAGTGATCGAGGACGCAGTTACCGCGCCAGTAGCGTCACGATCCAGAGACGCGAGAACGTCGGTGCTGCTGCCGCCATTAACCAGGTTAAGACCGTTGAACTGGGCTGCGCCCACAACGGAACCAATCTGGTCACGCAGTTCGGAAACTTCGGCCTGCAACTTGGTGCGGTCCACGTTGTCACCCTGTGCGGCAACAATACGCTCTTTCATCTGACCCAGCAGGTCGGTCACTGTTTCAGTTGCGTTACGGGCAACAGCAACAGTGGATTCACCCAGCGAAAGGCTCTCTTTCACCGATTTGAAACCGTTTACGTCAGATTCCATGGTCTTGGAAATCGCCCACACCGCGGCGTTTTGCTTGGCGTTGGCAACCTTCTTACCAGTCGAGATAGCGGACGTGGTGTCAGACAGGCTGGAGTTAACGGATTTCAGGGTTTGCAGCGCAACCATTGCGCCGTTGTTTGTCAGAATGCTGGACATGGCATTTCCTATATGTCGTGACGCTTTTGCGTCGGTTTGTATTTTGCGCCCCTACGCATTGGGGGCACTCCTGAACGTCATTCTGACATCTACCGGTCGGCTCAGGTCCGTGTCCGGTGCCACCCTCATTGGGATGCGGGATCAACATGGCGCGGTAAGTGCTAACGTTTCCCTAAACCCAAAACAGACAATCGGTGGCATTTTAAACAAACTTGGAAGAGTGCGATTTATGCTCTCTTTTCAACACGTTGACCGGCGCTTAGCTGAACAGACTGACGCTGGCCACGGTTGTCATAAGACTCGAAAGAGGTGCGCACGCGGCGCAGGGTGCCCATACGTTCCTGGGTGGCGCGCAAACCGGCCTGTGCCGATTCCAGAAGCTGCTGGTTGCGGGCGAACCCCTCTTGCAACGGGGCGAGGTCGTCGGCGTCGATCTCCTCTTCCTCCTGCAAGGTGGAGAGTTCCTCAAACAGCGCTTCTTTGCGTTCAAGAAGATCAGGCAGCGCGTTCAGTTTGCCTTCGATCAGCGCGGTGCGCTCCTCTTCCAGCAGCTCCTGAAGCGAATCGATCAGCGGGAAGTCTACGGTTTCATCAGACATCGGCGCGCTCCTTCAGGGCGTTGAAGAAAGCCTCCGACAGGCCGATGCCGCCAGCGTCCACCATGGCGCGGGCCTGTTCCTGAACCAGGAACGAGGAGAACTGGTCTTCGCCAGCGCCACCGCCGAAAGATTCGCTGGTTTTTCCGAGGCCTGCGGATTTCAGCATCTCGGCCAGGAACCCGGCTTCGAGTTCTTTGGCGGCGTCGCGCAGCGCAGTTTCGCGAGCGCTGGGCGTCGGTTGAATGGGCGGCGCAGCGGGCGCCACAATGGGGGATGTGTTGAGCATTTCTTGCCTCACAGTCTACATGCGGATTTTTTCAGTTGTGGCCGAGGACGGTAAAGAAAGTGGTAAGGAAGACTCAGGTAAAGAGGTCGGCGTGGAAGAATTCCCGGAGACCGTAATGATCCATCTGCCTCAACTGACCCAACCGTCCGCCACCAACGAGACGACCGCCACCAAGAATGCGCCGAAAGAAAAGCGGGAAAGCGACGACTTTTCCAAGGCTTATGAGGCGTCTGATGCAGGTGAAGATCGGCCTTACGAGGACGTGAAGGACACCCGTTCTTCCGATCAGGACAAAGCGGAAGACACGCCGAAAGACGCCGATTCGCGGCCTGATAAAGACGGCAAACAAACGCAACCTGAGGGACGTGACCAGGACTCGGATGCGCCGGAAGAGGCGGAGTATGCGGCGGTGCAGGTAGCCAAGGTGCTGGACGATGTCCCCGAGATTCCGGGCGAAGGCGACATGGTGGTGAAAGCCATCAAAGGCTCTCCTGAGAATGCCGCACTTATGAAGCTGGCGGATCAGGCCGGTGACGCGGCCAAAAAAGCGGCGGCGCAAGCCACACAGACCACTGACATGAAAGCAACGCCTCTGCCCGAGCAGGCCGCGCCAAAGGCCGCCGAGGCGGTTCAATTGGCCAATGCCCAGGGCTCCAAGATGGCAGCGGAAGTTGGCGAGGGTCTGGACCCCATGAAGGTTCAGGTGCGCTCCCAGGTGAGCCAGCAAGCCGCGCAGGCTGCGCCGCAGCAGGTTGTGCAAGAGGTGGCCACACTAGATGCAGGCCGCCGTGGCGCGATCCAACAGAGCGTAGAGGCTGTGGATGAACCAACCGCGCCGAAGCTGGAAACACCATCCGTGCCAACCACATCCACCACCCAGCAGATGCAGGCCCGCGCCATCATGGAGCAGGTCAACGCCGGCATTCAGCAGATGAGTGGCAAGGCGGCGGACATCCAGACAAACCAGAGTGTTGATATGGTGATTGCCGCGGCGGATGAGACCAACAACAGCTCGCGCTCCATCATGAGTTCACAGGAAGCGGCCTCGCAAGCCCGGCTGAACAACAGCGCGCCGAACCCGGCGTATGTGGTGCGGCAGGTGGCCGATGCCTTTAAAATGGCGGACAAGAACCTGATCGAGCTGGCGATGGATCCGCCGGAGCTCGGCAAGGTGCGCATGTCCATAACCGAGACCGGCGGCGTGATGACCGTGAACATCGCCGCCGAGAACCAGGCCACCTCCGAATTGATGCGCCGTCACATCGATATGCTGCGCAAAGACTTTATGGAGATGGGCTATCAGGACGTCACCTTCAGTTTTGAACAGCAGGGCAGCGACGGCCAGAACGCCCAAGGTGGAAATGAATTTGCCCAAGGTGGACAGGGCGGCACCGCCCAAGGCGATGGGTCACTTCTGCCTGATTCCGCCACTTTGGCCGCCCAAACCGCCGCGCCACAAACGCTTGTGAGCAGCGGCCTTGATATCCGCGTCTAGGAGAGAGACATGACCCCTACCGCAACATCCGCCGCGCCTCAGAGTAGCGCCGCACAAGCCTCAGCAGCGGCGGCCGCCGCCAAGGAGCCCACAAACGGCTCTGCAGCGCTGGCCTCGGATTTTGAGACTTTTCTGACCATGCTGTCGGTGCAGATGCAGAACCAGGATCCGTTGAACCCAACCGATTCGACGGAATTTGCCTCGCAGTTGGCGCAGTTCTCGACCGTGGAACAACAGACCCTGACGAACACGCTTTTGACCAATCTCGGCACGCAGCTTGGTGCAATGGGCATGGGCAACTTGGCGACCTGGGTCGGCATGGAGGCCCGGGTGACCGCGCCGGCGCACTTTACCGGCGAACCGGTGCAAGTGGTGCCGAACGCCAATGAGCTCGCAGCAGAGGCCACGCTGATCGTGCGCAATGAATCCGGCGCAGAAGTACAGCGCTACGCCATCGATCCAAAAGCCGAAACTGTTACCTGGAGCGGCCTTGATGATGCAGGCAAACCCTTCCCGAATGGCAACTACACTTTCGTGACCGAAAGCCGCGCCAATGGCGAAACGCTCGACACGGTGTATGCCGACATTTACGCGCGCGTGACCGAAGCGCGGAACACCGATCAGGGCGTGGTGCTGATCTCGCCCGGTGGCGTGGAATTTGCCGCAGACTCTGTTGTGTCGCTTCGCGAGCCAACCACCTAAGGCTTGCCTCGGCTCAGCACGTGAATTAGCGTCGCGGCGCTTTGCTCAAGGACCGCCGCGCTGACTGATCTGCCCCCTGCCCCACCTGATGCCGTGATTGCGGCGTTGGCCGACGCGCTGCCCGCGCACGCGGTGCCACATGCCTGGCATCCGTTGTTTGGCGGGCGCACCAACACGGCTTGGCACGGGGAATGCGCCGAGAACGGCGACATCGTGCTGAAGCTTTACGCCGGTCCCGCGCGCAATCCGTTGTTCCCAAATGACCCAGAGGCCGAAGCGACGCTGCTTCGGCACTTGCAGCCAACGGGCCTATCACCGGCGTTTTTGGCTGGATTTGTGACTGATCTGGGCGTTTGCAATGTCTATGCTCATGTGCCTGGGAACACCTGGCAAGCAGGTGTGCAATCCGTTGCCACACTCATGTGCAAACTGCATGGCCTGAGAGCGCCCAGCGGGTTGCGGCGGGTGGCGGATGGCTCGGCCGCGTTAATTGCGCAGACGCTTAAGATTGTTGGGCGCTGTGAAAAGATCCCGGCGTTTATGTCCGACTTGCCAGCCGAGGTGGTACCCCCATCCGGGCGAGCCGCGCTGTTGCACAGCGATATTGTGCCTGGCAACCTGATCCAGAGTGAGGACGGGTTGCACCTGATAGACTGGCAATGCCCGGCGGTGGGTGATCCATGCGAGGACATAGCGGTGTTTCTGTCTCCGGCGATGCAACATCTGTATCGACAATCTCCCTTATTAGAGACTGATATTGACGCGTTTTTGGCTGCATATGGTGATGACAACATGGTCGCGCGCTATCGCAGATTGGCGCCGTTTTACCATGCGCGCATGGCGGCCTATTGTCTGTGGCAGGTTGAGAGTGACCGCCCCGCTTATGCCGACGGATTACATCTGGAAGTGGCGGCGCTTCAGAGATCTTTGAGGCCGTAGTAGAGATAGCCCGGGTACATCGCCAAGCGCCGGAAACGCCCAAAAGGGAAGCGACCAGGAGTGGTGCGCATGATATCCGGGTGGATTAGGCTCGGCTCTTGAAGGATGTCCTGCGCGATCAAAGCGCCCGCGTAGCTGCCCATGGCGACGCCGTTGCCGTGGTAGGCAAAGCCCGCATAGAGGTTGTCCACACCGGGAACGCGACCAGCAAAAGGCGTCTGACCGCTGCTGTAGCAGACAAAACCAGACCAGTAATACGGCGTTTCAATGTGTGCCCAAGCGGGGAAGAGCCGCTCAAAATGTTGCCGGATGCGCAGCTTGATCTGATCACTGGTGCGCTTGGAAGTTGAGAGCCCGCCGCGCATGCCAAACAGAAAGCGGTTGTCCGGCATAAGGCGGAAGTAATGCAGCAGATTGCGGCTGTCATAGGACATTTGTCGCGAGGTCCAGCCTTGCGCGGTCTGCTCCTCTGGTGAGATCGGTCGCGTGACAATCACGCTGGATTGTGCCGGAAGGAAGCGCCCGGCAAGCCACGGCGGGGTCGACTCGCTGGAATAGCCATTGGTGGCGATCACCAGTTTTTTGGCCGTCACCTGTCCGGCTGGCGTGGTGAGCTGCCACAAGCCGCCCTGTTTATTGGTCTCTACTACAGGCGTATCGCCATAAACTGTAGCACCGACACTTTCAGCGGTTTGGGCCAAGTTAGAGACGTATTTTCGTGGATTGAGGGCAAAACCGATAGGCGTCGTGATCGCCCCGTAAAACCCACCACCAAAGCCGCGATCCGCGAGGTCTTCTTTGGCGATCACGTCGATTGGCTTTTTGTAGAGCGTGGCAAGCTCTTCGGCCTCTTGCGCAAAGCCTGCGGCGGCGCGGGCGTTGTGCGCCAACATGGTTTCGCCGTCACTGTGCCGGTCTACATCCCAGCCAAACCGCGCCAGAAGGCCGTCGACGTGATCGACGGCGGCGCGTTCGGCAGACATGTAGTCAGACAACGCCGTCTCGCCAAAGCGTCTTTTTAGAGACTGATAAGATGCTTTGGCACCGCCCAGACAACAGAATCCACCGTTGCGTCCAGACGCGCCCCAGCCAACCTGTTTGGCGTCCAGCACGGTGACGTCGACGCCCGCCTCGGCCAGTTTCAGCGCGGCGTTGAGACCGGTGAACCCCGCGCCGATGATCGCGACTTCTGTGGTGACGTTGCCCGACAGAGCGGAGCGGGCCGAAACAGGCACTGTTTCAGCCCAAAAGCTGTCTTCTACCGGTCCATCCGAGTAGGCAAACGGGTCGCAGATGCGTTTCATGCCAGCTTGTCTGCCGCCTCTTCCTCACGCCGCTGGCGCATCACGTTGCGCTTGTTAATCAGCGAGGCGGTGATCACGCCAATCGCCACCACGAGGATCATGATGGTGGATAGCGCGTTGATTTCCGGGCTCACGCCAAGACGCACCGAAGACCAGATCTTCATCGGCAAGGTGGTGGCCGAGGGGCCGGAAGTAAACGAGGCGATCACCAGATCATCCAGCGACAGGGTGAAGGCCAGGAGCCAGCCGGAAATCACCGCAGGGGCAATGATCGGCAGGGTCACGAGACGGAAGGCTTGTACTGGCGAACAGCCAAGATCGAGCGCGGCTTCTTCCAGACTTTGGTCAAAGCTCACCAGGCGCGAGCTGACCACGACGGAGACGTAGCACATAGCAAAGGTGGTATGCGCCAGAACGATAGTGAAAACGCCGCGGTCCATGCCGAGGCTGATGAACAGTAAGAGCAGAGAGAGGCCGGTGATGACTTCGGGCATCACCATGGGGGCGTAAATCATGCCGGAGAACAGTGTGCGGCCTCTAAAACGACCGGCGCGGACCATGACGATGGCGGTCATGGTGCCCAGGATGGTGGCGAGGCAGGAGCTTAGGAAGGCGACCTTCACGGTCACCCAGGCGGCGTCCAGAAAGGCCGTGTTGCGCAGCACTTCACCGTACCATTTCGTGCTGAATCCAGCCCAAACAGTGACGAGTTTGCTTTCGTTGAAGCTGAAGATGATGAGGATCACCATCGGCAAATACAGGAAGGCAAAGCCAAACGTCAGCGAGGTGACGTTGAACCAGGTCATACGTCTCATTGGTCGGCCTCCCGCTGTTTTTGCTCGTTGCGCTGGAAGAGCACGATGGGGATGATCAGGATCAGCAAGAGCACCACGGCCACGGCGGAGGCCACCGGCCAGTCGCGGTTGGAGAAGAACTCCTCCCAGAGGACTTTACCAATCATCAGGGTACGCGAGCCGCCCAAGAGCGATGGGATCACAAATTCGCCGATGGTCGGAATGAAAACCAGGAAGCTGCCGGCGATGATGCCCTGTTTGGAGAGCGGGATCGTCACCAGCCAAAAGGCGGAGAACCGCGAACAGCCGAGGTCTTCGGCGGCTTCCAAGAGGCTGATGTCGAGCTTTTCCAAAGCTGCGTAGATCGGCAGGATCATGAACGGCAGGTAGGTGTACACAATGCCGATGTAGACGGCGATGTTGGTGTTGAGGATCACAAGAGGCTCGTTGATCACGCCAATCCAGAGAAGCACCTGATTTAGGTAGCCCTCTTGGCTTAGGATGCCCATCCACGAGTACACGCGGATCAGGAAGCTGGTCCAAAACGGCAGGATCACCAGCATGAACAGCATAGCGCGCCATTCTTCCGGTGCGCGGGCCATGCCGTAGGCGATGGGATAGCCGACGAGCAGTGTCAACAGAGTCGAAATCACCGCAATCTTGAGGCTGGAAAGGTAGGCCTTCCAATAAAGCGCATCTTCGGTCAGCCAGATGTAGTTCTCAAAATCCAGCTCCGCGAGGAAGGCTTTGAACCCTGCCCAACCCTCTGCAATGTCCAAAGTTGGCGTGTAGGGCGGGATCGCCACCGCCAGATCGGACAGGGAGATTTTGAAGACAATGACAAACGGCACAATGAAGAGTGCCAGAAGCCAGAGATACGGTATGGCAATCAGCAGGCGGCGCATGGCTTAGCGCTCCAGGAAGACACCGGCGGTGTCTGTCCAGCTGAGCCACACCTTGTCTTCCCAAGTAAACGCGCGGCGAGAAATACGGCGGTTGTTGGCGGATTGCGCTTTGATGATTTGGCCCCCCGGCAGCTGCACATGGTAGGTCGAGATGTTGCCAAGATAGGCGATGTCATGCACTTCGCCCTGGATGGCGTTGGCAGCATTTTCGGGCTTTTCAGCCGAAATAGAGACTTTTTCGGGTCGAATTGCGTAGTGCACATCCTGCCCTTTGATAGCCCCTTCCAGCGGAGATCCCACCACGGCGGGCTGGCCTTCGGCCCAGTGCATGTGCAGCTTGTCGCCTTGCGGATCGGCCTTGCCGGAAAGCAGGTTCACGTCGCCAATGAAGTCCGCGACATAGGTGGAGTTGGGCGCCTCATAGATCACATCCGGTGTGGACACCTGAATGATCTTGCCGTGATCCATCACCGCCACGCGGCTCGCCACGGTCATCGCCTCTTCCTGATCGTGGGTCACAATCACAAAGGTGGTGCCGGTGGTTTCCTGAATGTCCATCAGCTCGAACTGCGTTTCCTGGCGCAGCTTTTTGTCGAGCGCACCGAGCGGTTCGTCGAGCAGCAGCAGTTTGGGGGCTTTCGCCAGAGACCGCGCAAGGGCCACACGCTGACGCTGGCCACCGGAGATTTGGTGCGGTTTGCGACGGGCAAATTTCTCCAGTCGGGTCAGGCGCAGCATCTCTTCGACGCGTTCACCAATCTGGTCCTTGGGCATCTTGTCGCGACGCAGGCCAAAGGCGATGTTTTCCCAGATCGAGAGATGCGGGAACAGCGCGTAAGACTGGAACATCATGTTCACGGCGCGCTTGTTAGGCGGCACCGGGCCAATGTCCTCACCCGCCAGAAGGATTTGCCCTTCGGTGGGCGTTTCAAAACCGGCGAGCATGCGCATCATCGTGGTTTTGCCACAGCCGGACGGACCAAGAAGGGCAAAGAACTCCTTCTCGAAGATGTCCACGGTCAGATCATCAATCGCCGTAAAATCACCAAAGCGTTTGGTCACGTTCTGAAACTGAATGAGGGGTTTTGCGTTGGGATCATCCCAAGGGGCAAAGACATCAAGCGCCATGGCAGGCTCCGGCAGTGTTGGAGAAGTCAAAATAGGCCCGCGCAGCGCCTGCGCGAGCCTGGGTCAATCGGGCTTAGGTGCCGGATTTGATTTTGGTCCACATACGGGTCACGACGCGCTGTACTTTTGGTGGGTACGGCGAGGTGGTGTAGAGATTTTCCAGTGTGGCTTCATCTGGGTAGATCGCCGGATCGCCGATCACGTCTTCTTCCAACAGCGGCTGAGACGCCTTGTTGCCGTTGGCGTAGTAAACGTAGTTGGAGGCATCCGCCATGTTCTGCGCGTCCATGATGAAGTTCAGGAACTTATGCGCGGCTTCGGCGTTTGGCGCGTCCGCCGGGATCGCCATTTGGTCAAACCACATCAGCGCGCCCTCAGATGGGGCGTTGTAGGCGATTTCTACACCGTTTTCGGCTTCGTCCGCACGGTCACGCGCTTGCAGAATGTCGCCAGACCAGCCCACTGCCACGCAGATGTCGCCGTTGGCCAGTGCGTTGATGTACTCGGAGCTGTGGAACTTCTGAATGTAAGGGGCAATCGCGGTGAACAGAGGTTCGGTCTTGGCAATCACGTCTGGGTTGTGGCTATCAGGGTCTTCGCCAAGATACGCCAGCGCCGCCGGGATCATTTCATCCGCCGCGTCCAGCACGTGCACGCCGCAAGACGCCAGCTTTTCCATGTTGGCCGGATCAAAGATCAGCGCGAGCGATCCGACTGGGGCATCTTCGCCCAGCACTTCTTTCACTTTGCCAACGTTCACACCGATGCCGGTGGTGCCCCACATATAGTTGATGGAGTACTCGTTACCGGGATCGTAGCTGCTGGTACGGTCGGCGATCACGTCCCACATGTTACCGGAATTGGACAGTTTGGATTTGTCGAGCTTCTGGAACGCGCCTGCCGCGATCTGACGCTGCAGGAAGGTGCCGGATGGCACAACCACGTCGTAGCCGGAGTTGCCCGCCAACATTTTGGTTTCCAGAACGTCGTTGCTGTCAAACACGTCGTAGATCAGCTTGATGCCGGTTTCGTCCTGAAACTTGGTCAGCAGTTCTTCGTCGATGTAATCAGACCAGTTGTAAACACGCACCTCTTCGGCGGTGGCCGCAGTTGCACCAATTGCCAGTGAGGCCGCGAGTGCGATGAAGGATGTCTTCATGATGTTCTCCCGTTGGACGCCAGGTTCAGACCCGGTCGCATTCTGTGAGATTAATTTGATCAAGTTTTTGCGTTATGGCAATATGCTTGTGCATTTTGCCGATGAATATACGTTCTAGCACATCGCTTTGAGGATTGGTTTGCACAAATGGAAGGCACTGGGAAATTGGGACAAGGTTTTGAACACAGCGACGAAAACACGCCTCGCGTCCCGGTGCATCAGCAGGTCTATGCGCAATTGCGTGACGCGGTGTTGTTTGGCGAATTGGCGCCGGGTCAGGCGGTCACAATCCAGGGTTTGATCGAACGCACCGGTGCTGGCATGACCCCTATTCGGGAGGCGATTCGCCGCCTGACCAGTGAAGGGGCACTGGAGTTCCGCGGCAACCGCCGGGTGGTGGTTCCGATGCTGACAGCCGATGCGATTGACGACCTTATTTTCCTAAGAGAAACGGTGGAATCCCGGCTGGCTTCCCATGCGGCAGAAAAGATTACAGCACAAGATATTGCGGCGCTGGAGAAGATTGACGGGCAGGTGGATGAGGCGATCACGCGGGGCGATGTGTCCGCCTATTTGCGCCAGAACTATGCCTTTCACGCGAAGCTATATGCCGTGGCCAATGCGCCGATTCTGATGGATGTGGCCAACTCTGTCTGGCTGCGATTCGGCCCGTCGATGCGGGTGGTTTGCGGACGTATGGGCACGCAGAATTTGCCAGACAATCACAAGACCGCGCTGGACGCTTTGAAGGCTAAAGATGGGCAAGCGACCGCCGATGCGATGCGTGAAGATGTGGTTCAAGGCATGGAACAGATCCGCGCCGCGCTGCTGGATGGGACCGCATTTAGCGACACGATTGACTAATCAGAATTTGATCATATTTTCATGGCAAGAGATGTGAAGCGGTGATTTAGCCGTTTTGCCCACCCTGATTCTGTTGCGAGGTTTGCCATGAACGCGATCACCAATCACTTGCCCACTGCGGAGCTCCAGGCGCTGGACGTGGCGCACCATATGCACCCGTTTTCCACGCAGAACGATTTTCACGACACCGGCGCGCGGGTGATCACCCAAGCCAAAGGCGTGACGCTGACCGACAGCGAAGGCGAGCAGATCCTCGATGCGATGGCCGGTCTGTGGTGTGTGAACATCGGCTATGGCCGCGAAGAGTTGGCCGAGGTGGCGGCGCGGCAGATGAAAGAGCTGCCGTATTATAACACCTTCTTCAAAACCACCCATGTGCCGGTGATTGCCCTGTCGGCAAAGCTGGCGCAACTGGCGCCGGGCGATCTGAACCATGTGTTCTATGCCGGGTCCGGCTCGGAAGCGAATGACACCAACCTGCGTCTGGTGCGACACTACTGGTCTGCCAAAGGCAAGCCGTCCAAGACCATCTTCATCAGCCGCAAAAACGCCTATCACGGCTCCACAGTGGCCGGCGCGAGCCTGGGCGGCATGGTGCCCATGCATCAGCAGGGCAGTCTGCCGATTCCGGATGTGCACCACATCAACCAGCCAAACTGGTGGGCCGAAGGTGGCGACATGTCTCCGGAAGAGTTTGGCCTGCAGCGCGCGCAAGAGCTGGAAGAGGCTATTCTTGAGTTGGGCGAAGACCGCGTGGCAGCCTTTATCGCCGAGCCGATCCAGGGTGCGGGTGGTGTGATTGTGCCGCCAGAGACCTACTGGCCGGAAATCCAGCGCATCTGCGACAAATATGAAATCCTGCTGATCGCAGATGAAGTGATCTGTGGCTTTGGCCGGACCGGCAATTGGTTTGGCAGCCAAACGGTGGGCATCAAGCCGCACATCATGTCGATCGCCAAAGGCCTGTCCTCCGGCTATGCGCCGATTGGCGGCAGCATTGTCTGTGACGAAGTCGCCGAAGTGGTCGGTGCAACCGAATTCAACCACGGCTACACCTACTCCGGCCACCCTGTGTCCTGTGCTGTGGCGCTGGAGAACCTACGTATTCTCGAAGAAGAGAAGATCGTTGAGCATGTGCGCGATGATGTGGCGCCGTATCTGAAAGAGAAATGGGAAGCGCTGGCCGATCACCCGCTGGTGGGGGAAGCCAAGATTGTTGGCATGATGGGCTCGATTGCACTGACTCCCAACAAGGAAACCCGTGCCCCGTTTGAAGCCGAAGCGGGCACCGTGGGCTACAAATGCCGCGAGCACTGCTTTGGCAACAATCTCGTAATGCGTCATGTGGGTGATCGCATGATCATTTCCCCACCCCTTGTGATGACCCGTGACGAGGTAGACGTGCTGATCGAGCGCGCGACTCGGGCGCTGGACCTGACCTATGAACAGATCAAAGCCGAGGGGCTCTATAAATAATCTGCCCATTGTTTGCGCAAACTTAAAGAACCCGGAGCATCGCTTCGGGTTTTTTTATTGTCCGCTCTAACGGAGGCTTTGCAACTTTGGGCGGAAAAACTTCGGCATTTTGCATACTTATGGGTTTACCATTTGATCATAATTGGCGAAAATCGTCATCAATGTGTCGCAAACCGACGTCGGGCCTTCCGATAGGCTGGCAGACTTTCCCATACGGAATGCTGGCTTGCGCATTCAAGCTCAGGTGTGGTTACACTTGAAACAGACGAGCAGAGCAAATCTGCCGACGGACAACACAGGGAGCCGATTTTTTGGCTGATAGTGCATCGAACGACGCGTTTGTCGAATTTGACCGCGTGCAAAAGAGCTATGATGGTGAGACCCTCGTCGTCAAAGATCTGAACCTAAGCCTGCCGAAAGGTGAGTTTCTGACCATGTTGGGGCCATCAGGCTCAGGCAAGACAACTTGCCTGATGATGTTGGCAGGCTTTGAAACCGCAACACATGGGGACATCCGACTGGGTGGCACCTCGATCAACAACATCCCGCCCCACAAACGGGGCATTGGCATGGTGTTCCAGAACTACGCGCTGTTCCCGCATATGACGATTGCGGAGAACCTGAGCTTCCCACTGGAAGTGCGTAAGATGGGCAAAACCGAGCGCGAAGAGAAAATCAAGCGCGCCTTGGACATGGTTGAGATGGGCGCCTTTGGCGGCCGCCGTCCGGCACAATTGTCCGGTGGTCAGCAACAGCGAATCGCGCTGGCGCGGGCGCTGGTGTTTGAACCCGAGCTGGTGCTGATGGATGAGCCGCTGGGCGCGCTCGACAAGCAGCTGCGCGAAAAGATGCAGTTTGAGATCACCAACTTGGCACACAACCTCGGCATCACCACCGTTTATGTGACTCACGACCAGACAGAGGCGTTGACCATGTCTGACCGTGTGGCGGTGTTTGACGATGGCCGTATTCAGCAGCTGGATCCGCCTGACACGCTCTATGAAGAGCCGCAAAACAGCTTCGTGGCGCAGTTCATCGGCGAGAACAACACGCTGGAAGGTCTTGTCAAAGAGATCAACAACGGCGTGGCTTTGGTGGAACTGGATGACGGCGAGCTGATCGACTGTAAGCCAGTGCATGAAAGTGTGAAGCCGGGGGCCCGCACCCGCGTGTCGATCCGTCCGGAACGTGTTGAGTACAACAAAGACCGGATTCAGGAAGGCGCCCACACGCTGAAAGCCGAAGTGAAAGAGTTCATCTATATGGGTGACATCTTCCGCACACGTCTGTCCGTGGCCGGCAATGATGAGTTCATCATCAAAACCCGGAACGCACCGGATGTGGATCGTCTGACCCCGGGTCAGCAGATCGAGATTGGCTGGTTGCCTGAAGATTGCCGCGCGCTGGACGCCTGAACGGGCTGGCGCGCACCAACCGGGCGTAAGATCCGGGCCAATAAGACCTGACTTAAGAATTCAACAAGGAGTGTATCCAATGAAAACAAAGATGACTGCGCTTGCTGTCACGACCGCACTGGTGGCACCAGCCGCTATTGCGCAAGAACTGACCATCGTGTCTTGGGGTGGTGCATACTCCAAGTCGCAGCAGCTCGCCTATCACGAGCCCTACACTGCAAAAACCGGCATCAACATCATCAACGACGACAGCTCTGCTGAAGCCGTGGCGAAAATCCGCGCGATGAACGAAGCCGGCAACGTGACCTGGGACGTTGTAGACGTTGTGGCCTCCGACGCGATGCGTCTGTGCGACGAAGGTCTGGCAGAAGAGCTGGATCACGATGCGGTTCTGGCAGCAGCACCTGATGGCACCTCTGCCTCCGATGACTTCGGCGATCTGATCGTCAGCGACTGCTTCGTACCGCAGATCGTGTACTCCACGACCTTCGGTTACCGCACCGACATGGTTGGCGACAAAGCCCCAACCACTGTTTGTGACGTGTTTGACCTGGAGACCTATCCTGGCAAGCGCTCCCTGCAGAAGCGCCCAATCGACAACATGGAATGGGCTCTGTACTGCGACGGTGTTGATAAAGACGCCATCTACGACACTCTGAGCACCCCAGAAGGTGTGGATCGTGCGCTGGCAAAGCTGGACACCATCAAAGACCAGGTTGTGTGGTGGACCGCAGGCGCGGAAACCCCTCAGCTGCTGGCTGACGGCGAAGTTGTGATGGGGTCGACCTTCAACGGTCGTCTGTTCTCTGCCATTGCAGAGCAGAACCAGCCTATCGGTATGCTGTGGGACATGCAGTCCTTCGACCTGGACGGCTGGATCATCCCAGCGGGCCTGTCCCCAGAGCGTAAGCAAGCGGCTCTGGACTACCTGTATTTCGCAACTGACACCCAGCGTCTGGCGGATCAGGCGAAGTACATCTCCTACGGTCCGGCACGTGCATCTTCCGCACCGCTGGTGGGCAAGCACGCCGAGCTGGGCATCGACATGGCACCACATATGCCAACCGACCCAGCCAACGCTGGCAACGTGCACATCTATGACTACGAGTGGTGGGCCGACAACCGTGACGATCTGGACGCGAAGTTCCAGGCGTGGCTGTCCAAGTAATCCACTTGCTATGACTTTACAGGGAGGCGGCCACCGCCTCCCTGACCCAACCGGACAAAAACCGCCGAGACACAACGGCAATCCGGAAATTCTGTGACGGGGACCATCAATGAGCGATTCAACCCAAACCGGCCCGATGCTTGCGGCCGACGGCACGCCGTTGAAAAAAAGCTTGAACCGCGCGTTGCGCATGCAAAAAATCCGTGCGCTGGCTTTGATTACGCCTTTGCTGGCCTTTGTTTTGCTGACTTTCATTATCCCGATTGGACAGATGCTGTTCCGTTCGGTTGAGAATGACATTGTCGCAAACACACTGCCAAAAACTGTGATTGCGCTTCAGGACTGGGACGCCGCCTCTGGCGAAGCGCCCGATGAAGCGGTCTATGCCGCGTTGGCCGCGGACCTTTACGTGGCGTCCAACGCCAAGACCCACACCCGCGTGGGTAGCCGCTTGAACTACGAAACCCCGGGCATCAGCTCCCTGTTCCGCAAAGCCGGGCGCAAAGCCAAGAAGTGGGACGTGGAAAAAGACGGGCCGTACAAAGAGAAGTTCATCGATATTGCCAAAGGTTGGAGTGATCCCAATGTCTGGCGTACCATCCAGACCTACAGCCCGAAATACACCAACGGCTACTTCCTGAATGCCGCGGATATGCAAAAGGGGCCTGACGGCGCTGAAATCCGGCCGGAGAACGAGCGTATCTACTTCACGCTGTTCAAGCGCACCTTGATCATGTCGCTGGCGATCACTGCTGCTTGCATCGCTTTGGCCTATCCGGTGGCCTGGCTGCTCGCCAATCTGCCGTCTTCCAAAGCCAACCTTCTGATGATCCTGGTGTTGCTGCCCTTCTGGACCTCGCTGTTGGTGCGGACCTCGGCCTGGAAAGTGATGTTGCAACAGCAAGGTGTGATTAATGACGTGCTGGTGTGGATTGGTCTTGTGGCCGATGACACCCGACTGGTGATGATCAACAACCAAGCCGGTACCATCATTGCGATGACCCACATCCTGCTGCCGTTCATGATCCTGCCGATGTATTCGGTGATGCAGACCATCCAACCGACCTACCTGCGCGCGGCTAAATCCATGGGCGCAACCAATTGGACGGCCTTCTGGCGGGTCTACTTCCCGCTGTCCGTACCGGGCATTGGCGCGGGCTCGATCCTCGTGTTCATTCTGGCGATTGGCTACTACATCACGCCGGAACTGGTGGGCGGCACCAAAGGGGTGTTCATCTCCAACCGGATCGCCTTCCACATCTCGACCTCCCTGAACTGGGGCCTCGCTGCGGCGTTGGGAACCATCCTGCTGGCGGTCGTGCTGATCCTCTACTGGGCCTATGACAAGATCGTCGGCATCGACAACGTGAAATTGGGATAAGAACCATGGCTGCACTCACTCCAATTTCCCGCAAACCTATGTCTCTGGTGCTGCCCACGGTCGCAGCGGCAGGGGGCTTCTTTGGTCTCTTTGTTGGCACCGCCAATGGCTCTGGCCTGCTCGGCGTTCTGATTGGCGCCGCGATGGCGGTTATCCTGGCCGTGGTCTACATCAACGTGCTAAAAAACGAAGCCCTGTCCAAATGGATCAACATCGCGCTGTTTGGCGTGTTGGGTTTTGTTTTTGGTGGCGGCATTGCGGCGGCTCTGATCGGGCTGCTTTATGGCTGGTTCATCCACTGGTTCACCTACTGGCTCTACGAAGGCCGCTACCGCGCGCGCCTGTTGCCGTATCTGACCCCTGGCCAAGCGCTGTGGCACTACAGCTTCCGTGTGATTTGTGGCGCGATTTTTGTGTTCCTGATCACGCCGGTGCTGGTGGTGATGCCACTGTCGTTTAACGCGCAGGACTTCTTCACCTTCACCCCAGAAATGCTGCGGCTCGATCCGGCGGGTTACTCGCTAAAGCACTATCAAGACTTCTTCACCAACAACGAATGGCAGCGGAGCTTCAAGAACTCGCTGATCATTGCACCTGTTGCCACCGTCATCTCGGTGAGCTTGGGTACCTTGGCCGCGATTGGCCTAAGCCAGGCGCATGTGCCGGGCCGCCGCGCGATCATGGCGATCCTGATTTCGCCAATGATTGTGCCGCTGATCATTTCCGCCACCGGCATGTTCTTCTTCTACAGCCAGATCGGCAACTGGATGGAAGCCACGCTGGGCCTGAACAAAACCTTTGTGGGCTACGTGAAAGTGATCCTGGCACACGCGGTTCTGGGCATTCCCTTTGTGATCATCACCGTGACCGCCACGCTGGTGGGCTTTGACCGCTCCCTGACACGGGCGGCGGCCAATATGGGTGCCAATCCGGTGACCACCTTCTTCCGCGTGCAGATGCCCCTGATCCTGCCTGGCGTGATCTCCGGTGGCCTGTTTGCCTTTATCACGTCGTTTGATGAGGTCGTGGTGGTGCTGTTTGTCGGCTCAGCCGGTCAGAAAACCCTGCCATGGCAGATGTTCACCGGCCTGCGCGAGCAGATCAGCCCAACCATTCTGGCGGTGGCCACGATCCTGGTTGGCATCTCGATCCTGCTGCTCGCCACCGTGGAAATGCTGCGCCGTCGGTCTGAGCGGCTGCGGGGCATGTCCCCGAGCTAAACCCCGTTAGGGATTTCACAGCACATTTTGAGCAACATGGACAAAGTCGGGCACTCCCGACTTTGTCCGCTGTCACGTCTGTGGCATAGATTTTGCACGTAAACGGAACGAGTACTTATGCATAGACGTTACTTCCTTGCCGCTGGCGCCAGCCTTCTTGCCACCCCCCATGTCCTGCGTGCCGCCCAAGGTGGTGAGTTTGAATTGATGGAGCACCTGAAACCCAAAGAGGTGCGGGTGAAGAAGAAATACGGCTTCCAGCCAGGACAGCTTGTTGTGGTGCTGGCCTCTTACCACCTCTACCACATGCAGGATGAGCGCAACGCGATCCGCTATGGCGTGGCAATTGGGCAAGAGGGTCTGAACTTCTCCGGCCGTGCCACCATTGAGCGCAAGGTGGAATGGCCCAGCTGGCGTCCAACAC
The DNA here is from genome assembly GCF_022448905.1 of Shimia sp. Taxonomy (GTDB): domain Bacteria; phylum Pseudomonadota; class Alphaproteobacteria; order Rhodobacterales; family Rhodobacteraceae; genus Shimia. The sequence continues at coordinate 134,302 of NZ_JAKVCW010000005.1, read as the reverse complement.
AAGAGATGATCGAGCGCAATCCGGCCTACGCCAAATACGAAGACGGCATGCCGGGTGGGCCAAACAACCCGCTGGGGTCGCGGGCGATGTATTTGTACCAGAACGGCCGCGACACGCTGTTCCGCATCCATGGCACCACCGCACCGCAGTCAATTGGCACGCCAAGTTCCAACGGCTGTATCCGCATGGCCAACTGGCACATCGAACAGCTCTATGAGCAGGTGCCTCTGGGCACCGAGGTGATTGTGATCAGCGGCCGCGAGTAAGCCAGACTGCCCCAGACACAACAAAAGGCGCGCCGGATCAGGACGCGCCTTTTCTCATGTCTTAGCGCAAGGTTTTCAGCAGGGTTAGAGACGCATATCCGTCTGGCACCATGCCTTCGGCCCGCTGATATTCGCGCACAGCGGCGATGGTGAGCGGGCCGATTTTGCCGTCGATCTTTTTGGTGTCAAAGCCAGCTTTGGTCAGGCGTTTTTGCAGCTCGATCCGCTCCTTGTAGGTCAATGCGCGGTCGCCACGAGGCCAATTCCCCTGAATGGCTGGGCCGCCCATGATGCGGTCGCTGAGATGGCCGACGCCAATCACATAGGCATCCGCGGTGTTGTAGTGCTCGATCACGTCAAAATTCTGGAAGATCATGAAAGCCGCCCCCTGTGCACCGGCCGGCAAAAGGATAGACGCCTTGCTATGGTTGGGCACCGCACGGCCGCGCATGTCCTTGATGCCCAGACGCGCCCACTCGCTGGGGTTCTTCAGGTTCTCGCGGTTGGCAGAGGCGTAGTCAAACCCTTTGGGCAACTTCACTTCCACGCCCCAAGGCTGGTTTTTCTTCCAGCCGAAGTGCTTGAGATAGGCGGCGGTGGAGGCCAGCGCGTCGGTGGGGTCGCCTGACCAGATGTCGCGCTTGCCGTCGCCGGTGAAATCAACTGCGTAGGACTGGAATGAGGTTGGCATAAACTGGGTATGGCCCATGGCGCCGGCCCAGCTGCCTTTCATGTTTTGCGCGGTGACATCCCCGTTTTGCAGGATGCTGAGCGCGGCGGTGAGCTGTTCCTCAAAGAAATCGCCGCGTCGCCCGTCATAGGCAAGCGTGGCGAGAGCCTCGATCACAGGCGTGCTGCCTTTGAAGGTACCATAGGCGCTTTCCAGCCCCCAGATCGCAACCACAATCTCTTTATCGACACCGTAACGCTTTTCGATCTTCTGCAGCGTGGTGTTGTGCTTGCTTAACGCCGCCTTGCCGTTTTTTATGCGCGCGTCAGAGACAGCAGTGTCCAGATAATCCCAGATGGTCTTGGTGAACTCGTTTTGATTGCGGTCTTTCTTGATGATGTCGGCATTGTACTGAACGCCTTGAAAGGCCTGATCAAACACCGCAGCACTGATCCCCGCCTTAAGCGCGCGTGATTTGTAGCGCTTGATCCAACTTTGCAAACCTTTGGTAGAGGCAGCAGCTTCGATGAGTTGTTGCGCCGCCAAAGCATCCGCCAATGGGCGCAGCACAGGACGGAGAGACTGCGACGGTGCCCCGGCAGAGACCGTGGACGCGACAACGGTGCCAATAACCAAACTCACCACTAAACCAGATAGACGCATCGCAACTTTCCCTGCCTGTTTGGTGGAAGTGTAGCGCGGGGATGGGGGCGGCAAAAGCGCTCTCAGCCGGAGGCGCGGGGATTTGCCGATACGTCTATTTCCGCCTGAAGCCGCGCTTTGAATTCCCGCAGCATGGGAATGCGGCGCGGGCGGAAGGAGCGGTCGCTGATATTGAGGTTGTCTATGCGATCCAGGCGAAAGGCGCGATAGTCCGCGCGCAGGTGGCAGTAGGCCAGAAGACAATGCACATTTTGCATGAAGACGATGGAGAGCGGATCAACTTCGCGCGTTGTCCGTCGGCCCTCCGCATCGCCATAGTCAAAGGCCACGGTCCGTTCCTCCCAGGCGGCTTGGCGCAGGGCGCCCGCATCGATGGTGATCTCGGGGGGCTTGTGGAAGCGTTTGGCGGTCAACACCGCATGTTTCAAGCGATGGGCCTGGGCCTCTGGAAGACGCGATTTCAGCTTGGTTAGAGCCGTTTGTGCCGCGTTGGCCAAGGAAGGATCGGCCACTTCCATAACCTCTTTCAGCCCGACCACCAGCGCCTCAATTTCTTCCGGGACAAAACCCAGCGGCGGCAAGGTGGCGTCTTCAATAAGGGTGAAGCCAAACCCGGCCTCCCCGTCGATCACGGCCCCGAGGCTGCGCAGACTGTCGATGTCGCGGTAGATTGTGCGCTCTGACACGCCGGTTTCCTGCGCCAAGGCTTGCGCGGTGGCGGGGGGCGGCAGGTCGCGCAGGGCCTGCATGAGTTGGAACAGTCGGTCGGTGCGGCTCATGATTTTGGGATACTGCACTCTACTGACAGAAACTGACAAGAGGGGTGTTTAAGACAGGCTCCACAATCAATCAGTGGAGAGTTCCCATGCATCTTATTGTTTTCCCCGGCGACGCGCAGTTTCCCACCCATTCGCCATTCTGCCTGAAGGCCATGTGCCTGTTGGAAATGGCCAAGGTCGATTGGCAGCCGGAGCTGATCCAGGACTTTGAAGCGCTGCCGTTGGGCAAGGTGCCGGTGGCCCGTGTTGGCGATGCTTTGATCCCGGACAGTCATAACATTCAGGCCTATTTAGAGTCACATGGCGCAGATTTCATGCCGGGTTTGAGCCGGATTGAGAAGGCGGCGACCCACGCGCTAATCCGTACCGTGGAAGAGAGCCTGCGGCTTGGGCTGGTGCACGATCGCTGGCTCAATGACGACTGCTGGGCGGTGATGAAGGAGATTTTCTTTGCCTCTGTGCCTGCGCCAATGCGGGATCAGGCAGCGGAAGAGGCGCGCGGTCATGTGCGGGCTGGTTTGATGTCTGAGGGCATCGCGCGGTTCTCGCCAGAGGACCGTCAGGCGCGGTTTGACAAAGATCTGGAGGTGATTGACGCGAAGCTGGACGGGCTGTCGTTCCTGTTTGGCGACACGCCAACAGCCGCGGATGCGGCGGTCGCACCGGTGTTGGACATGATCTTGACCCTGCCGGTGGCCACCGACCTGCGCAAAGCGGTTGAGGCGCGCCCTGCGCTGGCAGCTTATGTGGCGCGGGTGCGGGAGGCGATTTATCCAGATCCGGCGCGGGTGATGTCCGCGTTTAGCGCCGCCGCCGAGTGACCTTGCGTTTGGTTTTGGCCGCCTTGTGCTTTGCTTTGGCGGCCTTACGACGGATGGGGCCACCCCGGCTCCACCCTTTTCCACCACCACGTCCGGCGCGTTTGACCAGCTCGCCATCCAGAGAAATCAACTCCAACGCGATGCCACCGGTCACCGGCGCAGCTTCGGTCAAGCGCGCGGTCACACGTTGGCCGAGGCCAATCACGATGCCCGTGTCCGATCCGGTGAGCGAGTTGGTTTCGCTGTCAAAGTGGAAATACTCGCGGCCCAGTTCCCGCATCGGGATCAGGCCATCAGCGCCGGTTTCATCCAGCTTCACAAACACCCCAAAGCGGGCGATGCCGCTCACGCGGCCGGTGAATTCGTTGCCGATGCGTTCGGACATATAGGCGGCAAGGTAGCGATCCGTGGTATCCCGTTCCGCCAACATCGAGCGGCGTTCGGTGTCCGAAATATGCGTGGCGGTTTTTTCTAGAACTTCGGTGGCCTCAGGTGTGAGGCCGTCATCGCCCCAACCATGCGCCGAAATGAGCGCACGGTGTACGATCAAGTCTGCATAGCGACGGATTGGGGAGGTGAAGTGGGCATAATCGCGCAGCGCGAGGCCGAAGTGGCCGAAGTTAGATGGCGCGTAATAGGCCTGTGTCATGGAGCGCAGGGTGCAGATGTTGATCAGCTCCGCCTGCTCCGTGCCGGCGGCGGCGTCCAGCAACTGGTTCAAATGGCGTGTCTGCAGCACCTGCCCCTTGGCCAACGTCAGGCCCGCGGCCTGGGCGGTATCACGCAAGGCATTAAGTTTTTCAGGGCTGGGTTCCTCGTGCACGCGGAACAGCAGCGGGGATTTTTTGGCAATCAGCGTTTCAGCGGCACAGACATTGGAGAGCACCATGAACTCTTCGACAAGTTTGTGCGCGTCAAACCGATCCCGGAAGTTCACAGAGGTGACTTCGCCCGCGTCAGAGAGCTCAATTTTGCGTTCCGGCAGGTCAAGCGCCAGCGGCTGACGCTCGGCTTTGGCCTTTGTTAGAGCCTTATATGCGGCGTAAAGCGGGCTGATGATCTCATCCATCAACGGCGCGCAGCGCGCGTTTGGATGACCGTCCTGCGCCTGCTGCACTTCGCCGTAGTTCAGCGAGGCCACGGAGCGGATCATGGCGCGGATGAAACGGTGACCGATCTTTCTGCCCTTGCTGTCGATCTGAATACGCAGCGCCAGTACGGCGCGGGGCACGCCTTCGTGCAAAGAGCAGAGATCGCCAGACAGACGGTCCGGCAGCATTGGCACCACGCGGTCCGGGAAGTAGCTTGAGTTGCCGCGTTTGCGGGCCTCCCGATCCAGCGCGGTGTCGGATCGCACGTAATGCGCCACATCGGCAATCGCGATCCAAAGCACGTGGCCGCCCTCGTTTTTCGGGTCATCATCGGCATGCGCCCAGCAAGCGTCGTCATGGTCGCGGGCGTCGGCTGGGTCGATGGTGACAAAGGGCATGTCGCGCAAATCTTCACGTTGGCCCAAAGGCGCCGGTTTGGCCTTATCAGACTCTGATACGACCTCATCGGGGAAGGTGTCTGGGATGCCATGTTGGTGGATGGCGATCAGGCTCACAGCCTTGGGCGCAGTCGGATCGCCAATGCGCGCCACAACACGGGCACGGGGCAAACCAAGACGCCCTTTAGGGCCGGATTGCTCGGCCTCCACCAGCTCGCCGTCTTTGGCGCCATGGGTTTGATCCGACGCCACGGACCATTCTTTGCCGTCACCCTTGTCGATGGGCAGGATGCGGCCTCCCTCGGCGGTTTTGCGGAACATGCCCAACACGCGGCGTGGGTTGGTGCCGATGCGGCGGATAAGACGCGCCTCATACTGGATGTCGCCGTCGTCCAGTTTGGTCAGACGCCCCAGAATGCGGTCGCCCGCGCCCAGCGCTGGATCGGACGCGCGGGGCAGCACCAGAATTTTGGGTTCTTGCCCTTCGCCGTGCCACTCCAATGGGCGGGCAAAGAGATCGCCATCGGCATCTGCCTCAAGGATTTGCAGCACGGTGACCGGCGGCAGGCTTTCCGGATCACGGTAGGTCTTGCGCCGCGTTTGTAGATGCCCTTCGGCCTCCAGCTCCTTGAGCAGGCGCTTCAGGTCGATGCGCGCAGCCCCTTTGATGCCAAAAGCTTTGGCGATGTCACGTTTGGAGGTGAGGGTCGGGTTCTCGGAAATCCACTCAAGGACTTCCTCTTTGCTGGGCATAGGCATGGGTTGGCCCTAGCACGGGGGATGGGCGGCGTCACGTGAGAAAGGAAAGGGGCCAGCCCCTTCTTGGGCCTGCGGCCCAATTCAACCCCGGGATACTTGGCGAATGAGAACGTTCAGAGACACGCCAGATCGGCGGCGGTGTCCACATCTGCAAGCGTGGCGACAGTGGCAATCCGCGCATCGGGCAGGGTGGCACAACTGTCGGCCAAAGCATGTTCCGTGGACCAGCGCACATTGGCAAAGAGGCCCGGTTTGGGTGTGTGTTTCAGACCCACCAGCCAATAGCCACCGTCCGGCGCGGGGCCAAAGACCGCATCGTGATCGCCCAGCGCCTTGAAGCCCTGCGCGATGTGAGACGGCTGGATGCCGGGAATGTCGGCCCCGACGATGCAGGTGGGGCCTTGGTGGAAACGCAGCTGTCGCGCCATGCGATCCCCAAGATTGCCAGTGCCTTGCGGGACACGCGGCAAGTGAGCGGGCCAAACGCGCGATGAGAGGCCTTTGTGATCTGGGGCGACGGCCAGGATCAGGTTCCAGCGCGGATCATCAAGACGGCGCAGCAGCGCGGCGGATTGGTGGCGAAACCACCAGGCGGCGGCGGTCATCCCGAGGTCTCGGCCCAGTCGGGTTTTCACACGTCCGGGGCGCGGTTCCTTGATCATCACCACAAGGTTGGGGCGGTGTTCAGGCAAAATAGTCTCGCAAAATGCGGCTGTAGATGTCTTTGAGCTGATGGATTTGCGCAACCGGCACCTGTTCATCCACCTGATGCATGGTTTTGCCCACGAGGCCGAATTCCACCACTGGGCAATGGTGCTGAACAAAGCGCGCGTCCGAGGTGCCGCCGGAGGTGGAGAGTTCCGGGCGGCGGCCGGTTTCAGCTTCCACAGAGCTGGCCACCAGCTCGGACAAGTCACCGGGTGGGGTGATGAAACTTTCGCCGGAGATGGTGACTTTCATGTCGATACCCACGCCGGATTCCGCCGAAATAGTGTCTACTTTGGCCTGCATCCACTCTGTAAGGGACGCGCCGGAGTGGGAGTCGTTGAAGCGGATGTTGAGCGTGGCTTTGCACTCCGCCGGGATCACATTGGTGGCCGGGTTTCCGGTGTCCATGGTGACAACTGCGAGGGTGGACGCATCAAAGTGATCGGTGCCATTGTCCAGCGGTTCGGAAGAGAACTGATCCATCAGGCGGGCCATCACCGGCAGCGGGTTGTTGGCGCGGTGCGGATAGGCGGAATGGCCTTGTTTGCCGGTGAAGGTGAAATATGCGGTCATCGAGCCGCGACGGCCAATTTTCATCATCTCGCCCATCTCGTTGGGGCAGGTAGGCTCGCCCACCAGACAGACAGACATGCGTTCCTGTTCGGTGGACATATAGTCCAGAAGCGCGGTGGTGCCGTCGATGGCGTCGCCTTCTTCATCGCCGGTGATGGTGAGGATGATGGCGCCATCCGGCGGCGTGTTCGAGACAAAATCGATGGCGGCGGCAGCAAAGGCGGCGACACCGGATTTCATGTCGGTGGTACCTCGGCCGTACATAATGCCATCTTTGATTTCCGCACCAAAAGGATCCACCGTCCAGGCGGCCTCGTCCCCGACAGGTACCACATCGGTGTGGCCGTTAAACCCAAACGTCTTGCTGTCGCCTTTGCGGCCCCAGCGGGCAAACAGGTTGCTGACGTCACCTCGATCCACGCGGGTGCAGTCAAACCCGGCGTCAGACAGCAGGTTTTCCAGCAAGACCAGCGCCCCGCCCTCCTCCGGCGTCACAGAGGGACAGCGGATCAGATCAGCGGTCAACTGTGCGGCATCGGTCTTGGTCATGGCGAGGGTCCTATATCTGAGAAGCTTGCGCCAAGGGTTGTGGCACAGCCGCGCCGGACCGGAAAGCCACATTTGGAACACAAAGCGGTGGGGCACCTCTTAACAAGCGGAAAAATTTGCTGTTTAGTTAGAGTTAATAAAAATCGACCGAGGCAGGTCACCAGCAGTTCGGCTAAAACAGCCAAGGGTTTCCAACAAACGCATCTCGAAATGCGACGAGACCTGTATGAGCGCCCCATGAGCAGGTGGGCGTTGTTGTGTGGCGTGCCTCAAACACATGAGGCGAGCAGACATGCCCAGATTGCCCGTAAACACCGGCGCTTCGGCCATGGATATGGCGGAAACCATTTTTGGCGATGACGTGACCATCGTCTCCGCTGACTACAATGGGCAAAACTCTTCGTCCGGGATCTACACCAATGGGGACAGCGTTTCGCCTGGGGTTACCCCCAGCGACGAAGGGGTGATCCTGTCCACGGGGCACGCGAGAAACTTCTCCAACCGTTGGGGCGGCAACAACCAGCGTTCTGACCGCTCCACCGACACAAGCGGTGAGAACAACAACCCAGAGTTCAACGCGGTCGCCGGCACCAACACCTATGACGCCTCTTATCTGGATGTGTCGTTCATCGCCAATGAAGCCGGGCAAATGACGATGCAGTTTGTCTTTGCCTCCGAAGAATACCCGGAATACGTCGACTCAATTTATCAGGACTTCGTCGCAGTCTCGATCAACGGCAGCTATGTGCCGCTGGAAATAGGCGATGGGGATGTGGACCCCGGCAACATCAACAATGGTGAGAACGAAAGCCTGTTTGTGAACAACACAGGCGGGATCTACAACACGGAGATGGATGGGTTCACCCTCACCATGACGCTGACCTTTGACATTGTTGAAGGCATGAATGACATCCGCATTGTGGTCGCCGATGTGTCCGACAGCCGGTATGACAGTTCGTTGCTGATTGCGGCGGACTCGATTCAAACGTCACTCATTGCCAACACGGATGAGGTGGAACTGCCAATTGATGGCACCCGCACCATTGATGTGCTGGCCAATGACGTGAACAACACCGGCAATTCCATCACCATCACGCATATTTCCGGGCAACCGGTCACCGTTGGCAGCCCGATCACCTTGCCCAGCGGGCAGATCATTACGGTGAATGGCGACGGCACCATCACCTTTGAAGGCGACAGCGACGAAGAGCAGCTCAACCTGACCTACACCATTGATGACGGCAACGGCACGACCGATGTTGGCTATATCAAGATCAATCAAGCACCTTGTTTCACAGTGGGCACCTTCATCCGCACGCCATTTGGTGAGGTGCCCATTGAGTGCCTAAACGTGGGGGACTTGGTCGAAACCGTGGACAATGGCCCCCAACCGCTGCGCTGGATGGGACGGCGCAAAGTGGCGGCAGAAGGCGCCATGGCGCCGATCCGGATTATGGCCAACACCCTTGGCAACCACCGCGAATTGTTGCTCTCCCCGCTGCATCGGGTGCTGATCCGAAATGCCTGGGCCGAACTGTTGTTTGGCGAAGAAGAGGTATTGGTGGCCGCGCGCGATCTGGTGAATGACAAGACCATCCGCCAAGTGCCCGGCGGCGAGGTGGAATATGTGCATCTTCTGTTTGATGACCATCAGATCATTTATTCCGAAAAGCTGATGACGGAGAGCTACTTGCCGGGGCCACAGACTGCGAGCAGTTTTGAGCCGGAGATTGTTGCAGAGATCTGTGCCTTGTTCCCAGAACTCGATCCGGTGTCTGGCGAAGGTTACGGGCAAATGGCACGGCGCGGCTTGCGCAGCTTTGAGGTGGCCACGCTGTCGCAAATTGCCTTTGGCGAGGTCTAAACGATGAGCTGGATTGCCCTTTGGAACAAACGGCACGCCCTGTGCGACCTCAACGGCGTGGCCCATCCGCTTGGGACAGCCACCACAGACCCTCAGGCGCTGTCTGGCACGCCGTTGCCAAGGGGCAGTATGGTCGTGGAAACGCGGGTGTCGCCCTATGATCGACCACAAACGCTTATGGGTATGGCGTCTCAAACCGGCAGCGGCTTTCGCCTGTCTTTGCAAGCGGTGCCCGGCGGTGGCGTGGTGCTGGTGCTCAATCGCGGCAGCCGCACGGCGCATGTGGCGGTCAATCTGGACACCGGCGGGCGTGCGGATGTGTTGCGGGTGACCTATTCTTGGGATGTGCCAGCCAATGTCGGTCGACTGGCAGTGGAGCAGCCTGGCACCTGGCGTGTGGCTGTGCGGACTTTGTCCCGCCCTGTGGCGCTCACGCCTGCCGAAATCCGGGAAACTGTGCAGGACGATGATGCACGGGTGTTGTCCAGCGATTTGTCCTACATTGCCTATTCAAATCGCATTGAGCCGATTGGCCCCATGCCCAGCCTGTCGGAAGACACCCCGGTGATGACCGCGCAGGGCTATCGTAAGGTGGGAGACCTCAAACGCGGTGACGTGGTGCAGACACCCTCTGGTGATCTAGTCCCGGTTCTGGCCAACATCCGCCGGACCGTGCCAGCCTCAGGGCATTTTGCCCCGATCCGGTTGCGCGCCCCGTACTTTGGGCTCAGCCGCGACATTGTCACCAGCCCAACCCAGCGTCTGCTAATTGGCGGCAGTCGGGTGGAGTATATGTTTGGCTCCGAGTTTGTCTTGGTCCCGGCCGGGCATCTGCTGCACGGCAATGCTGCGGAAAATGGTGGCACTGCGCCTTTGGTGACCTATTGCCAGCTTCTGTTGCCCAATCACGAAGCGATTTTGGCTGCCGATACCTATGTGGAAAGTATGGATGTGGGACGGATGCGCCGTCGGCGGGACTTGCTGAGCGCCAGCCTGCTGTCGGGCTATCCGCGGCGGTTGTTGCCGGAACACTCGCGCACTGCGTTTCCAGTCCTGCGGGAGTTTGATGCACTCACCTTGGCGGCACAGCGCGCCGCCTGATCGCTAACTTTCGCGTTAGTGCTCGGTCGCGGCAGCGTCCTCGGATTCTTCGCCGTGATAGAAGGGCGTCATTTGCGCCACGACCACGGAGTTCTCATCCAGGGCACGCTGCATAAGGCCGCGTTCCTGCCCGTCAATCTCGTGACCCTGTGCTTCGCGCTCCTCAATCGTGCCATAGCCGGTCACGTCCAGCGGGTTCAAATCCGCCTGTTTGAGGATCGCCACGGTCTCACGCACCGCTTCTGCTTCGTCCACGCCGCTGGCATAGATCATCAGCGCACCGCCGGTGGCTTCGTCCGGCAGACCGTCGCCGTCTTTGCGCCCGACCTGAACGAGCAACGTGTAGACCTGCTGGCGGGTCTTCTTCTTTTTCTGGTCCTGGGTCATGCCGGTGCCTTTCTGTTGAACGGGCCTTAGCGCGGCTCATGGCAAGGGGTCAACCGCCCGCCGCAGTTGGTTCAAGCAACCACGCAACAATGTGCAAAATTTACTTCGATTTTTCAGAGTCTTGAAGGGAGGCAGTTACGATTTGGAAAGGGTTTTATTCCAAACTGTTAGCGCGCAGAACGTGCCCTCTTTCTAATGGTGACTTTCGAATCTCCTATCGGCAATTGATGGGCCGGAGCTGACGCCAAGGCCAGAAATCTGTCCGGCATTCCAAAGCTTTTGACCACGTTCCCAAAAGAAATCGGGCAGAGGCGCCACAGCTATTGTTTGGGAATGCATATAGGGGACCACTATGCCAACTGCATCAGAACTGCCGATTGATAACAGCGCCAGTGCGACGCAGATGGCGGACGCCATGTTCGGCTCCGGTGTTCAGGTGTTGGGCGCCAGCTATACCGGGCACGCCATGTCCAGCGGGATTTACTCGGATGGTGATTCCGTCGCCCCGGATGCCATCCCTTCAGATAGCGGCGTGATCCTCTCAACCGGTTACACCAGTGATTTCACCAACGCCGACGGGGACGTCAATGCCGACGCCAACACAACCGGACAAATGGACCGGGACGGCGACGACGATCTGTCTGAAATTGCCGGCGGGGACACCTACGATGCGGCGGTTTTTGAGGCCAGTTTCATTCCGGACGGTGACACTCTGACCATGCAGATCGTATTCTCCTCAGAAGAATATCTGGAATATGTCGACAGCGGCTACAACGACGCGGTTGGCATTTGGGTGAACGGCGAGAAGGCCACCCTGTCCGTTGGCGATGGCGACGTCACTGTCGACAACATCAATGACGAAGACAACGCGAACCTCTACATCGACAACCCGGCGGACGGCGAGACCGTGAACAGTGAGATGGACGGGTTGACGATCACGCTCACCGTGAAAGCGCCGGTTAATCCGGGCGAGGTCAACACGATAAAGATCGGCATCGCAGACGCCGGAGACGACAAATACGACTCCAATCTGCTGATCGCTGGCGACTCCATCCAATGTGCATTGGTGGCGCAGGACGACGAATACGAGATCGGCGCCAACGCCACTAAAACCGTGGACGTGCTGGCCAATGACGCCGCGCCGGATGGCGCCACCATGACCATCACCAAGATCAACGGTCAGGAGGTCAGCGCGGGCGATTCGGTGACGCTGAACACCGGAGAAGTGGTCACGCTCAACCCGGACGGCACGCTGTCGATCCAGACCGATGGCGATTTGGGCAGCGAGGCCTTCACCTATGAGGTCGAGGATTCCGACGGCAACACCGACACCGGTTTTGTGAAGGTCACAACCACAACGGCGCCGTGTTTTGTGGCCGGGACTGAGATTGTCACCCAAAGCGGCCTGAAAAAGGTCGAAGCGTTGATGCCCGGAGATATGGTTCTGACCCGCGACAATGGGTTCCAACCGCTCTTGTGGATCGGCACCACCATGCGTCAAGCCACTGGTTCTGACGCCCCGATCCGTCTCGCCAAAGATGCTTTGGGCAACCACGAGGCAGTGGAATTTTCGCCCAATCACCGCATCCTGATCAAATCGTCCCTGGCGGCAATGCTGTTTGGTGAATCCGAGGTGCTGGTGAAAGCCAAAGACCTTGTGAATGGCGACACCATCACAGTGCGCGAGGATCATAGGCCTGTGACCTATGTGCATATCCTGTTTGACCGCCACGAGATTGTGCGGGCCAATGGATTGGACAGCGAAAGCTACCACCCCGGTCAGGAAACGCTCGACAGTTTTGATGCGGAAACCCGCGATGAAATCTTGCGACTCATGCCCAATTCTGACGCCCTGATGGGCTATGGCTTTGGACCGTCCGCAAGGGTGTCGTTGCGCAAATATGAGGCCGAGGCCCTCATGGCGGCGGCATAAGGGTCAAAAAGTCCTAATTAGAGCCAAATAACTCTGGGTAAACGTCGGAGCGTGGTTGACCGGCTCAAGCGGTGCGCGATAGGGGGAGCCAAGCAACTCCGGTACTTACTATGCGCTTCCTCCCCGCAGTCCTCATCTCCATCGCCTCCCTCCTGTCATGGGTGTTCGCCGCCTCTGCGCAGACGGCGGAAACGTTGACCTTTGCCACCGTGGACCGGCCTCCGTTTGTTTTCCTGGATGACAACACGCCGCGCGGCTTCAGCGTGGACCTGATGCGGGCCATTGGTGAAGACCTGGGCAAAGAGATCACCTTTGCCCCACAGGACAGCTTCCCCGACATGTTAAGCGCAGTGGAAGCTGCCACGGTGGATGGCGCCATTGCCAACATCTCGATCACCGCCTCGCGTGAAACGGTGATGGATTTCAGCCAGCCGATTTTTGAGAGCGGCATTCAGATCTTGCTGCCATCCGAGCCCGGCAGTCTGGCGCGGATAGGCGGGCTGCTGACCCGAGAAATCCTCACCGCCATTATGGCGGCTTTGGGGATGCTGTTTGGCGGCGGCATGTTAATGTGGCTGTTTGAACGCCGGCATCAGCCCTATTTTGATCGCCCCGCCAAAGATGCATTGTTCCCGTCTTTCTGGTGGGCGCTCAATCTGGTGGTGAACGGCGGCTTTGAAGAGCGCATGCCTTTGTCCCGCCCGGGCCGGTTCTTTGCGGTGATCCTGGTGGTGGCCAGCCTGTTTGTGGTGTCGGTCTTTGTTGCGACGATTACCGCAGCGGTGACGGTAGAGGCGTTGCAGGATTCTGTCGACAGCATCAACGATCTGGACGGGCGCAAAGTGGGCTCTGTGCGCGGCTCCACCTCTGCTCAGTTCCTGACAACACGTGACATCCGCTTCCGAGATTTTGACACGCCGCATGAGGTGCTGGCGGCTTTTCAAGATGGGGACATCGACTCGGTGGTGTTTGACGGGCCGATCCTTGCCTATTTTGCCACCAATGACGGGCGCAATGAATCCCGCCTGATTGAACGGGTGTACCGCCCAGAGAACTACGGCATTGCTCTACCAACGGGCAGCCCGTGGCGCGAAGAGATTGACCAATCTTTGCTCAAACTGCGCGAGGACGGCACCTATGATGCGCTGCTTGAGCATTGGTTTGGGGCAACCTTCCGGCGGTGACCCGGCGGGGCCATTGCAAGCCCCCTATCAAATAAGGGCCGTTCGCAATTGCTGTGGTTGCGGTGATTGGTCTATGAGTAACGAATAGCGTTAGTCCCCCCAAAAAAGTTGTGACGGGTGCGGAAAGGACCAACGATTGGTGCGGTGTTAAACAGGGGTTTGGGTATGGATTTTGCGGCATGGATACCAATGGTCGCGTTTGTGACCGCATCCACGATCACACCCGGTCCAAACAGCATCATGATCATGGCCTCAGGTGTGAACTTTGGCTTTCGCAGCACGGTGCCGCATATCCTTGGCGTTGCTGTGGGAATCACCTTTGTGATCAGCCTGGCTGGGATTGGCATTGGGGCCATTCTCGACCTTTTCCCCTTCGTGCAGTGGGCGCTCTTGGCCGCATCCACCACCTACCTACTCTATCTGGCATGGAAAATCGCAAATGCAGCGCCAACGGCGGAGGCCGATACAGCGGGCTCGCCATTGACTTTTGCGCAGGCGCTTTTGTTTCAGGCGGTCAATCCAAAGGTCTGGGCGTTGGGCATGGCCGCTGTGGCGCTCTTTGCACCAGGGTTTGCGCCGCAAAGCGTGGTTTTGGTGGCTTTGACCTTTGCGGGTGTTGGGCTGCTGTCCAATTCGGCTTGGGGCTGGTTTGGGACAGTTATCCGACGGTTCCTGTCGACGGGGCGACGGCTCAAAACATTTAATATCGTCGCTGCGTTGGCGCTTGTGGCGTCGTTGGCTCCCGCGCTTTTCTGACGGAATACTAAAAACAAAGGCCAGCCTCCGAATGGAGACTGGCCCAAGATTTTAATGGAGCGCAGTCTTAGTCGCGCAGCAGCTCGTTGATGCCGGTCTTGGAGCGGGTTTTCTCGTCCACGCGCTTCACGATCACCGCGCAGTAGAGGTTCACGCCGTTCTTGGAGGGCATGGAGCCTGCGACAACCACCGAGTAAGGCGGCACTTCGCCGTACATGACTTCGCCGGTTTCGCGGTCGACAATCTTGGTGGACTGGCCGATGAACACACCCATGCCCAGCACAGAGCCTTCGCGGACGATACAGCCTTCAACAACCTCAGAGCGCGCGCCGATGAAGCAGTTGTCTTCAATGATGGTTGGACCAGCCTGCATTGGCTCCAGCACGCCGCCAATGCCAACGCCACCGGAGAGGTGCACGTTTTTGCCGATCTGGGCGCAGGAGCCGACGGTGGCCCATGTGTCGACCATGGTGCCCTCATCCACATAGGCGCCGAGGTTCACAAAAGACGGCATCAGCACCACGCCGGGGGCAACATATGCGGACTTGCGAACAACGCAGTTTGGCACGGCGCGAAAACCGGCGTCCTGCCACTGCTTCTCGCCCCAGCCTTTGAATTTGCTGTCGACCTTGTCCCACCAGCCGGAGCCCTGTGGGCCGCCGTCTTGGATTTCCATGTCTTTGATGCGAAAGCCCAGCAGCACGGCCTTTTTGGCCCACTGGTTTACATGCCAGTCGCCGTTTTCCAGTTTCTCGGCCACGCGCAGGCTGCCGCTGTCCAGCGCGTGCAGCGTGGATTCAATTGCGTCGCGGGTTTCGCCAGTGGTGGCGGAGGTGATGGTGTCGCGCGCGTCCCACGCGGCTTCGATGGCTTGTTCCAGTTGGGCATTCGACATGTTTAAGGCTCCGGATGTCTTGGAATTTGGGGTGTTTTAACGGGATAGAGCGCGGGCGTCACGCGCTCATTATGTCGCTTGTTCAAACGGGTCCGGCGCAATGTTGGCGCCACAGACCAAAACGGCAACTTTTTCGCCCGGTTCGGGCACGTATACCCCAGACATCAGCGCTGCCAAAGCGGTGGCGCCTGCAGGCTCCACAAGCTGTCTGCGTTCCCGCCACAAGGCCTGTTGCGCTTGGGTGATGGCATCGTCTGTGACCAATACGGACTCCGCGCCGGTGGAGACCGCAAGATCAAAGCAAATCTGGCCAATGCGTTTGGCGCCCAGCGCGTTGGCAGCCACGCCAGACACTTCCACGTCTACAGGCTCGCCAGCTTTCAAGGCGGCGTTTAGGGCGCAAGATGTTTCTGGCTCCACCGCGATCACCCGGCGACGGCCATCAAACCAAGCCATCGATCCGCCAATCAACCCGCCGCCACCAACAGCGATAATCACTGTGTCGGCATCCAGCCCCTGCTCTTCCCACTCCAGCGCCACGGTGCCTTGGCCACCTACTGTGCCAAGCGCGTCATAGGCATGGATCTGCATCGCGCCGGTTTCGGCTTCATAAGCCAGCGCCTGCTCCAGCGCGTCAGAATACGCCCCCGGCACCACTGCTAGGTCGGCACCAGCGTCGCGGATCAACGCAACTTTGGCAGGGCCAGCCATTTCCGGCACATAGATGCGGGCTTTGTGACCGAGTTTATGAGCGGCATAGGCCACAGCCGCGCCGTGGTTGCCTCCAGAGGCGGCGATCAGACCGGCTTCAGGCACCTCAGAGGACAACAGCGTATTGAACGCGCCGCGCGCCTTGAAGGTGCCGGTGTGTTGCATCTGCTCCAACTTCATCTGCACCGGGAAATCCAGACCAAAGCCATTTTCAACGGTTACCACCGGGGTGCGCAGCACATGCCCTTTGATCCGCTCTGCCGCCGCTGCGATTTCCGCGCTCCAGTCCATTTTCACATCCCTGTCACTGGTTTTGTTTCCGCGAACCCTATAGGCAAAAGAAAAACGCGCAAGCAAGGACGAGTAACGATGAAAGATGATCGCCGCCACCCTCTGTCAGATGCCCATTCTGACCGTCAGTCTGCCTCCCAGGTTCCGGACACGCCGCAAACCCGTGCGCCGTCGTACCGGCTGGCCTTTGCTGATGAAGATTTCCTGTGCCGTCCTGAGCTGCGCCCGGTGCGTTTGCAGCTGGAATTGCTCAAGCCTGAGTTGGCGCTGGACGAGCATGAGATTGAAAGCACCGTGGTGCTGTTTGGCGGCGCGCGTATCCCTGAGCCGTCCAAGAAAGACAGCGCCCGCACCGAAACACTAGCAGAGCTATCGCGGTTTTATGATGAAACCCGCAAATTCGCGAAACTGGTCACAGAGGCCAGCGATGGCAAGAAGAACGTGATTGTCACCGGCGGCGGCCCCGGCGTGATGGAAGCGGGCAACCGTGGCGCACTGGATGCGGGCGGACGCTCGATTGGCCTCAACATCGTGTTGCCGCATGAGCAGGCGCCCAATGAATATGTGACGCCGGAGCTGTGCTTCAACTTCCACTACTTTGCGATCCGCAAGATGCACTTCCTGATGCGCGCCAATGCGATTTGTGTGTTCCCGGGGGGCTTTGGCACCTTGGACGAGTTGTTTGAATCGCTGACGCTGATCCAGACCGGCCGCATGCAGCGGGTGCCGTTCCTGCTGTTTGGCAAAGAGTTCTGGCAAAAGATTATCAACTGGGAGGCGCTGTCGGATGCGGGCACAATTTCCGCAGAAGACCTCGATCTGTTCCAGTTTGTGGAGACCGCAGAAGAAGCGGTTGAGGTGCTCAATAACTGGCAGGATTATTCCCGTCGGGATCAAATCCCGGGCCGTTAGAGCCGTTTTGTTGCAAGGCGTCCCGGCCAAAGCCGGGGCGCTGCCTTGAGTTACTCAAGTGATCGTTACAGGTACCAGGTCCACTTAGTGGAAATGTGCCGGAAGCACGCCAATTTCGGTCCCTTGGGGCAGTTTGGTCACAACCTGTGCACCCGCCACGTCTTTGATGGCATACCCGTAGCCTGCCAGGCGGAATTTCCATTCCCGTGTGCTCAGCGAGTTGTGTTTCTCGCGTGTCAGGATGTCCAGTACAGGCGCGTCGATCATTGCGCCGCCGATATCTGCATGTGCCATGTGTCAGTTCCTTTCTGATTGTTTACAGAATGGAAACTGACCGTTGATCGAGGCGCAATTAGCGCTCAATTGTGAAAAGTTTTAGGCAAACTTTATGTGTGTGCTTTGGGTTTGGCGAGCGACGGGAAGAGATACTTCGGCAACAGCACCCCGGCGATCAGCGCGCCCAGCCAGACAATCAGAGTGGCCGCCAGAAGGTTGGCAATGCCGCCGATGGTAAAGTCACTGACCAGCATTTCGGTGATCAGCAGGCCGGCAAAAGTGACGACCAACGACAAGCCACCCAGCAGTTCCGGCAGTTTTTTCTCAGACACTTTGCGGATGATTGGCAAGAGCACAACAGAGACCACGGTGAACACCAGCGTGACAATCACAATGCCGAGAAAGCCGATGGTGAAGCCGGGTAGCAGAATATTCGCGAGGATCAGACCAATGGCATTGGCAATCAAATGGGCCGCGGCGG
This sequence comes from Shimia sp., assembly GCF_022448905.1. Taxonomy (GTDB): domain Bacteria; phylum Pseudomonadota; class Alphaproteobacteria; order Rhodobacterales; family Rhodobacteraceae; genus Shimia. The sequence continues at coordinate 116,234 of NZ_JAKVCW010000005.1, read as the reverse complement.
AGAGAACAAAACGGGGCATGATGCGCCTTTCCTGATAGAAATCCCCTGCACTCTAAACGGGAGCACACCCTGCAATCCAGAGCGTATTGGCAATTTCGAATGTCGGTTAGCGCGCCCAAGCCTGCGCGGGGTCTTCTTCGCTGTACGTGCGCAAGTGTTCGATGTCATCAATATTGGCGCGGTTCTGCTTTATCTGGACCCCCTCGGCCTTCAACTTGGCGAAGGCCCGGCTGAGGCTTTCCGGTTTCATGCCCAAACGCCCCGCAATCAGGATCTTGTCATAAGGCAGAACGACCTCGCAGGCCCCTTCCTCAGCATTGCTTAATTCACAAAGAAATTCCGCCACACGCTGCGCACTGATTCGCGCTTTGAGCGCTTCAATTTGCGCCACTAGACTGTGCAGATGGCGAAAGGTGGAAGACAACAATGAAAGTGCAGCCTCAGGCGTTTCTCGGATACGGCGCAAGTAAGCGTCGGTTTCGATGCGCATTAACTTGAGAGAGGTCACCGCTTCAGCTGACACCGGATACGCATCCCCTTGAAACGCAACAGCTTCGCCAAAGCTACGCCCTTTTGTGAAAACGCCAACAACCGCCTCTGTTCCGCTGGGCGCGATCCGGTAGAGTTTGGCCCACCCGGATATCACGATAAAAATGGCAGTGGCCGTCTCGCCTTGCAGAAAAATGGTCTGTCCGCGTTCGTATTCTGAGACATGCGCCGTCGACAGCAGCATCTCCGCGTCTTCTTCGGGCATGCTGCTAAACAGCAGCGATTGCCGCGCAACGGCTTTGTATTCTGCCTGCATCTGATGTCTCCCGCGTGTACCGTAAGAAACACGGATACGCCGGACTTCGACCGATTTGCTAGCCAGCCTTCAGGATGGCGCTTTGCCTGTTTTGTCAAAACAACTCGCACCGGTACGTTTCAATAGCGATGAAGAGCGGAGCTCAGATGTTTGCTGAAGATTCGATCGCCCTGTGTCAGCGCCCAAACCACTCGCCTGAACAACTCATTCTCCGCTTCCAATCACACAGAGTTTGAGTATTTGTGCAGAGCTGTGTTTCTTGATCTTGGCTGCAGTCGCCACGATGTCCTATATTTATCGGACAGCCAGAAGTCCTTCAGTGAGGTAGGGGGCAATGTCCGTTCCCAGACAGGACCGGGTCGCGCGATCTGCCAGACGCCAAAAACATGCTGGCGGATCGAGTATATAACCCGGGCTAGCCATGTGAAGCGCTTAAAGACAGAGGCATTGCGTCCAGCACCCCTATTTGCGAAGACCTCACGGCACTAAGCCTTTATGACGTGGCCCGGCACAATAAACGCCAAGAAATCGAGCGTTTCTTTGCCCACCCCAAGGGTTGGTTGCATGACACGAAACCCTGCCACAGGCGCTCAAAAGTCCTCCCTTCAGCCGGCGCTTGAGCACCATCGGTCATGTTCTGGTTATGAATCCCGGCTCTAAACCCGACGCACTTTAGCTAAATAATAGAGACTATCCGCAAAGGTGGGACACTTCAGGGCCAAACAATTCAACAGGGAACCGCGCTGCATCAACGCATTGTTGTGAAAAGGGCAGTTCTTTGTCGTGGGGCGCCCAGGGCGCTCTATCGTGTTCAACTCAAACCGACGTAATATATTTAGGCGATTCAGGCGTAATCGAAACCTTCTGGACCTGTCGCGGTTTGATGCCGCTCCTTTGATAGCATTTACTGCAACAAAGGAGACTGACTATGCGACTGAAACGGACGGACGAATTCCGCGCTGATGCGGTGCGTATCGCGCTGACAAGTGGGCTTAAGCGCAAGCAAGTGGCTGACGATCTGGGTGTCGGGATGTCGACGCTGAACAAATGGATCGCCGCGCATCGAGACACTGATGTGGTGTCGAAAGAAGATTTAGATCTCGCCAAAGAAAATGACCGACTTCGGCGCGAGATCAAGCTCCTCAAGGAGGAGAGGGAAATTCTAAAAAAGGCCACCCAGTTCTTTGCGGGCCTAAAGCAATGAGATTTAGGTTTGTCGAAGAACACAGGTCCAGCTTTCCAGCCAATCGGTTGTGTGAGGTTGTTGGCGTCAGTTCACGTGGTTTGCGTGCGTTCCGCAGCCGTCCAGCCAGCCGCAGACAGCGGTCGGATTTGATCACGTTGGCCCATATTAAAGAGCAATCCCGTCTTAGTTTGGGCAGCTATGGTCGACCACGCATGACGGAAGAGCTGAAAGAGATCGGCCTGGATGTTGGCCATCGTCGTGTTGGTCGTCTGATGCGCCAAAACGGCATATCAGTGGTCAGAACCCGCAAACACAAGGTGACAACGGATAGCGATCACAAGTTCAACATTGCGCCCAATCTGGTGGATCGTGACTTCGTGGCAGATGCACCAAACCAGAAATGGGCCGGTGACATCAGCTATGTCTGGACACGCGAGGGTTGGATTTATCTGGCAGTGATCCTGGACCTTCATTCAAGGCGTGTGATCGGCTGGGCGGTGAGCAATCGGATGAAACGTGACCTGGCAATCCGAGCATTGAAGATGGCCATCGCGTTCCGGCAACCGCCCAATGGTTGCATTCATCACACGGATCGTGGGTCGCAATATTGTTCACACGACTACCAGAAGCTACTGCGTCAACATGGGTTCAAAATATCGATGTCTGGCAAAGGCAATTGCTACGAAAATGCGGCTGTTGAGACCTTCTTCAAAACCATCAAGGCAGAACTGATCTGGCGACATCCTTGGGAAACAAGACGCAAAGCTGAGATGGCGATCTTCGAATACATCAACGGCTTCTACAATCCGCGCCGGCGGCACTCAGCATTGGGCTGGAAAAGCCCTGTCGCATTCGAACGGAAAGTGGCCTAAACGAGCACTTGGGGCGGCACGAAAACGTGACAGGTCCATTCTAAGGCTTTAAAATCAAAGGATGTCTGATAGTCTATGAAACGATCTCAAAAGCAAGAAATCTCCAAAAAGCTTGCACGCAACTCAAACCAAGAAAGCTCCCATGGACCCCATCATCGCCGTTATCCCCGCCCGCGCTGGAAGTGAGCGTGTAAAACACAAAAACACGCGCCCTTTTGCAGATATCCCAGGCGGTCTCTTGGAGTTGAAACTGAACCAGTTGAAAGGCGTCAAGGAGGTCGAAAAGGTCATCGTATCTAGCAACGATCCCGCTATTCTTGATTACACTGCCGCTTTTGGTCGTAATGTAGACAGCCGATTTGTCGCACTAGAACGCCCGGATGAGCTTGGCCGGTCATCTACTCCGATGAGTGAATATATCAAATACTCTGCGACTCTTTCCGAAGAGGGAGTTCAACTGATGACCCATGTTACCCATCCTTTCGTGACCGCAACTGTGTTTAGTGATCTGATTGAGGCCTGGCGCAGGGCTGAGGCAGAGGGGCATGACAGCCTTGTTACCGTGACAAAGCTCCACAAATTCATCTGGGATGAAAATGGGCCCTATAATTACGACAATACCGTTGAAAAATGGCCGCGCAGCCAGGACATCAAACCGTTGTTTGAAATCAATCACGCCGCCTACCTAATGCCGTTTGCCCGTATGCGCGCCGTTGGTGACCGTATCGGCACCAACCCTTGCTTGCACGAATTACCCGAACGCGTAACGATGGATATCGACTGGGAAGAACAGTTTCACTTGCTGGAAGATATCGCGCTGGCCAAGGTGCAACGGGGTGACAGCCTACTCTAGGATCGGAATATTGCACTGCTCCGATTTGCGCCGCCGTTAAACATATGGAACAGCGGACATCTATGCCCCCTGTCCCTGCATGCGCGACAAATCTTTAGAAACCGCATGTCATAGATTCTATGACATGCGGTGCATTTTATTTAGTCAGGCGGTGCCCCGAAAATACTTGTGGTGCTCGCTTTCGTTCACCTTTTTCTCTTCAGACCCGACAACCACTTCAACTTCACGAATTTTTGCTACGAATTCACGGAATTCTGAGGTCGCGAGATCAAGAGCAACGGCGTCAAAGTGCGCCCATTCGGTGTTGCCCAGCTTCACGTGTTTTTCCACCATGACTGCCCCAGCAGCGACCGCCATTCCAGAAGGCATCCATCCAAAATCATGGCTAGAATAGGCTGGTGCCAGATGGGGGTGTTTCAGCGAGAGATCCCGGTAGTGACGGATTACGCCAATGTTGCAATCGTGCTGTGGCGTTGGGTAAGCAGAGTTGCACTGCATGAGGTACAGCTTTTCGCAATCAGTGAAGGTCTCTATCACCCAATTTTCATAAGTTGTATCGGTCATTCCCGTCGATAAAACGATCCCAGCACGATAGTTTTTGGCCACATAAGCTAAGTAATCTGTGTGTTCAGAGATGGTTGACGGCAATTTGACCAGCTCTGGGTTGAACTGCATCATGAACTCAAACGACGGCTGGTCTAGCACAGATGCAAACCAACGTACCCCCAAGCTTTTGCATAGCTGATCCAGGAATTCAAAGTCACTCTGACTTAGCTCTAGCTGATTGCGGTAATCCCGAAACGTGTCCCCAAACGGCGAGACATATTTGGCATCCAACTGTTCTTTGGAATAGAATGTTTCGACGTCGCGCTTCTGAACTTTTACAAAATCAGCACCTGCAGCCTTGGCGGCACGCACCATGCGCTCCAACCGTTGCCGATCGCCAAAGTGATTGGTTGTCAATTCAGCTGTAATCAAGACACCTTGATGCGCACGCTCGGAAGTACCCTTCTTTTCTGGAATAAGCTGGGCATTCAACTCGGAGCCAGACAAGCTTGAAAAGCGACGTTTGCCGACGTGATGTATGTCCAGCTCGCTCTCGCGAAGCATGTAGAGCGCATTAATAAAGTAGTATTCCTGCGGCGCGATGATAAAGGCACGATCATCTGTGCTGTTTAATGAGTAATCCTTGCCAATGGCCGCGGAGTAGCCTTGGTCCGCGGAAAAATCAAAGCCGAGCATATAGACTTTTTGTGTCTTTCCGCGAATTTGGGCAATGATCCGCGCCAATCTCAGCGCTGACAAAAACAGCACATCCTCAATGACAAACTCACTGTCAGGATTGTCAGAAACCAGCCGAGTCATCATCATGTCGCTGCCGTCTTGAGAGCCGGCGACATACCGCACCCTTTCCACCTCTCCACGGGGCGGATCCAGATCTGTTGACGTTACATAGAGGCGCGAGCGCCAGCCGCTTTCCTCTAGAGCTTGATGCACCCATGAATCATGAAACACCGTGATATCACAGGGGGCAATTCGCTCTGAATCATTGACCCCAATGACCAAAGCCCCAACTAAAATTTCCGGATCAATTTCGTCGATCGACGCTCCTTTACCCAGAATGAAGATCGTATCGGTGCTGAATGTCGACGCGATACTTCTTACCCGGTTCAAGAAATTCCCCATGATATGATTTGCCCTCTACTTCGATTTCACAGTTATGTTCTAGGGCAAGCATAAGCCCCGGCAAAAGATCCCAAGAGTATGCCCCCTTGGGATTGGTAAAGCGGGCGAATGCTCCACGCACTACATTATAAAGATTATAAACTGCACACCCGGTAACACGGTTCTCTTGGCTTGAGCCCATGCCTTCAAAAATCTCATCGCACATTGATGAGGAGAACCCACGGATCCGTGACCGGATCGGAAGCAACGAGTCACCTGTCATAAGGTGTTCGCCAAGTTCTGGCATCAAAAGCATACTGCCTAAGTGAGTTCCGCCATGCCACAACGTAAACGAAACACCCCATTCCTTGAGGCCAGAACAGAAGTTTTCTGTGCCGTCGATAGGGTCAAGAATGGCATAATACCCTTCGCTCGCCAATGGCGTGTCAGCACTGAAAGTCTCCTCGCCCGCAAATGTGACGCCAGGAATGCGGTCAACCAAGTATTTTTGGATCAGATCTTCCAAGAATACATCGGCTGCCGTCACAGGGCTGTTGTCAGGTTTTAGAGTGATATCATAGCGTTTGGCCAGGATATGCTCCATGTTGGCTGCTATCAAATCAATCAATCCATGCATCAGTGCGCGTGTAGCTGCTAGATCGGGAGGGGCATCACCAAAACTGGTGGTAGACATTTCAGTCATTGTCGTGGTCCTAATTGGGTCGAAAGTCTAGACTGTGAAAGTCGCCCCGCTCTAGTAAAGCCGTGTACCTTCTGGGCCGACGTTAAACATGTGGCGACTATCTTTGGTTTAGCCTTAGAGGCTTTTAAAACAGTAACTTCCATTTCACTTTTCGCCTCTTCGAGACAAAGGCTGACGTAGTGTATTATTTTCTTGCGCTCGCGGCTCAATTTGATTTCGATATAGTCTCGTGCCAAATCACTCTTGATCAGCACGGACGCTTTGAACCATCAAATACCCCCATAATTGAGGGATCGTCAAACCAAGTTTTCGCAACGAACAGCTCAGGTTAATTGGTTAAGTTTGAGTGTAGGTGCATGACTGGCTTGGCCTTCACAGCGTTTTGGTCCAAGCATAACGCATTGACTAGAACCAAGCAGCCTGCAGCCATTCCTGACACAGGCCGCAATGTTGGCAGCGTCTTTGAGTTTACCTAGCCTCGAGACGCCCAGCTCGAATTTGTCCTGATAGCCCCCTTTTCGGGCGGCAGACCAAAATCTCTGGGTCGCTGGCCTTCCCACTATTGCGCGGCTTACCTTTGCTCCTTCTTAAGCGATCCATAGACATTGGCGCCTGACAAAAGAAAACAACAAGGGTCTCTTAAGCGCCCGTTATTCGGCCGTCCAAAGAAGCTTGGCGTCCAATTACTTCAGGGTGTTTTATGCCACCGCGCTTACGCGACGGCATTTTTTTCATCGGTCGTGTCAGGCTTTGGCAAACCAAGAACATCATAGAAATCCACACGCTCAATCATGTCGAGCTTGCCTCCGGGCGCAGCGTTGTAAAGTCGACAACCGTCTTCAGCGATAACATCCTGTAGGTTCGCAAAAGCAAGATTCACCAACTCAGTTCCCGAACCCCCTGGACGGAAATGGTCCAGTCGCTCCGTTTCCTTGCCCCCTCCACCGTAGAAATGGGTCGTTGCACCAGAATAATCCAGGTCAACACCGATGATGTAGATTTCTTTGTACCCCATCAAATGTGCGATTTGTGCTGCCATTACCACAACGGAATTACCACGATGCAAATGCAATGACGCATGTCGGAAGGGAACCAGCGACAATTTCTTACCTGACGATCCGACGGGAATAACAGGTACGCTCGGCGGCCTACGCCAGAGACAATTTGTGGCCAAAAAGTACTTCTCAACCGATGCACCATCAGCATCGATTTCTCGTGCATGGTTTTTATAAACCAGCGGATCTGCCACAACCAAATACCTCGGATTCGGCAAGCCGATGTCAAGCGCACGCATGCCGCGGTTCACGCAAAAGATATCTTCGCCGGCCAGGGCGTCTAGGGGCATTTCGGATATCGACGGGCCATTCCCAACGATAAAGCAACGCTTACGTTCTGCAGTGTTCACAATCGAGTTTGTGTCAAAGCCGACATAACGTTGTTGCCAATCTGAAATACGCGCGCCCATTTGCGCATACCCTACACGCTGCGCAACATCCAAGAGCCGACTGGTAAGAGCCTCGGATGTAGGGAGCCGAGCGAGCAAAAAATGCGTCAGTGACATGGCGTAACTATCGAGTTGGGCCTCAGACAGCTGGTCCAAGAATTTCACCGCAATAGCTTCGGCCCCGGCAACGTCGGCGTCTCCCAGACGGGTATCTATATTGCTGCGAACAACGTTCCAGATCTTTTTTGCGGAAGTGGCATCAAGTTCTAGCGTCAAAGGGAGATCAAGAAGTGCCTTAACCTGTTCCCATTCACGCCGGCGAATAAAGAACCGTAATATTTCTTCGCGCTGAACAGGGTCAATCTCCAGATCACCAGAGGCATTTTGGGCAATCATTTGTTTATACCGATCCACAGCGGCATCACCGCGACTGGGATCGAACATCAAACCCAGCGAGTCCGACAAAAACTTGCCATCATACATAGTGGTCGTTCGCAAAACGAGACTATGGATTTCGGTTGGCAGAAATGAAGCAGGAGTGGGATGATAGTAAACCAAATCATAAAGCCAACGCATGACAGGCGTCCGCTTGGCGGGTATCGGCAGATTATTTGTAACTGCGAACTGCATAACATCGCGCATGGCAGAGAAATCACCGCGCCGATAATGAATCTCGACCATCCCTCTCAACCAGAGGGAGTTTCTTCCGTATTCCGCTTCATAAACAGCCAACGCGTCTTCACACTCTTCAAGGCGCGAGGCCTTTATGAGGGCTTCGATCAGGAGAGGGTAGTGTTCTTTTGGCCGTTTTGATGTGTCTATAAGCCGGCGCGCCCACCAAATTGCCGCCGAGTGGCGACTATTCGCAAATAGTATTTCTGCCGTCATCACCTGGACATTCTCGGAATAGAATTTTTTGGCGTGACGTCCAAGCGTGAGGGCACCGACTTCGTCCACTGGCTGTATGGTTGTTGCCAGCGTAAGCATGCCTGTGGCACGTAGCCGATCGATACTAATCGCGGCAGTACGTTCACGGGCGTCATCCACCCCAATTCGGAAGACCCACTCAGATGGCATTGAGCCGGCTTTACCGGGGTGCCGCAACTCAAGATTTTTCCAACGCTCAAGCGCAACAGCCCAAGCATCAGAGGCAATTGCGACTTCCGCATGCAGCTTTAGCAAGGGCATTTGTCTTGGATACTTCCTCACCAAAGCCTGCGCTTTTTCTTCGGCCTGGTCTAGAGCACCAGCATTGATGAGCGCGCGAACACCTCTGACGTAGCTGTTTATCCTTGCTTTGCCTCTTGCTTTTTCACCGCGTAAAAACCATGTTTCCGCAGCAGACAACCAATCCTTTTTAGCTTCTGCCAGAAGACCTTCGACGCGAAGCAACCTCTCATTGTGAGGTTTAGCTATACGTTGCTCCGCCAAGAGGGCATCCGCTTTCTCTAAGTTGCCTATCTGCACAAACACATCTGCTACAGAAATCTGCAGTCGCGAACTGACAAGACATTTCCCATTCTCAATCAATTCCCACCGTTGAACCACGTCACCCGAGCGCTTTGTCTTCAATGCCAAACGGCAATAGGCTTCCGACAAGGCATCGTCATCTGGGAACTTCGCTTTGGCGTCGCGCAAAATCTCATCTGCACGCGCCCAATCGCCACTTTCCGCGGCAGCTTTGCTGGACCGGAGATAGGGCAAAATGGGCCTCGGCAGTTTCTCTAGTTGCCAATACGTAGCGGTTGCCGAGCGCCCCATCCCAAGTCGCTTCACTGCTCCCCGAAACTTGCTCCGGATCACTGCTCGAGTGGCCGCTGGCAAGCCTTTGAAATATTTTCTCGCAACAGTCTTTTTAGCAGATTTTTTGGGCATGGAATTCATTTCTAATGTTACAGTGCAGTTTATTTACATGGCCACTTTATTACTGGATTCTAGAAAGATCTTGCGAGTAGCGCCAATTTTCACAGACACATCTCCAAATTTTCCGGTCAAGTCAATACTTCGGGGCCCGTCGGCAGAGTTTTTGGAACTGCCTGGGAAATCTCGTTTGGGCACGGTCGCATTCGATCTGCCGCACCGTCTCAATCAGCGGCACTACTTGCTGTTACGGCGGCTTGCCGAACGGTGCTTGTTCAAACTTGCGACATGCCCGCTTCGGCCTCGATTTGCTTGCGCGACTTGCGCGCGCGTTCGGTGGCCGACTTCAACTGGCCACAGGCCGCCATAATATCCTCGCCCCGCGTTTTGCGGATCGGGGAGGCATAGCCCGCCTGATAGATGATGTTGGCAAAGGCGCGAATGCGGTTGTTGGAGCTGCGCTTATACGGCGCGCCGGGCCATTCGTTGAACGGGATCAGGTTGATCTTCGCCGGAATGTTGTAGCGTTTGATGTGATCGATCAAACGGTGCGCGTCCTCATCAGAGTCGTTCACACCGTCGAGCATCACATATTCAAAGGTGATGCGTTCGGAATTGGACACCTTCGGGTAATCCGAAAGCGCTTGCAGCAGCTCATCGATTTTCCAACGTTTGTTGATCGGCACCAGCACGTCACGCACGTCATCCGTCGTCGCGTGGAAAGATATTGCCAGCAAGCAGCCGATCTCCTCTGCCGTGCGCGCAATCTCCGGCACCACGCCAGAAGTCGACAGTGTGATCCGACGGCGAGACAAAGAAATGCCCTCAGGGTCCATCGCAATCTTCATCGCGTCGCGCACGTTGTCAAAATTATAAAGCGGCTCGCCCATGCCCATCAGCACGATGTTGGACAGCAGACGGGTTTCATCTTTGGGTTCACCGGGAACCGGCCATTCACCAAGGTCATCCCGCGCCACCATCAGCTGACCGATGATTTCGCCAGCCGTCAGATTGCGCACCAGTTTTTGCGTGCCGGTGTGACAGAAGGAACAGGTCAGCGTGCAGCCCACCTGCGAAGAGATACACAGCGTGCCGCGATCCTCTTCGGGGATGTAAACGACCTCAACCTCATGACCACCAGCAATGCGCACCAGATATTTGCGCGTGCCATCTTCTGACACCTGCCGTGTCACCACCTCGGGCAGTGCGATCTCAAACTTTTTGTCGAGCTCCGCGCGATAGGCTTTGGCGAGGTTGGTCATCTCGTGGAAATCGCGCACGCCCCACTGATAAATCCACTGCCAGATCTGCCCGACGCGCATCTTGGCCTGCTTTTCTTTGGTGCCATTGGCAATCAGAACTTCGCGCAGCTGATCACGCGTCAACCCAACAAGGTTGATCTTACCACCTTCAGGCAGCTTGCGGGGAATGGTCATCACGTCCTGCGTGATTGGCGCGGAGGTACTCATGGCTCTGTGACTCATCTGGGAATTCAAGCGGTGCAGATACACCATTTAGGGCGTTTTGCAAATAATGCCAGAAAACGCGCTTAACGCCTAATCCAACTGACAGCCCGTGTCAGTTGGCCTGTGGGAAAAGGCGCATATCACAAACGGACAACACAGGAGACCATCATGTCTGTTATCGAAATTGTGCGCTACCGTCTGAAAGACGAAGCAACGCAGGACCAAGCCGTTGCCGCCTGGGGGAAATCCCAAAGCTTTGCCAAGGCACAGCCGGGATTCATCGGGCGTCGCATCGCCACCACGGCCGATGGGGAATGGATTGACGAAGTGGAATGGGAAAGCCTTGAACATGCCCATGCTGCAGCGTCCGCATTCAATCCCGAAACCTATCCTGAACTGATGGACCTCATGGCGGTTCTGGATCAAAGTTCCATGAGCATGACCCACTACACCATTCAAGGCAGTACATCCTAAAATGCGTCGGACCGACCGTCTTTTTGATCTGATCCAGCTCCTACGCGATGGGCGTCTGCACACCGCGTCCGATTTGGCGGAACAGATGGAGGTGTCGGTCCGCACCATTTATCGCGACATGGACACGCTGGTGGCCTCTGGCATTCCGGTCGAAGGCGAACGCGGGGTGGGCTACATCCTGCGCGCGCCGGTGTTCATGCCACCCATGGCGCTCACACAAGTGGAGCTGGAGGCGCTGCACCTTGGGGCGGCATTGGTACGTCAGACTGCGGATACTGAGTTGCAAGAGGCGGCCACACGGGTGCTGACCAAGATTGATCAATCGATGCCGGAGCCGATGTTTGGCGCGCTGGATGGCTTTGGCAAAGAGATATTTGCCGCGCCCGAGGTCGAGGCGAGTTTCGGCAACATGCCCACCATCCGCCGCGCGATCCGTGAGCAGCTGGTGATGCTGATTGACTACACGGCGCTAGATGGTCGCCACAGCCGCCGCCGTATTCGCCCGCTGCAAATGGAATACTGGGGCCGCGCCTGGACCTGCACCGGCTGGTGCGAGGAGCGCAGCGATTTCCGGGTATTCCGCGTCGACCGCATCAATGACATCCTCGTGCCCGGCGACCGGTTCGAGCAGGAACCGGGCCAGACTTTGGTGGATTACCTCAAGCGGTTTGAGGCAGGTTAGGCCCGCTTTTTCACGTCGACAACCTGCGCTGCTTCGATCTTATCCAGTCGCCGCCGCCATTTGTCCGTTTTCTGTTTCATTGCCAAGAGCTCTGGAAACAGCTCCGCCATTTCATCGGCGTCCAGCTGTTCAAACAGATCCACATTGCGCCCGGGATGGCGCATTTCCACATGCATACCGTCCACCGTCGCCACACAAGGCGTGTCGCAGACAAAGAGATAAAACTCCGAAGAACCTGCGGTGTCCTCGGAGATGCCACGCCAGCCCACTAGGTCTTTGACCGGCACAAGTACTTCGCACGCGGTAAAGGCCTCTTCGAACTCCGCGCCTTTCATCCACAGCCGCGCATCTGGCGACAGCCAGCAATCGCGTGCGGGTACCCGGCGCCCCATCGCGCCTGCAGGCACTTTAACCGGTGCGTTCTGTGCAAACAGCCGCCCAACCCAGCGCACGGGCGTCAGCCCGTGATCCCGGCTGACAACCTCGTCGCCAGCCCGCAGCTCTTCAATGGCCACTTCGCCAAGTCGTGTCGCAATTTTGGTGCCACGTGCCACGCAGCCCAATTCCAGATTGCTGATCTCCAGCGCGATTGCTGGTGCCTGTGTTTGTACGTCCTGGGCCATTGACTGCTCTCCCATGGCTTGTGACCCAGCCGGTTGATCCGGCTGGCCTCCCCCATGGTGGCAATGTCAGGCATTTAAGGACCCTGGCAGGGGCCCTGCTTCGGTTTGCGCGAAGCAGTTACTTACAGCGCTTTTCGGCGTCTTCCACAGCGGCGGTGAAGCCGCGCAGAGAGAATGTGTCGCTGGTTTTGGTGCCACGCGAGGAGCGCGCAACAAAGGTCGCATCCGCGCCGCGCTTCATCGCCGCAACAATCTTGGCGTCATCGCCGGAAGACGCGGGCCAGGCCCATTCGCCGTCGGTGATCATCACAAAGGCTTGGCCATCAATGGACACATCCACAGTAGAGCCGCCCGCAAAGGGATAGCCGCCAGTGAAGCCCACTTGGGCCGCCACATCGGCGCTTGGCACAAAGGACACCATCAACAGGATGTCGCTGCGGCGCACGGCCACAACCTGGCCGTTGCGGGTGTTCACAGTCTCTTTGGCGGTGCTCACTGCCCAGCATTCCTGCTTGCCACCGTCTTTGTGCTCAAACACGCTCCAGTCGGTGATCGCATTGACCTGATTTTCGCTTGCGGCCTGTGCCGATACCATACCGCCCCAAACCGCAGTAGCGGTCACGGCCAGCGCTTTCACCCAACGTGATGTCATTGCTCTTACAGCCTCCAAGCTGTGTATTGCCTCTGTCGTCCGCCCGTTGGCTTTGCACCATTTGAAGTGGGCTGGACATTGTTATACGCGATGCGCAGAGTTTAGCCCATGTTTGTTGCCGCGCGAAAGACCCGTTGGCACAAAATTGCCCACAATTGCGAGAGAAATCATGACCAAAGCCGTGCCTATGACCGAAATCCGGCGGGGAGACATCCTGGAGAGCATGCATTCCGGCCATGCGGTGGTCTGTAATGTCGATGGGGATATTCTCCATGCCTGGGGCGATCCGGACGCAATTGTGCTGCCGCGCAGCTCCTCCAAGATGATCCAGGCCTTGCCTTTGGTGGAAAGTGGCGCGGCGGACGCGGCTGGATTGACGGACCAGCATCTGGCGCTGGCCTGCGCGTCCCACAACGCCTCTGCGATCCACAACACCATGGTCAACGACTGGTTGGCGGCACAGGGTTTCAGCGATGAAGACCTGATCTGTGGCCCCCAGGAACCCCGCGACATTGGCATTCGTGACGAGTTGATCCGCTGCAACGATCCGGTGTGCCGGGTGCATAATAACTGCTCCGGCAAACACACCGGCTTTCTGACCCTGTCCAAACATCTCGGCGCAGGTGGCAACTACACTGACATCGATCATCCGGTGCAAAAGGCCGTTCAGGCGGCACACGAAGAGCTGACCCATGAGGCCAGCGCAGGCTACGGCATCGACGGCTGTTCTGCGCCAAACCACGCCAGCACCCTAAAAGGCATGGCACGCGCGATGGCGTTTTACGCGGCGGCGCGGGAAGGCAATGGCACCCGCGAAACCGCCGCTGCCCGCCTGCGCACCGCGATGGCGAAGCATCCTGAATATGTCGCAGGCGAAGGCCGCGCCTGTACCAATCTGATGCGCGCTATGGGGCACACTGTGGCGATTAAAACCGGGGCGGAAGCCTATTTTGTTGCCATGCTGCCAGAGCAAAAACTGGGCGTGGCTTTGAAAATCATCGACGGCGCCACCCGCGCCTCGGAGAATGCCCTGGCCGCTATTCTGGTGAAACTAGGCGTTCTGGATCCGAACCATCCCGAGGCACAAAAATACCTCGATGCGCCGATCCGCAACTGGGATGGCCTGCAAACCGGCGTCATGCGCGCGGCGTCTACATTGAACTAAACAAAAGGCGGCCCGCCGGCCGCCTTACATCTCCATCGCCTCTGCGACTTCTACGGTGCCCAAGCCGTGTTCAAGTATGGGGCAACCCTTGGCGATTTCGCAGGCGGCATCCATATCGGCGGCATTCACCAGAGTGTAGCCGGACACAGGATTGGCCCCACCGTCATGCGCAACGCCATGCACCGTCACAGTCTTGGACATGCCCGCAGGATTGCCGCCATCAACGAGATCCTCGCCGATGCCTTCCATCCATTTCGTCCAGGCCGCCATGACCTGCTCGCCTTCCTCCGGCGTCTCAGGTCGTCCGCCACCGTGGTAGATAAACATAAACTTGGGCATGGTACGTCTCCTTCCGACAAAAGAACTGTCTTGAAAGTCCTGAAACAAACGCAACACCCCGCAGGATGACGCGTTTGTCCAGTGTACCACATTTTACTGGTTTGGTCTTGCAGCAGGGAGGCCCCCTACAAGCAAGTCACGGCCAATTAGCCTTTTATCTTCGGCAGCCGATCCAGTTCTTTAAAAAACTGACCGTTTGCCGTCTTCTCAAGATCAACGCGGTAGTTCATGGCCTGCGCGCGTTCTTCGGCGAGGTAATCGTCACCGTCAACAATCACCTGCTTCAGCAACGCCTTCAGCTCATCCACATTTCGGTAGAGATAGCAAAACGCATTTCTCTCCTCAAAATCGTCCGCCACCAATGCAGGCGGCTGCGGATAGTACAAAAAGATCGGCACATTGATGAAAAGACACTCCGTCACCGCCGCCGAGATATCACAAACGACAAAGCGCAGTGGCTTTTTCAAGATATCGCGCAGTTGAGTGCCCTGGTCCGGCAAAAACAGTCCAACTTCAGGAGCTGATAACGCCTCACCATTCTCATCAATCGTCTTAGTGATCTGCGGTGGCTTATGCGCTTCCACAACCCTTGAAACCGCTTTCACGTCGGCGTTCGTGGACCAAGGGTGTAGCTTCAGGAAGCCAGCCGCCGTGTCTCCCAAACTCTCTTGCGCAACGGCCGCGATGCCTTTGATGATATCAAGGGAGGAATAATTGGTGTTGGCGTAATACCCACGCCAAGTAGGGAAATAGCCCCATTGGTTCCGCTCTTCCAAGCCGTATTTTGGCAACGACTTGAACCAGTCCTGCATCCACGGCTGACCCACAATAGGAAACTTCAGCGCAGAATAATCGCCGGACACCCGGTCAAAACGGTCGCGATGCGCCTGACCTGCCACCCAAACCTCATCATAAAGACGGAAGCATTTGTTGGCGCTGGAGGCTTTGTTGCTATCGCCATGGCCAAGAAACACATGGGTCAGATCCGTGTTGCGCACGACTTGCATATTCGCGCCATTGTTGGCCGGGTAGAAAACAGCCTTCAGATTTGGCATGCGGTTCAACAACGGCTCAATTTGAGCCATTGTTGAAATGGGGTAAACGTGTGGGTCGTCATTTACTGACCACCAGCCAGCGGAAAGGCGAAAAATCGAAGCGTGAGTTCCCGGCCGTTTCGAAAAGACCGGGTTCCACATATTGTAGTGGCTCAACGCGTTCTTCTCAGCATAGTAGACTACATACTCTATGTCTGGCAGAGGTGTTTTCAGGTCCATTTCATTTGCGGAAATCGCATGAAAACACGCTGAGCGAACCGCAACCCCGGAACCTGCGTACTTTTTGATCGACTGCACATTTTCGCGCGTCACAAAAGCCCTGGCAGCTTCTTTTCCGACGTTTTTGAGCAGCTTAATAAACATGATTTATTATTCCGGAATCCGGCGACTTCAGCAACTTGAGCACTTGCAAAGACACCTCTTTCGGCTGCAACAAAGTGCTTGGATCTTCCCCGGGGAAGGCCGCGTGGCGCATAGGCGTATTTGCCCGTCGCGGCACGATACAATTCACCCGCACATCGTCTGGTGCCCATTCCTCACACAGCGCCTGTGTCAGGTTGACCACTGCGGCTTTGGAAGAAGAATAGACAGCGTAGTCTTTACGGCCACGATAATAGGATGACGAAGACACCAGCATCAACTGGCCTTTGGACGCCTTTAAGAAGTCATAAGACAGGCGCGCGATATTTAGCGCCCCCATATAATTGGTCTGCACAACCCGCTCCAGATCGTTTGGATCGATCTCCGCCAGTTTTCCGATGTGTAGCACACCCGCAAAATTGATGACCGCATCGATTGGCCCTTTCGCCGCGGCAGCTTCTAGCGTCGCGGCCACATCATCGGCCCTTGAAATGTCACAGCCTGCACTGCGCGATGCGCCGTGAACAGTGGCTCCAAGGTTCTCAAGGTAGATCTTCGCATCTTCACCCAGACCGGAACTGGCGCCAAAGATCACGATATTCATCGCCGAGACGTCCACGTTAGAAGCACGCGCCTGAGCCCCGGTTTGACCGGTCATGATCAGTTGCTCTGCCATGAACAGATCAATCGGATGGGTGATTTTGATGTTGCTTTCATCCCCGTCAATCAAACCGATCTTTGCCTGCGGGCGGGCCGCCAGATACATGCCGCAATCATCAGTAAACGTTGCCGCGGCCAGATCCGGCACCTCGTCGATCACGTCACGCAGTTTTCCGAGCCAAAAACCTTGCGGTGTCTGTCCCCGACGAAAGGCTTCGCGACGGGGAATCCGCCCAATCAGATCTATGGCACCCGGATCCACTTCAACCAACGTATCCGCGGACGGGATCACCACGTCCACAGCATCGTAAATATCCAAGCCACTGTAACAGGCGTTGATTACGTCGTGCTTGATGAATGGGCGCACGCCGTCATGCACCAGAACCTTGGTTTCGGCTGGGCCTTCAACTGCCTGCAAACCCGCTCGGGTGGATTCCAGACGATTTGATCCACCTTCAACAATTTTGATCGAAGGATGCGCAATATCGGAGACAATTTTCTTCGCTTCGTCCAGGATTGTTCCGCGGCTGACCAAAATGATCTGCTTCACGTTTTCGCAGGCCGCGACGTTTTCCAACGTGTGCTGCAAAATCGTCTTTCCCGCCAACATGGCCAACTGTTTTGGCTTTTCCGACCGGAAGCGCGTCCCAGAACCGCCAGCAAGAATGATGAAGGCAGATTCGCTCATTTTCCTAGCACCGCTTGTGTGACTCGTTTCACGTATGTCTTCAGCCCACGGTGTTTTTTCTTTGTTTGATTGGCTTGCCACTTCAAACGTTCGGTCCGATGAGCTTCAGTTTGGTGAGGCAAGGTGGGCATTTCACCGGGGAAATGAGCCTGGGCCAACTTTTTCTCGAAAGCTTCACCTTTGTCCTCGCCTTCTTGATAGACATGGCGCAAATTGTTTTTCTCAAGGAAAGACAACCAGGTTTCAAAGCGGGCCGCGTGGTTCCGTTGCAATGGACCGTAATCGGCTTCCGCATAAAGCTCGCAAGCCAGCACCTTGGGAGAGATATCCGACATCGGTTTGTGTGGGATTTCGAAGTAGCGTGCTAGTTCCAGTGTGCGGCTATCATGCGCCATAACAAAGGAAGGCGTGCCCGCTAGAAGGCCCATAACATTGCCGTGAATGCGTGTGCCAAACACAAAATCGTATTTGCGCAAATGATCAAGCCAGGTTTTGGTGTCTATGAACATGCGCAGCCGATCCTCTTCAAACATCGGGTGGTCTGTGGTCTTGGGAAAAACCTTGCCAGGCTGTTCCAAAAACTCGCCATTCCATAGTATTTGATCAAGGCTTTCATTATTTTGCGGAATATACACTAGTTTTTCATAGTGCTTATAGTTCCGCTCAAAAATTTTGCTGATACCTCTCACATAAGGGGAGACATTCATCGAGACTTTATCAGAGGGCAAAAGCTCCTCGCGGGTCTGTATCTGCGGAAGACTTGCGCCATGATAAAACATCGACGGACATCCGATCACATCGATTTCGTCATCCGAAAATCCGAGGCTGCGCAGAAATTCATAGGTGTACTCACCCCGAACCCCAATAGAGGCAGAACGCTTCAACACTGCCTTACAGAATGCAGCCACATCTGGCCCCATTTCGGCAATTGCCTCAGGCGTCGCATCCAAACCAGCCTGCGCTCCCACGCCAGTGACTACAACCGGAATTTTGAGCTGCTCTACCAAATCGGTAAATTTGCGCAGATGAGGCAAAAAGGACGTGCGAAACGCATTGGCAAACGGAAGCACCACCACATCATAGTCCGAATTCACGACGGCCGCGCGGCTGGGCCTCGCCGAATAGCCGTTCATGCGGAGAGTCGTGTTTTTTGTCGACAGGGTCCGCCAAACCGACTCCGCGAAAATCAGGTTTCCGCTGTTGGTACCCAATTTGTTGCGAGCTAATGTGTCTTCGTAAGAGATATATTGAAACGGGGATTTTCCACCGCGCATCAAAATCCGGGTCATAAGCAATAGCCTTGGATAACTGCGTTAAATTCGCCCATTTCGGGCATGGCGAGGACATAAGGTGGTTGACGGATCAACGCAAGCAGACGTTGCTTTTCAAGCAGGAACGCCTGTAAAAATTGCGGGGAACCGCCAATCTACCAGCTAGAACTTCGGAGCGTCTCAGATGCGCGCCAAAGGTCCCGATCTCACTCCTAAAAACCCAGCCTTAAGCCAACGTTAACATGAGAAAATGTTTAGGCTGCATCTGCCATTCTGGCTGTGTTGGTTGAGTGTTTGCCGACGATGCTTCTTGGTGACACCATCTACCTCACAGCACGTCCCACAACAGCTTCAACGCCAGCACCATGGATGTGACCACAAGCAACGGGCGGATGAGTTTTGCGCCTTTGGCCATTGCCATCTTGGCTCCCAAAGCCGCGCCAAGCATCTGCATCACGCCCATCGCCAGACCGATCGCCCAGAGGGGTTCAGCCACCAGGATGAAGCCAGCCAAGCCGCCGACATTGGAGGCAAAGTTCAAAAGCTTGGTGTGGGCCGTGGCTTTCAGAATGCAGTAGCCGCCCAGCGCGACAAAAGCGATCATGTAGAAACTGCCAGCCCCCGGACCAAGCAAACCGTCATACGCGCCAACAAAGGGCACCGCTGTCCGGGTGAAGGCCAAAGGCGACAGGCGCGCGGTTTTGTCCATGTCGCCCGGGTCTTTGCGGAAGGCAAAGAACAGCGCGATACCAATCAGCAAAACCGGCAAGATGAGGCGGATCCAGTCGGTGGGCAGCACGGAGACCAGCAAGGCCCCCGCCAAAGAGGCAGCAAAGGCCAGACCGGCGGGCAAAAGCTGCTCGCGCAGGTTCACCAGACCGCTTTTGGCATAGGAATACGCCGCCGTGCCGGAGCCAAACATGCCCTGGATCTTATTGGTCGCGAGCGCCGCCACCGGTGGCACACCAGCGATCATCAAAGCCGGCAAGGTGATCAAACCCCCGCCGCCCGCAATCGCGTCGACAAACCCGGCAAAAAATCCCGCTGCCAAAAGGATCAGCAGGCCTTCCAGTCCAAATTCAAACACAGATCAGACGCCTTCGAAGTCAGATTGGGCGTAGCCCTGAATATAGAGCAGCGCGGTCAAATCCCCATGGTTGATGCGGATGTCACATTCCGCCGCCACCGAAGGTTTGGCATGCAGTGCAACACCGGCGCCCGCCAGACCCAGCATGCCCAAATCATTGGCGCCATCCCCAACGGCCATGACATCATCATGGGCAAGCCCAAGGCGCTCAGTGATCTCTTTGAGCGCCTGCACTTTGGCCTCCCGCCCAAGGATCGGACGGCCAACATCTCCCGTCAGCTTACCCTCTTCCGCCAGCAAGGTGTTGGCGCGGTTCTCATCAAAACCCAGTTCATCCGCAACTTTGGCGGTGAACGCTGTAAACCCACCAGACACCAGCGCGGCATAAGCACCTTGCGCCTTCATCGTTGCCAATAGCGCTTTGCCGCCGGGCATAAAGGTGATGCGCTCCGCCAGCACTTTGCCAATCACAGCTTCATCAAGATCTTTGAGAAGCCCAACCCGCTCCGTCAGCGCACCTTCGAAATCCAACTCGCCGTTCATCGCCCGCGCGGTGATATCTTTGACGCGTTCACCAACGCCAGCCTCATCGGCCAGCTCATCGATGCACTCCTGCTCGATCATGGTGCTGTCCATATCCGCCAGCAGCATCTTTTTACGACGCCCCTCGGTAGGCAGCACCACAAGGTCCACACCCATCTTCTGTAAGTCCGCCCAAACGTCCCACCGGTTGTCTGGCATCGCTGGCAAGCTGAACTCCGCCGCCTCATCCGGTGCCAGCCAAACAGCATCTCCACCGCCCCAGGCATTGCGCAGGTTATCAACCAAAGCAGGGTCCAAATTGGCGGATGTCGGGGATGTCAGAAGCGTGGCGGTATACATCAAAACCTCGGTTTTACAGGGTCGCGGCAATCTACCGCTGCATAGACCACGCAGAGCCGCTTAACACCACCCCCCGAATGCGTTATCGCTAACGCATTGGCGCGCGCGTGATATTTTGGGAGTTTTAGGCATGAAAATCGGAATTGTGGGCGCCGGTCAGGTTGGTGCATCTGCCGCTTACGCCATCGCGCTCTTGGGAAAAGCCCGCGAAATTGTCTTGATCGATCTTGATCCAGCGATGGCCGCTGCTCAGGCCGAAGACATCAGCCACGCCATGCCTTTTGCTGCCACCACCGAACTTCGCAGTGGCGGGTACGCAGACCTCACAGAGGCCGAGGTGGTGATCATCGCCGCTGGCGTCAATCAAGCGCCCGGCGAAACCCGGCTGGACCTATTGGCGCGCAACGCCGCCGTCTTCAAGGAGGTTACCAGCGAAGTGCTCACCTACGCGCCAGAGGCCATTTTGCTGATCGCCTCCAACCCGGTCGATATTATGACCGGCATCACGCAGCGTCTTACCGGCTTGCCGAGCCACCGCGTGATTGGGTCTGGCACCATTCTGGACACCGCGCGCTTCCGCGTCTTGTTGGGGCAGCACCTCGATATAGACCCACGCTCGATTCACGCCTATGTGCTGGACGAACACGGCGACAGCGAAGTGTTGTCTTGGTCCTCCGCCCAAGTAGGCGCACGTCACCTGTTGAGCTTTGCCGAAGAAAAGGGAAATCCAATCACCGGCGCGGTCCGCACCGCCATTGACGAAGGTGTGCGTCGCGCTGCCTATCGCATCATTGCAGGCAAAGGCGCGACGTACTACGGCATCGGCGCCGGACTGGCCCGATTGGTGGCCGCCATCGGTGGGGATGAACGCTCGGTACATTCCGTGTCAATTATGACATCTGAGGTCGCAGGGGTCCGTGATGCGCCCCTCTCTCTTCCCCGCGTGGTGGGCAAAGGCGGTGTGATTGAAGACGTCACGCCAGAGATTGACTCGCTGGAGCAAGCCGCGCTGAAAGCCTCCGCCCAACTGTTAAAAGACACTTTAGAGGCCGTCCGGCTTTAACCCCCGCGAAACGAAAAGTTTCCGATAGTGGTCGCCGCACGTCGCTTTTGATGTGCAAACTGTCGTGATCGCGAATTTTGCCTGTTGTGCAGCCGCAGCATCCCTTCTATCTCGGTCGGTGGGACACCTCTCCCCAACGAGAGGCATTTATCTGTAAGGATAGCATTGATGGCTACTCAGCAACCGGCTACGCGGCCGGCCAACCCGCGTTTTTCCTCTGGCCCCTGTGCCAAACCCCCCACATTTGATGTCACAAAACTGGCCGACGCCGCTCTGGGTCGCAGCCACCGCGCAGCTGTTGGCAAAGCCAAGCTGAAGGACGCCATCGAAGGCACCCGCGAGGTTTTGGGCATCCCCGCAGATTACCGCATTGGCATTGTGCCAGCATCTGACACCGGCGCGGTTGAAATGGCACTCTGGTCCCTTCTCGGCGCGCGCAAAGTTGAAATGCTCGCATGGGAAAGCTTTGGCGCAGGCTGGGTCACCGACGTGGTGAAACAGCTGAAAATCGACGCTGAGGTGAAGACCGCTGACTATGGTCAGATCGTGGATCTCGCCACCGTTGATACCAAAAACAACGACGTTGTCTTCACCTGGAACGGCACTACCTCCGGCGTGCGCGTGCCCAACGCCGACTGGATTGCCGATGACCGCGACGGCCTGACCATCTGCGACGCCACCTCCGCTGCGTTCGCCATGGACCTGCCATGGGACAAGCTGGATGTGACCACCTTCTCCTGGCAGAAAGTGCTGGGCGGTGAAGCAGCTCATGGTGTGATTGTGCTCTCGCCACGTGCCGTAGAACGTCTGGAAAGCTACACCCCGGCCTGGCCGCTGCCAAAAATCTTCCGCCTGACCAAAGGCGGCAAGCTTATCGAAGGCATCTTCACCGGCGCGACCATCAACACGCCCTCCATGCTGGCTGTCGAAGACTACCTCTTCGCGCTGGACTGGGCCCGTTCCGAGGGCGGCCTGAATGGCCTGATCGCCCGCGCCGATGCCAACGCCAAAGCCGTGTTTGATTTCTGCGACGCCAACGACTGGATTGCCAATCTGGCCGAGAATGACGCGACCCGCTCCAACACCTCCGTGTGTCTGAAGTTCACCGATGACCGTATTCAGGACGGCGCAGCCTTTGCCAAGGCCGTCGCCAAACGTCTGGAAGCGGAAAACATCGCGCTGGACATCGGTGCCTACCGCGACGCGCCAGCCGGTCTGCGCATCTGGTGTGGTGGCACGGTTGAAACCGCGGATCTTGAAGCCATGCTGCCATGGTTGACTTGGGCCTTTGAGGCCGAGATCGCCGCTCAAGCGTAAGCGACTTTAGCCCGGCGGCATCGCCGGGCACCCCCTTCCCCATTCAGGCCGCACTCGGCCACCGACATCAAAGGACGCTCCACATGGCTCCCAAAGTACTCGTTTCCGACAAACTCAGCGAAACCGCCGTTCAGATCTTCCGCGACCGTGGCATCGACGTCGACTTCATGCCTGACCTCGGCAAGGACAAAGACAAGCTGGCCGAGGTGATCGGCCAATACGACGGTCTGGCGATCCGCTCCGCCACCAAAGCCACAGCCAAACTGCTGGAAAAAGCCGACAACCTCAAAGTCATCGGCCGCGCCGGCATCGGTACCGACAACGTCGACAAAGAAGCAGCCTCCAAGAAAGGCGTGATCGTGATGAACACGCCGTTTGGCAACATGATCACCACCGCCGAGCACGCGATTGCAATGATGTTCGCCGTGGCGCGTCAAATCCCTGAGGCCAGCGAGTCCACCCACGCAGGCAAATGGGAAAAGTCCAAATTCATGGGCACCGAGCTGACCAACAAAACCCTCGGCGTGATTGGCGCGGGCAACATCGGTGGCATCGTCTGTGACCGCGCCCGTGGCCTGAAGATGAAAGTGATCGCCTACGATCCCTTCCTGTCTGAAGAAAAAGCCGCAAAAATGGGTGTTGAGAAAGTTGAGCTTGAAGAGCTGCTGCCACGTGCCGACTTCATCACTTTGCACGTGCCGTTCACTGAGCAGACTGCCAACATTCTCTCTGCCGAGAACCTCGCCAAAACCAAAAAAGGCGTACGCATTATCAACTGTGCCCGCGGTGGTCTGGTGGACGAAGAAGCGCTGGCCGAGCTGCTGAAATCCGGCCATGTCGCTGGCGCCGCCTTTGACGTGTTCAAAGAAGAGCCCGCCAAGGAAAACGCCCTGTTCAACCTGCCAAACGTGGTCTGCACCCCGCACCTGGGCGCGGCAACCACAGAGGCACAGGAAAACGTGGCGCTGCAGGTTGCCGAGCAGATGTCCAACTACCTGCTGACCGGCGCGGTGGAAAACGCGCTGAACATGCCATCCGTGACGGCTGAGGAAGCCAAAGTCATGGGTCCATGGATCAAGCTGGCCGACCACCTTGGCGCGTTCTCCGGTCAGATGACCGACGAGCCGATCAAAGCCATCAACATCCTCTATGACGGTGTTGTCTCTGACATGAACCTCGCGGCGCTGAACTGCTCGGTTGTGGCGGGCATCATGAAAAAAGCCAA
Organism: Shimia sp.; assembly: GCF_022448905.1. Taxonomy (GTDB): domain Bacteria; phylum Pseudomonadota; class Alphaproteobacteria; order Rhodobacterales; family Rhodobacteraceae; genus Shimia. The sequence continues at coordinate 91,837 of NZ_JAKVCW010000005.1, read as the reverse complement.
CCCGGACGTGAACATGGTCTCCGCGCCGGTTGTGGCCAAAGAGCGTGGCATTCAGATCTCCACCACCAACCAGGACAAGTCCGGCACCTTTGATGGCTACATCAAGGTGACCGTGGTGACCGACAAACGCGAACGCTCCATTGCGGGCACCGTGTTCTCAGATGGCAAGCCACGTTTCATCCAGATCAAAGGCATCAACATCGACGCCGAGGTGGGTGAGAACATGCTCTACACCACCAACGAAGATGTGCCGGGTATCATCGGCACGCTGGGTCAGACTCTGGGTGACAATGGCGTCAACATCGCGAACTTTACCTTGGGCCGCGCAGATGTCGGTGGCGAAGCCATCGCCCTGCTGTATGTGGATGAACCGGTTCCAGCAGACGCCCGTGCTAAACTGGCTGAAACCGACATGTTCCGCCAGATCAAGCCTTTGGTGTTTGACGTTGCCTAAAGTGTGACCTCTGCAAAATTTGAAGCGCCGCTCCTTTTGGGGCGGCGTTTTTCATTCGCCGATTGGTTGCACTCCCGACAAAGGCAAGGAACATTGTAGGCATTGATCCAATGCATGTTACCGAGGACCGCGATATGACCACAACTTTGCTCGAAAAACCCCAAGACGACACCGCAACCCCAGCCCGCGTTGACCAGCTTTTCTTTCAAAGCCGCAATGTGATTGTGGCGGGTCAAATCGACGACAAACTGGCACAGCGCACCGCCACACATCTGCTGGCTTTGGCGGAAGAAAGCGACGCGCCCATCAATATGTTCATTTCTTCCCCAGGTGGTCATGTAGAAAGCGGCGACATGGTGCATGACATGATTGGCTTCATCAAACCCACCGTGCGCACCATCGGCACTGGCTGGGTGGCCAGCGCGGGTGCATTGATCTTTGTCGGCGCCAAACCCGAAAACCGCTTCTGCCTGCCCAACACGCGGTTTCTGCTGCATCAACCCTCCGGCGGCATTGGTGGTCAAGCCACCGACATGGAAATCCAAGCACAACAGATCCGCATCATGCGGGACCGCTTTGATACGCTGTTTGCTGACGCAACCGGCCAACCCAAAAAGAAAATCGCCGCCGACACCGCACGTGACTTTTGGCTCACCGCGCAAGAGGCCATCGACTACGGCCTGTGCGGCAGCATCATTCAATCTGTAGACGCCCTTAAATGACCATGCCTATTTACGCCATCGGCGACATCCACGGACACCTCGACAAGCTTGAAGAGGTGATGGCGCGTATCGTCGCTGATGGTGGACCGGATGCAGAAGTTGTGTTCCTTGGAGACCTCGTAGATCGCGGCCCCGACAGCAAGGGCGTGATTGAATTTGTTCTGAATGGGCTGAAACAGGGTCGAAACTGGACCGTTCTGACCGGCAACCATGACCGCATGTTCCGCTTCTTTCTGGAGCCGTCGCCCCGGGTGGACATGCGACTGCGGCCCGATCTGTATTGGCTGCATGAACGCCTTGGCGGGCGCGAGACCCTCGCCTCTTATGGCCTCACCTTTGACGCCGAAGCCCGCCTGTCTGAAATCCACGCCGCCGCCCGCGCCACTGTGCCTGATGAGCACGTCACGTTTTTAACCCAGCTGCCCTATACCAAGTTGCACGGCGCCTTGTTGTTTGTGCACGCCGGCATCCGCCCAGAAGTCACCTTGGAAGATCAGTTGGATGACGATTTGTGCTGGATCAAAGAGGATTTCCTGAACTATCCGCACCCTCACCCCTGGCTGGTTGTGCATGGTCACACGCCGGTGTTGCGACCCACGCATTTTGGCAATCACGTGAATCTGGACACCGGTGCTGGCTATGGCGAGGCGATCACGGCGGCTGTGTTTGAAAACGGGCGGGTCTGGCAACTCACCGCAGAGGGACGGCAGGAACTCATTCCTGAATAGTCATGCCGCCTGCTCTTTGTCCCGCGCCTGCTGCAACAACATCTTTGAATGCGCATGCTGCGGCGTTTCCAGCAATTGCTGCGCAAGCCCTTCCTCGACAATCTCACCAGAGCGGAGCACAACCAGCCGATCACACAGGCTGCCCAGCATCACGATGTCCGTGCTGGAAATCACCATGGAGAGCTGTAGCTCATCCTGAAGCTTCAACAGCACATCCAGAAGGCGCGCCTGCACCGACACATCCAAGCCTTGCGCGGGATCCTGCACCACCACAAGCCGTGGGCGGGTCACAATGGCATGGGCAATCGCCACCAACTGCTGCTGAAACAGCGACAAGTCCTCAAGCTCACTTTGCGCCGCAACATGATCCAGACCAACAAGCCGTAAGGCCTCTGCGATGCGCCGCTTCTGCTCGTTCGCGTTGCTGACTTTGGCGTCGACCAACGCCTCCCTCAACAGCGCGTGGGAGGTCAGGCTCTCATCCAGTTCCGCAACCGATTGCGGCGTCACTTGCCGCATCAAAGGCCGCAACTTGCGCTTGTCTGCACGGGTCAGCTTGGCAATGTCCTGTCCCAGAAAGGTCACCTTACCCACTTCCGGCTTTGTGAGACCAAGGATGGTCCGCGCCAATGTCTGTTTTCCTGCCGCGCGCTTACCGACGATGCCCACAACCTCCCCCTGCGCCACTTGCAAAGTCACGTTATGGATGGGACGGGTTTCCGCCTTGGAACCAAACCAGCCACTTTTGGCCGGACGAAAGGATTGAGAGACAGCGTCCACGAAGAGCAGTGTGTTGTCATCACCGTGCATACCAAACCCTCTTCGCTTCAAAATGACCAAACCGACCGCTGCCTCATGCGCCCCCAAACAGGTTTGCGCCGCGCGTCAGCATTGCCACTAAATAGAGGCAAAGGCATTAAAGGTGTCTTGATGGCACATGTTTAATTCGCGAAAATTTCGCGTTCAGGTACATTGTCGAAAAGCCCGACTATTAACAAAGAAAACGCCCACCGGAGCGCGCGTTTTGAAATGGGCTTGCCATGGCTGCGGGGCACTTTTATACACCGCATCGGCGCCGCTGTAGCTCAGCTGGTAGAGCACGTCATTCGTAATGATGGGGTCGTAGGTTCGAGTCCTATCAGCGGCACCATTTTTCCCGATTTATCCAGTCCAGACCTCTGCCCCCGGCAGACTATTGTAGACATGCGCCAGACGGATCAGGTCGTCGGCACTCACGCACTCGACCTGCCAGGCTTTGGAACTGACTCCCAACATACGCGGCATCAACATTGGCCAAAGTTGATCGTCCCGTGTGGTGAACTCTGACCAGAAGGTGCCCTGCACGCCAATGATGCGCTCTACAAGGTCCGCTTCCGGCACCGGCTCCCAGTTGATCGTGTCTGTAAGCGAGACAAACGCAGCCCAATTCGCTCCCCAGTCGTCCTTGTCGCTGGTGTGCGCCATGTCGAGATAAACGTGCTGCGCCGGGCTCATGACCACGTCATAGCCATTGCGCGCCGCCTCCAAACCTGGCCCCTGTCCGGTCCAGCTGAACAGGATCGCGCCATTGGCAATCCCGCCGTTGGCGCCTTTGGCGGCTTCTTCCCAGGCACAGGGCCGCTGGCCGTTTTCCACGGCCTTTGCGCCCAGCTTCTGCATCATCCAACCCTGCAGGTCATCAGTGGTTTCCAGGCCTTCACGCTTCATCAGATCCCGCGCCAACGGGCTGCCCATCCAGGTGCCTTCTGGCAATTCATCACACCCAAGGTGCAGGTGGTTGAACGGGAACAACGCGCCAACCTCGGCCATGATCGCCTCTAGCACATCCCAAGTGCGGGCGATCGCCGGGTTCACCGCATTACCTTTGTAACCCTGCACACTGACCTCAGCACCGTTGTCGCTTGGATCGCGCAACTCAGGGAACACATGGGTCAGGGCAATCGCATGCGCCGGCACTTCGATTTCCGGCAACACCTCAATGTTGAGCGCCTTGGCGTGGGCGATGATCTCCCGCGCGGTGTCTTTGGAATAGCTGCCACCGGCCTCAACCGCGCCGGAGAACAGGGCTGGCAACAGGTGGCCTTCGCCACAGATAGCCGTCTTCTGCCAAAGCTCCGGGAAACACTCGATCTCCAAGCGGAAGGCTTCATCGTCGGCAAAATGCCAATGGAAGCGGTTGAACTTCAACAGCGCCATCAGGTCGAGCAGGTCCAGAATGGTCTGCGGTTCATAGTAATGACGGGCTGTGTCCAGATGTTGACCCCGCCAGGCAAACCGAGGCGCATCCTTGATCACACCACAGGGAAGCGCACTGTGTTGCAGCAACGTCAGCAGGGTGATCGCGCCGTAAAACTCGCCACCAAAATCACCTGCACGCAGGGTCACGCCATCTTCAGAAATCTCCAGCTCATAGGCATCTTCTGGCAAGTCTGCAGCCTCAACCGACACCTCAGTGTCACCCACAAAAGACCAACCACGACGCGCGGCCAAGGCCGCCACGCTTTCAAACGCCGCGCGATCACAGACAAATCCAGAAACCTCAAGCACGCCTTCAGCTGGTGTCCAGCTTTGAGGCTGCGGCACCAGCGGCAGGCCGTCGATTGGGCCCAAATCCGGCAATATCTGCGGGCGGCAGCCGGAGTCAGCCTTGGGCAGTTCGATGATTTCTTTGCCATGGCGCAGATACGGGCCAAGTGGCAACCAGGCGCGGTTGGCGGGTTTGAACCCACCCGCATACTGGATTTCCAATGTATAGGCTTCATTCGCCTTGAGATTTGGCAAGGCAATCTCGGTGTAGCTGCCCAGGGTTTTTGTCACTGTTCCACCTGAAAGCGCCTCAAATGGCCCCATACCGGAGAAACAGAAAACCGGGGCCGTCAGGGCGCGCTCCGGTGTGAAAACACATGAGATGGTGTCGCCCGTGATACGGCTGTCGTAGTGCATGTCAGTCCAATCTGAGTTCGGAAACAAAGTCGTAAATGTCAGAGCGATAAAGCCCGCGTGTCAGTTCAATGGGGCGCCCGGAGCTCAGGTACCCGGTCCGCACAATCTGCAAAACTGCGCTGCCTTCCGGCAGTTTCATCAGGTCCGCATCGTTGGAGGACAAGTTGAGTGCGGTGACCCGCTGAATGGCACGTGTTGGGGCGCTATTGTCCTCGCGCAGAAGCGCATAGAGAGACGTCTCGATCTCCTCGGGGTCACGCAGAATGTCGCGCGGAAGCGATGAGTTCTCCAGTGCAATGGGCACACCACCCGCGCTGCGCAACCGATTGATGCGCGCGACCTTTTCGTGTGCCGCCAGCCCGAGCGTGACCATTTCGTCCGGATTGGGGGAAAACAAGCCACGCGACAGAACCTTGGACGTGGCCGTCATACCGCGCGCCTGCATGGTTTCCGTAAAGGACACGAGCGAGGACAAAGATTGCTCCAGACGCGGCGAGGCTTCGGCAACAAATGAGCCCGCGCCACGGCGCTGCTCGATCAGACCTTCCTCAACCAGCTGCGCCACAGCCTTGCGCACAGTCACACGACTGATGTCCGCTTTCTCTGCCAAATCGCGCTCCGGTGGCAGCTGATCTCCCGGTTGCAGACGCCCTGTGCGAATCTCCGTCGCGATGTGCCGAGACAACTGTTGATACCGCGGCCCACGGCCCGCGCGGTACCAGGTCTCCGGATTAAAGATCGTGTCTGCAATGGTCATCTGGTTTCCTGACATGGTTTAAAAAACAGTACCAATCTACCAAAGTTACGCAAGAGGCCTTTGGAAACTATCTAATATCATATTGTAAAAGCTCCGTAATTTTCACAACGCCTATTTTGGTATTATATTGGTAGCATTTTGGCTTTTTTGAGGTACCATAATTGCAACGCGGTGATTCGCTCACTGATTCGCCGCTCGAAACCAAGGGGGGAAATTGATGGCCGAACTATCCGCACAGGCATCACAACCAGCCGCCGACGCCCGTAGCCGCTCCATGTCTGAAGGACTCTTCGGATGGTTGCTTGTGGCTCCGGCTATGATCTTCATCGCTGTGATTGTTGCCTGGCCACTGGCCGAAACAATCCGCCTCTCCTTTATGGAGGCCGGTTTGGGCGGCGAGAAATTTGTTGGCCTGGAAAACTACGAAGACCTGGCCGACAGCCGCAAATTCCACCAAACCGTTGTCCGCACCTTCTACTGGATGTTCCTCTCTGTGGGCATCAAGCTGGTGATGGGCCTGATCGGCGCGACACTCCTGAATGCCGCTGTTCCAGGCCGCGCCCTGTTCCGCGTCCTGGTTATGCCGCCTTGGGTCATCCCAATGGCGATTGGTTGTATCGGCTGGCTGTGGCTCTATAATGGCTACTTCGGCGTTCTGTCCGGCGTGATGATGAAACTGGGAATCACCGACGGTCCGTTTGAATTCCTCGCCTACAAATCCTCCGCCTTCTACTCCGCCGTTGTCACCGACGTCTGGGTTGGCACTCCGATGGTGACCCTGTTCTTCCTGGCCGCCATGCAGGGTGTGTCTCGTGACCTCTATGAGGCCGCTTGGGTGGACGGCGCCGGGCGCTGGTATCGCTTCCGCCGCATCACCATTCCGCAGATCATGCCGGTGATTGTCTCCATGGCGCTCTTGTCCGCAATCTTCACCTTCAACAGCTTCGAAATCATCTGGATTTTGACCGAAGGTGGCCCACGTGGCGCAACCACCACCCTGATCATCGACACCTATAAAGTTGCGATCGGGAACTACAAATTCGGCGAAGGGGCCGCACGGGCCGTGATCATCGTTGTCCTGCTCGCCGCATTCTCGCTCATCTACTTGTTCTTCCTGAACAAAATCAACAAACGCTACGGGGTGAAGTGATATGATGGATCGCTATTCCAAATTGCAGATGGTGGGCATTTACGCAGCCCTAGCTGTCTTCCTGACCTTCATCCTGCTGCCGTTCTTCGAAATGTTCATGGCGTCCTTGCGCCCTCTGGAGCACCTGTTCCGCAGCCCTTACCAGTTCTGGTCCGACGACTTCAGCTTCCAGGCCTATAAGGACATGTGGGTGACCGTGCCGCTGCTGGGACGTTACATCTTCAACTCGATCTTCATCGCTACCTCGGTGACCCTGATCACGATGTTCTTTGTGGTGCCTGCGGCCTACGCCTATGCCCGCCTGCAGTTCCCGTTCAAAAACATCACTCTGGGTATCTTCCTGGGCGTGAACATGTTCACCGGCGCTGTTTTGCTGATCCCTCTGTATCGCGTGCTGCGCACCATGGGCCTGCTGAACACCTACTGGGCGATGATCGTCCCTGGCGTGGCCTTCCTGATCCCAACCGGTATCTGGCTGCTGCGCTCTTACCTGGAGAAAATTCCACGCGAACTGGAAGAAGCAGCCTTTGTCGATGGGGCCTCCCGTATGTACACCCTGCGCCGCGTTGTTCTGCCTCTGGCCGTGCCTGGCCTGATCGTGGTGAGCGTTGCCGTCTTCATCGGCGCCTATGCCCAGCAGTTCCTGTTCGCAATCACATTCAACCAGACCCGTGAGCTGCAGCCGTTGCCTGCCGGTCTGTTCGAATTCATCGGCTATCAGTCGGTGACCTGGAACGAAATGATGGCTGCGGCCTTGGTAGGTGTCCTACCGGTCATGCTCATCTTCCTGTTCCTACAAAAGTACCTCGTCGCCGGTTTGACGGCAGGCGCGGTGAAAGAATGAGTTCAATCAAGGGAGAGAAGACTATGAAACTCGTGAAACTCACATTGGGCGCGGCCCTGCTGTCTGGGGCAGCAAGCGGCGCACTGGCAGCGGACAAAGAACTGCACTTCATCATGTGCGGCGGCGAAGTTCGCGAAGCCGACCAAGCTGTTGTTGATCAGTTCGAAAAAGACCACGAAGGTGTGTCCGTAAACCTCGAGGCGGTTCCGTGGGGCACCTGCCAGGACAAATCTCTGACTCTGGCAGCCGCTGGTGATCCACCTTCCATCGCTTACATGGGGTCCCGTACCCTGCGTCAGCTGGCCAACAACGACCTGATCGTTTCCGCCAACATCGACCCAGAAGCCCCTTACCAGCCTGGCGTTCTGGACACCGTGACCATCGAAGGTACTCAGTGGGGCTACCCACACGCCTTCTCCACCAAAGCGCTCTACATCAACTGTGGCATCATCGAAGAGTCCGGTCAGGAATGTGTGGCTCCAGCAACTTGGGATGACATGTACGCAATGGCCAAAGGCGTTGTGGACAACACCGAAGTTGCAGGCGTTGGCCTCTCCGGCAAAGACTTCGACAACACAATGCACCAGTTCCTAAACTACCTGTACTCCAACGGTGGTACTGTGATCGACGGCGCGACCGGCGAAAACAAACTGGACAGCAAAGAGACCCGCGAAACGCTGGAATTCTACGGCAAGCTCGTAGACGTTGCACAGGACGGCCCAACCGCATGGGAGCGCAGCCAGCTGCGTGATCTGTTCAACGACGGCAAGATCGCCATGTATGTGACCGGTCCTTGGGGTCACGGCCAGCACAACGAAGACATCAACCAGCTGGTTGCGCCAATCCCTGCCGGTCCTTCCGGTGAGAGCGGCTCCATCCTGATCACCGACTCCATCGTGGTGTTCAAAGGTTCCGGTCACGAAGATCTGGCCCACGACCTGGCGCAGCGCATCACCTCCGGTGACAGCCAGTACGACCTGGACAGCAGCTGGGGTCTGACACCGATCCTCGACTACACCAAGCTGGGCAAAGACGAGCCTTACTACAACGACGGCATCTGGCCAATCTTCACTGCATCGATCTCCACCGGTGGCCCAGAGCCGCTCGTAGAAGACTTCAAATCGCTGCAGTCCGTGTTCACCAACATGGTTCAGGGCATCATCCTGAAAGACGACACCGTCGACAACCTGGTGACCATCGCAGCTGAAGAGCTCGACGACGCCCTCTAAGGGTTCCTCCCTGCTCCGGGCGCGCCAAACTGCGCGGCGTGCCCGGGGTGCCTCCACTCACGAAACTTCTCAGACAAACGGACAGACCCATGGCGACGCTCAACCTGAATGCTATCAACAAGTCCTTCGGTTCGGCCAAGGTGTTGCACGACATCAGCCTGGCAATCGAGGACAAAGAATTTGTGGTCTTCGTAGGCCCATCCGGCTGCGGCAAATCAACCTTGCTGCGCATCATCGCCGGCCTCGAAGAATCCACCTCCGGCTCCATTGTGATCGGCGGCGAAGACGTCAGCGACGCAGCCCCAGTGGACCGTGGTATCTCCATGGTGTTCCAATCTTACGCGCTCTACCCACACCTGAGCGTCTACGAAAACATTGCCTTCCCACTGCGCGTGCAGAAGATGGAAAAAGGCGAAATGGACGCGCGCGTGAAACGCGCCGCCGACATCCTGCAACTCACCGAAAAACTCGATCTGAAGCCGAGCCAGCTCTCCGGTGGTCAGCGCCAGCGTGTCGCCATCGGCCGCTCGATTGTGCGCAACCCGAAGGTCTTCCTGTTTGACGAACCGCTCTCCAACCTCGACGCTGCCCTGCGGGGCGACATGCGCGTGGAACTGAGCCAACTGCACAACCAACTCGACGCCACCATGGTGTACGTGACCCACGATCAGGTCGAAGCCATGACCATGGCGGACCGCATTGTGGTTCTGAACGGCGGTCAGGTTGAGCAGTTCGGCACGCCAATGGAACTCTATCACCACCCTGCAACCAAGTTTGTTGCGGGCTTTATCGGCCAGCCAAACATGAACTTTGTGCCCGCCACCGTTCTGGAAACCACCGGCGCTCTGACCGTTGAACTGGAAGGCGGCCACCGCATGTCCTTGCCCGTGGACACCGCTGGCGTTTCCAAAGGCGACACCGTTGAAGTGGGCATCCGCCCCGAGCACGTAACCCTCGCCGAAGAAGGTCTGGATATTACTGTAGACGTGCTGGAGCGCCTTGGCGGCGTCTCGATCACCTACGGTACCATTGGCAACGGCACTCGCTTTTGTGCCTCCCTGTCCGGTGACGCACCAATTCAGCAGGGCAAAAACATGCGCCTGTCCGTGGCGCCAGAAGATTGCCACGTATTCCAATCAAATGGTCAGGTGCTGCGCCGCAAATCCGCGCCAGCTCTGGTGGCGTAAGGACCTCCCATGCGCGTTGTCACAGCAGGCATAGGTCTTCGGGCCGGGCATGTGCTCTCCATCCTCAAGGAGGCCATGCCGGAGGTGGAGTTTGTCGGGTTCTATGACCCGCAACCCACCCATTTGGACATGATCGGCACCGAGGTGCCCCAGTTTGACACAGTAGAGACTATGCTGGCGGAAACCGCGCCGGATCTCTTCTTTGTCGGCTCGCCCAACAGCTTCCATCTGGAGCATATCAAGATCGGCCTCGCTGCAGGCGTGCGCATCTTTACTGAGAAACCTGTGGTCACCACCAAAGAGGAGACCATGGAACTGGCAGCGCTCCTGGCGGAGCATGGCACCGACAGCGTTATGGTCGGCCTAGTGCTGCGCTATTCGCAGCATATGGTCGATCTGCGCCGCGTGCTGGATCAGCTTGGCCCGATCACGTCGCTGGAAGCCAACGAGCACATCGCTCCCTATCATGGCGCGTTCTTCATGCGCGACTGGCGGCGCATGGTGCAGTGGTCCGGCGGCTTCATGCTCGAGAAATGCTGCCACGACATCGATATTTACAACATGGTGACAAGATCGCGTCCCTCCCAGGTCGCGAGCTTTGGCGGGCGCAAATCATTTGTTCCGGCGTTTGCGCCCGCCTCAAACACCGAAAACGAAATCATGCACCGCAAGAAAAGCGTCTGGCAGAGCATTGATGACCCGTTCCACTCAGACGGCGACATCATCGACTATCAGACCGCGATTTTGCAGTACGAGAGCGGCGCCTCCCTGTCGTTTCACACCAACCTGAACGTGCCAGATGAGCACCGCCGGTTCTGTGTGATGGGCGCTCTGGGCATGGCCGAAGGCGACTTTGTCCGCGGCTATCTGAAAGCCACCGCACGCGATGGCTCGGTGATTGCCGACCACGATTACACCCAAATGGACAGCGCCCGGGCCTCGGCTCACTACGGCGCGGACCACATGATGGTGGACGACATCGTGGCCTTCCTAAGAGGCGAAACCGAGACCCTACCGGTTGGCGTGGTTGACGCGCTGGAGGCAGGCCTTGTCGCGATGGCGCTCGATGAAGCGCGCATCGACGGAAAAATGATCAACATGGCCCCTGTTTGGGCCGAATTCGATAAGTTTGGATTGCGAGAATGACAATGAACAGCCCCGTACACGGCGCAATGATGGCCAAAGAGAGCGCAGAGGCACTTGATGTCTTTGCCAAGACCGCAACTCAAGACGTTTCGCTGCCAAACCTGGACGCTGTGAAAGCGATCTACACCATTGCACGCGGTTCCTCCGATGCAGCCGCCAACATCCTGTCTTATGAATTTATGCGGGAACTTGGCGTGCCAGTGACCTCGCTGCCGCCGTCGATTTTCTCCATCGGCAAAGGTGTGTCTATGGACAACGCCGCCGCGCTGGTGGTGAGCCAGTCCGGCGCCTCCGAAGACCTCGTGCGCAGCGCCAAAGGCGCCGCCTCCCGTGGGGCCAAAGTTCTGGCGCTGACCAACATCCCGGACAGCCCTGTGGAAGCTGCTGCTGATGCCACCATCGCAATCGGAGCCGGTCCTGAAAATGCCGTTCCGGCCACCAAAACAGTGGTGGGTTCTGTGGCCGCTGGAATGGCACTTTTGGCCGGTATAGAGTCTTCCTACGACGTTAAGCCATCCGCAAATGCCATCGCCGCCGCGCCTTCCACGCTGCCAGATGCCGCCGCCCTGCGTGCCGCCTTCCTGCGCGCGCGCCACTTCTATGTGATTGGCCGTGACACAGGTTTTGGCGCCGCCCACGAAGTTGCGCTGAAGCTCAAAGAATGCTGCGCCCTGCACGCCGAAGCCTATTCCGCGTCTGAAGTGCTGCACGGTCCGCTGCAACTGGCGACCAACCCGATGATGGTGCTGATCCTCGACACGGGCCAGGCCGACATTCAAGACAGCCTCGATCAAGCCGAAGCGCGTTTCACCGCTGTTGGCTGTGACGTGCATCGCATTCGCGTGACAGACCTGATCGACACGGAAATCAAGCCAGCCGCCGCAGCCGCCTACCTTCTTGCGCTGATCTACCCGGTCATCCTTGAAACCGCGCTCGCAATGGGCTTGAACCCGGACACTCCGGAAACTCTGGCGAAAGTGACCCAGACCACATGAGCACGACCTTGGACACCTGGGCCACGTGGCGCGAAATTCACCAGCAGCCTGCCGTTTGGCGGGCCTGGGGCAACGCGCTCGACGTAACAGGCCTGCGCAGCTGGATTGCTGCGCAGAACGCAGACGAAGTATGGTTCTGTGGCGCAGGTACAAGCGCGTATATTGGCGATATCATCGCCGCAGCTGTGCCGGGCACCCGCTCGGTCCCTTCCACCGATCTGGTCGCAAACCCGCGAGCGTTCCTGACTGGCAACCGCCCATTGGTGGTCAGCTTTGGCCGCTCCGGCAACTCTGCTGAAAGCCTCGGCACTCTGGATGTTCTGGACGCTTTGGCCCCAGAAGCCCCGCGGCTGCACATCACCTGCAACCCCGACGGCGCGCTCGCAACCCGCACATCGCCGAGCCCGCTGAAGGTCATCAACCTGCCTGAAGTCACCCACGACGCAGGCTTTGCCATGACCAGCAGCTTCTCCACGATGCTCCTGACGGCCTTGGCGCTGTTTGACGAACCTTGCGATGTACCAGCGCGCTTCAACGCGCTGGCTGATCAGCTTGAAGGTCTGCTGCCACAGTTTGGCACCCCGCGCCCCGATCGCGCGGTCTATGTCGGCTCCGGCCCACTGGCCTTTGCCGCCCGTGAAGCTGCACTGAAGGTTATGGAGCTTACTGCAGGTCAAACCCCTGCGCTCTGGGACAGCTCGCTGGGCTTCCGTCACGGTCCAAAATCCTTTGTGCGCGACGTGACCGCGATCACCGTGTTCAGCAGCCCGCAGGCGCCAACAAACGCCTATGACACCGACTTAGTGGCAGAATTGCGTGCGCAGTTCCCAGACGCCCGTGTGACCAATATTGGCCCCGCAGGCGACATCGCCATCGACATGCCCTTTGGCACCGCCTGGGCCGCACCGCTGTCCATTGCGTCTTCGCAAATCGACGGCGTGAAATGGGCCGCAGATCTGGGCCTCAATGTTGACGACCCCTTCACTGGCCAAGGCACGCTCTCGCGCGTGGTCTCTGGTGTGAAACTGCACGGAGTGGGCTGATGACCGTTGCGGGGATCGATCTTGGCGGTACCAAATGTGAGGTCCGCCTGTTTGATGCAGAATGGAACGAGGTGGCCCGCCACCGCGAGCCAACGCCAAAAACCTATGAAGGTCTGGTGCAAACCGTGGCCAATCAGGTGGCCTGGGCTGAAGCCGAGTCCGGTGAAAAACTGCCCGTTGGCATTGGTGCCGCTGGTCTGGTCAATCCCCAAACCGGCTTGGCCCTGACCGCCAATCTGCCAGCCACAGACAAGCCACTGCCAACAGACATCAACGCTGCTGCCGGCCGTCACATCACCTACGTGAATGACTGCCGCGCATTGGCCTTGTCCGAAGCGGTGTTTGGTGCTGGCAAAGGTCAGAATATTGTCATGTCCCTGATCCTTGGCACCGGCATTGGTGGCGGTATTGTGGTGAATCAGTCTCTGCTACAGGGCCCAACCTTGACCGGCGGCGAGTTCGGCCACACCTCTGCGCCCGCGCATATCGTGTCCCGTTACAACCTGCCCATTCGCCGCTGTGGCTGTGGCCGTTTGGGCTGCATCGAGACCTATGTCGCGGGGCCGGGTTTGGCCGCTTTGGCTGAAACCCTCACGGGCCAGAGGGTCACGCCACCGGAAATCGCCGCCCGCCGCCATGATGACATGGCCGAGGTCTGGGATGTGTGGTGCACTTTGGCCGCGGATATGATCCACAGTCTGACTCTAACCGCCGATCCGGACGTGATTGTGCTGGGTGGTGGCCTGAGCCAGATCGACGGTGTGATCCAGGACCTTTCTGTTGCCGCACAAAAAGCCCAAATCGGGGATTTCTCCACCGCCCGCCTGACCTTGGCGCAAGGCGGTGACAGCAGCGGCGCCCGCGGGGCCGCGTATGCCGCTTGGCAGGAGGCCAACTTATGACACACGCCCTGCGTTCTATTATTCAGAAAAACCGCGCTGGCACACCAGTGGCGATCCCATCGGTTTGTTCCGCACATCCCGACGTTCTGCGCGCCTCCCTAGTGCTGGCCGAACGACTGGACCGCCAGATCGTGATTGAATCCACCTCCAACCAGGTCAATCAAGACGGCGGCTACACCGGCATCACACCCGAAGGTTTCATCCGTTTCGTCTATGGCATTGCCGACCGCGCCAATGTCGCCCGCGAGCGCATCATCTTTGGCGGCGACCACCTTGGCCCACAAGCCTGGCGCTCCATGTCCGCCGATGACGCGATGGAGAAAGCCCGCGTTCTGGTGCGCGACTATGTGAAGGCCGGCTTTGGCAAGATTCATCTCGATTGTTCCGAAGGCTGCGCCGGCGAAGCTGCGCAACTGACCGACGATCAAACCGCAGAGCGCTCCGCTAATCTTGCCCGTGTTTGCGCGGAGGAAAGCGACGATCTGCTGTTTGTGGTCGGTACAGAAGTGCCGCCCCCCGGAGGTGCCCGTGCTGACGAAGATGGCGACATCCCGCCAACCAACGCACAGGACGCCGCCGCCACGCTTAAGGCCCACATCGACACCTTTGGGGAACTGGCGTCCTCTATTGGCGGCCTCGTGGTACAGCCCGGCGTCGAGTTTGGCCCCACAGACGTGCATCACCTGCCGCTCAATCGTGATCCCGGCTTCCTCGCCGCCATCGCCGATCACCCAACTGTATGCCTGGAAGCACACTCCACCGACTATCAACGCCCGCTCACCTATGTGCGCCTTGCGGAACTTGGCTTTGCCTTCCAGAAGGTGGGCCCGGCGCTGACCTTTGCTTACCGGCAGGCGGTTTATGCGCTGGATGCGCTGCGCCAACCCTCCGGCGTGCTGCGCGCCACGATGGAAGAGTTGATGTTGAGTGATCCAAAGTATTGGCAAGGCCATTACCACGGCGACACAAATTGCCTGCGTCGCCAGCGCCACTTCGGTCTTGCGGACCGCATCCGCTACTACTGGCCACAGCCCAAGGCGCAAGCCGCGGTGCAGCAGCTCCTCTCGGACACCCCTGACACCCTGTCTGAAGCGCACGTCCGCGCCGCCTTTGGCACCACCACGCTGGAACGTGCCGAACAATTGTCTGGTTCTCACGCCCAACGCCTGATCGATGCGCAAATCGAACTGGCGCTGGAACCCTATTTCTTTGAGGTATCCCCATGACCGATCGTTGGATCGCCCCGGACCGTTTGTTTGACGGTCACAGCATTCAAACTGGCGTCGGTGTGCACGTCAAAGACGGTCAGATTACCGAAATCGGACCCGCCCCGAAGAATGCTCTCAAGGTTTCCGGCCTGCTGACGCCCGGCTACGTCGATTTGCAGGTCAACGGTGGCGGTGGCGTGTTTCTCAACGAAACTCCCACACGCGACGGCATTGCCACCATAGCAGAGGCCCACCGTCGCTTCGGCACCGTGGCGCTCCTGCCCACAGTGATCACCGACAGCGCCGACGTCCTGGACAACGCCGCCAATGCGGCCATCGCCGCGCAGGGCTTGCCGGGCGTGATGGGTCTGCACATCGAAGGGCCACATATCTCCAAAGAGCGTCGTGGCACCCACGAAGCAGACTACGTGCGCCCGTTTGACGACCGCACCATGGCGGTGGTGACCCATCTGCGCGACATCAACATTCCGGTGCTGATCACCCTGGCACCAGAGGTCACCCCTCTGAAAACCATCGCCAAGCTGGCAGACACTGGCGCTGTGGTCTCCATTGGCCACACCAACGCCACCGCCGCGCAGATCAACGAGGCCATCGAGGCCGGTGCCACCTGCGCCACCCACCTGTTCAATGCCATGTCACCAATGACCAGCCGCGAACCCGGCGCGGTCGGTGCAGTGATCAACTCAACTATCTATTCTGGTATCATCTGTGACGGCCATCACGTGGCTGACAGCATGGTGGGTCTGGCCGTGCGCGCGCGCCCGGAAAACGATCGCATGATCCTTGTGTCGGATTCCATGGCCACCGTGGGGGGACCCGATCACTTTGACCTCTACGGCCATCGTGTGATGCTAAAGAACGGCCGCCTGATCAACAAAGAAGGCAGCCTGGCCGGTGCGCATGTCACGCAAGCCGAAGGCGTTCAGCGTTTGATCCACAAGGTCGGTCTGTCTGAGGAAACCGCGCTGCGTATGGCCATCTCCAACCCAGCCACCTGCATTGGGCTGCCGGACATTGGGCAGCTGGCAAACCGCCGCACCGACGACGTGCTCCTTCTGGGTGACGATCACGCTGTGCGTGCCACTTTGACCGAAGCACTTGAGGCCCAAAAGACCGCAGATGCCGCGGAATAGTCTCACATTTGAGGTCTGCATCGACACCGCCGCTGGGTTTACCGCCTGCGACGATGTGGTGGACCGCATCGAACTGTGCAGCGCCCTGGACGTGGGCGGATTGACCCCATGCCCGGGCCTGATTGCCGCCGCACAGGACAGCGCCATTCCCTCACATGTCATGATCCGGCCGCGCGCCGGAGATTTCTGCTATGACGTGGCTGATCAAAAAGCCATGCGCGCCTCCGTCGAGGCCGCGAAACAAGCCGGTTTAGCAGGTGTTGTGATTGGTGCATCCAAAGGCGATCAACTGGACCTCCCCACCCTGCGTGACCTTGTCGCTGAGGCGGAAGGACTTGAGGTGACCCTACATCGGGTTATCGACTTGCTGCCGAATCCACTGGCGGCCATGGAACAGGCGATTGAACTCGGGATTCACCGCATCCTGACGTCCGGTGGCGCCCCTCGCGCTGTGGACGGTCAAGCCACTCTGCGCGCCATGCAAGAGGCCGCTAAAGGTCGGATCGAGATCATGGTGGGCAGCGGCGTATCAGTCTCTAATCTGGCCGAACTTGCGCAAAATACCGGCATCACGTCGTTCCACGCCTCCTGCAGCACGGCGAGTCCGGTGGCGGAGCATCTGCACCACTTCGGCTTTGCCAAAACGCAGAAGATCACCAACCGCGCCACCGTTCTGGCTTTCCGCAAAAAACTCGACAGCCTCTCTGCTTGATCAGTAGCGCAGCGCCTCTGCCAGAGCATGGTAAGATTGCTTCGGCGTGCGCTCAAACGTGTCAAAATCCACGTGGATCAGACCAAACCGCTTTTCATAGCCCAGCGCCCACTCGTAATTGTCCATCAAAGACCACACATAGTAGCCCGCCAAAGGCACACCTGCGTCAATCGCATCTTTCGCCGCCGCCAAATGGCTGTTGAGATAGGATATCCGATGCGGGTCCGCGACCACACCATCCGCAATCTCATCTGGCGCCGACATGCCATTTTCAGTCACGTAAATTGGCAAATTTCCAGTGTATTCCTGAGCCATGCGCACCAAAAACGCCCGCAACGCATCGGGATAGATCTCCCACCCCATCGAGGTTTTTGGCAAGTCGCCCACACTCTGCCGATACCGCGGCCAGGGAGCTGCGGCATCATCATGCACCAGCGTGCGCGTGTAATAGTTGAGCCCGCTCCAATCGACCGGGGAACTGATCACAGGGAAATCATCCTGCCAGCCGGTTGGCAAATGCGGCTCCAGCCCCTCAAGAGCCAGTTCCGGGTATTCCCCTTTGAAAATCCCCCCGAGGAAAAACCGATTGTAAATCGCGTCATAGCGCGCGGCGGCAGCGACATCTTCCGGCGAGTCACTCGCCGGGGTCGCCCATTCAAAGTTACACACCGCGCCGAGGTTTTTCATACCCAAGCCACGCATTCGCTGGATCGCCGTACCATGCGCCAACATGATGTGGTGCATCGCCCGCGCGGTGGCACGAATGTCGCGCAGACCCGGCGCATGGGCCCCAACAAAATGGCTGAGCCAGCCCACACACCATGGCTCGTTGATCGGCGCGACCGACCAAACGCGGTCTCCGATCCGCCCCATCACCACTTCCGTGAAATCGCCAAACCACTGCGCCACATCGCGGTTGCGCCAGCCGCCCAGATCGGCCAGCGCGGAGGGCATCTCCCAGTGATACAGTGTCACTGCCGGTTTGATCCCGCGTTCCAACAGCCCGTCCACCAACCGGTCATAAAAATCGAGGCCCGCCTCATTGACCGCGCCACGCCCCTTCGGCAGCACCCGCGCCCAACTGGTAGAGAACCGATAAGCATCCACGCCCAGACCGGCAATCAGATCGAGGTCTTCCTCAAGCCGATTGTAATGATCACAACCCAACGCGCCGTTTTCAGCCCGCACCACATTGCCCGGCGTGGCGGCAAAATCATCCCAGTGCGTGCGCCCGGCACCGCCATATTTGTGACCCTCAATCTGATAGCTCGACGTGGCCACGCCAAACTGAAACCCATCAGGAAAATCGGAGCGTTTGTGCTGCATCAGTCTCTACTTTTCTTGTTCCATAGCTTGCCGCAACGCTGGAGCCTGCCCAGTCGAGCGCCCCACGGTCAGAACCGCTTCCAGCATCTCTTGATGCACCGGCGCGCCCGGCGTTGCGATCTTGTTGATCAAAGCCTGCGCCACATGTCGCCCGGCTTGGCGAACGGACGAGCGCACAGCTGTAAACGCTGGCTCATCCCCATCATTGCTAAAGTAGCTCAGCGCGTCATCGTGGATCACCACAGACACGTCTTTGCCCATCTCCAATCCCGCATCGGAAATCGCACGCCGCACCCCGATGGCCGGAATAATCGACGACGCGACAAACGCCGTAGGAGGATTGTCCGCCGCCAGCAGTTTGCGCGCGGTTTCAAAGCCGAAGTTCTCGGTCATTTCCTCGTGGAACATCAGCGCCGGATCAACCTGCACCCCACGTGCTTCGAGCGCCGCGAGGTAGCCAGCGCCACGGCGCGTCGCAAAATCCATGTCCGCCAAACCATTCAGCAGCGCAATCCGCCGGTGCCCCAAGTCTAACAAAAACTCTGTCACCCGCTGAAACGCGCGGGTGTTGTTCACATCCACCCAGCTATAGTCTGCGTCAATTTCGGTGGAGCGCCCGTGCACCACAAAGGGCACGCCAAGTTCGCGCAACAGCGCAATCCGGCTGTCATTCACCTTGGGGCCGTGCACGATGATCCCATCCACCGCGCCGCGCGACACCAGCTTGCGATAACTCGCCTCCTCGGAATCGTCATCGACGACCGACAGCAACAGGTCAAAACCATTGTCCGAGTAGATCTCTCCCGCACCCGCGATGAAATCCGCAAAAATCGGGTTCACCATCTCGTGCTTCTTGGACACCGGCAAAACATGCCCGATGGTCATGGCCTTTCCGGTCGCCAGCGTTTTGGCCCGCGTGTTTGGCGCGTAATTATGTGCCCGCGCCGCTTCCATCACTTTCTGCCGCGTTGATTCGCGCACTTCCGGATAGCCATTGAGCGCCCGACTCACCGTTGTCTGGGACAATCCCAGCAAGTCCGAAAGCTCTTTTAGGTTCATTGACTTCTTTTTCATTTATCAAAGCGCTTTGATTAATGAGTCGTGCTTTTCTCTTGTTTTTGCACGATCTGCGCAGCGCTCCTCCCGTTTTTCCTAATAAATCATAAGCATCATGGTGACAAGCAGGCCGTTTTCTTCACCGTTGCAATTTTCAAAGCGCTTTGGTAAATTGGTTTCCAGTTCATGAAACTGGGAGGAACTCTCATGAAACCGACTCTTTACGCAGGCGCAGCCGTTCTGGCCCTGACCGCCGGCTCTGCGATGGCTGACGGCCATCTGAAATTTGCGCCCGGCGAAGGCGCCTTCAACTGGGACAGCTACACCGCATGGGCCGAAAACGCGCCGGATCTGTCTGGCCAAACCGTGACCGTCGCTGGCCCGTGGTTGCAGCCCGAAGATGACGTCTTCCGCTCCGTGCTGGCGTATTTCACCCACGCCACTGGCGCCGAGGCGATCTACACCGGCTCCGACAGCTTTGAGCAGCAGATCGTGATCGACGCCGAAGCCGGCGCTGCCCCAAACATCGCCGTGTTCCCACAGCCAGGTCTGGCCTCTGACCTCGCCGCACGCGGCCTGTTGCACCCGCTGCCAGCATCCATGGGTCCATGGACCGTGGACAACTACGGCGCAGGCCAAAGCTGGGTTGATCTGGGCACCTACGCCGACAAAATGGGCGCCGATCAGCACTACGGCTTCTTCTACAACGTCAACGTCAAATCCCTCGTTTGGTACGTGCCGGAAAACTTTGAAGACGCAGGCTATGAAGTGCCTGAGTCCATGGAAGACCTGCGCGCACTGACCGAGCAGATCGTCGCTGACGGCGAAACCCCATGGTGTGTCGGTCTGGGCTCCGGTGCCGCCACCGGTTGGCCAGCCACGGACTGGGTTGAAGACATCATGCTGCGCACCCAGCCAGCAGACGTTTACGACGACTGGACCACCAACAAAATCGCCTTCAACGACGAGCGCGTTGTGGCTGCGATTGAAGAGTTCGGTTGGTTTGTTGGTGATGACGCCAAAGTTTCCGGCGGCGCCGGTGCAGTGGCCACCACAGACTTCCGCGACAGCCCAAAAGGCATGTTTAACTCCCCTCTGGAATGCTACATGCACCGCCAGGCATCTTTTGTGCCGGCGTTCTTCCCAGAAGGCATCGAGTTTGGTGAAGACGTAGATTTCTTCTACTTCCCATCCTACGAAGGCAAAGACCTCGGCAACCCGGTTCTGGGTGGCGGCACACTGATGGCGATCACCAATCCATCTGATGCCACTTCCGCGCTGATGGAGTTCTTCCAGCTGCCGGTGGCCCACGAAGTCTTCGCGGCACAGTCCGGCTTCCTGACCCCGCACAAAGGTGTGAACCCAGAAACCTACCTGAACGACGCGCTGCGTGGTCAGGCAGACATTCTGGTGAACGCCACAACGTTCCGCTTTGACGGTTCCGACCTGATGCCAGGTGGTGTCGGCGCAGGCTCCTTCTGGACCGGCATGGTTGACTTCACCAGCGGCAAAGACGCCGCCACCGTGGCGCAGGAAATCCAGGATAGCTGGGACGCGCTGAAGTAATTCTTCACACACGACAACAAACTGCCCCCTCGCGCGCACTGCGCGGGGGAGCCCACTAAAACCTCGGGGGGGGAGCGCGTCATGTCACCAGCAGTGCTGGGTCTTGTGACCATCATTGTCGGAGTTGGGGGATGCCTCGGGTATTTCTACCTCTCCAACCTATTTCTGGACAAAGTACTGTTTCCGGCACGCGGCCCCAACGCAGGGCGCAACATCAACCGTGCCAACATGGTCCGTCCTTGGCTCTTCCTTGGCCCCGCGATTGTGGCCCTCGGCCTTTATCTCGGCTACCCGGTGTTTGAGACCCTGCGCCTGTCCCTGACAGACCGCACGCAAGACGACGCTTTTGTCGGCCTCGCCAACTACCAACAGATGTTTGCCGAACCCAAGTTCTGGGAAGCCATGCGCAACAACATGCTCTGGCTGATTGTTGTCCCCGCCGCTTCCACCGCTTTTGGCCTTTTGGCGGCCCAGCTCACCGACCGCATCAAATGGGGCGCCTTTGCCAAGTCTCTGATCTTCATGCCCATGGCGATTTCTTTTGTGGGCGCCTCGGTGATCTTCAAATTGGTCTATGACGCCCGCCCGGCTGGCAACGAGCAGATCGGCATCTTGAACGCTGTATGGATGCAATTTGACGGTGGCTTTGGGTCCATCCTGTTCCTGAAGGTCGTCCCTGTCCTGATCCTCGCAGCCTTTGCCGCCATCGTGGCCTATGTCGGCTGGCTGCTGCTCCGCCCAATTTTAGACGGCAAGGACAACATCGTCCTGAAGGCCCTGCGCGCCTTTTCTGGCCTTGTTAGTCTCTATATTGCCGTGATCGCGCTGCGCAACATCCTCGACATCATCGGCATGGACTTCCCATACGGCCAGCCCCAGACTTGGCTGACGCTTCCGTTCTACAACAACTTCTTCCTGATGGTCGTGCTGATCTGGATCCAAACCGGCTTTGCCATGGTGATCCTCTCCGCCGCCCTGCGTGGCATCCCAGAGGAAACCGTCGAGGCCGCGATTGTCGATGGTGCCAACCCGTTCCAGATCTTCTTCAAGATCAAGGTCCCACAGATCATGCCCACCATTGTGGTGGTTTGGACCACCATCACGCTGGTCGTGCTCAAGGTCTTTGACATCGTCTTCGCGATGACCAACGGCCAGTGGGAAACCCAGGTGCTGGCCAACTACATGTACGACAAATTGTTCCGCGCAAACGACTGGGGCGTAGGCTCCGCCAGCGCCATCATCATCATGCTGCTCGTCTCCCCGATCCTGATCTGGAACGTGGTGCAGGCCCGCAAAGAAATGCGCTGAGGAGAGAGATCATGGATAATATCGCAGGACGCAAATCCGGTCTTTCCTGGGCAGTGAACCTCTCTGTTGTTGTTCTTGTACTGCTCTGGCTGTTCCCCACCGTAGGCCTACTGGTGTCGTCTTTCCGCACCGCGGATCAAATTGCCGCCTCCGGCTGGTGGAAAGCCTTGTTCCCTTCTGAACAGGTGGTGCAGCTGCGCACCGGCGGTGCTGAGGCTGCCACGCAAGAGGGCGAGCTTTGGGTGGTTAAAGGCAATCTGCTGGAAGAGGCAGAAGATGGCCCCGAGACTGGCACAGAAATCACTCGCTTTGGGGTTTCGTCCAAAGCTGTGGACGCCTACGCCGTGGGCGAGGTGGCCAGCTTCACCAAAGATACCAAGACCTTCACCATGGACGCGGAAGGCAACTACCGATTCACTTCTACCAAAGAGCTGAAAAAGCGCGGTCAGCGCGTTTTCATCACCGCCACCTTGCCGCCTGAGTTCACACTCGCCAACTATGATCAGGTGCTCCTGTCCGGCAACAGCAACGACAGCATGACCAAAGCGTTTCTCAACACGCTGACAGTCACTATTCCGGCCACAATCATCCCAATTGTGATTGCCGCCTTCGCCGCCTACGCGCTGGCATGGATGGAATTCCCGGGCCGTGCCTTGCTGATTGCGGCCGTGGTAGGACTGCTCGTTGTGCCGCTTCAATTGGCGCTAATCCCACTGTTGAAATTGCACCTCAACATTGGCATCGGCAAAGGCTACCTCGGCGTCTGGCTGGCCCACACAGGCTTTGGCCTGCCGCTCGCGATCTACCTGCTGCGCAACTACATGTCCGGCCTGCCCCGCGACATCATCGAAAACGCCAAGGTCGACGGCGCCACCGACTTCCAGATCTTCACAAAGATCATCCTGCCGCTGTCCTTCCCAGCGCTGGCCTCCTTTGCCATCTTCCAGTTCTTGTGGACCTGGAACGACCTGCTGGTCGCCAAAGTGTTCCTGATCGACAGCACAGGCAACACCACGGTGATGACCAACCAGATTGTCGAACTGCTCGGCACCCGCGGCGGCAATTGGGAAATCCTTGCGACAGCCGCCTTCGTTTCCATCTCGGTGCCGCTGCTCGTGTTCTTTGCGATGCAACGCTACCTGGTGCGCGGCCTTCTGGCTGGCTCCGTCAAGTAACAAACAGATACTAACTTGGCCCAAATGGGCCTGAATACCGGACACACCCATGACTTATCAGGACCCGACCATGACCCAGGATTCCGCACTCATCACAGACCCCGATTGGTGGCGTGGTGCGGTGATCTATCAGATCTACCCGCGCTCCTACCAAGACAGCAATGGAGACGGCATTGGCGACCTCGCCGGCATCATCCAGCGCCTGCCGCACGTGGCCTCGCTTGGCGTGGACGCCATCTGGCTCTCGCCCTTCTTCACATCCCCGATGTTGGATTTCGGCTATGACGTGTCCGATTACCGCGATGTCGACCCAATGTTTGGCACGCTGGCGGATTTTGATCGATTGATCGCCAAGGCTCACGAGCTTGGCATCAAAATCATCATCGACCTGGTTCTGTCCCACACCTCGGACCAACACCCGTGGTTCATTGAGAGCCGCGCGAACCGCACCAACGCCAAAGCGGATTGGTTTGTCTGGGCCGACCCCAAGCTGGACGGCACGCCCCCAAACAACTGGCTCTCCATCTTTGGTGGCCCGGCCTGGCAGTGGGACACCTCCCGCCAGCAATATTACCTGCACAACTTCCTCGCGGAACAGCCGGACTTGAACTTCCACAATGCCGAAGTCCGTCAGGAACTGCTCGATGTGGCCCGCTTCTGGCTGGACCGTGGCGTCGACGGCTTCCGTCTGGACACGGTGAACTTCTACTACTGTGACGCACAGTTGCGCGACAACCCGGCCCTGTCGGTTGAAGAGCGCAACGACAACATCGCGCCTGCCGTGAACCCCTACAACCATCAGGAACATCTTTACGACAAGAACCAGCCGGAAAACCTCGGCTTCCTGCAAGACTTGCGCCGACTGCTGAACGAATATGACGCCATCACCACTGTGGGCGAAGTGGGCGACAGCCAGCGCGGCAGCGAAATTCAGGCGATCTACACCGGCGGTGGCGACAAGCTGCACATGGCCTATGACTTTGCCCTGCTCTGTCAGGCCCACCCAACCGGCACCCGTGTGGCGGAGATCATGCAGACCGCCGAGAGCTTTGGCAGCGACAGCTGGGGCTGCTGGGCCTACTCCAACCACGACGTGGAACGCCACGGCTCCCGCTGGAATCTGTCTGACGCCGCCCAGCGCACCTATGCCGCTTTGTTGATGTCCTTGCGCGGTTCCGTCTGCATCTATCAGGGGGAAGAGCTTGGCCTGCACGAGGCCGATGTGGCCTTTGAGGACCTGCAAGACCCCTACGGCATCCGCTTCTGGCCCAAGTTCAAGGGCCGCGACGGGTGTCGCACCCCAATGGTGTGGAAATCGGACAACCAAAACGGCGGTTTCTCGGAAGGCAAACCATGGCTGCCGGTCAGCGCCGAACACCTCTCCAAATCGGTTGAGGCGCAAGACGGCACCCCCGGCTCCATGCTGACCTTCTACCGCGACCTGATTGCCTTCCGCAAAAAACAAATGCCGCTACTGAAAGGCATCTACGAGCTGCTGCATGCGGACGAGACCCACATCCGCTTTGTGCGCGAACATGACGGCAAAGCCGTACTCTGCGCCTTCAACCTTTCGGACGAAGAACAAACCTTCGACCTGCCCACCGGCGACTGGACCATCGACACCAATGCGCCTTTCACCCTGAGCCAAGATGGCGCAAAGGTGACCTTGCCCGCGTGGCAAGCCGCCTTTGCCGGAGGAGACAAAGGAAATGGCTGATCTCATTCTCAAAGACGTTGCAAAGTCCTACGGTCCGGTGAACGTCCTCGCCAATATCGATCTGGAGATCGAAAAGGGCGAATTGGTGGTATTTGTCGGCCCCTCCGGCTGTGGCAAATCCACCCTGCTGCGCATGATCGCCGGGCTAGAGCACATCACCTCCGGCACGCTGGAAATTGACGGCACTTTGGTCAACGATGTGCCGCCCAGCGAGCGCGGCATTGCGATGGTGTTCCAATCTTACGCGCTTTATCCGCACCTCACCGTGCGCGAAAACATGTCCTTTGCGCTGAAAATTGCCAAAATGAGCACCGCAGAGATCAACGAGCGCGTGGAGAAAGCCGCTAAAACACTCCAGCTGCACAACCTGCTCGACCGCCTTCCCAAGGAGCTCTCCGGTGGTCAGCGTCAGCGGGTGGCCATCGGCCGCTCCATTGTGCGTGATCCCAAAGTCTACCTGTTTGACGAACCGCTTTCCAACCTCGACGCCGCCCTGCGTGTGGCCACTCGCATCGAGATTGCCCAACTCAAAGAATCCATGCCCGACAGCACCATGGTCTATGTGACCCACGATCAGGTCGAAGCCATGACGCTCGCGACACGCATCGTGGTGCTGGCCAGCGGCGGTATTGCCCAGGTTGGCACGCCACTGGAGCTCTATGAGCGGCCTGAAAACGAATTTGTTGCTCAATTCATTGGCTCTCCCGCCATGAACCTCCTCCCCGGCAAGATTACTGGCACCGGCGCGACCACCACAATCGCGCTGGATGCTGGGGGCACGGCCACCTCCTCCGTGCCTTCCTTGCCGGAGGACATGGGGCGGCAGGTCAACATTGGTGTGCGTCCCGAAGACCTAGTCACCACCGAAGGCGATGCAATCTACACCGGCACCGTGAACATCACCGAAGCCCTAGGCGAAGTGACCCTGCTCTACTTTGAGCCGCAAGGCGATGCAGAGCCGGTGATTGGCAAACTGCAAGGCATCCACCGCGACCTGAAAGGTAAACAGGTCTCGCTGACAGCCGATCCCGCCAAAGTGCATGTGTTCGCCGACACGCAGTCGCTGCTCTACCGCGATCGACCAATCAAGCACATCGAAAAGAACGCACACTAATGCACCATTTCCCGAAATGCGGGAAATTGGTGTTACTCTGGCAAATATCTGGCGTGAAAAGACTTTTCGCGGCAATCTTTGTTCATGGTGCACTGCGAAGTCGAATCATGTGAGTTTTCTCCGGCGCTCTGGGCAGCGCCGGAAAGCTTTTTTACAAAAATTCGTGGGCAATTTACCGCATATTTGCAGATATTCGCCCGATCGCGGCATTCATTAAGCGATGGTTTAGACTTTCCTAATACCGCCATTAGGAGGTCGTAAATCACCCCGGATGCCCATGTTTAGAAGGAACATACTCTGCTTTGTCTTCAGCCTGACCTGGCTGACCACCTCTTGGGCGCAAGCAGAGACTCTCAATTTGGGCACTCTCAACGAAGGCATCCGCGGTCAAATGCGGATTTTCCAGCCACTTCTCACCTACCTCGAAGACGAATTGAAAGAGATTGGCATCTCCGAAGTCCGCCTTGTGGTGCACCCCAGCACCCAGCTCATGGCCGAGGCAATTTCCCGCAGAGAAGTGGACATCTTCATCGACAGCCCTCTGGTGGTCGCCAAAGTGGCCCAACTCTCCGGCGGCGTGCCTTTCCTGCGCCATTGGAAAGATGGGCAGGCCAGTTATTACTCGGTGATCTTCACCCATGTGAACAGTGGTGTCATCTCATTGGAAGACCTGGCTGGTCGTCGCATCGCTTTAGAAGACTACGATTCTTCGTCCGGCTTTATCCTGCCGGCCCATATGCTGCTGAACACCGGGCTGCGCCTGAAACAGCTTCGCGCCCCCGGCGCCCCGCATACCAGTGACGAGGTTGGCTACTTCCTGACCTACAACGACAAGAACACCATGTTCTCCGTCGCTTCCGGCCGCGCCGACGCCGGCGCCACAAACCAGAAAAACTACCTTGATCTTATGGAAGCACGCCCAGACGAATTTCGCATTCTGGCCATCTCCGATAGGTTCCCACGCAGCGTGCTGATGCATCGCCCCGGGCTGTCTGAGGACCTATTGAACGAACTGCGCTTCACGCTGAAAGCCATGAACAAAGCCGAAGACGGTCGAGCGGTTCTCAAAAGCTTTCAAAACAGTGCGGGATTTGATGAATTTGCTGCGGGATCAAAACGCACTTTTGCACCTATATTGGAGATTCTACAGGATCTCGAAGACGCGGGAATTGACTGACCATGGCCGCAGCTGACGACAACACCAACAGCCGCATGTCCAAAATGCGCAAGTCCCTGACCTACGGTCTTGGGCGGCGCATGACCGTGTATTTTGGTCTGATGATCGGGGCTTTTGTATCTACCCTGATTTACCTCAACACCATCACGCAGCTGGAACTGGTTCACACCCGCTTCTCAGAACGCTCAGACTCTCTCGGCATTCTCATTCAAGAGGTCACGCTGCCGTACCTGTTTGAGGGCCGCCCGGCGGAGCTCGACATCATCTACCAGGAACTGATGCGCCAGCCCGACATCCTAGCCTTGCGCTTCATCGACCCCGAAGGCTTCCTGCTGGTGAACGGCTCGTCCGAAGGCAACGCACTGTTTTTGGGCCGCGTCGAAGATCCGCTGGTCACCGAGGCCGTCGCCTCCGAAACCACCCATATCCGCAACCTAGAGGGCCGCATTCAGGTGGCCGTGCCCGCAATCTATGGCAATGTGAACTACGGCACCATCCGCTTCGATCTGGACGGCACTGCTGCCAACCGCGAGGTCAACCTGGTGCTGCGCCGCAACCTGATGTTTGGCGTTTTCTTCACCCTCACCGGCATCCTGCTGTCGATCTGGATCTCGCGCCGCCTGACCGAGCCACTGGCCCGCCTCAACAGCGCCACCGAACGCGCCGCCAAGGGCAACCTGAACCAGTCCATCGTGATCCGCACCAACGATGAGGTCGAAAGCCTCGCCGACAGCTTCAACCTGATGCTGGGCAACCTGCGTGCCTGGGTGAAATCCCTGGAAGACACCCAAACCAAACTGGAGATTTCCTCCGACGATCTGAACGCCAAAAACGCAGAGCTTCAGGTGGTCGCAGAACAGGCCAAAACCGCCGAACGGGCCAAGTCACAATTCCTGGCCCGTATGAGCCACGAAATCCGCACCCCGATGAACGGCGTGTTGGGCATGACGGAACTTTTGTCAGACACCGACCTGACCGCCAACCAGCTGGGTCTGGTGGATTCCATTCACACCTCCGGCACCACCCTGCTCAACATCATCAACGACATTCTGGACTTCTCTAAAATCGACAGCGGTCACATGACCCTGCGTGACGAGCCCTACCGCCCGCTGGAGCTGGTGGAAAACACTGCCCAGATGCTGTCGTACCAAGCTGGTCAAGCTGGCGTGGATCTCATCACACGTGTGGAACCGGACTTGCCCAAATCGTTGCTGGGCGATGAGTCCCGGCTCAAGCAGGTCATCATCAACCTGGTTGGCAACGCCCTCAAGTTCACCGAGGAAGGGTATGTTCTGATCAATACCACCCTCAAAGACGAGAACGGCAAACCCTTCATGCAGGTCGATGTCTGTGACACCGGCTGCGGCATTCCCGAAGAGAAACTGGCCACCGTCTTTGACCAATTCACGCAGGTCGATGGCTCCTACAGCCGCAAGCACCAGGGCACCGGTCTCGGCCTCGCCATTGCCAAGGGCTTTGTGGAGCTGATGGGCGGTCGCATCTGGGTAAAATCCACTGTCGGCACCGGCACCACCTTCACCTTCAACGTGCCACTTGTGCAGCCAGATACGCCTTTGCCGTCTCTCCCCATCGATGGCGCCAGCCTCAACGATATGAAGGTGATGGTGCTGCAATCCGAACCGACAGCGCTGTTTGTGATGAACGAGGTAATGTCCTCCTGGCACGGGCAGGTGACCACCTTTGAATCCGCAAACGAGGCGCTAAAAAGCCTGCGCGAAGCGGCAACCAACGGCGTGCCATATGATGTCGTCCTGACGGAGATGGGACTGCCCGACATGGACCGAGAGGACCTATTCCGCGCGATTCACCACATCAAAGGGGATACGCACACGCGCGTGATTGCGCTGCGCCCGATGGACGATGCCATCCATCAGAACGGGTCTGAACACGACTTCACAGATAGCGAGGTGATCAAGCCGGTTCAAACCGCAAAGCTTCTCGAAGCGTTGACCACGCCACACAAAGCAAACACCCGTCGGAAAACGGATCTGGAAATACATGACAACCAGCCAGCCAATGGTACGGCTCAAAAACGCGTTGCCACGGAACTCACCAAACCTGTTTCCGACAAGACCATATTGATTGTGGACGACAACAAGACCAACCGGAAGTTGATCGAGATTTTCCTCAACCGCTTGGGTGTTACGCACCACTCAGCCAGTGATGGTGAGCAGGCGGTCGAGTGTTACCGAGACGTCCACCCAGATCTGGTGCTGATGGATGTTTCCATGCCGGTGATGAACGGTCTGGACGCCACCCGCGAAATCCGCCGCCTGGAAGGGGCCAACGGCGATTTCCGCACCCATATCATTGGCCTCACCGCCCATTCCGCGCCGGAAGACCGCGCCGCCTGTCTGGACAGCGGCATGAACGCCCATATGGCCAAGCCGATCAAACTGTCCCAGCTCAAAGACGTGATCTCACAACTCTGATTGCAAAGCTGCGCGGCCCTTGGCAACACTGTCCCCAAGACGATTGAGGGGACAAAACATGCCGCAAACTGTGGTGGTGATCGGGGCAGGCATCGTGGGCGCATCCACCGCACTTTGGCTGCGGCGTGCAGGGAAAAATGTGACCCTTCTGGACAAGAACACCCCCGGCATGGGCGCCTCCTTTGGCAACGCCTGCCTGTTGGCGAGTTGCGCCGTGGTGCCAAACGCCACGCCTGGCCTTTTGACCAAAGCGCCCGGCTATCTCCTGAACCCAAATTTCCCACTGTTTTTAAAATGGGCCAACTTGCCCCGCCTCACCCCGTGGTTCCTGAAATACCTCGGCTTTGCCAACGACACAGACGCCCGCCGCTTCACACATGTGCTGGCCGACCTGATTGGCGACAGCGTGGATCAACACAAGGCGCTCGCCAAAGGCACCGCCGCCGAACGCTTCATTGCCGACACCGATTACCTCTACGCCTACAAAGACCGCGCCGCCTTTGAGGCCGACAAATACACCTGGGACCTGCGTGCCAGTGTTGGCTTTATCCCCGACATCATCGAAGGCCCTGCCGTGCAGGAACTGGAACCCATCCTCGACGCCCAAACCTCCTTCATCGCCGTCAACAAAGACCACGGCTACATCCTCAACCCCGCTGGCTACGTGCAGGCGCTCGTGGACACGTTCACCGGCATGGGCGGGCGGTTTGTGCAGACCGAGGTGCGCGACTTTGACCTTTCAGGCGGGCAAGTCACCGCCGTGATGACCGATCAAGGCCAGTTTGACTGTGACCGCGCCGTGCTCTCCTCCGGCATCTGGTCCAAGCCCTTGATGCGCAAGCTGGGCTTCACCGTGCCGCTGGAAACCGAACGCGGCTATCATATCACCTTCAAAGAGCCGTCCATCCGGCCCAACCACCCGATGATGATTGCCTCTGCCAAATTTGTCGCCACCCCGATGCAGCACGGATTGCGCTGCGCTGGGATCGTGGAGTTTGGCGACCTGTCGGAGAAGAAATCCAAAGCCCCACTGGCCCTGTTACGCCGCCGCGTCGCCGAGGTCTTCCCCACCATGACCGCAGAAACCGACGAAGAATGGCTTGGCTTCCGCCCGTCCTTGCCAGACAGCCTACCCATGGTGGGCGAAATTGGGCAAAGCGGTGTCTACGCTGCCTTTGGTCACCAACACGTGGGCCTCACCGGCGGAGCCAAAACCGGACGGCTGGTGGCGGATCTGATCTCCGAAACACCGCCGAACATCGACCTCTCCCCGGTGAGCCCAATGCGGTTTTCCTGACGCCAAAAACGAAAACAGCGCCGCCCAAAGGCGACGCTGCTTCGATGTCTCTCAAACAAAAGCCTTAGGCAGACTTCAGCTCTTCTTTCGGAGTTTCTTCAGCCTCCGCAGGGGCTTCCGTCGCCTCACCTTCAACCACATCAGCCTCTTCCGCGTCCTCGGTCTCAGCCTCGGAGTGATCCTCCAGCGCCCCAATGATCAGCGGCAGCATCGCCGCGCCGGTTTCGCTCAACCCTTCGGTCTCCGGCGGCGCGGTCCAGCTCAACGTGTCAAAGCTGTGGCAATTGTCACAGGTCGGCGCCCACTCCGCATGAATGTTGTGGCAAGTGTCACAGACCCACTGCGGCCCACGCGGCGCGCTCAGCGCCTTGGCCAGATAACCTTTCACCACTGCATCATTTGCACCTTCGCCCCGCTCAATCGCCGCCATAATGGTCAGCGAGCGTTGCGTCGCGTCCGTTTCCACCAGATCGCCCAGCGCACGCCGCGCCTCTGGGAAATCCTCCGCCGCAATATACAGCTCCGCCATCAGCATCTTGGTTTCGGCATGGGCTGCGGTGTTCTTGGTCAGGGTTTTAAACCGCTTGATCCGCGCCTCTGGCGTTTCCTCTGGTGCGATCTCAGCAAAGGCCGCTGCCAAATCCGGATGCGGCTGCGCATCCCAGGCTTTCTTGATCAGACGCGTCGCATTGCGCGGCTTGCCTTTGGCCACATAGCCCCGTGCTGCCATCACCGCCGCCGGGATCAGATCCGGTGACAAGCGGTTTGCCTCAATTGCCTGTTCCTGCGTCTCGATGCTGGCATCTTCCGCAATCAACTCTTTGGCTTCAGACAGCGCCAAAACCGCATCCCGGCGGCGATGCACGTCGCGCGGCAAGGTGCCATGGCGCAGCTTCGCGTTCAGCGTGCCACGCGCGCCTTTCCAGTCTTTGCTCTCAGTCTGCAGACGCAGCAACGTGTCCTGCACCTCGACATGGCGCGGCTTCAGCGCAAAGGCATTCTCCGCCAGCTTCAACGCCACCTCGGTGTTTCCGGCCTCCAGCTTCTGCTTCATCAGCCCACGAATACCCACAAACCGCGTGCGCTCATCTGTCAGCAGCTTCTTATAGGTCTCTTCCGCTTTCTTGGTGTCGCCGCTCATCTCTGCCGCCTGCGCCACAATCAGGTTGGTCAGCTCCGGCTTGTGCAGCTTTTTCTCGGCCAGCCGCGCCTTCTCCATCGCCGTGCGCCCCTCGCCAGAGGCCAGCGCGGTCACACTATCGGCCAACGCCTGATAGCCCTTCTTTTCCCGGTTGCGGTCAAAGTAGCGGCTGATCGCGGTCTCATCCCCGTTCAGGAACTTCAGCGTCGCCACCAACAATCCCAGCGCCTTGATGAACAGCCAGACCGCAGCCACCAGCGCAATCAACGCCAAAGCGGTCTGAAACGGCCCAAGGCTGTATTCCACCCCGGCCACGGTGACCATCACCCCGCCTTCGCTTTCCAGCAGGTAAATCGAGCCAAAGGTCAACCCAGCGACGATGGCAACAAACGCAATAATTTTAATCAGGGACCAGAGCATGAAACGACCCTCAGTTGGAGTTTAGGGTTTGCGCCAGATCTTCGGCGGCTTGCGTCGCGGCGGCCCGGGTCTGCGCTTGCGCAACCCAGTCTGCCATCACGGTTTTTGGCCCCTCGGCCAGTGTATCCAGTTCAGATAGCGCCGCGGTCAGATCACCCGCCTTTAGCGCCGCTTCGGCCCGGCTCAACACAGCATCCGTATCGGAGCCTTCCCGCGCCTCAACCGAGCGTGCACCAAACTGTGTCTTCAGGAAATTGCCCAGCTTATTGCCGGTGCCCGCATCCACTTTGTCTTCCCGCGCCTTGGCCAGGGCCCCGCGCGCCGCCTCCGGATAGCTTTCGATCAGCGCCGACAGGGTGATCACGCCACTATCCGCATAATCTTCCAGCACCGCGGCAACGCCTTCCCCAGTGGACGATCGCAGATCCACCACAGCCGCACGATAAGGCGCACCGCTCTCCAGCGCCGCCACAATGCGTGTGGCAGACGAACGCGCCAGCGCTGCTTTCGCAGACAGGTCCGCCTTGTCTTTCAACTCCGCCGCCTCAGCCTTCTGCGCCGCAACCAAATCCTTGAGGTCTTTCACCTCTCGCTCATAGGCCGCAATCGCCGCCGCATTGAGCCCCTCGCTCAACGGGCGTTTCTCAATCTCGGTCAACCGCGTTTCCAGCGTCGCCACTGCCTCAGACACCGTGCCAAGCTCGGTGGTATAGGCCGCCAAGACCTCTTCCATCTTCGCAACCAGAGCCGCCGCCTCTCCAGAGGCAGCCTGCGCGCCGTTGGACACGTCCACTGTCTTGGCCAGCGTCTCATTCAAGGCAGCAAGCGCATCGTCCTGCGCCGCCAACTTGGTGGTCATCTCACTGAGCGCCGCCTCCGTATCCGCGCCCAGCCCAAGTTGGTCGCCAAAATACACCGCGCCGCCAAATCCAATCACCGCCGCAATCACACCGCCAAACACCATGGGCACAAAGCCACCCTTGCGCTCTGCCTCCTGTGCGGTTGGCACAGGCGCAGGTGTCTTCGCAACCGGGTCTTCTTCAGGAGACTCGGCGTCCACCGCTTCAGAACCTTCCGCCTCACCGGCATCAACTTCTGCATCCGCGTCCTCTGTGGGCTCTTCAATCTCTACGGGAGCCTCATCAGACTCATCGCCATCCGCAGCGTCATTGGCCGCGTCCACATCGCTGTCATCTAACGCCCCATCCGGCGCAATCTCTTCGAAAATTTCCGCGTCCTCGACCACATCTTCTGCGTCGGCTTGCGTATCGGTCTGATCCTGTTGATCAACCTGATCTTTGCTTGGCTTGTCCGATTTATCCGTGGTTCCCACAGGTCACCCTTTCGAATCCGTTTTTTGCAAATGCAGCACCAATCTAGGCGAGCAATCCTTGCGCCTCAATGCGTCACCCTGCGTCTAACAGTCTCGCCACCGCATTTGCCATGGCCTTTGCCTCTTTTTTCTCCGCCAAAACAACTGTTTCCACCGGAAATTCCCCCAATGCCTCCGCCACGGCCTCACTCATCACAACGACATGAAGCGGAGCATTAAATGGCCCTTGCTCAGCAAATTGGGCTGCTGCGCGCGGCGAAAAAAGGGGAACTATCACCGGATTCTCCCGCATTAGCGTCTGTTTTGCCCGCTCCGACAACGGATGTGCTTTTTGGCGATAGACCACCACATCGTCCGTTTTTATCCCAACTTTGGTCAAACGCCAGGCCAGATCGCCGCGCGCAACTTGGCCGCGAATGTGCAGCAAAGGGCCTTTGGGGGCATCGGCCAAAACCCGCGCATAAAGCGACTCCGCGTCGCCATCCGCCGCCACTGCACGCCAGCCTTTGGCCCGCGCTGCTGCCGCCGTGGCCTCGCCAACGCACCAGGCAGGCATGTCATGCCCCGCAACCTCCGCCACCGCGTTGCGCGAACTGAATATCACGCCTGAGATAGTGGTCAGGTCCACGTGAGCCTCAGTGGGCACAATCTCCACAACCGGTGAAAATGCGACCTCTGCGGTGATCCCCATATCCGCCAACAGACCGGCAAACCGCTCTGCATCGGCCAATGGCCGGGTCAGCAAAATCAAAGGGGTCACATCCGCCATAAGGCCCACCACGGTTGTTTGAGGCGCCCTGTGGTGTTACCTGCCAACAAACCTCCGCGCAACGGCAAGGACCTGTGACACATGGACGGCCCGCTCACCATTCTTGGCATCGAAAGCAGCTGCGATGACACCGCCGCCGCCATCCTGCATCAACCCATTGTGGGTGACGCCGAGATCCTGGCCTCTGTGGTGCATGGCCAAACCGACCTGCATGCGCCCTTTGGCGGCGTGGTGCCGGAGATCGCCGCCCGCGCACACGCCGAAAAAGTGGATCTCTGCGTTGAGGAGGCGCTCTTGGCCGCCAATGTGTCCCTGAAAGATGTGGACGCCATCGCTGTAACCGCTGGCCCCGGCCTCATCGGCGGTGTCATTTCCGGCGTAATGTGCGCCAAGGGTCTCTCCGCAAGCCTGGGCATTCCGCTCATCGGCGTGAACCATCTTGCCGGTCACGCCCTGACCCCGCGCCTCACCGATCAAGTGGCCTTCCCCTACCTGATGCTTTTGGTCTCCGGCGGCCATTGCCAATTCTTGATTGCTCATGGCCCGGAAAACTTCACCCGCCTCGGCGGCACCATCGACGATGCGCCCGGCGAAGCCTTTGACAAAACCGCTCGCCTGCTGGGCATGCCCCAACCCGGCGGCCCCGCCGTGCAAGCTGAAGCCACCAAAGGCGATCCCAAACGCTTCCGCTTCCCGCGCCCACTTTTGGATCGTCCCGGCTGTGACATGTCTTTCTCAGGCCTGAAAACCGCCCTCCTGCGCCAGCGCGATGCCATCATCGCTGAGAAAGGCGGCCTGCCAGTGCAAGACCGCGCCGACATGTGCGCCGGCTTTCAGGCCGCTATTGTCGATGTGCTCGCCGAGAAAACCCGCCGCGCGCTGGACATTTATCTGGCTGAAACGCCATCCGAGCCACTACTCGCTGTCGCTGGTGGCGTGGCGGCAAACACCGCCATTCGGGCTGAATTAGAGACTGTTTGCGCCGACAAAGGCGTGACTTTCACCGCACCTCCATTGGCGCTTTGCACCGACAACGCCGCGATGATCGCTTATGCTGGATTGGAGCGCTACCACACCGGCGCCCGTGACGGCATGGACCTCTCCGCCCGCCCACGCTGGCCGCTCGATCAAACCGCCCCCGCGCTTTTGGGAAGCGGCAAAAAAGGAGCCAAAGCATGATCTCCGTTCTTGGCTCAGGCGCCTTTGGCACCGCACTAGCCATCGCCTTTGCGAAAAGCGGCACCGACGTGACCCTCTGGGCCCGCAATACCGACGCCGCCAAATCCATGCAGACCACTCGCGTCAATCCACGTCTGCCCGGCGTGGAATTGCCAAGAACAGTCTCTGTGACGGCCGATTTCGCCGATGCGCTCACCGATGTGGTCCTGCTGGCGGTGCCCATGCAAAAGCTGCGCGGCCTGTTGGAGGACCACCCAGAACTCTCCGGTCGCACCCTGATAGCCTGCTGCAAAGGCGTCGAACTCGGCACCCAACTTGGCCCGGTCGCCGTGATCCGCGACGTGCTGCCAGACGCCACGCCTGCCATTCTCACAGGCCCCAGCTTTGCCGCCGACATCGCCCGCGGTCTGCCAACGGCGCTGACCTTGGCCATCGCCGACGAAACCACCGGAAAAGCCCTGCAACAGAGACTGATCTCGCCCAATCTGCGTATCTACCGCACCACCGACACCGTCGGCGCAGAGCTTGGCGGCGCGCTGAAAAACGTGATCGCCATCGCCTGCGGCATCGCCATTGGCGCCGGGCTAGGCGACAGCGCCCGTGCAGCCCTGATGACGCGCGGCTATGCCGAGATGAAACGCATGGCGCAGGCACTGGGCGCAAAAACCGACACACTGTCTGGCCTGTCGGGATTTGGCGACCTCACCCTAACCTGCTCATCCGAACAATCGCGCAATTACCGCTTTGGCCTCACGCTGGGACGTGGCGCAGACTTTGATCCAAGCATCACCGTCGAAGGCGCCGCCACCGCCCGCGCGTCCCTTGCACGCGCCAAAACCATGCAGGTTGACATGCCCATCACCCAAGCCGTCGTCGCCATCCTCGATGGGGGCTTGCAAATCCGCGACGCCATGGAAATGCTGCTGGCAAGACCACCCAAGGAGGAATAATCATGCTGGTAGCATTGATCGCCAAAGACAAACCTGGCGCACTGGAGATCCGCAAAGCCAACCGCGACGCGCACGTCGCCTATCTGAAAGGCTCTGGCGACACGATCATGATGGCTGGCCCGTTTCTAGATGATGCTGGCGACATGTGCGGCTCTCTTATCATTTTGAACGTCGCCGACATGGGTGAAGCCGAGGCCTGGGCCGCAAACGACCCTTACAAAGCCGCCGATCTATTCGCTTCGGTCGAGCTAAAACCCTGGAACAAGGTGCTGGGCTGATGCGCTATTGGCTGTTCAAATCCGAACCCTCCACCTGGAGCTGGGACCAGCAAGTCGCCAAAGGCGACGCGGGTGAGGAATGGGACGGCGTGCGCAATTACCAAGCGCGCAATTTCATGCGGGAAATGGCCGTGGGCGACCGCGGCTTTTTCTACCATTCTCAAAAAGAGAAATCCGTCGTTGGCATCGTCGAGGTCTGCGCCGAGGCGCACCTCGACAGCACCACGGATGACGACCGCTGGGAATGCGTCGACATCAAAGCCGTCGCACCCATCCTAACGCCGGTCACTCTGGACATGATCAAGGCCGATCCCCGGCTGGCCGACATGGTGCTGGTCAAAAACTCCCGCCTCTCCGTGCAGCCGGTCACCGAAGAAGAGTGGAATATCATCCTCGCGCTCGGCGGTTCTCAAAGCTAAAAAATTGGTCATACTCTCCCCGAAAACATGAACGGGGAGGGTTCCATGGAAATTCTATCGGTGCTGGCGGCTGCGCTGGCCTCATATGTGGCTGGCTCGGTCTGGTACATGACGCTGGCCAAGCCTTGGATGAAAGCGGCCGAGATCGAGACCGACGAGTCCGGCCGCCCAGCCAATGCCAGCGATCCGCTGCCCTACATCACCGCTTTCCTCTGCGCCGTCCTTGTTGCGGGCATGATGCGTCACGTGTTTTCCCTGTCCGGGATCGACACCATGGGTGCAGGGCTGATTGCGGGCCTTGGCGTTGGGCTCTTTCTGGCCGCCCCCTGGATTGTCACCAATTACAGCTTTGCCGGTCGCAAACGCGCTTTGATGCTGATTGACGGCGGCTATGCCACGCTCGGATGCGCCACCATGGGTCTGGTTCTGACGCTGTTCTAAGCGCCACGCCACATCACCCGGAAAAAACAAAAGGCGCCGCTCAGACAAGAGCCGCGCCAACAGTCCGCAGGGAAATCATTTTGGGAAATAAAACATAGGGGGCCTGTCTCCGCTCCAGCCAGACCCCCTATGCACCCCGCGTGTATCCCATACCACCACACGCGATTTTGTATCTCTTAGGGTCCGGCCATCCTAGCCCGACATCACATGTGTAGCCCAACTGAACCAAGCAGTTCAATTATCAAGTATCTACAATCTGAGCGGTTCCCGCAGCACTTTCGCAACCAAACGCAAAACGCGCCCGAAACCCTCAGGTCCCGGACGCGCCAAACCGCGAGTGGTGGTTTTACCCGTAGTGGGCCTCTTTGCCGAAATGTTTCGTCAGCATGTAGTAAACAACAGCCCGATACTTGTTACGCTCAGACTTGCCGTAAGTCTCAATCACAGAGTTGATGGCATCCATCAGTTCGGGACCATCGCTCATACCCAACTTCTTGATGAGGAAGTTGTTTTTCACAGTTTCCAGTTCCTCTGGCTGGGAGCCAGCCACGGTGGACGCATCGTCGTTGTAAATCGCTGGACCACAGCCGATGGTAACCTTTTCCAACAGCGTCATGTCTGGCTCGATGCCACATTTATTTTTCAGATCGTCTGCGTATTTCGCGATCAACTCGTCCCGTTTGCCCATCAGATATTCTCCCAATTGTCGATAAATGCGCTTGAATTCGTGGTCTGCGCGGCGTCCTTGAAACCTTTCCTACAGTTGACGTAGACGTCAATTAAGGGGAAAGACCGCGCCCGTTCCCCCTTAGCACAGATCCCGCTGGTCATTTGAAGAATCGCTGCCCAGGCTGACCCTCTGCGCATTTGCACACCACAGGAGGACGCGATGCTGCGTTGGGGTATCCTTGGAACCGGCTTCATTTCTCATGCTATGCTGGGCGCAATCCGCGACAGTGAAAATTCCGCGGTGGCAATGCTCTATGGCCGCAACGAAGCCGCATTGTCCGAGCTTGCCACACAATATGGCGTCACCAACACAACCACCGATCAAGCCGAGCTCTTCGCCAATCCGGATGTGGATGTGATCTACATCGCCCTGCCCAACCACCTGCACCGCGCCGCCACCGAGGCCGCTATGGCCGCAGGCAAACCAGTGCTCTGCGAAAAATCACTGACCACCACGATGGAGGATGCCCACGCGCTGATCGCCTCGGTGCAAGCCGCGAACATCTTCTTTGCCGAAGGCCTGATGTACCTCGCGCACCCCTTCATGCAGCAACTGGTCACCGTTCTGCGCGACCCCTCCGTGGGCGAACTGCGCTCCGTCTCGGGCTTCTACGCCGCCGACATCTGGCAAGTTGTGAACCCCGCAGGTGGCTGCACGCTCTACAACCTCGGCTGCTACCCGGTCTCCCTCTTGCATCTGGTGGTGCAAACCATGTGCGGCGAAGGGGCCTTCGCCAGTCGATCCATCGCCGCTTTTGGCAACATCGGCAAAGACAGCACCCTGCAAGACGCCAGCCTCTCCGTGCGTTTTGACAACGGCGTGCTTGCCAACCTGCACAGCACCGACGGCCACGGCATGGCGCACGCCTTCACCATCGTGACCACCAAAGGCACGCTGTGCTTCGCCACCAACCCATGGCTACCCGTCGCAGGGGAAAACAAAATGATCTGGCAACCCTACGACGGCCCCGCCCGCGATATTGTGGTCGAAACCAAACACGGCGCCTTTTATCATCAAACCAAAATGGTCGAACGCGCGCAGGCTATGGGTGCCAAAGAAGCGCCACGCCCCTCGCCACGCCAATCCGACAGCCTCGAGATCATGCGGTTTCTGACAGAGTGGGAAACCGCCGCGCGAAGTCAGGACACCGCCCAATGATCGGATACGTCTGCGTCGGCTCCAATGACATCCCCCGCGCCAAACGCTTTTACGCCGCCGTCCTGCCCGCTCTGGGCTACAGCGTGAAAGAAGGCCCCGAAGGCCTCAGCTACGCGCTGCCTGTTCCCGAAGGCCAACGCCCGTTGCTACCCGACTTCTACGTGAAACCGCCATTTGACGGCCAAACCGCCTCAGTTGGCAACGGCACCATGGTTGCCTTTGAAGCCAAAAGCCAAGCGCAGGTCCGCAGCCTGCACACCGCCGCCCTCGCCGCTGGTGGCACAGACGAA
The DNA here is from genome assembly GCF_022448905.1 of Shimia sp. Classification (GTDB taxonomy): domain Bacteria; phylum Pseudomonadota; class Alphaproteobacteria; order Rhodobacterales; family Rhodobacteraceae; genus Shimia. The sequence continues at coordinate 51,366 of NZ_JAKVCW010000005.1, read as the reverse complement.
GGCTCACCCGGCTTCCGCGCCGACTACGGCCCGCACTTTTACGTCAGCTACCTGCGCGACCCGGACGGCAACAAAATCGCGATTTATTCCAGCGATCCGAAGGAACCTGCGCGAGGCGAATTGCAGTGGAAAAACGACTCTCTTTGATCGAGAGCCACCTTCCTCAGACAGTGAGTTAATACTGCCAAGATCTGGTCGGCTTACTCATATGCAATGATCGTGGCAAACTTCAGCCACGGAATAGGCCAAGCGCGCGCTTCCCACGCTTCGTGAAAACGATTTTCTGGCATAGGTTCATCAGAGTAGCGCCCGTCGCTCCCAAAACTATTACATAGAGTTGTCTGGCCACCGCCAGTGGATTGCAACACGGTATAATGCAAGCTCCACCAAATATCATTGGTTCGATTTGGCAACATGCCTGTATCAACCAAAACAATTGGCGTGTACCCCGAGTGCATGAACCCCTCGATTTGCGAGCGGTACGCATGCCAACCAGGTTGGTTAAGCGGGTTCATGAAGCCGCCGCTTTGCCATACTGGAATATTGAAAAAAGACGCTTTCAAACCATAGGTGTTCAGAATCTGCATTATCCTGTTAGGTGAAGTTCCGAAATTAAATTCACCGACATTCAAATCCGGTGGAAAACGCGAAAGCACGTCGTCCAAAATCTGCACTGCAGACTTCCCACCACCTTTGTTCCAAGCCGATATCACACTCGCTGCGGCGGCCTGACCACAATAATTGAGACCTTTATTGGTCGGGCTCAAGAGTGAGGTGTTCACGCTTGTTGGCCTGCGATGAGTGCGAGCCCGCAGGCCATGATTGTCATCTGTTTCAGGAGGCAACGCGCCGTCTTCGTTGAGCGAAATTGCCTCCCAAGCTTTTAATTCATTGGCCGAAATTTCGACAGTACTCGTCATAACAAACTCCAAAAATCAAATTACTCGAAAAGTCCCTTCAGTCTCTCAGACAATGTTTCCTCACGTCAACTTCCAAAAATGACAGCACATGACCAACCAAAAACGGCGCCCCAATCCGGGACGCCGCTCTCAAATTCAGTCTCTTAGACTTTTTGTGATTTGCCTAGCAAGCAGCACCGCTTTTCGCGTTCGACCGAAGGGAGAGGCAGCGAATAATCGGTTCCTTGCAATCACAAAAAGAAGCAACCAAGCTTAATAGCGGTAGTGCTCCGGCTTAAACGGACCGTCAGTGCCAACACCGATGTAGTCCGCCTGCTCCTTGCTGAGTTTGGACAGTTTCGCGCCCACTTTCGCGAGGTGCAGCGCCGCCACTTTCTCATCCAGATGCTTGGGCAAGATGTAAACCTCGTTCTTGTACTGCTCGCCTTTGGTGAACAGCTCGATCTGCGCCAGCACCTGGTTGGTGAAGCTCGCGGACATCACAAATGACGGGTGACCGGTGGCGTTGCCAAGGTTCAACAGGCGGCCTTCAGACAGCAGGATCATGCGGTTGCCAGATGGCATCTCGATCATATCCACTTGCTCTTTGATGTTGGTCCACTTGTGGTTCTTCAGGTTCGCCACCTGAATTTCGTTGTCGAAGTGGCCGATGTTGCCAACAATCGCCATGTCCTTCATCTCGCGCATGTGCTCGATGCGGATCACGTCTTTGTTGCCGGTGGTGGTGATGAAGATATCCGCGGTCGCCGCTTCGTCTTCCAGCGTGGTCACTTCAAAACCGTCCATCGCCGCCTGCAGAGCACAGATCGGGTCAACCTCGGTCACCTTCACGCGCGCGCCCGCGCCGCGCAGCGAAGCCGCAGAACCTTTGCCCACGTCGCCATAGCCACAAACAACCGCCACTTTGCCGGCCATCATGGTGTCGGTGGCGCGGCGGATGCCGTCTACCAGGCTCTCTTTACAGCCGTATTTGTTGTCAAACTTGGACTTGGTCACAGAGTCGTTCACGTTGATCGCAGGGAAGGGCAGCTCGCCCTTTTTCACCAGGTCATACAGACGGTGCACACCGGTGGTGGTTTCCTCAGACACACCCTGGATCGCATCACGGGTCTTGGTGAACCAGCCTGGGCTCTCCGCCATACGCTTGGCGATCTGCTTGTGAATGACTTCTTCTTCCTCAGAACCCGGCACGCCGAGGTCTTCGCCCGCTTCCGCCTTGGCACCAAGCAACACATAGAGTGTCGCATCGCCACCATCGTCGAGGATCATGTTCGGGCCTTCCGGGAACAGGAAGCTCTTGTCCAGATAGTCCCAGTGCTCTTCGAGGCTCTGACCTTTGATCGCAAACACAGGAATGCCTGCTTTGGCAATCGCCGCCGCCGCGTGGTCCTGTGTGGAGAAGATGTTGCAGCTCGCCCAGCGCACGTCCGCGCCCAGCTCCACCAGCGTTTCAATCAGAACCGCGGTCTGAATGGTCATGTGCAGCGAGCCAACAATGCGCGCACCGGCCAGTGGTTTCTTATCGCCATACTCTTCGCGCAGCGCCATCAGGCCCGGCATCTCGGTTTCGGCAATATCCAGTTCCTTGCGGCCAAACTCGGCCAGGGAAATGTCTTTAACAGTGTAATCGGTCGCCATTGCGCCCAGCTCCTTACGGGTTTGCTTTGGCGACCAGATAACACTCAGAAGGCCTTTCTACAACGTTACTAGCCTTCGATTCCTTCAGGCGGCAGCACCGCCTCTTGCTGAAACCAGTCTGTTCCGGCGGCCAGGATGCAGGACACCCCCTGCGCATTGGTCATGATCACCGTAAATGTCCCGGTTTTCTCTGATGACCACACTTCCAGCATCGTCATCTTATTGTCGTGGCTGCCTTGCAGCCCGCCAGCCACCATGGCTTCAGCGTATTTGCTCTGCAAACGCTTCACCACGAGGTCTCTGTCCGCACATCCGGCGGCGATCGCCGGTGGGGCTGCTGCGGCCATGCCAAACAGCAGGGCTGCTCCAACTATTCTCTTAAACATAGCGCTCTCCTTTCTCGCGCAGATTGGCCCATTGGGCGCAATACATTGAGGTTTGGAGAGGGGGACACGCGGGAGGAAGCCGATGTAGAAACGTGCCCCCCTCGCTAGTAACGTCGGTATCGCGGTGCGCTTTTTCAAAACACGCCTGATCACGTTGTTTTGTGGCAGCACGTGATCCCGACTACAAAATAGGGTGCGCCTCAAATATGGCCAAAATGTGGCGGCGCCTCATTTTGCAGCAAACAGCCCTATCCGAAGGTCAGACTCCCCTGACTGTTAAGACATTCGTAACCAAGGTATAAGAAACCTTTATTTGTTAGGTTTTTGGTCATGAATTTCCCGCCACTAAGGGCCATGTTTCGGTCTGCTTTCTTCATCCCCGCCGTCTTGCTGATGGGCACCTTGATTGTGATCACCAATGCGTTGGTCACATCCGGTGTGGCTGCTGGTTGATACCAGCGCATCCCCTGTTCGCCTGACTGTTGCGCATCGCCACTTGGCTGGCGTACACCGGTTGCACACAACCGGGAGGCACCCCTTTGGCACGAGCATGGCAGCGTATGTTGTCCGGTCGCAGGCTGGACCTGCTGGACCCCACCCCCGTGGACATCGAAATCGAAGACATCGCCCACGGGTTGGCTTTTGTGGCGCGCTGGAACGGTCAAACCCACGGTGATTTTGCCTATTCCGTGGCCGAACATTCCCTGCTGGTCGAAGAGCTTTACGGTCGGATGTACAAATCCGCCACGCCCAAAACCCGCCTGACAGCCCTGCTGCACGATGCGCCGGAATATGTGATTGGCGACATGATCTCGCCGGTGAAAGCTGCTGTGGGTCCCAGCTATGAAACGCTCGATGATCGTCTCATGGCCGCAATCCACATCCGCTTTGGCTTGCCTGCTGAAACGCCCAAACGTCTGAAGGCGCAAATCAAGAAGGCCGACAAAATCTCCGCCTGGATGGAGGCCACGCAAATCGCCGGCTTCTCGGTGCCCGAGGCCAACAAACTCTTTGGCGTGCCGGACCCAAAAATCATCGACGGCCTGTCCATCCACCTGCGCCCCCCTGTGGAAGTGCGCACCGATTACACCACCCGCGTTGAAACCCTTTTGGCCGCACTTTAGGCCGTATTAGTCTCTGATATCGAGTTATCCATGTCCCAAATCACCATCCAAAAAGGCAGCCCCGTAGACCTGCGCCAAACCGCAGACCTGCTCAACGAGATCATCGCCATCGGCGGCACCACCGCAATGACCAAACCAATGTCACGTGATGACTTGGAAGCCTGGCTGATGGCGGATCAGGACTGCAGCACATGGCATGTGGCCATGACGGACGACGGCACACTTCTGGGGTTCCAATGGGTCGGCCCTTGGGGAGACTTGCCGCCCGAAGCCTGTGGCATTGGGACCTTTGTGAAAGTCGGCCGCACAGGTCTGGGCATTGGCTCCAAACTGTTTGAGGCCAGCGTGACTGCCGCCCGCGCTTTGGGCTACACATGGATGGACGCCGAAATCCGCGCCGACAACGAAGGCGGACTGGCTTACTATCAAAGCCGCGGCTTTGAAAACTACAAACGCAAAGATGGCGTGCGCTTGGACAACGGCACCGAGGTGTCAAAAATCCACAAGCGCTACAATCTTTGAACGCTTACATCGCCGGTAGCACATCCCGCCGCACCAAGGCCCGCAGGGCAAAGTTGCTCCGCATATTGCGCACGCCTTTCACCTTCATCAGCCGATGCTCCAGAAATGCATCAAACGCGTCCAAATCCGCCGCCACCACGCGCAGCAGGAAATCCCGCGAGCCGGTCATGAGGTAACACTCCATGACCTCCTCAAACCCACGCACCGCCCGTTCAAACTCTTTGATGCGGTCCGCGCCTTGGGTTTCCAGTTCCACTGACACAAAAATCGTCACCGGAACCCCCATTTTGCGTGGATCCACCCGCGCGCCATAGCCGGTGATCACCCCATCCGCCTGCAGCCGCTCCAACCGCCGCGCACAGGGCGTTGCCGACAGCCCGACCTGCTCCGCCAGATCTCCAATCTTCATGCGCCCGTCCAGCTGCAACGCTCTCACGATTCTACGATCGATGGCATCCATAGGGAAAATCTCCAAAAGTTAACCATATTTGGCGCATTATCTCCGAAATTTACCCGCCCGCATAGGTGCATTTGGAGAAAACCTCTGTCGATCCTGTGTCAATTTGCCGCCACTTCGCGCCTGGGACACAGCGACAAGAACAAAGGAAACGTCCAATGCAAATCACCCGCCTGGCCACCCCCACCCACGAAACCGTTTTGCGCGTTCATGACGCCAGCATTGGCCTCACCGGTTTTATCGCGGTGCATTCGACCAAACTTGGCCCGGCCGCGGGTGGCCTACGGATGCGTCCTTACGAGAGTGAAGACGCGGCCTTGACCGACGCGCTGCGCCTGTCTGAGGGCATGACCTACAAAAACGCTGCTGCTGGCCTGCCCTTGGGTGGCGGCAAGGCCGTCATCATTGGCGACGCCTCGGCCAAAACCTCCGCACAGCTGCTGACCTTCGCCCGCGCCATCAACACACTCGAAGGCGACTACTGGACCGCCGAAGACATGGGCATGAGCCCATCCGACATGGCGCTTCTGGCCACCGAAACCAAGTTTGTTGCTGGCCTGCCAGACGGACCACACGCCTCCGGCGATCCCTCCCCAATCACGGCGCGTGGCATCTTTGAGTCAATCAAAGTCACCGCCAAACATCAATTTGGCAGCGCAGATCTGACCGGTCGCAGCATCGCCGTTCAGGGCCTGGGTCACGTTGGCACCTATCTTTGCGACCTCCTGCACAAGGCGGGCGCCAAACTGATCCTGGCAGACATTGACGCCAAACGCGTCGCAGAACTTGCACAAAAGTACGACGCCAAAACCGCTGGCCCAGATGAGATTCTGACCGTGAAGGCAGACATTTTTGCCCCCTGCGCGATTGGCGCCATCCTGAACGCGGACAGCATTGCCAAGCTCAACGTTGCGGCCGTTTGCGGCGGCGCCAACAACCAGCTGGCCACGGCTGAGGACGGCGCCCGCCTGCATGCGCGCGGCATCCTCTATGCGCCGGATTTCGTCGCCAACGCGGGCGGTATCATCAACGTTGCCACCGAGGTGCTCGCCATCGACAACCGGGCCGCACATGTCGACGAGAAGCTGGCCGCGGTGGAAAACACGCTGGACCGCATCTTTGCCCGCGCCAAAACCATGGATTGCAGCCCGGCGGATGTGGCTGTGGCCATCGTGGACGAGATGCTGGCGGACAAAGCCGCCTAAACCATAACCCCATGATAATCGTCCCCTCTCCTGAGAGGGACGTTCCGGTTCTCTTGGAACCCACTGCCCGGCCCTTGCGGCCGGGTTTTTCACGTTTTGGGTTTTCGGGCTGTATCTGATGTCACGGTAAGGCAACCATTCTGGATGGTGCCAATCCCCGAACCGGATCGATTGGTCAGCCAATCAATTCCCCAAAACGCAACAAACCCGGCCACCTGGACCGGGTTTGTTAACACTTGGCGCACCTCCGCAAAACAGTCGCGATACCGACACGATACCGACGTTGTTTTGGACGCGCTCCGATCTGGTCTTAACGCGGCGAACGCTTCGCCAAAATCCGCTGCAACGTCCGTCGGTGCATGTTCAGCCGACGTGCGGTTTCACTCACGTTCCGATCACAGAGTTCATAGACCCGCTGGATATGCTCCCAGCGCACACGGTCCGCACTCATCGGGTTTTCCGGCGGCGGTGGAAGCTCATCCGGCCCACTCAAAAGCGCGTTCATCACATCCGTCGCATCCGCTGGCTTACTGAGGTAATCGGTCGCCCCGATCTTCACCGCAGCCACAGCAGTCGCAATCGCGCCATAGCCCGTCAGCACCACAACCCGGCTGTCCGCCCGCTTTTCACGAATGACCTCAACAACGTCCAAACCGTTGCCATCACCAAGGCGCAGATCCACCACGGCGTAGGCAGGTGGACGGGCTGTGGCAATCGCTTGCCCGGCCGCAACCGACCCGGCCATTTCCACCTCAAAACCGCGTTTTTCCATGGCCTTAGCAAGACGACGCAGAAACGGCTCGTCGTCATCTACCAACAGAAGTGATTTGTCCGGCCCGATCTCCGACAGCGCGTTTTCCGTCATGTGCCTGTTCCCCACTGCGTCTTTGGACAAGTATTAGCGTCCCTGGTGTGTTGGGTCAAACAGACCCAATGCCACTACATATTGTCTACGAAACAGGCGACCGTTTCGGCCATTTTTTCAGGAGTCACATCGCGGCGGAAGTACTCAACAAAGCCGTGCTCAGGCAGCGTCAAATAGGTGAAGGTCGAGTGATCCACGAGGTAATACTCGTCATCGCCATCTTCCGGCGCCTGCTTCTTGTAGTAAGTGCGGTAGGCCTGGCTGGCTTTCTTCACCTGCTCCAAAGACCCGGTCAACCCAATCATTCGTTCATGCACATAACCGGAATAGTCTTTCATCACTTCCGGCGTGTCCCGCTCCGGATCGATGGTGATGAACACAGGCGTCACGATCTTGCCGTCTGCTTCAAGAATATCAACAGCTTCTGCGTTCCGCGTGTTGTCCAACGGGCAGACATCCGGGCAGAACGTATAGCCAAAATAGACCAGTGACGGTTCGGTCAAAACATCCTTGTCCGTGACAGTTTCCCCGTCGCCGTTCACCAGCTCAAACGGCCCCCCAATCGCGCTGGTGCCACCGGCAACCTGCCCTTGACGGCATTGCGCAAACTGATCGCCGTCACCGTTGCCACGACTCACATACCACATGCCAGCAAGTGCAAAGATCGCTACAAACGCGGCCACAGCCGCCACCATCCGAACCATCTCAAACCTCATCAAGTTTAGTTGCGGGAGTTGGCGTTGAGACCTATCAAGGTTGCGCAAAGACACAAGCGGAAAGGCCCCAAAATGACGGATTTGTCAGGCGCATTGCTTAATACAAATCGTCGCAGCAACTGGATCCGCCTGCGCACGTTCATCATGCTGCGCTGGATTGCCATTTGCGGCCAGATTGTTGCGCTTCTGGTGGCGCAATTCGGCTTCGGATTAGAGCTGTACTATGGGCTCTGCTACATGGCGGTAGGCGTCTCGGTCACCGGCAACCTGATAGCGACTTTTGTCTTCCCAGAAAATAGGTTGCTCACGGAAAAAGAGAACATGGCGGTGTTGCTGTTTGATGTGCTTCAACTCAGCTTTTTGCTTTTTTTGACCGGGGGTTTGCACAACCCGTTTTCCTTCCTGGTTGTTGCGCCTGTCTCCATCGCCGCTTCCTTAATGCCAATCCGCTCAGCCTTATTTCTGGGCGGTCTGACCATCGTATTAGTCACTGCCTTGCTGGAGTTTCATATCCCCTTACGTACGCAGAACTTTTTCATCCTGCGCGTGCCGGATGTCTTCCTCTTTGGCAACTGGGCCGCGATTGTCATCGCCTTGTTTTTCTCGTCGCTCTACTCCCGCCGGGTTGTGTCTGAAATGTCCTCCATGGGTGAGGCTCTGGCCGCCACTCAGATGGCCTTAGCCCGCGAACAAAAACTCACTGACCTCGGTGGCGTTGTGGCCGCAGCGGCTCATGAATTGGGCACGCCTTTGGCCACGATCAAACTCACCAGTGCGGAATTGATGGAAGAGTTGGAGGATAACCCAGACCTCTACGAAGACGCTGCATTGATCCGTCAACAAGCCGACCGCTGCCGAGACATCCTGCGCTCCATGGGGCGCGCCGGGAAGGACGACTTGCACCTGCGAAAAGCGCCGCTATCCACTGTGATCGAAGAAGCCGCCGAGCCACATATGGGCCGCGGAAAAGAAATCATATTTGACCATTTTGATCTGCTGGACGGTCCGGAAATCCTGCGCCGCCCCGAAATCATTCACGGTCTGCGCAACCTGATTCAAAACGCAGTCGATTTTGCCAATACCTCTGTCTGGGTTGAAACCGAGTGTTCAACTGAGTCGGTTTCTGTCCGAATTTTGGATGATGGCCCCGGGTATCCACCGCACCTCATTGGGCGAATAGGGGACCCTTTTGTCCGCTATCGCAAATCGGCAAAAGACGTCAAAAAGCGACCCGGGTATGAGGGCATGGGCTTAGGTTTGTTTATTGCCAAGACCCTTCTAGAACGTTCTGGCGCAGAGATTAGTTTTGCGAACGGATACAGTATATTAGGAGAAAATTCAGCCGAAAAGGATGCTCGCGGTGCCGTTGTTGAAGTCATTTGGCCGCGGGAAAAAGTTGATGCCGCCATGAACGCCTCTGCAATTGGAAAAGGTGATAATCCGTTGCACCATTCCTAACCTATCGAACGCACGGCCTTGAAAAAAAGCGCAATTTTGAGTAAGCTATTTGGGTAATCTAATTACACACTCCTCGTTGTTTCCAAATAACTCTGGGGATCTCCATGTTTGTATTCAGTGCCCTATTTTTTGCGCTTTTGGTTCTTTCAAGCCTCGCAACCGCCGCAGTGGTCAGACAATTCCGCGGCTCGCTTTCGCAGACCATCTTTCCCTTGGACGAACCATCGCCTCCGTCACAGCAGGTTGCTCGCTTCCTGTTTCGCGCGGGAACCTTGGTTGACGCCAATACAGCCGCCCTTCGCTTGTGCTCGGAAACACCAACTGAGCGCTTCGATTGGGAAGCCCTGCGCAAAAAACTCTCGGCCAGTTTTCCCGATTTCCCCTATGCGCAAGGCTCTGCCCAAGAGCGGGATGTAACCGTCCTCAAATCCAATGATCCCAATGACGCCTCAATTGTCACTCTGGATCAATGGAACGATGTCGCCCGCGTGACATTGGAACAGGACAACGCCCCGGACATGGCTCGCCGCACGGCGATTTTGCAGGCGATGTTTCAGGCACCCAATCCCATTTGGAAGATCAACGCAAAAGGCGTGATTGTGTGGCGCAACACCGCCTACAAATCCCTTGGAGCCACACTTGGGTTTGCCCCAGACACCCAAGCACTTTTTGACACCTCAACCCTTTCGCCAGGCGATCCACCTTTGCGCTTCAAACTCTGCCGTCCGGACGGCTCCCTGGCCCACTGGTTCAACGTGACCGCCGTACATGCCGGCCCAGACACCATGTTTTATACCACCGAAGCGGATGCAGAAGTTTCTGCGCAGGACGCCCGTCGCAGCTTTGTGCAGACTTTTTCGCAAACCTTCGCGCAGCTTTCCACAGGGCTCGCCATCTTTGATCAAAACCAACGTCTGGTTTTATTCAATCCGGCGCTCACCGAACTGACCGGTTTGTCCGTCGACTTCCTTACCAACCGCTGTGATCTCTTTTCCTTTTTTGATCAGCTGCGGGAACACCATGTGGCCCCGGCCCCGAACGGCCAGACGGATTGGCGCGCACAGGTGTCCCGAATCGTACAGGAAGCTCAAACCGGCGATTACAGCGAGACTTGGACGCTGCCGACCGGCGTGACCTACAAGGTGACGGGTCGCCCCCATCCGGACGGCGCGCTGGTTTTTTTGGTCGAAGACATCACCGCAGAGATCACCGTCACCCGCCGCATTCGCAGTGAGTTGGAACAGGTCCACAGCGTTCTGGACACCGTTAAAAGCGCGCTGATCCTATTTTCCCCAACCGGCCAACTGCGCATGTGCAACCAGGCCTATCGCGATCTGTGGAAAAGCGACCCGGAGCGGACCTTTGCCGAATACACCTTCCACGATGCATTCCAGCATTGGCAGGCGGACTGCCAAGCCTCTCCTGTTTGGGACAAGCTTAAAAAGCGGATTCTCTCAACTTCTGATCGCAGCGCATGGTCCGCTTCCGTCTCCAAGACCACAGGCGAAGTCCTGACTGTGGAGGTCACACCTGTTGCTGGCGGTGTCACGCTGTTAACATTTAAGGAAATCAGTCCGGCTGGCGTGCCATTGCCAACCGCACACTAAGTCCCAAACCCGCTTGCAGGTCACGGGCCGCGTTTTTACTGTGGCGCTATGACGGTTTTTTCTCGCACGCTCTCCCTACATTCCCCTTCGGAAACGCAAGCTCTTGCGGTTCAGGTGGCGGCCACCCTATTGCCAGGTGACGTTGTCTTGCTTGAGGGTCCAATTGGCGCCGGTAAAACCCATTTTGCCCGCTCTCTGATCCAATCCTTACTGCCGGTCATGGAAGACGTGCCTTCGCCAACCTTCACATTGGTGCAGGTCTATGACGGTCCAAATTCTGAAGTCTGGCACGCTGATCTGTACCGCCTCTCCGCACCGGACGAAGTGGTGGAACTGGGCCTGACCGATGCGTTTGAAGACGCCATTTGTTTGGTGGAATGGCCCGACCGTTTGGCGGAACTTGCCCCGGAAAATGCCCTCACATTGCGGTTTGAAATTGCCCCGCAAGAAGAGCATCGCACCCTGACGCTCACCTCCGCATCCAATCATTGGGCGGAAAAACTTGCCGGCATCCCAACATGACAACCCGCGACGCTGTGATTGAAACCTTCTTGGCCAATACCGAGTGGGAAACAGCCCAACACTTCGACCTTGCCGGCGATGCCTCCGCCCGTCGCTACAAACGTTTGGAACTACCCAACGGAAATACTGCGGTGCTAATGGACGCGCCAGTTGAAGGCGGTAACGGTACAGAACAGTTTGCCAACATGGCCGTATATTTGACCGCCAAAGGTCTGTCTGCGCCGAAGATTTACCTTCAAGTCCACAGCCAAGGTTTGTTGTTGTTGGAAGACCTGGGCGATGACCTCTTTGCCCGTGTCATTCCCAATAACCCAGGCACAGAAGTCTCGCTTTATACAGCCGCCGCCAATGTGCTTACCGTCTTGCATCAACACACTCCGCCCTCTGGCTTGCGTCAAATGGATGCGGCCACTTTGGCAGAGATGATTGAACCGCTGTTTTCCTGGTACGTCGCCGGTGCGGACCGACCTTGGCAACAGGCTTGGGAGACGTTTCACAATGCCATTGCTCCAATCCTGAAAGACCGCCTCGGAACGCCGGACGTGCTCGTTTTGCGAGACTATCACGCCGAAAATCTGTTGTGGTTGCCCGACCGCGACGGCGTTGGCAAAGTTGGACTGCTGGACTTTCAAGACGCCCTGCAGGGCCACAAAGCCTATGATCTGGTCTCCCTCCTGCAAGACGCCCGTCGTGACGTTCCAGTTGACGTCGAGCGTCAGACCAAAGCGCATTTCGTGCATAACGCAGGCCTAGACCCACAATCGTTTGACGTAGCCTACGCCCTGCTCGGCGCACAGCGCAACCTGCGGATCGTCGGTGTCTTTGCGAGGCTTTGTATGCACTACGGAAAGCCGCACTATGTGGACATGATCCCGCGTGTCTATGATCTGGCGATGCGCAATCTAAGACATCCCATCCTCAAAGAGCCCGCCGACATACTTGCCGGCACCTTGCCCGCCCCAACTCAAGACATACTAGAGAAACTGAAATCAAAATGCGCCACCATCCCGACGCCGTAATGCTCTTCGCCGCCGGATTTGGCACGCGCATGGGTGAGCTGACCCGTAACACGCCGAAGCCACTTTTGCGGGTGGGCGGCAAAGCGCTTCTCGATCGCACTCTGGACCTGACCCACGCGATCTCTCCAGCCCGCACTGTTGTGAATGCGCATTATCACCATCAAAAGGTGGTGGATCATCTAAAGGCTAAGCCGGTCCAGGTCGTTGTCGAAACACCTGAGATTTTGGAAACCGGCGGTGGCCTGCGCAATGCCTTGCCACTGCTTGGAGACGGACCTGTTTTCACTAGCAACACCGACGCAGTCTGGCGCGGTCCCAACCCATTCCAAATGCTGCAGGAGGCCTGGCAACCAGAAAAAATGGACGCGCTTCTGCTGTGCCTTCCCAAAGAAAACGCCATTGGTCACAAAGGCAAAGGCGACTTTGTTCTGAGCGAAACCGGTCAAATCTCACGCGGGCCCGGGGTTGTCTATTCCGGTATCCAGATCCTCAAAACGGACGGGCTGCACGACATCTCAGAAACCGCGTTCTCGCTTAACCTGCTCTGGGACCAAATGCACAAACGCGACCGCCTTTATGGTCTGACATACCCCGGCAAATGGTGTGACGTTGGCTCCCCCGAAGGCATCACGCTTGCCGAAAAAATGCTGGAGGCACCCGATGTTTGAGCCAAGCGACATGCCCCGGGTTTTCGCCCTGCCCCCCGGCGCAGATTTCCCGCGTTACCTTGTGGAAGGCATTCGGGCGCGCTTTGCAGGTCAGCGTCCCGATGCCATCGCCAAGGCAACCGTGATCGTAAACACCGCCCGCATGGCCCGCCGCGTGCACGCCCTGTTTGACGAAGGCCCGGCGACCCTCCTGCCCCGCATCCAACTGTTGGGTGAATTTGCAAATGCCGCCACAGCACATCTTCCACCCGCGACACCCGCCATCCGTCAACGGTTTGAGCTGATCCAACTGGTCACACGACTGCTGGAACAACAGCCTGACCTTGCCGCGCGCGCGTCCGTCTATGATCTCGCCGACAGCCTCGCAGGGTTGTTTGACGAGATGGCCGGTGAAGGCGTGCCTGTGGATGTCATAGAGGCTTTAGATGTCAGCGACCAATCCGGTCACTGGGCCCGCGCGCAATCCTTCTTTGGCATCGCGCGCCATTTCTTGGAAAACCTCGACAGCGCACCAGGTCAAGAAGCCCGCCAGCGCCGCGCGATTGAGGCGATTGTGCAATCTTGGGAAGACACGCCGCCTCAACATCCTATCATTCTGTCGGGCTCCACCGGCTCCCGCGGCACAATGCAATTTCTGATGCAGGCAGTCGCGGCTCTCCCGCAGGGCGCAGTGGTCCTGCCCGGCTACGACTTCGACATGCCACCTGAAACCTGGGATCACTTGTCAGACGGATTGCAAAGCGAAGATCATCCGCAATACCGCTTCCGCGCTTTGGTGAGCGACCTAGGTATGTCCGCTCAGGACGTACAGCTCTGGCACAACTGCGCCGCGCCCTCCGCTGCGCGCAACAAGCTGGTGTCACTTGCCCTGCGCCCCGCGCCGGTCACAGACCAATGGCTCAGCGAAGGTCCCAACCTCGGCGACCTGACCACCGCCACCAAAGATATCACGCTCATCGAGGCCACCACACAACGCGAAGAGGCCCTCACCATCGCCGCCCGCCTGCGCAAGGCGGCGGACGAAGGGCTGACCTGTGCATTGATCACTCCAGATCGGATGCTCACCCGCCAAGTAACAGCCGCCTTGGATCGCTGGGATATCGTGCCAGACGACAGCGCCGGACAACCCTTGCAGCTGTCCCCTCCAGGCCGGTTCCTCCGCCACACTGCGGCTCTATTACACCAAAAGCTCACCTCCGAAGCTCTTCTAACGCTACTCAAACACCCCTTGACCCACAGCGGCGAAAACCGCGGCGATCACCTCCGTTTCACCCGTGACCTGGAGCTATGGATACGCCGCAATGGTATAACCTATCCCGAATCCGAAAAACTGCAGGCTTGGGCCGCAGCTCGCAACGAAGAAATATCCGCATGGATGGCTTGGGTCACCGCATGTTTCTGTGCTGCGGTACGTTCTCAAGTGGACATGACCGCGCTCCTAAACGACCACCTCGCCCTGTCTGAGAAAGTCGCCCAAGGCCCCGGCGAAGGCAGCGGCGGTCTTTGGGATCAGGCAGCTGGTCGCGCGGCATCCCGACTTATGGCCGAGGTGAAAGATCATGCCCAGGTCGTCGGCTCCATCGCACCGACAGACTACGCCGACTTGTTTGGCGCTTTACTCTCCCGCGCAGAAGTGCGGGACCGCGACGCCGGTCATCCCAACATTTTGATCTGGGGTACGTTGGAGGCACGCGTGCAAGGCGCGGACCTTGTGATCCTTGGTGGCCTCAACGAAGGCAGCTGGCCAGAAGCGCCAAGTCCCGACCCTTGGCTCAACCGCAAACTGCGCCATGATGCGTGCCTCTTGCTGCCGGAACGCCGCATTGGCCTCTCAGCCCATGATTTCCAACAAGCCATCGGTGCCCCGGAAGTCTGGATCACCCGTTCTGTCCGTTCGGATGAAGCGGAAACCGTGCCGTCCCGGTGGGTCAATCGCCTTGTGAATTTGCTAAGTGGCCTACCAGACCAAAACGGACCAAACGCACTTGAAGAGATGAAATCCCGCGGTGACACGTGGCTGGCCTATGTCCGCGCGATGGAAACCGTGCCCATGGTGCCCGCCGCCCCACGCCCCTCGCCGACACCACCGCCCGAGGCCCGTCCGCGACAACTTTCGGTCACCGAAATCAAACGCCTGATCCGTGATCCCTATGCGATCTATGCCAAGCATGTCCTGCGCCTGCGCCCGCTTGATCCGCTGATGCGCACGCCGGACGCGCTGTTGCGGGGCATCATCGTGCATGAGATCCTGGAAACGCTGATCAAGACATCCGTAGCCGACCAAACACCCGTAACACGAGATCAAATTTTAGCCATATCAGAGACTGTTCTGACTCAAAACGTACCTTGGGCCACGGCGCGTGCCTTGTGGCAGGCCAGACTGGATCGGGTTGCAGATCACATCGTACATGGCGAAGAAAAACGTCGCGCACGCGGCGAACCACTGGCGTTCGAAACTAAGGCCGTAGGCACCATTCCCGAGCTTGGCTTCCGGCTCACCGCCAAAGCGGACCGTGTCGATCGCACCGAAACCGGCGCGCTGATCTTGTATGACTATAAAACCGGCGCGCCCCCCTCGAAAAACGAGCAAACCTACTTTGAAAAGCAACTCCTGCTGGAGGCTGCCATGGCCGAACAGGGCGGGTTCAAGGATATTGATCCTTCCAACGTCGCCGACGCGATTTACATCGGCCTTGGCACCAACCCAAAGGATCAGCCCGCGCCACTGCTAGAAACGCCCCCAACCAAAGTCTGGGAAGAGTTCATCGCCCTGATCGAGCACTACCTCGCCGACGGCAAAGGCTTCACCTCTCGCCGCGCGATGCGCACTGAGCGCGACGAGAGCGACTACGACCAACTGGCGCGCTTTGGCGAATGGGATGCCACCGATGAACCCACCCCGGAGGCGCTGTCATGGCCCAGCCAATGAACGACGCCACCCGCCGTCAGATCACCGCCGCGCGTCCGGATGCCAGCACCTGGCTCTCCGCCAACGCCGGCTCCGGCAAAACCCGCGTGCTTACGGACCGAGTGGCGCGGCTTTTGCTGGAAGGGGTCTTGCCACAACACATCCTGTGTCTGACCTACACCAAGGCCGCCGCCAGCGAGATGCAGAACCGATTGTTCAAACGGTTGGGCAGTTGGGCGATGAAATCCGATGCGGAGTTGTCTGAAGAGCTCGCAGACCTCGGTGTTGTGGGCAAATCCAACGCAGATGATTTACGCAACGCCCGTACTCTGTTTGCCCGCGCCATCGAAACGCCGGGCGGTTTGAAGATCCAAACCATCCACTCGTTCTGCGCCTCGATGCTGCGCCGCTTCCCACTTGAGGCAGGCGTGTCACCTCTGTTCACTGAAATGGAAGACCGCGCCGCAGCCCTTTTACGCGAAGAAATTGTTGAGCAGATGGCCGAGGGCGCAGACGCCGTTCTGGTGCATGACCTTGCCACGCATTTCACTGGCGCCGCACTGGAGGATCTCACCGCAGACATCTGTCGCCACGCGGACCGGCTGCGTCATCCCGTTTCGCCGTCGGACCTGTGCGATTTGCTCGGTCTGCCGGAAGGCTATGATCATGATGCTTTACAATCTGACGTGTTTCTTGGCGGCGAAACAGAGCTGATAGACGCGCTCATCGGCGTCCTTCAAACAGGGGGCAAAACCGACGCGACAGCGGCCACAAAACTGA
This sequence comes from Shimia sp., assembly GCF_022448905.1. Classification (GTDB taxonomy): domain Bacteria; phylum Pseudomonadota; class Alphaproteobacteria; order Rhodobacterales; family Rhodobacteraceae; genus Shimia. Next base: position 34,571 of record NZ_JAKVCW010000005.1, on the reverse strand, counting down.
GTGCGATCACCACCTGCGCTGTGTCCGCGTTGCCCATTCTGGAATCCGTCTTCCTGACAGGCAAAGGTGCAAAAGAACCGTTTTGCGCCAAGTTAGACTCTTTTCCAACTAAAGCGCTGCGCACCAGCCATGCGGATTTGATGGAACGTATCAGGCCGTTCATGCTTCGTGTTGAAGACGCTCGGGCGCGCCGCCTTGCACTTCAAGCCAAAGATCGCAGTGCCGCCTTGCACGCCTTCGCCGCGCGCTTCCTGGAACGTTATGACACCGCCAAACAACATCGCGGATGGCTCGACTTTGATGACCTTATCCTGCGGGCGCGCAACCTCCTCAACGAGCCGGCGGTGGCGGAGTGGGTGTTGTATCGCTTGGACGGCGGAATTGACCACATCCTCGTGGATGAAGCCCAAGACACCAGTCCGGTGCAATGGCAGGTGATCGAGCGTCTCGCGCAAGAGTTCACCTCCGGCTCCGGCGCACGGGGCGAGGACACCCGCACCATCTTTGTGGTGGGCGATAAGAAGCAGTCGATCTACAGCTTCCAGGGCGCGGACCCAGCGGAATTTGACCGCATGCGTGATGAATTTGCCAACCGGCTGCATGCCACGGAAAACCAACTGCAAGACCTGAGCCTAGAATACTCCTTCCGCTCTTCGCCGGCGGTTCTGAACCTCGTCGACAAATGTTTTGAAAACCACACGGACGCAGGCTTTCCAACCGGCAATCGCCACATTGCGTTTAACGACGACATGCCGGGCCGCGTGGACCTCTGGCCGGTGGTAGAACCTGTCGCAAAGGCGGAGAAAGATGACTGGTTTGATCCTGTCGACCGCCTCGGCGACACCCACCATACGGTCATTTTGGCAGATCGCATCGCCGCGCAGATCGCACGGATGATCAAACAAGACACCATTGCCTACAAGCGCGGGCCCGACGGACAGTTCACCCAGCGCCAAATTGAACCCGGTGATTTCCTCATTCTGGTGCAACGTCGTTCTGATCTGTTCCACGAAATCATCCGCGCCTGCAAACTGCATGGTTTGCCTATTGCCGGTGCCGACCGCCTGAAAGTCGGCGGCGAAATGGCGGTGCGCGACCTCGGCGCGCTGTTGTCCTTCCTCGCCACTCCGGAAGACGACCTGTCGCTGGCCACGATCCTACGGTCTCCGTTGTTTGGCTGGTCGGAACAGGCGCTGTTTGACCTCGCACATCGCCGTGCCCCAAAAACCTACCTTTGGGCGGCACTGCGTGACAGGGGCGATGAGTTCGCTAAAACCATGGCCGTGCTGGATGATTTGCGCGCGAACACCGATTTCCTGCGCCCCTACGACCTAATCGAACGTGTGCTGACCCGCCACAAAGGCCGCCACGCTTTCCTCGCCCGGCTCGGGGCAGAGGCGGAAGATGGCATCAACGCGCTACTGTCCCAAGCACTGGCCTATGAAAAATCCTCAGTGCCCAGCCTCACTGGCTTTTTGCAATGGATGCAAACCGACGATCTGGAAATCAAGCGGCAGATGGACAGCGCCACCAACCGCATCCGCGTGATGACGGTGCATGGCTCCAAGGGTTTGGAAGCCCCGATTGTTATCATGCCCGACACCGGCAAACGGCTGATAAAAACCGATGCCCCAATTGTGCCCGTAGGCGACGCCGCGCTTTGGAACATGCCGTCCGACAGCGCACCGGCTCCTTTGGCTACTGCGCGTGAAACTCTGGCCGAGGCGCAAGCAGCCGAACGGCTGCGCTTGCTCTATGTGGCCATGACCCGCGCAGAGAAATGGCTGATCGTGGCGGCTGCCGGGGACTTAGGCAAAGACGGCAAGAGTTGGTATGACACTATTCGCTCCGCGATGATCGCTTCTAATGCCACGCCTTGTCAGTTTGACGGAGGCGAAGGTCTGCGCCTGGATCATGGGAATTGGGCAGGAACAGTCTCTGATGTAGCAGACGAATCCGCACCCACAAAGGTCGAAGTTCCGGCGTTTCTGCAATCCGCCGCCCCACTGCTGACAGCGCCACCACACGCGCTTAGCCCGTCCGACCTTGGCGGCGCAAAAGCTTTGGGAGGTGAGCAAGGATTAGATCAGGAAGCTGCCATGCAACGCGGCACCTGGCTACACCTTCTGCTCGAACATTTGCCCAACCATCCACAAGCTGACTGGTCAGAAATTGCCCACTCACTTCTGCAAGATGATCTGGTTGAGATGCAGGATGGGCAGTTCGAAGACTTGTTGGCCGAAGCCACGAAAACTCTGTCTAAATCAGAGCTCGCCTGGCTGTTTGATCCATCCGCTTTGGCAGAAGTGCCAGTGACCGCCAACCTTGGCCCCAACCGCTTGCACGGAATCATCGACCGCTTGGTGATACAGGAAGATTGTGTCTGGGCCATCGATTTCAAAACCAACGCCACGGTCCCGACCACTGCGAAAACCACACCAGATGGCATTTTGCGGCAAATGGGGGCCTATACCCATGCTTTGGAACAAATTTTTGACCTGCCAATCCGCGCTGCAATCCTGTGGACGGCAACAGCAGAGTTGATGGAACTGCCACACGATCTTGTGACAAAGTCCCTTGCGGCCACAGGATATCTTGACGCCCCCGCCTCGCAAACCTAGGTTCCCTCGAACCAAGACTTACCAGCACCCTCTTTCAGGAGACCTCCACAATGGCAACTGTTGCTGTCACCGATGCCACCTTCGACGAAGAAGTAAAAAACGCCGACGTACCCGTCGTCGTAGATTTCTGGGCCGAATGGTGTGGCCCATGTAAACAAATCGGCCCAGCGCTCGAAGAGCTGTCGGCTGAGATGGACGGCAAGGTGAAAATTGCCAAGGTTGACGTGGACAGCAACCCGGGCGCAGCCGCCGCTCTGGGCGTGCGCGGCATCCCTGCGCTGTTCATCTTCAAAGACGGTCAAGTCATCTCCAACCGCGCAGGCGCCGCGCCTAAAGCCGCGCTGCAAAGCTGGATCGAAGACTCCCTCTGATCCGTATCAGATACCAGATAATAAGGCGTTCCATTCGGAGCGCCTTTTTTATTCGAACCCATTTTCTATGAGTAACTCCATGTTCTGCCATCGATCCTGTTGCCGCCAACTGCGGTCCACTGGGTCAACTGGAATAGCGCACCAATCCAGAAGCAGACGAACAGGTTGAAGAAACCGAAAACCGGGATCATCGGGTTTGATCAAACGGTAACCTTCAAAAAACGATGACACCACGTCATCGAGCAGAAACGCGCCGGATTTGAGTGCAGTGTTATCTTGATGGATCTCGGCAAAATCTAACAACAGCCGAACGATATCAAACCCAACAGACAGCTGATTGGGTGGATGAAAATCTATGCCGTAGAGGCCGTCTTGGGCAAAGATCAAATTTCGAAGGTTCATATCCCCGTGACGTCGTGCCACGACTGTCTTTTGACCTGCAAACTGTGCCGCCCGTTCAGGAATCTGAGAGGCGCATTTTAGAAATCTTTTTGGCGCAACTACGCGCCGAGATCCATCTTCGATTTGACGTGCCAACTGCTCAATATGCGCGACCATCTGGTCTGGCCGAAAAGGGCGCTTTCGACGGTCCATGACCCGATGAAAAGTGGCCAACCACCGCCCGCTCCGCTTCAGAAGGCTTTTTGGATCGCGGCCACGGTAAAGCAACGTATCCAATGTGTTTCCGGTCACGTGATCCATTAACAGGACAGCGCCGTCCTCACTCACATAGTGTACTTTCGGCGCCCGCATCCGCCGCGCATTTCCCATGGCGTTGCTGGCGTCAACCTGCGCCTGGGCCATTTGTATCAACTGATCAGAATTATCAGCACCAAACACCCGTTTCAGGACATAGGACTTGTCACCGCAATCAAGCCGCAAAACGATATGGCTGCGGTGGTCATTCTTTTGCCACAGCAATTCATGTGTCACCAACTCATCAGGTAGGTCCAAATCTCGCTGCAAACGCAAGAAGTCCTGCAATGCAGATTCTATGCGAACATCCTGTTCTTCGTCCATAGGGCGAGGCTATGCGCTTGAAATCGCAGGGGCAACCCCAGCAAACAACCCAAACTCTTGTGCCTTTCTGATCGCAGGCTCATATAGGGCGAAGGACAAAAGGAGCTTTGGGATGTCTGAGGATCAATTCCCCGGTTGGCACGGCACCACCATCATTGGTGTAAAAAAGGGTGGCGAAGTTGTGATTGCCGGCGACGGGCAGGTTTCGCTTGGCCAGACTGTGATCAAAGGCACTGCACGTAAGGTGCGCCGCCTGAGCCCCGGCGGCTTTGAGATTGTCGCAGGTTTTGCAGGCTCTACCGCAGATGCGTTTACGCTGCTGGAACGCTTGGAAGCCAAGCTGGAAGCCACCCCCGGCCAACTGGCCCGCGCGTCCGTGGAACTGGCCAAAGACTGGCGCACCGACAAATACCTGCAAAAGCTCGAAGCCATGCTGATTGTCTCGGACGGCGCCGACATCTTTGTGATCACTGGGGCAGGGGACGTGCTTGAGCCTGAGCACGACGTGACCGCCATTGGCTCTGGCGGCAACTACGCGCTGGCCGCAGGGCGCGCGCTCATGGACACCGATCTGTCTGCCGAAGAGGTGGCGCGCAAAGCCATGGGCATCGCTGGCGACATCTGCGTCTACACAAATGGCAACCTGACAGTGGAGACCATCAAACAATGAGCGACATGACCTACACCCGCATGGGCAATTCTGGTCTGGTTGTTTCCCGTCTGGCGCTTGGCACCATGACCTTCACTCATGGCTCCGATTGGATCCCTGGCGTTGCCAAAGTTGGCCTTAACGATGCCCAGCGCATGGTTGATGTGGCGCTGGACGGCGGCATCAATTTCTTTGACGCCGCAGACGGCTATTCCAACGGCGAAGCCGAAGACATTCTTGGCAAAACCCTCAAAGGCAAGCGCAACGACGCGGTGATCTGTACCAAACTTGGGTTCCGCCAAAGCGATCGCGTCACCGACGCCGGTCTCTCACGTGGACACATCCTGTCTTCCGTGGATGGCTGCCTGAAACGGCTCGATACTGACTGGATCGACCTTCTGGTGCTGCACAAAACCGATTTCACGACGCCAATGGAAGAAACCCTGTCGACCCTACAATCGGTGATCGACGCAGGCAAAGTGCGCCACATTGGCGTGTCCAACTGGCCCGCGTGGAAGGTGGCACAGGCAGTTCAGTTCCAGCGCGACAACAACATGAGCCAGTTTATCGCCGGTCAGTACCTCTACAACGCTGTGGGTCGCGACATCGAAATGGACATTCTGCGCATGGGCGCGGAGCTTCGCATCGGCCTGATGGCGTGGTCACCATTGGCCGGCGGCCTGCTGACGGGCAAATATGATCTCAACAAGCTGGAAGACAGCGACGGCCGTCTGGCCGAAGGCGATTTCCTGCAAGTCTCCAAAGAACAAGCGCTGGCCGCGATCACCGCGCTAAAAGACGCCGCCGAAGCGCACAACGCAACACCGGCGCAAATTGCTCAAGCCTGGATTTTAAACAAACGCCGCGACCACACGGTGATCATCGGCGCCTCAAAGCTTAGCCAGCTTGAAACCGGCATCGCTGCGGCCAATATCGTGTTGAGCAAGGCAGAAATGGCCACTCTGGACGCCGCCGCTGCACCGGGTCGTCGCTATCCAGAGTGGTTTGACGACATGATGAAAGACGAATTGTTTGCCAAAGTGCTCGCGTAACGAGAGACCCACACCTCATGATTGACAAAGATGATCTTCGCGCCGCGGTTGGCTCTGGCCTGCTAAACGAACAACAGGCTGCGTCCCTCGCAGCACTTGCCGACAGCCGACGCGGTGCACGCGAAGACCTTGCGGTAGGAGATGAACCGTTTGAGCTGTTCAAAGGCTTCAACGAGATCTTCATTGTAGTTGGTCTGCTGATCCTCGCTAGCGGCTGGGCAGCGGTCAACGGCATCGCCATGGCCGCCGAGGTGGTGAACTACAAAACCAAGATTGTGACCACCACCGCCATCTCCGGCGCTGTGATTTGGGCGCTGGCAGAGTACTTCATCCGCCGCCGCCGTATGGTGGCCCCGGCCATTGCGCTGTCCATCCTTTGGGCGATCAACGCTGGCTCCGGCATCACCGCCTATTTCGCGCAGCCTTTCATGCTCGCTCAAGAAGACTTCTCCAGCTTACCGCTTCCGTTGGCGCTCACCACTTTGGCCACACTGATCTTCTGGCTGCGCTTTCGCGTGCCCTTTGCCATGGCGCTCATCGCGCTTGGCGTCTTTGGCATCGCGCTCATGATCGGCGCCAACCAATCCGGCACACCAACCAGCCCGCAAGACCTTTTCCTGCTCTCCGCCGGGGGACCCTTTGCCTTCATCACTTTGGGCGTGGGCATCGCCGTATTTGCCGTTGCCATGCATTTTGACATGTCCGACCCGCACCGCGTCACCCGCCGAAGCGCGCAAGGCTTCTGGCTGCATGTTGTCGCCGCGCCCGCGTTGATCAACACCGTGGCTCTCACGCTGCTAGAGGCCGGCAGCAACGGCGCACACTTGGCGCTTATGCTCTTCCTTCTGGGGTTTGCCGCCATCGCCATCATCATCGACCGCCGCTCCTTCCTGATTGCTGCCATCGGCTACACCGTTGCACTGGCCAGCATCGTCTTTGACGGCGAAGGCGCCGCCTTCACCATTCTCTTCCTCGGCATCTTTCTGGTGGTGCTGGGCGCCTTCTGGTCCCGTTTCCGCGCGGCCCTTCTTGCGCCGCTGTCCAGCATCTTGCCGCTGCACCGCCTGCCGCCATCCCACTGATTGGACACCCTTATGACTGATCTCACGCCTCGCGAAATTGTCTCTGAACTCGACCGCTTCATCATCGGCCAGAAAGACGCCAAACGCGCAGTCGCTGTCGCCCTTCGCAACCGCTGGCGCCGCAAACAGCTGGCTGATGACATTCGCGATGAAGTCTACCCCAAGAATATTCTGATGATCGGCCCCACCGGTGTCGGCAAAACCGAAATCTCGCGCCGATTGGCCAAACTGGCCCGCGCGCCCTTTATCAAGGTTGAGGCCACCAAATTCACCGAAGTGGGTTACGTGGGCCGCGACGTGGAACAGATCATTCGCGATCTGGTCGACGCCGCCATCATTCAAACCCGCGAACACATGCGCGAAGACGTGAAGGTCAAAGCCCACGCCGCAGCCGAAGATCGCGTAATTGACGCGATCGCCGGTCCGGATGCGCGTGAAGGCACCCGCGACATGTTCCGCAAGAAACTCAAGGACGGCTTACTCGACGACACCGAAATTGAGCTTGAAGTGGCGGACAGTTCCAATCCCCTGGGCGGCATGTTTGATATTCCGGGCCAGCCAGGCGGCCAGATGGGCATGATGAACCTTGGCGACATTTTTGGCAAAGCCATGGGCGGCCGCACCACCAAGAAGCGCATGACCGTCGCAGAAAGCTACGAAGTCCTGATCTCGGATGAGGCGGACAAACTGCTAGACGACGAAACCGTGAATGCCGCCGCGCTGCAATCGGTGGAGCAAAACGGCATCGTCTTCCTCGACGAAATCGACAAGGTCTGCGCCCGTCAGGAGGCCCGTGGCGGCGATGTCTCCCGCGAAGGTGTGCAGCGTGACTTGCTGCCCCTAATCGAAGGCACCACCGTCTCCACCAAACACGGCCCGGTCAAAACCGACCACATCCTCTTCATCGCCTCCGGCGCATTCCACATTGCAAAACCCTCGGACCTGCTGCCGGAACTGCAAGGTCGCCTGCCAATCCGCGTCGAGCTGCGCGCCTTGACGGAAGAAGACTTCGTGCGCATCCTCACCGAAACCGACAACGCCCTGACCCGCCAGTACACCGCACTGATGGGCACTGAAGAGGTTGTTGTGTCCTTCACTGAGGATGGCATCGCGGCACTGGCGAAAATTGCTGCCGAAGTGAACCAGTCGGTGGAAAACATCGGCGCACGTCGGCTTTACACAGTGATGGAGCGCGTGTTTGAGGAACTCAGCTTCTCCGCCCCAGACCGCTCAGGCGAGGAAATTGTTGTGAATTCTGCCTTTGTAGAGACGAATCTCGGCGAGTTGGCCAAATCCATGGACGTCAGCCGCTACGTGCTCTGATTTCCCCCTAGCAGCTCCGCGCATTCACTTGCATAGTCCCGGCAAACCAGTTTTGCCGGGATTTTTCGTGCGTACCCTCATCCTCATTGCCACCTGCTTGATACTGTCTGCTTGCGCAGATCGCATCACCGCGCCCATCCAACCAGAGGCGCTCAACGCACCCAACACACGCCAGATCTTTGTGGTGACCAACCGCCAACGCAACGCCGAGGGCTATCTCGCAACATCCCGCAATGACGAATTGACCTTTCTGGACACAACCGTCTCTATCCCGCCGTCCCACACATCAGGCGAAGCCCCCACATTCAAGGCCAACCCCGACCCGGAAAAACACTTTGTGATTGCCAAAGAGACCCCCATTGCCACGCTTCCGGACCTCGCCAGGAAAGTCTCCGCCAGCCTCGCGGGCAATCCTCGCCGCAATCGGGAGGTCACCGTCTTTGTGCACGGGTTCTACAACACCTATCAGGACAGCTTATTCCGCATCGCTCAGTTGCAGAACGATTTTAATCTACCCGGCACCGTGGTGAACTTCGCCTGGGCCAGCGCTGGCAGTCCGCTTGGTTACGCGCATGATCGTGAAAGCGCACTGTATTCGCGCGATGATCTGGAACGCACCCTACGTGAACTCGCCAAATCAAGATCAGATCGCCTGCTGCTGGTTGGCCATTCCCTGGGCACGTTTTTAATCACCGAAACCCTGCGCCAGATCGAACAAAAAGAGCCTGGTTGGACTGCGCTCAACATTGACGCCTTGGCCCTGATTTCCCCAGACATGCCGGTGGATTTGTTTCTGCGCAATTTGGAGCCCTTTGACGCCTTGCCGGGTTCCACAGTAATTTTGACCTCAACCGAAGACAGCGCCCTGCGCCTTTCCAGCCGCATCAACCGCTCATCTCAAAGGCTCGGACAACTTTCCAACCCCGACGTTTTGGCAGACCTCCCTGTGATCGTGTTTGACGTATCCAGCTTTGCAGATGGCAGCAGCAACCACATGACCTTTGCCGAAAGCCCGGCACTGATCGCCTTGCTTCGTGACGCGCGCACCTTTGATGAACTGCTGGCACCAGACGACCCGAATTTCCTGCTACGTCAGGCAGAGCGGGTGCGCGTGTCCAATGAGGCGATTGCCATTCAGGTTGCTGGGCCTGGTGGCGGCACATGATTTCCACGACGGCCTTCGTCAAACAAAACGGCCGCTACTTGCTGCCCGGCGCGATGCTGATGTTTATGTCCTGCTTCGGACAAACTTTCTTTATTGGTACCTTTGCTGCCGACATTCGGATGCATTTTGATCTCACCCACGGGGCTTGGGGTGCCATCTACATGTTAGGCACCGGCACCTCGGCGGTCATCATGCTCTGGGCAGGGACACCCGCTGACCACATCCGTGTCCGTATTCTTGGCCCACTCATGCTGCTCTTGCTGGCGTCTGCGTGCATCGCGCTATCTCAGCTATCTTCGGTCTGGCTTCTGCCTTTTGTGATCGTTGCGCTGCGCCTGACAGGACAGGGCATGTTGACCCACACCGCGGGCGTGGCCATGGCACGATGGTTTGCCGCTTCGCGTGGACGCGCACTGGCTTTTGCCACCATGGGGTTCATGTGCGCCGAAGCCGTCATGCCAATCACGGCTGTAAGCCTCAAAACGCAATTTCACTGGCAGTGGATATGGTTCGCAGCAGGCCTTCTTTGTCTTGCCATGGCGCCAGTGGTGTTTTTGTTGCTGCGGCAAGAGCGTGAACCGCAAAGCCTTGCCAAAGACGAAAAGGCACTTGGCATGGATGGACGCAACTGGACCCGCTGGGAAGCCGTCCGCCACCCTGTATTTCTCTCTGCCATTCCCGCCATGATGGCCTTCCCCGCCTTCGCCACGGTGTTCTTCTTTCAGCAAGCCTATTTTGCGGAAATCAAAGGCTGGTCGCACTTGTCTTTGGTGGCGGTGTTTCCGTTGGGAACGCTTTCCTTTGGCATATCCACAATCGTTTATGGCTGGTTGATCGACAAACTTGGAGCTGCGCGTCTTATGCCGTTTTACCTCTTGCCACTGGTCGCCGCCTTCACCATCCACGCTTGGGCGCCATCGGTCAGCTGGGTCGCTGTGGGCGTCATCCTCATGGGCATGGCGGGCGGCGGCATGGCCACCTTGCCCGCGTCAGTCTGGTCAGAGTTTTTTGGAACTCAGCATCTGGGCGCCATCAAAGCAACCGTTGCCGCCTTTGGCGTGTTGGGGTCTGCTTTGGGTCCGGGTCTGTCCGGTTGGATGATTGATCAAGGCATCAACTACCAATCGCAACTGCAAGGCTTTGCGATCTGCTTCGCTGTCGCCAGCGCTGTGATGGTGGTGCCTTTCGAGCGCGCTCGAAACTCAACGGCGGCGTAGATAGACGTAATACGCCCCGGTACCGCCATGCCGGATATGCGCCTCCGCCACCTGCAAAATGCACTGCTTCATTGGCCGCAATGCAAACCACTGTGGCACTTGATGTTTGAGCACCCCACGCCGGGTTGGGATCGGCCCTTCGTCCCGTTTGGTTTTGCCCTTGCCTGTGATCACCAGAACCAGCCGCTTGCCCTCCCCATGAGAGCGCATAATGAAGCCGGTCAGCGCTCCATGTGCCTGATCTGCCGTCATACCATGTAGGTCGATCTTGCCTTCAGGCACCAGCTTCCCGCGCTTCATGCGGCCAAAGGCTTTCTTATCCATCTGCACGGGCTGCCGTGCCACACGTTCGGAGACCGATCCCATCAAATCATGCATCGAGGGGCTGGCATTGGCTTTTGAGCCAACTTCGAAATCCGGCAGAGCAGGGGAAAGATGTGGCCTTGGCTTCTTGATCGGTTTTGGCTTGGGTTTTGGCAACTCATGCGCGCTTGTGCCGGGATGCAACCGCTCAGCAGTATCTGCCACCTTCCGCCAGAGGGTGACTTCTTCTTCACTCAGTTTCCGCCGTGTCACAGCACCGACTCCGGCAACATCGCATAGGCCCGCTGAATGGGCAAAAGCACTACCATGCGACCCGGATCTTTGAGCGTTCCCGCCGCCTTACCGGCCTCATCCCCAGTGCCAAAAAAGATATCGGCCCGCTGCGCACCTTTGATGGCCGATCCGGTATCCTGGGCGATCATCAACCGCCGCAGCGGTCCCGCACCATCTTTTTCCACCCAAACCGGCGCGCCCAAAGGCGTAAACTTCGGGTCCACCGCTACCGACCGCATCGCCGTGATCGAGCGGTTCATCGCCCCCAACGGGCCCTTGTGCGCTGGCACGCGGTTCACTTCGCGGAAGAACACAAAGCTGTCGTTGTGGCGCAGCAGTTCCGCCCCATCCACCGGATTGCGTTTCACCCAATTCTTGATAACCTGCGCGCTCACCTGATGCGCATTATACACACCGCGCCGCACCAACTCCGCGCCAATAGAGCGGTACTTGTGGCCATTGGCGCCACCGTAGCCGACACGAATGTAGGACCCATTGGGCAGGCGAATGCGCCCCGAGCCTTGAATTTGCAGAAAAAACAGCTCCACGCTGTCATCCACCCAAGCAATCTCCAACCCGCGCCCTTGAAGCGCGCCGCTGGTCTCAATCTCGCGCCTGGTCAACCACTGGCCGCCTTTGGCCTCACGCGGCATTTTGTAGACAGGGAAGCGATACCGCCCGCTTGGTGTCAAAGACCCTTCCAGCTCCGGCTCAAAGTAACCGGTGAACAGTGCCGATTTGTCTTTTTCTTCAATCAGCACCGGCCGAAACAGAAGCTCAAAGAATTTGCGCGCATCTTCAATACCCGTCGCCGCCGCGCATAAAGTCTGCCAATCCGGCGCGTCAAAGTCTGCACAGGTGTTCAGAAAAACTTGACGGGCGGCCTCGTGATCATCCGCGGCCCACCCGTCCAGGTCGTCAAACGACAGGATTTTCATATGTGTTTCGGACATGGCTACCCCTCCGGCCATCACAAAGACCGCGGCCAAAGCCGCCCGAAACGCCCGGATCATTCGCCCGTGGCAACAAGCTGCCAGTTTGGATCGTCCGATCCCATCACGCGGGCAAAGGTCCAAACGTCCTTCTGCCGCTTAATCTGGCTTTCGCTGCCCTCAACAATCTCACCGGAATTGTCCCGCACAACATGGGTCAACTCACCCACATAGCGCACAGTGATTTCGCCTTCTTTGGTGGTCTCGTCAAAATGCGCCGCCTGCAGCACCATTTCACGCACCCCAACAAATTCGCTTTCCACGGTCAGACCTTTGTCCGCGCGCATCTCCACCACATGCGCAAAGCTCTCGTAAACTTCCTCGCCAAGGAACGGCTGGATGCTCGCCAGATCACCTTTCTCAAAGGCCATCAAAATCATCTCATAGGCCCCACGCGCACCGCCCAGGAAGTCGTTCACGCCAAACTGCGGCTCCATCGACTTCATCTTCGCCAATGCCAGCGCATTCACGCTGCCCTCTTCGGCGTGGTCCAAAATGTCCTGATCCGGTCCACCTTCGATCACCTCAAGGTCCGGCCCCTTGCGACGGGCCTGAGAAGCACCTTCCTGACGTGGCTCTTCATAGCCCTCTCGAGTCCCCAAAACACTGCGCAAACGCAAGATCAGAAACACGGCAATACCGGCAAGAACCAGAAGTTGAATTAGGGAGGAGTTCATTTAAACCTCATGTTGGGCATGGAAACACTGTTCTCTCGCACTTATGTAAGTCACGGGCGGGGTCAAGTCCACCTCGCCAAATGTAGCAATGGAGTAAAGCTAAGATGTGGCTCTTGTTGGCCTTTATCGCGATCCCGATGATCGAAATCGCCCTGTTCATCAGCGTTGGCGGCGCCATTGGCCTGTGGCCGACCTTGGCGATTGTCCTGCTGACGGCCATTCTTGGCACACATCTGGTGCGTTCTCAGGGGCTTGCCGCCATCGTAAACGTGCAGCAATCCTTCAATGAACTCAACGATCCAACCGAGCCTTTGGCCCACGGCGCCATGATCCTGATCGCTGGTGTTTTGCTGTTGACGCCAGGTTTCTTCACAGACGCCGTTGGATTTGCCCTCCTGACTCCAGCCTTCCGCAAAATCATGTTTGAATTTGCCCGAAAACGCGTGCGCGTTCAGAGCTTTACCATGGGCAGCACACACTCTGCCTCTTTTCATTCAGGTCCCGCAAATCAAGGCCACCGTCCAGCACGCTCTGATGTGATTGACGGTGAATTCTCCGAAGTAGATCCCGCTCCAGAAAGCCCGCATCCACAGGTGGACAGCGTCAAAAAACCTACGCATAAACCATCCGGTTGGACTAAACATTGAGCCCCGTAATTTGACCTGATAAAGCAGGGCAAACGAATTCTTTTGGAGACTTCCCATGGCGGAAAACGAAAACGGTGCAGCACAAGCGCCGCAGCTGAAAATGAACGTATTGACCCAGTTCGTGCGCGACATGTCGTTCGAAAACATCCTGGCTCAGAAAGGTTCTGCCGGTAACCCGCAGCCTGACGTTCAGGTTCAGGTGAACCTTGATGCGAAAAAGCGCACCGCGGACCATCAGTTCGAAGTGGCCATGAAGCTGAACATCACCGCCAAGAACAAAGAAGACGGCGCTGAAATGTTCATTCTGGAACTGGACTACGCTGGTGTGTTCCACGTGGAAGGTGTGCCAGAAGACCAGCTGCACCCATTCCTGCTGATCGAATGCCCACGCATGTTGTTCCCATTTGTACGCCGCATCGTATCTGACGTAACCCGCGACGGTGGCTTCCCGCCACTGAACCTGGAAACCATCGACTTTGTGGCTCTGTATCGCTCCGAACTGCAACGCCGGGCGCAAGAGCAGCAGGCCGCAGAGCAGCCTATCGCCAACTAAACGATCCGCTTTTAAGAGTTCAGGCGCTGCCTTCGCGGGCGGCGCCTTTTTTGTGGATTATCCCAGTTTGGTCCAAAGGGCGTTGTCGCCCATCTTTTCGACAAACTCTTTATGCGCTGTCGCCTCTTCTTCGGTCAGACGCGAGGGTAGGGGCGTTGCGCGTTTTGTTGGCCGCCAATCATCCACCTGCACTGATTTGGTCTTACCACCACCGCCAGAGGCCAGAACCAAATCAGGCTGCCGGCCACCAATCAGCTCCAGATAGACTTCCGCCAGAATTTCGGAGTCCAACAACGCGCCGTGCAATGCCCGCGAAGAGTTGTCGATGCCATAGCGACGGCACAGAGCGTCCAAAGTGGCGGGCGATCCCGGGAACTTGTTGCGCGCCATGGCCAGCGTATCCACCGCCCGATCCATCGGGATCTCCGGCAGGTTCATCCAGCTCAGCTCCGCATTCAGGAACTTCATGTCAAATTTGGCGTTATGAATGACCAGTTTGCTGTCATTGCCGATGAAATCCAGAAACGCTTGTCCGTGCGCCTCAAAGACCTTCTTGTCCTTCAGCGTCACCTCACCCGGCTGCGCATCCCGTGGCACGTCGAGCAAATCCGGCCCAATCCCATGCACGCCAAAAGCCTCTTCCGGCATGTTCCGCATCGGGTTGATATAGACGTGAAACGTCTCGCCAGTAGGCAAGTGGTTGTACAATTCCAATGCCCCAATCTCGACAATCCGGTCGCCGGAGAACGGATCAAACCCAGTGGTTTCAGTATCGAGTACGATTTCACGCATTGGCAATGTGTCCCCTGATGGTGGTCACAATCTTCTCCACCTGCTGGCGCGCATGGTCAAGCGTGTCCGTGGTCACAACATAGTCCGAGCGGGCCACTTTTTCCTCATTTGGCATCTGTTTGGCGCGGATTTGCTCAAACTGAACCTCGCTCATCGTGCCTCGTGCCAAAACCCGATCTCGCTGCAGTTCCGCTGGAATAGAGACACATACAACCGCATCCATTGCCTCATTTCCGCCGGTTTCAAACAGCAACGGAATGTCAAACACCAGAATGTCCGCTTTGGCCGAGGCGATGAAGGCGGCGCGGTCTTGCGCCACTAAAGGGTGCACAATGTCTTCAATCATTTTGAGCGCAGAAGGATCGCGTCCAATCACCTCTTTGAGCTTGTCACGTGACACAGCGCCTACAACCACAGCTTCCGGAAACTTTATCTGCATCGGCGCAACCGCCGCGCCGCCTACATCATAAAGCCGATGCACCGCCGCATCCGCATCCCAAAGCGCGCAGCCGAGATCGACAAACATCTGCGCCGTGGTCGATTTGCCCATGCCAATCGACCCTGTCAGACCAAGCTTAAAGCTCATCCCAAAACCACGCGCCGTGTTTCATCATCCACAACGGGACGACGACCAAACCAGCGTTCAAAACCGGGAACCGCTTGATGCAGCAACATGCCCAATCCATCCACGGTCACACAGCCAATCTCATTGGCTGTGCGCAGGAAGTTTGTGGTCAACGGCGTATACACCAGATCGGTCACCACGGTTTCTTTGCGCAGCCCATCCATCGGCACGCGCAACTCTGATTTGCCTGTCATGCCCAGAGACGTGGTGTTCACCAGCGTGGCACCTTCTTCCAGAATATTGCCCGCCTGCACCCACTCAACGACCTTCACCCGCGCACCAAAGTCTTCACGCAACTTGTCGGCCCGCACGCGCGTCCGGTTGGTCAGTAAAATCTCTGGCGCACCGGCATCGAGCAAAGACGCCACAACCGCCCGCGCGGCACCCCCCGCGCCCAGCACAACCGCTGGCCCCGCCGAGGCATCCCACTCCGGCGCCCCTTGGCGCAGGTTTTCAATAAACCCATAGCCATCGGTATTGTCGCCCAGAATACTTCCGTCGTTGAGAAAGATCAGCGTGTTCACCGCCCCTATCAGCGTTGCGCGATCCGTGATCTGATCCACAAATTGCATCACCCGCTCTTTATGCGGGATCGTCACGTTGCAACCGACAAACCCCATCTTTGGCATGGCTTTCAAAACATCGCCCAGAGCATCCGCCTCGACCTCCAGCGGTACATAATGGCCGGCAATATCATACGTCTTCAGCCAATGCCCATGCAGGACCGGTGATTTTGAGTGCGCAATCGGGTTCCCGATCACACCCGCCAAAGGAATGGACGGCAATGTCATTGTGGCAGTTCTCCCCGTGTCGTCAGAAACGACAGAATTTCTACAAGCGGCATACCAAGGACGGTAAAATAATCCCCATCGATCTTATCAAACAGCCGCACGCCTTCTTCTTCCAACTTATAACCGCCAACCGAATAACGGATGCTGTCAAAGTTGCGATCCAGGTAGCCCTCAAGAAAGTCGTTGCTGAATTGCCGCATGAACAGCCGTACAACACCCACATGGCGCCAAAGCGGCTCGCCATTCTGATAGATCACCGCGGCGGAAAGCAGCATGTGGCGCTGCCCACGTAGTAAAAGCAACTGATTGCGTGCATCATCCACACTGGCGGGCTTTGAAAAAATCGTACCCTGAAAATCCAGCACCTGATCACAGCCCAAAACCAACGCCTCTGGCCGCTTCAAACTGACTTTCCGCGCTTTGGACTCCGCCAACGCGTCCGCCACATCCCGCGGCGTGGCCCCCTCCACCTGCAAAGATCGCTTGATCATCTCTTCATCTACGCGCGGCTTAACGGTTTCGTAACCAACATTGGCTTTAGATAGGAGCTGAGCCCGTATCTCAGAGCCCGAAGCAAGGATCAGGGGTGCGGTCATGTGGATAAATCCGTGGAGAAGGGAAGGAACTTCTTGAGAGTCCTTTCTGGAAATTTCTGTGGGGTTTTGCAAGCTGGGGAAACTCCCCGCCGTCTCACGGAAATCCCCCGATTTTCTGCACGGTGGACGGGGAAAACTTTGCCTGTGGGAAGAATCACCCGCATACCTGTTTCTCCACCCGCTTATCCACAGTCACGCCCCTGTCATATTTCTTTCAAAGCGCTGAAATCATTAAGACCTTTTAACTTTCTCACCAGATGTTGATACAGATCAGAGCAAAGAGTTCAGATGTGGGTAAGTCATAGGGGAAATTGATAATCCACAGGATTGGGCGTTCCTACTTAATCATCATCCTTTTCTATATATATTTATTTATTATAGAGAGGGTCGGGCTTCGTTCAGGAACAAACCGGCATGAGTTACTTTCTCGTCGACATTTACCCATACGTACTCTCGCTTCACATCATCGCAGTGATCAGCTGGATGGCAGGTATTTTCTACCTTCCCCGTTTGTTTGTGTATCACGCAGAGCGGGCAGAGAAGGGGGATCAACTTGATGAAACCCTGAAGATCATGGAATACAAGCTTCAGCGCTATATCATGGCGCCTGCAAGCGTTGTTGCCTGGGCCGCAGGCCTCACGCTTGTCTTTACTCCTGGCATTGTCGATTGGTCTGCGATCTGGCCGTATACGAAAGCGTTCGGCGTCATCTCTATGACCGTGTTTGATCATTGGCTGATGATCATGCGCAAGAAATTTGGTCGGGATGAAAACACGCTCACCGGTCGACAGTACCGCATGATGAACGAAGTTCCGACGGTTTTGATGGTTCTGATCGTGGTCTCGGTTGTGGTGAAATTCTGAATCGTTTGACTCAGGCAAAGAAAGTAGCTTAGAAAAGCCGCCAACTGGCCCGTCCGGGCTAAGTGTCTTCCAAATACAGAGTACATGAACTGCCTTTCACCTGGGCATCACAGGATATTTTCATGACACAAGAAAAGCTTGCTCTTGGCACGTTGAAAGCCAAAAGCCCGAAAGATCTCTTGGCAATGGCCGAAGAGTTGGAGATCGAAAACGCCTCCACAATGCGCAAAGGCGAGATGATGTTCCAAATTCTGCGGGAACGCGCAGATGATGGATGGGAAATCTCTGGCGATGGTGTGCTTGAGGTGCTCCAGGACGGCTTTGGCTTCCTGCGCTCGCCAGAGGCCAACTACCTGCCGGGTCCCGATGACATCTACGTCTCCCCGGAGATGATCCGTAAGTACTCTCTGCGCACCGGTGACACCGTGAACGGCGTTATGACGGCTCCAGGGGACAACGAGCGCTACTTTGCTCTCACAGGCGTGTCTCAGATCAACTTTGAGGCGCCTGAGAAGGCCAAGCACAAAATCGCCTTTGACAACCTCACACCGCTCTACCCGGATGAGCGTTTGAAGATGGAGATCGAAGATCCCACCATCAAAGACCGTTCCGCCCGCGTGATCGACCTTGTCGCGCCGATTGGTAAAGGCCAGCGTTCCTTGATTGTTGCGCCGCCACGCACCGGTAAAACCGTGCTGCTGCAAAACATCGCGCATAGTATCGAGGCGAACCATCCGGAGTGCTACCTTATCGTTTTGCTGATCGATGAACGCCCGGAAGAGGTGACCGACATGCAGCGCTCCGTGAAAGGTGAGGTGATTTCCTCCACCTTTGACGAACCGGCCACACGCCACGTGGCCGTCTCTGAAATGGTGATCGAGAAAGCCAAACGTCTGGTGGAACACAAACGAGATGTTGTTATCCTTCTAGACTCAATCACAAGACTTGGTCGTGCCTTCAACACCGTGGTGCCATCTTCCGGTAAAGTTCTGACCGGTGGTGTGGACGCCAACGCATTGCAACGCCCCAAACGTTTCTTTGGTGCGGCCCGTAACATCGAAGAAGGTGGCTCGCTCACCATCATCTCCACCGCGCTGATCGACACCGGTTCGCGCATGGACGAGGTGATCTTCGAAGAATTCAAAGGCACCGGTAACTCTGAGATCGTGCTGGATCGTAAAGTGGCAGACAAACGTGTCTTCCCGGCGATCGACATTCTCAAATCGGGCACCCGGAAAGAGGACCTTTTGGTCGACAAAGGCGATCTTGCGAAAACCTTTGTGCTGCGCCGCATCCTCAACCCGATGGGCACCACCGATGCGGTCGAGTTCCTGCTTGGCAAACTCAAGCAAACCAAAACCAATGGCGAGTTCTTTGACTCGATGAACACCTAAGGATGCTGTGATGGCCTATGTGGCTGACACAATTTTCGCTCTTGCAACGGCCCCCGGTAAAGCGGGGGTCGCTGTCGTTCGTGTGTCCGGTACGCGGGTGGCGGAGACGGGAAGGGCGCTCTTTGGCGATTTGCCCGCGCCGCGCTATGCAGCACTGAAACTGCTGAAAGACAGCGAAGGCCGCCGTCTGGATCAGGCCTTGGTTTTGTATTTCGAAGAGAACGCTAGCTTCACCGGCGAAGAAGTCCTCGAATTGCACCTGCACGGCTCCACCGCCGTGGTGAATGCAGTGCTCCGAGAATTGTCCGAGATGGACGGCTTGCGTTTGGCCGAAGCGGGGGAGTTCACGCGCCGCGCTTTGGAAAACGGCTGCCTTGATCTTGCGCAGGTCGAAGGTCTCGCCGATCTGATAGACGCGGAAACCGAAGCTCAACGTCGTCAGGCTTTGCGCGTTCTTTCCGGTGACCTCGGAAATCTCGCCGGAAAATGGCGCACGGATCTAATCCGCGCCGCCGCTTTGATCGAAGCTACCATCGACTTTGCGGACGAAGATGTGCCTGTTGATGTGACCCCGGAAGTCACAGAACTTCTCTCTGGCGTTCGTACAGAACTCGATAAGGAAATCGCGGGCGTCGATACGGCCGAACGTATCCGCACCGGCTTTGAAGTTGCCATTCTTGGCGCGCCCAATGTTGGCAAATCCACCTTGCTAAATGCGCTTGCTGGTCGCGAGGCCGCGATCACCTCTGAATATGCGGGCACTACACGCGATGTGATCGAAGTGCGCATGGAACTCAACGGTCTTCCGGTGACTTTACTGGACACCGCCGGCCTGCGCGAAACCGACGATCATGTAGAAGGTATTGGCATCCAACGCGCCCGCGACCGGGCAGAGGCTGCTGATCTAAGGGTTTTCCTTAAGTCGGAAGGCGAAGTGCCAGACTTCGCCCCGCTTCCAAACGATGTGATCCGCGCAGCCAAAGCGGATACGCTCTCTGACCCACAGAACGCGATTTCCGGAAAAACCGGGTTTGGCGTTTCTGAGCTTGTTGCTGAAATTACGGAGAAGCTTTTGGAACAGGCGGGGCGGTCTGGCGTCGCGACGCGCGAACGTCACCGTATCGCGATGAAGCGTGCGTCTGAATCCTTGGATGCCGCTCGGGCCGTTCTCGCTTTGGGTCCGGATCACTATGATATCGGCGCGGAAGAGCTGCGTACCGCGATTCGTGCCCTTGATTCCATCGTTGGTCATGTCGATGTAGAGAACTTACTGGACGAGATCTTTTCGAGTTTTTGCATCGGAAAATGATTCAAATTTGAGGAGTGTTTCACGTGAAACATTTTGACGTCATTGTTGTTGGGGGCGGCCACGCTGGTGCAGACGCCGCGGCGGCCTCCGCGCGCATGGGCGCATCAACCGCACTCGTGACTTTGAAAAAGTCCGGCATAGGCGTCATGTCCTGCAATCCCGCAATTGGGGGGCTTGGCAA
Source organism: Shimia sp. (assembly GCF_022448905.1). Taxonomy (GTDB): domain Bacteria; phylum Pseudomonadota; class Alphaproteobacteria; order Rhodobacterales; family Rhodobacteraceae; genus Shimia. Next base: position 14,053 of record NZ_JAKVCW010000005.1, on the reverse strand, counting down.
AGGGCACCTCGTGCGAGAGGTTGACGCGCTTGATGGTGTCATGGGGCGTATCGCCGACAAGGCAGGTATTCAGTTTCGTCTGCTCAACCGTCGTAAAGGCCCTGCAGTCCAAGGTCCCCGCGCGCAATCTGACCGGAAAATCTACCGGACAGAAATGTTGTCGGAGATTGAGATTACTCGAAACCTGACCGTAATTGAAGGCGAAGCGATTGATTTCCGCATGGACGGCCGAGCGGTGCGGGGTGTCGTGCTTTCCGATGGATCAGAGATCGCTGCGCACGCGGTTGTTCTCACAACAGGCACATTCCTGCGCGGTGTCATCCACATTGGCGATGTCTCTCATTCGGGAGGTCGGATGGGCGACAACGCCTCGGTCAAACTTGCCGAACGTATCGACAGTTTCGCGCTGCCTCTGGGGCGGCTGAAAACCGGTACACCGCCTCGGCTAAATGGCAAGACCATCAAGTGGGATCTGCTCGACAGCCAGCCTGGCGATGAAGACCCGGTGATGTTCTCTTTCTTGAACAAGAAGCCTTCCGCCCGTCAGATCGCCTGCGGTATCACCCATACCAACGCCAAAACACATGATATCATACGCGACAACTTGGATCGCTCCGCCATGTATGGCGGCCATATTGAGGGGGTAGGGCCACGCTATTGCCCCTCTATCGAAGACAAGATTGTGCGCTTTGCGGATAAAGATTCCCATCAGGTCTTCTTGGAGCCAGAAGGATTGGACGACGACACCGTCTACCCAAACGGCATTTCCACCTCTCTGCCGGTGGATGTGCAAGAAGCCTATGTGCGCTCGATCTTTGGCCTTGAGGATGTGGAGATTCTGCAGCCCGGATATGCCATTGAATATGACTATGTCGATCCGCGGGCGCTGGATGCCGCACTTGCGGTGAAGGGCGTGCCTGGTCTCTACTTGGCGGGGCAGATCAATGGCACCACTGGTTATGAGGAAGCCGCCGCCCAAGGCCTTGTTGCCGGTCTCAACGCCGCACTTTCCGCGCAAGGCAAAGAGCCACATCACTTCAGCCGGTCGGATAGCTATATCGGCGTAATGGTAGATGATCTGATCACTCGAGGTGTGACGGAACCGTATCGTATGTTCACCTCGCGCGCGGAGTTCCGTCTGTCTCTGCGGGCTGACAATGCGGATCAACGCCTTACACCCATTGGCGAAAAATTGGGATTGATCGGTGAGGCACGTAAGGCTGCCTTTGGAAAGAAGGCAGAGAAGCTTGCATCGGGGAAATCTCTTCTGGAAGAAAAAGGCTACACACCAAAAGAAATCAACGCTGCCGGGATTGCAGTGAACCAGGATGGAAATCGCCGTACCGCGTTTCAAGTCTTGGCCTTCCCTGAAGTTGGTTTTTCTGAACTGACAGCCCTGGATGAGCGCTTTGGCCAAATTGAGCCCGAGATCCAAGATCAGCTTGATCGGGATGCGCTTTATGCCAACTACATTGAGCGCCAAAAGCGGGATGTCGAAGCGATGCGCCGGGATGAAACGCAGATCATTCCGTCCGACTTTGATTTTGACGTGATTGAAGGTCTCAGCAACGAGTTGAAGGCGAAGTTAAACGCCGTACGTCCCTCGAATTTGGGGCAGGCCGGTCGTATTGATGGCATGACTCCAGCCGCACTGACCTTGCTGCTCGCCAAACTGCGCCAAGCCAAGAAGGCAAAATCTGCGTAATGTCCTGTCCAGATCACATCCAAACCAAACTGAATGTTTCACGTGAAACATTGACCCGACTTGAAACACTCGCGGATCTTCTGGTGAAGTGGAATCCGCGTATCAACTTGGTCTCCAAATCTACAATCGACGATCTTTGGACACGCCACATTCTGGATTCCGTGCAAGTTCTGCGCAGCGGGCCATCTAAAGCCGCTCATTGGGTGGACATAGGCAGTGGAGGCGGCTTTCCTGGTCTTGTCATTGCTTTGATGGCAGCGGAACCCGAAGCGCCAAAAAAAGTGACGCTGATTGAAAGTGACCAGCGCAAATGCGCCTTTCTGCGCACGGTTTTGCGCGAAACCGGTGTTTCTGGAACTGTTACTACAGACCGCATCGAGAAAGCTGCGCCTCAGAATGCGGATGTTTTGTCGGCCCGCGCCCTTGCGGACTTGTCTTTGCTGTGCGAATTCGCGGAGCGTCATTTGACGGCATCCGGAACCGCAGTGTTCCCAAAAGGCGCACGTTGGCAAAAAGAGCTCAAATCCGCGCAGGAATCGTGGTTATTTGATTGCGAAGTGGTAAAAAGTATCACGGACCCAGAAGCGGTCATTCTTAAGATTGGAGAGCTCAAACGTGTCGGATCCCACACGCCCTAAAGGGCCTAAAATCATCGCAGTGGCCAACCAAAAAGGTGGTGTGGGCAAAACAACAACCGCTATCAACCTTGCTGCAGCTTTGGTTGAAGAGGGGTGTAAGGTTCTTCTTGTCGATTTGGACCCTCAGGGGAACGCGTCTACCGGCTTGGGGGTTGAGGTCGAGGATCGCACACACACCACCTACGATCTTTTGACCGGAGATGTGGAACTGGACGAGGTAATCCAGACCACAGAATCTGGCACTATGTCGATTGTACCAGCAACAGTGGACCTGAGTTCAGCGGATATTGAGTTGATGTCCAACGAAAAGCGCAGCTTTCTTTTGCACGACGCGCTGCGCCAGACCGCTATGGACAAATATGATCTGGACTACATCCTGATTGATTGTCCACCTTCTCTAAACCTTCTGACTGTCAACGCGATGATCGCGGCCAACTCCGTTTTGATCCCGCTGCAAAGCGAGTTTTTTGCGTTGGAAGGCCTGTCCCAGCTCATGTTGACTGTGCGCGAAGTCCGCCAAACTGCCAATGCAGGACTGCGGATCGAAGGCATTGTATTAACCATGTTTGATGCGCGCAATAATCTGTCCCAACAGGTTGAGCAGGATGCGCGCGACAACCTGGGTGAGTTGGTGTTCGAAACCAAAATCCCGCGCAATGTGCGCGTGTCTGAGGCGCCATCGTTTGCGCAGCCGGTCCTGGATTACGATCCAACCTCCAAGGGGGCCGAGGCTTATCGCGCGTTGGCCAAAGAACTGCTCGCCAAGAACTTCCAAGTCGCCGCGTAAAGGAGAGCCAGCATGGCCGATAAGAAAAAACAACGCGGTCTTGGCCGCGGTTTGAGCGCCTTGATGGCAGATGTGACCGAAGACACCTCACGTCAGGAAACCGGATCTGCGCCTCGTCGCGCGGATCTTGTGGTGCCAATCGAACGCATTGAGCCCAATCCGGATCAGCCACGACGCGATTTTACGCCGGAACAACTGGAAGATCTGTCCAACTCGATCCGTGAGAAAGGTGTGATTCAGCCGCTGATCGTGCGGAAAAAATCTGGCGATCGGTATGAAATTGTCGCGGGCGAGCGTCGGTGGCGCGCCTCTCAAATGGCGCAGCTACATGAGCTGCCCATCATCGTGCGTGACTACGACGACACCGAAGTGCTCGAAATCGCGATTATTGAAAACATCCAACGCGCCGATCTAAACCCTGTGGAAGAGGCGATGGGCTATCGTCAACTGATGCAGAAGTTTGGTCATACGCAGGAAAAGGTTTCGGAAGCGCTCGGCAAAAGTCGGAGCCACATTGCCAACCTGATGCGTCTGCTAAATCTGCCGGATGACGTGCAGGTTATGTTGCGCGAGGGCCAGCTATCGGCTGGTCATGCCCGCGCTCTGGTCACCACCGACAACGCATCCGAGTTGGCCCGCAAAGTGGTGAAGGATGGTTTGTCGGTGCGTCAGACCGAAAAACTGGCGAAAAAAACAGGCTCTCTCGTCGAGCAAAATAAAAAATCTCGACCAAAGACCCATAAGGACGCCGACACAGTCGCGCTAGAGGGCGATCTTTCGGCTAATTTGGGCATGAAAGTTGCAGTGGATCACGTTTCCGGCGGCGAGCATGGAAAAATTACCATTACTTATCAAACGCTTGATGAGTTGGATGAGTTGTGTCGGATTTTGACGGCTACGAATTAGGCCGAGTCCAGATGAAAAAAAGTACCGCGCTCAAAACCACCATTTGAATGAGCAAAACGGTGGTTTTGACGCCAACAACCAGAGAAATTCCAAATACAACTGCAATGGACAGTGTTGCTGCCCTTTTTGCCGAAGGGCGGATCGCACCGTTGCTGTTCCAGTCTTCAATCATCGGACCAAAAGTCTTGTGCGCCAAAAGCCAATCGTGAAGCCGTTCTGAGGAACGTGCAAAGCAAAAGGCGGCCAGAAGCAGAAACGGCACTGTTGGCAGGAGCGGCAACACCACGCCAATCAAGGCCAAGGCCACACAGCTCAATCCACAAATCAGCCAAATAATGCGCATTTATTCCACCAGGAGTTCCGCCAAAACAGCGTTCAGGACCATACGTCCCTGTGGCAACACCTTAAGGTGATGATCGTTGAGTTCAATCATACCTAAGGCCTGCAACTCTGCGACACGTGGTCCCTCTAGAGGTTGACCCGCCAGAGCTTCGTATCTGCGCAAGTCGACTCCATCTGAAAGGCGCAAACCCATCATCAGAAACTCGGCGACTTGATCCACCAGAGCGACCGCCTCTTTCAAGTTCTCGCCATTTCCGGCCTCGGCTTCTTCCAACCATTTGTTTGGATTGCGCCAGGTTTCAATCGCGTGGCGTTGACCATTGAGCGTCAGCCTCGCATGGGCGCCGGGCCCAATTCCCGCATAGTCGCCATAGCGCCAATAAATCTGATTGTGTCGTGATTCAGAGCCTATTGCAGCGTAATTTGACACTTCATAAGGCAACATACCGGCGTCGGCACAGATGTCTTGTGTCACTTCATACATATCTGCAGCGAGATCGTCTTCGGGCAACCCCCGCAGTTTCCCTCGGTTGTACCGGTCGCCAAAGGCGGTGCCTTGTTCAACTGTAAGTTGATAGAGAGACAGGTGGTCAATTGCCATCGAGAGGGCTTCGCGCAACTCGGACATCCAGTCTTCAAGTGTTTGATTTTGACGCGCATAGATCAGATCAAAACTCACCCGTTCAAAGGTTTTTCGCGCAATGTCAAAGGCCTGTTTGGCTTCATCAACTGAGTGAATTCGGCCCAAACGTCTCAAATCATGATCGTTCAGCGCCTGAATACCCATAGAAATCCGGTTCACGCCGCCATCGCGATAGGCCGCAAAACGGCCGGCCTCCACCGATCCGGGGTTCGCTTCAAGGGTGATTTCCATGTCGTTTGATGTGGGCCACAGCTGGCGCACTCGCGCCAGAATTGCGGCAACCACGTCTGGATCCATCAAACTGGGCGTGCCGCCGCCAAAAAAAACCGTGTTCAAAACCCGCCCAGAGGTCTGCTTTGCAACCCGATCCAACTCGCTCAAATAGGCTCTAAGCCAGCGGGATTGATCGATTTCGCGACTGACATGGCTGTTGAAATCGCAATAGGGGCATTTGGCCTGACAAAATGGCCAATGAATATACAGGCCAAAGCCCCCGTTTTGCCAATCCTCAGCCAAAACAGCCTTCCACAAAGGCTTTGAGCGCCCGTCCACGGTGGCTGATCTGGTTCTTTTCCTCTTTCGGCATCTCAGCGCAGGTCACGCCGTAACCGTCTGGCATGAACATCGGATCATAGCCAAACCCGCCTTCGCCGCGAATAGGCCAGACCAGATCGCCCGCCATCACGCCCTCAAACACCTCGTCATGTCCATCAGGCCAGGCCAAAACCAATGTGCAGCGGAACTGCGCGGAACGTGGCGCATCTGGCCCTTTGGCAGTGATTTCGTCATTGGCGCGGGTCATGGCTTTCATGAAGTCGCGGCCATTGGCGGTTTCCGCCCAATCCGCAGTGTAAACCCCCGGCGCGCCGTCCAGCGCGTCGATGGTGATGCCGCTGTCGTCAGAAAGGGCAGGGAGGCCGGTTGCCTTGGCTGCCGCATGGGCCTTGATGCGGGCGTTGCCTACAAAAGTGTCTTCGGTTTCTTCGGGCTCCGGCAAATCCATGTCGCCCGCGCCAACAACCGAAACGCCGTGAGGCGCGAGGATCTCTGTGATCTCAGCCAATTTGCCGGCGTTGTGGGTGGCGACCAAAAGCTGGTCGCCCTCAAATTTGCGGGTCATGCGCTGGCTGCCTGTTGTGCTGAGACCAGTTCCGCCACACCTTTTTCCGCCAGATCCAGCAGTTCGTTCATCTGCGCGCGGGAGTAAGTGGCGCCTTCGGCCGACATCTGAGTTTCAATCATCTGGCCGTTGGCGAGCATGATGAAGTTGCCGTCCACACCCGCTTCGCTGTCTTCAGGGTAATCCAGATCGAGCACGGGTTGACCGGCGTAGATGCCGCAAGACACGGCGGCCACTGGGGAAATCAGCGGGTCGGTCATCACATCCCCGGCTTTCATTAGCTTGTTCACCGCCAAACGCAGCGCCACCCAGCCACCGGTGATGGAGGCACAGCGCGTGCCGCCATCGGCTTGGATCACATCACAGTCCACGGTGATCTGGCGCTCGCCCAAAGCAACACGGTCGACACCGGCGCGCAGGGAGCGGCCAATCAAACGCTGAATTTCAACGGTGCGACCACCCTGCTTACCGGCGGACGCCTCGCGGCGCATACGGGAGGAGGTGGAACGTGGCAGCATGCCATACTCTGCGGTCACCCAACCCAGACCGGAACCCTTGATAAACGGCGGCACACGCGCTTCCAGGGATGCTGTACACAGCACATGGGTGTCGCCCATCTTGATCAAACAGGAGCCTTCGGCGTGTTTGGTCACATTGGTTTCAATCGAGACTTCACGCATTTCGTTAAGCTGACGGCCGGAAGGGCGCATGGCAAATATCCTTTTCTGGGTTTGGGCTGGGGATAACCGCGGGATAAGGTTGGACGCAACCCCGATTGACCTTTGCCTTTGAGGCTATTTTATTGAGAGGGCAAAGGCACGGGCGAATGACAGACAGCAGCAAAATTCTCGCAGAAATGAATGACCGCAGCCGCGAGGTATTCCGCCGCGTGGTCGAAGGCTACCTGGAAACCGGCGATCCTGTCGGCAGCCGCACGTTGACCCGCACTTTGTCGGAGAAAGTCAGCGCCGCCACCATTCGAAATGTGATGCAGGACCTGGAGTTTCTCGGCCTCCTGGACAGCCCGCACGTTTCTGCTGGACGGGTCCCAACCCAACAAGGGCTGCGTATGTTTGTTGATGGCCTGCTTGAGGTCGGCGATCTGGATCAAGGTGACCGCAAAAAAATTGACGCCACCATGGGCGACGTGGATGGCGATGTCTCCAACATGCTTGACCGTGTTTCAACCGCGCTATCTGGCGTGACCCAAGGCGCCTCACTGGTCCTGGCGCCCAAACATGAAGCTCCAATCAAACACATTGAGTTTGTCAGTCTTGGTGCCGACCGTGCGCTGGTGGTGCTGGTTTTTGCTGACGGCCATGTGGAAAACCGTCTGTTCACACCGCCGCCCGGCCAGACTCCCAGCTCCATGCGCGAAGCAGCCAATTTTCTCAATGCCGTTGCCGAAGGCCGCACGCTGAGTGACCTGGGCAAAGCCGTGCAGGAAGAGATCACAAAGCGCCGTCAGGAAATCGACAGTCTTGCTGCGGACCTGGTGGAAAACGGTCTTGCCCTTTGGGCCAATGAGGAAGGTCAACAAGAGCGCCTGATTGTGCGGGGCCGCTCGAATCTGCTTGGCACCGATGAGGAAGAACAGGACCTCGAACGCATCCGCACGTTGTTTGACGACCTCGAACGTAAACGAGACATTGCTGATTTTCTCGAATTGGCTGAACAGGGCGACGGCGTGCGCATTTTTATTGGCTCTGAGAACAAACTTTTTTCACTTTCGGGTTCCTCTTTGGTGGTGTCTCCCTATATGAACGCTGATCGAAAGATCGTGGGTGCTGTTGGGGTCATTGGACCCAAGCGCCTGAACTATGGACGCATCGTGCCGATCGTGGATTACACGGCACAACTGGTCGGGAAACTCATCACCGACCGCGGTTAGAGGTGGATTATGGCTGAGCCGAAAGACAACGAGTTTCTGGACGACATCGCAGATGCTGAAGCAGAAGAATTTGCTGCCAGCTTGGACGAACTCGAAGATGAAGCTGTTGAGCTGGATGAGCTGCGTGCCGAACGCGACGAGTTAAAAGACCGCTGGATGCGCGCGCTGGCCGATGCGGAAAACGCCCGCAAACGAGGCGACAAAGCCCGCCGGGATGCCGAGCAATACGGCGGCTCCAAACTGGCTCGTGACATGCTGCCCGTGTTTGACAACATGAAGCGCGCGGTTGAGACCATCACGGACGAGCAGAAGGAAGCCTCTGCCGCGCTGATCGAAGGCATTGAGCTCACCATGCGCGAGCTGCTGAAAACCTTCTCCAAACACGGCATCGAAGTGATTTCGCCAGAAGTGGGCGACAAGTTCGATCCAAACGTGCACGAAGCCATGTTTGAAGCCCCTGTGCCAAACACCAAATCGGGGGACATCATTCAGGTTTCTGCGCAGGGTTTCATGCTGCATGATCGCCTGCTGCGTCCCGCGCAAGTTGGCGTCAGCTCCAACCCGGGCTAAACATACCCGCAAGAGATGTCTGGAAAGCTCCCGTTTATCGGGAGCTTTTTTGTGTAAGCCGAGACCTCAAAATCCGTTTTGCCCATGGGGAAAAACCCACATGCGACATGCTGACGGCCCTTGCTACTTGATTAACGCATCCTTAACTTTTACGGTTTCCCAGACTTATTTCCGGGTCAGGTTTGTGCTTGAATTCGCGGAGTTTGGTGCGGGCGGTTGAGGAACCGGGTGGAGCGTGTGTTTGTGTGGTTGAAGTCCGCGGCATATCTTTTTCTGTGTGCAATGATGTTGGGGGGGCTCGCCATGACCGGTAATGCTCAAACCAACCTGTCTCCAATCCATCTCAGCTGTGAAACGCCTCTTGATGAGCTGCGCGAGACTGATCTTGAGGCTGTATGTGACATGCTACACCATGAAATCGAAAAACAATTTCCAGAACGGAAGGTTGTTGTCTCCGGGGAGAGCAACACCGGGGCCGCACAGGGCGTTCTGGCAACTTTGGTCGTCGAAGCCTTTCGACCAGATCATGTCAAAGGGGTTTTGAAATGGAAGAACCCTGCGACAAACGAAAACTACAAAGGCCCGTCATTGCAAGTTGATGGGATAGACGGCGCGCCGCTTGGGCGCCTCGTAGAAAAATTCGCCAGGGATGTGCTGCGCGTGAGCCAGCCACCTTGGGAAAAGTAATTTAAACCACCGCTGAAAACGAGAAATCGATCAGACCTCTTAGCAGCCGCGACGATACAGGAGATTTTTAATGCTCATTCAGAACGCACTTATTCCGACTATGGATGAACCCATTTTTCACGAGGGGCATGACGATGGTCACGATGATGGCCCCAAAGAAACTCCCATTGTTGGCGATCCAAATGGTGCCCTTGTTCTTGAAGATGCAGGCGATGCACCGGCAAATATAAGCACGCCTTACACAATGTCGGTTGGAGATACATTTCGCGGGACCATCGATACCACAGACGTAGATTTTGTTGCGATCACCCTGAACGAAGGTGATTTTTACCAGGTGTCCGTGACGGGTGACGATCCACGGATCTGGGTTCTGGATGCCAGCGGCAATACCATCGAGTTCAACGACGATATTGATTTTAATGGCGGTAACTACAACTCCTTTTTGACCTTCGAGGCCACGTACACAGGCACCTACTATTTTGCCGTAAACGGTTTTAACGCGGTGGCTTCTAACTACGATTTGAGCGTCAATACATTTACTCCAATCGCGGATGGGTCGATCCAGGACATGGCGGATTTCCTCACCACTGGGTATTGGACTGGCAATGGCTCAACAGCGCGGTCGTTTGACACCTCGGTCAGCAATATGATCACCGTTAATATCAATGGTTTGAGTGCGGAAGGTCAGATACTGGCTCGTTGGGCGTTTGAGGCTTGGGAAATGGTCGCGGACATCGTCTTTCAAGAAGTCTTAACCGTTGCGGATATCAATTTTCAGGACACAGATGCGGGGGCTTGGTCCAGTTCTACCGTTTCCTCTGGCGAAATCTTGTCTTCTACCGTCAATGTGTCAACGGATTGGCTGTCGACATACGGCACGTCCCTAAACAGCTATTCCTTCCAGACCTATATCCATGAAATCGGTCACGCTTTGGGGCTTGGCCATCAAGGCGGATACAACGGTTCCGCTGAATACGGGATCGATGAGGACTTCGGCAACGACAGCTGGCAAATGTCCATTATGTCGTATTTCGATCAGGCTGATAGTCTTGGTACCAATGCAAGTTATGCCAACATCATCAGTGCGATGATGGTGGACATCGTGGCAATTCAGGATCTGTATGGCGCGGCTGGACCAAGTGGCGGAACGTATGGAAATACTGTTTGGGGGCCGGGTTCAAATCTTATCGGATATCTTGGCGATTTCTTTAACGGGGTTATCACCTCAAATGGCCCAGTTGCTATGACAATCTTTGACAGCAACGGCACTGATTTGATGGACTTAAAGTTCTATAGCCAGAACGCTCGGATCAATATGAATGGTGGTGAATTCTCTGATGTCGGAGGTTTGATCGGAAACCTAGGCATCGCTTTAGGCACGGTGATCGAAAATGTGAACACAGGAGCTGGCAACGATCGGATAACCGGAAATGGCGTTGGCAACGTGATCAACACAAACGGTGGTAATGATTGGGTCAACGCTGGCAATGGTGCCGATCTCGCGAGAGGGGGTGCAGGCAACGACGTTTTGATTGGCGGCAACCACAACGACAGTTTGTTCGGTGGCTCAGGGTTGGACACTCTCATTGGCGGCAACGGCAATGACTCTCTGGATGGCAATTCTGGCTCAGACACTTTGTTTGGCGGGGCAGGCAACGACAAACTCTTTGGCGGCGGCGGCTCTGACAATGTTTTTGGCGGCGGCGGTCGAGATACGTTGAACGGCGGCGATGGTGATGATCTAGTCAACGGTAATACTGGCTCTGACACCGTCTTTGGTGGCGATGGCAACGACAAACTGTTCGGTGGCGGCAGTGACGACACCCTCTACGGGGGTAGTGGAAACGACACGATGAGCGGCGATGATGGCAATGACGTTGTCTACGGCAATGCTGGGTCTGACAGGCTCAACGGCGGTACCGGCGATGACAACTTGCTTGGCGGAGATAATGGCGACACTCTTAGCGGTGGCAGCGGAAACGATACCTTGAGCGGTGGCAATGACGCTGACTTGCTCAATGGTAACACTGGCTCAGACACGCTTCTGGGTGGTTCCGGTAACGACACACTGCTGGGCGGCGGCGGCGATGATGTGCTGGATTTTGGCGCAGGGAATGACATCGGTGATGGTGGCCTTGGTGCCGATATTTTTGTCTTCTCGACCGGCGTTGGTGCCAGTAATACAGTGAATAATTTCAGTTCCACGGAGAGCGATATTCTTCAACTTGACGATCTGCTTTGGGCACCATCAGGAAATGGGCCAGTCTTGACCGAGACGGACGTGATAAACAATTTTGGCGCCGATGTTGGCCTAGATTTTGTACTGACCTTCGGATCCGATATCATTAGGATCACTGGTTGGGCAGGCCAATTTGATGCGAGCATGATTGACATAGTCTGACCCCTGATGGACGGCTTTGAAACGAACAGCCAGCGGCTCTGACGCCGCTGGTTTATTATTTGACCGCACCTCCCTGCTGCGCTTGGCCGAGATCGAAGGATACTTTCCGGATATGTAACTCATGCAATGTCTGTTGCTACGTTGACAGGCCTCTCTGCCGCGCCCATTAAAAGACCAATACGAGCAGAACCAAAATAAGGGTGGCACACATGAAAATAGCAATGATCGGTACGGGCTACGTCGGTTTGGTTTCCGGGGTGTGCTTCTCTGACTTCGGACATGAAGTTGTTTGCGTCGACAAAGACCCATCAAAAATCGAAATGCTCGAACGCGGCGAAGTTCCGATCTACGAACCCGGCCTCGATGCCTTGATGGCAAAAAACGTCGAAGCTGGCCGGCTCAGTTTCACTTTGGATCTCGAAAAAGCCATGGACGGTGCGCAAGCCGTGTTCATTGCGGTTGGCACTCCCACCCGGCGTGGAGATGGGCACGCTGACCTGTCTTACGTCATGGCGGCTGCCGAAGAGATTGCCCGCACCGCCAAGGACTATGTGGTGATTGTGACCAAATCCACCGTCCCCGTCGGCACCAACCGTCAGGTCAAACAGGTGGTGCGCAAAGCCAATCCCGATCTGGATTTTGATGTGGCCAGCAACCCGGAGTTTCTGCGCGAAGGCGCGGCCATCGAAGACTTCATGAAGCCGGATCGCGTGGTGATTGGGGTGCATAACGAGCGCGCCGGCGAAGTGATGAATGACATCTACCGCCCTCTGTACTTGCGTGACTTCCCGATTGTCACAACCGATCTGGAAAGCGCGGAGATGATCAAATACGCCGCCAACGCCTTCTTGGCGACCAAGATCACCTTCATCAATGAAATTGCCGCCCTGTGTGAGCGTGTTGGCGCAGATGTCAAACAAGTGTCCAAAGGCATGGGTATGGACGGCCGCATTGGCAACAAGTTCCTGCATGCGGGGCCCGGCTATGGCGGCTCCTGTTTCCCCAAAGATACCAAAGCTTTGGCCCGCATCGGTCAGGACAACGCGGTGCCGATGCAGATCACGGAAACGGTGATTCAGGTCAATGAAGAGATCAAGCGCCGCATGGTCGACAAACTGCTCGATCTGTGCGGCGGGAGCTTTAATGGCAAGACCGTTGGTGTGCTTGGCGTGACCTTCAAGCCCAACACCGATGACATGCGTGATGCCCCAAGCCTGGCGATCATTCCGGCTCTGGTGGGCGGCGGCGCCAAAGTGCGCGTGACCGACCCACAAGGACGCCATGAAGGCGAGGCGCTTCTGCCCGGCGTAAGCTGGGTCGAAGACGCCTACAAAGCGGCGCAAAACGCCGATGTTTTGGTGATCCTGACGGAATGGAATGAATTCCGCGCCTTGGACCTCAAAAAAGTGGCCCGCAAAATGGCGACACCACGGCTTGCAGATCTGCGCAACATCTATTCCGTCCGCGATGCCAAGCGAGCTGGCTTTGAAGCATACGAAAGCATTGGGCGAACCGGTTTCTCGCGCATCGAAGGCTGACGGCAACGGCCTCTAGTCTGTTTGGTAAAAGGTACTCAGCATGTTCTGGAAAACCCTTTCGTCTCAAAGCCTGCTCAAACGACCTCCCTTTGTGGATGTTCGGCAGGAACAGGTTGAGGTTCGCCCGGGGCAGGTCATCGACGACTTTTACAAAGTGCACCTGATGGACTTCGCACTGGTCATTCCGTTTCTTGCGGACGGCCGTGTCGAGATGATCCGCCAGTACAAACATGGACCGGCGCGCGAGGTTTTGGGATTTCCCGCCGGTCACGTCGATCCCGGGGAAGATCCGGCCACTGCGGCACAGCGCGAGCTGTTGGAAGAAACCGGACTGAAGGCCGAAAAACTCATCCATCTGGGCTCGTTTGTCGATCATGGCAATCAACGTGTGTGTCAGGGCCATTATTTTACCGCGCCCGTGTGTGAGCGCATCACCGAACCCAATCCCGGCGATCTGGAAGACTTTGCCTACGAAGCGCTGAGTCCTGCTCAAATCGACCAAGCGATCGTGAACGGTGAAGTTGGCGTGATGCACCACGTGGCAGCCTGGGGATTGTGGAAAATCCATTCTCAGGCCGGAACAGAGACTGATCTCTCTAAGTGATGCCTGCTTAACCGCTCCTATCTTTTTGTTCTTGGCGCCGTACGAGCGGAATACTGGTGTCACTCTTTTGAATCACCGAGCTATGATCCTGTGGAAAACTGTGTGGAAAAGAGTGCATTCCCCGCACACTTCCGCTATAAAGCCCCAAAGAGGCAAGGCGGCCTAGGTTCAGCTGTCCGTCGTCAAAGTTTTTGGAACCAAAAGCGGCGTGAACTAAGAGA
>NZ_JAKVCW010000004.1 GCF_022448905.1 Shimia sp. | reverse complement strand
TTAGTTCACGCCGCTTTTGGTTCCAAAAACTTTGACGACGGACACTCGCGCGCCGAAGACGGCATGGCACCAGTGGAGATTTATGGCTACGAGTTTTCGACAGAAAACCAAGAAGTGGAATTCCTGACGCTGCTGGGCCCGGATGGCACGCCGCTGAGCGCGGAGGAAGTGGCCGACAATTTGGTGATTTATCAGGATGAAAACGGCACCGACGCGATCCTGGAATATGACGGTCGGATGATGGCGGTGATGCATGGGATAGATACCAATTTGATTGTGGATCACACCCTGTGGATTGGCAATTTCAACCCGTCGCCGACCACCACAGTCGCCCCGACCAGTGGCGGCAATGATGCCACGCAGATTTCCATGACGCTGCAAAGCTCGTCGGGCACAGGCATGTATGTCTCCCAAGAGATGTTTGGTGCCAATGCGGTGTTCAGCGTGAACACGGACATGGGCGTGCCGCTGGAGAACTACGTCGAAGGTGCGCGGGCGCTGGATATTGTGAATTTTCGCTTCCCGGCCGGTCAGGGCGACTCGTTGGATGGTGAAAATGAGGGCATCGACTGGCTCAATGTGATCGAGCTGGAAGAGAATGAAGAAGGCGAGATGGTGCTGCGCGAAGAGGTGCGCAATGCGCTGGATGCGGCAATTGCGGCGCATGACACCGGTACAGATGTGAAGGTCACGATGGTGATCGCGACCAAACTCTATTCCATCGAGGAATATGAGGACAAATACGACGACATTGCCCGGTTTGCCGAGATTATGGTCACCGACTATGCCGATCAGATCGAGGCGATTGAAATTGGCAATGAGTATTGGGCCATTGGTGAAACAGCCTATGGTACCAAAGCGGATATTGCCGCGCGCGCCTTGGCGGAAGGCATGGAGCGGGCTGGCGTGTCCGAGGACGATCAGCCAAGTATCATTGTGCAGATGGCGACGCCGAATGAAGGCAGCGAGTATCACACCTCGGTGGATGACCGCCCGTTTGGCGAGCGCCGCGATGACGCAAACCAGCACATCATCGATTTCCTGTCTGAAGAAGCACGCGACGCGATCGATGGGGTGGTGGAGCATTACTACTATCGCCGCGACTACGACGAGTTCACCGGTGATGGCAACGAGCAGGGCTTTATTCCTAACGACTATGCGATTTGGGAAGCCAATTTTGACAAGGAGCTCGATCTACATGTGACGGAATGGAACATCCGCACCACCAATCTGGAACAGAACGGTATCCGCTCGTCCGGCATTTTACCCGAGATGATGGAGTATATGGTCAGTTGGGGCACCGATGCAGCGCATGGTTGGCCGGTGGTTCATAACACCACCTCGATGTTGGCGGGAACGCGCTCTGACATGCCGATCCTCAATGAGGATGGATGGGTTGTGAACTCGGTGCGCGGCGCGACCTTTGATGTGAGGTCATCGGAACTGGTGGGAACGCAGCTGCTGGATACCAATTTTTCCAACGATGACGGTCGCATGGAGATTCAGGCCTATTCGACCAGCAGTAAGGTTGTGGTCCAAGTTGCTTCTCGAACTGGGGAAGCCGTGGATTTGGATCTGGATTTAACATCCTTGGTTTCTGGTTACTTGAGCGCTACTGGAGTCCAAGTTGGGTATGATCGCTCCGCCGACAGTTCTGACGGGGTGTATCGCGACGATGGCGAGTATGTTCAGGCAGAGAGCACCATCATTGATGGGGAGCCGTATTACTTTAATGAATACGATGTGCGGGCCACGGTCACAGAAGTGGAAGTGGACAGCGCAGAGGTTCAGCTATCTCTCAATCCTTATGAAATGGTACAGTTGGTTTATGAGTTTGGCCGAGAATCCCCGCCACCGCCTGCGGAAGAAGGGCGTCAGATAGTGGGGACCACAGGAAACGACAACATTGTGACGGGCGGTGGTAATGACTCAATTCTTGGCATCGAGGGCAATGATAACATCGTCGCCAACGGCGGGTTTGACACCATTCGCGGCGGGGAAGGCAACGATCGCATTGAAGGTGGCAAGCAGGATGACTTTGTCTATGGCGATGAAGGCAATGACGCGCTGTACGGCTACGGTGGAGACGATAGCCTGAAGGCGGGGGAAGGCAACGACAGCATTTCCGGCAATCAGGGCATGGATACGCTTTTGGGCAACGAAGGCGATGATGTGTTGCGTGGCGGCGACGACAACGACAGCATGAATGGAGGGCAAGGCAGCGACACCCTGAAAGGTGGCAGCGGTCGCGACACAATGACTGGCTACAATGGCGCGGACACCTTTGCCTTTGAGCTGGAGGACATGATGGATGGCGACATCATCACAGACTTTGAGCCGGGCCGCGATGTGATCTCGTTGGATTATGATGACATCACCTCGATTGATGACCTGACGATTTCCGAGGTGGCGCAGGGCATTGTGATCTATGTGGGCGATCATGGCGGCATGTTGTTGCAAGGGGAGTTGTCCTTGGCGCAGGTGGCAGATCCCAAGAACTTCCTTTTCACATAAAACCCTGGTGAGGCCGCTTCCTTGTGGTGTTTGATAGCGCTAAAACAACGTATCCCTGCCGCCTGTGGCGGGAAGGTTGTGGAGGAAGATTTTGCGCTACCTGTTTGAGCCAGCAGAGGTTTTTGCCCTTCCGGTGCGGGACGAAACCGCGCGTTATCCCGTGCGTCGGATTTTCTGTGTGGGGCGCAACTATGCGGCGCACGCGGCGGAAATGGGCGGAGAGGTGGATCGTGAGGCACCGTGGTATTTCACCAAGTCCGTGGCCCACGCGGTCTTAAGCGGCGCGGAATTGCCCTATCCAGCGGGCACGTCGAACTATCACCATGAAATGGAACTGGCGTTTGCCGTTGGTGCCGAGGTGTTTGAGGCGGATGAGGCCGAGGCTGCGGCGGCGGTATTCGCCTATGGGTGTGCCTTGGACATGACGCGGCGCGACCGGCAGCAGGATGGCAAGGATCATCGACGGCCGTGGTCGCTGGGCAAAGATGTAGAAGGGTCGGCGGTGTTCGCGGAGCTGACGCGGGTGAAGGATTTTGGAGCGATAGGCGATCAGACAATTGCGCTGTCTGTAAATGGCACGCCGCGCCAAGGCGGCAAATTGAGCGATATGGTTTGGTCGCCAACCGAGATTGTGATGCATCTGTCGAAATTCTATCACCTAGGACCTGGTGACGTGGTGATGACCGGCACGCCGTCTGGTGTGGGTCCGGTTAGCGCCGGGGACGTTATCCACGGTTCAATTGAGGGGCTCGCGCCGGTCGAACTGGCGTTGATGGTTACAAAAAGCTGACGTACTGAACCTGTTAAGAACTGTCGTGCCGGGGATGGCGTGGCAGACCAGCGCGAAGGACTATCATGGGGATCAAGTTTTTTTCCGACAAGGCGCGGCCAGTGCATCTGGGCCCGTACCCATTGGAACGACTAAAGCGGCAGGACACTGCCGCCTGGCAGAATGTGCCAGATGACCCCGTGTTGACCTTCCACCGTCCAGAGCAGCCAGAGAGCATCGTGAACGCCATGGGCGAGTTCCAGGCGATGATGGATGCACTGCGCGATGGGATGGTCAATGGCGTGCAGTCAGAGATTCCGAGTGATCCTGTGGAGCGGGCCAACCACCTAAAATCATTCGGGTATTTCAACGATGCCTCTATGGTGGGAGTTGGGCCGCTAACCGATGCGGCGCGGCTGGAGGAGCCGCGGCGCAACCCGGACATTGATCGGCTGGCTGAGGCGTTGCGCACGCGGCAGATCAAATCCTTGGCGGCGGGGATCGACCTGATTATGGCCGATCTTAAGGACTCCATGGAGATGCCACCCAGCTCGATTGAGAGCCACAAACATGCGCTGGTGTTTTTGATTGAACACCACCGGGACCCGGAGCGGGGCGAGCCCGGCAGTGACTGGATCTTGGACGCGCAGAACCATCGCGCCTGTTTGCGGGCCACGGAAAGTGCCGTGGTGATTGCCAATTATATCAGACTGTTGGGCTTTGGCGCCAAGGCACATACGGCGACGTCTTCGGATGTGGATTTGGGCAAGGTGGCGCTGTCGGCTGGGCTCGTGTCTTGTGAGGATGGCGCCTTGGTGGCGCCGTGGTTGGGCACGCGGTATGGCTTGGCAGTGATCACCACCGATATGGAGCTGGCCCATGATGGCGCGTTGGCACCGATGGCGGAACAGCCTTGGTTCAAGACGCAAGGGCCGGCCTGGTGGCTGGGCAAAGGCTTTGCCAAGTCGGCGATGAACCAGGACCCGTTCCGCAATCGGGACTACGTGAAGGGGGCGCAACCGTTTGAGCGGTTAAAACGGGTGGAGACGCCGACAACCTACATTGATGAGGCCAATGTGGCGCGGGTGCCCAAGCGCGCGGATATGTTTGCGCGGGTGCAGTTTGGCGACATGGGCAAGTCGCTGCAGGATGCAGCCAAAGGCGGTTACTACGTGCGTAAAGCCGCGCCAAGTATGGCGCAGCGGCGGGCCTTGGGGGCCTTTGTGCTGTTGCAGGATGGCGCCAGTGCTGAGGTTAAAAAGCCAACGGATTCAGAGCGTAACGCGGCGAATTTGAAAGCTGCGACCTACTTTCTTGGCGTGGATGCGGTGGGCTTGAGCCGTTGTCCGGAGTGGGCGTGGTACAGCCATGATGCCACCGGCACGCCGATCAACCCGGTGCATGACAATGCGATCAGCATGATCGTGGATCAAGGTTATGAAACCATGGAAGGCGCCAGCGGCGATGACTGGATCAGCGTGGCGCAGTCCATGCGCGCGTATTTGCGGTTTTCCTTGTTGGGCGGCGTGATCGCGCAGCAGATCCGCAATCTCGGCTACAAGGCTAAGGCGCATACGGTGATGGACGGAGAAGTGCTGCAACCGCCACTGCTGCTCCTGTCGGGGCTGGGCGAGGTGAGCCGGATTGGGGAGGTGATCTTAAACCCCTATCTGGGGCCGCGGTTGAAGTCCGGGGCGGTGACCACGGATATGCCGATGGATCACGACCAACCTATTGATTTTGGGCTGCAAAACTTCTGTGAGAACTGCAACAAGTGCGCGCGGGAATGTCCGTCTGGCGCAATCACAGCTGGTCCAAAGCTGATGTTCAACGGCTATGAGATCTGGAAGTCGGACAGTCAAAAGTGTGCGACCTATCGGATTTCGACGCCAGGCGGGTCTATGTGTGGACGGTGTATGAAGACCTGCCCCTGGAACCTAGAGGGGCTGTTTTCCGAGGCGCCGTTCCGCTGGGCGGCGAGCAATTTCCCGAGCCTTGCCAAACCTTTGGCCAAATTGGACGACGCGGTTGGCAATGGTGGGTTAAACGACACCAAGAAATGGTGGTGGGACATTGAGCTGGAGGAAGACGGGGCGTATCGGCCGACGCAGCATCCACTCAACCGGCGGGATTTGCAGAAAGATCTGGACCTGAAATATGAGGATCAGACGCTGGCGGTCTATCCAGCGGCGCTCGCCCCACATCCGTGGCCGTATCCGTTCCCGATGGATCGAGAGGCGGGGATTCAGGCCTATGACTCAATGGTTTCCGCTGAGGAGTATAAGGCGCGTGTGGCCTCCGGCGACGAAAGTGTGATTGACCGCTATGAGGTGCCGGATGCAGAGGATGCGCCGGTGTTGCAGGTGCAGATTTCGCATGTTGAGCCGATGACGGCGGATGTGACGAAGTATGAATTCCAGACCTTGGACGGCACGCCGTTGCCGGAGTGGACCGCGGGCGGGCATTTGGATGTGTTGGTCGCGCCGGAGTTTTTGCGCCAGTACAGCATGTCCGGAGATCCTAAAGATCGGTCAAAGTATCAGATCGGTGTGTTGCGTGAAGACGAAGGGCGGGGCGGAAGTGCTTTCCTGCACAGGATTTTCCGCGAAGGGCGCAAGGTGTTTGTGTCCAAGCCGATCAACCATTTTGAGCTGGTTGAGGATGCGACAAAGACCTTCCTGATGGGCGGCGGGATCGGGATTACGCCGATGATTGCCTTTGCCCATCGCCTGCATGATCTGGGCCGGGATTTTGCGTTGCACTACTCTGCAAGTCGCGAAGATAGCGCCGGATATATCAATGATCTCAAGGCAATGCCCTGGGCGGACAAGGTGGTGTTCCACTTCTCTGACAAGGGCACGCGGGCAGATTTGGACGCCTTGCTGAGCGGCTACCAGGATGGGTGGCATGTCTACACCTGCGGGCCGGACCGGTTTATGGACGGGGTGATGCAGGCAGCAGAGCGTCAAGGCTTCCCGGAAGAGGCGCGGCATTTGGAGTACTTCAATGTGCCGGAGCAGCCGGAGTTTGAGAACTTCGACTTCACACTGAAGCTCAAGGACGGACGGGAACTGCTTGTTCCGGCGGATAAAATTGCAACTGATGTTCTGCTGGATAACGGCGTGCATGTGGATGTGAAATGTGCCGATGGGATCTGCGGAGTCTGTAAATGTGGGCTTTTGTCCGGTGAGGTAGAGCACCGTGATTTTGTGCTGTCCAACAAGCAGCGTGAGAGCGCCGTGATCCTCTGTCAGAGCCGGGCAAAAGAGGCCGGTGGGGTGATCGAAATCGACCTATAGCGCGGTGCGTTAACCCTTGAGACTACCGACGTTTTGCGCGTCGGTATTCTGTCGGTGTCGCGGCTGTTTTGCGGAGGTGCGTGTTTTGAGGCGCGACAGGTTAACGCGCCTGCGCGTCTCTTAGAGTGATCCCGTTTTAGCGATCTCGAGCGCCGCGCCGATCACGAGGTCGGCGGCCACGGATGCCAGGATCATGCCCATAACGCGGCTGACAATGGCGGCACCGGAGTTGCCGATTGCGCGGATGATGGGGCCAGCGGCCTGCATGCAGAGGTAGGCAAACACCAGGACGACCAGCATAACCACGGCTGTGATGGCCTGATCCGGGATCGATACGGTGTTGTTGTCGGTCAAAAGAACAATCGCGAGCATGGCGCCGGGGCTTGCCAAGGACGGGACCGCCAGCGGGAAGACGGCCGGTGAGGGCTTTTGGGCCAGCTCGGCGTCTGCGTCGGCGGCGTGCTTGTCGCTCTCCGGTTTGCTTTCACCAAAGATCATGGTAAGCGCAAATAGGAAAAGCACAATGCCGCCCGCGACCTGGAAGGACAGCAGGCTGATGCCAAGGCCGTCGATCAGCAGTTGTCCGAAGACAAGGAAGAAGAGCAGGACCGCTGCAGAGACTGCTGCAGCAAGGAGGGCAGTTTTGCGCCGTTCCGGCGCGGTCATGGCGGCGGTGACGGCGATGAAGACGGGGATGGTGCCGATCGGGTCGATCACAACCCAGAGGGTGACAAAGCGTTCAAACAAATCCATGGGGGCAGGCTAGGGCGGTTTTGTGGGGAAGTCATTAGGGGTGATGCGGGGAAGTGCGCCCGCCGCCTGTGCGACGGGCGATGTTTTCTAGCCAACCAAGCGTTGGGTTTCGCCGGCGATGATGCCTTCTTCGTCGGTGGGGATGACAAAGGCGGCGAGACGGCTGTTTGCGGTGGTGATCCGGGCGTTTCCTGCCGCGTTGGCCGCGTCGTCGATGTCCGCGCCAAGCCAGGCGCAGCCTTGCAGGATGCGGGCGCGGATGGCGGCGGAGTTTTCGCCTATGCCGCCTGTGAAGACCAGAGAGCCAACGCCGCCCATGGACGCGGCCAAGGCGCCGATTTTCTTGCAAGCCTGATAGACAAAGAGGTCCACGGCCTCGGCGGCCGCCGGGCTGTCCGAGGCGAGCAGGTCGCGCATGTCGGAGCTGATATCGGAGACACCCAGGAGGCCGGATTTGGTGCCCAATGTGTCTTCGATGTCTGCCACGGACATGCCGCGGTCGCGTAGCATGTGGAAGATCACACCGGGGTCAAGTTCGCCACAGCGGCGGCCCATGACCAAACCGTCGAGCGCGGTGTAGCCCATGGTGGTGGCGACGGACTTCATGTTCTGCATGGCACACATGGAAGCGCCGTTGCCGAGGTGGGCCACGATGACTTTGCCATTGGGTTTGTCCAAGTGGTGCGGGAGTTGGGTGGAGATATAGTGGTAGCTCAGCCCGTGGAATCCGTAGCGCAGCACGCCATCATCAGAGAAGCTGCGCGGGATGGCGAAGAGCTGTGCGATGCGCGGCTGGGTGCGGTGGAAAGCAGTGTCAAAGCAGGCGACCTGCGGGATATCGGGCCAGCGGCGGGCGACGGCGGCGATGCCGGCGAGGTTGTGCGGTTGGTGACCAGGCGCCAGCGGGGCGAGGGTGCGCAGCTTGGCAATGACGTCGTCGGTGACACGCGCGGGGGCGGCAAAGTCTTGACCGCCATGCACCACGCGGTGCCCCGCACCGATGATGCGCAGGTTGTCGGAGAGGCCCGCGATATGGGTCAGCAGCCAGTCGAGAATTTCGGCGTGGGTGGCGTTGTCCGCCACCGGCACGTCAATGTGTTTAGCGCCGCCGTGGTATTGCGGGTCCAGGCCGATGCGGTCGACTTGGCCATGCAATATCTGTTTCAGATCAGCGCCATAGACGGCGTATTTGATGGAGGACGATCCGGCGTTCAGGACCAGAAAGGCGTCTTGTGTTTCCGGCATCACATCAGGTCCCGACCAAGGGTGTGGTGCACCATGAGCTGCGCCAGCGCGGCGGAGACCAGACGGCTGAGCGTGCCGTCGGCGCGGGAGGTCAGCATGATCGGAACGCGCGCGCCCAGCACGAGACCGGCGCTGTCGGCACCGGCGAGGTACATCAGCTGTTTGGCGATCATGTTGCCAGCTTCCAGGTCAGGGGCGACGAGGATGTCGGCTTCGCCAGGGACGGGAGATGTGATGCCTTTGGCGTCAGCGGCCTTGCGCGAAATGGCGTTGTCAAAGGCCAGGGGGCCGTCCAGCACGCCGCCGGTGATTTGGCCCCGGTCAGCCATTTTGCAGAGTGCTGCGGCTTCGACAGTGGAGGGGATCTTGGGGTAAATGGTTTCCAGCGCGGAGAGGATGGCCACTTTCGGCTCGTCGACGCCAATCGCGTGCGCGAGCTCAATGCTGTTTTGCACGATGTCGGCTTTGACCATCAGATCGGGGAAGATGTTGATTGCGGCGTCGGTGATCAGAAGCGGTTTGGGGTAGGTGGGCACGTCGAGGACAAAGACGTGGCTCATGCGGCGTTCGGTGCGCAGGCCGGTGACCTTGTCGACCACGGCGCTCATGACCTCATCGGTGTGCAGCGCGCCTTTCATCAGGGCCTGGGCCTTGCCTTCGCGCACAAGACGCACGGCGGCCTGGGCGCTGGCGTGGCTGTGTTTGGCGTCGACGATGTCCAACCCGTCGATGTTGTGGCCTTCCTCGGCTGCGACAGCTTTGATGCGGTCTTCGGGTCCGACCAGAATGGGGGTGATCAGGGTTTTGTCGCGGGCTTCGAGCGCGCCGATCAGAGAGGCGGCGTCACAGGGGTGCACAACGGCGGTGGCAATCGGGTCCAGCGGCGCGGTGGCGGCCAGCATGGCGTCAAAACTGTTCACGTGAGGGGCGGACTGTTCCAAGGGAGGCTCCAGTGCTCAAAAGGGTAATTTGTTGGCGCGTTATGCTCCCAATATGGAGGGCCCACTTTGATTCACAACAAAAATAGTGGGGAAAAGCCATGTCAAAGACGCAACCCTGCGTTACCTTGAGCGGGGCTGTGTAAAGCGCTGAAATTATAGAGGCTTAGGCGTTGGCGTCAAAGCATCCAAAGTGGGACTGTGCAAAGACCAAGGGTTTGCCTTCGCCGACCCAGAGGCGTTCCACCTGACCCACCACAATGTCATGGTCACCGCCATCGTGCACCGCATGGGTGCGGCATTCAAAGCGGGCCAGACAATCCGGCAACAGCGGCACGTGATCGGCGTTGGTGCCATGTTGCAATGTGGCGAAGGGATCGCCGTTGCGGGCGAAGTCCATGGCCAGTGCGCTTTGGTCATCGCGCAGCATATGGATGGCAAAGTGGCTGGCACCGGCAAAGAACGGGTGGCGCTCTGAATTGCGGGCCGGGCACCAGAGCACCAGCGGCGGATCAAGCGACACAGAAGAGAAAGAATTGGCGGTCATGCCAAGTGGACCCTGAGCGGTGGGCACGGTGACAACGGTCACACCGGTGGCAAAGCACCCAAGGGCGTCGCGGAAGCGGCGCTGGTTCTCAGCCGTAGGGGCAAAGGATTCATCCGTCATATGCAGGTTGTCTTTCATGTCGCGCATCCTAGCGCAGCAATGGGCCGAAAATAGGGCGGGCGCAAGAGACAGTTTGCTCTGCCTTTACGATTGTCAAATTCATCGACCACAGTGACTGCGGGCTCTCCTTATATATACATCGATTTTTACGCAAATTGCGGAGAGTTGGATTTTAACGACTGCCTTGTTTTGGCCCCAAGTCGAACACCGCGTGCCCCAGAAACAGACCGCAAATGGCACCGATTTGGTCCGAATGCTGCCCCAGATGCTTGTTCAAGTGATTTCAAGGATTTGAGGGAGGCACCATGCGCGCCATTAGACTACTCGCCACACTTGTAACGCTGCTGCCAGCCGTGTTGCATGCCGAAGCAAACGTAACAGGGAAGCTGCCCGGAGAGGCAGCGGTTGGACGCCTGATGTTGTCAGGTAAGGCGATGTGTACGGGCGCATTGATTTCACCGGAATTGGTGCTGACCGCCGCGCATTGTCTTTATGACCCGCGTACCGGCAAAAAACTCCAGCCCCATCAGATCGAGTTTCAGGCTGGTTTGAAGCGCGGCAAGGCCAAGGCGGTTCGCAAAGTCTCTGTTGCCACGGCGCATCCCGATTACATCCACAACCACAAGGGCAAAGCTCAAGTGGGCAGTGACATCGCGCTGCTGAAGCTGGGCACGCCAATTGCAAAGAACTCTGTGCTGCCCATGCGCTACGGTGCCAACCTGTCCAGCGGCGATATGCTGGGGGTGTTGAGCTACACCATCAGCAACCGCACCGATCCGATTCTGGAATATCCCTGCCGCGTGCTGGCCCGTCAGCAGGAAACGCTGGTGATGAGCTGTGAAGTCAACTTTGGCGCCTCTGGCGCGCCGGTTCTGGCGCTGACCAATGGCAACAACCCTGCGGTGGTTTCTGTGGTGTCTGCCAAGGCAGCGATGGGTGGAAAGAATGTCTCTGTGGGGACGCTGTTGAGCGCGGACACGCTCCGGCAAATGATTGCGGGTGGGTAAGCCTCCTGCTCTGGCTTACTTGTCCAACTCTGGCGGCCCTCGGGCCGCCATTTTTTGTTTATCAGGTGTTATTTGCCAAACAGAAGGCGCAGGCCGAGGGCGGAAAGTACCACGGCGGCGATGCGGTCGAGATAGGTCTTGGCGCGCAGGTAGGCGGCGCGGGCTGTGGCTGTGCTCATGCCAAAGGCCAGCAGGCTGTAGAAGATCAGCTCGATCACCAGGTGATTGGAGAAGATGAAGCCTTTTTCCGAGAGCGTCATGTTGGCGGGGAAGATCACCACCAGCACGGCGGCGGCAAACAACACCGATTTGGGGTTCATCAGGTTGATCATCAGCCCTTGCCAGAAAGCGTGATGGGCCGGTTTCACGTCGGTTGGTGCCAAAGGATCACGAGCGCCTTTCCACATGCCGTAGGCGATATACATCAGATAAAGCGCGCCGATGGTTTTCACGGCGAGGTAGGCCCATGGGAAGGCGGTGAAGATCACTTCCAGCCCCATAAGGGCGGCCAGGGTCCAGAGCGCGGCCATGAGGCCGAGACCGGCCCCCACAGCGAGACCAGCACGGCGGCCCGCGGTGAGGGTGGTTTTTACGGAAATCAGGAAAGCTGGGCCGGGACTGGCAATGGCGGCGGCCAGTGCAAGATTGAAGGTAAGGATGTGAGTGAGGTCCATGGGACGCGGCTCCTGTTGCTGTGCTTCAGGAGTACGGGAGGGCGCGGGACAAGTCACGGCATAGTTGCGGGGAAAGGAGCTGTGGCGCTGGCGTTGCTGATGATTTGTGCGGCGAGAATGTGGCGAGGGCTCGGGAGGTGACGTATGTCTAAATCTGTTCAGCTTTTATCTGCTTCTTCAACATCAAGCACAACACGGCCGCTAGGAGCAGGAACACTGCGCCGAGACTCCATGCGATGGAGAGGGAGTAGAGCTCTGCGACGGACCCGGTAAGGAGCAGGCCTAGTGCCGCGCCGAGTTGTTGGATCAGGGAACGCAGGGACAGCAGGGTGGAGCGCTGATGATCCGCAACGCAGCGGTGCAGGATGCTGCTGGCCGGGGTTTCGCAGATGCCGAGACAGATGGAATAGAGGATGAAGACGGTTGCGAAGGCGAGGATGTGGCCTTGGTAGGCGAGGGCGATTTGTAGTGCGGCGAGACAAGTAAAGGTGGCTGCGAGAGTTTTGGCGTGGTGGCGTTTGAAGAGTTTGCTGACGTGTGGCGAGAGCGCGGCACCAAAGGCGATGGCGAAGAAATAGGTGGCGGTCAGGGCGCCGATGGCGGTGTTGGCGAAAGTCGCGTCCAGCATCGGCTTGGCGAAAGTGGGCCAGAGCACCTCGACCGGGTTGGTGGCCATGAGGAAGATCGCCAGTGCGGCCAGCAGCAGGGAGAGCGTGCGGTGTTTGAGGGCCAGCAGGCCCGCGTCCTTGATCACCAGCGGCACGTTGGCAAAGCCTTGTATGAGCCCGCGTGGGTGCTTGGGGCGAGGCGGCTCGATGATGGCCAGCTTGGTAAAGGCAAACACGCCGAGCATCACGGCAAAGCTGGCAGCGTAGGAGGTGTCATAAGGGCTGAACCCGAGGGATTGCGCATAGGGTCCGAGGATGTCGGGGAGAAGGCCGCCGAGGATCGCGCCCATGGCGAGGCCAATGGCATTGGCAGTTTGCGCTTTGGCGAGGGCGGGTTGTACGTCCACGTTGGGGGCGGTTGTTTTGAAGGTTTCGACAAACCACGCGTCCAAGGTGCCGGATCGCAGGGCGCGGCCAAAGCCAATGAAAGCAAAAGAGAGCGCCAGCACGTAGAAATTGCTGCTGGAGAGAAACAGCGCGAGGGAGATCAGGCTGGCGATGACGGCTGTGAGGAAGACCGGCTTGCGCCCGATGCTGTCGGCCAAGCCGCCAAAGGGCAGCTCCATTGTCATGGTGGTCAGGGAATAAACCCCGAAAAGCAGCGAGATCTGGAAGAGATCCATGCCGCGGTCGGTCAAGGCCAGCGTGACCACGGCCACCGTGAGACCCATGGCAAAACGGTCCAGAAACTGGTGGATTTGGAACACCCGAATGTGGCGTTGTGCCGAGTCGCTGAGAGCTGAGAAGGAGAACGCGGTTTCTGGTGTCATGGTGGCACCTTCGACGTTGCGGTCAGGTTGCGCAACAGTTTGATCGCGCGGAGGTTGCGCCTAGGGCTCCCGGAAGGCCTCTTTGCTCTTATACAGCGGTTTCATCAGGTAGCGCAGGACGGTTTTGGAGCCGGTGTGCAGTTCCACGGTGGCGCGCATGCCGGGGCGGATTTCGATGGCCTTCTGGCGCTCAGTCAGCGCGTCGGCGTTCACGTTGACGGTGACCTTGTAGTAGGGCGGCGCAGAGGGGTCGCGTTCGTCTTCAAAAGTGTCTGCGGAGATGAAATCCACCTTGCCTTTGAGCGAGCCATAGATGGTGTAGTCGTAGGCGGTGAGTTTGATGGAGGCGTCTTGGCCCGGCTCGACGTTGGCGATGTTTTCCGGGCGGACTTGGGCCTCGACAAAAAGTTCTTCGCCCAAGGGGATGATTTCAAAGATTTCTTCGCCTGGCCGCACCACGCCGCCGATGGTTGTCACGGCGAGGTTGTTCACAATCCCGCGCATGGGCGCGGTGATCACGGTGCGCGACAGCTGGTCTTGCGCGAGGCGCATTTCCTGCTTGAGCGAGGTGATCTCTTTGAGGGTTTCGGAGTATTCCTCCGCCAGCGCCAGCTCGGCCTGGGTGAGGATGTCCATGTAGCGGATTTCGGCCTCGGAGGCTTTCTCGCGGGCCTTGTTGACCTCCAGCAGGGCGACAAACTCTTTCTTGTAGAGACGCTCCATGTTGGAGAGCTCTTCTTGGGCCTGTTCGAGCTGGGTGAAGGCGCCTTCGCGGCGGCTGTCGATGTCGGTCTGGCGGGCTTCGATCAGGGCTTTTTCAGAGGCCAGAATGCGGGGCGCGCGTTTGGCAAGCTCTTCAGGCACGTCAAATTCGAACTGGCCGTCGATCTCGGCTTCAAGACGCAGGCGGCGCAATTCCAACGCGTCGATCTGGTCTTGTAGGTCGTCAAAGGCGGAGCGGAATCGGGTGTCAGACAGAGTGGCGAGCACTTGACCCGCCTCAACCAAGTCGCCCTGTTTGACGGCGAGGTTGGCGAGGATGCCGCCTTCGAGGTTTTGCACGGATTGGGAGCGTGAGGAGGACACGACCTGACCGTCAGCCCGCACAATTTCGTCGACCCAGGCAAAGGCGGACCAGATGACAAACAGCCCGACTGCGGCGGCAATCAGGCGGATCGTGAGGCGGGAGGCTTTGAGTTGCTCGTCGAGGCCGGTTTCGTTCTCAAACTCGGATGTGGTCATCCGTTGGCCCCTCCGGCGAGGTGGGCGAGGACTTGTTCCCGTGGGCCATCGACCACGAGGCGGCCGTTTTGCAGGATCAGCGTGCGGGTGGAGAGCGCAAGGATCGGCGTGCGGTGGGTGGCGATAAGGGCGGTTCGGCCTTCGAGCCAAGTGGACAGGCGGCTGACCAGCGTGCGTTCTAGCGTTTGGTCGAGCGCAGCGGTGGGCTCATCGAGCAAAACGATGCTGGGGTTTTGCAGCCAGAGGCGCGCCCAACCGATAGATTGGCGCTGGCCGATTGACAGTCCTTCGCCGCTGTCGCGGATTTGTAGGTCCAGCCCCTGCGGATGATTGCGCAGGAAGGGACCGAGGCCGGCAAAATCGAGCGCGGCCATCAGGCGGTCGTCGTCGCGTTCGAGCTGTGTGAGGTTGAGGTTGTCCCGCAAGGAACCTGCAAACAGGCGCACGTCCTGGCTGAGGTAGCCGATATTGCGGCGCAGGTCGCGTTGGTCGATCTGGCCCATGTCGGTGCCGTCGAGCAGCACGCGGCCTTTGGTGGGGCCGTAGAGACCGGCCATGAGCTTCAGCAGCGTGGATTTGCCGGAGCCATTGGCGCCAAGGATAGTCACGCGCTGGCCCGGTTTGATGACCACGCCGGGCACATCGAGGGAGGCGCCGCTGTCTTCGTCATAGGCAAAGGACAGCTCGCGCAGTTCGAACTGGCCCTCGAGTTTTTCGCGGCGCAGGTATTTGCGCTCGCCGTCTTTTTCCTGCTCAGAAAGCGCAATGGCATCAAGGCTTTCCAGCGCGCCTTTGACGTTGGACCAGCGCGCCAGAGTGCCCGCGAACTGAGTCAGCGGGGCCAGCGTGCGCGAGGTGAGGATGCCGCAGGCGATGATGGTGCCGACGGTGAATTCGCCCGCAAACACCAGATAGGTGCCGATCACCACAGTGGCGATATAGGTCATTTGCTGCACGCCTTGGGACCAGTAGGTCAGGGCGGAGCTGAGGCGGCGTTGTTCGGCGGAGGAGTGGCTGGAAACGGCGTTGAGCTCGTCCCACAGGCGCAGCACGCGGTCTTCGCCGCGTTGGGTTTTCACGGTGTCGAGCTCAGTGATGACCTCTTGCAGCAGGCGGCCTACTTTGGCGGAGGCGCCTTGGGTTTCGCGCGACAGGCTGATCATGCGTTTTTGCAAGACATAGGCGGGCAGGACCATGAGCACGCCGCCGAGCATCAACACCCAGACAAGGTTGCCTGCGATGGAAGCCACCAGTGCGAGGAAGATGACAATAAACGGCATGTCTGCCAGCACCGAGATGGTGGTGGAGGTGAAGAAGTCACGCACCGCGCCGAAATCGCGCATCGCGGCAAACAGGCCGGATGGGGGCAGGGGGCGGCGGTCCGAGCGCATGCCCAACAGGCGCTTCATCAGGCGGTGCTGGATGGAAAGTTCCATGCGGCGGCCAGCGGCGTCGCTCATCTTGGCGCGGGCGAGTTTGAGCAGGCCTTCGAGGCCAATGGCGAAGATTGCGCCGACGGCGAGCACCCAAAGGGTGGCTTGAGACTGGTGCGGGATGACGCGGTCGTAGACTTGCAGAGAGAAGAGCGCGACGGCGACGGCCAAAAGGTTGGCAACGAGCGAGCCCAGCATGATCTCGCCCATGTGGCGGCGGTATTTGGTGAATTCGCCCCAGAACCAGTGGCCGGACATGCCGTCTGCGATCTGCGGCACGTGACGCTCGGCCAGTTGGCGCAAAGAAACCTTGGCGCGCAGGGCGGTGCCGGAGAAGAAGGGCTCAAACTCGTTGACTGGCACTTCGGCGCGATTGTCGGCGCAGCTGTCGTCATAGACGTAGAGCGTGTCTTCGTCCTGAGACAAGACCAAAATGGCCTGCCCATTGTTCATCATCGCGACGGCGGGCCAAGCGGCGGCGGTGACCTTCATCTTGTGATGAATTTTGGGTTCCACACCGGCATGGGCGAGCGCGCCAGAGAGCGCTTTGACAGAGACATCACCAGGCGCATTGGTCCACATATGCTCGGCCACATCGGTGACCGGAATGTCGACGCCGTTAAGCGAGGCGAGTGTGGAGATCAGCGTGGCGCGGTGTTGGATGCGGGTGGCGGTGGCCTCCACCAGATCGTGGATGGCATCCGACGGCGCAGGCGCTGCCGCAGGTTTGGCTGGTGCCGGTGCCGCGACGGCTTTTGGATTGATTTGAGCGACTTGTGCGGGGGAAGGCGTTTGGGTAGGCGCGGGGGCTTTGTTGGCGGCTTTGGTGGATTTCACCGCCGCAATTGAGAGCACCACCGGTGCTTTGCCTTTGGGTGTCCCGTCGCTCAAATTGCGTCTCCGTCTGCCAGCAAGCCCAGATCACGGGCGAGCTCTAGTTGCGCCAGCAGCTTGTCGTATTTGGCGTCGACGCCGTCAAGGGAACGCAGCACGGATTGTTCGTAAACATCGACCACTTCGAGCACGGAGCGTTGGCCGGCGCGGAACTGAGCTTCAAACAGTTTGTAGGTGTCGCGGCCTTCGCGGGCGAGCTGGTTGGCCTCACGCTCTTGGCGTTCGAGGCTTTGGATGTTGCTTTCCAGACGTTTGCGGTCGCGCGCGCCATCTTCGCGGGCTTCGTCCACCTGGCGGGCGGCAATGTCTTTGGAGGCTTCGATGGCTTTCAGGCGGTCGCCGGTGCCAAGGCCGAGACCAACGTCGTTGGAGAGGTTCAGACCCGCGCTGTTGCCGCGGTTGGTGGTGCGGGCGGTGGCCTTGAGACCGGGCAGTTGCGCGGCGCGTTCCACGGTGGCTTGGGCGACGGAGCGTTCGGCTTCGGCGCGGGCGCGCAGCACGTCCAGCGGTTCTACCGCTGGGTAAGACTGGGCAGAGAGGGCGGAGACCGGCTTCAGCGTAAAGGCGGTGCCGGTCATGGCTTTGAGTTCGGCCAGAGCGGTGCCTGCGCTTTCAGCGGCGGTTTCGCTTTTGGTTTCCAGAGTCTGGATTTTGGTGCGCACCATGCGCAGGTCGCCTTTGTTGGAGACACCACCGTCCACACGCCCCTGCACAATGCGCTCAAAATGATGCAGCTGGGCGAGGCCTTTGTTGCCAACCTGGGCCTTCTCCTGACCGCGCAAGCCTTTGATATAAAGCGCTAGCGCGGTGTAGGTGCGTTCGTTCAGATCTTCGGAGAGGGTGACGGCCGCAACTTCGACATCGGCGGCGGCATATTCACGCTCTGCCTTTTTGCGGCCGTGGTCAAACAGCACCTGTTCAAACACAAGACCGGCGATCACGTCGCTGAGGGTGTTGAGGGAAATTTCGGGGCTCAGGGTCGGGAGCCAGTTTTTGTTTTCAGCCTGGGCGCGCAATTTGGCGGTTTGCAGTTGGGCCTC
The DNA here is from genome assembly GCF_022448905.1 of Shimia sp. Taxonomy (GTDB): domain Bacteria; phylum Pseudomonadota; class Alphaproteobacteria; order Rhodobacterales; family Rhodobacteraceae; genus Shimia. The sequence goes on along the minus strand of NZ_JAKVCW010000004.1, from coordinate 343,483 downwards.
GGCGGAGCGGCGCGAGGAAGTCAGCGCCACGTCGGCCACGTGTCCCATCGCGCTGTCGTTTGGAATGACGGAGCGGCGGGCCAGAAGCGTGTTGAGGATTTCGCTTTGGGTTTTGGCATCCGCGTCCTGCTCAAAGCTGGTGCGTTTGCTGACCTCGGCGGCGGCCTCGGCGCCTTCGGGTTTGGCTTTCAGCAGGCCCATGGGCTTGCTCATGTCCGGCAGGTGCTCGCTCATATTGGCCATGCAGCCGCTCAGAAGCGTGGCTCCCAGGAGGAGCGGCAAGCAAGTGGGGAGATGGCAGCGGGACATGGTGGCAGCGATATTCCGGAGCTTTGGATTTGCGAGGGGCGGCCCGTGGCCGCCCCAAAACGATCATCAGATGATGACGTTGATGTCTTGGTCGACGATCAGGGTCACGCCGTCATTGCCAACGGTGTAGACATCATAGGCTTCGCCTTCGATGTCCACGGTCTGGTTGGTTTTGGTTGCGTCGGTGACGGTGATCTGGTCATCAGATCCGCCGTGGATCGTGAGCGTGTCGGATGTGTCAGACAGCTCTTTGATCTGGGCCTCGGTCAGGGTCAGGTTTGCGTCCGACGCGTAGTCCAACTCGATGCCTTCGATGTTGAAGTTGCCAGCCGCAGCGTGATCCAGCGTGCCTGCGTTGGTGACGTTGTCATCCAGCACCAGCAATGTATCGGACTGGTTGCCCGCGTCATCCGTGGAGGCAATCACCAGATGGGTGCCATCGGAGGCTTTCGGGTTCAGCACATATAGGGATTCATCGCCACCCAGCGCCACTTCTGTAGTGGCCAGTTCGGCGGTGGAGCCGTCCTGGTTGAGGGCGTGGATTTCGTAGTCCTGATTTTCAGTGCTGAGCGACAGAGAGGTCACATCGTCGTCCGAGAAGGTCACGGATTGCACAACCGGGTTGGTGATTTCGGTGTCCACGGCGAAGGTGGCGTTGGCGGTGGCGGTGTTGCCGGCCGCATCGGTCACCGAGAGGGTGGCGTTTGCGGTGTAAGTGCCTTCGGCCAAGGAGCCATTTTCGTAGGTCACAAACCAGTTGCCGGACGCATCAGACGTTGTGCTGCGCACCACGCCGTCCACAGTCACAACCACCGAGGAGTTTGGCTCCGTTGTGCCTTCCAGTACCACACCGCCTTGCATTTGCGCGGCGTTGACCGGAGCGGCAAATACGCCTGCAGAGAGGTCCACGTCGATCGAGGTGGTGGTGTCCACATGGATGGTCGAGGTGGCAGTGGCCGTGTTGCCCGCGGCATCGGTTGCGGTCACGGTCACCGGGGTGTCGTATTCCCCTTGCGGGATGTCCGCAGCGGTGAAGTTGGCCACCCAGGTGCCGTTTGCGGCGGCGGTGACAGTGCGAGAGGCTCCAGCGATCTGCACAACCACGCTGCTGCCCGCGTCGGCGGTGCCGGTGAGGCTCAGACCGCCAGCCACTTCTGCGGCGTTGGCGATGTCGTCACCGCCTGCCTGGCCGGTGTTGATGCCTGCGGACAGTTCGGTGTCCACAGCCACGGTACCGGTGGTGGTGGCGCTGTTGCCTGCCGCATCGGTTGCAGTGATGGACACGGTGCTGTTGTAGGTGCCCTGTGGGATTTCACCGCCTGCGAAGGTCGCCGCCCAAGTGCCGTTGGCCGCGGTGGTCACGGTGTGGGTCACACCTTCCATGGTCACAGCCACGGAAGAGCCAGGCTCTGCGGTGCCGGTGAGGGTGAAGCCACCAGCCACTTCGGTGGCGTTGGCGGTGTTGTCGCCGCCCAGCTGGCTCGGGTTCATGGCCGCCGAGATTTCGGTGTCCACGCGGAAGCTGTCCGACGTGCTGGTCACGTTGCCCGCGAGATCGGTTGCGGTCACGGTCACGGTGGTGTCGTAGGTGCCCTGCGGGATTTCACCGGCGGCAAAGGTGGCAGACCAGCTGCCATCGCCAGCGGCGTTCACGGTATGGGTGACGCCTTCAACGGTCACAGCGACCGACGAGCCCGGCTCGGCGGTGCCGGTGAGGGTCACGCCCGCCGCGGCTTCGGCAGCGTTCACGATGTCATCGCCCGCAATCGGAGAGGTGATCGTCGCAAGGCCGTCTGTGTCGATGTGAACAGTGAAGGTCTCGGTGTGGCTGTTGCCTGCCAGATCGGTGGCGGTGATGGACACGGTGCTGTCGTAAGTGCCGGTGCCAATCTCAGAGGCATCAAAGGCCGACGACCAGCTGCCGTCATTTGCGACGGTCACGGTCTGGGTCACACCTTCGAACAGGATCGAAAGCGAAGACCCTGGCTCGCCAGTGCCGGAAAGTACAACGCCGTCAGAGGCTTCCGTGGCATTGATGATGTTGTCACCTTCCACGATGCCCATGTCCACGCCGGGGGCAATGGTGTCCACTTCGAGCGTGTCGGTCACGGTGGTGACGTTGCCGCGCTCATCGGTGGAGGTGATGGTGATGCCGGTGGTGTATTCGCCGGTGGAGAGTGAGGACGAGTCAAAGGTCACAGACCAGGAGCCATCGCCTTGCACAGTGGTGCTCTGAGTCACGCCATCGATTTCCACGGTCAGCGCTGCGCCGGGTTCGCCGGTGCCACTGATGACGTGGCCGGTGGTGTGATCGTCTTCGTTGACAATGTCCCCGGTGGACACGGTGCCGTCCATGACAGACACGTCCGGCGGGGTGGTGTCGATGTCCACCGACGGGCCATCCAGATCGTAGACAGTGCCATCTGGGCCTTCGACAGTGACGTCGACATCATAGTCGCCATCATCAGGCAGATCGCCGGGCTCAAAGATCACTTCGTAGGTGCCGTCGTCGCCCACGGTGCCGGTGCCGGTTTCGTCGCCGATGGTCACGGTCACGGTTGAGCCGAGTTCACCGGTGCCAGTGATGGTCACGCTGTCGTCGCCGGTGCCCCCCACAATGCGGGGGACGTCCGCGTCGTCTACGGTTGGAAGGATGGTGTCATCGTCACCCCCATCGTCTCCGTCGTCATCATCATCACCGCCGCCGTCTCCCCCATCGTCTCCGCCGGTGGTGTCGTCGTCGTTGGGCTCCTCGTCGCCGCCGTTGTCGTCGTCGCCGTTATCGTCGCCAGTGCCATCGTCACCTTCGCCACCATCAACGGTGTCTTCACCTTCGCCGCCGCCAAGGGTAGAAGCCACTGCGGCTGCACCGCCCACGCCAAGAAGACCGGGCACCAGGCCTGCGAGGGGCGCGGCGAGAGGGGCGACAACCGGTTCAACCCGCTCCAGATCAAGGAATGCGAGTTGGTCATACTCGCTCCATTTGTCGGTCATGGACACCGACTCATATTGGGCAAAATACTGATCGTTGATCGGGTCTCCGAGGTCGACCACCTGTAGCTGGCCGTCTTTGGACAGGAGCAACTCACGTTCGTCGCCAGAGAAATAATTCTCAAGGGTGATGGTCTCGCCGCTCACCAAGTAAATCACCAGATTGCCGCCGTCATTCACATAACCGGCCACCTCTGCGGGCGTGAGATTCAGGGAGACTTGCGAAGCCTGCTGGATTGCGATGACGCCATTGGCAGTTTCGGCTGTTTGGCCGCGCACAACAACTCCGTCCGTACCGCGGACGGCATAACTATAACTACTCATGTATTCTACCGCTCTAGGTTGTTCGGGCTTATGCCCTTGTTTGATTTGCTCTGACTATAAATGTGACCGGAACGTAAGCCAATCACTTTTTTGCCATATTTGCTTAAAACTAAGGGTTTTCCTAGTTTTTGGAGTCGGTCTGCAGTGTTTTTTGGATAAGCTTCCGAGGTTGAAGGGGAATCTTGGGGTGCTGTAGGTGCAGCCTCTAGGGATTGTGGTTTGAGGCTGTTAGGCGAGCAAAGGTTGGGTTCTCGTTTTGCCTTAATCGTTAACAGCGTTTTAGTGGCTGGAAAGTAATTCAAAGCACACTCTTAGGTTGTTTTTGACTTGTGGGTATGTGTGTGACCGTCGCAGTGTGGCTCTGGTGGTCTCCAAATCAGTTGCTGGCTTGTCGCGAGGGGGGCTCCTGTTGTCTTTCGTGGTGGACAAGTGGCGTTGAGGCGGCATGTCTTGGCGGAAAATGGCCGAGCCATGGTCCCAAACTATTTTACTGCCGCCCCTTGAAATCTAGCCCTCTGAAAATCCACATGAAACGGGAAGGGGGCGGCATTTTTCCCCCTTTGAGATCATGCGACTGGCTGTGAATACGCGCCAATTTGAAGGGCAATGCAGCCAACGCGCAAAAAGGCGCTTATTCTCGGCCAAAATCAGCCGGTTGACGGGTTTGTCATTTGGGTGTGAGCGGCCTAGACGCCAGATGGTCTTTTGTTGACCTGCGCCGAGACGGCGTGACGGAGGGAGCAGGGAGCTGCTTTCGGGTTGACGGAAGACACATGAGTGGATGCCTGAGTTTGAGCTGGTCGTGCGGCTTAAGGCAGGTGATTAGCAAGCCCCCTGAACGAGCAAGCGGGGGCATATGGAGACAGAAGATGGTTGGAAAAAAACACTCTGTATGGGTCGCCCCAGCGGCCCTGGTTGTGGGCAGTGTTGCGATGACGTCAGCGGCGTCCGCGCAAGAGGAGTTTCGGTTTTACGGGTTCCTGAACGGGGCTGTGACCAGCGTGGATGATGGTGTGCAGAAGCGCAACGAGTTCAGTGACAACAGCAACGCGCCAAGCCGGATCGGGGCGTGGTATGAAATGGGTACGGGTGCGGGTACCCTGAAGTTTAACTTCGAAACCGCTTTGGGTCTGCGGGGCACATCCAGCCTGAGCGCGACCTCCAATGATGACTTCTTTGATTGGGACAAGACGGATCTGCGTAAGTTTGAAGCCATCTATGAGACCGATCGCTTTGGCACATTCTACGCTGGTCAGGGTTCCATGGCGTCTGATGGCATTTCTGGCGGTACGGATTTGTCCGGCACCGACCTGTCCGGTACGGTTGCCGTGGCCGATACCGCGGGCGGCTTTGCCTTCCAACCGGTAGGCGGCGGTGCCGCAGGTCCAACCATTGGCGACGTGTTCAAGGACTTTGACGGCAGCCGGAAGGGTCGTGTGCGGTATGACACGCCAAGCTTCGGCGGGTTTGTGGTCTCGGCCTCGGCGGGTACCGAAATCCTGAAAGACAATGATGACACCAACTTCTACGACGTGGCGCTGCGCTATGGGGCGGATCTCGGTGACACCACTCTGCGGGCGACGTTGTCTTATGCGCAGACCGATGGTGCGGCGGATGACTCCAAGTCGGTGGTGGGCTCGGTCGGGGCGCTTCATAACCCAACCGGGATCAGCGGCACGGTGACACTTGGTCAGAACGATCGCGACAGCGGGCGCAAGAGTGACTACGTCTATGCCAAGCTTGGCTATCAGCGGGATTGGTTCAGCTTTGGACGTACCCATCTGTCCGTCGATGCCTATCGCGGCAACGACATGGCGGCAGTGGGTGACAAATCGGTCAGCTACGGGTTTGAAGCGGTGCAGAAGATCGACAACGCCAATGTGGATTTGTTCTTCAGCTACCACCAGCATGGCTATGACGTGACCACCGGCACCACTTACAACGACGTGGACGCCTATATGGTGGGCGCGCGCTGGAGCTTCTAAGCTTGTAGTAGCGAAGGAATTGCGGGAGGGGCGGCCGGTTTGGTCGCCCTTTTTACGTTGCTTTGCGATGTGTTGGCTGACAGCAGCAATTTGATGCCGGATCGGCAAGGCGTTTTTGATGCCTTTGCCCTTGCACAGGGGCGCGCGTGGCACTAGAAGAGCACAAATTTTTCTCGACTGCGCGCGGACTCATTGTGCCGCGCGCCGCTACTTATGGGGATACCCGATGCAGGTTACTGAAACGCTGAACGAAGGTCTGAAGCGCGGCTACACCATCAAGGTGGAGGCTTCCGAGCTTGAGGCAACTGTAAACGACAAGCTGAAAGAAGCGCAGCCGGAAATCGAAATGAAAGGTTTCCGCAAAGGCAAAGTGCCAATGCCGCTTCTGAAAAAGCAGTTTGGCGAGCGCCTGATGGGCGAAGCGATGCAGGAAACCATCGACGGTGCGATGAACAAGCACTTTGAAGACTCCGGTGACCGCCCTGCGCTGCAGCCAAAAGTAGAGATGAAAGACGGCGAAAACTGGAAGCCAGGCGACGACGTTGAAGTCGAGATGTCTTATGAGGCGCTGCCAGAGATCCCAGACGTGGACCTGAAAGGCATCAAGCTGGAGAAAATGGTTGTGAAAGCAGCCGAAGCGGATGTGGACGAAGCGCTGGCCAACCTGGCCGAAACCGCGCAGGACTTCAAAGCACGTCGTAAAGGCTCCAAAGCCAAAGACGGCGACCAGGTTGTTATGGACTTCGTTGGCCGCATCGACGGTGAAGCGTTTGATGGCGGTGCCGGCGAAGAGTTCCCACTGGTGCTGGGCTCCGGTCAGTTCATCCCTGGCTTTGAAGAGCAGCTGGTTGGCGTGAAAGCCGAAGAAGAAAAAGACGTGACCGTGTCCTTCCCAGAAGAGTACGGCGCCGAAAACCTTGCTGGCAAAGAGGCCGTGTTCTCCTGCGTCATCAAGGAAGTGAAAGAGCCGGTTGCGGCAGAGATCAACGACGAGCTGGCGACCAAATTTGGTGCCGAAGACCTCGCAGCCCTGAAAACTCAGGTCTCCGAGCGTCTGGAAGGCGAATACGCCGGTGCGGCCCGTGCCGTGACCAAGCGCGCGCTGCTGGACGCGCTGGACGGTCTGGTGTCCTTCGACCTGCCACCATCCCTGGTGGAAGCGGAAGCCGGTCAGATTGCACACCAGCTGTGGCACGAAGAAAACCCAGAAGTTGAAGGCCACGATCACCCAGAGATCGAGCCAACCGACGAGCACAACAAGCTTGCCGAGCGCCGCGTGCGTCTGGGCCTGTTGCTGGCAGAACTGGGTCAGAAAGCCGAGGTTGAAGTGACCGACGCCGAGATGACGCAAGCGATCATGAACCAGGCGCGTCAGTACCCGGGTCAAGAGCGTCAATTCTTTGAATTCATCCAGCAGAACCAGCAGATGCAGCAGCAGCTGCGCGCACCAATCTTTGAAGACAAAGTTGTCGACTATGTCTTCGAACTGGCTGAGATGACTGAAAAAGAGGTCTCCAAAGACGACCTGCAAAAAGCCGTAGAGGCACTGGACGACGAATAAGTCCAACACCCGTTAACGGGACAGTGAGAGGCCGCTCCGGATTGGGGCGGCCTTTTTTGTTGGGGTGGTGGTTTTGTTTTGCGCGGGATAGGTGGCAGTGTGGCGGCGTTGGTCAGCCCTCAAACACAGGCTAAACAAGGGGCCAGCCCCCAAAACACAGACTAAATTGGGGGCCAGCCCCCAAACCCCCGGGATATTTTGGGCAAGAAGAAGCGGGGTGTGACCCTGCGTCTTGTTTGACCTCTTTCAGCGAGGGTGGTCGGGTGGAGGCGGGAGGAGCACCTATGGAGTACACAACATTCGATAAGGCTGGCTATGACGCGTTTAAGGCCAATGATCGCGCCGGGCCGGTACATATGTTGAATCTGGTCAAGCTGCGCGACAAAGCGGAATATGCCGATGGGCGGGAGGCCACCGGGGCAGAGGCCTATGCGGCCTATGGGCGTGAGAGCGCGGCGACATTTGCCAAACTGGGCGGCAAGATCATCTGGCGCGGCGAGATGGAGCAGATGTTGATTGGGCCGGAGAAGCAGTGGGATCTGTGTTTTATCGCAGAGTATCCAAGCGTGGAGGCTTTTGCGTCGATGCACAAATATCCGGAGTATCGCGCGGCGGTCGAGCATCGGCAGGCGGCGGTGGCGGACAGCCGGTTGATACGGATGGCGCCGAGGGACTTGGGTGGAAACTTTGGTGCGTAAAGAAAAAGCCCCGGCACATGGCCGGGGCTTTTGGTTTTGAAGTTGGGATGTTTAGTGATGGCCCGAGAACACCAAGAGGCGGAAGGGCATCATGATGGCGCGAAAGCGCAAGATCAGGGCGTGGGCGTAGCCGACGGTGTCGATCACATGCAGGGCGACAAATTCGCCGGTGCCAATGTCGGGATCTTGCAGGCGCTCGTGGTTGTTGGTGTAGGCGTTGACCTCACATTTGCTGCCCGGCGGCAGGTGGTCGGTGCCGCCTTCATAGAGCGGTTCCATATAGGCAATCACCGTGCCCGGCTGGCGGTCGTTTTGCGGATCGCGCAGCGTGTCGGAGGGGCGGATTTGACCTGAGGGGATCACGTCCTGAATTTCCACAATCACCATGGGGGTGACGCGCATTGGGCTGGAAATACAGGACATTTCGGCTAGCATGCCGGGGTGCAGAATTTGCGCGGTCAATTGGCTGAACCCGGCCTGGAAGCGGCCGCGTCCGGTGTCCGCGGGGACCAGAATGCCTGCGGGGCGGAGGATCGGGTTGATGTAATCGCCGACGCGCAGGTCAAATTGCTCGATGCGGCCGGTTTGACCGGCGTAGATGCTCATTTTGCCAAGCTCAACTTCGGCTTGGTGCAGCGCGGCGCGGGCGCTGTCCTTCTGCGCAGGGAGCTGGATTTCTACGCGGTGTTTGGCGGATTCCACGGCAGAGTGTGCGGCGTCCACAGCGGCGAGGCGTTCCTGGATCAGATTTTCGAGCCGCTCGACTTCGCGCACGGTCACGGCAGGGGAGTTTTCTTGATAGAGCGTGTTCTTGCGCTCAAATTCGTCTTTGGTCTGCTCAAAGGCGGCCTCAGCGGCGTCGAGATTGGCTTGAGCGACGCGCAGGTCGTCGCGGGCCAGCAGTTCGCCAGCATCGACTTCGACCATGGCGGCGCGGGCGGTGGCGACGGCGGCCCGTTGGCGGCTGTCGTCCAGGCGGAAGATAAGCTCTCCGGCTTCAACGTCCTGATTGTTTTCCACATTCACTTCAACCACGCGGCCGGAGAGTTCCGGCAAGATGGTGACGGTGCGGAAGTAAGACGACACGCTGGTGGTGGAGGGGTGGAAGTAGAAGATCAGGGTGATCAGGCTGACCGTGAGGATGAAGCAGGCGCTGAGACCGTAGCGCAGCTCATACCACATGGAGAACAGGGTGATGTCTTGGCCCAGACGTTTGCCCTGCCAATAGCGGCGGAACAGGAAGTCAGGGAAGATGGTGAGCATGGAGCAGGCGAGGAATTCCAACATGGGTTAGGCCTCCCCGTCTTTTGTGGCGGTTGGAGCAGACACTTCGATTTCGGGCGCTGGTGCTTCAGCGACTGGTTCCGCGAGAGGTTGCGGGGCCGCCTTGAGGCGGTCGAGCGCGTCGGCGATGCGTTGTAGTGGGGTCTCATAATCCGGGATCTGGACAAGCGCGAGCAAGAGCGCGGCGACCCAATAGAGGTTGTTGTGCGTGAAGAGCGCGATGAGGGCGAGCACGCCAACCATTTGCAGCTGATTGGCGCCCACCTTGTGGGCGAGCTTTTCCGGCAGCGAGTGCAGGTGCAGGAAGAAGGTGGTGATGATGAACACCATGACAGCGACAAAGATCGCGACGTTGGTCATCATCGGATCCCCACCGGTGCCGTCGGAGATAAAACTCGGCAAGTGGTGGGGGGCTAAAGGGTGCAGGCTGGCTGCGGATTCAGAGCTCACGAAGGGGCCTCAATTACTGGTCAAAATCTGACGTCAGAATAGAGAGGCCCAGGGGGGCTGCCAAGTCAACTTAGGGGCGCAAACCCGTTTCTTTCAACAATCCTGCGGCCTTGGCTTCGGGGTAGTAGCCTTTGGCATAGAGGAAGACGGAGCGGTCGTAATTGCCTTCGGCGACCATATACGCGCCGCGCAGGTATTTCACCGCGTAGGTAAGGTTGGTTTCGGCATCCAAGAGGCCTTGGCGCCCGCCGGTGTAACCCATGCCGCGCGCGGTCGGCAGTTGGATTTGCATCAGGCCAATATTGGGTCCGTTGGTGGCCCAGGGGCGGTGGGTGCTTTCGCGGATGATGACACGTTGGACGAGATCGCGGGGCACCTCATAGTGGTCGGCCCATTTGTTGATTAAAGCGCGTAGCTCGGGCGTTTCGTTGGGATAGAGCGGCGGGTCAAACGGGCTGTCTTCTTTGCGCTTGGAGCGGCCACAGGCCGCCAGAGGCAGGCTGGCCAGCATGATGAGTGCGGTGCGGCGGGAAAGGTGCTGTGACATAGGGCCTCCTGACGGTCTTGGCGTCAGTATGGCTTTAGCGGCTGTGAAGGAAAGGGCGCGCGTTGGGATGCGCGGTATCTTGCGGATAGACAAAGCAAAAAGCCGCGCCCAGGTGCACCCGGGCGCGGCTCTGCGAGTTCTTCGCGGTGAAACGCTTACTGCTCTTCGGCAGGCGCTTCTTCGGCGTCGGCAGCTGCCGGAGCCAAATCGTCGTCGTCGTCAGATGCTGCAGCACCGATATCGTCGAACAGTTCGGCGATTTCGAATTCTGCTTCAGCTTCTGCTTCAGCGGCCAATTCCTGGATGGATTTGCCGGAGGCCTGAAGCTCTGCTTCTTCCTCGGAGCGCGCCACGTTCAGGTCGATGGTCACGTCGACTTCTGGGTGCAGCAGTACGTGTACGGCGTGCAGGCCCAGGTCTTTGATTGGCTTGGCCAGAACAACCTGTTTCTTGTCCACGGTGAAACCAGCGGCGGTGGCGGCTTCTGCGGCGTCACGGGTGGTGACGGAACCGTAGAGGGCACCAGCGTCGGACGCGGAGCGAATCACGATGAACTGCTGTCCGTCGAGTTTCTCTGCCAGCGCTTCGGCTTCTTTCTTGGTTTCCAGGTTACGCGCTTCGAGTTGCGCTTTTTGCGCTTCGAAGGATGCGATGTTGGACTTGGAAGCGGTCAGTGCTTTGCCCTGAGGCAGCAGGAAGTTGCGGGCATAGCCCGGCTTCACGTCAACCACGTCGCCCATTTGGCCCAGCTTGGCCACACGTTCCAGAAGGATAACTTGCATATCAGTCTCTCCTTACTTCACGGCGTATGGAAGCAGTGCGAGGAAGCGCGCGCGTTTGATTGCACGGGCCAGCTCACGCTGTTTCTTTGCAGACACTGCGGTGATGCGGGACGGCACGATTTTGCCACGCTCAGAGATGTAGCGCTGCAGCAGCTTGGTGTCTTTGTAGTCGATTTTCGGCGCGTTCTCACCCGAGAAAGGGCAGACTTTGCGACGGCGGAAAAATGGTTTTGCAGCCATAACTTAATGTCCTCTCTTAAGGTGATTAGTTGCGGCGTTCGCGACGGTTGTCACGCTCGTCACGTTTCTGCATCTGAACCGATGGACCTTCGGCGTGCTCGTCGACCTTGATGGTCAGAACGCGCATCACGTCGTCATGCAGGCGCATCAGGCGTTCCATTTCCTGAACCGCAGCAGATGGTGCGTCGGTCTTCAGGAAGGCGTAGTGGCCTTTGCGGTTCTTGTTGATTTTGTAGGCCATGGTTTTCACGCCCCAGTACTCGGATTCTACAACGGACCCGCCGTTGTCAGAAAGAACGGTGCTGAAGTGCTCAACGAGGCTTTCGGCTTGCGCGTTGGACAGGTCCTGGCGCGAGATGAAAACATGCTCATACAGTGGCATGTGCTCTCCATTCATTTATCGGCGCATTTCAAAGAGCGGGGCGTCTTTCACCTTTTGCACCCCACCCACGAGAGACTGCGCGGTTCAAGCTTTTGCAAAAGGATGGCGCTGTATAGCCGAATTTGGGGGGAGCGCAAGCTTTGTGTGCAAGGGGGCAGCAAGGTTTTTGCGTGGTCCCGTTAGTGGTGCAAAATTCCCGACATCTCAAGGCAAAAGGGCACGAGGTTTTCCTCAATCCGCCGCATTCCTGCCCGATTTCAACCCGAAGGTCTGAGCAACCGGTGGAGAAGCCGTTGGACTAAAGGCCGTTGAAGGGCCAAGTGGGAGAGTGGGAATATGGTGGCGCTGACCAGTTTTGCAGAAGATACACGGTCCTGTGTGACGCGGGTGGAGGGCAAACGCCCGTCGCTTTCGGTGCGCGCGTCCTCGGCGGTGTTTGGCTTTGCCTTCATTCTGGCTGGAGTGGGTCTTTGGCTGATGCCAGGACTGGACCTGACGCCGATGATCCTGCTGGCAAAGATGGGGGTGTCGATCCTGTTGGTGACCGGCGGCGTGGGCATGACCCAGATTGCCACCGACAAGCCCCGCAAAGAGCTGCACTTTGATGAGCGCAACGAGCAGCTTTTGGTCTATGAAGGCCTGCCACGGGGGCGCAAACACGTGCTTCAGTCGATTAATTATGAGGACATTGGCCGCGTGGATGTGAGTGCGTCTGCACTAGTTGTTATGGATGAAGACGGCGAGGCCATGGTGACACTGCCGATTGATGGCAACCACGCGCGGCTTGATGCCATTGCCCAGCTGCGCAGCCAGTCGATTTTGCCAAGTTAAGCAAAAGCTTGCCTATTTTGAACAGAAGGTCGCCGACGGGCGGCCTTTTTTGTGTGAGATCACGCAATTGTTCACGGCTGCACAGAATATCTGGGTTTACTGCGAATTGCCGCACAGCGATGAATGGGCACATTGGTTCTATCAGAAATTAATCTTGTCCTCAGGAGACACCCAATGAAACGCACCCTTCTTGCCGCTGGTTTTGCTTTTGCTGCCGCTGCTGCCACTTCCGCTGTTGCGGCGCCGGAAAAATACATGCTGGACGCCAGCCACAGCCAGATCCTGTTTTCTTACAACCACCTGGGCTACTCCACGACCTGGGGCATGTTCTCCGGCTTTGAAGGCGAGATCATGTTTGACCAGGAAGAGCCAGCCAACAGCGCTGTGTCCGTCTCCATGCCGCTGAAGTCCATGTGGACAGGGTGGGAAAAGCGTGACGCGCACCTGCTGAGCCCGGATTTCTTCAACGCCAATGATGACTCTGTGGTGACGTTCACCTCTACCGGTATTGAAGTGACTGGCGAGACCACGGCCAACATCACCGGCGATCTGTCGATCAATGGCGTGACCAAATCTGTTGTTCTGGACGCGCAGCTCAACACAGCAAGCGAACACCCGATGGCGAACAAGCCTTGGGCCGGTTTCAACGCCACCACAACTCTGCTGCGCAGCGACTTTGACGCGGGCAACTTTGCGCCGTTTGTGAGCGACGAAGTGCAGGTTCAGATTTCTGTTGAGGCGATGAAGGCTGAGTAAGCCTTCGCGTTCATCACTCACGGAATGGTCGCCCGGTTGGGGCGGCCTTTTTTGTTGGGATAGGCGCTATTCAGACGTGTTGTCCGCCGTTGATCTCAATTTCGGTGCCAGTCACGTAAGTCGATTGATCGGAGCAAAGGTAGTAGATCACGTCGGCCACCTCAGACGGTTGGCCAAGGCGTTTCATGGGTAGGCCGTCGACAATTTTGTCGGTGCCAGGTGACAAGATCGCGGTTTCGACTTCGCCCGGCGCGATGGCGTTTACACGGACGCCAAGCGGTCCGAAGTCATGCGCCATTTCGCGAGTCAGGGCGGCGAGGGCCGCCTTGGAGGTGGCGTAGGCTGCCCCGGCAAAGGGGTGCACGCGGGAGCCGGCGATGGAGGTGACGTTGACAATGGAGCCTTTGGCGGCGGCCAGTTCGTCGCGGAGGCCACGCGCAAGGATGACCGAAGAGAAGAAGTTCACGTGAAAGACTTTGCCCCAGTCCATCAGGTCGGTGGTGAAGGTATTGAGGCGCTCGCCGTTGGGGCCTTTTGGGGAAATTCCTGCGTTGTTGGCGAGGCCGTGCAGCGGGCCATCGAGCCGTTCGCGGATCAACTCTACTGCGTTGATCGAGTCTGCCGGGTCGCTGAGGTCGAGTTGAATGTGGTTCTTTTCACCGTCAGGCCAAGGGCAGCGTCGGTCAAAAGGTTGGCGGGAACATGTCAAAACGCGCCAGCCTTCACGCGAGAAACGCTTCACGGTGGCGTGGCCGATGCCCCGGCTGGCGCCAGTGAGGAGGAGCGTTTTCTGCATGGCGAAATTCCTGCGAGATGTGAAAGGCTTGGCGTTCGAAATTGGCCAGATTGACCCGAATTTTAGGCTGCTGTTCGGATTTGGCAAGAGCGCAAAGGCCGCACCAAAAGATGTGGCCTTTGCGATGGTGATCGGCTGTTAGTTTGGCGTGGATTATTCGCCACGCGTTGCTGTCAAAGAGACGTTCACGTCCACGCCAAAGCCGAGGGAACTTTCGTCGGTCATGTCGTCACCTACATGAAAGGCGCGGCGGTCTAGGGACACGGTGCCGGTCATGTCGGCAGCGTTGCCGTCCAATGGGAGTGCGAAGGGTAGGTCGATGGGGACGGCGTGACCGTTGATGGTCAATTCGCCTTTGGCCAGATAGCCGGTGTCCGCTGGCAGCAGGTCCGCGACAAAGGTGGCGGTGGGGAATGCGGCGGCGTTCAGGTAATCCGCGCCCAGAGCCTGATCCGTGACAGAGCCAAGGGTGAGGGAGCCAATGGCGATGGTCACGGTGACTGTGCCGTGTTTGCCATCGGTTGGCTCTTCGTTGAAGGCGATGTCTGCGGTCCAGTCGGCGAAGGTGCCTGTGACCTCCGCGCCAAACTGTTGCACCGCGATGTCCAATGTGCCGGATTGGACCTGCCATTCGGAGGAAACCTCGGCGAGGGCGGCGGTTTCTGTGCGCTCTTCAGCGGCAAAGAGGCCCGCGTTTGCGCCGATCACGAGGGCGACAGCCCAGACAGCCAGTGCCGTCAGGGCCGGGCGCAGGTGGCCGGGTTGGTCGGCGGGCAGCTCTGGTAGATCGGTGTGGCCGGGCAACATGCGTTGCAGGGTTTTGTCGCGGTCAATGACGAAGTGTTTCAGCGCGCCGCCAATGTGGGCGAGCAGGGTCAGGACCAGCACAGCCATAAAGAGGAAATGTGCGCTACCAAGGATTGCGGCGACCGTTGGGTCTTTGGGAACAAAGAACAGAGACTGACCAAACGGCCACCAGATCGGGGCAAAGCCTGTGGTGGCGGCGTGGTGCATCCAGCCGGTGAGTGGCACAAGCACCATGGAGCCGTAGAGCACCCAATGGGCGGTCTCGGCAGCCCAGGCTTCCAGACCATGATCGCCGTTGAGCAATTTGGGGCGTGGCTGAGTGAAGGCCCAGAAGATACGCAGAAGTGCCGTGAAAAAGGCGGCGAGGCCAATGGTTTTGTGCACCGAGAACAGTGTGGCTTTGACGGCGAGCTGGGCGCTGTCCTCGTAAGGCGCGCGGTAGGCGACAAAGCCAAGGATCAGTGCGGAGAGGATCAGCAAGGCGGTGAGCCAGTGGAAGGTCTTGGCGACGGAGCCGTAGCGGATAGCTGTGTTGCTGCGGGGCATGGGAAACCTCTTGAAAGTGTTAATCAGACTTTGGGGGCTGCGACGGGGCAAGGCAACTGGCGGTGGTGCACCCGCTTTGTGCATGAATGCGCAGTTGAGGTGTGTTTCGGCGGATTTTTGCGCGTTGGTGCGGTGTCTGGGCTGGGCCATTACCACTCTATTGACGTTGCGTGCGCTGTCCGTGCGCGCTATGCCAAGCCAAAGATTTGCAAGGAGAGCCAAGAATGAGCCGTGCATTTGTGTTTCCGGGACAGGGTGCCCAGACCATTGGAATGGGGAAAGCGCTGGCGGAGGCCTATCCAGAGGCCAAAGCGGTGTTTGACGAAGTTGACGCAGCCTTGGGCGAAAGCCTGAGCGGGTTGATCTGGGAAGGTGAGCAAGAGACGCTGACCCTGACCCAAAACGCACAGCCCGCGCTGATGGCGACCTCTCTGGCGGCGATGAAGGCGCTTGAAGCGGAAGGCGTGACGATTTCGGCGGCGTCCTGCGTGGCGGGCCACTCGCTGGGCGAATACTCGGCGCTGGCGGCGGCTGGTGCCTTGAGCATTGGCGACACGGCGCGTTTGTTGCGCACCCGTGGCGAGGCGATGCAGGCGGCCGTGCCTGTGGGCGAAGGCGCAATGGCAGCGATCTTGGGCTTGGATTTTGCGGCGGTGCAGGAAGTTGCGGACGCGGCGGCACAGGGTGAAGTCTGTCAGGCAGCGAACGACAATGACCCAACTCAGGTTGTGGTGTCCGGTGCCAAAGCAGCTGTGGAACGCGCTGCTGAGATTGCCAAAGAGAAGGGCGCGCGTCGCGCGGTGATGCTGCCGGTGAGTGCGCCATTCCACTGTGCGCTGATGCAGCCTGCGGCAGATGTGATGGCCGAAGCGCTGGCTGGTGTGGAGATCAAAACGCCAGCGGCGCCGGTGATTGCCAACGTGCGGGCGGCGGCGGTGTCTGACCCGGATGAGATCCGCAAGCTGCTGGTGGAGCAGGTGACCGGATCGGTGCGCTGGCGCGAATCGGTGCAGAACATGGCGGCTGACGGCGTCACGGAGTTCTGGGAGATCGGTGCCGGCAAAGCGCTGTCCGGCATGATCCGTAAGATTGACCGCGCCAATGCGGTACGGGCTGTGGGCACGCCAGACGATGTAAAAGAGGCGGCGGAGAGCCTGTCTTGATCCGACGCTTTGTTGCAGCCTGTGGAGGCGTCGCTCTTGGGGCGGCGGTGCTGGCGGGCTGTGTGCAAATGGAGGTGGCGTATCTGAATGCCACCGACACAATTGCGTTTGAGGCGGATGGGAATGATCTGTTGGTGAATGGCACGTTGAACAGCCGCAGTCTGGCAGCGTTTGAGCAGGCCATGAGCGACAACCCGGACGTGACGCGGTTGATTTTGTTGGAGGTGCCGGGATCGGTGGATGATGAGGTCAACCTGCAACTTGGCCATCGTGTGCGGGACCTAGGGCTGGACACGCATGTGACTGCGGACAGTGAAATCCATTCTGGCGGTACCGACCTGTTCCTGGCGGGCGTGGAGCGCAGCATGGAAGAGGGCGCGGTTCTGGGCGTGCACAGCTGGGCGGTTGGCAACCTGCAGGGGCGTGACTTGCCGAAGTCAGACCCAGAACATGCGGCTTATGTGAGCTATACCAAGCGGATGCTGGGCAGTGACGCGTTTTATTGGTTCACCCTGGAAGCGGCGCCGGTGCAGGAAACCCACGTGATGAGTGCCGAAGAGATTGCAAAATATGGGCTTTTGACTAAGCCTGTTGAGAGAAACTGAGAGAGACAAACATGTTTGATCTGACTGGAAAAACCGCACTTGTGACAGGTGCATCGGGTGGCATTGGCGGTGCAATTGCAAAAGCGCTGCATGCTGCAGGTGCAACTGTCGGCCTGTCCGGCACCCGTGTGGAGCCGCTTGAGGCGCTGGCGGCAGAACTGGGCGAGCGTGCGCATGTGCTGCCGTGTAACCTGAGCGATGCGGAGGCCGTGGATGCGCTGCCAAAACAGGCGATTGAAGCCATGGGCAGCGTCGATATTCTGGTGAACAACGCTGGGATCACGCGGGATCAGATTTTTATGCGGATGTCGGACGACGAATGGCAGAGTGTGATTGACGTAAACCTGACCAGTGCGATGCGTCTGTGCCGGGGTGTGATGCGTCCGATGATGAAATCCCGTTGGGGCCGGATCATCAACGTGAGCTCGATTGTGGGGGCAACAGGCAACCCGGGTCAGGTGAACTATGTCGCCTCCAAGGCCGGTCTGGTCGGGATGACCAAATCCATTGCTTATGAAGTGGCGAGCCGTGGCATCACCGCAAACGCAGTGGCGCCGGGCTTCATTGCCACTGCAATGACTGACAAGCTGAACGACGATCAGAAAGAGACCATCAACAAGCAGATTCCTGCGGCGCGCATGGGCACCTCTGAAGAAATCGCGGCGGCGGTTCTGTATCTGGCCAGCCCAGAAGCGGGCTATGTGACAGGTACCACCTTGCATGTGAACGGCGGCATGGCCATGTTGTAAGCCTTGGTGGCGTCCTTTGGGGCGCCACAATTGTCGCTGGGGAAAGCGTTTGCGTTGTGAAGCGGATGTGTTATAGGCGGCGAGTATTTTCCGGGTGCCTTGAGGGGTGGACGGAGACCTTCCGGTTCAGCCGGATCAAAACCGTCCCTATCAGGGGCACAAATCAGACCCGCCCGGGTGGGTGGGAGTTCAAACGGGCCGAGATGCCCAAGACGAATGAGGAATTGACATGAGCGACGTCGCAGACCGCGTGAAAAAGATCGTTGTAGAGCACCTGGGTGTAGAAGAAGACAAAGTTGTTGAAGCAGCTTCCTTCATCGACGATCTGGGCGCAGACAGCCTCGACACCGTGGAACTGGTAATGGCTTTTGAAGAAGAGTTCGGCATCGAGATCCCAGACGATGCAGCCGAAACCATCCAGACCTTCGGCGACGCCGTCAAGTTCATCTCCGAAGCTTCCTAAGCCGGAGATCCTGCACATTGCAGGGGACTGAGAATTGCAAACGTCCGTCTCTTTGATGAGGCGGGCGTTTTGCGTTGAGGGCAGCGGGGAGGCTGCCGCAAGGAAACGGCCCAAAACTGGGCGCAGAAGCGCGAAACGGGTCAAGCTGTGGGTTGGCCGCTCTTGCCCCTTGGGGGCGAAGCGGGGTATGAACCCGCAAAAGACTTCTGAGGAAGGGCATAGAAAATGCGTCGCGTTGTTGTCACCGGGCTTGGGCTCGTCACTCCATTGGCTTCCGGTGTTGAGGAAAGCTGGTCTCGTATTCTGGACGGTCAGTCCGGTGCAGGCACCATCACCCGTTTCAATCCTGAGCGTGTGACCACCAAATATGCATGTGAAGTGCCGTATGGTGATGGCACCGATGGCACCTTCAATCCGGATGACTGGATGGCGCCAAAAGAACGCCGCAAGGTGGATGACTTTATCCTCTACGGTCTGGCGGCCTCTCAGATGGCGGTGGAAGACTCTGGCTGGACGCCAGAAGATACCGAGTCGCTGGAACGCACCGGTGTGATGATTGGTTCTGGCATTGGAGGCTTGCAGTCGATTGAGCAGACCACGCTGTTGATGGCTGAAAAAGGCCCACGTCGTGTGTCGCCGTTCTTTATTCCCGGCGCGCTGATCAACCTGATCTCGGGGCAGGTGAGCATCAAATACGGTTTCAAAGGTCCAAACCACTCTGTTGTGACCGCGTGCTCAACAGGCGCACACGCCATTGGGGACGCGGCCCGCCTGATTGCGTCTGATGATGCGGATGTGATGGTTGCTGGCGGCGGTGAAGCGGCGATCTGTGAGATTGGCATTGCGGGCTTTAACGCCTGTAAAGCGCTG
The DNA here is from genome assembly GCF_022448905.1 of Shimia sp. GTDB lineage: Bacteria > Pseudomonadota > Alphaproteobacteria > Rhodobacterales > Rhodobacteraceae > Shimia. Next base: position 324,344 of record NZ_JAKVCW010000004.1, on the reverse strand, counting down.
TCTACCAGCCGTGCGGATGATCCGACAAAAGCCAGCCGTCCGTATGATGCGGATCGTGACGGCTTTGTCATGGGTGAGGGCGCTGGTATTGTGGTGCTGGAGGAATATGAGCACGCCAAGGCGCGTGGCGCGAAGATCTACGCTGAAGTTCTGGGCTATGGCCTGTCTGGGGACGCGTATCACATCACCGCGCCAGCAGAGACCGGCGAAGGCGGCGAGCGCTCCATGCGGGCGGCGCTGAAGAAGGCGGGTCTTGAGCCAAAAGACATCGACTACATCAACGCCCACGGCACCTCGACGATGGCAGATACCATCGAGTTGGGCGCGGTTGAGCGTATGATGGGTGAGCACGCCAGCAAAGTGACCATGTCGTCGACCAAGTCGATGACCGGCCACCTGTTGGGCGCGGCGGGCGCGATTGAGGCGATCTTCTCGATCCTGGCGATCCGCGATCAGGTGGCACCGCCGACCATCAACCTCGACAATCAGGCGGTGGAAACTGCCATTGATCTGGCCCCGAACAAGAAAGTGGAGCGCGAGATCAATGTGGCGCTGTCCAACAGCTTTGGCTTTGGCGGCACCAACGCATCCGTGATCTTCGGAAAGGTCGATTAATGTGGCGCGCAGTTGCGTCTAACGCACTCACTCTACTTATCGTGGCGCTCTTCCTGTTGGGGGGCGTCATCCTTTTTGGACAGTCGACCTACCGCGCAGAAGGGCCGCTAAACGAGCCTGTCTGTGTGCGGGTGCAGCCCGGCTCCAACATGAGCCGCGTGTCGCAATACCTTGAAGACAAAGGTGCAATTGCCAGCGGGACTTTGTTTCGGTTGGGGGCGGATTACTCGGATAAGGCGGACAAGCTGAAAGCTGGTGCTTTCCTTGTGCCTGCGGGCGCGTCGATGGAAGAGATTGTCGACATCGTCACCCGTGGCGGCGCGAGCACCTGTGGCACCGAGGTGGTGTATCGCATTGGTGTGACTCGAAAGACCGTGCAGGTGCGAGAGCTTGATCCGGCGACGGGCAGCTTTGTCGAAGTGGCCGCGTTCAACCCGGCTGAGGACGAGGCGCCTGCGGATTACACCCGTGTGCGTGGTGAGGCGGATACGCGGTATCGTATTGCCGTGGCCGAAGGTGTGACCAGCTGGCAGGTGATGGACACGCTCAACAGCATTGAGTTGCTCAGTGGCGAGATCGAGCGGCCAGACGAAGGCAGCCTGGCACCGGACAGCTATGAGGTGCGTGTCGGGGACACCCGTCAGAGCGTGATTGACCGGATGCAGGAAGCGCAGGAAATCCTGGTGTCTGCGGCTTGGGAAAGCCGGGCGGCGGATGTGCCGCTGTTGTCACCGTATGAGTTGCTGATCCTGGCCTCGATCATTGAAAAAGAGACCGGCGTGGCAGAAGAGCGGCGTCAGGTGGCGAGTGTGTTCACCAACCGTTTGAACCGGGGCATGAGGCTGCAAACCGACCCAACCGTGATCTATGGCGTGACGGAAGGTTTGGGTGTGCTGGGTCGTGGGTTGCGTCAGAGCGAACTGCGTCGGGAAACCCCGTGGAACACCTATGTGATCGACGGGCTGCCGCCGACACCGATTGCCAACCCGGGCCGCGCAAGCCTGGAAGCGGCGGCCAACCCGGATACGACGCCCTATATCTTCTTTGTGGCGGATGGCACCGGGGGGCACGCCTTTGCCGAGACGCTGGCCGAGCACAACCAAAACGTGGCTGCTTGGCGTAAGATCGAGGCGGAACGGGCCAACCAGTAAGGTTGTCCACATGAGAAATACAAAAACGCGGCGCTTTTGGGTGCCGCGTTTTTGTTTGGGTTGGTCTGTGCCAAAGCCGTTAGTTGGGCAGAACCTCAACGAGGATTTTGGCAGGCAGTTGGAACGTCGAGCTGGCGCTGTCAGAGGCGGGGCCGGCTTGCACCGTGCCAAAGAAGCAGGCGGCGGCAAGTGACAGTCTTAAAGTCCAGGACGGCGTCGTATTGGCAGCGATACGCATCTTGGTCACCCTTCATTTATCCAACTCAAATCCACCACAGAAAGGTTTAGTTTTTGATAAGGGCGCAATTGGGGCGGTTGGGTTCCGATTTGGAAACACTGCGTTTCGACGCCTGTGCAACAGCTGCGCACTCTCAGTTAATCTATTGAAAATACGTGTAATATTGATTTTTACCTTGAGTTTGTGTTATCTCTGTTTGGGCTGGCACCACGCGGGTGAAAGGCGGAACGCCGGAAAATTGGGCGGGAGAATTCGTGTGTGGCTTGTGCGGAGGGGCAACTGCGCATGAGAGGCAAAGAGCAGCAATGACACAACATTTCACGCCTTCGGGTGGACGCGTACTGGATCAGGAACTGGACGCGCTGCAACTCCTGTTGCGGCGGATGACCGACGAGTTGGAGCGGGTGAAACACGCGTTGCAACATGAGGGGCCGCAGGCGGCGACGGCGGGGCGTCGGGTTCTGGCAGAAGTGCGGCAGTGCATGCGATTGGCGCTATTGGTGGAGAGAGACATTGACCAGCGCACCGCAACAGACCGTCCGGCAGGACACTCACAGCTTGACCTCGACGCCGCGCGATCTTCGATCGGGCGCCGCTTGGATCGCCTCCGAACCGCGCGCGGTGCAGAGTGAGTTTTTGGACAGCCTGACGGAAGGGGAGCTCTTGGCGCTCCCCTTTTTGTTTGAGTTCTGGGCCATGCCACATCAATTGCCGCCAGAGGGCGACTGGAAGACCTGGGTGATCCTGGGTGGACGTGGCGCGGGAAAAACGCGGGCCGGGGCTGAATGGGTGCGGAGGATGGTGGAAGGGGCCAAGCCGCAAGATCGCGGGCGGGCGCGGCGGGTAGCTTTGGTGGGGGAAACCATCGATCAGGTGCGCGAGGTGATGATTTTTGGCGAAAGTGGCTTGATCGCCTGTGCGCCGCCGGATCGGCGCCCTGTGTGGGAAGCGGGGCGGCGGCGGTTGGTGTGGCCCAATGGCGCGGTGGCGCAGGCGTTTTCGGCGCATGATCCGGAGAGCTTGCGGGGACCGCAGTTTGATGCCGCCTGGGTCGATGAGCTGGCGAAATGGCGCAATGGTCAAGAGACATGGGACATGTTGCAGTTTGCGCTGCGGTTGGGGGAGAACCCACGTCAGGTGGTGACAACAACGCCGCGAAATGTCGGGGTTCTGAAACGGTTGCTGCAGGTGGAGAGCACGGTGCAGACCAGTGCGCCAACGCAAGCCAACCGCGCCAATCTGGCGGAGAGTTTTTTGGCAGAGGTGGAGGCGCGCTATGCGGGCACGCGATTGGGGCGGCAGGAACTCGAAGGTGTGTTGATGGAGGATGCCGAGGGGGCATTGTGGACGCGGGCGCAGTTGGATGGGTTGCGGTGTGAAGACCTGCCGGAGATGGACCGGATTGTGGTAGCGGTGGATCCACCGGTGACGGGTCATGCTGGCAGCGATGCGTGTGGCATCGTGGTTGTCGGGGCAGTCACAAAAGGGCCGGTGCAGGACTGGCGCGCCTATGTCTTGGATGATGCCACGGTTCGGGCGGCCACGCCGGATGCTTGGGCGCGGGTGGCGTTGGCAGCGATGGAAAGCTGGGGCGCGGATCGGCTGGTGGCGGAGGTCAATCAGGGCGGCGATCTGGTGCAGTCTATGATCAATCAGGTGGACCCGTTGGTGCCCTTTAAGGCGGTGCGGGCCAGTCGGGGCAAGGTGGCGCGGGCAGAGCCGGTGGCGGCGCTTTATGAGCAGGGACGGGTGTCCCATCGCGCAGGGCTTGGGGACCTGGAAGATCAGATGTGCCTGATGACGGCGCAGGGCTTTGTGGGTTCCGGCAGTCCGGATCGCGTGGATGCATTGGTCTGGGCGCTGCATGAGTTGATCGTGGAGCCATCGGCGCATTGGCGACGCCCGAGGCTTCGGGAGCTGTGACGCAACAGCTGCGTACGGTGAGAAAGCTACAATTTAAGACAAACCCATCAGAACTGTATGTGTCCAAAGCGGACGGACCAAGTTGAGCGGGTCGCCAGAGTGGCGGCGCAGAGATCCGGGAGCGGCAGAGCATGCTAGGGAAGTTTTTGCAGAAGAAGACCCCAGAGGCAGCGCCTCAGGTGAAGGCCAGTGCGACAGGCAAGGTGGTGAGCTATCACAGCGCTGGCCGTGCGGCCTGGAGCCCGCGCGATACGGTGTCGCTGACCCGCACGGGGTTTGCCGCCAATCCGGTGGGGTTCCGTGTGGTGCGGATGATTGCCGAGGCGGCGGCGGCGTTGCCGTTGGTTTTGCAGGATCAGCGCCAGCGGTTTGAGACCCATCCTGTGTTGAAGCTGTTGACCGTGCCAAATGGGGCGCAGGGGCAGGCGGAGCTGTTTGAGGCACTGTACGGCCAGATTTTGTTGTCGGGTGACGGATATGTCGAAGCGGTAGGCGGCGACAGTGGTGCGCCGGTAGAGTTGCACGTGCTGCGCTCGGATCGGATGAGTGTTGTGCCTGGTTCGGACGGGTGGCCGGTGGGGTATGAGTATGCGGTTGGTGCGCGAAAACATCGGTTTGCGGTTGGCGAGATTTCTCCAATTTGCCACATCAAAACGTTTCACCCGCAAGACGATCACTATGGGTTGTCCCCGATGCAGGCAGCGGCCATGGCGATGGATGTGCACAACAGCGCCTCGCGCTGGTCCAAAGCGCTGCTGGACAATGCGGCGCGACCTTCGGGGGCGATTGTCTATCGCGGGCATGACGGGCAAGGCAGCCTGTCATCAGATCAATATGACCGATTGGTCAGTGAGATGGAGAGCCACCATCAGGGCGCGCGCAATGCGGGACGGCCGATGTTGTTGGAAGGCGGACTGGATTGGAAACCCATGGGGTTTTCGCCAAGCGATATGGAATTTCACAAGACCAAGGATGCGGCGGCGCGGGAGATTGCGCTGGCCTTTGGGGTGCCGCCGATGCTGCTCGGCATTCCGGGGGACGCGACCTATGCGAATTACCAAGAGGCCAATCGGGCGTTTTACCGGCTGACGGTGCTGCCGCTTGCGGCGCGGGTGACGGCGGCGGTGGGCACGTGGTTGGCGAAATACACTGGCGAAGAGATCATCTTAAAACCGGATCTGGATCAGGTGCCGGCCCTGGCCGTTGAGCGGGACGCGCAATGGGCGCGGGTTGCGGGCGCGGTCTTCCTGTCGGATGCGGAGAAGCGGCGGTTGCTGGGTTTGCCAGTTGAGCCGGATGAGGGCGCGCATGGGTGATCCGAGATACGGGTTTGAGAGTTTTGATTGTGCGCCGGGGCTGCGGCTGGAGGCGCATGAGAGGGTGGCGAAGTTGCAGTTTGAGAGTTTGAACCGGCGTTTGGACAAGATCGAACAGCTGATTGAGCGGTTGGAGCGGCGGTTGTGGCTGACGGTCTATGGCGTAGTGGGCGTGATCCTGGCGCAGGCGTTTCAGTCGGTTCTCAGTGTGACGCCATGAGTGAGGAGTGTGTGATGCAAGACAGTGGTTTGGAGCGGAAGTTTGCACGGTTCGGCGATGGACTGAGCGTCGAAGACGGGCAGGTGATCAGCGGGTATGCCAGCTTGTTCGGCACGGCGGATCGAGGTGGCGATATCGTGCAGAAAGGGGCCTATGGCGCATCCTTGGAGCGGCTGTCCAAAGAGGGGCGCCAAGTGAAGATGCTGTGGCAGCATGATCCGGCGCAACCCATCGGCCTTTGGGAAGAGGTGCGCGAGGATGATCGTGGACTTTGGGTCAAGGGGCGGTTGCTTGACGATGTGGCCAAAGGGCGCGAAGCGGCGGCCCTGATTGCGGCGGGGGCGATTGACGGGCTGTCGATTGGCTACCGTACCAAGAAGGCCAGCAAGACGACACAGGGCCAGCGGCTCTTGATGGAACTGGAGCTTTGGGAGGTGTCGCTTGTGACCTTTCCGATGCTGCCCAGTGCGCGGTTGACCGCAAAAGAGGACGCTCTGCTGCCCTTGCGGGAAGCGGCGGCCTACCTGCGGAGCATCAGCCGCGGGATGGCGGCGCAGTAAGCGCCAGAACAAAACGGGAAGTCAGTGATGAGTAAGACCGAGACAGAGTCTCGGATCGGGGAAGGCGTGTCTCCGGTCCAGGAAATGAAGTCTGCTGTGGCGGAGTTCGCCAGCAGTTTCAATGCCTTTCGAGGTGACATTCACGCGGAAATTAAACAACAGAAAGAGCGATTGACCATGCTTGAACGCAAATCGACACAGGCGGCGCGGCCGCCTTTGGCGGCGGCAACGGACTTTGACGCGCCACACCAGAAAGCCTTTGATGCCTATCTGCGCACCGGAGAGGATGACGGGCTACGTGGGCTTGAGCTGGAAGGCAAAGCCATGGCCACGTCGGTGAACAGCGACGGCGGCTATTTGGTGGACCCGCAAACGGCTGAGACCATCAAATCGGTGCTCAACAGTACGGCCAGCATCCGCGCGATTGCCAATGTGGTGACCGTGGAAGCGGGGTCTTATGACGTGCTGATCGACAGTTCGGAAACTGGCGCCGGCTGGGCGGATGAGACCACTGCGACCACCGAGACCGGCACGCCGACCATCGAGCGCATCGCCATTCCGCTGCATGAGCTGTCGGCTCTGCCCAAAGCGTCGCAACGGCTGTTGGATGACAGTGCCTTTGACATTGAGGCCTGGCTGGCGGGGCGCATTGCCGACAAGTTTGCACGGGCGGAGGCGGCGGCCTTTATCACCGGCGATGGGGTCGACAAGCCAACCGGCATTCTGACCCACACGGCGGTGGATGACGGCAGCTGGAGCTGGGGCAACATTGGCTATGTGGCGACGGGCGTTGATGGGGATTTCAACGGCGGCGATACACTGGTGGATCTGGTCTATGCCTTGGGCGCGCAATACCGTGCCAACGGCAGTTTTGTGATGAATTCCAAAACAGCCGGCGCGGTGCGCAAGTTGAAAGACGCAGACGGGCGGTTCTTGTGGTCTGATGGGTTGGCGGCGGGTGAGCCTGCGCGTTTGCTGGGCTATCCGGTGCTGATTGCCGAAGACATGCCGGATATCGCGAGTGGTGCCGATGCGATTGCCTTTGGCGATTTTGCGGCTGGATACACGGTGGCAGAGCGTCCGGACCTGCGTGTGCTGCGTGATCCCTTCAGCGCCAAGCCACATGTGCTGTTCTATGCCACGAAACGCATTGGCGGCGATGTCAGTGACTTTGCTGCGATCAAGCTGCTGCGCTTTGCGGTGAGCTGATTTCCTGGGTGGGTGGGGCGCGTAAGCGCCGTCATCCGGGCGCGCGTCGGACTACACACGTTGTCTGGCTTACCCCCTCCGTTGAAGCGACGTGAGGACGCGCGCCCAACAAAGACCATCGAGAATTTTGGTGTTGTTCCATGATGTTAGTCGAAGAGACCTCGGTGCCGACGGAGGCGCTGCCGGTTCAAGATTTTCGAGATCACACGCGGCTTGGAAGCGGGTTTTCTGACGATACGTTGCAGGACAGCGTTTTGGAGAGTTTTTTGCGCGCAGCGATCAGCGCGGTGGAAGCGCGGACCGGCAAAGTTATGTTTCAACAGACGTTTGGCTGGACGGTCTATGGTTGGCGCGATGGGGCTGCGCAGGGCTTGCCGGTGGCACCGGTGTCTGAGGTTGTGGACGTAATGCTCGAAGATGCGCAGGGGGCGGTGGTTTCCGTAGCGTCCAGTGCTTACCGGTTGGTCAGTGACGCGCATCATCCATGTTTGAAAGGCGTGTCCGGAGCTTTGCCAAGCATTCCGACGGACGGAAGCGCAACGGTGCGGTTTGTGGCTGGATACGGCGCGGGTTGGTCGGACAGCCCTGCGGACATGCGCCAGGCGGTGCTGTTGTTGGCAGCGCATTATTACGAGTTCCGCCACGAAACCAGTTTGAGCGAAGGCTGTATGCCGTTTGGCGTGGTGAGCCTGTTGGAGCGGTATCGCCCGATGCGACTGAGCGCGGGGGCGGTGTCATGAGCCGGGCGGTGACGTTGTCGCGGCGCTTGCTGTTGGAGCGGCCGTTGGCGGCACCGGACGGGGCGGGTGGATTTGCCCAGACCTGGGAGACACTGGGCGCCGTTTGGGCCGAGGTAGTGGCGCGTGGCGGGCGTGAGATGGATGGCGGGATCATGTCGCTTGCAGCGGCTAGGTATCGGATCACGCTGCGTGGCGCGCCAGTTGGGGCGGAGCAGCGGCCAACGCCAGAGTGTCGCTTCCGTGAAGGGGATCGGGTTTTTGCCATCGATGCGGTGACAGAGAAGGACGGGCAGGGGCAATATTTGGTCTGTCACGCCACAGAAGAGGTGGCGCCATGAGTTACGGAGTTGGGGCAGCGCTGCAAGAGGCGATCTATGCCGCGTTGCAGGCAGATGTCACGCTGAACACGTTGGTTGGAAACGACATTTTTGACCAGTTACCGGTTGGTAAGGTGCCGGATTTGTTTGTGTCTCTTGGTCCGGAAACGGTCTTGGATCGGTCCGACAAAGACGGTGACGGGGCAGAGCATCGCTTTGTGGTCTCCGTGATTGGCGATGCCAGTGGCTTTGCCAAAGTGAAAGCGGCGGCGGCAGCGGTGAGCGACGGACTGGTAGATGCGGATTTGAGCCTGAGCCGGGGGCGGTTGGTTTACCTGCGCTTTGATCGGGCGGTGGCCAAGCGGGACGGGCGCAAGAACCTGCGCCGTGTGGATCTGCGCTTTGTGGCGCGGGTGGAAGACAATCATAGCTAGTTTGGAGAGAGATCATGGGTGCGCAAAATGGCAAAGACCTTCTGATCAAGGTGGATCTGACCGGAGCCGGGGCGTTTGAAACCGTGGCGGGGCTGCGGGCCACACGCATCAGTTTCAATGCGGAAAGTGTGGATGTGACCTCGCTTGAGAGCCAAGGCGGATGGCGCGAGTTGCTGGCTGGCGCGGGCATGAAATCGGCCGGGATCAGCGGCTCGGGCGTGTTCAAGGATGCCAGCACGGATGAGCGGGCGCGGCAGATCTTCTTTGACGGGGAAACGCCGGACTTCCAGGTGATTATCCCGGATTTTGGGATTGTTGAAGGCGCGTTTCAGATCACGTCGATTGAGTATGCGGGCAGCCACAATGGAGAGGCGACCTATGAGATGGCGATGGCCAGTGCCGGGGCGCTGAGCTTTACGGCGGTGTGATAATGGCCAATCCGTTTGCGGGCGAAGTTGCGCTGACGATCGATGGGCAGCGGCATGTGTTGAAGCTCACGCTGGGTGCTTTGGCAGAGCTGGAAGACGGGTTGGGAGAGGACACGTTGGTGTCGCTGATCAGTCGGTTTGAAACAGGCCAGTTTTCTTCGCGAGATGTGCTCGCATTGATTGTGGCGGGGTTGCGCGGCGGTGGTTGGCAAGGGCGCAGGGCGGAGCTCTTGCACGCGGAGATCGAGGGAGGCGCAATCGAGGCGGCCCGAGTGGCTGCGCAGTTGTTGGTGCGGGCATTTGGGCCTTTGACGGTGACATAGCATGACAGCGTTTGATTGGCCGGTTTTGCTGACCACTGGCGTTCAGCGGCTTGGATTGCGACCAGAGGAGTTTTGGCGCCTGACGCCGGCGGAATTGGCGCTGATGCTTGGACAGGGCGGTGCGGAGACCTCCCTTGCACGGGCAGGGTTGGAACAGCTGATGAGCGCATATCCGGATTCGGAAGGAGCGGCAGGTGATGGAAGAGATTGACAGTTTCGAAGGGCAATTGGACGCACTGGAGGTGAGCCTGGGACAGGCCACGGATATGGTTGCTGGCTTTGACGGGGAACTGAGCAACATGCGCAAGATCCTGGGCGCAGCAGGGCAGGAAGTGGCCTCTCTGGAAAAGAGCCTGAGCAAGGATTTGCGCAAAGCATTCAGCGGGTTGGCCTTTGACGGTGTGAAGCTGTCGGATGCCCTGAAAACTCTGGCGACCTCGATGATGGACACAGCGTTTAACGCAGCGATGAAGCCGGTGACGGATGGGCTTGGCAAGGTTGTGACCTCAGGCATTGGTGGCCTGATGCAAGGGCTGTTGCCTTTTGCCGACGGGGCACCGTTTACGCAGGGGCGGGTGATGCCATTTGCCAACGGCGGCGTGGTGAGTGGACCGGTGAGCTTTCCGATGCGCGGTGGGCGCGGGTTGATGGGCGAAGCCGGGCCAGAGGCGATCATGCCGCTGGCGCGCGGGATGGACGGAAAGCTTGGCGTGCGCAGCCAGGGCGACAGCCGTCCGGTGCAGGTGGTGATGAACATCACAACGCCGGATGTGGACGGCTTCCGCCGCTCGCAAAGTCAGATTGCAACGCAGATGAGCCGCGCCTTGGGGCAGGCCAAGCGCAACCGATAGGAGGCGACGATGAGTTTTCACGAAGTGCGATTTCCAGCCAGTCTGAGTTTTGGCTCCCTTGGTGGGCCTGAGCGCCGCACCGAGGTGGTGACGCTTGTCAACGGTTTTGAGGAACGCAACACGCCTTGGGCCCATTCGCGGCGGCGCTATGATGCTGGCTTTGGTATGCGGTCGCTGGATGACATTGAGACTTTGATCGCCTTTTTTGAGGCACGACGCGGACAGTTGCACGGGTTTCGCTGGAAAGATTGGGCAGACTTCAAGTCTTGTACGGCCTCCAAGGGCATCGACCATCGGGATCAGGCGGTTGCCACGGGCGATGGCGTGACCACAGAATTTCAGTTGATGAAGACCTATCAATCTGGCGCACATAGCTATGCGCGGCCCATTCGCAAACCGGTGGATGGCACCGTCACGGTGGGCTTGGAAGAGGCGCTTTTGCAGGAAGGCGGCGATTTTGAGGTCGACCTGACCACTGGGATTTTGAGTTTCGACACGCCGCCGTTTTCCGGAGCGCAAATCTCAGCGGGGTTTGAGTTTGACGTGCCGGTGCGGTTTGACGCGGACAATATTCAGACCAGCTTGGCGAGTTTCAAGGCGGGCGATCTGCCGAATGTGCCGGTGATAGAGGTGCGGATCTGATGGGGTTTCAGGCGGAGTTATTGGCGCATTTGCAGAGTGGCGAGACCACGGTGGCGCGGGCCTGGGGCATCACGCGCAAGGATGGCGTGACGTTGGGGTTTACCGATCACGATCAGGATCTGAGTTTTGACGGGTTTGTGTTCAAAGCCGCAACAGGGCTGACAGCGAGTGCAATCGAGCAAGGGACAGGGCTGTCGGTAGACAATGCCGAAGCCATTGGCATGTTGTGTGATGCGGCGGTCACGGAGCATGACATTGAGGCCGGACGGCTGGATGACGCCGAAGTTGTCTCATGGATGGTGAACTGGGTCGATGTCAGTGAACGCAGTGTGGTGTTTCGCGGTTCCATCGGGGAAATCCGACGGGCGGGAGGGGCGTTTGTCGCGGAATTGCGTGGGCTGGCGGAAAAGCTGAATGTGCCACGAGGGCGGGTTTATCAGCGGCCTTGTACCGCCGTACTTGGGGATGCCGCATGCCAGTTTGATGTTTCTGATGCAGCCTTTCAGGTGCAGGTCTCTGTGGCGCAGGCGGATCAAGGTCGGATGTTTGATCTAAGTGCGATATCGGGTTTTGACGAAGGATGGTTCACGCGTGGGCAGCTTCAAGTTGTTAGCGGGGCAGCGCAGGGCTTGAGTGGCTTGATCAAGCGGGATTGGGTTGCGGCAGATGGGGCGCGGCAAATTGAGCTTTGGGAAGCGCTGCGGGGGGAAGTTAGTGTGGGCGATGAGGTTTTGCTCACGGCGGGCTGCGACAAGCGGTTTTCTACCTGCCGCAAGAAGTTCTCCAATCTTTTGAATTTTCAGGGATTTCCGGACATTCCGGGCGAAGATTGGATCAAAAGTTATCCCAAAAAGAATGGCGGGAACACCGGCGGGAGTTTGCGCTGATGGACACACTTGGAGAGGCGGTTGTTGCGGAGGCGCGGCGATGGATCGGCACGCCCTACGTGCATCAAGCCAGTTGTTTGGGGGGCGGAGCAGATTGCCTAGGGCTGATCCGCGGCGTGTGGCGTGGGCTTTATGGTGCTGAGCCTGAAGCCGTGCCTGCCTACACCAATGATTGGTCAGAGGCACATGGCAAAGAGGTGCTGTGGCAGGCCGCAATGCGCAACTTGGTTGCCAAGGGTCCAAGGGATGAGGCTCCCGGCGACGTGCTGTTGTTTCGGATGAAGGCGGGGGCCGTGGCGAAACACTTGGGCATTTTTGGGGAGATCGGACGGGAGCCAACTCTGATCCATGCTTATGGCGGACATGCAGTGGTGGAAAGTCCCTTAAGTGGGCCTTGGCGCCGCCGGGTTGTGGCGCGGTTTACCTTTCCGAGGGGCGTTCAGAGCACAGTTGGTGAGAGAGGGTAACGCGTTATGGCTACGTTGATTTTAGCGGCTGCCGGTGCGGCGGTTGGCGGTGCGGTAGGCGGTGGTTTGGTCGGAGTGTCCTCTGTGGCCATTGGGCGGTTGGCTGGGGCTTCCTTGGGGCGTGTGATCGACCAGAAGCTGATGGGAGGCGGCGCCGATGTTGTGGAAACCGGAAAAATCAAACGCTTCCGGCTCACTGGTTCTGCGGAGGGCGCCGCTCAGGCGCGGGTGTTTGGGCGGGTTCGCGTAGCCGGGCAGGTGATTTGGGCCACGCGGTTTTTGGAAACTTACGAGGAAACGGGCGGGGGCAAAGGTATGCGCCAAGCGCCGAGAACCCGCGCCTACAGCTATTCGGTCTCGCTTGCGATTGCTCTGTGTGAAGGGGAGATTTTACGGGTCGGGCGCATTTGGGCGGACGGTGACGAAATTGGCCGCGAGGAGCTGAACCTGCGAGTTTACACAGGCTCTGACAGCCAGATGCCGGACCCCAAAATGGAGGCGGTTGAAGGAGCTGGGACCGTGCCTGCGTATCGGGGGACAGCTTATGTGGTGATCGAAGACCTTGAGCTGGGACGGTTTGGCAACCGCGTGCCGTAGTTCAATTTTGAAGTTGTAAGGGCAACGCCAAAGCACGTTCCCGAAGGCGCCGCCGACTATAGCGAAACGGTGCGGGCGGTGGCCTTAATGCCGGGGACGGGGGAGTATTCTTTGGCAACCACGCCGGTCTACTGCCGACAGGGCAATGGCGAAACAAAAGTGGCCAATGAGCACACGCCGTCTGGCCTGACCAATTTTGTCACATCCCATGAGGACTTACAGGAAGAGTTGCCGAAGTGTGGTGCGGCCTCGTTGATCGTGAGTTGGTTTGGGGATGACCTGCGTATGGCGGATTGCCGTTTGCGCCCCAAGGTTGAAGACGCCGAGGTGGACGGGGACAACATGCCGTGGCGCGTGTCTGGAGTGGCGCGTGGGGAGGCGGAGGTTATCGCCAAGTTGGATGGGCGGCCCGTCTATGGCGGAACACCGACGGACGACGCTGTTGTTCAGGCCATTCGCCACATGGATGAGCAGGGCACCAAGGTGACGTTTTACCCCTTCATTCTGATGGAACAGATGGCAGAAAACGGGTTGCCAAATCCTTGGGACGGTGCGGCGGACCAGCCGGTGTTGCCGTGGCGGGGGCGGATCACGGCTTCAAAGGCACCAGGGCAAAGTGGGTCACCTGATGGGACAGCGCAGGCGGATGCCGAGGTGGCAGCGTTTTTTGGTACGGCAATGGCGGCGGATTTTCAGGTGGGCGCAGACAGCGTGACGTATTCCGGGCCCTCTGAGTGGTCTTACCGGCGTTTTATTCTGCACTATGCGGCGCTCTGTGCAGCGGCAGGGGGCGTAGAAGCCTTTTGTATCGGCTCAGAAATGCGGGGCCTGACACAGGTGCGTGGGGCAACGGGGTTTCCAGCCGTTCAAGCCCTCAAAGACCTTTCGCAAGAGGTGCGGTCTTTGTTGGGGCCGGGGGTGAAACTCGGCTATGCGGCGGATTGGTCAGAGTATTTTGGCTATCACCCGCAGGATGGTTCCGGTGATGTGTATTTCCACCTTGATCCGCTTTGGTCGGACCCTGAGATCGATTTTGTTGGCATCGACAACTACATGCCGCTGTCGGATTGGCGGGACACAGATGTGCATTTGGACAAGGAAGGTTGGCGCGGGCCTCAGGATATCGCCTACCTGAAAGCCAACATAGAAGGCGGCGAGGGGTTTGACTGGTTTTATGCCTCGGCTGAGCCGCGCGAGGATCAGGACCGCACGACGATTTCCGATGGCGCTTACAACGAGCCATGGGTGTATCGCTACAAAGATTTACGGAACTGGTGGGGGCAAGCGCAACATGAGCGGATTGGCGGCGTCCGCCAGGCCACACCCACAAATTGGCAACCCCAGAGTAAGCCTATTTGGTTCACGGAAATAGGCTGTGCTGCCATCGACAAAGGTGCCAATCAGCCCAATAAGTTTCTGGACGAGAAGTCCTCGGAGTCTGCAATCCCGTATTTTTCCAATGGGTTGCGAGAGGATGCTGTGCAGCAGCGATATTACCAAGCGCTTCACGAACATTATGCGGATACGGAGATGAATCCGGTATCCACTGTCTATGGTGAACCGATGGTGGACCGCGATCATATGTTTGCCTGGGCCTGGGATGCGCGGCCGTTTCCGGCTTTTCCCAATGAGCGAGACCTATGGAGCGACGGGGGCAATTATCACAAAGGCCATTGGATAAATGGGCGGGTGAGCAACCGCACGCTGGCTTCAGTGGTGGAAGAGGTTTGCGTGAATGCGGGCATTGCTGATTATGATGTGTCTGGTTTGACCGGCGTGGTTCGCGGATTTGAGCAAGGTGATGTGTCTGATGGACGCGCCGCGTTGCAGCCATTGATGTTGCGACATGGGTTTGATGCGGTTGAGCGGGACGGTGTGCTGCGCTTTGTTATGCGTGGCGATCAGACCGGAAGTGCGGTTGATCCGGAAGAGTGCGTGGACTCCAAAGAGATCGAGGGGGATATTGAATTCACGCGGCAATCAGATGCGGAATTGGCAGGCCGCGTGCGCTTGAACTTTGTGCAGGCGGAACGGGATTTTGAGGTCGTGTCCGAAGAGGCCATCCTACACGACGAGGCGACTTTTGCGGTGGCGCATAGCGAAGTCGAAGAGGTTCTGACGCGAGCAGAGGGGCGACAGACAGCTGAGAGGTGGTTGGCGGAAGCGCGTGTTGCGCGGGATCGCGTGAAACTGGCTCTGCCACCAAGCAAAATGAACATTGGGGCAGGCGATCTTGTCGAGGTTCCTTTGTCAATCGGCGAGACACAGGCGTATCGGATGGATCGGCTGACGCAACAGGGCGCGCAGGTTTTGGAAGGCGCGCGCACGGAGCTGGCGCTGTACAAAACGGCGGAGATGCCGGAGGATGTCGTGCCTAAGAGCCGGTTTGTTGCGCTGGTGCCGGTACAAACGCTGTTTATGGATCTGCCTTTGGTCACAGGTGACGAGCATCCCCACGAGCCGCACATTGCGGTGACAGATCGTCCTTGGCCGGGCGCAGTTGCGGTGTATGCCAGTGATCGCGATGAAGGGTACGCATTGGATTCTTTGGTCGAAGGCAGTGCGATGGTGGGCGTGACGGAAACGCCACTTGTGCGCTCTACACCCGGCATTTGGGATCAGGGCGAACCGCTGCAAGTGCGCATGGTGAACGGTGCGTTGCGCAGTGTGAGCGCACAGGACGTGCTCAACGGGCAAAACCTGGCGTTTATCGGCGATGGGGCTTCCGAGAATTGGGAAGCGTTACAGTTTCAGAATGCGGAGCTGATTGGGGAAGAGCGCTATGCCCTGTCAACACGGCTTCGCGGGCAATTGGGCACAGATGCCCTGGCACCTGGGGTTTGGCCGGCGGGCAGCTGGATTGTGTTCAGATCGTCTCAACTGACGCAGTTGCCACTGGCGCGACATCATCGTGGGCAGGCTAGGTATTTTCGGATTGGTCCGGCGCAACGCGGACTGAATGACCCGAGTTACACCCTTCATTTGGAGAGTTTTGACGGCAATGGCCCGCGCCCCTATGCTCCAGTGCATTTGACACACGTGACCCAAGCCTCCGGCGACATCGACATCACTTGGATACGGCGCGCCCGCTTAAATGCGGACAGTTGGGACGGGTTTGAGGTGCCTCTAGGCGAAGAAAACGAGAGCTATCTGCTACGCGTTCGACGGGAGGACGTGGTCGTGCGAGAGGTGCAAGTATCGGAACCCAAATGGCAATTCCTCGTAAGTGACCAGGCTGCGGTTGGAGGTGTCGCGGGTCTTTCGGTTGACGTTGCGCAAATTTCAGCAGTGTATGGGCCTGGGCCGTTTCGCTCCATTTCTCTGGGGGCTTGAGCCCAAAAGTCCTTGTGCTTCACCAACTTGTGTTTCATTCGATTTGCTTTTTGGCATCTTCACACCTTTGAATTTGCGGCGCTTTGCCTAGGTGGTGTAGACTGGCAGGGAGAAAAGGGGACCAGGATGGCTGAGACGCAACCCAAAGTGACCGAACTTGACCCGGTCTGGCAGCGCATTACGCGAGAAGCGGAAGAGGCGGTAAAGGAAGAGCCGTTGATGGGCGGCCTGGTGCATGCCTGCGTTTTGCACCATCGCACCATTGAGCGTGCGTTGAGTTATCGATTTGCCGCGAAGCTGTCCTCCAACGAGATGTCGATGGTGATCCTGCGAGAGATCGCAGATGAGGCCTTTGCCTCTGATCCGGCGATTGCAGAATCTGCTCGGGCGGATTTGATGGCGATTTATGACCGCGATCCGGCGTGCCATCGTCTTTTGCAGCCGATCCTGTATTTCAAAGGGTATCAGGCTGTGCAGGCCTATCGCATTGGTAATTGGCTATGGCGTCAGGGGCGCACGGATTTGGCGTACTTTATTCAGATGCGTACCAGTGAGATTTTTGGCATCGACATTCACCCAGCCGCCAAGATTGGCAAAGGCATCATGATCGACCACGCGCATTCCATTGTGATTGGCGAGACCGCTGTCGTGGGGGACAACGTGTCGATGCTGCACTCAGTGACGCTTGGTGGCACCGGCAAAGAGGAAGAGGACCGCCATCCCAAAATAGGCGACGGCGTTTTGATTGGCGCCGGAGCCAAGGTGCTGGGCAATATCAAAGTGGGCCACTGCAGTCGCGTGGCTGCTGGTTCTGTGGTGCTGCAAGAAGTGCCGCCATGTTCGACCGTAGCCGGTGTACCTGCAAAAGTGGTCGGCGAAGCGGGCTGTGATCAGCCTGCCGTGAATATGAACCAGGATATTGGTGACTGTAGCAAAGGCTGACAGGTCATTGATTTAAATGGAAAAGGACCGCATGGTGCGGTCCTTTTTGCGTTGTCTGGTGTGTTGTCTCAGGCCAGCATTGCCATTGGGTTTTCCAGATTGTCGACAATGGAATTCAGCAGCTGTGCCCCCAAGGCACCATCAATCACACGGTGATCGACGGACAGGGTTACGGACATCACAGTTGCGACCTCCAGATCACCTTCGGCGTTCACAACCGGTTTCTTGGTGCCTGCGCCGACCGCTAGAATCGCGCCATGCGGCGGGTTGATCACCGCATCAAAGTTGTCGATGCCGAACATGCCGAGGTTGGAGATGGCAAAGCTGCCGCCTTGGTACTCATGAGGGGCCAGTTTGCGATCTCTTGCACGGGTGGCGAGGTCTTTCATTTCCGCAGAGAGTGCGGAGAGGGACTTCATCTCGGCGTCTTTGAGCACCGGGGTGAACAGGCCACCTTCGATGGCTACGGCGACGGCCACATCAGAAGGCGACAACTTCAAGATACGGTCGTTGGCCCAAACGGCATTGGCTTCCGGCACTTCTTGCAAGGCCAACGCACAGGCTTTGATGATAAAGTCATTCACCGATAGCTTTGCACCGCGTTTCTCGAGCTGCTTATTGAGCTGGCTGCGGAACGCCAAAAGAGCGTCCAATTTGATGTCGCGGCGCAGATAGAAATGCGGGATCGACTGTTTGGCTTCTGTAAGACGCGCGGCGATGGTTTTGCGCATGCCGTCCAGAGCAACCTCTTCGAAGTCGCGGTCCGCGTACATTTTGAGGACCGTGTCGGTGTCCGGACCGCTAGGCAGTTTGGTTGCTGGCGCCGGTGCGGATGGTTTTGGCGCAGTTGCCACGGGCTGAGTAGCAGGTGATGCCGTCGCGCCTTCAACATCTGCCTTCACGATGCGTCCCCGTGGGCCGGACCCCTGAATGGTCGCGAGGTCCAAGCCTTTGTTGGCTGCGATGCGTCGTGCAAGTGGCGATGCGAAGATGCGATTGCCGTCTGCCGCTACAGGGGCCGCGGGCGCTGCGGGGGCAGGAGGCTCTGGAACCTCGGAGGTGGCGGATTCAGGTGCACTTTCGCTCACTGCGGCAGGCGTCGCAGCTGGAGTAGCGCCAAGATCATCCGTGCTTTCGCCGTCTTCGAGCAAGATGGCAATAGGCGAGTTCACAGCAACGCCTTCGGAGCCTTCCGGCACCAGGATCTTGCCGATCACGCCGTCCTCGACGGCTTCAAATTCCATAGTGGCCTTGTCGGTTTCAATCTCCGCCAACAGGTCACCAGAGGACACTTCGTCACCTTCTTTGACCAGCCATTTGGCCAGAGTGCCTTCTTCCATAGTGGGCGAGAGGGCGGGCATGAGGATTTCAATAGGCATGTGCGTGTCTCCTCACCGATAGGTCACTTTTTTCACTGCCGTGATGACCTCATCTGTGGTCGTCAGCGCCAGTTTTTCGAGGTTGGCCGCATAAGGCATCGGGACGTCTTTGCCGGTGCAGTTGATCACCGGGGCGTCCAGATAGTCAAATGCGCGTTCCATGATGGTCGCGGACAGGTGGTTGCCGATGGACCCCACCGGCCAGCCTTCTTCCACGGTTACACAGCGGTTTGTTTTCATCACCGAGGCGATCACTGTGTCATAGTCAATCGGGCGCAGCGTGCGCAAGTCGATGACTTCGGCGGAGATGCCGTCTTCTGCCAGTTTGTCTGCGGCCTCGAGGGCGTATTGCATGCCTATGCCGAAGCTGACGATGGTCACGTCAGAGCCTTCGCGCCAGATGCGGGCCTTGCCGAAAGGAATGGTAAAATCATCCATGGCGGGCACTTCGAAGCTGCGGCCATACATGATTTCGTTTTCCAGGAAAATCACCGGGTTTGGATCGCGGATCGCAGATTTGAGCAACCCTTTGGCGTCAGAGGCCGAGTAAGGCATCGCAACTTTGAGGCCCGGTATTTGAGCATACCAGGCGGCATAGTCCTGACTGTGCTGCGCACCGACACGCGCTGCCGCACCGTTAGGACCACGGAACACCATAGGTGCGCCCATTTGGCCGCCAGACATATAGAGTGTCTTGGCTGCGGAATTAACAATTTGATCAATGGCTTGCATGGCGAAGTTGAATGTCATGAATTCAACAATCGGCTTCAAGCCGCCAAAAGCCGCGCCCACTGCGATACCGGCAAAACCATGCTCGGTGATGGGCGTGTCGATGACCCGCTTGCTGCCAAACTCGTCTAGCAGACCCTGGCTGACTTTATAGGCGCCTTGATATTCTGCGACCTCTTCGCCCATCAGGTAGACGTCTTCGTCACCGCGCATCTCTTCGGCCATGGCGTCCCGCAGCGCTTCGCGCACGGTCTGGGTTTTCATGGGCGTGCCTTCGGGCCAATCCGGAGACAAATCCGGCGCTGGCGCGGCTGGGGCGGCTTGAGCAGGCACAGAGGCAGGGGCGTCGGCGGCAGGAGCTGGTGCGCTGGCATCAGACGCTTCTGGAGCTGCCTCAATAGCGCTGACGTCCTCGCCTTCTTCGGCCAGAATGGCGATGGCTGTGTTCACGGCCACACCCTCGCTGCCTTCAGCCACAAGGATTTTGCCAATCACACCTTCATCGACGGCCTCAAACTCCATTGTGGCCTTGTCGGTTTCGATTTCGGCAATGATATCACCGGACTGTACGGTGTCGCCTTCTTTGACCAGCCATTTGGCCAGCGTGCCTTCTTCCATGGTCGGAGAGAGGGCGGGCATGAGAATTTCAGTAGCCATATCTATGTCCTCTCGTTGGCTTATGCGTAGATGTCGGTCCAGAGTTCGGACTCGTCTGGCAGGGGGCTTTCCTTGGCGAAGTCCGCCGAGGCATTCACGACGGCTTTGATCTCTTTGTCGATCGCTTTCAGATCATCCTCAGAGGCGTGTTTGCCGGTCAGGAGCATCTGACGCACGCTTTCGATCGGGTCACGCTCCTCACGCATTTTCTGCACTTCTTCGCGGGTGCGGTACTTTGCGGGGTCGGACATGGAGTGGCCGCGATAACGGTAGGTTTTGACCTCAAGGATGTAGGGACCCTTGCCGGAGCGACAGTGTTTCACGGCGCGTTCGCCGGCGTCTTTGACTGCGAGGACGTCCATGCCGTCGACCATTTCTCCAGGAATACCAAAGGCTTCACCGCGTTTGTAAATGTCCTGTGAGGAGGTGGAACGGGCCTGAGCGGTGCCCATGGCGTATTGGTTGTTCTCGATAACAAACACCACCGGGAGATCCCAAAGTGCGGCCATGTTGAAGGTTTCATAGACCTGACCCTGATTGGCAGCGCCGTCGCCAAAATAGGTGAAGGTAACGCGGCCGTTGTCTTTGTATTTGTCCGCAAAGGCGAGGCCCGCGCCGAGAGGAACTTGGGCGCCGACAATGCCATGGCCGCCGTAGAAATGCTTCTCTTTTGAGAACATGTGCATGGAGCCGCCTTTGCCCTTGGAGTAGCCGCCCTCGCGGCCAGTCAACTCAGCCATCACACCGTTGGCATCCATGCCGCAGGCCAGCATGTGCCCGTGGTCGCGGTAAGATGTGATGCGCTTGTCACCTTCTTCTGTTGCGGCTTCTAGGCCCACAACCACGGCTTCCTGGCCGATGTAGAGGTGGCAAAAACCGCCGATCAGGCCCATGCCGTAGAGTTGGCCGGCCTTCTCTTCGAAGCGGCGGATCAACAGCATGTCGCGGTAGTATTGCGTGAGGTCTTCGCCCGAGACGTTGGGCTTCTTTGCAGCACGTTTTGCCGCCATGGTGGCTCCTCCCAAAGACAAAATGGTTTAGTGTTAAACCATACTTGCAGGAAGGGTAGCGGATCACCGCATGGGTTGCGAGTGGAAAAAGGTCTGTAGTGTCAGGATGTTCGTGGATTTAGCGAATGACAAGCTCGTCAGCGCGGATCATACCAAGCACGTCGCGGGCCTGTTGATCCAGCAAATCAAGGTCCAGATAGCTGTCAGACAGTCGGCGGGTGAGGTTTTCCATATGGGCCACTTCCGCCTGTGCCAGAGCCAGCTCGGCTTCCAGCTGCTGCTTTTCCGCCAGGATCTCCACACGACGGAACAGGCCGTAATCGCCTTGCACAGCGGCGAAGGTGAAGTAGATCGCCAGCGTGAAAGCGATGCCGAAAAACGCAAGCGCGCCAAGGGCCGGTTTGGTGGAAGATGCTGTCATTTTTGCCTCTGAGTGCGGCTTTGCGCCGTCTGATTTCTTTATATCTTAGGTGATTCGCTGTGTGAATCCCTTAACGACAAGTTTTTTCATTTATTTTTGTGACGTGACGGGAATGTTGGCAGGGCGTTTTTCTCCGGTCAGGCTGGGTGCGGGAGGAGCCAGAAATGACCACATCACGGCCGGTGTCACAGTTAGGATCGCATGAGGTTTTTAACCAACCTGAACCGCAGCGGGCGGTGGATCTTTGGGGGCAGGATCACGCGCTAAGAGAGCACGCCACAGCGGCGGGTGCGCGGGTGGATCATTTGGCGCAGGTTGGGGCCGAATGTGGCGGTGAGACGCTAAGACAGGCGGCGGAGGACGCGCGGCGGGATGTGCCGCGGCTCAAGACGTTTGATCGGGCTGGACGGCGGGTGGATGAGGTGGAGTTTCACCCCGGCTACCACGCGGTGATGCAAGCGGGCTTAGAAGCGGGCTATGCCTCTGCGGCTTGGGACGGGCAGGCTGGCGGGCATGCGACCCATGCGGTGCTGACCTACTATATGGCGCAGCTGGAGCCGGGCGTGGCCTGTCCATTGACGATGACTTACGCGGCTGTGCCCGCGCTGCGGCATCAGCCGGATCTGGCAGAGGTTTGGACACCGCGTTTGACCTCAGGTGTTTATGATCCCCGCACCACGCCGATTGGCGCCAAACAAGGCGCGACGCTGGGCATGGCGATGACCGAAAAGCAGGGTGGCAGCGATGTGCGGGCCAACACCACCAAAGCCAGTCGCGATGGCGAGGCGTATCGACTGAATGGGCACAAATGGTTCTGTTCCGCTCCAATGTGTGACGGGTTCCTGACGCTGGCGCAGGCCGAGGGCGGGCTCACTTGTTTTCTGGTGCCGCGCTGGCTGGAAGGGGAGCGCAATGGCATTCGTATTCAACGGCTTAAGGACAAGCTGGGCAATAAGGCCAATGCCAGTTCTGAGATTGAATATCACAATGCGCTGTCCTACCGCGTCGGCGAAGAGGGCGCGGGGGTGCGGACCATTATCGAAATGGTGCATCACACGCGTTTGGACACGGTGTTGGCTCCGGCAGGGTTGATGCGCGCGGCGGTGCAAGAAGCGCATTGGTGGGTGGCGTCACGCTCTGCGTTTCAAAAGCGCTTGATCGACCAGCCGCTGATGCGGTCTGTGTTGGCCGATTTGGCGGTGGACACTGAGGCAGCTTTGTCGGTGGGCATGTTCCTCGCAGGTGCTTTTGATCGCGACGATGTGGAGAGCCGCGCTCTGGCGCGGATTGGCGTTGCCTTGGCGAAATACCTCAACAACAAACGCTGTATTGGCGTGATTGCGGAGGCGATGGAGATGCTGGGGGGCATGGGCTACGTCGAGGAGACGCCGATGCCGATGCTTTATCGTGAAGCGCCGCTCAATGGCATCTGGGAAGGCTCCGGCAATGTGATTTGTCTGGACGTCTTGCGGGCGCTGGTGAAGGAGCCAGAAGCGTGCGAAGCGCTGCGCGCAGTGCTGACATCGGTGACCGGATCAGATCCGCGGTATGATGCGGCTTTGAAGGTGCATTTTGAGCGCTGGCCGGGGCTTCCCCATGAGGCGGAGGCGCGGTGGTTTGTGGAAAGCTTGGCGGTGCTTTTGACCGCGGCGAGCCTGATTAAAACCGCGCCGTCGGAGGTGGCGGAAGGCTATGTCAGCTCGCGGGTTGCAGGGGATCGCGGGGCGTTTCCCGGGGCCGTGCGCGGCATGGATGTGGACGCCATCATTGCGCGGTTGGGGTAGGGCGTTAACCGGCTAAATTGTGCCAAATTTCACGTCGGTATTTTGTCTGTATCGCGACTGTTTTGCGGAGGTGCGTGTTTTGCGCGTGCCAAATGTTGCGTTTGTGAAGGCAGCGGGCGGTGGGCTAGGCGGATTGAAACGATGCTCTCCGCATGGAGGCGTTTGATGCGCACCTTCTGAGTGATGGACCGGTTGCAAGGAATGCTCTACCCTAACAAGAAATTTACCTTCAACGGGCCGTGCCTATGCTTGGCCCAAATCGTATTTTTTGAAAGGAATAGCCTTCATGAGCCTGTTTAACCCTGTTCAGACCTTTGTGACCGGATTGACCGCTGCGGCGGCACTTTTCGCGGCGTCGATGAGCTTTGCCGCGGATGACACCGTTCTGCCGACCTCTGGTGACAATGTGGAGACCTATTTGAGTTCAAAATACTGGACGGTCTTCAAGAACAACACGCGGCAGTCCTGTTTCATTGAGTGGCGCAGCGAAAACAGCGTGGTGCAGGCGGGTCTCACCATGGCGCAGGACGCTGCCTATTTGGGAGCCTTTGTCAAAGGCGAAGCGCCGGCGGACGGGGACCGCGAGATTGCGATTGTGGTGAATGGCAACATCTACTCGGGGACGGCGTCGTCTGTGTCCCAGACCGTTTCTGGCGGCTTCACCGGCGGTTACATCGTTTTTGACAACCCGCAGTTTGTGGTCGATCTGGAAAAAGCCCGCGAGTTTGTGGCATTCCAAGGCTCGCCGCGGGCTGTGACCGTGAAGCTCAAAACACCCAAAAATGCAATTGAACGGGCGCAGGAGTGTATGGCGAAGTTTTGAGATCGGTTTCCGAAATCATCTGAACCTTTGAATATCGGTGAGATCAATCAAAACGGACTGTCGGTTGTCATCAAACCGAGTGGGCACAACTTGTAAGTCGTGCTCGCTTGGTCCTTTTTTGACGCGTCCCCATAGATCAAAATGCGTGCCGCGACAGGGATCAAAAAAGCCGCCAAAATCCCCCGCATCGGCCAAGGTGACGCAGCCGATGCCACCCATGTCCACCGGGCTGATCACAAGCCATTCGAGATATGTGAATTGCTTGGGGTCCATGTCCGCTTCGAGTGATCCGTCCTGCAGGCTCTCCAGTATGTCGTCATACGCAAGGCTGGAATCCCACTGAACCAGCGCGGTTGCCATTTGTGGCAGGCTGCGCCGCCAGATCACCACTGGTTTCCCGTTAAAGCCGCTGAAAGCCGTGTCTCCGGGAGCCATGTCGACGACCGATATTTGGTGCAAGTTGGCGTTGGTTTGCGCCGTCACATCTGCGGTGGGGGTCGCGCTGTTCGCCGAGTAGTAGAGCCCAGTCGCCACTGTGGCAAACAGCCACCCTGCGGTGAGGTAATAGAGCGCGTTGTTTTTGTTGATCATAAAAACTCTGGCTTCTTTAAAGTCACTGGCGGCGTTATCCCCATATAACGCTTAAGTTGAGTTTTGAGAATACGTGGCGACGGCGTAGAGGAAGGTGTTCCTTGCCTTTTGTCGCGTATTTTCCCTCTCGCCCCTCCCAAAAATCTCTGCCACACTTCTTGGCAATGAATTTGGCACATAGGCCGGACAACAAGAGGCAGTTGGTATGAGTTTTTCACGTCGGAACTTTCTGGTGGGGTTGTCGTCATTGGCATTGGCGGCCTGTCAGGGCACCTCGACCACGCCGTCACGGCAGACTGCGTCTATTGCGCAAGGGTTGCCGGTGGATTTGCGGCCCACGCCCAATGGCGCCTATGACGCTTGGGTTACGAGTTTTCGCGGGCGGGCTTTGAGCGCGGGGATCAGTGAGACCACGTTGAACGCGGCGTTTCGCAACACCGGGTATTTGCCGGGGGTGATCAAGCGCGATCGCAACCAGACAGAGTTCACCCGCACGCTGGAGGATTATCTGTCGATAGCAGCCTCGGATGAGCGGATTGCCAAAGGCAAGGCGGCGTTTGCGCGGCATGGCAGCACGCTGCGCAATCTCAAGCAAAGCTATGGCGTGGATGCGGAGATCATCTGTGCGATCTGGGGGCTGGAGAGTTACTATGGTGAGCGCAAGGGTGACATTCCTGTGATCTCGGCCACCTCGACGCTGGCCTTTGATGGGCGGCGCGGGAGTTTTTATGAGAAGCAGCTGATTGCGGCGCTGAGGATTTTGCAGAACGGCGATATCACGGTGGACCGCATGACCGGCAGCTGGGCCGGAGCGATGGGGCACACGCAGTTTATTCCCACGAGTTATCAAGCCTTTGCGGTGGATTATACCGGGGATGGGCGGCGCGATATCTGGTCGGATGATCCATCGGATGCTTTGGCCTCCACGGCGGCTTATTTGCAACGCAATGGCTGGACACGTGGTGTGTCTTGGGGGCGGGAACTGCGGCCGGGGGAGAGCGCGGGGCGGGTGATCCAGCCGCAGGCCGGTGGGCCGCGGTTTGGGGTGACCGGGAATTTCTCGGCAATCAAACGCTACAACAATTCGGACAGTTACGCGATTGGCGTGGGGCATCTGGCGGATCGAATTGCTGGGGGCGGACCTTTGCGGACAGCGTTCCCGCCGGATCAGTATGGGCTCACCAAAGACGACCGGATTGCCTTGCAGTCGCGTTTGACGGCGCGGGGATATGACACTGGTGGGGCGGATGGCGTGCTGGGGCCAAAGTCTAAGGCCGCCATTGCCGACTATCAGCGCAGTCGCGGATTGGAGCCGACGGGCGACCCGTCGCAGGCGTTGTTGGCCTCATTGGCTTGATATGAAAAGGCGCCCCGTGAGGAGGCGCCTTTTTTGATGTCTGTCGCTGAGGTTTAGCCTGCGATGGAGGCTTGGTAGATGCCTTCGATGCTGTCTGCGATGGTGGCGGCAAATTCGTCGTCGCTCTGCTGCGCAGACAGGCCTTCGGTCAAGGCGCGGGAGAAGCTGGCAATCATGCCGGTGTTTTCCGCCAGCTTTGCGTTGGCTTCTTCGCGGGTGTAGCCGCCGGAAAGGGCCACAACTTTCATTACGCGGGGGTGGTCGACCAGAGATTTGTACTGGTTGGCTTTGGATGGCAGAGTCAGTTTCAACATCACCTGCTGATCTTCGGGCAGGATGTCCAGCGCGGCGGTCAGCTCGGCCAAAAGGATGTCTTCGGCCTCGGCTTTGTCTGCGATGGAGATGGTGACCTCTGGCTCGATGATCGGCATCAAACCGTGGCCGATGATTTGCTCACCAACCATGAATTGCTGTGCGACGATGGCGCGGATACCGTCGGCGTTGGCGGCCGAGATCACGGAGCGCATTTTGGTGCCAAACACACCCTTGGATACTGCGCGCTCGCAGAGGGTGTCGAGCTCTGGCATGGGTTTCATCATCTGAACGCCGTTTTCTTCAGCTTCCAGACCTTTGTCGACTTTCAGGAAAGGCACAACGCCGCGCTTCTCCCACATGTAGGTCGGGGTCGGGGTGCCGTCGATGTCGCGGTCCATGGTCATTTCAAACAGGATTGCGCCAACCACTTTGTCGCCGGTGAAGGCCGGGGCCTGTGCGATGCGGGAGCGCATGCCGTGGATCAGGTCAAACATCTCTGCGTCGTTGCTGTAGGCATCCGCCTGCACGCCGTATAGGCCGAGGGCCTTTGGGGTAGATCCGCCGGATTGGTCGAGCGCGGCGATGAAGCCTTGGCCGTTGGAGATCTTTTCTGCTTGAGCTTGGTTTGACATATCTGTCCCCATCAAAAAAATGGTTGTGAATAAAGGGTTAAAGCCCCGTTGCCCTAGCTCATAGAGGAGCCGGCCAACGGGTGCAATTATGGTGGCGCTACCGCTCATTAATTTGAGTGTCGGATTAAATTTGCGCCTTTGTTTTGCGCGGTTTGCGCAAATCTGGTGTTACTGGCTCAGTGCTGCCACGCCGGGCAGTTCTTTGCCTTCCATCCATTCCAGGAATGCGCCGCCTGCGGTGGAGATGTAGCTGAAGTCAGCCGCAGCGCCGGAGGCGTTTAACGCCGCAACGGTGTCACCGCCGCCGGCCACAGACACCAGAGCACCGGATTTGGTGAGCGCGGCGGCTTTGAGAGCAGCGGCGTCGGTGGCGGCGTTGAACGGTTCGATTTCAAAAGCTCCCATTGGACCGTTCCAGATCAGGGTCTTGGAGGCCTCGAAGACTTCAGAGACCTGCGCAACGGTGGCAGGCCCCGCGTCCAGGATCATGGCGTCGGCGGGGCAGGCGTCGGCAGCTACGGTTTCGTTGGCGGCGTTGGCGGCAAACTCACGTGCCACAACCACATCGGTGGGCAGCACGATGGTGCAGCCAGCGGCCTTGGCTTTGGCGAGAATTTCAGACGCGGTGTCGTTCATGTCGTGCTCGGCCAGCGATTTGCCGACGTCGATGCCTTGCGCTGCGAGGAAAGTGTTGGCCATGCCGCCGCCGATTACGATGTTGTCGACCTTGGAGACGAGATTGCCGAGCAGCTCCAATTTGGTGGAGACTTTGGCGCCGCCCACAACCGCAGTGACCGGACGGACCGGATCGGCCAGCGCGCTTTCCAGCGCGGAGAGTTCGGCCTGCATCAAGCGACCGGCACAGGCGGGCAGGGCGTGAGCCAGGCCGCAGGTGGAGCTGTGGGCACGGTGGGCGGCGGAGAAGGCGTCGTTGCAGAAGATGTCGCCGAGTTTGGCCATGGCGGCAGTCAGGTCGGCGTCGTTTTTGGTTTCGCCCGCGTGGTAGCGGGTGTTCTCCAAAAGCAGCACATCGCCATCGGCCAGCGCGTTCACGGCAGCTTCGGCCGCGGGGCCGACACAATCCGCGGCAAACATCACTTTGGTGCCAAAGGCCGCTTCAAGAGCAGGGACCAGTTGTTGCAGGGACATCTCTGGCACACGTTCGCCTTTGGGGCGGCCAAAGTGCGCCAGTAGGATCGGTTTGCCGCCAGCGGCGAGGATGTCCTTCACGGTGGGGACAATGCGGTCGATGCGGGTGGTGTCGGTGACCACGCCGTCCGCAACCGGCACGTTGATGTCCACGCGGGTCAGCACGTTTTTGCCGCTCAGCTGCATTTCATCGAGGGTCTTCCACGCCATGGTCTCAATCTCCAAAGAAAATCCGTTGCCGCATTCCTAGCGCACTGGAGCACGGGGTCAACGCTCTCTTGGCAATCGCCGTAGGGATGTTTAACTACGGGGCAAGAATTTACATTGAGGAGCGCCGAAATGGCTGAGATCAAAGATCCTGAGAACACAATCCTGATGGAACTGACCGGTGGCACGGTTGTTATCGAGCTGCTGCCGGATGTGGCACCGGGTCATGCCGAGCGCATGAAAGAGCTGGCACGCTCTGGTCAGTACGACAACGTGTGTTTTCACCGCGTGATCGACGGCTTCATGGCGCAAACCGGCGACGTGGCCAACGGCAACATGGAAAAAGACTTCAACATCCGCATGGCGGGCACCGGTGGTTCCGATCTGCCAAACCTGAAGGCGGAATTCTCCAAGCTGCCACACGACCGCGGCACCCTGGGCGCGGCGCGCAGCCAGATGCCTGACTCCGCGAACAGCCAGTTCTTCATCAACTTCAAAGACAACCACTTCCTGAATGGCCAGTACACAGTTTATGGCCGTGTGGTTGAGGGTATGGAGCATGTGGACGCGATTGTACGTGGCGAGCCACCTGCGAACCCAGACCGTATGATCAGCGTAAAGGTGGCTTCAGATGTCGATGCTTAAGCTTGCAGCGACGTTTGCCGTGATGGCCAGCCCGGCGCTGGCCGCTGGTCTTCAGATTGAGGTGGAAGGTGAGGCCAATGGCGTCATTACCATCGACCTGTTGGAAGATGTAGCGCCAAAGCACGTTGAGCAGATCACCGCGTTGGCCGCCGACGGCCAGTATGATGGCGTGGTGTTCCACCGCGTGATTGACGGCTTCATGGCGCAGACCGGTGACGTGCAATATGGCAAAATGGGTGGCGACATGCGCATGGCGGGCCGGGGTGGGTCCAACCGTCCGGACCTGCCTGCGGAGTTCTCTGACATCAACTACGACCGTGGTGTTGTCGGCATGGCGCGCAGCCAGAACCCGAACTCCGCCAACAGCCAGTTCTTTATCATGTTTGCACCGGGCCCATTCCTGAACGGCCAGTACACCGTTGTGGGTCAAGTGACCGATGGCATGGATGTGGTCGATGCGATCAAACGTGGCACCGGCCAGAACGGCGCTGTGGTTGGTCAGCCGGACATGATGAAGAAAGTCTCTGTGACCGAGTGATTTTAAGAGCGCCCGTCGGCGTTGCTCAAAGAAAAATGGCCCATCGCAGCTTTGCGGTGGGCCTTTTGTGTTTTGTGTTGTGTGTGCGCCTTAGTGCATCGGACGCTCGGAAGAGGGTGTCTCCTGCGTGTCTGGTACAAACCATGACGGAGTGGCCTCGGGCAAAGGCGCAAAGGTGCTGCGGCTGTTGACACCACGCTGCCAGATGATGGGGCGCTCTGCCGGGGCAGTGTCGTGGATCGACACGCTGAGCTTGGTGGCGTCGTGTTGCGCGGTGATGGTGACTTGCGACCCAACACTGACCGGCGTGGAGTGCTCCAGCAGATAGGAGAAACGCCCCCAGTGGCCGTCGGTGTTGAGGTCATTGGAGACCGAAATGCCCGGCGCCAGCACCATGTCAAAGCTGACCACAACCGCATGGGCGGTGCCCATGGTGGTGCAGAACAGCGGCAGGGTGGTTTTGCCGTGGGACATATCCGGGCGGGTGAAGTCGAAGTGGAACAGCTCGCTGGTGGGGCCTAAGGGACGCAGGCCGCAGGCGGCGGAGTCGTTGGGGGTGACCTGCGCGACATTGGCAAATTTGTGGAAGGCGGAGAGGTCAAAGCCTTCGGCCTCAAGTGGGCGGTACTGGTTGCGCAGGGTGGCGCTTTCCACCAGTTGCGCCTTGAGCATGCCGCTTTCCGGCACGGCCCGGGCGTTGGGTTTGGCGAGATGCTCCATCGCGTGGGCCAGTGTGGCCTGAGCGCCTTCGCCGAGCAGGTTGCTGTCGACAATTTCAGAGACCACAACGTCGGCGCGCTCTGGCAGGTCCTCGCCGATGATCAATTCATGGGACCATTTGGACAGCACGGTGATTTTCTCGCTCAGACCATTGTCGGCGATCACCTGTTTGGCGGCGGCGGCAATCAGCGGCTGGCCTTCGATGGCGTAGACGTGCTTGGCGCCTGCGCGGGCGGCGAGCATGGCGGTGAGGCCGGCGCCGCATCCGATGTCGAGCACAATGTCGCCCGGCTGCACCTTGGCGGCGATGGCTTTGGCGTAGGCTTGGTTGCGCACGGTGTCGGCCAGCATGGGGAAGTGCCAGCGGGGCACAAACATCTGATGCAATTGCTCTTTCAGGAGATGCGCCGCGTGGTGATGCGGGTCTTTCTCAAGCGCTTGGGCCAGCAGATTGGAGGCGTGTACACCGCCATCGCCCAGGGGGGCGTTTTCGGCGAGGGCCACGAGGCTGTTGGCGTCCAACATCTCAAAACGGGGTTCAAACTCGGCAATGAGATCGAGGTCGGCGGCAGAGGGTTGTTCTTCTAACAACTTTAATTTTCCTTTTTTGAGGCAAATGCTGCGGAGCTAGCTATGCGGCAGAGGGATTGAGGATTGGTAAAGGCGTCTCACATCTGCGTGTGAGGGCTGGTGCGGAGGCAGGTTTCGGCGCAGGCTTTTGAGAAGCGCGGGAGGGTTGGTCTATGGCATTGAAACGATTGGGACGTTTGGCGGCGGTGGCTGTGGCTTTGGCTGTTGGGGGGACGGCTTGGGCTGATCCGAGTTTCTGGAAGCATGAGTGGCCGGAGACGGATTTTTCCAGAACCAGCATCAACAATTGGGTCGAGATCATGAGTGGTGGGCCGCCCAAAGATGGGATTCCAGCGCTGAGTGATCCGCAGTTCATTCGGGTTGGCGACGAGAGCCGGATTGGGGATCGCGAGCCGGTGGTGACGGTGGAGATGCCCGGTGAGCTGCCACGGGCTTATCCGATCCGCTATCTGACCTGGCATGAGATTGTAAATGATCAGGTGGGCAAGACGCCCATTGCGGTCACTTTTTGCCCGTTGTGCAATTCTGCAATCACCTTTGATCGGCGGGCCAAAGGCAAAGTTCTGACGCTTGGGGTGTCGGGCAAGCTGCGCAACAGCGACATGGTGATGTATGACCGCGAGACCCAGAGCTGGTGGCAGCAGGCGATTGGCACTGGGATTGTGGGTGAGATGACCGGGGTGAGGCTGAAGGCTTTGCCCACCTGGATGGAGAGCTGGGCGCAGTTCAAGGCGCGGCATCCGGAGGGGCTGGTGATGGCGGAGCCGCCATACAACCGTGACTATGGGCGCAATCCTTATGTGCGTTATGACAGCTCGGCGCGGCCGTTTCTGTTTAGCGGGGAGAACCCGCCGCATGGGGTGCCACCCTTGGTGCGGGTGGTGCGCGTGGGGGATCGGGCCTGGCCGATGACGCGATTGGCCGAGGAAGGCAACGTGTCAGAAGCGGGGATCACCATCTCTTGGCAGGCGGGGCAGGCGTCGGCGTTGGACAAAGCCAACATCGGCAAGAGCAAGGATGTGGGCACCATTCGGGTGAGGGACGGCAGCGGAAACGATGTGCCGCATGATGTGCTGTTTGCCTTTGCCTTTCATGCGTTTTGGCCGGATGGGCAATGGATGCTGGACAAGTAAGCCCGCGCGCCAAACATGTCAGAACCGTTGATTGAAACCGGTTTTCCGCGTTACGGTTGAAGTTATTGGGATTTCAATAGCTTTTGGGGAGGCGCGAGATGGACGCCGAACTACCTTTTTTTGTCGTTGCGCCTGGTGGCACAGACTACTTTATGCTGGGAATTGGCATCTTTCTGGTCGTGGTTTTGCTAGGCCTTGGAGCGCTGTATTTCACAGTGCAGGCCATTCCTGACCGCATGGCCTCTGGCAGTCACAAAATTCAGATGCAGATCGTTGGCATTTTGGGCGTGATTTCTCTTTTCACCATGAACAACGCGTTCTGGATTGCGGGCATATTGCTGGCGGCGATTCCGTTTCATGAGCTGTTCCCGGATCATTTTGCGCGGGTAGATCAGGCGCTGGCCGCACGGGAGGCGCCTCCGGAGATAGATGCCGCACCGGAAGAGGCTGTTGAGGTCGAGGCAGAGGCGAAGGTGCAGGACAATGCTTGAGTTGATGTTGAGCTGCCTTGTGACCTTGGTGCCGGATATCCTGTATCGCCGTTTTGCGCAGGGTAAACGTCTGGGGTATGAGATCACATTCTTCAACGTCTGGTACGAGTTGCGCTGGGGAATTTCGTGCTGCGCAGTACTGGCGATTTCACTGATCACGTTGATTTTCTATTATCACCCAACCTCGGACAAGATCACCTCGTTCTTCCGCACCGTGACGATCCTGTCAGAATCCGGTGGCCGTGTGGCGGAGGTTTATGTGAGCAACCATGACCGGGTGGCGGAAGGGGATCCGTTGTTCCGGCTGGATACCTCGCGGCAAGAAGCGGCGGCGGAAACGGCGCGGCGGCAGATTGCGGAGGTAGATGCGGCCTTGCTGCTTGGCGCCACAGAGATTGCCGGAGCGCAGGCGCAGTTGGATGCTTCTGAGGCGCAGCTGACCCAGGCGCGGGATGATTTGCAGCGGCGGCAAAGCATTGCAGAGCGCAACAGCACCGTGGTGACAGAGCAGGAGTTGGAACAGTTGTCCAATGCGGTGGATGTGGCCGAGGGCCAGCGCAACGCGGCGATTGCGGCGGTGCAGGCGGCCACCTTGCGGGTCAGTGACACTTTGCCAGCACAGCGGGACAGTGCCGAGGCGGCCTTGGCGCAGGCGGAGACGGAGATTGCCTTGTCCACGGTGTATGCCGGGGTCAGCGGGACGGTGACGCAGTTTCAGCTCAAGCCCGGTGATGTGATCAACCCGATCCTGCGGCCTGCCGGTGTTCTCGTGGCGGATATGGCGGGGCCACGGCGGTTCATGGCGGGCTTCCGGCAGATTTCAGCGGGCATCGTGAAAGAGGGCATGTTGATTGAAATGACCTGCCCGGCGAAGCCATTGACGGTGATCCCGATGCGGGTGGTGCAGGTGCAGGACACGATTGCCGCCGGACAGTTTCGGCCCGGCGACAATTTGATTGATATTCAGGACCGCATTCGGCCCGGCACCTTGTTGGCGATTATGGAGCCGATCTTTCCGGAGAAAGTGGAGGGCGTGCCGCCAGGCAGTCGCTGCACCGGGGTTGGCTTTACGGACCACTCCCAATTCATCGCGGAAAACGGGCTCACCGGCCTTCATGCCTTTATGTATAAGGCGATTGACGGGCTGGGCGTGACCAATGCGGTGGTCATTCGCGCCATGGCGATTGTCATTCCGGTGAAGGCGCTGGTGTTCAACTGATTTAGGCCGCGTGGGTTTCCAGTGAGACGTAGGTGTCCATAGGGGCATCCGGGTAAAAGTCGGTCAGGTCCATCACGGAAAAGAAGTCGGCGCAGGCTGGCGATTGCATTTCTTTTTCGATGACCTCGGCCATATCGGCCTCGCTGCGGAATTGCACGATGTCGAGATAGGTGCCGTCTTGGGCGCGGACCAGCTCGCGGCGCAGCACACCCGGTTCATGGGCGACAAACTCAGATTGGAATTTGGCGGAGGCCGCCAGCAGGTCGGCTTCGGTCTTGTTGGGCGCCAGTTTGATCGGGGCCAGAACGGTGATGGGTGTCATGGGAGTCTCCTGTATGTGTGACAGGGACGGGATATTGAGTAATGCGCCGTTTTATGTCCTATTTGTGCGCATGACACAGAAACGTTCGCGTGCGGATGCACAAACCCGGATGATGCGGTTGGATCAGATCGCGGCCCAGCTAAAGGGCGAAGAGCCCTGTACGGTTGAGGATTTGGCCAAGACCCATGGGGTGAGCCGGCGCACCATTGCGCGGGATCTGGAGATCATGCGGGCGCAGGGCATGCCGATTGAGGCGGAACGCGGCCGGGGTGGTGGCGTGCGCATGGATGTGAACTGGGGTGTAGGCCGGCTCAACCTGTCTTACGCGGAGAGTGTCGACCTTTTGATCAGCCTGGCGGTGGCAGAGCAGATGAACTCGCCGCTGTTTCTGGCCAAGATGGGCTCCATTCGGCGGCAGTTGATTGCGTCGTTTTCCAAAGAGAAGCGGCGGGCTGTGGAAGGCATCAAGAAACGGATTTTAATTGCGGAGCAGGCGTCTCTGCCGGTGCAGACATCCATGGGGGAGCCGAAGCCGCGGGTGGTGCAGACCTTGCATCAGGCGTTTCTCAACCAGAAACTGGTGGAGATTTCCTATGTGCGCGAGGACGGGGCGAAATCTAAGCGCACGATTGCGCCGCATTACCTGCTGCTGTGTTCGCCGGTGTGGTATGTGCTGGCCTGGGATCATTTGCGGGATGCGCCGCGCACATTTCGCTGTGACCGGATACAGAGCGCGACCGAGGGTTTCGAGAAATTTTCCCTGCTGGATGCCAAAGTGTTTGAGCCCGCTGTGGAGCACTACAATGTGCTGTAAAGCGGGCTCAGGTTAGGGGTAGTCGGCGAAGGTGTAGCTACCCATTTCGCAGAGATCGAGGTTGTAGTCTTCCAACGTGGCGCCGTCGGCAAATTCTGCCAGCACGTCGTAAACACAGGTGGTTTAACCGTCCGCGATCAGCACGTTGATTTCATAGCCGGAGTCCAATTAGCCGCCGGCAATCAGGTTTTCTTCCCAACTGTCAGAGGAAGAGGTGCTGACGTGGAAGGCGGTGACGGCTGCGCTGGATTCATTGACGAGCAGGAATTGCAGGTCTTCGGCGGTGGCAGCGGTTGCGGTCAAAAGCGCCGCAGCAAGTGGCAGAGTCAGACATTTCATTGTGGGGCTCCCCGGGGTTGGTTTGGTCCTTTTGGGTCACCGTATCCTTGCCACTGATACAAAGGGCGAGGGCTGTGCGCCCTCGCGGTGGTTTACGGGTTACTCGTCAGAGCCGATGACCTTCCACAGAATGCCACCAATTGCGCCGCCAAGCAAAGGGGCAACCCAGAACAACCAGAGTTGTGCCAGAGCGGGACCGTCGGCAAAAAGCGCCACGCCGGTAGAGCGGGCGGGGTTCACCGAGGTGTTGGTGACCGGGATGGAGATCAAGTGGATCAGGGTCAAGCCCAGGCCAATAGCGATGGGGGCAAAGCCTGCGGGTGCGCCAGAGGAGGTGGACCCGAGGATGATGAAGAGGAAGGCTGCAGTCAGGACCACTTCGATGATCAGAGCAGACATCATGGAGTAGCCTTGCGGAGACGCCTCACCGTAGCCGTTGGAAGCAAATCCGCCGACACCGGCAAACTCAGGCGCGCCGGAGACAATGAGGTAAAGAACTATCGCTGCGGCGATGGCGCCGGCAACTTGTGCTACCCAGTAGGGGATCAGGTCTTTGGCCTCAAAACGGCCCCCGATCATGAGGCCAAGGCTGACGGCGGGGTTGAAGTGTCCGCCGGAGATGTGGCCCACAGCATAGGCCATGGTCATCACCGTAAGACCAAAGGCGAAGCTGACGCCAAGCCAGCCGATGCCGACATCCGCCACACCGGCTGCAAGGACCGCACTGCCACAGCCGCCGAGCACCAACCAGAAGGTGCCGATGAATTCTGCGCCGAGTTTCTGAAACATTTTATATCACTCCCAAATATACCTTCTGGGAGCGTAGGAAGCGAATTTGGCTCTGCCTAGGGGAGAAAATCGGGAGGTTTGGCAGCTGTGATGGCGGGGACTGCTCTGCTTGGAAGGTGATCAGTTAGAGGTTTTGCCGTGTTTTCAGACGGTTGCCCACAAGAAAACCGCCGCGCCAAGGGCGCAGCGGTTTCAAACGTCTGTGGCGATTTTGTCGCTTATTTCGCTGGCTTTGCGGCAGCGGCGGGCGCGGCAGTAGGGGCTGCGGCCTTTGGCGCGGCGGCTTTGCCAACGGTCAGTGGATCGTCCTGGCGCTGTACGGAGCCTTCAAAGTGGGCGCCGCTTTCGATGGCGATGGTCTTGTGGATGATGTCGCCTTCTACACGCGCAGTGGAGGTCAGGCGTACTTTCAGACCACGTACGCGGCCGACGATGCGGCCGTTGATGACCACGTCGTCTGCGATGATCTCACCTTTGATGGTGGCGCTTTCGCCAACGGTCAGCAGGTGGGCGCGGATGTCGCCTTCAACAGTGCCTTCCACCTGAATGTCACCGGTGGTTTTCATGTTGCCGGAGATGTGCAGGTCAGAGGACAGCACAGAGGCAGGTGGCTTGGCTTTTGGGGCAGACGCGCTTTTGAATTCGCTGGCCTTGGCCGGTGCCGCCGGAATCGGGGAGGCGTCGGCGGCCGCAGGCTTGGCCGGAGTGTCTGTAGTCGGTGCGGGGTCGTTGATTTTGCTCTTAGAAAACATCTCTTCCAGCCTTGATAAATGTCATCGGGTTCACTGCGCGACCATTGACGCGCACTTCGTAGTGCAAATGCGTGCCGGTCGAGCGTCCAGAATTGCCCATATCACCAATATGGTCGCCGCGCGAGACCCTTTGGCCTTCCTTCACGCGGATTTTCGCCAAGTGGGCATAGCGGGTTTCAATTCCGTGGTCATGTTTGATTTTGATGAGACGCCCGTAACCGGACAGCCAGCCGGCATGAACCACCACACCTTCCGCTGTGGAATGGATCGGCGTGCCATAGCGGGCGGCAAAATCGGTGCCTTTGTGCATCCGGCCCCAACGCATGCCAAAACCAGAGGTGTAGCGGAAGGCGGACTTCAGTGGATTGTCAAACGGCACGGTTTCCGCAGCGATGCGGTAGACGTTCAACTGATCCAGCTGTTCTAGAAGGCGGTTGGCGCGTAGGGTTTCTTCCGAAATCTCCGCGCCTTTGGTGGAGAAGCTGAGAGGCATCATCGGGCCGCCTTGGCCCTGATAGCCGCGACGAACCTCATCCATCAGGCTTTTGGTATCCAGACCGGCGGCGGTGAACATTTTGGTCAGCGGCTCTACAGAGACGGTCATCGCGTCTTCGAGCTGGCGGAAGATTTTATCATTCTTCTCTTCCATCAGCAGGAGTTCACGCTCCATTTCCTCAGCGGCTCGCAGGGCCAGTTGGGCGTTGGCAACCACTTCGTCCCGCTCAGCGGCGGTTTCATTGAGCGCGGTGGACAGCACGTCCAGCATGTCATTGCCCAAAGGCGAAGAGCCGATAAGAGCCGTTTGGGTCTCTGCTTGGGCCTGATCGCGGGCGACAACCTCGGCGCGGGCGAGTTCCCGCTCCTGCATAGTGCGGCGCAGGGTGGCCTGGATGACCTCGATGCCGGTTTCCAGCTCTTTGCGACGGATTTCCGAAGCGAGCAGTTCGGACTGCATATCGGAAATTTGTGTGAGTGCGGAGTTGAAGCGGGCTTGTGCCGCCAGAGCCTCCTCGGTGCGCATGTCGCGTTCAGAGGAAAGGGCGTTCAGGCGCTGCTCATAGGTGAGTTGGTCGCGCTTGGCTTGTTCCCGGAAATTGCCGGAGCCAATGCTGTCCATCAACAGGATTGCGGTGGCGATGATGGCCCAGGCGACGATGGCGGAAGAGCCGACAAAAGCAACAAGCTGCGTGCTTGGCTTCAGGCGAATGAAGCGGGTGTCTGTGTCTGACCGAAGAAAGAGCCTGCGTTCCGGAAAGAAGCGTTCCAGGATCGCGTGCGCGCGGATCGCGAGTCGTGTTCTCACGGAAGAATTCCTTGTTTAGTCCCATCCCAGAGCACGCCACCCCCGGCGCAACCCTTTGTCCCCAACGCCTTTTGATGGCGCCTTGGGGCAGGGTTTTAGCCGCCTGGGCCATGTCCGGCAAGGATTTTGACCTTTTTAGGCGGGTATGGCGCGGATGTGGCGCAGAGATGGGCGGTTTGCCGCCGATGTTCAGCGGGCGTAGGCGGGCGGCTCTTCGTCGGCGAGCGGCCAATAGAAGTCTGGCGGTAGGCCAGCGTCGGCGCGTTTTTCTTCGTTGAACGGCGGTTTCAGAGCGCCGTGGAAGTATTTCTGTACCAAGCCGTGGAAGGTGACTTTGGGGTCAAGCGCGTGGCGGCCGCAGAGGAAGTTGAACCACTTGGAGCCATAAGCGACGTGGCCCACTTCTTCGGCGTAAATGATGCGCAGGGCTTCCAGTGTTTGCGCGTCTTTGGCGTTTTCAAAGATGCGGATCATGCCTGGGGTTACATCCAAGCCGCGGGCTTCGAGCACCATTGGCACCACAGCGAGACGACCCATCAGGTCATCAACTGTATCCTCAGCTGCGCGCCACATGCCGGCGTGCGCAGGGAGCGCGCCGTAGAAACTGTCTTTGGCTTCAAGACTGTCGCATATCAGGTTGAAGTGGTTGGATTCTTCGGCGGCAGATTTGACCCAGTCGTCATAGAATCCCAGCGGCATGTCAACGTCGGTGAAGCGGGCGATGATGTCCCAGTGCAGGTCCACGGCGTTGAGCTCGATGTGCGCCACAGCGTGCAGCATGGCGATGCGGCCCTGCGGGCTGCCAGGTTTGCGGCGGGGCACGTCGCGTGGGTTCAAAAGCTCCGGTTGCTCCGGTCGGGCCGGTTGCAGCGGTGGATTAGCGGTGCCGATGGGCAATGGGTTACCGGCTTCGCGCGCGGCAAACCACGCTTCGGCGTGTTTTTTGGAAATTGCGGTTTTGGTACGACCGTCGGCGGTGGTGAGGACCTCCACCGCCATTTCTGCAAGAGTTTGTGTCATCAGAGTGCTTTTGCCGCCTCCAGAACCTCTTCGGCGTGGCCGTCGACTTTGACCTTTGGCCAGGTGCGGGCGATGTTGCCGTTGGCGTCGATCAGGACGGTGGCGCGGACGATGCCCATGAAGGTTTTGCCATACATCTTTTTCTCGGCCCAGACGCCGTAGTCTTCGCAAACGGTGCCGTGCTCATCCGAGAGGAGCGGCACGGTGAGCTCTTTTTTCTCAACAAATTTGTCGTGGCTTTTCATGCTGTCCTTGGAGATGCCAAAGACTTTTACGCCGGCCGCAGCGAAGTCTTCCAGCAGGTGGGAAAAGGCGATGGCCTCTTTGGTGCAGCCTGCGGTGTTGTCGCGTGGGTAGAAAAACAGGGCCACGGGTGCGGGACGCAGGGTAGAGAGCGTGACGTCGTCGCCTGAAGTGGACGGCAAGGTGAAATCGGGGGCAGGTTGGTTGGCATCAATCATCATTTTGCTCCTTTGTGGCCCGATGGTGCCAATGCCGTGATCTGGCCTTGGGTCGGGCGGCGCTTGCAGGTATAGTTTTGTCCACGAGCACCGGAATACCAGAACACACAGAGGCATCAACCCTGACAGAGAACGGCGATCATAACTCCGCATCTGAGGGTCCAGCCACAACATCCGATACCGCCGTATCGCCCGAAGACGGGCAAGATACGGTGCAACCGGAGGCGGAGATCACAGAGACGCAACCTGCGCGTCGCCCGCGCCGTGCGCGGCGGTTTGGCGTCATCGCGTTGTTTAGTCTTTTGGTGCCGGTAGTGTTCTTGGCGGCGGTGGCTTTTGTGGTCAGTGGTAAACCGCTTGAGGCACCAGAGTGGGTGCATGCGCGTGTGCAGGCGGCTGTAAACCAGCAGCTTGAGGGCATCGAAGTGACCATTGAGCGCATGGCTCTGGTGGTGGAAGACGACTGGGACCCGAGCATTGAATTGCAGGGGGTGCTGGTGTCGCCGGAGGACGGCGGGAGTCCGGTGCGTTTGGAGACGGCGCGGGCGCGGTTGGCCTTTGCGCCGCTCTTGGACCGGGAGATTGCGCTGCGCGATGTGCAGGTGTCGGGCGTGTCGTTGTTGGTGTTGCGTCAACAGGATGGGACCGTGCAGGTTTCGATAGGCCAGGGTGGCGGCGCGTTTCAAACTGACACGGATCTCACCACTTTTGGCGATCAGATCGAGGGTTACTTGCAGGCGCCACTGCTGGCCTATCTTGATCTGTTTCAGATCGAAGATGTGACGATCCGGTTTGAGGACCGGCGGGCGCGGCAGGCCTGGACCGTGGATGGCGGGCATATCACTTTGCGGCGCACCGAGGAGTTGGTGGAGCTGGCCTCACAGATGACTCTGCTGGGTGGGCGCAGTTATGCGAGCACCATTGAGGCGTCGGTGACCACGCGGTTTGGCACGCGTACAACCGAGTTTGGCGTTAATTTTGAGGACCTCCCAAGTGAGGACATTGCCGCGCAATCCGCCGCGCTGAGCTGGTTGCAGATTTTGCGGGCGCCGATCTCTGGGGCGCTGCGGGCGAGTATCGACAGCGAAGGCAATCTGGGCAATGTGAATGCAACCTTGCAGATCGCAGACGGCGTGTTGCAGCCGGATGGCGCGGTGCGGCCGGTGCCATTTGAAAGCATGCGCAGCTACCTGACCTATGACCCCAATCGTGGCGCGATCCGCTTTGACGAGTTGTCGCTTAGCAGTGACATGGTGCGGGTTAATGCCCATGGGGAAGCTTTCATTGGCTCGCTGTCGCAGGGGTTGCCGGAAGAGTTTTTGGTGCAGCTGACGCTGAACGAATTCCGCGCCAATCCGCGCAATTTGGAGGATGATCCGGTGGCGCTTGAACGGTCCTATGCGGATTTCCGGTTGAAACTGGACCCGTTTGAACTGGACCTGGGGCAACTGGTGGTGCGCCAGAACGGCAACCAGATTGTGCTCGACGGGCATTTGGCCACCGAAGGCGAAAACTGGGCCTATGCGTTGAACGGGCATATGGACGAGGTGGTGCCGGAGAGTGTGCTGGCGCTGTGGCCGAAGAGTTTCAAGCACAAGCTGCGCAAGTGGATCGACCAGAACATCTACAAGGCCACCTTGCATGACATCGATCTGGCGGTGCGCTCCAAAGGGGCGGCACCGCCAGAGGTCTATGTGGACTTCCAGTTCCGCGACGTGGACATCAAAGCGGTGAAAACCATGCCGCCGGTGCGCGATGGCATTGGTTTTGGGGTGTTGAAGGACCATCAGCTGCATATCACCGCTGAGGCGGGGTATGTCGAAGCGGATCAGGGCGGGCGCATGGACGTGGCAGGCACCAGCATGGTGATCCTGAACACCAGGCTAAAGCAGTCGCCGGCCTTGGTGCGTGCGCAGGCGCGCGGACCGGTTGAGGCGGTGCTGTCGTTGCTGGATCGCAAGCCTTTGGAGCTGTTCACTAAGGCGAAACTGCCGGTGGATTTTGCCTCCGGGTGGGCGGATTTGGAGGGCACGGTGGAGTTGGTGCTCAAGGATAAGCTGCCCATTGAAAAAGTGGTTTACGATGTGCACGGCGATCTGAGTGATGTGCGCAGTGGACATTTCTTGCCGGGCAAGG
Source organism: Shimia sp. (assembly GCF_022448905.1). Classification (GTDB taxonomy): domain Bacteria; phylum Pseudomonadota; class Alphaproteobacteria; order Rhodobacterales; family Rhodobacteraceae; genus Shimia. The sequence goes on along the minus strand of NZ_JAKVCW010000004.1, from coordinate 282,824 downwards.
AGATGCGCGGCGCGTTGCAAGTCACGGCCACGCCGGAGCGGGTTGAGGTTTGGGGCGACGGCTTTGTCGCAGACATACCGGTGACTGCCAAATGGCACATGCTGGGCGGTAAGGAGAATGCCGGGCGCAGTTGGGTGAGCGGGACGGCGGAGCTGAGTGCGGCGGCGCTGGACACGTTTGAGGTGGGGCTGCCCAAAGGCACCGTGTCTGAGGTTGGGCAAGCCAGTTACGAGATGGACATTGTGCGCGATCAGCCTCCCAAGATGCGGTTGCGATCAGATTTGGTCGGGGTGCGCATGTCCTCACCGCCGTTGGGGTGGCGCAAATCCGCAAACAGTAGTGGCATGCTGGAGGTCGATATGACGTTAGGCACGTCGCCAAGCATCGACCGCGTGCTGTTTGAGACACCGGGGCTGAGTGCCCGAGGCAGGATTTCAATTGCGGATGGCGGTGGTCTTGGCGTGGCGCAGATGGACAGCTTTGCGGTGGGCAGCTGGCTCAGTGGGACAGGGCGTTTGTTGGGGCGTGGCAAAGCACCGCCAGCCGTGGTGGTGACAAGTGGGCGACTGGACATGCGGCGCATGCCGGAGAGCAGCAAAGGCAGTGGGCGTGGCGGCGCGGCGGGCATTGGGCCAGTCACGGCCAATGTGGATGAGGTGGTTGTGACCGACAACATCCGTTTGGGACCGGTGAAAGCAGAGCTGAACTTTGACGGCGGGTTGAGCGGTAGTTTCAGCGGGAATTTCAAAGGCGGACCGCTGGTGTTTGGTACTTTAGCGCCGCACCAATATGGCACGCAGATGCGGGTGACCTCTGACAATGGTGGAAAGATTGCGCAGCTCATGGGGGTCGTGAAATCCGCCAGCCGTGGGGCGATGACCTTGTCGATGGTGCCGCGCGCCGCGAAAGGCGAATACGATGGCGTCATGGAGATGAAAGAGGTCAAGGTGCAGCAAATGCCGCTGGTGGCTGAACTTCTGAACGCGATCAGTGTTGTGGGGCTGGTGGAGCAACTGGCCGGGCCGGGGATACTGTTCACCGATGTGTTTGCACGGTTCCGCCTGACCCCAGATAGGTTGGTGATTGGCGAAAGCAGCGCGGCGGGGCCGTCGATGGGGCTCTCTGCCAATGGCACTTACAGTTTTGTGCAAGAGTGGTTCAATATTCAGGGCACGGTGTCGCCACTTTATGCAGTAAACGTCGTGGGGCGGCCGTTTGCACGTCGTGGCGAAGGGTTGATCGGATTCAATTACACCATGCGCGGACCGTCGCAGCAGCCGGAGATTTCGGTGAACCCACTCTCGGCCTTGACGCCGGGCTTCTTTAGAGAGATTTTCCGCCGTCCACCTCCGGACCTGAGTAACTAACGGCGCGAGCACCGATGCAGCTTTCTGATTTTGATTTTGATCTTCCCGAGTCTTTGATTGCGACCCGGCCGGCGGAGCCGCGCAGCTCCGCGCGGTTGTTGGTGGCCAGAGGTGGTGAGATCACCGACGGGGTGGTCACGGATCTGGTGGATCTGCTGCAGCCGGGCGACCGGCTGGTGTTGAACGACACAAAGGTGATCCCGGCGCGGCTGTCTGGCTATCGCGTGCGGCAGGGGCCGGAAGGGGAAACCCAGTCCCGTATGGAAGTGACGCTGCTTGAGCCGCGCGCAGGTGGGGCTTGGGCTGCGCTGATCAAACCGTTACGGAAAATTCGCGAGGGCGAAGAGATTGTCTTTGCCGCGGGTCTCAAGGGCCGGTTGCTGTCCAAGGAAGACGGGCAGGGGCTGGTGCAGTTTGACCTGGCAGGCGACGACTTTGACGCGGCGCTGGAGGCCGCAGGCAATATGCCTCTGCCGCCCTATATCGCAGCCAAGCGCGCGGCGGATGAGAAAGACAAGACCGATTATCAGACCGTTTGGGCCAAACATTCTGGCGCGGTGGCGGCTCCAACCGCGTCGCTGCATTTTGACGATGCGTTGCTGGCGGCGCTGCTGGCCAAAGGGGTTCAGTTCACTCATGTTACTTTGCATGTTGGGGCGGGGACGTTCCTGCCGGTGAAGGTCGACAACGTCAAAGAGCACAAGATGCATGCCGAGTGGGGACGCGTCACCGAGGCTGCGGCGGCGGAGATTGCAGCCACAAAGGCGGCGGGTGGTCGGGTGATCCCGGTGGGCACCACGGCGCTGCGGTTGATTGAAAGTGCGGCGCGGGACAGTGGCGCGATCCAACCGTGGGAAGGCAACACCGACATATTCATCTATCCAGGCTTTGCATTCAATGTGGCAGATGCCTTGATGACCAACTTTCACCTGCCAAAATCGACGTTGATGATGTTGGTCAGTGCCTTGCTGGGACAGGAAGAAATTCGCAAGGTTTATGACCATGCGGTGAAAGAGGGGTATCGGTTCTTCTCTTACGGTGATGCGTCGCTCTTGATCCCCTGAAAAATTCTCCCGAGATGCCGCAAAACGACATGGCGTTGTCGCGATTGGGTGCGATGGCGGCAGGGGCGTTTTGCATACGGGCGCATCTGTGAGAGAGTTGTGTCGAGGGTCGCTCTATGGGTCAGTTTCTGAAAGGCGCGTGGCCGCTGTTGCTGGGAATGCTGTTGCTGATGGTGGGCAACGGCATGCATGGGACGTTGCTGGGTATTCGCGGCGAGGCAGCGGGATTTTCGACGTTTGAGATGTCGATGGTGATGTCGGCCTATTTTGTTGGCTTTCTGGGTGGCAGCCGTGTGACGCCGGAGCTGATCCGCCGAGTGGGGCATGTGCGGGTGTTTGCCGCCATGGCCTCGATGATTTCCGCTGTACTCATCCTGTACCCAACGCTGGAGCACCCGGTGGCCTGGATTGCCGGGCGGGCGTTGATGGGGCTGTGTTTCTCCGGCGTGTATGTGACGGCGGAAAGCTGGCTCAACAACGCGGCAACCAATGACACGCGCGGCAAGGCGCTGTCGATTTATATGATGGTCCAGATGATCGGCATTGTGACCGCGCAGGGTATGATGACCATTCCTGATGCCACAGGGTTCCTGTTGTTTGTGATCCCCTCGGTGCTGGTATCGATCTCTTTTGCCCCCATTCTGTTGTCGGTCTCGCCAACGCCGGCATTTGAGACCACCAAGCCAATGAGCCTCAAAGAGCTGTTCCAGAATTCACCGCTCGGGGTAGTGGGGATGTTCATGCTGGGGGGGGTGTTTTCCGCACAGTTTGGCATGTCGGCGGTGTTTGCCACGCGGGCAGGGTTGAGCCTGAGCGAGTTGTCGTTGTTTATCGCGGCGTTTTACGTCGGGGCGACGGTGTTTCAGTATCCGCTGGGCTGGATGAGCGACCGGATGGATCGGCGGGTGCTGATCATGTTTGTGGCCGCCATCGGCGCGGCCGGGGCAACGCTGGGATTTGTGGCTGGTGACAACTACCCGCTGCTGCTGGTGGCTGCGCTGTTCATTGGTGGGTTCTCTAATCCGCTTTATTCGATGCTGATCGCCCACGCCAATGATTTCCTGGAATACGAGGACATGGCAGCGGCTTCTGGCGGGTTGGTGTTTGTGAACGGCGTAGGGGCGATAGCTGGCCCGCTGATCACTGGGTGGATGATGGATGTGGTGGGGCCGCGTGGGTATTTCATTTACCTGATCATCCTGCTGGCCGCGCTTGGCGTTTACGCAGGCTATCGCACCACTCGCCGTCCGGCTGCACCGGTGGATGAAACCGGCAGCTACACCGCCGTTATGCCAACCGCTTCGGTGGTTGCGGTGGAGGTGGCACAAGAGGTCGCAATCGAGTCTGCGATGGAGGAAGAGCAGGAAGCTGCCGCAGGGTAAGCAAGCCTCTGCCGGTGTTAGCGCAAAAGGTCGCGGGCTGTGTCGGGATGTTGCATTTTGTGACTATTCTTTCTTAATTCACTGTGTGTAACGTCCTTAGTACTAAGCGTCTTTTCGTAAGACGGAACAGGCAAAAGGAGAAGGGACATGGTGGGTCCCGAAGAAGTACTTTCGTTTTGGCTTGATGAAGTTGGGCCAAGTGGATGGTATGCGGTTTCCGAAGAGCTGGACGAAAAGATCCGGCAGCGGTTTGAGGCAACATGGGAACAGGCGCAGGCCGGTGGATTGGGGCAGTGGCTGACCTATCCAAGTGGCACCTTGGCGTATGTGATCCTGACCGATCAGTTCTCGCGCAACATGTTCCGGGGATCCGGGCAGGCATTTTCGACCGATCGTAAGGCGCTCTGTGCCGCAAAGATCGCCATCGACAAAAAGTGGGATCTGCGGATCGACGAGCCTGCGCGGCAGTTTTTCTACCTGCCTTTGATGCACTCGGAAAACCTCTGTGATCAGGAACGCTGTATTCGTATGTTCCTGGACCGGACGCCCGAGACCGGTGCGTCCAACCTGTTACATGCCAAAGCGCACCGCGAAGTGATCCGGCAGTTTGGTCGGTTCCCGTATCGCAATGATGCCTTGGCGCGGGCCTCCACTGAGGTGGAGATGGCTTATGTGGCGGATGGTGGCTACGGAACCACCGTGCGGGCGTTGCAGGCGGCGGAATAGGCTGCGATTAGTCAGAAGCTGAGCTGGCGTCCGACGCAGGGTCGGGCGCGTAGCAGCTGGCGATGGCGCCAACACGGCCACTCACGCGGGTGGCCACATCATCCAAGGCGGTTTGCATCAGGGTTTCCGGCGTGTCGGCAAGACGGGCCAAGCTGCTGTTGATGCCTTCCAATTCTAACTGCAACGCGTTGGCGCGGCTTTGCAGGTGCTCCGTGGCCTGTGTTGTGAGAGTGCTGCTGTCCAAAGAGATCGCGGCCAGATCGCTGCGCAGGTTGGCGACCTCGTCCCGCAACCCGTCGACTTTGGTTTCTAGCGGTTCGACGATTTGCAGGTTTTGGACAAAGCTGGCCACCACTCGTTCAGCGCTGTCAGACAGGCGCCAGAGGAAAAACAGGCAAATCGCCACCAGAATGAGCGTGGCATTGATCATGGCGACCAGAAGATCTTTCAGCGTTTTCATCGCAGTGCTCCCGACTCGGTGATGCGGGCGCAGTGTGCGCTTGTCCTTGCGCGATCACCAGAGGAAAATTGCGCGCAAAACGGGCGGCGCGCTTTGTTGAAGCCGCCACAGAGTTCCAGTAGGCTCGCGCAAAGACATAGCGGGAGGCGGGGAAACACCATGGCTAGCAAGAACTTCGACATGATTGTGATTGGCGCAGGGCCGGGCGGCTATGTGGCCGCCATTCGCGGCGCGCAGCTGGGCCTGAAGGTTGCGATTGTGGAGCGCGAGCACATGGGCGGGATTTGCTTGAATTGGGGTTGTATTCCCACCAAAGCGTTGCTGCGCTCAGCAGAGGTGTTTCATTTGATGGAGCGCGCGAAGGACTTCGGCTTGAAGGCGGAAGGTATTGGCTATGACATTGACGCGGTGGTGAAACGCTCGCGTGGGGTGGCGAAGCAGTTGAGCTCTGGCGTGTCCTTCTTGATGAAGAAGAACAAAGTTGACGTCTTTATGGGGGAGGCGACATTGCCCGCCAAAGGCAAAGTGTCGGTCAAAGGCGAAAAAGGTGTTGAGGAGCTGACAGCGAAGAACATCGTGCTGGCCACCGGCGCGCGGGCGCGGGAGTTGCCGGGGCTTGAGGGCGATGGCAAGCGGGTTTGGACCTATAAGGACGCGCTGCAGCCGCCGCATATGCCGAAGAAACTGCTTGTGATCGGCTCGGGCGCGATTGGGATCGAGTTTGCCAGTTTCTACAACACACTGGGGGCGGAGACCACGGTTGTTGAGGTGATGGATCGGGTTCTGCCGGTTGAAGATGCGGAGATAAGTGCTTTTGTCAAAAAGCAATTTGTCAAACAGGGCATGGCCATCCTAGAGAAATCCACGGTCAAGAAACTTGATCGCGGCAAAGACAAAGTCACCGCGCATATCGAAGCGGGTGGCAAAGTCACAACGCAAGAGTTTGACACCGTGATTTCGGCTGTGGGCATTGTCGGCAACGTCGAAAACCTTGGGCTGGAAAAGCTGGGGGTGAAGATTGATCGGACCCATGTGGTGACGGATCAATATTGCCAGACCGGCGTGGACGGGCTGTTTGCGATTGGCGACATCGCGGGTGCGCCGTGGTTGGCGCATAAAGCGAGCCATGAAGGCGTGATGGTCGCAGAGCTGATTGCGGGTGGGAAACCGCACCCAGTGAAGCCGGAGAGCATTGCAGGCTGCACCTATTGCCATCCACAGGTGGCAAGCGTCGGATACACCGAGGCCAAGGCCAAAGAGCTGGGCTATGACGTGAAGGTCGGGCGGTTCCCGTTCATCGGCAATGGCAAGGCGATTGCTTTGGGTGAGCCAGAGGGCATGGTGAAAACCGTGTTTGATGCCAAGACCGGTGAGCTGTTGGGGGCGCATATGGTGGGCGCGGAAGTCACGGAGTTGATCCAGGGCTATGTGGTGGGGCGTCAGCTTGAGACCACCGAGGCGGAGTTGATGGAAACCGTGTTCCCGCATCCAACGTTGAGCGAGATGATGCACGAAAGCGTGCTGGACGCCTATGATCGTGTGATCCACATTTAAGTTGGGGTCCTTTTGACGTGGGCGCGTACCGGTTTCGCCGGGCGCGCCTTTGAGGTTTTTCGGTGTCAAAACAACAGAGTATGCTGCCGGTTGTGGTGATCTGGCTGGCCGGCGTGGGCGCTGCGGGGCAGTTTGCCAAGGTCAGCGTAACGTTTGATCAGGTGGGGCAGGTGTATCCGGAGGCTGGGGCGCGGCTGGGCTTTGCCTTGTCGATCCTTGGGCTCGCGGGGATTTTCCTTGGCGTGGTGGCGGGGGTGCTGGCGTCCAAAATGGGCATGCGGCGTATCTTGCTGGGCGGGCTTGGTCTGAGCGCGGTGGTGTCGTTCGTGCAGGCCTTGGGGCTGTCCTTTGATGTGTTCCTGCTGAGCCGGATTGTGGAAGGTCTGGCGCATTTGGCGATTGTTGTGGCGGCGCCGACGTTGATTGCCAAAGTCTCCCCACCAGAGAAGCGCGCGTTTTCCCTGACCCTGTGGGGCACGTTTTTTGGCGTGGCTTTTGCGCTGTTTGCCTGGCTGGGGCGGCCTTTGGTTGATGCCTATGGGTTAAACGCAGTGTATCTGGCGCATGGCGGCTGGATGGCTGCAAGTGTGCTTGCCGTGGCGGCGATCGGATTGCCGGAGGAGAAGGCGCAGACGGCGCAGCGGCTGCGGCTTGGCGGTGTGCTGAAGCAGCATTGGGAGGTCTATCGCTCGCCGTTTATGAATGCGGCGGCGGTGGGCTGGCTGTTTTACACCTTCTGCTTTGTCAGCCTGCTGACGTTGTTGCCGCCCTATATTGCGCCTGAATGGCGCACGTTTACGGTTGGGGCGATGCCGCTGATGAGCATGATCATCTCCATGACGTTGGGTGTCTGGTTGTTGCGCTATTGGGTGATAGTTCGGGTGATCCAAACTGGGTTTTTGGTCTCCGCAATGGCAGCGCTTGGGCTGCTGCTTTTGCCGGGGTCGCCGGTGGTGTGTCTGCTGCTGGCAGGGGCCTTGGGCCTGATCCAAGGGGCAAGCTTTGCGCTGGTGCCGGAGCTCAATGACACGGCGGCAGACCGGGCCAATGCCAACGGCGTTTTTGCGCAGGCCGGTAATTTGGGCAACACCATCGGTACGCCCATATTATTGGCGGTGATCGCGATGAGCGGCTATGGCGGGATGCTGATGGTGTCGGCTGTGCTGCTTGTGATTGGCGCTGCCGCGCATATGGTTTTGGCACAAGCCCGTGCGCGGGCGCGTGGCCCCGGCGCGTAGGCCGGGGCGACCAGGGTTTACAGGATGGCGTGCGCGAGGATCATTAACACGCCGGAGCCGAGCACGTAACCGACATCGACTGTTATGGCGAAGCGGGACTTGTTGATCCACGCGCCCGTGTTGGCGACATAGGCCGCGCAGGCGAGGATCGCGAGCAGGGCCACGGTCAGGTTCTGCTTGGTTTCGGTGAGTGCTACGATGTAGGCCAGAATCGCGATGGCGATCCAATTTGTGAAGAGCGGGCCCATCGGCATTTTCTCTGGGGGCTCTGGATCGATGTTGCTGCCTTCGGCCCAGCGTTGTTGCAGGCCCAGCACGGGGCCATAGACCAGAAAGCCAAATGCAGAACAGGCGATGAAGCCAACGATAAATGCAATCCAATTCATAGGGTTGTCTCCAATGTTTCAAGGATGAGATTTCAGCCGCCTTTGACGTTGTGAATGTGGCGGAGACTATTCGACTTTCAGTGGCACAGAGGCGAGCAGCTTGTTGTCCACATCCAGGAAGTATCGGATTTCGTAGTCGCCGGGTTCCTCGGGGACCGCGAGCGACAACGATGTACCTTGCTCCGCGTAAGTGTAAGTGATGTACTCGCTGGCCGCGTTGCCAACTGCGAGGTAGTCGCGCGGGTGGCCGGGGCCGGTCCAAGTCACCTCGATGCTGCTGCCTGCGGCGGCCGAGGCCGGTGCGGTGATGGTGACGGGCACGTCCTCAACCGTCAGTGGGGTGCGGGCCAGCACTTTCATCGGGTTGGTGTCCGCCACGTAGCGCAGCTCGTAGGTGCCTGGGTTTGCGGGTAGGTTGAGGGTCAGGTCGCTGCCGTCTCGGGTGTAGGCGTAGGGGCCGTAGTCGCCGTCCGGCGCGTCCGGCGTCACGATGGTCAGGTAATCGCCATCGCCGGCAGGGCCAGTCCATGAGGCAATAATTTTACCGCCAATCGGGCCGGTGGCTGGGCCGGAGACGGTTGCGCCAACCGCTTTCACCTCAACGGTGGTGCGCGCCTGCACGGAGCGGTCTTGCCCAAGCACATAGCGGATTTCGTACGCACCGGCCTCGCCGGGCATCACTAGGTTCAGCGGGTTGCCCTCGCGGGTGTAGGTGTAGTTGACGTATTTGTCGTCCGCCGTGTCGGTGCCCGCAACGGTGATGTAGTCGCCGTCATAACCGGGGCCGGTCCAGGTGACCGAGAGTTTGGCACCGGCGTTGGCGGTGGCGTCTGCGTCAAGGCCATAGGCCAGTGCGGCGACGGAGATCGGTGCGCGATGGATGATCGTACGGTCCTGGCTCATGGTATAGACCAGCTCATAATCACCCGGTTCGCCCGGCATTTGCAGCATCAAGGGGCTGCCTTCGCGGGTGTAAGTGTAGGTGATCCATTTCTCATCGTCCGGTTTGGTGACGGAGATGAAATCACCTTTGTAGTCAGGGCCGGTCCAATCGACCGGCACCGTGGCGCCTGCGACCAGCTCGTCCGGGGCGGAGAGGGTGGCAGTGACGTCAGTGCCTGTGATCGGTTGGCTTGCCAGCGGCTTGCGGCCATCACTCAGGATGTACCGGATTTCATAGGCACCGGGTTTCGGGGGCATTTGTAGCGAGAGCGGGCTGCCTTCACGCGTATAATTGTAGGTGATCCACTTGTTTGTTTCCGGATCCACGGCGGCGATGAAGTCATCTTTGGCGTTGGGGCCGGTCCAATCGACGGTGATCATGCTGCCAGCGGGCGCAGATTGCGGGCCGGACACGGTGGCTGGCGGTTTGAATTCCGGCAGTTCCAACACCACTCGTTTGTCGACCGAGCCGACGCCAAAGCGCATTTCAGCGGAGGCCTCATCCTCAGGGCGTAGGACGGAGACGGTGTATTCGCCCTCAAGCAGATGTTCTTTCAAAGAGGCAGCGCTGTGGTCGTCATGGATGGCGGTGTCGCCGCCGGTGAGATCCCAGATCAGCGGGGTGTTGATGACCGGGCCGTTTTTGCCGTCGGTGGCCACAATCGTGACCTGCACCGGCTGTGGTTCTGGTTCGGGGGGCGGGGCGGCGGCGACTTCGGTGAGGGCGTTGCCCAACTCATCGGCGTTGGCGGCGGCGAGGAATTTGCCGCCGGTGGCCTCGGCCATACATTGGAATTGCGCCAGCGCTTCGGGATCGGTGACGTCAAAGCCCACCACATGCGCGGTGAAGTCGACGCCGGTGGCTTCGAGCTCTTTGGCGACGGCGCAGACATCGGGCACGCAGGTTTCGATGCCGTCAGACACCAGGATCACCGTGGCGGCCTCCTCGGTGTGGCGCAGCGCTTTGGCGGCGGCGACCACGGCGTCGGCCATAGGGGTTTTGCCTTTGGGGGTGATGCCGTTCACGGCGGTGGTGATCGCGGCGCGCGTATCTGGGCCGGGCAGGACCACGGTTTCGATGTCAGAACAGTCGCCTTTGCGGCGGTGGCCATAGACGGTCAGGCCCAAGTCCAGGTCTGCGGGCAGGGTGGTCATCAACTCGCCCATCACTTGCTGGGCAATGGTGATTTTGGCCACGCCTTCAATTTGGCCCCACATGGAGCCGGAGCCGTCCATCACCACAATGGCGGCGGGGTTGTCCTGGGCAAGAAGGCTGGTGGGCAGCAGGCAAATTGCGGCCGTGGTCGCTCTCAAAAACGTCATCCAAAAGGTCCTCAAATTCGTAATGCGCAGAGACTACGAGAGAAAATTGGATCGAGGCAAGTATCAGTTCAAAAACCGGGCTTGGCGAATTAAAATGTTCTCTGTATGTTCGCGATATCTGGTTGGCAGAGCGGGTGCGATCCCCTATGTCTGGTGCCGTATCCGTTGGGGGTTTGAATGGCCGAGCTGAAGAATATTGAGGTGCGCGGGGCGCGCGAGCACAACTTGAAGTCCATCGATGTGGACATTCCGCGCGATCAGCTGGTGGTGATCACCGGTCTGTCGGGTTCGGGCAAGTCCTCGCTGGCCTTTGACACGATCTATGCCGAAGGGCAGCGACGCTATGTCGAGAGCCTGAGCGCCTATGCGCGGCAGTTCCTTGATATGATGGAAAAGCCGGATGTGGATCACATCAGCGGGCTTTCTCCGGCGATTTCGATTGAACAGAAGACGACCTCCAAGAACCCGCGCTCGACAGTAGGTACGGTGACGGAGATTTATGACTATCTGCGTCTGCTGTTTGCCCGTGTGGGCACGCCGTATTCGCCCGCCACCGGTCTGCCGATTGAAGCTCAGCAGGTGCAGGACATGGTTGACCGGATCATGGGTCTGGAAGACGGTACGCGCGGCTACCTGTTGGCGCCGATCGTGCGGGACCGCAAAGGTGAGTACAAAAAAGAGTTCCTGGAGCTGCGGAAGCAGGGTTTTCAGCGGGTGAAGGTCGACGGTGCCTTTTATGAGCTGGATGAGCCGCCGACGCTGGACAAGAAGTTCCGCCATGACATTGATGTTGTCGTTGACCGGCTGGTGGTGCGCGAAGGCATGGAAACTCGGCTGGCGGACAGCTTGCGTACTGCGCTCGACTTGGCAGATGGGATTGCGGTTCTGGAGACCGCGCCCAAGGAGGGCGACCCGGAGCGGATCACGTTTTCTGAGAAATTTGCTTGTCCGGTGAGTGGGTTCACCATTCCCGAGATTGAGCCACGGCTGTTTTCGTTCAACGCGCCGTTTGGGGCCTGTCCAGAGTGTGACGGGTTGGGCAAAGAGTTGTTCTTTGACGAGCGGTTGGTGGTGCCGGATGTGACGTTGAAGGTCTATGACGGGGCGCTGGCGCCGTGGCGGAAAGGCAAGTCGCCCTACTTCCTGCAGACAATTGAGGCACTCGCGAAGCACTACGAGTTTGACAAGAACACGCCTTGGAAAGAGCTGCCAAAACATGTGCAGCAAGTGTTCTTGTACGGCTCGGGCGAGGAAGAGATTGAATTCCGCTATGACGAAGGTGGTCGGGTCTATCAGGTGACGCGGGTGTTTGAGGGCGTGATCCCCAACATGGAACGGCGCTACCGCGAGACGGATAGCAACTGGATCCGCGAAGAGTTTGAGAACTATCAGAACAACCGTCCGTGTGGCGCCTGTCGTGGGCACCGGCTGCGTGAAGAGGCTTTGGCGGTTCGGATCGCCGAGAAACATGTTGGCCATGTGGTGCAGCTGTCGATCCGCGAGGCTTTGGCCTGGATCGAGAGTGTGCCTGCGGCGTTGACTCCGCAGCGGCAAGAGATTGCGCGGGCGATTGTGAAAGAGATCCAGGAGCGCCTTGGTTTCTTGAACAACGTGGGGCTGGAGTATCTTACCCTGTCGCGCAACAGTGGCACGCTGTCCGGCGGGGAAAGCCAGCGTATTCGATTGGCAAGCCAGATTGGTTCTGGCCTGACCGGCGTGTTGTATGTGCTGGATGAACCGTCGATTGGTCTGCACCAACGTGACAATGACCGTCTGCTGACGACGCTGAAAAACCTGCGCGATCAGGGCAATACGGTGATTGTGGTGGAGCACGACGAAGAGGCCGTGCGCGAGGCGGATTATGTGTTCGACATTGGCCCGGGGGCCGGTGTGCATGGCGGTCAGGTGGTGTCCAAAGGCAAGCCGGAAGAGATTGCCGCCGATCCGGCGTCTTTGACCGGGCAATACTTGTCGGGTGCGCGTGAAATTGCGGTGCCAACCGAACGGCGCGAGGGCAATGGCAAAGCGATCACGGTGGTGAAGGCCACGGGCAACAACCTGAAGAAGGTCACGGCGGACTTCCCGCTTGGTAAGTTTGTCTGTGTGACCGGTGTGTCTGGTGGCGGCAAATCCACGCTGACCATTGAGACGCTGTTCAAGACTGCGTCGATGCGGCTGAACGGTGCGCGGCAGACGCCTGCGCCTTGTGAGACTATCAAGGGGTTGGAACATCTGGACAAGGTGATCGACATTGACCAGAGACCCATCGGGCGCACGCCACGGTCCAATCCGGCGACCTATACTGGCGCGTTCACGCCGATCCGCGATTGGTTTGCCGGACTGCCGGAAGCTAAAGCGCGCGGTTATAAGCCGGGGCGGTTCAGTTTCAACGTCAAAGGTGGGCGTTGTGAGGCCTGTCAGGGCGACGGTGTGATCAAGATCGAGATGCACTTCCTGCCGGACGTCTATGTGGAGTGTGAAACCTGCAAAGGCGCGCGGTATAACCGCGAGACCTTGGAGATCAAGTTCAAAGGCAAGAGCATTGCCGATGTGCTGAATATGACCGTTGAGGAAGCGCAGGAGTTCTTCAAAGCGGTGCCCAGCATTCGCGATAAGATGGACGCGCTGATGAGGGTTGGGCTTGGCTACATCAAGGTTGGGCAGCAGGCGACAACGCTTTCCGGTGGGGAAGCGCAGCGGGTGAAGCTGTCCAAGGAGTTGGCGAAACGATCCACTGGTCGTACGCTCTATATTCTGGATGAGCCGACCACGGGTCTGCACTTTGAAGATGTGCGTAAGTTGCTGGAAGTGCTGCATGAATTGGTCGATCAGGGCAACACGGTTGTGGTGATTGAGCACAATCTGGATGTTGTGAAAACCGCCGATCATATCATCGACATTGGCCCGGAAGGTGGTGACGGTGGCGGCAAGGTGGTTGCCAAAGGCACGCCGGAGAAGGTCGCCAAAGTGGCGGCGAGCCATACTGGGCGGTACCTGAAAGACATGCTGGTGCCGAAGAAGAAAGTGGCAGCAGAATAAGATAGTCGGGCGGTGGTTGCAGAAAACCACCGCCCGTTTTCTTTAGGCCGCCACAGCTTGGCGGGGTTTTGCCAGCGTGATTGGCAGCACAAACATTAGCAGGAAGCCGGTATTCATCACCACGTTGAACCAGGCGCCTGCAACGAAGGAGCCTGCGCTGTCCACCACATACCAACTCCAGACACCCCAGCTGATGATGGAGGCGCCGATTTCAGGATCGTTGGCGTAAACGCGGATGGTGACTTGCCAGGTCACAACGCCAAGGCTGACCATGAGGCCGCCGCCGATGGCTGCGAGAACCTTCTCGCTGTCGCCACCAAAGCTTTGTGCGCCATCAAGGGGCAGGTGTGTGAGGTCCAGAAACCAGCCGACGATGCCGTGAAGTCCGCCAATCATGGCAAACAGCGGAATGAGGCCAAAAAGCACTGTGCCAAGTGAGGTGAGTTTCAGAAGGTAGATCGCGCGATCCTGTGTCATGTGATGTCTCCAGTTGAGGTTATGGCGACAAACTGCATCCGATTGGTGAGGCAAAACAATTACCTGTGAGGTAAGTGCTTTGCGCAAGGGATCGGTTATGGTGGTCGGGACAATGAGGAGCAGGACATGGGCGTAGAGTTTGGCGCGGTTTTAAAGGAGTGGCGGCAGGTGCGGCGGGTGAGCCAGCTGGACCTTGGGTTGTCCGCTGGCGTGAGCTCACGGCATATCTCGTTTCTGGAAACCGGCCGCTCGCGCCCCAGTCGGGGGATGGTTCTGCGGCTTTGTGATGAGTTGGAGGTGCCGTTTGCGCAGCGCAATCGCATGTTGTCGGCGGCGGGTATGAGCCCTGCGTACGCCGAGCGTGATTTGTCAGAGGCGGATATGGCGCCGATGCGGGCGGCGATGGAATGGACACTCAAGCGGCACGAGCCATATCCGGCGATGGCGATTGATCGGCATTGGAAGCTGGTGGCGATGAATGCGGTTTCTGCACAGTTGTTGGCTGGGTTTGAAGTTCAGGTTGGCGACAGTCTGATTGATATGATGGTTGACTCGAAGGGTGTCCGGCAAGCGCTTGTCAATTATGAAGAAATTCTGCGTCACATGATTGCGCGTCTGCGTGTCGAAAGCGCGCATTTCGGGCATGATCCGGTGCTGGAAGACGGCATTTCGCGTATGGAAGAGCGGCTTGGCGAGGCGGTACTTGAGGTGGATGGCATCAAACCCGCGATCATTCCGGCGGTGTATGAGTTTGGGGGGATGCAGATGTCGTTTTTCTCCACGATCAGCCAGTTTGGGTCCGCCGAGGATATAGCCCTCAGCGAGCTGCGGATCGAGATGATGTTTCCTGCCGATGAAGCCACGCGCCTCGCATTGGAGGCGCTGGCCGGGGCGTGATCACTTGGTTTCTAGCGGACAGGTGCGAAAACCAAAAACGGTGTAAAGCGGGCAGGTGCCCAGCAGGCCCGTGAAGAGAGGGATCAGGCCGATCCACATCCAGGCGCCATAGCCAGCCATGGCTCCGGCGAGGAGCGCGAGGCCAATAACGATCCGCAAAATTTTGTCCACAGTTCCAACGTTCTTTTTCAGCATGTGTTTCCCTCCTAAGGTCGAGAGAAAAATACATGCGTCAAATGGAATGTGATTTGATCTGCCTCTAAGTGGGTGCAGTTTAGGCCGCCAGAAGCGCCGTGGCCTCATAACTGCGCAGGCTTGGGCGGGCGGAAATGTCGGCAAAGCTGATGTTTTTCTCGCGCATCACCTGCCGCAGGGAGCGGTTAGCGAAAGGATCAAAGCTGTAGCGTGTCATCGGGCCGGGCAGGAAGCTCTCGGACCATTGGCCTTCGGAATAGAGCAGCTCGTGTTGCGGCATCAGGATGTGGAAATAGGTGATGGTGCCATTGGTTTCGCACCGGGTCACATCGCGGCCATTCACAAGGTCCTTGGCTTTCACCAGCACCTCGCCGCATCCAAACAGAAGTTCGGCGCGGTAGCCTTGAAGCAAGACGCGGTGTTGCGGGGACACGATCAGGTCGCGGTCATTGTCGAGCACACCGGCTTTGATGCGGATGGGCAGGGATTCGTAACGCAGCGGCATATGGGAGTGGCCAATCCACTGGATTGGCTGGAAACCATTGTCGAGCGTGTCGACCAGCATACCGGCGCGCAGCTCTTCGACGGGAATGTCGCCCTCTGAGGTGCGGATCAGAGTACCGGCGGTGAAGCAAGGCGCGTGCTGCTCGATCTCGACCAATGCGGTGTCGGTTTCTCCGGCGGAGTCCTCGATGGTGTAGTTGAAATAGATGGTTTCGTTGTCGGTGTCTGCATCCACGGTGAGTGTGCCATCGGCGTTGAGTGTCACCACCTGGCCGGTGGCCAGGGTCACGCTGTTGGGCAGGCCGCCGCTGCCGTCGTGGCTGACGGCCACGCCGTTGATATGTGTGATGGTCAGGGTAGGGCCGGCGGACGAGCTGTCGTTGTTCAGAACGTCCAATGTTTTGCTGTTGCCATAGGCGATGCGCATGTCATCGTCCTGGGCCACAATGGCGGTTTGCACCGAACCACCGGCGATCAGCAGGTTGGAATCATATTGCGTGTCTGTGGCGTCGGCGATACCGATCACCAACTCGTTCACGCCGTCTTGCAAGGGCACCACGAAGGTCAGGGTGACGGTGAAACCGTCCATCTCGGTGTTGTATTGATCGCCCGCGTTGTCGACGTAGATGTTTTCGTTGGCGTCGTTGATGTTGCCCACTGTGGCGCCGCCGTCGCCGACGGAAATTTGGGCTTCGACACCGTTAACCCAGACGCCAATGGCGTCGTTGTAGCTGAGGTATTCCGGATATTCTTCGGACGAGAGCACGAAGTCGATGGTGAGCAATTCACCAGCGGTGCCGTTGAAGTCGATGGTCAGGTAGGAGGCATCAAAGGTGTTGGTGCCTGCGGCCGCATTAAACAGCGCGTTGTTGTCCTCACCAGAGGTGTTGGTGGAGGTGTTGGCGCGTTGGTTGGTGTTGGTGCTGCCGTTGCTGTTGGTGAAGTCGTCGACATGGCCGGTGGAGAGGATCACGCCACTGTCAGCAGGGGCCACGCCCGCGCTGGTGGTGTCCGCGCCGGTGTAAATGCCGGAAGATTGGGCATCACCGGTGTAGGTGGCACTGACGATACGGGTTGGGTCGCCAAAGATCTCGTTGGCCATCGCGGTAGCGGTGGCGCTTGTGTTGATGTTCAGTTCCGTTGCCGTTGGCATGGCTCTACCTCAGTGCGTTCTGCTCTTGTCCAATTCCGGAACCTCTGCGGGTCCTCGGTCAGGGCAAAATTGGCGGGCAAACGTGGCGCGAACGGGGCTGGGGTAAGGAAAGATTAATTAAAATTGTGCGGGGTCAGCGGATGTGCCGGGCAACAAAAAGGGCCACGCCAGACGTGGCGCGGCCCTTTGTTTTATGGCGGAAAGGTCGCGGAGTTAGCCTCGACCGCGTTTTTCGAAACGTGGCAACATTGCGGAGAAGTCGGTGCCAAGCCCGCCTTCCTTCTCCACAAACTGCTCATAGAGCGCGGCAGCGGCTTGCCCCATTGGGGTGTCTGCATTGGCACTTTCGGCGGCTTGTTGCGACAGGCGCAGGTCTTTGAGCATCAATTCAGAGGCAAACCCTGGCTGGTAGTCGTTGTCGGCTGGCGATTGCGGGCCAACACCCGGGGCCGGGCAGTAGGCGTTCATGGTCCAACTGTAGCCGGACGAGGTGGAGACCACGTCAAACATCGACTGACGGTCCAGACCTAGTTTGTCGGCCAGTGCAAAGGCTTCGCAGGTGGCGATCATGGTCACGCCGAGGATCATGTTGTTGCAGATCTTTGCGGCCTGACCAGCACCGGCGTCGCCGCAATGCACCGCCTTTTGGCCCATGATGTCAAACAGAGGGTCGGCCTTGGCAAAAGCGTCTTTGGAGCCACCGGCCATAAAGGTCAGCGTACCGCCAGCCGCGCCGCCCACACCGCCTGACACAGGCGCATCCACAGGCAGGAGGCCGGCTGCGGTGGCTTCTTCGGCCACGGCGCGGGCGCTGTCCACGTCCACGGTGGAGCAGTCCACAAAGGCGGCGCCTGCAGACATCACCGGGATGATTTCGTTGGCGACAGCGCGCAGGATCTGGCCATTGGGCAACATGGTGATGACCACATCCGCGCCCGTGGCGGCGGCTGCGCCGGTATCGGCCATGGTGACGCCTTCGATGGCCACATCTGCCATGTCAAAGCCGGTGACCTCATGGCCCGCTTTTGCAAGGTTGGCGGCCATGGGACCACCCATATTGCCCAGTCCGATAAATCCGATCTTCATGGTGCTACTCTCCCTTTTCAAATGTCAGCGCATCCGCTCCAAGTGGCAGCAGCATTTTGGTCACCTTGCCAGCGGGTAGGGTGTCCAGGCTGTATTTCCATTGCGGATTGCGGTCTTTGTCGATGATTTGTGCGCGGATGCCTTCCAGAAAATCGCCATCCTCCATGGCGCGGAAGGTAAAACGGTATTCCTGATCTAGCGCAAAGCGGATGTCGTCGCGATTGCGTACGCGGTGAATGATCTCTAGCGCCGCCCCCATGGCGATGGGGGAATTGCGGGAGAGTTTTTTCAAGGCACCGGCGGCGAATTCGCTGTCGGAATACTTCAGCGCGTTTAGGACGTCACTGAGGGCCTCGCCACCGAAGTTGGCGTCGATGTCGGCCTGCTGGGTGGTGAGCGGTCCTGCCTCTGGTTCAGAGGCGGCGGCGTCGATCAGGGTGTAGTCAGCCGTCTCTTCGAGTTGTGCGATCAGAGCGGGCCATTGGTCTTCTGGAATGAAGTAGTCGGCAAAGCCTACGTAGATTGCGTCCGCTGCGTTGAGGCGCGCGGCGGTGAGGCCGAGGTATTCGCCCAATCGACCCGGTGCACGGGCGAGGATCAGCGAGCCGCCCACGTCTGGTACAAGGCCAATGCCACATTCCGGCATGGCGATTTGGCTGGTGGTACCGACAACGCGGTGGGAACCGTGACAGCCCACACCAACGCCGCCGCCCATGGTGAACCCCTGCATGAAGCTGACCACCGGTTTGGGGAACTCAAAGAGTTTTGCGTTCATGCGGTATTCGTCGGCCCAGAATTTCCGGCCATAGGCAAAGTCGCCTTTGGTGCCGGTGTCATAGAGCTCAGCGATGTCGCCACCGGCGCAGAAGGCCTTTTCACCTTCCGCATCGATGACGATCATTTTGACGTCGTCATCGGTGGCCCAGATGTCGAGCGCGTCTTCGATGGCGATGCACATGTCATAGGACATGGCGTTCAGCGCCTTGGGGCGGGTGAAGGTGATGCGGCCGGTTTGACCAGATTTGCGGATGGAGATGTCAGACACGCGGGGCGCTCCGTCTTTGAAAAGGGCCGCTCCTGAAGGGCGGCCCGGTCGTGGTTAGGCAGAGATCATCTGGCGGGAGATGATCAAGCGCATGATTTCGTTGGTGCCTTCGAGGATCTGATGCACCCGCAGGTCGCGGACAATTTTCTCGATACCGTAATCTGCGAGGTAGCCATAGCCGCCGTGCAACTGCAAGCAGCCGTTGGCGACGTCAAAGGCCACGTCAGTGACCATCAGCTTGGCCATGGCGCAGTATTTGGTGGCGTCGTGGTCGCCGTTGTCGAGCTTCCATGCGGCCTGGCGCAGGAAGGTGCGGGCGGCTTGCAGTTTGGTTTCATACTCGGCGAGGCGGAACTGTAGGGCCTGGAACTGGTTGATGGATTTGCCAAAGGCCTTGCGCTCCGACATGTATTGCACGGTCAGGTCGAGGGCTTTCTGAGCGCCGCCCAGAGCACCCGCAGAGATGTTCAAACGACCACCGTCCAGACCGTTCATGGCGTAGGAGAAGCCTTTGCCTTCTTCGCCGATCAGGTTGTCGGCCGGCACTTTGCAGTCGTCAAATTGGACCTGGGAGGTCGGTTGGCTGAGCCAGCCCATTTTCTTTTCCAACGCGCCAAAGGACAGGCCGTCAGTGCCATCCTCGACCACCACAGTGGAAATGCCCTTGGGGCCGTCTTCGCCGGTGCGCACCATGCAGACATAGGCGTCAGAATAAGACCCGCCGGAGATAAAGGCTTTGGTGCCGTTGAGAACATAGCCTTCGTTGTCGCGTTCGGCGCGGGTTTTCAGGGCCGCGGCGTCAGAGCCTGAGCCGGGTTCGGTCAGGCAGTAGGAGAAGACCTTGTTCATGGAACACAGATCCGGCAGCCATTTTTGTTTGGTTTCCTCGGAGCCAAATTTGTCGATCATGCCGCCGCACATGTTGTGGATCGACAGGAAAGACCCCACAGAGGGGCAGGCCATGGCGAGGGCTTCAAACACCAATGTGGCGTCAAGACGTGACAAGCCAGAGCCGCCATATTCTTCGGACACATAGATGCCACCGAGGCCCAGTTCGGCGATTTGCGGCCAGAGATCTTTTGGGATGGTACCTTCGGATTCCCACTTCTGGGCGTGTGGTGCTATGTGCTCTTCGCCAAAACCTTTGGCCATATCAAAGATCAGGGTCTGTTCTTCACTCAGTGCAAAATCCATGTCTCATCCTTCAAGATCGCGGCGTCGGGAAGACCGATGCCAAGGCGGGTGCGGGTGAGGGCAGGGACCAAGGTCATTCGCAGCCTCCCTCCGCGAATTGAACATGTGTTAAATTACCACCCTTGTACAAAGATTGCAAAGCTCGAATGGCGCAAAAATAGCGCTATCACGCCGCGATATTGCAGAGTGATTTTGCAATTTTGCAGGGGCGGTTGTGGTCTAGCCGGCCGCTTTGAGATCGTCGGAAGGGGTTTCTGCGCCTTCCTCGATCATTTGGACATAGGTGACAGAGCGGTTCCGGCCCGTGGATTTGGCGTGATAGAGGGCTTCGTCGGCCCGCAGGAGCAGTTCGCGCGGTTCGAGGTCGGAGTTCGGGTCGGCGCAGGCGATGCCAAAGCTGGCGGTGACGCGCAGGCTGACGTTGCCGGTGCATTCGGTGGTCAGTGCGGCGATGCGATTGCGCATGCGTTCAGCCACCACTTTGGCATTGTCGCAGGTGGTGTCGGGCAGGATCATCACAAACTCTTCGCCGCCATAGCGGCACACACGGTCCGCGCGGCGCAGATTGGCGGCTTGTACCAGATCGGCGACGGCGCGCAGCACGTCGTCGCCCGCGGGGTGGCCATAGGTGTCGTTCACGATCTTGAAGTGGTCGATGTCAAAGATCACCAGCGAGATGCCTTGATCGGAGTAGTCTTTTTCGCGCCACGCCAGAGAGAGCTCGTTGTCAAACGCTTGGCGGTTCAGCAGACCTGTGAGGTGGTCTCGGCTGGCGGTGTCCAGCGCGTTTTGGTGCAGCTGTTGCAGGTTGGAGCGCTCCAAGTCCAGGACTTCGGCGCGGCTCACGGCACTGGTGACACGGCGACCAACTTTCAAGCTGTAGGCGCAGATGAACAGAACAAAGGCGTGGTTGGCGAGATAGACGCCTTGGTAGGTGTTGGCGACGATGATGTCGTTTGCGCCTGCTGCGAGAGGAACGAACCATCCTAACGTGTAGAACCAAGCATCTGGTATGCGCTTGATGATGGCACGAGCGCTGGTCCAGAGGATCAGACCAAAGATCACCACGCAATACATTTGGATGGCATAAAGCTGCTCGGTGACAAAAGGCAGGGGCGCGGTGAGCACAACTGCGCCACCCAGCATGGCGATAACGCCCGTCACCAGCGGACCACCCAAATCGGATAGGCAGCGCCAGACAAGTGCTTGCTGCAGCGTGTAGCCGGCCCAGGCTGCCAGCAAAATGTCAGCGTACTCTATTCGGATTCGTAACGGCCGGACGTCGGGACCAAACACCATTTCCAGCGTTCCAGCCAGGATGACTGAGCGCAGTAGAAACGCGAAAGACACCAGCGCAAGCAGCAAGGTGGCTGTGTCTTTGCGGTAGACCACAAACAGAAATAGATTGAGGGCGGCGACCAGCAGTGTGATGCCAATAATGGTGCCTTCGATGATGTGGTTTAGATGGGCGTTGCTTTGCAACAAGGCGGCGTCTGCAATGACCGGGGTGCGCAGGATGCCGCCGTAGCTTTGCAGCTCTTTGCGGACCTGCACCACCAGGTAGCCTTCGCCGATTTGGTCCAGCGCAAAGGTTTGGTGGATCAGGGAGGCCTCGATTGGCCCTGTCATTGCGCCGCTGCCGCCAATCCGGTTGGCCTTGGTCAGGTCATTGGCAGGCACCCAGAACACCTCGTACGCGTCGGCCACTCTTGGAAAGGTGATCGCCAGTGGCGTGCCGTTGGAGTAGGGCAGCGTGACGTTGAGCACATAGGTGCCGGTGCCGTGGGCGTGGGGATTGGTTTCGGACACGGTTTCGGAGCTCTGCCAGTCATCTGGCACGTGCAGAAGGCCAAATTCGTCCGCGTTGGCCGCCGCGACCGCCTCTTGTGGTGTGAGGCGTGCGCCAAAATGAAACCACCAATCACCATCCAGGCGGGCTTTTTCTCGGGTGTCAAATCCGAAGGAGGACAGGTCACGTTCTGGTCCGGGGCCGCTGTGCGCCAGAGCGGGAGCCGGACCTGTGAGTGACAGCAAAACCCACGCCGTCACAACTGTGGCGGCGCATAAAAACGCACGTGCAATTTTGAGGTGCATGGGCCTGTGTCTCATTTGGTTTTGTGTTGGAAAACTTGTGAAGCACAGGCTTTAAAGTCGGTTTAACCTAGGGGACAGGCCGCGGGTTTGAGCGCTTCCAAAGTAGGCGGGGATTGGATCAAACTTTAAACGACAGGCGGAGTTTTGCCGGTTGGTTGAAACTGCTGACGCGACGTTGTGTTCTAGTCTGCGGCGCTGAGCAGTTGATTGAGGCTGGATTGTGGCAGGCCAAGAATGGCCAGCGCATCCGCCTCGTTGTCCTGAACAATTGGCACTACCGACGGGAAGGGTTCCCAACTGCGCAGCGCGAGGCGGGCCAGTTTCTTGCCCACATCGGATATTGCGTAGTAGATGATCAGCGTTTCGGCATTGTTGCCGGTAAAGGCCTCAGCCTTTTTGGCCTGTGCCTTCATCAGTTCGAGGTAGTCCTCGTCCCAACCCGTCAGAGCACTGAGGTCGACAAACTGTTTTTGCCCTGGCCGAAAGTCTGGATGTTGGGCGTAGGAGGCAAAGGCCTGCAAGGTATCAGCCATATTGGCATGGCCGTCGTATCGGACGTAGACCAGTCCGATGGAAGAGAAGATCCGAAACGACACGGACACGGTTGCATACCCCTTTGCCAAAAAAAAACGGGCGGTACGAGACCGCCCGTTTGTATGCAAATGATCACAGAATTTGGTCTGGATCAATCCATCTGTTTGAAGTGGAACTCGCCGCCTTCTTTAATGCCCGATGGCCAGCGAGAGGTCACGGTCTTGGTGCGTGTGTAGAATTTGAACGCGTCTGGGCCGTGCTGGTTCAGGTCACCAAAGGCAGACTTCTTCCAGCCGCCGAAGGTGTGGTACGCCAGTGGCACTGGGATTGGCACGTTCACGCCAACCATGCCCACGTTCACGCGGTTGGCAAAGTCACGCGCGGTGTCACCGTCGCGGGTGTAGATCGCGGTGCCGTTGCCGTACTCGTGATCCATCGCCAGACCCAGCGCTTCTTCATAAGACTGCGCGCGCACCATGGAGAGCACAGGGCCGAAGATTTCGGTCTTGTAGATGTCCATGTCTTTGGTGACGCGGTCAAACAGGTGTGGCCCAACAAAGAAGCCGTCCTCATAGCCCTGCAGGCTGAAGTCGCGGCCGTCCACAACCAGATCGGCACCCTGATCGACGCCGGTCTGCACCAGACGCAGAATGTTTTCCTTGGCGGCGGCGGTCACAACCGGGCCGTAGTCTACATCGTCGCCAGCGGTGTACGGCGCAATCTTGAGCTTTTCGATGCGTGGTACCAGCTTGTCGCGCAGACGGTCTGCGGTTTCTTCGCCAACCGGTACGGCAACGGAGATCGCCATGCAGCGTTCGCCAGCAGCGCCGTAGCCCGCGCCAACCAGCGCGTCGGCTGCCTGGTCCAGATCGGCGTCTGGCATGATGATCATGTGGTTTTTCGCGCCACCGAAGCACTGTACGCGCTTACCTTGGGCACAGCCGGTGCCGTAGATGTATTCGGCAATTGGGGTGGAGCCCACAAAGCCCACGGACTGGATGATTGGATCGTAAAGGATCGCGTCCACGGCTTCTTTGTCGCCGTTCACAACCTGAATGATGCCTTTTGGCAGGCCAGCCTCTTCGAGCAGTTCGGCCAGCATCAGCGGCACGGATGGGTCGCGCTCGGACGGCTTGAGAATGAAGGCGTTGCCGCAAGCGATTGCTGGGGCAAACATCCACATCGGAATCATGGCCGGGAAGTTGAATGGAGTGATGCCCGCGGTCACGCCCAGAGGCTGACGCATGGAATAGATGTCGATGCCAGGACCGGCGGCGTCGGTGTATTCACCTTTCAACATCTGTGGCGCTGCGATGCAGTATTCCGCCACTTCCAGACCACGCTGGATGTCGCCTTTGGCGTCTGGGAAGGTTTTGCCGTGTTCGGACGACAGTTTCTCGGCCAGCTTGTCCATGTCGCGGTGCAGCAGGTCGACAAACTTCATCAGCACACGGGCGCGGCGCTGAGGGTTTACGGCGGCCCAAGCCGGCTGTGCGGCCTGTGCAGCGGCTACGGCTGCGTCCATCTCTTCTTTGCTGGCCAGGGGCACTTTGGCCTGAACCTCACCGGTGGCCGGGTTCATCACGTCGGCAAAACGGCCGGACGTGCCTTTGACGTGTTCGCCGTTGATGAAATGAGTCAACTCTTGCATGGCATCCTCCTATGACAGTTGAGCAAAAGAATAGGCTTGCAAAAATCACCGGAAAAGAGGCAACTGTTCAAAACGGCTTTGCAAAAATGAGTGGGGATGGCATGGCGGCGCATTGGGATGATCTGCGAGTGTTTTTGGCAGTTGCACGAGAGGAAAGCCTGTCGGCGGCTGGGCGGCGGTTACAAGTGGACCCGGCCACGGTGGGGCGACGGGTGGCGCGGCTGGAAACGGCTTTTGAATCGCCCTTGTTTGTGAAGTCTCCGACGGGTTATGCGCTCACCGACGCAGGGCAGCGATTGATGGGGCATGCACTTCGGGTCGAGCAAAGCCTACAGGAAGCCACTGAGGAGATGGTGGGGCAAAGCGCTGGATTGTCAGGGCAAATTAGGATTGGTGCGCCGGATGGCGTGGCCAATTATCTGCTGCCAGCCGTGTGTGGCCGCATTGCCGAGGCCAACCCGGATCTTGAAATTCAGATTGTCGCCTTGCCGCGAGTCGTCAGCCTGTCACGGCGGGAAGCTGACCTTGTGGTGGCGGTGAGCGCGCCGACGGCGGGGCGGCTGACCGTGCAAAAAATCACCGACTACAAGCTGCATCTGGCCGCAGCAAAGTGGTATCTGCGCAAACGGCCTGCGATCACCTCAGTCGAGGACCTCAAGGATCATGTGGTGACCGGCTATATCCCGGATATGATCTTTGACAAAGAGTTGGATTACCTCAGTGAAATTGGCATCGACCGGGTGCGGCTGGCGTCCAATTCCGCCTCAGTGCAGTTCAACTGGGTGCGCAGCGGGGCCGGGATCGGTGTGGTGCATGACTTTGCCATTCCATGGGGCCGCGGTGTGACCAAGGTTCTGGAAAATGAGGTGAGTTTGACCCGCAGTTTCTATTTGATCCGGCATGCCGACGACCGGCGGCTGGAGCGGCTCAATCGGTTCTCTGAGGCGTTGTGTGAAGGTATGCGGCAAGAGGTGGCCCACCTAGAAGGTCAAACTTGACAAGTGCTTAGGATGCGGCAACGCTGACCCTCAGGGGAGCGCAAGAACTGTTGAAAAGCGGAGGTAGCCATGCTCGTACACCAAATTCTCAAGTCCAAAGGCTCGGAAGGAGTCCTGACTGTGAAACCGGGAACCTTGGTGGAGGAGGCGGCAAAAATCCTTGCCGAAAATGGGATTGGGACTGTCATCGTGTCACCTGATGGTGAGGCCTTAGCGGGTATCCTGTCAGAGCGCGATATTGTGCGGGAACTGGCCAATCGCGGCGTGGGCTGCATGTCTGACAAAGTTGACGACTACATGACCACGGAGCTTGTGACCTGTGGTCGCAACGATGATGCGGTGTCGGTGTTGGAAAAGATGACCAAAGGCCGGTTCCGCCACATGCCGGTGGTGGAGGGCGAAAAGCTCGTAGGTCTTATTTCATTGGGCGATGCGGTCAAAGCGCGGCTGTCGGAAGTGGCGATGGAGAAAGACGCGTTGCAAGGCATGATCATGGGGCATTAAGCCTGTGCCGCGACGTTCTCTGTCCGCAGAACTACCTATGCCTTAAAGAACCCTTGCAAATGGCCGCGCAATAATGTTGCGTGCGCGCAGGACCGCAAGACCCACCGGGGGAGGCAGAAATGCGCACCGCACTTTACCCAGGCACGTTTGACCCTATCACATTGGGACATATAGATATTATCCGCCGAGCGGCCGTTTTGGTCGATCGGCTGGTCATTGGTGTGGCGATCAATCGCGACAAGGGGCCGATGTTTGATCTGGAAGAGCGGGTGGCGATGATTGAGGGCGAATGCGCCAAGCTGTCCCAAGAGAGCGGCACAGAGATTGTTGCGCATCCGTTTGAGAACCTGCTGATCGATTGTGCCAAAGAAGTGGGCGCGCAGATCATTGTGCGGGGCCTGCGGGCTGTGACCGATTTTGAGTATGAATATCAAATGGTTGGCATGAACCGTGCGTTGGACAGCAGCATCGAAACCGTGTTTTTGATGGCGGACCTGAAACATCAGGCGATTGCCTCCAAGCTCGTGAAAGAGATCGCACGGCTGGATGGGGACGTGTCCCAGTTTGTGACGCCCGCGGTGAACGACGCGCTGATGCAGCGGTTGGGCAAAGCCTGACGCGCGGCAGCGGCGTTAACACAAAAATTCAGCCCCAAAATCACGTCGGTATCCTGTCGGTCTCGCGGCTGTTTTTGAACGGTGCGTTTTGGTGCGGACAAGTGTGACCGCACCGCACGCTGCAACGTCTTGTGGCGCAACAGCTCTTTGCAAATCTGTCAGGGTGGTGCATGAAGAGCCAACAGGACAGACAGCCCCGCCAAAGGGGCAAAGGGAGTGCGTAAGATGGCAGGTGGTTTGCTGGCGTTGTTGGATGATGTGGCGTCGATTGCCAAAGTGGCGGCGGCCTCGATTGACGATGTGGCGGCGGGCGCGGCCAAGGCAAGCGCCAAGGCGGCGGGTGCGGTGATTGACGACGCCGCGGTGACGCCAAAATACCTGCACGGGTTTGAAGCCAAGCGTGAGCTTCCAATCATCTGGAAAATCGCCAAAGGTTCGATCAAGAACAAGCTGCTCATTCTGTTGCCGGTGGCTTTGTTGTTGGCCAACTTTGCACCCTGGTTGATTTCGCCACTGTTGATGATTGGCGGCGCGTATCTGTGCTTTGAAGGGGCTGAGAAGGTGCTGCATGCCTTCCTTCCGCATGATGAGCATAATGGCGGCGAGCAAGAGGAGGTCGACGACCCCGCGCATCTGGAAGAGAAAAAGGCGGCGGGCGCGATCAAGACCGACTTTATCCTGTCGGCAGAGATCATGACCATCATCCTGTCCGGCATTCCGCAGAGCAATTTCTGGATGGAAGCGGCAACGTTGGCGGTGGCCGGTATTGGCATCACCGTAGCTGTGTACGGCTCTGTGGCGCTGATTGTGAAAATGGATGACGTGGGCCTGGCGATGTATGCCGAAGGCCGCCTTTCGCTGACCCGCACCCTGGGCCGTTGGCTGGTGCGCGGCATGCCCTATTTCATGAAGCTGCTGACCATTGTTGGTACGGCGGCGATGCTTTGGGTGGGGGGATCGATTGTGATCCACGGTATGGAAGAGCTTGGTTTTGGCTGGCTTGGCCACCACATCCACGACATTGCCTATGCGGCGGGCCATATGGTGCCAGCGGCCTATGAGGGCTTTGTCGAATGGACCACCAAAGCGGCGCTAGACGGTGTGTTTGGTCTGGTGCTGGGCGCGGCGTTGATCCCGGTGGCGACTAAAGTGATCGCGCCGATCTGGGGCGCAGTGAGTGGCAAGAAGGCTGCGCATTAAATGCCCGTTGATGACGCGGAGTCGATGATCCGGGAGGTGCGTCCCTGGTACAAGAGATGGATCGGCACACGGTCCATTTACCCGGAGCGTCACATGCGTTTCATCAACGCTGCCTCCACACTGTCCGAATTTGAGACACGCATGACGCTGGCCCCGCGTGCTCAGGAAGAGCTTGCGGCCTTTTTGGATGTGCGGTTGAGAATTGCGGAGCGCGCAAGAGCGCGAACCTCCAGTGCTGCGGGCAGATTGTTCAACATTCTATCCCGGGAAAACCCGGATTATGTCCGGCTAACGGGCAGTGAGTTGAAAGACGTTCTCCAAATCATTGGCGCGGAAGTGGATGACATCGTCGATCCGCGCGCTGTGTTTGATTTGCGGGTGGATGTGATCGGTGAGGCTTTGGCTACTCTTCAGACCTACGCCTCCTCAACCCCCGTCCAGTCTTGATGCCCTCTGGCGTTGAGCATGGAGGACATGCGGAACCGTCCATCAATGTCGTGCAATAGCGCTGTTGACGTGTATGGCGCGGTCGCCAGATGCGCTCCGCAAAGCATTCTCGTGCGGAAGGTCCCAAGCCATGTGCCGTCCGGGCATTCCTCCAGAGAGATTAGGACGCGATCAATGAGATCCAAGTTCATCATTTTGGCCGCGACCAGGTATTGCTCGAAGTTCTTTGCCACGGCCGCGTCATTCGTCAATACAATCGGCTTGAGCTTGGTGACCAATGAAAATGGCAGGAGTAATCGGTTGCGCCACTGATCGAAGTTGCACTCGATGAAGGCGTTGGAAATATCTGTGAGAAAATGCTCAAACTCGGACTTCATGCAAAAATTGTACGGCCATTTAACCACTAAAGCGAGCGTTTCTATGCCTCTGACCCAGACCACATATGAGGGCGTAGATGTTAGGCAGGTTTGGTGGCTTCGCCGGTCTGCGCGTCATAAGCCGCGGCCATGGTGCTGCGCAGGCGGGCGACGGCGGCGTCGGTGTTCTCGTCCGCCGTGAATGTCATCTGGTCGAGCACATCGATGTGGATGCTGCCTTTGAACGGGAAAAACTTGCCCCGTGGCAGGAGCTTGTCGGAGTGGCTGATCACAAAGGGACGCACGGCGCGACCGGTTTTCTGGGCGATCAGCACGGCGCCGGCTTTGAACGGGGCAAGGCCGGGCTTGGTGGACCGCGTGCCTTCGACAAACAGGATGGGCGAGCGGCGTTCTGGCATCTCGGCGATGGCGTCTGTGAGGGAGGAGAGCGCGTCGCGCCCCTTTTGACGGTCGATTTTCAAGAGACCTGCGCCTTCAAAGCCGCGTTTGAGCAGGGCGGCTTCGCAGAGCTCTTTCTTGGCGCCGAAGGTGACCCATTTTTCATCCGGGATTACATGCAGCATTGAGAAGCCGTCCAGGTGGCTGCGGTGGTTTACGGCGATGATGGAGTTGGTGTCGGTGCGCAGGGCCTCGGCGGCGGCGTCAGAGATGTCGACTTTCACGTCGAGGAACCACAGCAGCCGGGAACAGCAGCGCGAAACAGTGCGCCAGAACCAGCCGCGAAAGCCCGGGCGTTTGCCGCAGACGGTGGGGATGAAGGCCACAAACAGGAAGATAAACGGGCCGGTGAGGACCAGAAGGCAGCGCTTTAGGAATGTGGCGAGCATGAGTGGTCCTGTGTGGCGGGGTGTCGGGTGGCTGATAGAGAGTTACGACAGGTAAAGATAGGGGGAATTGGGGTAGGTTTGGCGGCAGGATGTCCGGACAGGTCTCGCAGCCAAACGCACTGACTGTCCGAGCTGGGGGCCAGCCCCCAGACCCCCGGGATACTTTTGGCAAGAAGAAGAAGCTGCGGGCAGCGCGGGGCCACCCCCGGAAGGAACCCCGATGAGGCTTCTCCTTGTGCGGTCATCGGCTTCCCAGCCTGTACCGCATCAAAAGCGTGCGACTTTATGGTTAATGAAAGGTTACTTCTTCTTGCCTCAGGGCTCCGCCCGTTTGCTGCTGAAGGAGCCCACTGGGCTCCGTCCGAGACGCAGCGCACTCCCCGCCGGAGGCAAAACAAACGCGCGTCTGCGCGTCAAAATAAAAAAGGCGCCTCAGAATAAGGCGCCTTTTCAGTGGGATATATGCCGAACTTACAGCAAGTCTTTGACCTTTTGAGCCACATTGGCCGCGGTGATGCCGAACTTTTCGAACAGCTCACCCGCCGGGGCGGAAGCGCCGAAACTGTCCATGCCGACAAAGTCGGATTTGCCCGCGCGGGCGCGTTCACCCAGCAGCCACTGGTCCCAGCCACCGTTGCGCACGGCTGCTTCGACACCGACACGTACGGCGGCGCCGGTTGGAAGCACTTTGCGGCGGTAGGCTTCGTCCTGCGCGGCGAAGAGTTCCATACAAGGCATGGAGACCACGCGGGTGCCGATGCCTTCGGCTTCCAGCAGTTTTTTGGCTTCCATCGCGGTGGAAACTTCGGAGCCGGTGGCGATCAGGATGGCCTGACGTTTGCCTTCGGCTTCGGCCAGAACATAGGCGCCCTGGGCGGTGAGGTTCTTGAGCTTGTGCTCGGTCCGCACGGTGGGCAGGTTTTGACGGGTCAGGGCCAGCACCGATGGGGTCTCTTTGCTGGTCAGGGCAATTTCCCAGGCCTCAGCAGTTTCCACGGTGTCGGCAGGACGGAACACATAGGTGTTTGGTGTCGCGCGGCAGATTGCCAAGTGCTCAACCGGCTGGTGGGTTGGGCCGTCTTCGCCCACACCGATGGAGTCATGGGTCATGACAAACACGGTTGGGATCTTGGACAGGGCGGCCAGACGCATGGACGGGCGCGCGTAGTCGGTGAAGCAGAAGAAGGTGCCGCCGTAAGGGCGGATACCACCGTGCAGCGCCATACCGTTCATCGCAGCGGCCATGCCGTGCTCACGGATGCCCCAGTAGATGTAGCGGCCTTTACGGTTGTCGGTGTCAAATACGCCCAGATCGCCGGTCTTGGTGTTGTTGGAACCGGTCAGGTCAGCAGAGCCGCCCACGGTTTCAGGCATGATCGGGTTGATTGCGGCCAGCGCCATTTCGGAAGACTTCCGGGTTGCCACGGAGGGCTGCTCTTCGGAGGCCTGCTTTTTAAGCGCCTTGATGGTCGCGGAAAGCTTGTTTGGGGCGTCCAGAGCATAGGCGCGGTTGAAGCGATCCTGCTTCTGCTTGGAAGCCTCAGAGAAGCGGCCTTCCCAAGCTTCGCGATCCGCGGCACCGCGGGAACCGATGGCTTCCCACTGCGCTTTGACGTCAGCAGGGACTTCGAACGGCGCAGAGGTCCAGCCGTAGCCTTCTTTGGCAGCTTTCATCTGATCCGCGTCGGTCAGAGCGCCATGGCCTTTGGAGGTGTCCTGGGCGGCGTGACCAATGGCGATGTGCGTTTTACACGCGATCATCGACGGCTTTTTGGTCTTCTTGGCGGCTTCAATCGCAGCGTCGATCGCTTCTGGATCGTGGCCGTCGATTTCCAGCACGTGCCAGCCGGAGGCTTTGAAGCGTTTGACCTGATCGGTGCGGTCAGACAGCTCCACGGTGCCATCGATGGTGATGTTGTTGTTGTCCCAGAGCACGATCAGGTGGCCGAGAGAGTGGCGACCGGCAAGGCCGATGGCCTCTTGGGAGATACCCTCCATCAGGCAGCCGTCACCGGCGATCACATAGGTGTAGTGGTCGACCAGTTTGCGCCCGTATTGGGCGCGTTGGATTTCTTCGGCCATGGCGAAGCCGACGGCGTTGGCGATGCCCTGACCCAGCGGGCCGGTGGTGGTCTCAACTGCGTCGATCAGGAAGTTTTCCGGATGGCCCGCAGTGAGCGCGCCCATCTGACGGAAGTTCTTCACCTGCTCGTGGGTGACCTGCTTGTCGCCCATCAGGTAGAGCAGGGAGTAGATCAGCATGGAGCCGTGGCCCGCGGACAAGATAAAGCGGTCACGGTCCGGCCAGCTTGGGGCCGCCACGTCAAACTTCATGTGCTTTTCAAACAGCACGGTGGCCACGTCAGCCATGCCCATGGGCATGCCGGAGTGACCGGAGTTTGCAGCGGCAACCGCGTCCAACGTCAGGGCGCGGATGGCGGCGGCTTTCATCCAATGTTCTGGGTTCTTTTCACGCAGTGCGGCGATATCCACGGATGCGCTCCTTCGGATTAAGGGGTTCAGTTGCGGGGTTAGTAGCAGTTTCAGGCGCAATAGCAAGCTGGCACGCCTGTGAGTGGTGGATTTGCGCTTGTTTGGACACAGGGCTTTCCCGCCATAGGGGGGCGCATTTTGCAATTTCAGCCGCTAATATCAGGCCATTGAGCGTCGTTCTTTGATTCGTTAAGAGGAACGGACGCGCATGTAGAACGCGGGTCACTAAGAACCGGACCGGAAAGGACGAGGCATATGAGCGACATCAGCGAACTGGAAGGCAGGCTGACCGCAGCGCTGGAGCGGATTGCGCGGGGCGTTGACGGTATGCAGGCCGTGGTTGCTGAGCCCGAAGAGGGTGAAGACGTACAGGCATTGCGTCGGGCATTGGAGAACGAAGCGCTGGTCACGGCGCAGATGGAAGAACGTGTGCGGGCCTTGACCGCGCGGCAGACCGAGCTTGAGGAAGAGCTGGGTGCGGCGCAGTCGGCCAAATCGGACGCGGAAGAGGCCTTGAAGGCTTCCGAAAGCAAGGCTGAGGAAGCCACGGCAGCGTTGACCACGGCGGAAGCGCGCGCAGAGGCGGCAGAGACCGCAGCTGCGGCGGCGGCAGATGCGGCAGAGGCTGCGGCAACGGCAGCCCCGGACATCGAGGCGGAGGCACCTGCAGAGGCGCCAGCGGCGGCAGAAGACAGTGCGTTGGCCGCGGCGGTGGAAGAAAATCGCGTGATGCTGGGCGAGTTGGGCAAACGGTTGCGGCGGTTGCGCCAGATGGCGCGGCGGGAACGCTCTGCCAACCAAGTGCTGCGCGAGCAGGTCGAGAAAGACGGCATGGTGGATCCATCCGCTGTGAATGACGCGCTGAAGGCTGATCTGGACACCGTGAATGCACTGCGCGAAGCCGAGAGTGCGGAGACGGCGGTGATTTTGGCCGAGCTGCGCCCGTTGGTGCATGGCATGGTGGCGGCGGCCCCTGAGGGCGCGGAAGAGGCGCCCGCGACTGAAGCGGCGGCCCCTGAGGCGGCCGGGGCAGAGGTGGCCGCAGATGCGGCGGTCGAGCCGCTTGCGGAAAGCCCTGAAGAGACGAAAGAAACGGGAGACGCCTGATGCCGGAAGTACAGATTGAAATTGGCGGTCGCGTTTTTGAAGTGGCCTGTCAGGAAGGCGAACAGCATTTCCTGCGTGCAGCGGCACAAATGCTGGATGAACAGGCGCGGGTGCTGGTTGGACAAGCCGGGCGTATTCCTGAGGCGCGGATGTTGTTGATGTCTGGCCTGATGTTGGCAGACAAAACGGCGGGGCTGGAAGATCAGCTGCGCGATGCGGAAGCCAAGATTGCGGCGCGCGACAAAGAGATCCAAGCGCTGCATGAGGCGCCCAAGGCCGAGCCTGAGAAGGTGGAAGTGCCGACCATTCCAGAGGAAGTGACGCAGACGCTGGCGGAAATGGCGGCACGGGCGGAAAGCCTGGCGGATCTGGTGGAAGAAAAGGCGGCGGGGTGAGTTCCGTCGTTGCCCATGGAGATTTCATCTTTTCGGTTTTGGGCCGCGACGAAAATGCGATTTCTGCGGTTGAAGCGGGCTATCGCGGCGCACGCTTTGATCATGTCGGTATTGCGGTGGAACAGGACGGCGCGCTTTTGGTGCTTGAAGCAATCGATCCAGAGGTAAAAGCTGGTCCTTATGCCAACTACGTGGAGCGATCTAAGAACACAGAGGGCCTGCCGAGGTTGGCCTATGCGCGCCTATTGCCCGAATACAGGCATTGGTTGCCGGCGGCTGTGCGATATGGGATGTCGCAGCTTGGGGTGTCTTACGATAAGCTTTTTCTGCCGAGTGAGCGCCAGTTGTATTGTAGCGAGTTGATTGTTGACATGTTTGCGCATGCCAACGGTGGACCTTTTTTTCGCGAAACACCGATGAGCTTTCGCCGTGACGACACGGGGAACATCTTAGACGATTGGTCGCGGCGTTACGCTCATTATGGTGTGCCTGTGCCAGAGGGCGCGCCGGGGTCGCATCCGGGTGGTTTGAGTTTGGACCACAGGTTGCACGTCTACCGCGTTGAACCCGCTGTGCCTGGATATCAAAGATAAAAGCCCCGCCAAATTGACGGGGCTTTTCAATGCCTTGTCGCGCGAAGCTTAGGCGTTGGCTTCGCGGATTTTGTCTGCGGCGTCTTTGTCATATGACAGACCGTTGTCGTCCAACATGGTGTCGAGCTCGCCAGACAGGGTCATTTCGGTGATGATGTCACAGCCGCCGACAAACTCGCCTTTGACGTAGAGCTGTGGGATGGTGGGCCAGTCGGAATAGTCCTTGATGCCCTGACGGATTTCTTCGTCTGCGAGCACGTTTACGTCGGCATAGTCCACCGCCATGTAGTTCAGCACGCCTGCGACGCGGGAGGAAAAGCCACATTGCGGCATGTCCTTGGTGCCTTTCATGAAGAGCACCATATCGTTGGCTTTTACAATTTCGTCGATGCGGTCTTTGACGTCGGTCATCTTAGGTTCCTTTTGGCAGGCTGCCGGTGTTGGTGGCTTCCATATAAAGAAGCGTGAGGGGTTTGCCAAATGCGGGGCCTTTGCGCGTCCCCCGCAGGTGGTTAGTCTTTGTCTTTTGGCACAAAGAGGCGCGCGTAGGCGTCCGGGTCTTTAGGCACTTTCCAGGTTGTTACGGAACCGCCCCCCATGCCGGATTGGTAATCGGAGCGCAGGGTGTGATTGTCGGGATCTTGTGAGCCTTCTTCGGCAAATG
Source organism: Shimia sp. (assembly GCF_022448905.1). Lineage (GTDB taxonomy): Bacteria > Pseudomonadota > Alphaproteobacteria > Rhodobacterales > Rhodobacteraceae > Shimia. Next base: position 248,291 of record NZ_JAKVCW010000004.1, on the reverse strand, counting down.
GGGTGCGGTCGCGATTGACCCAAGCCACAAGCGCCAGAAGGGCTGCCGCTGCAATGGCAAGAATTGGGATCAGGCCGTAGGACAGAAGTTCGGACATGTCAGCAGTCACCTTGAACCTTGGGTTTCAATAGCGTTGGCCTTGTCAATCCGTTCGTTTTCCTTGTTCACGGAGTCAACAAGCTCCAGATCAAGCGCTTCCATTCCCAACTCTTTCCTTGGGGTAAGCTTGCTGTTTGCCCGGGACGGTTTGCTTTGGGAGAGGGGACGGCGCCCGCGGCGGCGTTTCAATTGGAGGTCTGTCCAAAAAATCTCTGTGCCAAGCGCTGCCAATCCCACCAAGATCAACCACCCCTGAGGCATCGGCTTACTCCGGCGCCTTTGTGGTGAGGGCCAGCGCGTGTAATTCGCCAGACGGACCGTCCATTTTGCCTTTGAGAGCGGCGTAGACGGCGCGCTGTTGTTGCACGCGGTTTTTGCCGCGGAAGCTTTCGTCAATCACCATCGCGGACATATGCACGCCGTCGGTGCCGCCCACCTGAATGTCGGCGTCCGGGAAGGTCTCGCGCAGGAGTTCCTCGATTTCGTGAGCGGTCATTGGCATTGTGAGCTATTCCTTTGTGTCGTTGCTCAAAAATGTAAGTTGCTGCTTGCGGCTCTGCAAGGCGATTTAGAGGAAGGTCGCAAGCGATTGCAGATAGGCGGGCACGTCGGCAAGGGCGTCTTGTACCTCCGGGTCTTCAAAATCATGCACCGACTTGGCGTCCTCGGGGCAGAGGGCAGCCATCAGGAAGCGGCCCTGGCGCTTGGCGCTGTCGGGGATGGGCAGGTGGCTGGCCTCTTGCAGGAGCAGCAGGGCTTCGTGGATGGGGCGCAGGACACGCAGGGCGTAGGTCATGTGCTCCAGAAGATCGGGATCGTCGCGCCAGGTCTCGCCGTCAAACAGGTCTTGCGTCACACGCTGACCAGCCCCGGCACATTGGTAGGCGACGCAGCCGCCAAAGCCTTTGGGCAGAAGATCGTCGTGGATCGCGCAGTTGAGGCAGCCGTCGGAGAGATTGGAGCAAGGCGTGTCTGCGCGTTTGAGCAGGGCGAAGTCTTCGTCGGCATCAAAGGGATAGGCGACACAGCAGAGCGCAGCGCATTGGCTGCAGTCATCGGTCAGGCTGGGCAAGGTGACGGGCGGGGTCATGGCAACAGGCCTGCGTCAGTCTTCGTAAAGCTCTGACGGCACTTTGGAGGTTTTGTAGAGCACAAACAAGGAGCTCAGGCCCCAGCCGTAGGCCACGCCAAGCGCGGTCCAGGACAAGATGACATGCGTCCAATTAGTTCGAAAAATTGAGCGCATGTCAGATTTGTCTAAGTCGGTTTCGCAATGGAAGTTCCCGCTCAGGCCCAAAAGAATGTCATTGGCGTAGTGCGCGAAAATAAATCCGAGGGCGCAGATAAACGGGAGAGCCGCCACTTTCCATGTTATTTCTGCAAACCTGTGGGCGATGATCACACCGGGCGCGTGGATAAGGGCCACAAAGATCGCGACCTTCACCAAGTTCATAGCAGTTTTGTTGGCGTATTCTAATGCACAGAAATCAATGGCAAAAGACGTTCGATGCGACGCCAGAAGCAGCGTGTAGACGATGCAAAACACGCCGATCTGCGACAGGATGTAGAAGATCGGCGCGTTGGATTTCATGGATTAGGCAACAGCGGCGGCAAAGCTGCTGCGGAAAGTGGCGGAGAGCTCTTCCAAAGAAGCCTCGGAGCTGCCGAACTTCACGCTGTCGCCGGTGAACTTTCCGACGGACGTGATTGAAACGCCAGCTTTTTGTGCGTTGATCATCAGTGCCTCAGCTTGATCGAAGTTGCAGGCCACCAAGTAGCGTGCCTGATCTTCGCCAAACAGAGTTGGAGTGTCCTCGATGTCGATCTGAACGCCGACGCCCGCAGCTTCGGCCATTTCAAAGGCTGCCAGGGCCAGACCGCCGTCTGCGAGGTCGGTGCAGGCTTTGATCCAGTCCCGGTTGTTGCGGATGAACTCGCCGTTTTTGCGCTCCGCCTCGAGATCCACATGCGGCGCGTCTCCGTCTTCGCGGTTGAAGACCTCTGCCAGCAAGGCGGATTGGCCGAGGTGGCCGTTGGTTTCGCCAATCAGCAGCGCCACGTGGCCGTCGCGCGCCTCACCCAAGATAGGCTCTTCGCCGGCGGCAATCAGACCCACGGCGCCGATGGTTGGGGTTGGCAGAATGGCGGAGCCGTCGGTTTCGTTGTAGAGCGACACGTTGCCGGACACGATTGGCATATCGAGCGCAGCAACCGCTTCACCGATGCCTTTGATCGCGCCCACAAACTGGCCCATAATCTCTGGTTTTTCCGGGTTGCCGAAGTTCAGGTTGTCGGTTGTGGCCAATGGTTTGGCGCCCACGGCAGACAGGTTGCGGAAGGCTTCGGCCACGGCCTGTTTGCCACCCTCAACCGGGTTGGCTTTCACGTAGCGTGGGGTCACGTCCGAGGTGAAGGCCAGCTTTTTGTCGGTGCCATGCACGCGGATCACGCCGGAGCCCATGCCGGGACGCTGGGCGGTGTCGCCCATCACGGTGGTGTCATATTGCTCATAGACCCACTGTTTGCCGGCGTAGTTTGGCGAGGAGATCAGGCCTTTGAGGCCGTCGATCGCGTCAATCTGTGGCACGTCTGCGAGGGCTTCCGCCGCCGGGGTTTCCACCCATGGGCGGTCGTATTCTGGCGCGCGGCCGGACAGCGGGGACAGCGGCAAGTCGGCTTTGACTTCGCCGTTGTGCAGGATCAGGAAGCGGTCTTCGGCAATGGTTTCGCCGACGATTGCGAAATCCAGGTCCCACTTTTCAAACACGGCGCGGGCCTCGGCTTCGAGTTCTGGTTTCAGAACCATCAGCATACGCTCCTGAGACTCCGACAGCATCATTTCATAAGCTGTCATGTTGTCTTCGCGCTGGGGCACGTCCTCCAAGTTGAGCTTCACGCCCAGCTTGCCTTTGTCGCCCATTTCCACGGCGGAGCAGGTCAGGCCTGCGGCGCCCATGTCTTGGATCGAAATCACGGCACCGGTCTGCATCAGCTCCAGCGTGGCTTCCATTAGGCGTTTTTCGGTGAAGGGGTCGCCAACCTGTACGGTGGGGCGTTTCTCTTCGATGGTGTCGTCAAATTCTGCCGACGCCATGGTGGCGCCGCCCACACCGTCGCGGCCGGTCTTGGCGCCGAGGTAGACGACAGGCATGCCGATGCCGGAGGCTGCGGAGTAGAAGATGCTGTCGGTTTTGGCGAGGCCTGCGGCGAAAGCGTTCACAAGGCAGTTGCCGTTATAAGCGGGGTGGAAGCGGACTTCACCGCCCACGGTGGGCACGCCAAAACAGTTGCCGTAGCCGCCAACCCCTTCGACAACGCCGTTCACCAGCTGCGTGGTTTTGTGATGATCCGGCTCGCCAAAGGAGAGCGAGTTCATCGCCGCAACAGGACGGGCGCCCATGGTAAAGACATCACGCAAAATGCCGCCAACACCGGTGGCGGCACCTTGATAGGGTTCGATGTAGGACGGGTGGTTGTGGCTTTCCATTTTGAAAACAACCGCGTCGCCGTCACCAATGTCCACGATACCGGCGTTTTCGCCCGGGCCGCAGATCACCTGTGGGCCGTCGGTTGGCAGGGTGCGCAGCCACTTTTTGGAGGATTTATACGAGCAGTGCTCGTTCCACATGGCGGAGAAAATACCCAGCTCTGTGAAGGTTGGCTCGCGGCCAATGATCTCCAGGATCAGGTTGTATTCGTCAGGCTTCAGTCCATGAGCTTCGATGAGATCGGTGGTGATGGCCGGTTCCTGCATGTCGCGAGAGTCCCCAAATAAACAGCATTTGGGGGGCTTTTAGGGCAGGGGAGCCAAAAGGGGAAGGCTTAAGGCGGGCTTAATCTTATGGGAGGTGGGAAATGGCACAAAAAGGCGCAGGTTGGTGGTGGAAGGTGATGGGTGGCTGGCCCCCAATCTCCGGCCCGAATGGGGGCCAGCCCCCAAACGCATGATTTATTGGGGGCCAGCCCCCAAGCCCCCGGGATATTTTTAGCAAGAAGAAGCGGGCGGGGTGGTGAGGGCAAGACGTTAGAAGCGTTGGCCCACATAGATGTAGAGCAGGTCTTCCTTGCGGTCGTTGTAGGACATGTCCACAGAGAAGACGGCTTTGAATTTCTTGGAGAGTTGGAAGCGTACACCTAGGCCGCCGGCGTAGCGGATATCGGTGTCGCCAATGGAGGCAAAATCGCTGCCGGTGTTGCCCAAGCCTGCAAAAGCGACGCCGGAGAAACGATGGCTGAACTGGTGGCGGTATTCGGCCTGCGCAGACAGCAGCGCGTCGTTGAGAAACTCGGTGGGGCTGAAGCCGCGAAAGCCGTCGGTGCCGCCTAAGGAACATTGGTCAAAGAACGGGGTGTCTTTGCTGGTGGCGCAGCTGGCAAAGCGGGTGGCGATGCTGTTGCGGTCGCCGATAGGCAGGTAGTGGTTGTAGGTCAGCACGAGTTTTTTGTAGTCGCGGCCGCCGGCGTTGAGCACCTGCCCATAGGTGAGCGCGCCGTCCAGCAGATGGCCGTTGCGGGCGGAGAAATCGTCGTCCCGGGTGTCCCATTTCGCCAGAAGGCTGAAGGTGCCGACTTCGAGCTGGCCTTCGGGCAGGGGCGGCAGGTTGGTGCCTGAGGTGTCATAGCCCAGCGTGGTGTCGAGGTAGCGCATGGCCGCGCCAAACAGCAGTTCGGAGGTGACGCCGCGCAGGACGCTGAGGTTTGCGATGTCGCCGGTTTGGCGCACTGGAATTGGTAGGCCGCCGATGTAGAGGTCGTAGAAGCCTTCGGCCTGGCCCAGGCTGGCGCTGACCTGCCAGCGGTTTTCATCCCAGACAAACTTTCCGCCGAGCCCGTAGGCGTTGGTGCCATTGTCTGATTTCATGGCTCCGAGGCTGATGATGGAGGTGTCGCTGCCTTCGTCGATGTTGAAAAGGTAGCCGCCGCCCAATACCAGCCCAGCGCCGATGAGCACGTTTTTGAATGGCACCGGCGCGACCACCACGGAGCCATTGCCAAAGCCCAGCGGGGTTTCCTGCTCGCGGGCGTCATTCAGGCTTTCGTTGAGCATGTCGTTGCTCAGCGGATCTGCGTGCGCTGGTGTGAGAGAGATGAGTGCCAAAAGTGCAGCGCCCGGAACGATCCGGGCGGCTGCTTTGAATGTGGAGGCAAGATGTGCCGTCATAGTCTGTCCTTTATGGGGCCGGATCAATCCGGTCCCTTGGCGGGCGCGGCGGCGGCTTGCTCTTCTTGCTGCTGAGCGGCTGCTGCTGCGGCAGCTGTGAGCGCGGTTTTCTCTGCCTCCGGCAGGTCCTTGGCACCATCCGGCAAGGCCACGCGCACTTCGCGGCGGGCGAAGTCGATGCCTGCGGCGTTGAACTCGGCTTTCACGCGGTTGTAGATCTCTTTGCGGATCATAAACTGCTTGCCGGGTTTGGCCATGAATTTACCGCGGATGATCATACCCACATCGTCAAAGTCAAACACACCTTGCGATTTGAAAGGCTGCAGGAAGTCGTCTTTGTAGAGCTCCTCTTGCAGCATCTCCTGACCGATCTTTTTGAAGATCTTTTTCACCTGGTTTGGATTGGTGTCAAACGGCACGGTGAATTTGAGCTTCATGATCACCCAGTCACGGGAATAGTTTGTGAGCTTGGGGATTTCGCCATAGGGGATGGTGTGTACCGGGCCGCGGTGGTGGCGCAGCTGCATCGAGCGGATCGAGATTTTCTCAACCGCGCCCATGGTGCCTTCGATCTCGACATATTCGCCAACGCGGAAGGCGTCATCCACCAGGAAGAACACGCCGGAGACCACATCGGTCACCAGTTTCTGCGCGCCAAAACCAATCGCCAGACCAGCGATCCCGGCACCAGCCAAGAGCGGCGTGATGTCGACGCCGAGGTTGCCGATGGCCAAGAGGGTGAAGACCACGATGATCGCGCCCTGTGCTGTAACCAGCGCGAGAGGCAATACGGTGGAGAGGCGAGAGCCGCCGCCGCCGCCCATTTCGTTGTCGGCATCTTCCTGCGACATGCCCAGCGCGGTCATTTCTGCCGCCAGACGGCGGTTGATGTAGAGGCTCACGCCTTCATAGACGACATAGCCGACAATCGCGGTCATGGCGAAGCTGAAGAGGTTGTCGCCGATGCCTGCACCTTCCTGAAGAAGGCTGAGCAAAGAGACATTCCAGGTGCGGGTGATGATGACGAGCACGGCGCCAACCGCGATCACACGGCCGATGCGCACGTAGCTGCGCTTGGTGGCGATGTAAGCGTCATGCGCCACTTGGCCTTCGCCCTGCATTGGCGGAACCACGTGGCGGACAAGGCCGCGAATGCCGGTGTCGATCACCGGGGCGATCAGCAGCCAGAACATGGTGGTGTAGTGTGCACCACCCAGCAGCAGTTGCACTTTGCCCAGGCCAATCAGCGTGGAGACCAGCACCCAGGTGGCACCGGCAACGCCCATGGCGAAATAGGGGTAGATGCGGGCCACTGACTCATCAAACTCAGTGCGATCAGGATCGTCGCCGCGCATCATCTCGCTGAGACCTTCGCGGGCGGTCCAGGCAACATAGGCGATGTAGACGTAGACCATGCTGTCGATCCAGAAGCCGATGCGGGTTTCACCCGCAGCCACGCCGTTCACCACGTTGAAGTCGACCACAAAGATGGTGGCGCCGCCCAGAATGACGATGCCGATGATGTGGCGGTGGATGAAGCTGGCCCAATGGTCGTTCACATTCACCAGGCGCAGGTCAGGACGGTTAGGGGCCATCAGGAAACGGGAGAAGGCGGCAGCGATGCGCGGCATCCAGATCATATAGCCGATGAATGGCGCGACAAAGGTGACTGCTTGCGCGTCCAAGAAGGTGCGGCCAAGTGTGCGGATGGTGATGTAAAAGATCACCAGACCAAAAATCTCACGCAGGAAGCGCTTGAACAGGAAAGTCACGGACTCGCGCAGGGTGGCGCCGGACTCGGCGGGCTCCGGGTTGCGCACTTTGATCAGCCAGGTGCGGACGGCGTATTCCACGCCGAGGCCTACTGCCAGCAACAGGGCTGTCAGACCAAAGAGGGTGAGCACGCCGCCAAAGCCACCGTAGGTTTCAGCAAAGTTCTGGAAGGCGGTGATTTGTGCCGGCACCAGCGCGGGCAGTTTGCGGACCGCTCCGAGAAGCGGCTGGGAAAAGGCATGCCACAGATTAGTGGCGCGTTCCACGAGGCTTTTGGGGGCGGCTTCTTCGGACTGCGCCGCAGCCACGGCATCCAGCCGGTCCAGCAGCACGGCGCGGACTTCGTCGTCCGACATGCGCGCGACCATGGCGTTGATCGCCTCTGTGGTCATTTCTTCGGGGTTGATCTCAACCGCCTCGGGGGCGCTGGAGCTGGAGGTTGTGGTGGTGGGCAGGCCCTGGGCCTGCGCGGTGGTCATTGCAACGACGCATAATGACAGCGCCAGAAGAATGCTCGAAACGATATGTCTCATAAGGTACTCTACGGTCAAAAAATGATTGACTATAAGAGATGACTTTTACGTGAGTAGGTCAAGGTATGTTCGCCTTACTCTGGAAGGCAAGAGTACTGATTTCAGGTTCTGAAATGGCAAAAAAAAAGGGCCGAGCAATAAGCTCGGCCTTAGTCCAACAGGGAGGTGAAAGCGCTGAGCGTATAAGCAGTCAACGCCTTCGAGAGATGAATTAGTAGTCAGTTTGTGAACCTTCAAGAGATATTCTGTCGCACCCGCAGCATGCCCGCTATGCGCGCATTGCATAGCTCAGGAAATGTCTTTTTCCCGCAATTGCTTGCGGTGCAAAATGATCTCTTCCTGCACAAAGTCGCGGAAGGCCGCAATGCGCTTGGATTGGCGCAATTCTTCCGGAAAGGCCAGATACACAGGGACTTCGGCGGATTCAATTTCAGTGCCGACGCGCACCAGATCCGGGAAATCCTGCATCAGATAGTCCGGCAACACGCCGATGCCGAGGTCATGGCTGACCGCTTGAAGGACGCCAAAGTAGTTATTCACGTAAAGCATCTTGGTGATGTCATTGGCCAAGAGGCTGGTGACAAAACTCGCGCCTGCGCCAACCTGTTCTGAGGTCACGTTTTGGCAGATCAGACGGTGCTGGATGAGATCCTTGAGGGTCTGGGGTTCGCCGTGGGTTTCCAGATAGCTTTGGGATGCATAGAGACGCATCCGCACGCTCATCAGACGTTTGCGAATAAGGTCGGCCTGGCTCGGCTCTTTCATGCGGATGGCCACGTCGGCCTCGCGCATCGGCAAGTCGAGCACCTTTTCCTCAAGCATCAGATCGATGTTGAGGTCTGGGTATTGCTCGTAGAGTTTTGCCAGGCGCGGGGCCAGCCAGAGCGTGCCAAAGCCGATGGTGGTGGTGACACGCAGCTCGCCGAACACTTCTTCTTCGCTGTCGCGGATGCGGGCAGATGCGGCGTCCAGACGTTTGTTCATCGCCGTGGTGGCGTCAAACAGGAGCTCGCCTTGCTCAGTCAGGATCAGGCCGCGGGCGTGACGATGGAAGAGGGTGGTGTTCAGGCTTTCTTCGAGTGCACGGATTTGGCGTGAGACAGCGGATTGAGACAGGTGCAAAACGTCGCCGGCGTGGGTCAGACTGCCAGCATCAGCAACGGCGTGAAAAATCCTGAGTTTGTCCCAATCCATGGTAGCTCCATTTTTTTGTTTTGTGTCATGCGGTTAGTTCTCAGTCAAAGAAAAACTGACCGTGGGGAGGCTTGGAACTGCGCTGATACGCCTATAGACTGGGAAGGGAAAGTGAAGTTTTCACGAAAAAACATCACTTTGCGGAGAGGCCTATTCGAATTGAGGGGTGGGGCTGTCCATTGGGCGAAATGCCAAAGAATTTGGCATAGGTGGTACTTGGGTTTGATCACGAAGCTTCGGCATTGTTTGCGGGCGCTAGGTGATGTTTGATCAAATGCCCCCTTTATTTCGCTGCAAAAACTAAAGTGTGGTTACTGGGTTGTTAACCTTTGGTTAGGAAGCGTTTGAAAACAGTGTTTTAAGCAATAGGCGAGGCACTAAATGCAGGTACTATCTCGGCTCAAGGCAAAACTCCGCTGGCATCATCTAGTGCATGGTGGAATTTTTCTGACGGCGATTGCCTTGTTCCCGATCCTTGGCGAGTTGGACCTGTTTGAAGCGTTTTATGACTTTAGCCGGGCTCATGAAGACTGGGAGCTGGATGAGCTTGCAGTGCTGGTGCTGTTGTTGACTGTCGCGCTGTTGTTCTCGGTGATCTATCAGGCGCGGCACTTGCGCCGGATGGCGCGCGAGAAAGAGGCGATGCGCCAGGCGGCATCCGCCAAGGCGCGGCATGATCCGATGACCGGCGTGCTGAACCGGCGGGCGTTTAAGGAGATTGCGCGGGGAGTGGCGCAGGCGCTGAGCCCGTCAGATGCGCCGCGCTATATCGCACTGATGGATTTGGACAAATTTAATCCGGTCAACAGCTTGCACGGCCATGAGATTGGTGATGCGACGCTGCAGGAGGTGGCGGAGCGGCTGAAGTTGGAAGCGCAGGCTAGTGGCACCGTGGCGCGTCTGGGCGGCGATGAGTTTGCAGTTTTACTGGATGAGACTGCCAATGCAGTACAGGCAGAGCGGGCCGCGCAAAGGTTGGTGCATGAAATTGCACAGCCGTTTTTCTTTGGGGAAAAAGCCGTATTTATCGGCGCGTCCGTTGGGCTTGTGGCGCTGCGCTATGGCGATGACATAACCGAAGTGATGCGCCGGGCAGATAAGGCCATGGGCGTGGCCAAGGCGGAAGGGCGCGGGCGGTTTTCTTGGTATGACGCGGATCAGGACCGGCAGGCGATGGATCGAGAGACCATTGCGGCGGACTTGCGGGATGCGATTGCGCACGACCAAGTGGCCCCCTGGTTCCAGCCCATCGTGGAGATCGACGCAAATCATGTGAGCGGTGTGGAGATTCTTGCGCGGTGGTTTCATCCGGAACGCGGGTCCATTCCGCCGGGTGTGTTTATCGAGATTGCCGAAGACAGCGGGCAGATTGGCACATTGGGCTTGAGCGTGTTGCGGCAGGCCTGTGTGCAGGCCAAAGACTGGGCGCGGCCTTTGACCCTGTCGTTCAATGTGTCCGGTGTGCAGTTCAAAGACCCCAATCTGGTGCCGTCAATCCGGATGGTTTTGGAAGGCACCGGCTTCCCACCTGAGCGGTTGATTGTGGAAGTGACCGAAAGTTCGGTGATTGATGATTTTGGTGAAGCGCGGGCGAAGCTGGAAGAGCTTAAGGCGCTTGGTGTGGCGATTGCTCTGGATGATTTTGGCACCGGTTATTCGAGCCTGACCGCGTTGCAGAACCTGCCGTTTGACCGGCTGAAGATTGACCGCAGTTTTGTGACCAATATTGCCAAACGCGCGGAGTGTCAGAAGATTGTATCCGGCATTGTGTCCCTGGCGCAGGGGCTTCATCTGGAGGTCACAGCCGAAGGCATCGAGACGGTCGAAGACTTGGCGTATGTCAGTTATTTGCAGTGCCAGCGCGGGCAAGGGTTCTTGTTTGAGAAAGCGGTTCCGGGCGATCAGGTTGGTGAGCTTCTGGACGGCGCGTGGCAGGATTTGCCAACGGTGCCGGTGTCTTTGGCTAAGGTCGTCGGGACGTAACGGAACCATCCTCTCAAAAGCTTGAATAAAGACCGGCGGACAGGTGCTTTTCGCCGGTTTTATTGTGTTAAGACAAATGGCTACACTGTAGTGTTGCGGTGTCCTCGGCGGCACAGAGAAGCGCTAAACGAACGGGTGTTCAAAAAAAATTATTGCATAGGTCAGATTCTGCGACCTAATATTTTCCGTATATTGGAATGACCGTCCAGCGAGGGGAGCGCAAGATGAGTATCCAGAAGGTGTCTTTGAACGACCGTTTGGACCTGACCAAAGACAATGTGATGCTAAACGGCACACAAGCTTTGGTGCGGTTGATGTTGATGCAAAAGGCACGGGACACGAAGGCTGGGCTGAACACCGCTGGCTATGTGACAGGGTATCGCGGATCACCGCTGGGCGCTGTGGACAGTCAGATGATGCGGGCCGAGAAAGAGCTCACCGCGCATGACGTGTTGTTTCAATCCGGCTTGAACGAGGATCTTGCGGCGACGCAGCTGTGGGGCAGCCAGCAGGCGGAGCTGCGCGGAGAAGGCAAGTTCGATGGCGTCTTTGGTCTGTGGTACGGCAAAGGGCCTGGGGTGGACCGCACAGGGGACGTGATGCGCCATGCCAATATGGCAGGCACCAGCCCCAACGGCGGTGTGCTGATGGCGATGGGCGACGATCATACCGGCGAAAGCTCCACAGTGCTGCACCAGTCAGAATGGGCGCTCGTGGATGCCTATATGCCTGTGGTGTCCCCTGCAGGCGTGCAGGAGATCATGGATTTTGGCCTGTACGGCCTTGCGCTGAGCCGGTTTGCAGGCGTTTGGGTTGGCCTGAAAACCATGAAGGACACCATTGAAGCCACGGCGGTGGTCAATGGTGACCCGCATCGATTGGAGTTTGTGACGCCGGAGTTTGATATGCCCGAAGGCGGGCTGAACATCCGGTTGAACGATACGCCACATGCCCAAGAAGCGCGGATCATTGATTACAAGCGGCAAGCGGCGGAAGCGTTTTCGCGGGCGAACAAGATGGACAAGCGCATTTGGGGCAAACCCGGTGCGAAGATAGGATTGGTGGCCGCCGGAAAGAACTGGCTGGATTTGGTGCATGCCCTGGATCTGCTGGGCATTGATGAAGCGGAATCCGAGCGGTTGGGGATCAGCACCTACAAGATCGGTCAGACGTTTCCGATGGATATGACGACCTTCCGGGAGTGGGCCGAAGGGCTTGATTTGATTGTGGTCGTGGAAGAAAAGCGCAAGCTGATCGAGGTTCAGATCAAAGAAGCGCTGTTTGATGATCGCAACGGACGGCGGGTTTACGGATGGTACAAAGGTGGACTGAGTGATCTAAACCGGCAAGAGCTGTTCCCGACGCGGGGCGCGCTTGATCCGATTATGATTGCTGAGAAGCTGGGCGATATTTTTGTTGAGGAAGGCCGCGGCACTGACGCGGTGAAGGCGGGCATGAACGCGCTAAAGGAAGCGCAACGGGCCGATAATGCCGAGGATATTGCGGTGCGCACGCCTTGGTTCTGTTCCGGGTGTCCGCACAATACGTCCACCAAGCTGCCAGAAGGCAGTCGCGCCTACGCTGGGATCGGTTGTCACTACATGGTGCAGTGGATGGACAGGGAGACCTCTGGCTATACACATATGGGCGGCGAGGGCGCGAACTGGATTGGCGAGGCGCCGTTTAGCAAGACCAAACATGTGTTTCAGAACCTGGGGGATGGGACATATAATCACTCCGGTGTGCAGGCGATCCGCGCGGCGTTGGCGGCGGGCACCACCATCACCTACAAGATCCTGTTCAATGACGCTGTGGCGATGACCGGCGGGCAGGCCAACGATGGCGGGCTGAGCCCGCAGAAAATTGCCGACGAAGTGCGCGCCATGGGGGTGCAGCATGTGGCGGTGGTCTATGATGAGAAAGAGGATGTGGATCAGTCCGTGTTCCCGGCTGGCATCACGTTCCATGAACGCGCGGAGCTGGTGAATGTCGAAGAGAAATTTAGAGAAATCAGCGGTGTAAGCTGCATTGTTTATGTGCAGACCTGCGCCAGCGAAAAGCGGCGTCGGCGCAAACGGGGGCAGTTTCCTGATCCGGATCGTCGGGTGTTCATCAATACAGACATTTGTGAGGGCTGTGGCGATTGTGGGGTGCAATCCAACTGTATTTCGATTGAGCCAGTGGAGACCGAGTTGGGGCGCAAGCGCAAGATCAACCAGTCGAGCTGCAACAAGGATTTCAGCTGCCTCAACGGGTTTTGCCCGAGTTTTGTGACCGTCGAAGGCGCCAAAATCCGCAAAGGCGCCACGGCGGCCTTGGAATTGCCGCCGATGGCGATGCCGGAGATCAAGCCGATTGAGGGCACGCATAATGTGGTGATCACCGGAGTTGGTGGCACCGGCGTTGTGACCATTGGTGCAATCCTGTCTCAGGCAGCGCAGATTGACGGAAAAGCGGCAGGCATGATGGAAATGGCTGGCTTGGCCCAAAAGGGCGGGGCGGTACATATCCATTGCCGTGTTGCCGAGACCTCGGAAGCGATCAGCGCCGTGCGTGTGGCGACGGGCGAATGTGATGCCCTGATTGGGGGCGATCTGGTGGTGAGTGCCGGGGCGAAGACCTTGGGACTGACCTCTGCGGGGCGCACCGGCGCGGTGGTGAACAGCCATGAGATTATCACTGGCAGCTTTACGCAGGACACGGAATTCAAACTACCCACTGGGCGGTTGGAGGTGGCCTTGCAAGCGCGCCTGCGTGAAAAGCTGGCGCTGTTTGATGCGTCTGAGCTATCCCGTGTGGTCATGGGGGATGCGATTTTCTCCAACATGATGGTGTTTGGCGCGGCTTGGCAAAAGGGTCTGGTGCCGGTCAGCCATGAGGCAATTGTGAGCGCGATCGAGCTCAACGGCGCTGCGGTGGAGAAGAACTTGCGGGCGTTTGAGATTGGACGCTGGGCGGTGCTCTACCCGGAGCAGGCGGCAAGCATGTTGGAGCCGAAAGTGGTGCAGAAGCCCAAGACGCTGGAGGAGAAGATCGCCTTCCGTGCGGAACATCTGGTGAAATACCAGGGCAACGGGCTAGCGAAGAAATACCGCAAGCTGGTGGATGGCATTGAGGATGCGCGTCTGAAAGAGGCGGTGGCTTTGGGGTACCATAAATTATTGGCCTATAAGGACGAATATGAGGTCGCGCGCCTGCATCTGGAGACGCGGGCGAAGGCAGAGGAGGTCTTTGAAGGCAACTTTGAGATGAAGGTGCACCTGTCGCCGCCACTTCTCGCAAAAGAGGGGCCAAACGGACGTCCACTCAAGACCGAGTATGGCGCGGGCATGATGCGTATGTTCCCGATTTTGGCGAAGTTGAAAGCTCTGCGGGGCACGGCGTTGGATCCGTTTGGGCGTCATCCGGAGCGCAAAATGGAACGGGCGCTCATTGCGCAGTATGAGGCGGATATGGCCAAAGTGGTTGCCGATTTTGGGGCGCAGGCACCGGAAGCCGCAGTGGCGCTGGCGGAATTGCCGTTGCAGATAAAAGGCTTTGGGCCCGTCAAAGTGGCGAATGAAGCCAAAGCTGCAAAACGGCGCGAAGAGCTTCTGGCGGCGTTGCAACAGCGAGATGCGGTGGCTGCGGCCGCTGAATAGGCGCGTCAAAACTTAAATGACAAATCAAGAAATCCCGTATGTTTTTAACGGGGTTTCACGGTTTGCCCTGTCACCATTTGACGCTACGGAAGGGGGTTAAATTTCATTCATAAATCTGTCATAGGGAGGCCGTGTTTTTGCGACTCGAGAACTGCTATGACTTACGCGATCAACAATGCACGTGACATCAGTTATGCCTATGCAGCGGAAACGCGCAGCGGCAAGGCGATGATCCGCATGCTGGAAAACTCCACTGGCCGTTTGAGATTGATCAAGCGGGCTGCCGGCTATGAGGATGAAGTGGCCGCCGGACGGGACTTCTGGGAAGTGATGCGCGAGCGTTATGGCCTGACGCTGGACGTGATTGGCGGTTCCCTCGACAATATCCCAAAGACCGGGCCTGTGGTGATGATTGCCAACCATCCGTACGGCATTCTGGACGGGTTGATGATGGGTTACATGCTCAGCGTCACGCGCGGTGATTTTCGCATCATGGCGCATCAGGTGTTCCGCAAGGCGCAGGACATGGAAAAAGTGATCCTGCCGGTGAGTTTTGATGAAGACCGGGAAGCGGTGAAGCTGAACCTGCGGACCCGTAAAGTGTCGCTGGACTATCTCAAGCAAGGCGGTGCAATCGGGATTTTCCCAGGCGGCACAGTGTCGACTGCGGACAAGCCGTTTGGACGTCCGTTTGACCCGTATTGGCGTGGTTTCACGGCGCGGATGATTGCCAAATCGGAAGCGGCAGTGGTGCCGGTGTTCTTTGACGGGCAGACCAGCCGGTTGTTCCAGGTGGCGAGCCATTTGCATTACACCCTGCGTATGGGCTTCCTGATCCGCGAATTCAAAAAACGTGTGGACACACCGGTGCGTGTGGTGATTGGCGAGCCTGTGGAGCAGGCTGCGATCAAGAGCCGCGCCAGTGACACCTGGGAGCTCATGGACTTCCTGCGGGAACGCACCTATTCTTTGTCTCCAAAGCCAATCCGCAAAATGGGATATGGCTTTGAGTTTGAAGAAAAACATAAGCTTGACGGCCAGAAGGCCGCAAACAGGTAGATCGAGGTGTGGCGTGGCAGTTGGACTCTTTGACAGTGGATTGGGCGGGCTGACCGTCTATGACGCGGTGAGCAAGCGCTTGCCAGATGTGCCTTTGGTGTATTTCGGAGACAATGCCCACGCGCCTTACGGTGTGCGTGATGCCGATGATGTCTATAATCTGACCACCGCCGCCGTGGAGCGGATGTGGGATGCGGGCTGTGATCTGGTAATCCTGGCCTGTAACACAGCCAGTGCGGCGGCACTGCGCCGCATGCAGGAAAGCTGGATTCCCAAAGACAAGCGCGTATTGGGCGTGTTTGTGCCTTTGATTGAGGCGCTGACTGAGCGCAGCTGGGGCGACAACTCGCCGCCGCGTGAGGTTGAGGTCAAACATGTGGCGCTATTTGCGACACCGGCAACGGTGGCGAGCCGGGCGTTTCAGCGCGAGCTGGCGTTTCGGGCGATTGGCGTGGACGTGGAAGCGCAGGCCTGTGGCGGGGTGGTGGATGCCATTGAAGAGGGCGACATGATCCTGGCCGAAGCGCTGGTGCGGTCCCATGTTGATGCGTTGAAGCGCAAAATGCCGGAGCCGCAGGCGGCGATTTTGGGCTGCACGCATTATCCGATTATGCACGACACCTTTCAGGACGCTTTGGGTGCGGATGTAAATGTGTATAGTCAGGCCAATCTGGTTGCAGATTCGTTGGCAGACTATTTGGAGCGGCACCCCAAAATGATTGGGCAAGGCACAGACAATTTGTTCCTGACCACGGGTGATCCTCGCAAAGTGAGTGATCGCGCGACCCAGTTTTTGCGACGACAAATCACCTTCCAAGCTGCGTAACTGCGGCGAGGGGGCGCAGGCTCTCGTAATTTCACACATTTCTGATTATCTAGCCCCGCAAGTGACGGGGATGGTCGCGCGAAGGCTGCGGCCAAACGAAGGGAAGAGGTCGACAACATGACCCATAAAATCGCAATTCTTGGCGCCAGCGGCTACACCGGAGCAGAGCTTGTACGTTTGATCGCCACCCATCCCAGCATGGAAATTGTTGCACTGTCGGCAGATCGTAAGGCGGGCATGGAGATGGCGGCGGTGTTTCCGCATTTGCGGCACTTGAAACTGCCGACCCTGTGCAAGATCGATGAGATTGATTTTGGTGGTGTGGATCTGTGTTTTTGCGCGCTGCCGCACGCGACTTCTCAGAAAGTAATCAAGGCGTTGCCTTCTGATGTTAAGGTAGTCGATTTGAGTGCGGACTTCCGTCTGACCGATCCTGAGGAATACGCCAAATGGTATGGCGGAGAGCATGATGCGCTCGAGATCCAGAAAGAGGCTGTTTATGGCCTGACCGAGTTTTATCGGGACGAGATCAAAACGGCGCGCGTTGTCGCTGGAACCGGCTGTAATGCGGCCACAGGTCAGTTTGCACTGCGCCCGCTGATTGAGGCGGATGTGATTGACCTTAATCAAATCATTCTCGACCTGAAGTGTGCAGTATCCGGCGCAGGGCGGTCCTTGAAAGAGAACCTCCTGCACGCGGAGCTGAGCGAAGGCTATCATGCCTATGCAATTGGCGGCACGCACCGGCATCTGGGCGAGTTCGATCAGGAATTTTCCAAGATTGCGGGACGCGAGGTGAAAGTGCAATTCACCCCGCATCTGGTGCCAGCCAACCGGGGCATTCTGGCGACCGTGTATGTGCAGGGTAACGCAGAGGTGATCCATGCCACGTTGGCAAAAGCCTATGCTGAGGAACCTTTCATCGAGGTGCTGCCTTTTGGCGAAGCGCCGAGCACGCGGCACGTGCGGGGCTCCAACTTCTGCCATATCGGCGTGACCGGCGATCGGATTGACGGTCGGGCCATGGTGATTGCGGTTTTGGACAACCTCACCAAAGGCTCCAGCGGCCAGGCGTTGCAGAACGCCAACCTGATGTTGGGAGAAGATGAGACGGCTGGCCTGATGCTGGCGCCTTGTTTCCCGTAAACCGCGCGAGGGCGCCGGAGAGGACAAATGAAAAGCCTAAAAAAGCAACGCCGGATTCAGGTGATTATCCTGACCTTCGTAGCCTTGATTATCTCGACCGCGTTGATTGGGTACGCCATGCGGGATGGGATCAACTTTTTCCGTTCGCCTTCGCAAGTGATCGCAGAACCGCCCGCCGCAACCGAAGTTTTTCGCATTGGTGGCTTGGTTGAAGAAGGCACGCTGGTGCGAGATGAGGGCGAAACCGTGCGGTTTTCCGTGACGGACGGCGGCGCGTCGGTGCCGGTCACATTCACAGGTGTGCTTCCGGACCTTCTTAAGGAAAACGAGGGTATGGTTGGCACGGGGTCCTATGTGGATGGTGTGTTTGTTGCGACGGAGATCCTCGCAAAACATGATGAGACCTACATGCCAAAAGAGGTCGTCGACGCGCTGAAAGAGCAGGGCGTGTATCAGCATTATGATGAAGAGGGTGGCGACAGTTAAGTCGTCGTAATATTGCAAAGAATTGACCCCGTGGGCCGCACAGCCTGCGGGGTTTCTCTTTGGCGCAACGGGCAGCGTGCGCAAGGGTGGCGGCAGTTTAATAGTCGGGGCGGCAGCCTGTGTCATGAGGCACACAGGAGGTTGCGATGTTGGACGTACGACAAGTGGCAAAGGAGATTGTGGCGCGGGAAGGCGGGTTTGTGAATGATCCGGATGATCCCGGCGGGGCGACCAACTTGGGCGTGACGCTGGCCACAGCGCGTCGGTTGGGGCTGGATAAGGACGGGGACGGCGATGTCGATGTGGCGGATGTGAAGCGGCTGACGCCCGCGGATGCGGAGGCGGTCTATCTGCGGCACTACTTTGAGAGGCCAAAGGTGGATCGCTTGCCGGAGGTTTTGCAGGCGTCGGTGTTTGATATGTATGTCAATGCGGGCAGCAATGCGGTGAAAATCCTGCAGCGCCTGTTGGGGCAGATGGGGCAGCAAGTGACTGTGGACGGTAAAATCGGGCCGCAGACCATAGCCGCGAGCAAAGTGGCGGCGGATATGGCGCCGGATCATCTGGCAGACGCTTACGGCGTGGCGCGGCGGAACTACTATTTCCGATTGGCCGACCTGCGGCCGAAGTCGCGCAAATATGCGCGGTCGCGGGCCGGTAAGAAGGGCGGCTGGATCAAGCGGGCGGAGGAGTTCATCTCGCCTAGGTATCACCTAACGCAGCAGGAATTTGAGAAGCGGGTGGCGTCATGGGGATGATCGAGCGGGTGTTGTCTTTTGTGTTTGGCGGCGGGCGCAATGTGCTCAAAGAGACCGCCGAGGTGTTTCGCGAAAACGCGGAAGGCGCGGCGCAGCGGGCGCAGGATGTACAGATCGCGGCGATGCAGGGGCATATGGCGGAGTTTCGGGCGCAGGATCGCGGGAGGTTTGATCGGGTGATGGATGCGGTGAATCGCCTGCCGCGTCCGGCCATGGCCTTGGGCTGTTTGGCGCTGTTTGTCAGCGCAATGGTGGACCCGGTGTGGTTTGCCGCGCGCATGAGCGGCATAGCCTTGGTGCCGGAGCCGATGTGGTGGCTGCTGGGTGTGGTGGTGAGTTTTTACTTTGGTGCGCGACATCAGGCCAAAGGACAGGAATTTCAACGCTCTATAGCGGATAACTTGAAGCGTGTTCCTGAGGTAGTTGAAACCCTTGCCGCGCTTGAAGGGCCAGTGCAAACGCAGGCGCGCTCACCGATGGAAGAGGGCGACAATCCGGTGCTTCTGGATTGGCAGCAAGCTTCCAGTGGGGGCGCGACAAAGTGATCAGTTTGCCGGGTCGATTTGCATTGGCCCCGTCTGAGCCTCGGACTATATTGAGGCCATGATAGTTGAGCTCGGCCATTTCGCACTGATCCTAGCCGCCGTCACCGCAGTGGTGCAGGCAATTGTCCCTTTAGTAGGCGCGCAGAAGCGTTGGCCCGGCTGGATGGCCGTGGCCGAACCAGCAGCAGGATTGCAGTTCCTGTTTACTGGGTTCAGCTTTGCGGCGCTGACCTATGCCTTTGTGACCTCGGATTTCTCTGTGGCGCTGGTGACGGGGAACTCACACACCCTCAAGCCGATGATCTATAAGGTCAGTGGCGTTTGGGGGAACCACGAGGGCTCTATGCTGCTCTGGGTGTTGATCCTGACGCTATTTGGCGCCTGTCTCGCGTGGTTTGGTGGCAACCTGCCGCCTGGCATTCGTGCACGCGCGCTGGCGGTGCAGAGTGCGGTGGCCGTGGCGTTTTTTGCGTTCATTCTGTTCACGTCCAACCCGTTTGAACGCATGGATGCGGTGCCGTTTGACGGGCGCGATCTGAACCCGTTGTTGCAAGACGTGGGCCTCGCATTGCACCCGCCATTTTTGTATCTTGGTTATGTCGGGCTTTCGATGGCCTTTTCCTTTGCCATTGCTGCGTTGATCGAGGGCCGTGTGGATGCGGCCTGGGGACGCTGGGTGCGGCCTTGGACGCTGGCGGCTTGGGTGTTCCTGACCATCGGCATCGCGCTGGGGTCCTGGTGGGCCTATTACGAATTGGGCTGGGGCGGTTTCTGGTTCTGGGATCCGGTGGAAAACGCGTCGTTCATGCCTTGGCTTCTTGCAGCGGCCCTGCTGCACTCTGCTATTGTTGTGGAGAAGCGGGAGAGCCTAAAGAGCTGGACCATCCTGCTGGCGATTATGGCGTTTAGCTTCTCGCTGATCGGGACGTTTATTGTGCGCTCCGGCGTGATCACCTCGGTGCATGCCTTTGCCAATGACCCGGATCGGGGCGTGTTTATCCTGGGCATTCTGGTGTTCTTCACCGGCGGTGCGCTGACCCTGTTTGCCGCGCGGGCGAGCGAGATGGAAGCAAAGGGCGTGTTTGGGGTGGTCAGCCGCGAGAGCGCGCTGGTGCTGAACAACATCCTGCTGGCCGTGTCCTGTTTTGTGGTTTTCATCGGCACCATCTGGCCGTTGGTCAGCGAAATGCTCTTTGACCGCAAGCTCAGCGTCGGTGCACCGTTTTTCAACATGGCGTTCACCCCTTTCATGGTGGTGCTTGGATTGATCCTTCCGATTGGGGCGATGTTGCCGTGGAAGCGCGCCAAGCTTGGCAAGGTGGTAAAGCCGCTGATCCCAGCCTTTGTCCTCGCGGTGGCCATTGGCGGATTGGCCTGGTCGGTGCAAGGCGGGCGCTCACTTTTGGGCCCGGTGGGGCTGTTCCTTGGGGCCTGGTTGCTGATGGGGGCTTGTGTGGACCTGATGTCGCGCACCGGGCGCGGGTCGCTTGGCGACCGATTGGGGCGCCTGTCCCGTTTGCCACGTGCGGATTGGGGCAAGGCGGTAGCCCATACTGGATTTGGTGTGACAATTCTTGGCGTGGCCGGGCTGATGGCCTGGGAGCAGGAAGACATCCGCGTCGCGCAGATTGGACAGCCCTATATGGTTGGCGCATATGAGATCACGCTGGAAGGTGTACGAGAAACCGAAGGGCCAAACTACCTGACAACCATGGCGGACATCCGTGTGCGCAAGGATGGCAACGATGTGACCATGTTACATCCGGAGAAACGGATTTATCCGGTGGCGGCGATGCCAACCACGGAAGCGGCGATTGATTATCGTATTCTGCGGGACGTATATCTGGCGCTTGGGGATGAACAGCCGGGCGGAGCCTATACGGTGCGGACCTATATTAAACCGCTGACCAACTGGATTTGGATTGGTTCGTTGCTTATGTCTCTTGGCGGGCTGTTGAGCCTGACCGACCGCCGCTATCGCGTGGCGGCCGGGGCGCGTAAGGCGCCAGCGGGTGGCGTGCCAGCGGAGTGAGACCGATGACTACCAAGTTAAAGACTTTTGCGGCCGCGCTTGGGCTTACGCTTTTGATGGCGGGGTCAAGTGTGGCGGTTCAGCCGGAAGAGATCCTGGACGATCCGGTGCTTGAAGAGCGGGCGCGGGACATTTCTAAGGATTTGCGGTGTCTTGTCTGCCGCAATGAAAGCATTGATGACAGCAACGCTCAGTTGGCGAAAGACTTGCGCGTTCTGGTGCGCGAGCGTCTGACTGAGGGCGACAGCAACGAAGAAGTGGTGGATTTTGTGGTCGACCGCTATGGCGAATACGTCTTGCTGCGGCCGCGTACCAGTGGCACCAATATGGTGCTGTATGGGGCCGGCCCAGCGATGTTGCTGATCGCGTTGATCGTTGGCTTTGGTTACACACGGCGCCGTTCCACAGCCCGCACGCCAACGGAACGCAAGTTGAGCGAAGAGGAAGAAGCGCGGCTTCAGGAAATCCTCAAGGAATGACGTCGGGTCCCGCTTGGAGCACAAGCTGCGGGATGCGATGACAGGGTAGGACGCGGAGAGAGACCCTATGGATTATCAGACTATTACCTATGATGTGACCGATGGTGTGGCCACGGTGACATTGAACCTGCCGGACACGCTTAACGCGATGACGCAGCAGATGCGGGCAGAGATCACCGATGCGGTGATTGCCGCCGGGTCTGAGGCGCGGGTGCTGGTGTTGACCGGTGCGGGCAAGGCGTTTTGTTCCGGGCAGGATCTGGGCGACAGCTCCAGCGCGGCGAGCATGGATCTGGAACGCACGCTGCGTGACGAATACATGCCAATGATCCGCGCCATTCGCGAGTGTCCGATCCCAACCATCAGCGCGGTGAACGGCGCCGCGGCGGGGGCAGGGGCCAACCTTGCCTTGGCCGCTGATGTGGTGATTGCCAAAGAGAGCGCGTATTTCATGCAGGCGTTTTCGCGCATCGGCTTGATGCCGGATGCGGGTGGCACTTATGAGTTGCCAAAAGCCATGGGCGCGGCCAAGGCGATGGGCGCAGCGCTGTTTGCTGATAAGATCAGCGCGCGTCAGGCGGATGACTGGGGCATGATCTGGGAAGCGGTGGCGGATGACGCCTATGAGGCCACAGTGAAAAAGCGCGCGGCGCATCTCGCGAGTGGACCGACGCTGGCGTACAAACAGATCAAAAAGGCCATCCAGGAGAGCTATGGCAACGACTGGACTGCTCAGATGGAACAAGAAGCTAAGCGTCAGGGCAAGTTGGGCAAGACCCGAGATTTCCAGGAAGGCGTTGTGGCGTTTCTGGAAAAGCGCCCCGCGAAATACGAGGGGCGCTAAGGCCCTTACCGGTCTTTGAGCCGTTTCATGAGGGCCAGCGCTTCGGGCGTTGGCCTTTGTTCTATGCGGCGGTAGACACGGCCGTCGATGGTGCGCTCGCAAAGCTTGTGGTCAATCAGCGAGCGGCGCAGCAGCACGTGGTCGGCAAAGCTGAGACCGGACTTCAGGATCTCGTTCACCTCTTTCTCCGACATGTCCTTATGCGCGGGCATGCGCGCCCAAAACGGCCAGAGACACAGGCCTTGCACCTTGGTCCACTTCGGCCAGCGGAACATGCGGCCCGCCTCGTCAAACACGCGTAGAGCGCGTTTGAGGGCCAGTTCGTCCAGCGCGGTGTCTTCCGCCGGTTTGGCGGCCTTGAGGTGTTGGTGGTTCTGAAACCCGGCAGCCTTGGCGACCAGCGTCATCATCGCGGCGTGGCCGGGCAGTTTGTCTTGGTCAGACAGGGATTTGCGCAGGGTTTTGGTGAAGGCCGAAACGTCGGCCACATAGAGAGGGATCACGTCTTTAGACATGAGGGCATCCTTTTGATGTCGTGCATCCCGGAACCGGGGTCGATGGCCGCCCTTGTCGACGGCACGTGCAAAAGCATGCTGTCGAAAGTGTCTCGCAGGTTTAGCAAAGTCAGTGTGACCGGCGGCGCCTGGGTGAACTGCGGACCCATGGCGCCTTTGATACGAGACCGTCGCTGTGGAGGCAAGTGTGTCGCGCAGGAAGTTAAACTTCAGGCGTTGGAACTGAAAACAATTCGATGTTTTCGAGCGTCACAGGCCCGCTGTTACGCGTCAATCGCGCGACCAGTTCGTCATTTGCAAAGAGGTGATGTTCGTCACCGACCGTCTGTAGCGTCAAAGTCGGGGGCTCGCCATAGTGGCGCAGGATCAGAACATCTTCTTCATCGTTGAAGTCAGTGATTTCAGGTGCATTGCCCTCGGCATTGGCCCATTCGTAGATGAAAAAGGCATCTTGGTCTGCACCGCCTGAAGCCACGTCACCTGCGCCCAGAAACAGGGCGTCATTGCCCTCTTCGCCCACAAGTGTGTTGGCCTCGGGCGCATCTGGTTCTTGATATTCTGGCCAAGCGACGGCTTCTTCGTCTGTGAAGAGCAGGAAGTTTTCACGCACATAGGGCGTGTCGCCAAAGATATCGTACCCGACAAGCGTGTCATTGCCTGAGCCACCCTTGATAGAGTCGTCGCCGCTATCACCGTTCAGATAGTCATTTCCCAAGCCGCCACGCATGTCGTCATCACCCGCGCCCTCAGTCTCAGTCTCAGTCTCAGTCTCAGTCTCAGTCTCAGTCTCAGTCTCAGTCTCAGTGTCTGTCTGAGTTCCTGTGTCGGTTTGCGGGTCCGACTCTGTCTCAGGAATGGAATCCGAATTGGTTTCGGTCTCGCCGCCGTCGCTTTCAAACAGGCCAGCAAGCGCGACGACACCCAGTCCGGCGAGAAAAAGGCCAAAGATCATTGTACTGTGAACTCCAGTTTGATTGTTGACGCGGGCGACAATTGGCCAATCCGTTATGAGAAAGAAATGGATGCGACGCAGACATCGCTTGCTTCAAGCGTGCCAGTTTCGCCGAGAACGCGGAGCACCAATTGTCCGTCAGCATATACTAGGGTTTCTTCGCCATCGCTTCCCAGTGTGATGGATGGTTCCTCGGTGCCCTCTAGATACTGAACGCATAGAATGTCTTCTGCCGCGTTGAAATCTTGAACGACAGGAACGTTCTCTTCGTCTTCCACCCAGCTTCCAACTTCGAACTCGTCGTTTCCACTGCCACCAAATGCAGTGTCACCTTCGCCAAGTAACAAAGAGTCATTTCCATCTCCGCCGTAGAGAACATTGGCCTCATCTGCTTCTGGCGCCTGAAACTCATGGTCGGAGGATGGGGTAATTTCAGCGTGCCAATCGCCCAGCTCCCAATCCCGATTGGTGATGTCCGCGCCCACAAGTTCGTCGTCGCCGGGGCCACCATAAAGCGTGTCATTCCCGCTGCCGCCCATCATGGTGTCTTCACCGGCACCACCGTGTACTTCGTCGTCGCCGGAGTCACCCATGACACGGTCTTGCCCTGTTTGGCCAAAGAGCGAGTCGTCGCCTTCGCCTCCCATTAGGACATCAGGGCCTGCGCGGCCGCGAATGACGTCGTTTCCGTCTTCGCCAGCGGCAAGATCCGACCCAGTGGTGGCATAGATTTCGTCGTCTCCGGCCGTACCTTCGTACATAACGCCAGGCTCTCCATCAGTGATGATGTCAGAGGTTGTGACCTCATCTGGGGTGTTGCCACCGTCATCGCTGTCACTATCGTCGGAACCACCAAAGTCAGCGATAGCAGCGATGCCCAAGCCAGCCAGTAACAAACCCAAAAACAGCATTCTGTCTCTCCTCGTGGCACGCAATACTCAGGCGCGCGTAATGATACGGTGGCATTGGGAGCGTGAAATGTAGAGATTTCCGTGGCAGGCGCATCTCGGTTCTCTGTTCGGAAGGTGTCCGATTTCGCGTCTTCTACGCGGCGCCTACGGCTCCCAAGGCCGAGTTGGTCGCAAGGTGCGACAACACGTTATGCGTGTCAACAAATTGAAGCGTATTTGAGCTGGATGACGCTCAATCACCGTTGGCGCAGCTTATTGTTTCCCAAGGGGCTTAGATGGCGGGCAAAACCGCGCCCGGGATCTGTTGGGCGCGGCCGCATGGGATGGGTGAGTCGTTGTCCGGATTTGGTTCGTACGACCGGAATAAGGGTGGTGAGAGCTGACGCGATCACCCAAGTACAAATGTGACATCTGAGGCTTCCAATCCGTCAGCAGCTCCGGCGACACGTGCCATGATAACATCGTTTGCCAAAACATGGGTTTCATCGCCAACCCGCTCGACCGTGATCGTCGGAAGAGGCTCGTCACCTGGCAAGATAAGGGAAATCACGTCCTCTTCGGGGTCAAAGTCGGTGATAAATGGCGCGTTCTCTTCCACCCAATGGCCGATGTGGAAGCTGTCGTTGTCTTCGCCGCCGGTGCCAGTGTCATATTCGCCGAGGAAAAGATTGTCGTTGCCGGTGCCACCAATGAGCGTGTCAGCCTCTTCCGGCTCCGTTGGGTCCTGAATTACAAATTCCGTTTCGGGCTCCCGATCAAGATAGCTGTCAGCAACTTCCGGGTCCCGGTTTGTCACGTCGGCACCGTAAATCCAGTCGTCGCCACTGCCGCCTTCGAGGGTGTCTTCGCCTGTGTAGCCGTAGAGCGTGTCGCTGCCACTGTCGCCGTAGACGGCGTCGTCCCCTTCGCCGCCAGTCATGTAGTCTTCGCCAGCGCCGCCTAAGAGCAGGTCGTCGCCTTCGCTGCCGTAGAGACCGTCATCTCCATCCTGACCGCGCAGGGTGTCATTCCCATCCTTGCCATCTAGCAGGTCGGGGCCGGGAGTGCCTGTCAGATCGTTGTTGGAGTCGCCGCCCTCAAGCAGAATACCGATACCGCCGTCCTCGGATATAATGTCGGTGGTGGTTGTGTCGTCCACCGGCTGGGTGTCATTGGCAAGACCGGTGGGGGTGGTTTCGTCGTCGGAGTCATCGCCACCGCCGGAAAAACTACTGGCCGCGAGGCCCATAAACAGAAGTCCTAAAATCCACATCACTCATCTCCAAATTGTGGCTCACATAAGCCGCCAAATACACAGGTCCTAATTGGCAAGAGGCAAGTTTGGCTCCCAGCCCGCCCTGAGCGTGGTGGTTCCTTGGAGGAAATAGCATCAGGCAGGGACGGAGGACTCGCCGGTCCAATTTTCTAAAATTCCGAAAGAGTGATGCACGCTAAGCGTGTCGGAATTTGGGCTGAGTTTCTGTGAATTTGGGCAAAATTGAGAATATGTGCCTTAGGCAAAAAAAACGCGCCTGAGAAGGCTCTGGCGCGTTTGATTGTATCTGACCCGATTGGGTTAGCGGTTCTCGATGTCGGTGTAGGAGCGCACATCTTCGCCGAGGTACAGCTGACGTGGACGGCCAATTTTGTGCGCTGGATCGGACAGTTGCTCTTTCCACTGGGAAATCCAGCCAACGGTGCGAGACAGCGCAAAGATAGGGGTGAACATCGAGGTTGGGAAGCCCATCGCCTCAAGGATGATGCCAGAGTAGAAGTCCACGTTCGGGAACAGCTTCTTCTCTTTGAAGTATGGGTCGCTCAGTGCGATGCGCTCCAGTTCGGTAGCAACCTGCAGAAGTGGGTTGTCTTCAACACCCAACAGCTCCAGCACTTCGTCAGCGGACTGTTTCATAACGGTCGCGCGTGGGTCCATGTTTTTGTAAACACGGTGGCCAAAGCCCATCAGACGGAACGGATCGTTCTTGTCTTTGGCGCGCTCGATGAATTCCGGAATGCGGTCTACGGAGCCGATTTCTTTCAGCATCTCCAGACACGCCTGGTTTGCGCCGCCGTGGGCCGGGCCCCAGAGGCAGGCGATGCCAGCTGCGATACAGGCAAACGGGTTGGCGCCGGAAGAGGACGCCAGACGCACCGTGGAGGTGGAGGCGTTCTGCTCGTGGTCGGCGTGCAGCGTGAAGATACGGTCCATCGCGCGGGACAGGATCGGGTTCACCTCATACTCTTCCGCTGGCACGGCGAAGCACATGCGCAGGAAGTTGGAGGCGTAGTCCAGATCGTTGCGTGGATACACAAATGGCTGTCCAATGGTGTATTTATAGGCCCAAGCGGCGATGGTCGGCATCTTCGCGATCAGGCGGTGGGATGCGATTTCGCGCTGACGTGGGTCAGAAATGTCGGTGGAGTCGTGGTAGAAGGCGGACATGGCACCAACCACACCTACCATTACCGCCATTGGGTGGGCATCGCGACGGAAGCCGCGGAAGAAATTGCCCATTTGCTCGTGCAGCATGGTGTGACGGGTGATGGTGGACTCAAAGTCTTCCAATTGTGCAGCCGTTGGCAGTTCACCATAAAGCAGCAAGTAGCAGACTTCGAGGTAGTGGGATTGGCCAGCCAGTTCGCCAATCGGATACCCGCGGTGCGTCAGAATACCTTTCTCACCGTCGATATAGGTGATGGTGGACTCACAGGAGGCGGTGGAGGTGAAGCCAGGGTCATAGGTGAAAACACCGGCTTGACCATAGAGCTTGCGGATGTCGAGCACATCCGGGCCGGACGTTGGCGAGTGGATCGGCAGTTCGTAGTTTTCGCCGTCAATCGTTAGCGTTGCGGTTTTTGGGGCCTCGGACATGGCATTTTCCTTCCTAAAAAGCCGGGGACGCGGATCGCCCCGGCGCGTTGTGTCTGCGACGTCTTAAGGCCCGGTAAACAGGCGCTATTCCGTCGCGTCATCTTTGGCGGCGTCAGTCAGACGCGCGAGAGATTCCTCGCGTCCCAGAACCAGCATCATGTCAAAGACGCTGGGGGTCGCAGCCCGGCCAGCCAGCGCCGCCCGCATGGGCCCCGCCATCTTGCCGAACTTGATTTCATTGGCTTCACAGTAGCTGCTCGTTACAGCCTCAAGCTCCTCCCGCGACCAGCTAACATTTTGCAACTGCGGCGTCAAATCATTCAGTATACCACGGGATACTGAATCGAGATTTTTGGCGGCTTTGGCCTCCACCTCGATAGGGCGCGAAGTCAGAGCAAAGTGTGCTTTTTCAAGGAGATCGGGGAAAGTCTTCGCGCGATCCTTCAGGCAATACAGCGCATCCCGTAGTAATACGGTCTGGGTGTCGGTCAGCGCAGGCTGGTCTGCGGCCCCCAGATAATTCACAATCTCTTGCAGCAGTGCAGCATCTTCGCTCACGGCAATATGTTGGCCGCAGATGTTCTCAAGCTTTTTGGTGTCAAACCGCGCCGGGCTTTTGCCAATGCCGTCCAGATCAAACCAGTCCTGGGCTTGCGCGTCGGTGAAAAACTCATCGTCACCGTGACTCCAGCCCAAGCGCGCGAGGTAGTTGCGCATGCCGGCGGCCGGATAGCCCATGGCCTGATATTCCTGTGCACCAAGCGCGCCGTGGCGTTTGGAGAGTTTTTTGCCGTCTGCGCCATGGATCAACGGGATGTGCGCGTAGATCGGCAGATCCCAACCCATGGCTTCATAGATCATCATTTGGCGTGCGGCGTTGTTGAGGTGGTCGTCCCCGCGGATCACATGGGTCACGCCCATGTCGTGGTCATCTACAACAACTGCCAACATATAGACCGGTGTGCCATCGGAGCGTAACAGGATCATGTCATCGAGCTGATCGTTGCGGATGGTCACATCGCCTTGCACCTGATCGCAGATCACGGTTTGGCCTTCACGCGGGGCTTTGATGCGGATCACGTAAGGCGCATCGGGATGAGTGGCGGCATCAGCGTCGCGCCAAGGGCTCCGATAGTGGGTCGATTTGCCGGCGGCGCGAGCCTCATCGCGGAAGGCGGCAATTTCGTCTTGGGTGGCGAAACATTTGTAGGCTTTGCCTTCCTCCAGCAGTTGCAGCGCCACTTCGGCGTGGCGTTTGGCGCCCTCAAATTGGCTCACGACCTCGCCGTCATGATCCAGACCCAGCCAGCTCAGGCCTTGCAGGATGGCGTCGGTCGCTTCTGGTGTGGAGCGTTCGCGATCGGTGTCTTCAATCCGCAGCAGAAACTTGCCGCCGCGCCCACGGGCATAGAGCCAGTTGAACAGCGCCGTACGTGCGCCGCCGATGTGCAGATAACCGGTGGGCGATGGGGCAAAACGGGTGACGACCTGGCCTGTCATAGCGGGCTTAACCTTTCAGTAACCATTGGGGTTCTAGCGTTGAGGCACTGTCTAGCGACACCGATAAGAGAGGACAAGGCTTGCGCGTCGTCACGTCTCTGCGCCTTTCCCTTTTGCATCAACGTGGGCATCTGTTTTGCTGGGTGCCGGTCTGTTTGGGGCTTGGGATCGGGATGTACTTTGCGCTGCCGGTGGAGCCCACCGTCGCGGTGTTGGTTGGGATTGGGCCGATTTCCTTGGCATTTGCGTGGTTGACGATCGGTCAGGAAGCTGATGTTGGCGCGCTGTTGTGGATGGTGGCTTTGGTTTTGGCCGGTGTGTGTCTTGCGGGCGCACGGGCGCATAGCTTGGCGGGCCCGGTTTTGGACTTTCGCTACTACGGGCCGATTGAGGGGCGGATTATTGCGATAGACCGCTCGGCCTCAGACGCGGTGCGGTTGACGCTTGAGGATGTGGTTCTGGCCGAGATTACGCCTGAGGAAACACCTACGCGGGTGCGGATTTCTTTGCATGGCAGTGGGGTGGGCACCGCACCAACAGCGGGAAAACTGGTGGGCACCACGGGGCATCTGTCACCGCCTTCCGGGCCAGTGGAGCCGGGGGGCTTTGATTTTCAGCGCCATGCCTGGTTCAAGCAGATTGGCGCAGTCGGGTACACGCGGGTGCCGGTTTTGGCGATGGCAACGCCAGATAACAACGGCGGGATCTTCGGATTCCGGATGCGCTTATCGGGAGCGATACAAGAACGTATGGCCGCGGATGTTGCGGGGTTTGCCGCCGCCGTGACAACGGGTGACCGCAGCGCGATCCCGGAGGAAGTCACAGAGGCTTTGCGCGGGGCCAACCTCGCGCATTTGTTGGCAATTTCAGGGTTGCATATGGGACTGTTGGCCGGATTTGTATTTGGTGCGGTGCGGTTTTGTATTGCGTTGGTCCCGACAGTGGCGCTGCGGGTGAATGGCAAAAAGATCGCCGCCTGCGTGTCCTTTGCGGCGGCCACTGGCTATTTGCTCCTGTCAGGCGGCGCGGTGTCCACAGAACGGGCCTATGTGATGACCGTTGTGGTGTTAATGGCAGTGCTCTTGGATCGGCGCGCACTGACGTTGCGCGCGGTGGCCGTGGCGGCGACGGTCGTGTTGGTGTTGCAGCCAGAAGCCTTGATGGGGCCGGGGTTTCAGATGTCCTTTGCAGCCACGGCGGCCCTGGTGGGGGTGTTTGGCTGGTTGCGGGACATGCAGTGGCATTTGGGGCCAAAGTGGTTGCGGCCGGTGTCGGCGGTCGTGGTGTCGTCGCTGGTGGCGGGGCTGGCAACCGCGCCCTTTGCGGCGATGCATTTCAATCACGTGGCGCATTACGGCCTGTTGGCAAATGTGCTGTCGGTGCCGGTGATGGGCATTCTTGTGGTGCCCGCCGCCGTTGTGGCCGCGGTTTTGGCGCCTGTGGGGCTAGAGGCCGTGCCGCTTTGGGGCATGGAGCAGGGCCTGTGGTGGATTTTGACCGTGGCACAATTTGTCAGCGGGCTAGATGGCGCGCGTGGGACTGTGCCAAGCGGCGGGCGCTGGGTTTTGCCGGTGATCGCTTGGGGTGGGCTGTGGTTGCTGCTGTGGCAGGGACGCGCGCGGGTGGCCGGGGTTGCGGTTGTTTGCGCGGGGTTCTGGGGGTCGACACAGGCGGAGCGCCCGGATGTATTGATTTCCGATACGGGCGGCATTGTGGGCGTGATGACGCCAGAGGGCCGAGCCCTGTCCAAAGCCAAAGGGCAGGGGTTTGTCGCAGAGAACTGGTTGGAAAATGACGGCAGCACACGGGATCAAGAGGGCGCCGCGAGCCTGTGGCCGGGCGAGACAAGCCGCGTGCCATTTGTTGAGCTGGCCAGCGGCGGGCGGTTGATCCATGTGCAGGGGAAAACCGGCAAGGCGCTTTTTGAGGGCTGCGCGCCCGAGGATATCGTTGTGTTTTCAACGGCTTTTGACGAGCAATTGCCGTGTGACACACTAGACGTAAAGGACTTGGAGGCGCTGGGATCTGTGGCTCTGCGATTTGAGGGGGGGACGCCGTTACGCAAAACGGCCCGCGAGGTGGCGGGCCGTCGGTTGTGGAATGATGCAGAGGTGCGGGGTCAGTAGGTGCGGATCAACCCGACCAGTTTGCCCTGCACTTTTACTTTATCCTCAGGGTAGACGCGTGTTTCATAGGCCGGGTTGGCGGCCTCAAGCGCGATGGAGCTGCCATTGTGGTGGAACTTCTTCAGCGTGGCTTCCTGATCCTCCACCAGCGCCACGACGATGTCGCCGTTGTCGGCGGTGGTGGTTTCCGAGATGATCACCACGTCACCGTTGTTGATGCCTGCGTCGATCATGGAATCGCCTTTGACTTCAAGCGCATAGTGGTTCTGGCCGACCGACAGCATTTGGCCCGGCACGGCCACGTGATGGTCCACATGGCTGATGGCTTCAATCGGCACACCGGCGGCGATTTTGCCCATCACGGGCAGTTCGCGCGCGTGCAATGTCACCTCGTCCGGCGTCACATTGGCCGGTTGGGACGGCGATGGATGCGGCCCGTCGATCACTTTGGGATTGAAACCCGCTGTTGGCGCTGAAGGCGCGCCGCCCATGCTTTCAGGCAGTTTCACAATTTCGATGGCGCGGGCGCGGTGGGCGAGGCGGCGGATGAATCCCCGCTCTTCCAGCGCTGTGATTAGACGGTGGATGCCTGATTTTGAGCGCAAATCCAGCGCGTCTTTCATTTCGTCAAAGCTGGGCGGCACCCCGTCTTTTTGCAGACGGGTGTGAATGAATTCCAGCAGGTCTAGTTGCTTCTTGGTCAACATGCTCGAGGACCCCCATATAGAGTGTGTCTTATCCTCGTTCTACGCATGTTCTTGTTTTGTGTCAAAACTTTTATAGAACATAGCGGAAACAGATGCCAAAATGTGGTAAAGGGACAGGCGTTTGGCCTAGATTGGGATGTACTCTACGGCGGTGCCTGCGGGCCATTCCGCCGCATTGGGCGGCACAACTAAGAGCGCGTTTGCGTCTGACAGGATAGAGAGCAGAGAGCTGTCTTGATTGTCAAAAAGTGAGAGTTTTCCGTGCTCTACACGGGCGCGCATGTAGTGTTCGCGCGGGCCGTTTTTCGGCATGGGGGTTGCCAAAGTGGCTGGCAGGCGCGGCGTCGGCGCGTCGCCAAGCCCCAACATGGCGCGGATCACAGGTAGGACAAAGACGTGGCCGCAGACCATGGCGGACACCGGGTTGCCGGGCAGGCCAATCATCATGGCGCCATTGGCCAATGTGCCCGCCATGAGCGGTTTGCCGGGGCGCATGGCGATTTTGTAGAAGCTGCGCTGCATGCCGAGATTCTGCGCTACGTCGCCGACCAGATCATGGTCGCCTACAGATGCGCCGCCGATGGTGATCAGCAGGTCGGCATCATCCACCAGATCAAAGGCCGCTTCGAGAGAGGCGCGGGTGTCGCGGGCAATCGGCAACAGGCGGGCTTCGCAGCCTGCGTCACGCAACATGGCCTGCAGGCCAAAGCTGTTGGAGGCGATAATCTGATCCGGGCCGGGTGTTTCACCGGGCATGACCAGTTCGTCACCGGTGGACAGGATCGCCACTTTGGGGCGGCAGGTTACAGGCACTTCGGCGATGTTCATCGACGTCATCAATGCCACGTCCGATGGGCGCAGAACCCGTGGGGCCGCGATGGTTTGACCAACTTTGAAGTCGCCGCCCAAAGGCCTGATATGAAAACCTTTGTCGAGATTTGCAGAGAGTGTGATGGTGTCGCCGTCGCGGCTAACATCTTCCTGAATGACCACACGGTCTGCGCCTTCTGGCACCGGGGCGCCGGTGAAGATGCGCACGGCCTGACCTGCGGACACGGTGCCGTCAAAGGCATGTCCGGCGGCGGCTTCGCCGATGACGTCATAAGATTTTCCTGGTGCAGCGCCGTTGGACACGATGGCGTAGCCGTCCATGGCGGAGGCCGAAAACGGGGGCTGATCGCGGTTTGCGCTGACCGGCTCTGCCAACGTGCGCCCATTGGCTTGCGCCAGTGGCACGTTTTCCACCGGCAGCTGTTTGGTGAGGGCGAAGAGATGCGTGAGCGCGTCAGCAACCGAGATCATTTTGCTTCGTAACGTCCTGATTTTCCGCCGTCTTTGAGGATCACGCGGATGCCGCCGATTTCCATGGCTTTGTCGACCGCTTTGGACATGTCATAGACCGTCAGGGCCGCCACATTGACCGCGGTCAGCGCTTCCATTTCCACGCCGGTTTGGCCGGTGGTTTTGACAGTCGCCTCGATGCGCACACCGGGCAGGTCAGCATCCGGCGTCAGCTCCACGGCCACTTTGGTGATCGGTAGCGGGTGGCACAGGGGAATTAAGTCGGCACATTTCTTGGCGCCCATGATGCCGGCGAGGCGCGCCACGCCCAGCACGTCGCCTTTTTTTGCGCGGCCTTCGTTGATGATGTCAAAGGTGGCAGGTGCCATTTTGACCCAACCTTCGGCGGTGGCGACGCGAGAAGTGACTGCTTTTTCAGAGACATCCACCATGTGGGCGTCGCCCTTGGTGTCAAAATGGGTCAGTCCAGAGACGTGCGTGTCGCTCATCACATGCCTCCCATGGCATTCAATGGATTGGCGAGCAGGGTGCGGGTGGCGGTGGCTACATCGTCCTGACGCATCAGGCTCTCGCCAATCAGGAAGGTGCGGGCGCCGTAGCGGGCCATGTCGGCCAGTTCCGCCGGCGTGTTGAGGCCGCTTTCGCAGACGATCAGCCGGTCCTCCGGCACCAATTTGGACAGGGTGCGGGTGGTGTCGAGCGTGGTCTCAAAGGTTTTGAGATTGCGGTTGTTGATGCCCATGAGAGGGGATTTGAGCTGGCTGGCTCGCTCCAGTTCCTCGCGGTCATGCACCTCAAGCAGCACGTCCATGTTCCAGCTGAATGCGGCTTCTTCGAGTTCTTGCGCTTGTGCGTCGCTGACGGAGGCGAGGATGATCAGGATGCAGTCGGCCCCAAGCGCGCGGGCTTCGGCCACTTGATAGGTGTCATACATGAAGTCTTTGCGCAGCGCGGGCAGGCTGGTGGCGTTGCGGGCTTCGGTTAGGAAAGATTTTTGGCCCTGAAAGCTGGGCGTGTCCGTTAGGACGGACAGGCAGGTTGCGCCGCCGTCTTCATAGGCTTTGGCCAGTTCCGGCGGGTTGAAATCTTCGCGGATGAGGCCTTTGGACGGGGAGGCTTTTTTGACCTCGGCGATCAGGCCGTAGCCTTCGCGGGCGGCCTTGTGCAGCGCGTCGGAAAAGCCGCGGGTTGGGCTGGCTTCGCGCGCTTCGGCTTCAACCGCCTCCAGAGGTTTGGCCGCTTTGTCGGCGGCCACTTCTTCCAGCTTGTAAGCTTTGATTTTGTCCAGAACGGTCTCGGTCATGCGTCAGTCCAGTTTAACGGTGTGTCGCCTTGGTCGGCGAGCCAATTGTTGATGGTTGAAAACGGGCGGGAGCCGAAAAATCCGCGTCTGGCGGAGAGCGGCGAGGGGTGCGCCGTTTCAATCATCAGATGTTGGCCGCCATCTTTAGGCGATGTGATGTGAGGTGCAAGGGCTTGGGCCTGTTTTCCCCACAGGACAAAAGCCGTGGGGCGGCGGGCGGAGATGTCGGCCAGCACCTGATGGGCCAGAGTTTGCCAGCCCAGCGCTTTGTGGCCGTTGGCGTCGCCGGCTGGCACCGAGAGCACGGTGTTGAGTAAGAGGACGCCTTGGGTGGCCCAGAAGTGCAGATCGCCGCTTGATGGAGTTGCACCAAGATCGTCTTGCAACTCTTTGTAAATGTTATTCAAAGAGCGGGGCAATGGGGTCACGTCTG
Organism: Shimia sp.; assembly: GCF_022448905.1. Lineage (GTDB taxonomy): Bacteria > Pseudomonadota > Alphaproteobacteria > Rhodobacterales > Rhodobacteraceae > Shimia. The sequence continues at coordinate 213,132 of NZ_JAKVCW010000004.1, read as the reverse complement.
GCTCCACAGAGAACGACAGGCCATGCGCGTGACCAGGCGTTGGATAGGGGTCTTGTCCTAGGATGACAACACGCACGTGCTGTGGTGCAACAGCTTCAAGCGCGGCAAAGCGTTGGGCCGCGGGAGGAAGGATCTCCCGCGGGTCGCTTTGGATTTGTGCGTTGATGTCGGGCCAGCGGTCCGTGAAGAACGGCAAATGCGCCCAGTGGCTGGGCGGGGTGGCTGTGCTCATGCCGCCGAGGTGACTTTGGCCAATGCGGCCACTTTGCCTTTGGCCGCCCCGGAGTCGATGCTTTCACGGGCCTTTTCAACACCTTCGCGCAGGTCGCTTGCTGCATCAGCCACCACTAGTGCTGCTGCGGAGTTGAGCAGGACAGCATCGCGGTAGGCGCTTTGTGCACCATCCAGCAGGGCGCGGAAAGCATTGGCGTTGTCTTCTGGCGTTCCACCGACGATGTCCTCAAACGGGTGCACGGGCAGGCCAGCATCTTCGGGATGGAGCTCCACGTCTTTGACAGTGCCGTCTGCCTCCAGCGCTGAGACCCAGCTTATGCCGGTGATGGTCAGCTCATCGGTGCCATCGGAGCCATGCACCAACCAAGCGCGCTCGCTGCCCAATTGACCAAGGGTTTCGGCCATAGGGCGGATCAGGTCACGGGTGAAGGCGCCGGTCAGTTGGCGCTTCACACCTGCCGGGTTGGTGAGTGGGCCGAGGATGTTGAAGATGGTGCGCGTGCCAAGTTCGGCGCGTGTGGGCATCACATGCGCAATGGCCGGATGGTGCATGGGTGCCATCATGAAGGCGATGCCGCAGGTTTCCAGTGCCTTTTCAACCGCTTCCGGGCCAACCATGACGTTGATGCCCATCTGGGTTTGCACATCTGCCGTGCCGGATTTGGAGCTGAGGTTTCGGTTGCCGTGTTTGGCAACGGCAACGCCCGCGCCCGCGGTGACAAAGGCTGTGGCGGTAGAGATGTTGAGCGTGTGCTTGCCGTCGCCGCCGGTGCCGACGATGTCAATGGCGCCGCTCGGCGCTTTTACCGCATGGCATTTGGAGCGCATGACGGCGGCTGCGGCGGCGTATTCATCCACGGTTTCGCCGCGGGTGCGCAGGGCCATCAACAGGCCGCCCATTTGGCTGGGAGTGGCTTCGCCTTCAAAAAGGAGTGTAAAGGCGTCTTCGGCCTCGGCGCGCGTCAAAGGGCGATCAGCCGCGGCGCCGATCAGGAATTTAATATCGGCAGTCATGCAGCGGCGTCCTCTTTGGCGGGCATCATGTCCAGAAAGTTCTTGAGCAGGGCGTGGCCGTGCTCAGAGGCAATGGATTCCGGGTGGAATTGCACGCCGTGGATGGGCAGCTCTTTGTGTTGCAGCCCCATGATGGTGCCATCGTCCAATTCGGCGGTGATTTCCAAACAGTCCGGCAGTGTCGCGCGGTCCACCACAAGAGAGTGATAGCGTGTGGCTTCAAACGGGCTTGGCAGCCCGGCAAAGAGGCCTTTGCCCGTGTGTTTCATGGTGCCCATTTTGCCGTGCACAATCTCATGACAGCGCACAACGTCGCCGCCAAAGTGTTGTCCGATGGTCTGGTGCCCCAAGCATACGCCCATCAAAGGCGTGCGGGTTTCGGCTGCCGCCGCTGTCAAAGCCAGACAGATGCCTGCCTGAGACGGGTCACAGGGACCGGGGGACAGAAGGATGCCCGACGGGTTCATGGCCATGGCGTCCTGAACGGTCAACGCGTCGTTTCGCCAGACCTGCACATCGGCGCCCATTTCGCCCAGATAGTGCACAAGGTTGTAGGTGAAACTGTCGTAGTTATCGATCAGAAGCAGCATTTTGTCGGTTCTTTCCCTAAAGATGCAAAAGGGGTGGAGGCAGAGGGCCTGCTCGCGGTATACATGTTCAGGCTTGGCGCAGAGGGTCAAGAGGGGCAGGAGCAGGTCGCCCCATAAAATGGACGTAAAAGAGAGGCAGGCAGCTATGTTGCGCGGATTATTGTCAGGTGTGTTTTGGGGCGCGATCCTGGTGGGGGGCGTTTTGGCAGTGACGTCGCTGTTGTCGCCGTTGCCTGCGACGGTGAAACCTCAGACCAACGCGGATGCGCCGAAAGCGACGGAAGATGCGTCGCAAGAGAGCGGTGCGGTAGAAACAGAATCCCAGGCGGATGCGGCGGTGACCGAAGCGACGGCCACAGCTACGCCTGAAGCGGATGGCAGCGATGCGCCGCCTTTGAGCAACACCGACTCTGCGCCGAAACCGGAGACAGGGACCGAGACGGCGGCTTTGGCGGTGCCTGCGGCACCTGAGGGTGACGGGGCGGTGGCGATGAACGAAGAGACGCCGGTTCTGCCCAACCCGCAGGCCGAGACACCCGCAGCGCCTGTGCCGGACTCCGAGCTGTCGATTTCAACCAACCCACCACAGCCTGCCGCGCCAGACGTGGCGGAAAATGAAGTATTCCCAACGCCTTCTGAGAGTGACGCGCCTGAAGAGGCCGCCGCTGAAGAGAGCCTTGTGACCGAGGCGGCGCCGATCGAGGAAGCGGAAGACATCACGCCGAATGCTGAGTCTGCGGAAGAGGACATGGTTGAGGATGCACAGACGCAGGAAAGTCTGTTGAAGCCAGCCACGAACCTGAACGAGAAGTTCGAGCAGCGCACATCCACACGGTTGCCAACTGTGGGCGCAAATGAGGAAGAGAGCGTGGACACGCTGGCCGCGCGTCCGGTTGAGGTGAACGCGGAACAGTTTGAAAACGCAGAGGAAAAGCCGGTGATGGCGATTGTTCTGGTGGACACCGGCGAGGCGGCTTTTGATATGGAAGCGCTTGAGAGTTTTCCCTATCCGCTGAGCATTGCTGTGAGCACGCTGGATCCAAATGTGGCCGCAAAAACAGCGGATTTCCGGGCGCGTGGCTTTGAGGTTCTGGCGATGGTCGACATGCCAAGTGACGCCACAGCCAGCGACGTGGAGCAGGCGCTGCAGGCACATTTGTCGGTCTCTGACGCCTTTGTTGGCGTGATGGAAGGACTGGATGACGGCTTGCAGGGCAGCAAGGAGATCAGTGATCAGGTGACGCAGGCGTTGCTGGAAAGCGGCCACGGTTTGTTGATGCAAACCAATGGCTTGAACACTGCACAAAAGCTGGCGGCCAAAGAAGGCGTGCCGTCCAACACCGTCTTCCGTGAGTTCGACACCGGAGAGCAAACGGCCGTGGTGATGCGCCGGTTCCTCGACGGGGCGGCCTTCAAGGCCGGGCAGGAACAAGGCGTCGTGATGGTGGGCCAGTTGCGTGATGAGGCGATCTCGGCGCTGCTGCTGTGGGCGCTTCAGGATCGGGCGGGCACGGTGGCCATGGCGCCGGTTTCCGCAGCGCTGGACACGATCAACTAAGTTCCATCGCACGCAGCGTTAAGACACAGAAAGACCGACGTTTTACGACGTCGGTTTTTTGTCGGTATCGCGGCTGTTTCGCAGAGGTGCACATTTTGCGGTGCAATAGGTTAACATGTGTATGCGGTACGGGTGAATTGTAGCGGTAGCGAGGGATTGAGGTGACAGCGGGGATCATGATTGCGATTGGCCTGACCGGCCTTTTTGTTGGGGGGGAAATGCTGGTTCGCGGGGCGGTGACCATTGCCAAAGCCTATGGTTTGCCACCAATGGTGATAGGATTGACACTGGTCGGGTTTGGGACATCCACTCCAGAACTGGTCACAAGCGTCCAAGCTGCTTTGTCTGGGTCTGCTGGAATTGCAATTGGCAATGTTGTTGGCAGCAACATTGGCAACATTCTCCTTATACTTGGTGTGTCTGCGATGCTCTTACCCTTGGCCGTGGCACGGGACGCTTTGCGGCGAGATGGAAGCGTCATGATCGCAGCCACGCTTGCGCTTCTGGGCGTTGTTCTGTTTGGAGAGATCACGCGGTGGATTGGTGTGGGCTTTGTGACAGCGTTGGCGGCTTATCTGTTTGTGGTCTTCCGCTCCGTGTCCAAGACGAAAGAGACGTCTGACGCTGTGGTCTATGAAAAGGAAGCGGCGGCTATACCAGGCCCGGACTTGGGCCTCAGCGCAGCGATCGGTGTCGCTGTCGTAGGGTTGATTGCGACCATCATTGGGGCGCGTCTGCTGGTGGACGGTGCGATCAGCGTGGCCGAATTTGCCGGAATTTCAGAAACCGTGATCGGTTTGACTGTGGTGGCAATAGGTACGTCCATGCCTGAGTTGGTCACCGCAGTGATTGCCGTGCGCAAAGGTCAGGGAGACGTCGCTATTGGCAATGTCATTGGCAGCAATCTGTTCAACGTTATGGGGATTGTCGGCGTGACGGCGTTGATTCACCCCGTCACGGTGCCCGTTGAAATCGCGACTTTTGATATCTGGGTGCTTCTGGGGGCGTCTGTCTTGCTGATAGGGTTTGCGCGGACCGGATGGACGATCAACCGACTGGAAGGTGGTGCCTTTTTGGTGGCGTATCTCGGCTATTTTGGCTTTTTGTTGATGCAATAGGCGGGTATCAGAATTTCACCGGATTGCGGCGCTGCGGCTCCAGGGTGAGAAACTCTGGCCAGCCGATGAATTTCTCGACCAACACCAGAAGGATGCAGGCGGTCACCACGCCGAGCACCAGCTTGACCCGCGCCTCTGATGGCGGGTTGCGGGCCCATTTGCTCATGCGCATGAGGTGGCGGAAGTTCATCACAAAGGCCTGTGTTGGCTGACTTTGGTCTAAGCTAAGAAAGCCGGTCGATGATGGCAAGGTGCGTTGGGGGCGGTGCCCCCGATCCGGTGGGTCTTCGCAGAGGTATTGGGCATAAAGAACGCGTCTAGGACACGCGCATCGGCTGCCCGGAGTGTTTAACTGTCTTCGACAAAGCGCACCTTGCCGATGAAGGGCAGATTGCGGTTGCGTTGGGCGTAGTCGATGCCATAGCCCACGACAAATTCATCGGGGATGGAAAAGCCAATCCAGTCCGCAGCGATGTCGGCCTCACGGCGCGACGGTTTGTCCAGCAGGGCGATGGTTTTGATCTTGGCTGGATTGCGGGCCTTGAGCAGGTGCAGCACGTGGGTCAGCGTATGGCCGGTGTCGACAATGTCTTCCACAACCAACACGTCACGCCCTTCAATTTCGCCGCGCAAGTCTTTGAAAATGCGTACTTCTCGACTGCTTTCCATGGCGTTTCCGTACGAGGAGGCTTCGAGAAAATCGACTTCGACAGGCAGGTCGAGCTCGCGCACCAGATCGGCAATGAACACAAAAGAGCCGCGCAGAAGGCCAACCACGATCAGCTTATCGGTGCCGTCATATTCCGCCTGAATTTCGCGTGAGAGGTCCTCGATCCGCGCTGCAATGGACTTGGCCGAGATCATTTGATCGATGACATATGGACGCTCTGACATGAGACCCTCTTGATTTTCCCCATCCTGCGCCGCTATGTGCGCCACCAGAACTGTGCATAGCGAGGTCGCCATGCGCTGTCACGCCAAAATGAGACGACATGCCGACGCATTCTGAGACCCGCACGCTGCCGTATACCGCCCAACAGATGTATGATCTGGTGGCGGAAGTGGCGTCTTATCCGAAGTTTTTGCCCTGGTGTGCGGCGGCGCGCATCCGCTCGGTGACGCCGGTGCAAACAGAGCGTGGCGCGGCGGAGGAGATGCTGGCGGATCTGGTGATCTCGTTCAAAGTGTTTCGTGAGCGCTTTGGCAGCCGGGTGGTATTGCACCCCGAGACAAAACACATTGACACCGAATACTTGGACGGGCCGTTCAAATACATGAAGTCCACCTGGGATTTTGCCGATGTGGATGGCGGCGTGGAAGTGAAGTTCTTTGTGGATTTCGAGTTCAAGAACATCATTTTGCAAAAGGCGATTGGCCTGGTGTTCAATGAGGCGATGCACCGGATTGTGGCGGCGTTTGAGGCGCGGGCCGAAGCGTTGTATCGTTAACGCCGTTCAGAGACTTTTGGGAGTGCTCCTTCTGTTGTGGGCGCGTTTTTAGCCCCCTAATACCGTGGCGCTGTGCCACTCGGCTCATGTAAAGCGAAGGGCAACTTGTCACCAAGGACGGGCCCGCCCGGATTTCTCGGGAGCAGAGTTGCAGTGTCCGCTGTACGTTTGTTCACTTAATGTTCCGATAACCTTCGTGCCCTAAACTATCTCAGGTTGTAGTGAATTTTTTTGGGTTCAGAACATGGTTATGTTTTTGGTTTTTCTCGGTGTTGCCGGCGCGATTGCCGCTGTGGGCGTTGTGGACGACATGGTTGCCGACATCGAAGACGAAGCGCGGGCGGAGGCGGAAAAGTGGTTGCCGCGGGTCTCGGATGAGGCAGGTACGGGGGACCTTTTGGCCGCTGCGGTAGAGGCAGACGGCGCAGACCTAGAGGAGGCGCAGAACGGCACCGACGGCGGGGAGGCACGCGCGGTGGCATCGGCAGAAGAGGGGCCGGTGCCGGTGGAAGTTCCGTTGGAGGTGTCCGTCAGCGCAGTTCCGGAGCAAAGTCTGGAAGATATTCTGGCGGAGGTCTTTGCCGAAGAGGCGGCAGCGGAGGCTGATCTGTGGATCGGGGCCGCTGCTTGGGCGGAGGATGCGGCGCTGGAAGAGGACCAGATGCCTGTGACTGAAGGGGCGCAGGGCGAAGGCGAAGATGTCGCGGCAGAGGCGGTTGCGCAGGCAGGCAGTTGGGAGGCTGTGGAAGCTGGACCGCTGGCGGGCGAGGACACGCAGGACCAGGTCGAGGAAGTGGATGAGGTCGTGCAAGTGGAGCGCGAGGCGGAGGTTGCGCGTGCCTCTAAGCCGGAGGCGGCAGAGGAACAATTGATGGTGGCGGATGCCCGGATTTATGAAGTGATTGAAACCGTTTCAGGGCTGTCCTTGGAGGACGTCATCGGGCAAGGCACAGTGGAGGCCGCCCTGGCATAAGGTTTGTTTGAAAAAAGGGCGGCCACAATCGGCCGCCCAGTTCCGGAGTGATGCTTTTGATGTCCTATGAGGCGATGTCGTAAGCGCGTTCGCCGTGGACCGTGAGGTCAAGGCCGTTGACTTCGGTTTCCTCATCGACGCGCAGCGGGGTGATTAGGCTGACCAGTTTGACCAGCACGTAGGTCACCACCACTGTGAAGATGCCGACGATTACCAGCGCGCCAAGCTGGGCTACCCAAGAGCCTTGGCCAAAGACAGCGATCATGATGGTGCCGAAGATGCCGCCCACGCCGTGCACGGCAAAGACGTCCAGGGTGTCGTCAATCTTGGCTTTGTTGCGCACGAGGTTCACAGCTTCCTGACACAGGATGCCCGCGATGGCGCCGATGACCAGCGCTTCAACCGGGCCGACAAAGCCTGACGCAGGCGTGATGGAGGCAAGGCCAGCGATGGTGCCGGTGACCAGACCCACCAAAGAGGCTTTGCCGTATTTGATGCGTTCCCACAGGGCCCAGGTGAGTGAGGCCGTGGCGGCGGAAATATGGGTCACGGTCAGGGCCATGGCGGCACCGCCGTCTGCGGCAAGCTGAGAGCCGCCGTTAAAGCCGAACCAGCCGACCCAGAGCATAGCTGCGCCAATCATCACCATCCAAGGAGCGTGTGGCGGTGTGGTGCGGTGCTTGCGGGCACCGAGCATCACGGCAATCACCAGCGCTGCGAGACCAGCGGTTTCGTGCACCACAATGCCGCCGGCGAAGTCTCGCACGCCGATTTCGCCAAAGATGCCGCCGTCGGCCATCATGCCGCCGCCCCAGATCCAATGTACGACGGGTGCATAGCAGAGCAGCATCCACAGGCCGGAGAAGATCATCACAAATCCAAAGCCAATGCGCTCGACATAAGCGCCGACGATCAGTGCCGGGGTGATGATCGCGAAGGTCATCTGGAAGGCAAAGAACAGCACCTCAGGCAGGGTGCCGGACAAGCTGTCGGTGGTGACGCCGGAGAGGAACATCTTACCGAGGCCGCCCCAGACCGAGGTGGCACCGCCGTCATTACCAAAGGCGATGGAGTAGCCAAAGACGAGCCAGAGAACGCTCATCAAGCAGGCAATGGCATAAGTTTGCATAAAGACGCTGAGCACGTTGCGGGCGCGCACAAGGCCCCCGTAAAACAACGCCAGACCCGGCAATGTCATGAACAGGACCAGGGCTGTTGCCACGATGATCCATGCGGTGTCCGCTCCGTTCATATTTCTTTCCTCTTTGTCCCGTGAGTGGTGGTTTTCCGCCAAAAAGCGGAAAAACTGCACAGAACAAAGGCTGAAGGGTCTTCAAAGCGCCTTAAATCAGGGCATTTTGCAAGCTGTATAAAAAATAGGCGGAAAACGTGGGGTGCCGCCTAAAATGGCGTCACTTTGCGCAGGCAGCCTTAAAAAGCAGCGCCAAAGCGTGATTCCGCGCCGCTTCTCGCACGTTTTTGCGGCCCAGCGCGCCAAATTCGACGGTTTCTGTGGTGCAGTCGGTTCGCGTGGCGATGCCAAAACAGACACGACCCTCGGGTTTGAACTCCGAGCCGCCCGGGCCAGCAATGCCGGTGATGGAGACGGACAATTGTGCGTCAGAATTCACCAGAGCGCCGAGCGCCATTTCCCGTGCGACCTCTTCACTTACGGCCCCAACAGCCGCCAGAGTGGCCTCGCGCACGCCAAGCATCTCGGTTTTGGCAAGGTTGGTGTAGGTCACAAATCCGCGTTCAAAGACGTCCGAGCTGCCTGCGATGTCGGTCAGGGCGGCAGCGACCATACCTGCAGTGCAGCTTTCGGCTGTCGCTACGCGCAGGTTGGCGTCACGGCAGGCTTGCAGGAGGTGTGCGACGTCCACCATCAGATCAACACGATATGATAGAGCGCCGCGGCGGCCAGGGTGGCGAGGCCCGCAAACAGACCGGCCCAGATGTCATCCAGCATAACGCCGATGGGGTCGTGGCGTTGGTCGGCTTTGCCCACCAGCCAGGGTTTCTTAATGTCAAAGAGTCGGAAAAATAGGAAGGCGGCAACTGGGCCGGGCCAAACCATGGACATATCGCGCATGGCAAAGGCCACGGCAGGGAACAGCAGGGCAATCCACATGCCAGCGACTTCGTCGATCACAATTTCGGAAGGATCTTCGGTGGGGCGATCCGCCAGATCCAGGATACAGGCCCACATGCCGACCACAATAGCGAGCGCGGTGAGGATGGCCAGCAGCCAGACACCGACAAAATGCGCCGCAGCCCAGCCGATGATCAGGGCGGCCAAAGAGCCCCAGGTGCCAGGAGCGGCGGGCAGGCGGCCGACGCCAAAGAATGTTGTGATCATGCGGATCATGCTGTCTCCAATGCTGCCGTTGTGATTGCGGCAAGTCCTTATGTGCGGCCAGAAATGCCAATTTTTGCTCGTTTTGGCTTTAGCAGACTGCTTGGGCATTGGCCAAGGCCGTGCGGCGGTGCTTTTGCAGACTTTCCAGCCGTAGGTCGGCGTGTCTCCGCCGGAGAATGGCCGGGGGCTTTTGGTGTGTGCTGGCGCGCGGGTGTATGTAGAACCTGCACGTCGGAGTGGCAATTGACCCTTGTTGACTGCTTATTTTTTGAGCATACGCCAAAAACTGCTACAATAATGACCAAAATCCCCGGTGATTTGTTTGAGTTTGACCAAGAGGTCAGATACGCCGAGGGCACTGCACAAGGATTAGGCACGTGACCGTTCAAGTCGCACATCTCACTCTGACACCCCCTGTTTTTCTGGCGCCGCTGGCGGGAATCACCGATCGCCCGTTCCGCGATCTGGTGGGCAGTTTTGGCGCTGGATTGGTGGTGAGCGAGATGGTCGCAAGTCAGGAGATGGTGCAGGCCAAGCCAGGTGTGCGTGAGCGGGCGGAACTGGGATTCGGGGACGCCACCACATCGGTGCAGCTTGCCGGGCGCGAGGCGCATTGGATGGCAGAAGCGGCCCGGCAGGTGGAGGCCAATGGCGCCACGTTGATTGACATCAACATGGGCTGTCCGGCGAAGAAGGTGACCAGCGCCAGTGGGGCCGGAGCCAGCGGATCAGCCTTGATGAAAGATTTGGACCACGCGCTGACGCTGATCGAGGCGGTTGTGGGCGCGGTGGAGATTCCGGTGACGCTCAAGACGCGGCTGGGGTGGGACGACAATATGCTAAATGCGCCGGAGCTGGCGCAGCGGGCGGAAAACGCCGGGGTTCAGATGTTGACCATTCACGGGCGCACGCGGTGTCAGTTTTACAAAGGGTCCGCGGATTGGGCGGCGATCAAAGGCGTGAAGGACGTTGTGTCGATCCCGGTGATTGCCAATGGCGACATTATGGATGTGGCCACAGCCAAAGCGGCGCTGGCGGCGTCCGGCGCAGATGGCGTCATGGTGGGGCGCGGGGCACAAGGAAAGCCATGGTTGCTGGCGCAGATGGCGGCGGAGCTGTTTGGCGGTGACGCGCCAGAAGAGCCCATAGGGCAGGCTTTGGTGGAGATGGTGCAGGGGCACTATGACGCGATGCTGTCGTTTTACGGCGTGGATTTGGGGCTGCGCGTCGCCCGCAAACATCTGGGGTGGTACATGGATCATGTGGGCACAGAGGCCGTGTTGCGCCGTAGGGTGCAGACCAGCCGCGACACAGACGAAGTGATGGCGCTTTTGGTCGATGCCCTGGTGCCCACAAACGACATCCCAAGCGATGGAGAGGCGGCATGAGCGCGCAGAACCCGATTTGGAGCAGCTTGCCGGTGCCCGCGCTGGTGGTGGACGAAACCGATGTGATCCTGCGGATCAATCCAGCGGCGGAGATGTTTTTGAATGCCTCCTCCAAGTCCATGGTGGGGCAGCCGATCTGGGACAAGGTGATGATTGATGCGCCGCTTGAGGAAGCGTTTCACCGGGCGCGGGAACACGGCACGCCGCTGTTTGTGAATGATGCGGACATTGGCACAGGCGACGGACCTCCGGTGCAGTGTAACCTGCAGATCGCGCCGCTGGCAGATGCGCCGGGGGAGATGTTGTTCCTGATCTCCAGTCGGGAATTGGCCGGACGGATGACCCGCAGCCATTCGGTGAAATCCTCGGCCAAATCGGCAATTGGCATGGCGGAGATGCTGGCGCATGAGATCAAGAACCCCTTGGCGGGGATCACCGGCGCGGCGCAGCTTTTGTCGATGAACTTGAGCCCGGATGATCTGGAGCTGACCGACCTCATCGTTGAGGAAAGCCGCCGGATTGTGAAGCTGCTGGAGCAGGTGGAGCAGTTCGGCAATTTGTCGCTGCCGCAGCGCAAGCCGGTGAACATCCACGATGTGCTGGACCGTGCGCGGCGCTCTGCGCTGGTGAGCTATGGTGCGCATATGCAGATTATCGAGGACTATGATCCGTCCTTGCCGCCTGCTGAGGGAGATGCAGACCAACTGCTGCAAGTGGTTTTGAATCTCCTGAAGAACGCTAGCGAAGCGGCTGGAAAGTCTGGCATAATTCGCATTCGGACTTACTACGAGCACAGCTTCCGTCTGCGGCGGGCGGATGGCACCGGGCAGCCGTTGCCATTGCAAATTGAGATCATTGATGATGGGCCTGGCCTGCCGGATGACCTCAAGGGGGACGTGTTTGATCCCTTTGTCTCCGGTCGGGAAAACGGCACCGGGCTGGGCCTCGCCTTGGTCAGCAAAATCATTTCCGATCATGGCGGCATGATCACAGTGGATTCCGTGCCCGGGCGCACGGTGTTCAAACTCTCGCTTCCGCGGGCAAGCAAAGACACACTCAAAGCATATGAGGAGAGCCTCTGATGGATGGCACGGTTCTGGTTGCAGATGATGATCGCACAATCCGCACGGTTTTGACGCAGGCACTCACGCGGGCGGGATGCAAGGTGCATGCCACGTCGTCTCTGACCACACTGATGCGCTGGGTTGGCGAAGGCAAAGGCGATGTGGTCATCACCGATGTGATGATGCCAGATGGCAATGGCCTGGAGATGCTGCCGAAGATTTCCGAGGATCGCCCTGGCCTGCCAGTGATCGTGATCTCGGCGCAGAACACCATCATGACGGCCATTCAAGCCGCAGAGGCCGAGGCGTATGACTATCTGCCCAAGCCGTTTGACCTGCCAGATCTGATGAAGCGCACGGGTAAGGCGCTGGAGCAGAAGCGGCGGGCGCCGTCTGCGCCGGTGGCGGAAGATGAGCGGCCGGATGAGCTGCCTCTGGTGGGGCGCACACCGGCGATGCAGGCGCTCTATCGCTTGGTGGCGCGGGTGATGAACACCGATTTACCGGTGTTGATTTCTGGCGAAAGTGGAACGGGCAAGTCCTTGATTGCGAAAGAGATACACGACTTCTCGGATCGCCGGAACCTTCCGTTTGTGGTGGTCAATGCGGCGGATTTGAGTGATCTGGAGGGGCCTGCGAAGGTTCTTGCCAAGGCCAAGGGTGGTACCATTCTGTTTGACGAGATTGGCGACATTGATGACGAGGTTCAGGCCCGCATTGTGCGCATGATGGACACGCCCGGCGAGCACAATCCGCGATTTATGGCGACCAGCCAGGTGAATTTGAACGCAGCGATGGACAGTGGGTCCGTGCGACAGGATCTCTATTACCGTTTGAACGGCGCGGCGATCCATGTGCCAGCACTGCGCGAGCGTGTGGACGACATTCCGTTGCTGGTGGAGCACTTCCTCAATCGGGCAGAGCGGGAAGGCGCGCCGATGCGGGTGTTCTCGGATGAGGCGATGGAGTTGTTCCGCGCCTATAGCTGGCCGGGCAATGTGCGGCAGTTGGAAAACGCGGTGCGGCGGTTGGTGCTGACCGCGCAGGCCGAGGAGGTCACGCGCGGCGAGGCGGAAATGATGCTGGGGGCGCAGCCGCAGGCGGGGCCGCTTTTGGGTGGTGATGACAGCGAAAAACTGTCGGCCTCTGTGGCGCGGCATCTGCGGCGGTATTTTGATCTGCATGGCAATATGCTGCCACCGGCGGGGCTCTACGCGCGAATCCTGCGGGAGATTGAATTGCCTCTCATTGAGATCGCTTTGGATGCGACAGGGGGCAATCAGGCGAAATGTGCCGATTTGTTGGGGATCAACCGGAATACGCTTCGTAAAAAAATCACGGATTTGGATATTCACGTGACACGCCGCCGCAAATTGATGTAAAAAGGCCACATAAGCGTGGCGCGCGGGCCGCACTCCGAGAAAAAGAGTCGGGGCTTAGAACGCGACACAGAATATGGCGGTGGGCCGCGAGAGCGGCACCAAATCAATTGAGGAAGTCGGGTGTCTAGCCGGACAGTGACCAGTCATTGGGCGCGTTTTCAGCGTCTTCGCAGGCAGAGGCGTGTCCAGAATGCCGCAACTTTGGGGTTGGTGGTGCTGGGGCCGGTACTGGCGCTTGCGACCTTCCTTGTGTTGGGTCCGTTTGACCTTGGCGCGTCTTCCAACGGCCTGCGGGCGATTCTTTTAGCTGATCTTGTCTATGTGCTCGTGGTGGCAACTTTGGTGTTGCAAAACGTCATGCGGGCCATTGCTTCGCGACGGGCAAAATCGGTTGGTTCACGGTTGCATTTGCGGCTGACAGGGGCCTTTGCACTCCTGGCGTTGGTGCCGGCGGTGACCGTGGCGGTGTTTGCTGGATTGACGCTGAACATCGGTCTTGAAGGCTGGTTCAGTGAGCGGGTGAGGCAGGTTGTTGGCAATTCCCTGTCGGCGGCGCAGGCCTATGAGCAGGAACACATCGAAGGGCTGGAAGAAGACGCCGGGTTGCTGGCGGACTTCCTCAACGAGAACAAGCGGCGCAGCTTTGGTTTGGATGCCGGAGAAGTGCGCGTGTTGCTGGCCTCTGGTCAGGTGCAAATTCAGCGCGGTCTGAAAGAAGCCTTTGTGATCGACAGTGCCGGTGAGATTCAGGCGCGCGGCGAACGGTCCTACCTGTTTGATTATGAGAAGCCCTCTGAGGCGGACATGCAGGTGGCGATTGACGAAGGCTCGGTGATCATTCGCGATTTGGATAACAACGAGATGCGGGCGCTGGTGCGGCTGGACGCGTTCCTGGACCGGTTCCTGTATATTAGCCGCGAGGTGGATGCTGAGATCTTCCAGCTTCTAGACGACACGCAGGCCAGTGCCCGGCTGTATTCGCAGCTGGAAAGCGAGCGCGGACAGCGGCTGTTTGAGTTTGGCATGATCTATTTGGGTTTTGCGCTGATCCTTGTTTTGGCGGCGATCTGGATGGGCATGTGGTTTGCGGAACGGTTGTCGCGGCCAGTGGGTCGGTTGACCGGCGCGGCGCAGCGCGTGGGTGCTGGTGATCTAGACGTGCGGGTTATCGAAGAGGATGGCGACGACGAAATCGCCATGCTGAGCCGGTACTTCAACCAGATGACGCGGCAGTTGAAAGCGCAGCGCGAGACGTTGTTGGACAACACCCGGCAGATTGATCGGCGGCGGCGGATGTTTGACTCGGTGTTGAGCTCCGTGACCTCTGGCGTTGTGGGGCTAGACAGCGAAGGCAAGGTGGCCTTTGTGAACCGTTCCGCCCAGCGCCTGTTGGATTGGGACGAAGATCGGCAAGAGATGCCGCTGACGCTGGCGGTGCCGGAGTTTGGACCTTTGCTGGAAGAGTTGCAATCCAGCGGTAAAGAAGTGGCGCAGGAAGAGGTGAAGGTCAGCCGGTCTGGCCGGTTGGAAAACCTTTTGGTGCGCATGTCGACCCGGCGGCGCGATGATGGCTCGCTTGAGGGCTATGTGGTGGCGTTTGACGATGTGACCGACCTTGTGACGGCGCAGCGCATGGCGGCCTGGGGCGATGTGGCGCGTCGGATTGCGCACGAGATCAAAAACCCGCTGACGCCCATCCAGCTGAGTGCGGAGCGCATTCGGCGCAAATTTGCCAGCAAGGTGGGCGAAGAGAGCGATCAGCTTGAGCAGATGACCGAGGTCATTGTACGCCAAACCAACGACCTGCGTCGGATTGTGGATGAGTTTTCCAAATTTGCGCGGATGCCTGAGCCGGAGCATAAGTCGGTTGAGGTGGTGGAACTGGTGTCTGGTGCCGTGCTTTTGCAAGAGGCAGGGCAGCCAGAGGTGCGGTTTGAACGGGACATTTGCAAAGGGCCGATGGCGGCGGATCTGGATGCGACGATGATTTCTCAGGCCTTGACCAATTTGATCAAGAACGCTGGAGAAGCCATTGAAACCTTGCAAGAAAAAGGTGTACCTGACGGGTTTGTGCCGGAAATACATGTGAGTTTGGTCCGGGACGTGGATCAAGCGGTGGTGCGGATTGCGGACAACGGCATTGGTCTGCCGGAGGACCGCGCGCGGTTGTTTGAGCCTTATGTCACCACGCGGGACAAGGGCACGGGGCTTGGTCTCCCGATTGTGAAAAAGATCATCGAAGAACACGGAGGGCAGCTCGCGCTGCTGGATGCGCCGGTGTTTGACAACAATTCCCACGCAGGTGCGATGGCCGAAGTTCGGCTGCCGCTGACTCAGCAGGCTGTGGCTGTGAGGGAATCCAAAGAGAGCGAGCGAGTATTATGAGTGACATCCTGATCGTAGATGACGAACGCGATATCCGGGAGTTGATTTCGGATATTTTGAAGGACGAAGGCTACACCACCCGGCTTGCGGGCAACTCGGATGACGCCATGGCGGAGGTGACCAGCGCGCAACCGGCGTTGATGATCCTCGATATCTGGCTCAAAGACAGCAATATGGATGGCATAGACATCCTAAAGGCAGTGAAAAACGACTATCCGGAAGTGCCGGTGGTGATCATCTCGGGGCATGGCAACATTGAGATTGCGGTCGCGGCGATCAAACAGGGCGCTTATGATTTCATCGAGAAGCCGTTCAACATTGACCAGCTTTTGGTGGTGATCAAACGCGCGATGGAGACCAGCCGCCTGCGCCGTGAGAACACAGAGCTGAAGCGGCAGGACAGCAAGCCAGCGGAGCTGATCGGCGAGAGTGCCGCTTTCCGGGGCATGATTTCGCAGTTGGACAAGGTCACGCGTTCCAACGGACGGGTGATGCTGACCGGTCCGGCGGGAGTCGGGAAGGATGTGGCGGCGCGCTACATTCACGCGAATTCCAACCGAGCGGGAGCGGCGTTTGTCACGGTGTCTTGCGCCGGCATGGACCCGGATCGGGTGGAGGAGATCCTGTTTGGTCGCGAGAGCGCGGAGCGCGGTGTTGAGACCGGTCTGTTGGAGCAGGCCAACGGCGGCGTGATCTACTTTGACGAAGTGGCGGATATGCCGCTGGCAGCGCAGAGCAAAATCCTGCGGGTGCTGGTGGATCAGCAGTTTACCCGTGTGGGCGGCGCAAAGAAAGTGCGGGTTGATTTGCGGGTGATTTCCTCGACAAACCGCAACCTAAAACAAGCGATTGACGCGGGGACTTTCCGGGAAGAGTTGTATCACCGGTTGAATGTGGTGCCGATCTCGGTGCCGTCTTTGGAAGAGCGGCGGGAGGATATTCCAGCCCTGGCGGCCTATTTCCTTGCGCAGCTGAATGATGCGCAGGGTTTGCCGCTGCGTGAGCTGAGCGCGGATGCGGCGGCGTTGATGCAGACCATGGTGTGGCCGGGCAATGTGCGTCAGTTGAAGAACTTGATTGAGCGGGTGCTGATCCTAGGTGACGGGCAAGGGCCGATTGAGTGCCGAGAGTTGCCGGGGGAAAGCGATGCGCCAGCGGAAGAAGGGCGAGTCGTGCTGTCCGGTGCGTTGGCGACCTTGCCATTGCGCGAGGCGCGGGAAGCCTTTGAGCGGGAGTACCTGCTGACGCAGATAAACCGGTTTGGCGGCAATATCAGCCGCACTGCCAGCTTTGTTGGCATGGAGCGCAGCGCACTGCACCGCAAGCTGAAGTCTTTGGGTGTGGTGACCTCCAACAAGGCAGGCACACGTGTGGCGCATGTGACTGGTGAAGAAGAGGAAGCGCGAGAGGCTGGGTAAGCCCAGCCTCTGCATTTTGCTTACAGCGGCTTGTTGAGATCGATGATCACGCGGCCGCCACCTTGCTTACGCAGGCCGCAGATGTTTGGGGTTAGCGTGGGCGCCACAGTGAGCGGCGCAAAGGAGCGACCAGCCAACTGTTCGTCCGTACAGTAAGGGATAGTCACACGCTGATACCCGCGCGCGTTCATACAATTGCGCACCTCAGTATAGCGCGGCCCCTCGTTGATGTCGTAGCTTTCGGGGCGCTGGCCAACGACGCGGCCTTCCGCGTTATAAATTGGCCACCAGTCGGTGACGATGCGCGGCGGGAACCGATCCGCTGCTTGCCGATTACACTGTGCCTGGTCAACATTGTGTTCGGTTTTGGTTTTGCCAACCTGATACATGGTGCTGAACTCGGTACAGGCGGCCAGGCTCAAGACAAGTGACAGGCTCGTTCCAAATGTGATCAAGCGATGCATGTCGGCAACCCTTTCCTAAAGCGGCTTGCTCAGGTCCACCAGAACCCGTGTGTTGTTGCTACGCACGGCACAGAGATTCGGCGCAGGCGCTGGAGCTCCTGAAACGGCGGCGAAATTCCGGCCTGCGAGCTGATCGTCTGTACAAACTGGGTGGATGACCGGAACATACCCCATAACGCGCATGCAATCGGTTCGGTGCTCAGAACGCATGGATGCATTCACATCGCGCGACTCAACTGTCGCACCGCCCCAGTAACCACCACGGCCGTGATACCCAGCCCAGCCTCCGTATCCCCAACCATTGTTGATGGTTGTGGTAAAGTTTGCTGCCGGAAAGAGACGGTTTGCCTCGACCTGACACGCAGTTGCATCTTGTTGCATCCTGTTGCGTGAGACCCCGGACTTGGCGAAGCTTTGATAGCTTGTGCTGCTACAACCGGCGATCAGCGCGGCGACCAGGCACAGACTCATTGTAGATCTGAACATCTTGGAACCCTCTGATTCCATTCCAATAAAGCGCGAATGCTCAGAAGGGTCAACGGTTGCAATTGACCTGATAGGCGGGTTCTGGCATGCCTGAGGGCCGAAACCCTAGAGGGAAGCACATGAAGGTCATTATTTGCGGAGCCGGTCAGGTTGGGTGGCAGATTGCACGCCATTTGTCCGGAGAAAACAATGACGTTACCGTTGTCGATAACAACCCGGAGCTGGTGCGCCGTGCAACGGATACATTGGATGTGCAGGGCATTTCCGGGTTCGCGAGTTATCCTGATGTGCTTGACCGAGCCGGGGCGCGGGATGCGGATATGGTGATTGCCGCGACGTATTCTGACGAGGTCAATATGGTGACATGTCAGGTCGCGCACTCGGTGTTCTCTGTGCCACGAAAAATTGCGCGCCTGCGGAGCCAGTCCTATCTGGATGTGCTGTATTCCGATCTGTATCGACGCGATCACATGCCGATTGATGTGGTGATTTCACCAGAGCGCGAGGTGGCGGATGCGGCGTTGAAACGTTTGGCCACACCGCGCGCCTTTGACGCGGAAACCTTCTTGGGCGGTAAGGTGCAGATGTTGGGCCTGACACTGGACGAAGATTGTCCGGTGGTGAACACGCCCTTGCGACAGTTGACGGATCTGTTTTCAACATTGAGCGCGGTGGTCGTGGGCGTGCGTCGTGGCGGGACCCTGATTGCGCCGGACCCCGGAGATCAGCTTTTTGTTGGCGACGATATATACGTGTTCACTTTGGCCGAAGACGTCAATCGAACCATGGAAGTATTTGGAAAACAGCAGAAAAAGCAGGAGCGCGCGGTGATCGTTGGCGGCGGCAACGTCGGTCTGATGGTGGCGCAGCGGCTAGAGGCCAGCGCCTCGCGGGTGCGGACCAAGATCATTGAGCGCGACAGAAAGGTGGCAGAACGGGCCGCCGAAGCGCTGGAGCGGACCATTGTTCTCAATGGGGACGGTATGGATGTGGCGTTGCTGGCGGAAGCAGGGGTGGATCGCGCGGATGCGGTTCTCGCTGTGACAGATGACGATAAGACCAATATGCTGGCTTCGGTACGGTCCAAATCTGCCGGCTGTCCGCTGGCGATTGCCCTGATCAACGATCCGACGCTCGCGCCGTTGATGACACCTTTGGAGATTGACGCCTTTATCAATCCTCGGGCCACGACGGTGAGTTCTATCTTGCGTCACATTCGGCACGGACGGGTGAAAGACGTTTATTCGGTGGGGGATACCGAGGCAGAGATTATTGAAGCAGAGGTGCTTTCGACGTCACCTATTGCGGGCCAGATGGTGCGGGACATTGAATTTCCGGAAGGCGTATTGATTGGCGCCATCTTGAAAGGCTCCGAAGTCGTGAAACCGAAGGGCGGGACGCGCATTGATGAAGGCAACGTGATTGTGCTGTTTTCCCTGACCTCAGACGTGCCAGAGGTGGAGCGGCTGTTGCAGGTCTCCATCGACTTTTTCTAAGCCATGAGATTGGGCCTGTCTCAAATTCCACTGTTTGTGCAGATGGTTCTGTTCTCAGGGGCCATGATGTTGGTGCCTGCGGTTTTGGCCGTGTATCAGGATCAGCACTTTATCGCCCGCATGTTCTTTTACGGCGGCATTCTGGTGCTTTTTGCCTGCGTTTTGATTGCGATTGCCACGCATGGTACCAAGCGACAGGCGCGGACGTCTGACAATCTGAAAGCTCTGTTTTTTGCAATCACGCTGCTTCCGGCTGTGCTGGCTTGGCCGATGTATGAAGCGCTGGATGTGGTGCCGTTTCTGGATGTTTATTTCGAGATGGTCAGCAGCCTGACAACCACGGGTATGACGATTTACGAGCCGGCGAGTATGCTGGTCGATCCGCTGCATCTTTGGCGTGGCATGGTGGGCTGGCTGGGTGGTCTGTTGATGTGGATTGCGGCGGCGGCGGTTTTGGCGCCGTTGAGCCTCGGGGGGTTTGAAGTGACCGCTGTGGGGGAGCCGGGGCAGGTGAGCAGCAGTCTTGGCCATATGCAGCGCGCGCATCCGATGAAACGCTGGAGCAAAGCGGCGCAGGGGTTGGTGCCGATCTACGCTGGGCTGACATTTGCCTTGGCCGTAATGCTGATCATTCTGGGGGACAGACCGTTTGTGGCTACAATGCACGCTATGGCCACCATGTCGACCAGCGGTATTTCGGCGGTGGGCGGTGTAGGGTCCAGCGTCAGTGGCGTTTCGGGCGAGATGGTGATCTTTCTGTTTTTGCTGTTTGCCTTGTCGCGCGGGACATTTAGCTCGGATACGGGTTCTGTGCGGCGCAGCAACCTTTGGGAAGACCCGGAGTTGCGCATGGGTTTTCTGATCGTGGCTGTGGTCCCGACAGCGCTATTTATGCGCCATTGGGTGGGCGCGTTTGAAGATGATGCGTTGCAAGATCCGGCGGCGGCTTTGAAGGCGGCCTGGGGCGGGATTTTCACGGTGATGAGTTTCCTGACAACCACTGGATTTCAGAGTGGTGAGTGGGAGGTGGCGCGCGAATGGAGCGGGCTGTCCGCCCCTGGTCTGATCCTGATGGCTTTGGCGATGGTTGGCGGCGGTGTGGCCACCACGGCGGGTGGTGTGAAGCTGTTGCGGGTCTATGCGCTCTATGTGCAGGGGCTTGGAGAAATGGAGCGCCTGGTGCATCCCAATGTGGTGTTGGGGCGGCGCAGAACCGGGGCGCGGCAGATCCGCCGCAAGGGCGCGGTGATTGCCTGGGTGTTTTTTATGCTGTTTGCGCTGTCGATTGCGACAGTGACCATTGCGCTGGCGCTGCTTGGAAATGACTTTCAGGAGGCGACTATTCTGGCAATTGCGGCGCTGACCACGGCTGGGCCACTGACGCAAATCGCCGGAGAGTTTCCAATTGCGATTTCGTCGCTTGGCGTCGCAGAAAAGCTTATTTTATGTGCAGCTATGACCTTCGGCAGGTTGGAGGCCTTGGCTATCATCGCATTGATTTCACCGGATTTGTGGCAGAAATGATGCGGTTGACGTTGGGCCTGACCAAAAACTTAACAATTTAGGCTGGTAAGTCATAAATCCACGTTCCATACTCGCCGCGCACGACTACCCGATGCACAAACAAGAACAAAGGCAAGCGCGACATGGCTTCGGATCGACAGAATCTCCAAGACGCATTTTTAAATCACGTCCGGAAAACCAAAGTTCCGGTAACCATTTTCCTGATCAATGGCGTAAAATTGCAGGGTGTGATCACCTGGTTTGACAATTTTTGTGTGTTGTTGCGCCGCGATGGTCAGAGCCAACTGGTGTACAAACACGCGATCTCGACAATCATGCCGGCGCAGCCGATTTCTCTTTACGAGGGTGAAGACGCCTCTTGATGGAGCATGACACGCAGGTGACCCGCGCTTGGGTCCTGCATCCCGATATCACTGGCGCCGATGTGCGGCGCGAGGCCTCTTTCGCTTTGGAAGAGGCCATTTCGCTTGCGGCGGCGTTGCCGGAGCTTGAGGTTGTTGGCTCAAACGTGGTGCGCTTGCCACGGGCGCAGCCAGGCAAGCTTTTTGGCTCTGGTAAAATCGAAGAGCTGAAGGCGCTTTTTAAAGCCAATGAAGTGGAGCTGGTCCTGATTGATGGGCCGGTGACGCCGGTACAGCAGCGCAACCTTGAGAAGGAATGGAAGGTCAAACTTCTGGACCGGACCGGGTTGATTTTGGAGATCTTCTCGGATCGGGCCCGCACGCGCGAAGGCGTGTTGCAGGTCGAGATGGCGGCGCTGTCTTATCAACGTACTCGATTGGTAAGGGCCTGGACCCACTTGGAACGTCAGCGCGGCGGACTTGGGTTTGTGGGTGGTCCTGGAGAAACCCAGATTGAGGCTGACCGGCGGGCGATTGATGACCAGTTGGTGCGGTTGCGGCGGCAGTTGTCCAAGGTCGTGAAAACCCGCGAATTGCACCGTAAAGCGCGCGCCAAGGTGCCGTTCCCGATTGTGGCTCTGGTGGGGTATACCAACGCCGGAAAGTCCACGCTTTTCAATCGGGTAACCGGCGCGGATGTGATGGCGAAGGACATGCTTTTTGCCACATTGGATCCGACCATGCGTGCGGTGGAGTTGCCCAACAATGGGCCGGAAGTGATCCTGTCGGACACGGTGGGCTTCATCAGTGATCTACCGACGCAGCTGGTGGCGGCTTTCCGCGCAACCTTGGAAGAGGTTTTGGCAGCGGATTTGGTGCTACATGTGCGCGACATTGCGCATCCGGAAAGCCAGCATCAGGCCGAAGATGTGACAACCATTTTGGAAGAGCTGGGGCTGAGCGAGGACACGCCACAGATTGAGGTCTGGAACAAGATTGACCTGCTGAGCGCGGATGAGCGGGATGCGGTGGTTGCCAAAGCTGAGCGCGAGGAGGCGATCTTTGCCGTGTCTGCGGTGAGCGGGCAGGGGCTGGACGAGATGTTTGCCGCCATTGCACAGGCATTGTCTGGAGAAAAGACACGCGAAGTGCTCACCCTGCCGTTTGCACAAGGCAAAGGCCGGGCGTGGCTGTTCAAAAAAGGCGTTGTCGAAAGCGAAGAGCAGACCGAGGACGGCTTTGAAATCACCGTCCTGTGGTCGCCAAAGCAACGCGCGCAGTTTGAGGGGCTTTAGGCCCTTTATTGCGCGCGGGGCGTGAGGGTTGTGACGCCCACTGCGGCGGCGCGGGCCAGTTCTTCGTCCAAGGACATCGGGATATATTCGCCGCGTCGCCAGAGTTGCGCCATGTCATCGTAGAAGCGTGACAGGAAGTGGCCGGATTGTCCGGTGGAGATGATGAAGACCGAGCTGTCGGGGTCGGCGAAGTCATAGACTCCGCGATAGCCCGCTGCATGCACGTTCAGGAATGGGTTGTCGCCGGTGCCGGAGGTTTTACCGCGCTGAAGCGTGTTGTCGCCGCCAGATGTGGATTGGCGGATGTTCACAAAGAAGCGCAGGACCGGCACTTTGCCAAGGACTTGATGATCATGGGTGGCTTGGTGCACGTCGCCCCAGCGCAGCGCCTCAAGCTGTTGACCGTAGCGTTCCTCGATGGCGATAAGCGCGTCATCCAGCGCGAGGCGTGCCATGTCGGCGCAGGTTTCTTTGGGCGCGCTTTGGCGTACGTCGCACCACGCTGCTGCGCCGCCCACATTGCGGAACACACGTTCGATGAAGAGCGGCTCTACATGGGTGAATTCATCGGCCAGGGGGCCAAGATCGTCGCGGATCAGTCGCTCTTGCAAAGCACGGGTCCAGGCGGCGTATATCAGCGGCTCCGGCATATGCTCGTTCATCTCGCCGTTCCACTCGGAGAGCAGGGTTAGGGCGCGCTGCCGTTGGCGTTCGCGGGAGCCTTCGGGCGCGGCTTCGCCAGTGAACCACAGATCTGCCCCAATGAGCGGGAGCAGGGCGCGGGCAGAGAAGCTGACGGTGTCGAGTTGTGCCTCGATGAAGCTGTCGCGGGTGTGCACGCGGCGGGATTGCATCAGGCGGGTCCAGCGTTGAATGCGTTGGCTGTCGCCCCAAACGTGAGAGATGTGAGCCGGGAAGGGCCGCTCGACCACTTTGTTGTTGGTGTTGCCGACGATGCCGCCAACGGGCTCGATAAAGGACGGATTGGCGGAGGCATCAAAGGTGCCTTGCCAGCGGTTTTCCGCGCGCCAGCCAAGCGCGGGCAAACGGCCCTGGCTTTGGTGGTTGATGGCGCGTTTGGGCAATGCACCTATCAGCTTCATGCCGATGTTCTCGCGGTCTGCCAGCGTCAATGTGAGGCCCGGGGCAATGTGGCCTTCGGTGGCTTCCATCCCATCCTCGACGGATTTGGCAAACATCAGAGCCATCAGCGCGCTGGTGGAGGTGTCGCGCGGGCTGAGCGCGGTCCATTGGAGCGCCGCGACGTGGCCGGGGGGCGTGATGGTGCCAAGGTTGAAGTCGGAGCCTGGCAGGACGGGGCCGTTTTCGGTCCAGCGCAGGGTGAGTGTGACCGGATCCGCGTCTTTGATGGTGATGATCGATTTGCGGGTCACAAAGGGTTTGAAGCCGTGGGGCGTGCGATAGAATTCAGAGTTGGACGGGTCCAGTTCCTCTATCATCACGTCCTGATCGTCGACATATGCGGCGGTGACGCCCCATCCGAGGTCATTGCTGCGTCCGGCCAGTACCACTGGGATGCCCGGAATGGTCGCCCCGATCACGCCGCCGGAGGACAGCTCCAAGCGCGCGAGATACCAGATGGCAGGCGCGGACAGGCCAAGATGCGGGTCGTTGGCGAGCAGGGTGCCGCCAGAGGCGCTGCGGTTGGGCGCGGCAGCCCAGGCATTGGACGCGCCGGAGAGACTTGGCAAAGCGAAGGGCGAAAGCGGATGCTCGGGCAGTGGCGTGCTTTTGGCAAAGCTTGGCGTGTTGGGAACAAGGCTGGCGTATTCGGGCAGAGCAGCCACGCCTGTACCGGGCGCGTCAGGCAGAATGTCGACAAGGCGCGCTTGATCCGGCAAAGCCAGAGAGGTGCGGGCGCGCAGGACTTCGAACTGCATATGCCCGGTGAGCTGCAGCGCCATGAGTTTTTGCAAAGCAATGGAGTCGGCCGGTTGCCACGGGGCAAAGCTTTGTTTGAACAGGAAGAGTTCCGGCGCGCCGCGACCCAGGGCCTCGGTGTTCACCTCGTTGATGCGCGCGTTGACGCCACGGGCGTAGGCCTCCAACGCGGCGAGGGTTTCATCGTCTTGCACCAAGGCGGATTGGCGGGCGGCGCCTGCCAGATCAAAGCGGCGCATAAGTTTGTCGATGTCCAATGTGCGCGGGCCAAAGACCTCGGACAGACGGCCCTGAACCGTGCGGCGCATGGTGAGCATTTGCCATAGACGGTCTTGGGCGTGGGCATAGCCAAGGCCAAAGAACACATCGTCGTCGGACTGGCCAAAGATGTGGGGCACGTTGGCGTTGTTGCGCACAATCTCGACGGGTTGCGCAATGCCCGTGACGGTCAGGGATTTATCGTATGTCGGCAGGCTGCGCGAGGCGAGGAAATAGACCAGCAGGACGCCCAGCACACATAGAATCACCAGGCCGCTCGCGATCCGCAAAAGCCATTGAAAGAATGTGGTCATGGGGCTGCCCTTGTTTGTTCTTGCCTTCTGCCTGCGCAGGCGAGACAAGTATTACGACAATAGACAGTTGGGGAAAAGACGATGGCAAAAGTTGCCTTTTTGGGTCTGGGTGTAATGGGCTATCCGATGGCTGGCCATTTGGTGAAGGCCGGTCACGAAGTGACTGTTTTCAATCGCACAACTGCCAAGGCAGAAGCCTGGGCGCAGGAGCACGGCGGGGCGTTTGGTGCGACGCCAAAAGAGGCCGTGCAGGGCGCGGATTTTGTGATGTGCTGTGTTGGCAATGACGATGACCTGCGGCAGGTCTGCATCGGCGAGAATGGCGCGTTTGAAGGCATGGTGGCGGACACGATCTTTGTCGATCACACCACGGTGTCCGCCAAGGTAACGGCAGAGCTGTATGACGCGGGTAAGGCGCAAGGCATCGCTTTTGTGGATGCGCCTGTGTCTGGCGGACAAGCCGGGGCCGAGAATGGCGTTTTGTCGATCATGTGCGGCGGGGATGAAGCGAGTTATGCCGCAGCGGAGCCGGTGATGCAGGCCTATGGACGCTCCATCAAGCGTTTGGGCGGGAGCGGCGCCGGGCAGTTGACCAAAATGGTGAACCAGATTTGTATCGCTGGCTTGGTGCAGGGCCTGTCAGAAGGGCTGCATTTTGCCGAGAAAGCCGGGTTGGATGGCCGGGCAGTTGTCGAGGTGATCGCCGGTGGCGCTGCGGGCAGTTGGCAGATGCAGAACCGCTATGAGACCATGATCGACGATGAGTTTGAGCACGGGTTTGCCGTGGACTGGATGCGCAAAGACCTTGGGATTTGTCTGTCGACCGCGGATGAGGTGGGCGCGAGCCTGCCTGTCACCGCGCTGGTGGATCAGTTCTACAAAGATGTGCAGAAGCAAGGCGGTGGGCGTTGGGATACGTCGAGCCTGATCAAGCGCCTGCGCGCGATGGGCTAAGCACACCTGCTTGGCGCATAAGATCAAGCGCCATTTGCCAATAGGGCGTCCCGTTTGGGGCGCCGCCATCAAACAACGCATGCACCGGCGCGTTGTGGCCTTTCTTCTCGCAGATTTGAATGTCGATCGGGGCATTCGCTTGCGCGATGAGCGGTGCCAGTACTTCGCAATTCTTGGTTGGTACAATGCGGTCCTCGCAACTGTGCAGCATGAGGCATGGAGCTGCGTTTTCCGTCAGTGCCCAAGGATGTTGTAAGGCGGCACCGAGGGCGATCACGCAGGCGGGCTTTTCATAACTTGGCAGGTTGTCGCTGGGAAACACCAAGGATAGGCCAACCATACCGCCGGCCGAGATGCCGATGAGACCTATGGGCAGCGCATTGAAATTTGTTGGGCATTGGTCTCTTCGTAGAAACTCGAACGCGGCACCGACGTCTTGGCGCGCGGCTTCAAACCGAGGACCCATCAGATTGTGCTGTAGTGTGATGCCGTCGTCTTTGGCGCGGCGCCGATTGGCGTAGACCTGGCGTCTGATCGGAACCGGCAGGTCCGTGTCCTCGGCATTCAAGCGATAGCTGATTGACGCCATGGCCACCCCAAGATTGGTCAGCCGACGAGCCAGTTTTTCAGCCGGCGGCCCAACACGGTCGCCTTTCATAAAACCACCGCCATTGGCAAACATCATTAAGCCAGATGGTGGTGTACTGTCTGGCAGAAACAAATCGAGCGCGAGGGTTTGTCCGTCGCGCTCGATGTAAGGAATGTCTTTGAGGCACTGCATATCCAGTGAAGTCAGAGACTTACGGGATAATGCGTGTGTATTTGATGCCTTCGAGCGTGGCGCCGACTTTGAGACCCGCCTGACCAAAGATCACCGCGATCACCGGAGCTAGCAAGTTGGTGGTTTCCGCAGAAATATTGGCGCCTTCGTTGGCGACCACATATTGCACTCCGGCTCCGGCCGCCCAGCCGGTGGAGCTGCGGAACTCGGTGAGCGCACCTTCGGTCATAAAGAAAAGCACATGGGCGTGTTGTTGTGCCCCGATTTGCAGACCAACGCTGCCTTTGGTGGCAGAGTAGTAGTCAACGGTCACATCGTCGATGCGCAGGGCGCCACGGCCGTAGCCGCCGCCAAAGCCAAAACCCGCCTCGGTGATCAGCGGCATTGTCAAAATGCCGGTGGATTTCGCCTTCAGATCCAGTGTGTTTGGGTATTCGGTGAAGAGATAGTCCAGCGTGGTATCAACGCGCGCGTCGATCTCGCTGGAGGCGTTGGAGCCTACGCCGTTTCCGCAAGCTGCGGTCATGCCTGCCGCTGCAAGTCCGCTCAGCGCAAAGCCGCGTCGTGTGAGAGTGTTCATGGTCTTTTGCCCATATGTTTTGGTTCTGCTCATGCCACCGGTTTCTGTGATCCGGTTTGGCATCATTATAGATGGCGCAGACTTCGATGTCACGAAAACTGCGCCGGATCACTATATTTTGTGTGGTTCTTGGCTACTTTTCCGCCAGTTTGCGAGCCACAGCCGGTGCAAAATAGGTCAGGATACCGTCGCAGCCGGCACGTTTGAACGCCATCAGGCTTTCCAACATGGCTTTGTCGCCGTCGATCCAGCCGTTTTGGGCCGCGCCAGTGATCATCGCATATTCGCCGGAGACCTGATACGCAAAGGTGGGCACGCCAAACTCGTCTTTCACATTTCGGCAGATGTCCAAATAAGGCATGCCGGGTTTGACCATCACCATGTCGGCGCCTTCCGAGAGGTCGCGCGCCACAAGGCGCAGAGCTTCATCCGCGTTGGCCGGGTCCATTTGATAGGTGGTTTTGTCTCCTTTGAGCGCGCCGGAGGCGCCAACCGCATCGCGGAACGGGCCATAAAACGCACTGGCGTATTTGGCGGCGTAGCTCATCAGCATGACGTTCTGAAAACCGTTGGCCTCCAGCGCAGCGCGGATGGCGCCGATGCGGTTGTCCATCATGTCCGAAGGTCCAATGATGTCCGCACCAGCTTCGGCTTGGGACAACGCCTGTTTTACCAGTGCCTCAACGGTGGCATCATTGACGATCTCGCCGTCCACCAAAAAGCCGTCGTGACCGTTGATGTTGTATGGATCCAGCGCGACATCGGTCATCACGGCGATCTCTGGCACTGCTTCTTTGATTGCGCGGGTGGCGCGGTTGGAGAGGTTGTCCGGGTTCCAGGCCTCTGAGCAGTCTTCGGTTTTTAATGCCGGATCAGTGTAGGGAAACAGGCAAATCACCGGGATGCCCAAATCCGCGGCTTCGCGGGCGGCCTCGACAATCTTGTCAACGGACCGGCGGAACACGCCCGGCATGGAGGGAATAGGCTCTTCCACGCCTTCGCCATCGCGCACAAAAACTGGCCAGATCAGGTCATCCACGGTCAGCGTGTTCTGGCGCACAAGGCCGCGCACAGCAGCCGATTGTCGAGTGCGGCGCAGTCGAGTCGTGGGAAAAGGCGCTGGCGTGTGGGTCATGGCAGGCTCCGTAAATTTGCAACAGCAGAGGTGCCACGGATTTTCGCGCACCTCAAGGCTAGGAATTGCCGCACGGGCGCGGTATGTGAGGTGAAATTCTAAAGGGCAGTGAAGACTTTGGACCTGAGCCAAACACTTTTTGAACTCATCGATATGCGCAGCTTCAGCAACCTCTGGTTCTGGATTGCACTTGCGGTTTTTTGGTCTTCGGCCAGCCATTGGGTGCTGGGCGTGCCATGGGATTCCGTGTTGCGGGCCAAGCGGAAAGGCGGACAGGCGGAGATTGACCTTCAGGATCTGGTGCGGATCAACAGCAATCGCTTGCTGCATATTATTGATGTGTCAGGGCTTTTCCTAATTGGTTTCACGTTCTTCATTCTCACCGGACTTGCTGGTGTTGGGTTTGCCTATAACGTGGAGTTTGCACAGGCGGTGTTTTTGTTGCTGTTTCCCATGAGTATTGTCAGCATGCTGAGTGTGCGTGTTGCGCGGCGTATTCGCGCGGACAGCCCCACAGGAGAAGAGCTGCGAAAGCGGCTGGCGCGGCATCGCTTTTGGGTGCAGTTTATTGGCATGATCTCGATTTTTGTGACCTCGCTTTGGGGCATGTTTCAGAACTTCCAAATCTCGCCACTTGGCTAAGTTTGCCCGCGTAACAACTTGAAAACTGGACGGTTACACCGATGAAAGACGCGCAACACATCTCTGTTGGTGGGGCACCGGAGGGCTTTGATGCTCAGCTGATCCTGAAAGAGGTTGCAAAGAGCAACGGGCCGGTGGTGCATGTGGCGCGTGACGACAAGCGCATGGCTGCGACCAAGTCAGCGCTTGAGTTCTTTGCGCCGGACATGCCGGTGATTGTGTTTCCGGGGTGGGATTGCTTGCCGTATGATCGCGTGTCGCCGAATGCCGATATTTTGGCCACGCGCATGGCGACATTGGCGGGGCTGGTGCATGATATGCCCAGCCAGTTTGTGTTGCTGACCACGTTGAATGCGGCGACGCAGCGCGTGCCTGCACGCAAGGTGTTGAAAGAAGCCGCGTTCCGCGCACAGTTGGATCAGCGTGTTGATGAGGGCGCCTTGCGGCAGTTTCTGGTGCGTATGGGGTTCACGCAGGCACCTACAGTGATGGAGCCGGGGGATTATGCGATCCGGGGTGGGATCATCGATATCTTCCCGCCGGGTGACAGCGGGCCGGTGCGGCTGGATTTCTTTGGCGATGTGCTCGATGGCGTGCGGCGGTTTGATCCTGCAACTCAACGGACGACCGAAAAGCTGGATGTTATCGAACTGGCGCCAGTGAGCGAAGTCATACTGGACGAGGCGGCGATTACGCGATTTCGGCAGAATTACCGTATCGAGTTTGGCGCGGCGGGCACGGATGATCCGCTTTATGAGGCAATCAGCGCGGGACGCAAGCATCAGGGTGTGGAGCATTGGCTGCCGTTCTTCCACGAAGACCTGGAAACCCTGTTTGACTATTTGCCGGATGCGGTGATTTCCGTGGACGATCAATCGGATGCGGCGCGCATTGCGCGCTGGGACAGTGTTGCGGATCAGTATGAGACCCGCCAACACGCGATGTCGCAGAAGGCGCGGTTGGACACGGTGTACAAGCCTGTGCCGCCGGAGTTGTTGTATCTGGATGATGCGGCATGGACCGCCGCAATTGGTGGCCGGCGGGTGTTGCACTTCTCGGCATTGCCGCAGGCTTCTGGGCCGGGTGTGATCGATGCAGGCGGGCGCATTGGCCGCAATTTCTCGCCCGAGCGTCAGCAGGAAAACCTGAGCCTGTTTGGCGCTTTGGCGGACCATATTCGCAAAAAACTGGCGGATGGGCCGGTTGTGGTGGCCAGCTATTCCGAAGGTGCGCGGGAACGTTTGAGTGGGTTGATTGAGGATGAGGGGCTGGCGGAGACCATCCACGTCAACGATGCGCGTAACCTTGGCAAGACTGGGCTGTTTCTAGCAGTTTGGGCATTGGAGCATGGATTTGAAACGCCGGGTATGACGGTGATTTCAGAGCAGGATGTCCTGGGCGATCGTTTGATCCGTGCGCCGCGCAAGAAAAAGCGGGCCGAGAACTTCTTGACCGAGACGCAGTCGTTAAGTCCTGGCGATTTGGTGGTGCATGTGGATCACGGTATTGGGCGCTATCTGGGGCTTGAGGTGGTGACTGCGGCGGGCGCGGCGCATGAGACCATTGCGCTGGAATATGCTGAAAGTGCAAAGCTTTACCTGCCAGTTGAGAACATCGAGCTGCTGTCCAAATACGGCCATGACGAAGGCCTGTTGGACCGGCTTGGTGGCGGTGCTTGGCAGGCGAAGAAAGCCAAGTTGAAAGAGCGCATTCGCGAAATGGCGGATCGGCTTATTCGTGTGGCGGCGGAGCGGGAACTGCGGTCTGCACCCGTTCTGGAAGCGCAACATCATGCCTGGGAAGAGTTTTCGGCGCGGTTCCCTTATCAGGAGACCGAGGATCAGCTGCGCGCGATTGAGGATGTGATTGGAGATCTGGCGTCCGGGCGGCCGATGGATCGGTTGGTCTGTGGTGATGTGGGCTTTGGCAAAACCGAGGTGGCGATGCGCGCGGCTTTCGTGGCGGCAATGTCTGGTCAGCAGGTGGCAGTGATTGCGCCCACCACCTTGTTGGCACGACAGCACGCCAAAGGATTTGCGGAGCGGTTTCGTGGGTTTCCTTTGGAAGTCAGGGCCTTGTCGCGCTTTGTTGCAGCCAAAAACGCAGAGAAAACCCGCGATGGCATGGCGCGTGGCACCGTTGATATTGTGGTGGGCACACATGCGTTGCTGGCCAAGAGTATCCGGTTCAAGAACCTGGGTCTGCTGATCATCGATGAAGAACAGCATTTTGGTGTGGCGCATAAGGAGCGGCTCAAGCAGATGCGCAGTGACGTGCATGTGTTGACACTGACCGCGACGCCAATTCCTCGGACCTTGCAGTTGAGCCTGTCCGGCGTGCGGGATCTGTCGATCATTGGCACGCCGCCGGTGGACCGACTGGCGATCCGTACTTATGTGAGCGCCTTTGACGCGGTCACGGTGCGAGAGGCGTTGTTGCGGGAGCACTATCGTGGGGGACAGAGTTTCTACGTGGTGCCACGCATCAGTGATCTGCCTGAAATCGAAGAGTTTTTGCGCGATCACGTGCCGGAAGTGAGCTTTATCACCGCCAATGGGCAGATGGCGGCGGGCGAACTCGATGACCGTATGAATGCGTTTTATGACGGCAAATATGACGTGCTGTTGGCGACGACAATTGTGGAGAGCGGGTTGGATATTCCGACCGCCAACACAATGATCGTGCATCGTGCGGATATGTTTGGGTTGGCGCAGCTCTATCAAATTCGCGGTCGTGTGGGGCGTTCCAAGACGCGGGCTTATGCCTATTTGACCACAAAGCCACGTGTGAAACTGACGGATGCGGCGGAAAAACGGCTGCGGGTTTTGGGGTCTTTGGACACGCTTGGGGCCGGATTTACGCTGGCTTCTCAAGACCTTGATATTCGCGGGGCCGGTAACCTGTTGGGCGAAGAGCAGTCCGGGCAGATGCGGGACGTGGGTTATGAGCTGTATCAGTCGATGCTGGAAGAGGCGATTGCCAAGATCAAGGCGGGTGAGTTGGAAGGTCTGTCAGATGGCGATGACCAATGGGCGCCGCAGATCAATCTCGGTGTGCCGGTTCTGATCCCGGACAGCTATGTGCCGGATCTGGATGTGCGCCTTGGTCTGTATCGCCGTTTGAGCGGCTTGCAGGG
Organism: Shimia sp.; assembly: GCF_022448905.1. Lineage (GTDB taxonomy): Bacteria > Pseudomonadota > Alphaproteobacteria > Rhodobacterales > Rhodobacteraceae > Shimia. The sequence continues at coordinate 180,893 of NZ_JAKVCW010000004.1, read as the reverse complement.
CAAGGTGGAGCTCGAAGGCTTTGCAGCCGAGTTGATCGACCGGTTTGGGAAATTGCCCAAAGAGGTCAATACCTTGCTTTTGATCGTGCGCATCAAGGAAATGTGCAAGAAGGCAGGCATTGCCAAACTTGATGGTGGGCCCAAGGGGGCGACCATTCAGTTCCACAATGACAAGTTTTCCTCGCCGCAGGGGCTGGTGGAATTCATTCAGGACCAGAAGGGACTGGCCAAGGTCAAAGACAACAAGATTGTTGTGCGGCGGGACTGGAAGAAGTCGTCTGACAAAATCAAAGGCGCCTTTGCGATTGCCCGTGATCTGGCGCAGAAGGTTGTGGACGAGAAGAAGCGCAAGAAGGCGAAAGCGGCCAAATAGCGGTTCGGTATTGCGTCGGTACCACGGCTGTTTTGCGGAGGTGCGTTCTGCGCAGACAGGATGGGGGCGCTGCCCTCAGATGTCCGCGCTGTTCTGGGCCAAAGGACACCCGGCGTCAGTCCAACCGCAGGCGAGCGATGGCGTAGAGCAATAGGCAGAGGCAGAGCGCGGCGGCGGCCAGGAAAGGCGCGCGCAGGGCGAGGTCTCGGCCCAGCGAGGGTTCCAGAAGTGCAACCATGGCCCCACCGGCCATCGCGCCAAGTGGCATGCTGCCCCAGCCAAAGAAGCGATAGATGCTGTTCACGCGGCCCAGAAGCTCGGTTGGAATGCGACGTTGACGCCAAGAAACAGTGATCACGTTCCAGAGCATGGAAGCGGCCATCACCGAGAACAGCGCTAGGGCCATGGGCACGGCAGTGCTGCTTAGGCCGATCGTGGCATTGCCGAGGCTCCAGGTAGCGATAGATACATAGAGACAGGCCTGGGTGCCAAACCATTGCACCAATTTGGGGGCGGTGAGGCTGCCGGTGATGGCGCCAAGCGCGGCGATGGAGAGCAGGAAACCGTATTGGGTGGCGGTGAGGGTGAGCACGTCCTGCGCAAAAAGCACCTGTACCGTCATTGTGGCGGTGGCGATGAAATTGGCGCAGCCCAGCACGACCGCGAGGCGCAGGAGTAGTTGATCGGAGCGCATGAAGGCGATGCCTTCTTTGAGAGCGCCGAAGAAGTTCTGTTGCACTTTGGGGCGTGGCGCGAGGCTGATCATCCAGACGAGGCCGGCGGCGAGGACCAGCGCGGCGACGTCGAGACCAAAGGGCAGAGCGACGCTGGAAGCGATCAGGAAGCCTGCGAGCGGCGGGCCGATGAACTGGCCGGTGAGTTGTTCCACGCTCCACATTTGGCCATTGGCAGCCTCCAGATCAGAAGCGGTGACGATGTCGGGTAGAATGGTTTGAGCGGCGTTGTCGCGCAGGACTTCGGCGGCACCCAAAAGGAAGGTCAGTGCAGCAAGCAGCCAGATGGCACTTGGACCGGGTGCGCTAAGGGCGAGCCAGAGAATGGCACCCACCAGCGCGGCGCGTAGAAGGTCAGCACGGGCGATGAGTTTGCGACGGTCGACCTGATCGGCGATCACTCCGGCGGGCAAGGCAAAAAACAACCAAGGCAGGCGACCCGCGGCTGCGACGGCGGCAATGGCCACAGGATCACGCGTTAGCAGGGTTGCCAGCCAAGGGATGGCCAGCATGACAAGGCCGTCGCCGAGGTTGGTCAGGGCGCCGGAAGCAAAAAGCAGGCGGTAATTGCGGTTACGGAAAATCAATGCGCTGGTCATGCGGCCACTGTTTCGCACGACCAGCGGATGTGCAAGCGCTCTTAGGCGGCCACAGCGCGGGCTTCGATGCGGCGCATGTGCAGCATCAGCATGAAGCCGATCAAGGCCAGCACGCCAACAGAAAGCACAAGCGGGAACGGGGTGCCGTCAAACGCCAGACCAATCGGAGCAGCCAGGATGACCCCAAAGATGGTGGACAGCGCGCCCATCACGGAGGCAGCGGTGCCGGCCATATGGCCCAGCGGTTCCATCGCCATGGCGTTGAGATTACCGATCGTCAAGCCGATGGAGAAGAACACGGTCAATTGCCACAGGGCAAATGCATAGAACTGAACGTTCAGGTCCGGTGTCATTACAAAGAACAACATAACCGCAGCGAAAATGGCCTTACCTGCTATCGCTACCGTGACGAGGAAGCGCATCCCGAGGTTGACGACAAGTTTGGCATTGAGAAGGCTCGCTGTGCCGGAGGCCAGTGCGATGCCAGCGAACCAATAGGGGAACTCGGCGGCGCGATCATAGGTTTGATCATACACAAGTTGCACCGAGCCGATCAGCCCGAAGAGACAGCCCATGATCAGAGATTGCACCAGAATGGATGTGCGCACGGAGGGAATGCCCCACATTTCGCGCAGTCCCGCAATGAGTTTGCCGATGCTGAAGGGGCGACGGTTCTCAACCGGCAGCGGCTCTGGCAGGCGAATGCCGATCCAGAGAACAGATGTCAGGGAGAACAGCATGAAGGCGACAAAAATGCCGCGCCAGGACGACAGGTCGATGATGAATTGCCCCAACAGTGGCGCTGCGGCAGGCACAATAATAAAAACCATCATGACAAAGGACATGATGCGGGCCATTTCGCGGCCAGAGAAGATGTCACGCACGATGGCAAGGGTGACCACGCGCGGACCTGCTGCGCCCATGCCCTGGAACAGGCGAGCGAAGAGCAGCCACTCCAGGGTTTGGCTCATCCAGCCGATGAACGCGCAGAGGATGTAGAGTATCGCGCCGGAGATTAGCACCGGCTTGCGACCAAAGCGGTCTGACAGCGGGCCGGTGAAAAACGTGCCAATGCCCATGCCCATGACAAAGGACATGACAATCAGGGTCTCGGTGTTGTGGCTGCCGGGGCTGAGCTCGGCGGCGATTTGTGGCAGCGCCGGGAGCATAGCGTCGATGGAAAACGCAATGGTGGCGAACATCATGGCGCAGAGGGCGATGAATTCCACCTGGCTCATCGGCAGATTGTCTTTGGTCATGACTTGCTCCGTCAAAAAGGACGACAGGCAGGCGAGCGGACAGCACGCGGCGGCGTTGCTGTGTCGTCTCTGGCCCACACCAGTCAGGTGATCGTGCTTGAGTGGTCAGGCCGCAAAATGGCGGGCTGAGCGGACTAGGGTAGCGCGGGGCGCTGTGGTTCACAAGTGAAGAATGAACGCTGGTTCAGTGACTATTCCGCGGCGTTTTCCGTCGCCGTCTGAGCTTTCAGATCGGCAATGACGCGCCGCCAGAGGTCGGCAGGTTGCGCACCAGGCACGGCGTGTTGGTTGGCCACGATAAATGTAGGCACCGAGTTCACCCCCATTTCGCGGCTGTGCGCATCGCGTTTGCGGATGTCTTCAACATCGGCATCGGACTCCAGCAACTTGCGCACCACGGCGGCGTCCATGCCCGCGCTGTCGGCAATATCTGCCAACACATCCGTGTCACCGATGTCGCGGCCTTCTTTGAAGTAGGCCGCAAACAGCGCATCGACCACAGCGTTTTGTTTTTGCTCGATGCCTGCCCAGTGGATCAGCCGATGGGCGTTGATGGTGTTGGGCGTGCGTTTGATGGCGGCGAAGTCGATCTCCAGACCTTCCTCGGTGGCGTGTTGCTCGATCTCGGAATAGACGCGCACGGCGTTTTCCTTGCCGCCAAACTTTGTTTCCAAGTATTCGCGGCGGTCCATGCCCTCGGCCGGCATGTCCGGGTTGAGCTGGAACGGGTGCCACTCGATCACAAAGGGATGATCGGGCTCGGCCTCCAAAGCTTTCATCAGGCGAGACTTGCCGATGAAGCACCACGGGCAGATCGGGTCGGAGATGATGTCGAGTTTGATCATGTGGATGCCTTGTAGGTCTCGCGCAGAGCGCGGCGGTTGAGTTTGCCATTGGCGTTGGTGGGCAACGCGGGCAGGCGTTTGAAGAGCCGAGGCTGCTTGTAACGTGCCAGATGGGTCTGCGCAAAGGCTTTCAATTCGTCCTCCACGAGATCGTGATCGGCGGTATAGAAGGCGGCGATGATGCGGGTGTCGGTTTTGACCTCCACATCTGTGACGGCGATGGTGGTGATGTCCGGGTGGGGCAGCAGGGCGGCTTCAACTTCCAACGGGGACACGCGGAAGCCACCGGCGTTCATCATATCGTCCGCGCGGCCCATGTAGGTGATGTGGCCGTCGGCGTCCATTTGGCCCAGATCGCCGGTGAGGAACCAGTCGCCCTGGAGGCGCGCGGCGGTCTCTTCGGGTGCGTTGAGGTAGCCAAGCATCAGACCGGGGTCGGATGTGTGGACGGCGATGGTGCCGGGGGTGTCGCGCGGGACTGGGCCGGTGTCGTCGAGGACCGCAATGTGGCGGCCGGTTTGGGGGCGGCCAAGCGTGCCTTTGGGGGCCGGGTGGTCTGGGCTGGCGGAGATGAATGTGGAGCATTCGGACATGCCGAAGGCTTCGTAGAGTTTGGTGCCGGTGGCCGCGTTCCATTGAGTGCGCAGCGGCTCAGACAGCTTTTCACCTGCGCAGAGGCCGTGGCGCAGGTCCGGAAGCGCCGGGTTTTCGGTGGTTGCCAGTATCTTGCGGTAGACGCCCGGCGCGGCGGCAAACAGGGTCGCGTGATTGTCGCGCAGAAGGTCTGGCAGGGCGTCGGTTGCCGTGCCGGGTGCCGGGATCAAGGCGGTGGCGCCTTTGGTCCAAGGGTCCATCAGGCCGGTGCCAAGCGTGAAGGTCCAGTTGAAGGCACCGGCGTGCAGGAGGCGGTCGTCCTCGTGCAGATCGTACCAGCCGTCAAACATCATCTGGCGCGCCCAGATCGCGCGGTGGGCGTGAACCACTGCGCGGGGGATGCCAGAGGTGCCGGAGGTGTAGATGATGTAGGCAGGTCGATTGGGATCGCCCATGTTGAAGTCGGCTGGTGGATAGGAGTGAAACGATAGAAGGTCGTGTGTTGTCAGCGTTTTACGATCAAAACCTGAAGCAGTGGAAACCTCCGGATCTCGCAAGATGGCGGCGGGCTCCAGAGGTTCGACCATCCTGGTGACTTCGGCCTCGGTCAGCTGTGAGGACGTTGGTACGGGGATCAGACCAACCGCGATACAGGCGAGGTAGGCAATTGGGAATTCGACCGTATTGCCGATCCTCATCAACACGCGGTCGCCGGGATTTAGACCTGCACGCAACAAACCTGTGCCAGTGCCGAGAATGGCGGATTTTAGCGCGCCGTAGGTCCAGCTTTCGGGCGTGTTGGGGGATAGCACGCGCAGGGCCTCTTTGTCGGCCAAACGGTCCGCATGGCGCAGCACATGGGCGGCCATGTTGAAGGAGGACGGGCAGGGCGGTGGCGGGCCTTGGTCAAAGATCGAAAGCATGGAAATGGCCTATGCGGCTTGAGCGACACGTGCAAGAGGCAGGAGGCGGTTGCCAGTTGCGTCTTGTGCGGGATAAAAGCGCGCATGACCTCTAAAGACCCAAAATCCTTGATCAAGATCGCGCGTGAAAACGGCGAGCAGGATCATGTTGAGCCGCTGGACCTTGGTGAACGTGTGCGTGAGCTGCGCAAGGCTCGCAACTGGACGCTGGAGCAGGCGGCGAGCCAGGCTGGTTTGGCGCGGTCCACGCTGTCCAAGATCGAGAATGGCCAGATGTCGCCGACGTATGACGCGGTGAAGAAACTGGCGGTGGGCTTGGAGATTTCTGTGCCGCAGCTGTTCACTGCGCCGCAGAAGGATCAGGTCAACGGGCGGATGTCGGTGGTGAAATCCGGTGAAGGCACCCGGCAGGTGACCACCACCTATGAACATGAGCTTTTGGCCGAGGGGCTACGCAAGAAGGCGATGTTGCCATATCGGGCGCGCGTGCGGGCGCGGTCGATGGACGAGTTTGACGGCTGGGTGCGGCACGATGGGGAAGAGTTTCTCTATGTGCTGACTGGCGTGATCACGCTTTACACCGAGTTTTATGAACCGGTGGAAATGCGCCGCGGAGACAGTGCTTATTACGATGGCTCAATGGGCCACAATGTGGTGTCGGTCAGCGAAGACGATGCGACAATTTTGTGGGTGACATCTTTGGTGTAAGCCGTTGGGGAGCAGTGGTTTTTCCAAGAGCCTTTGATCTCCGACAAAACAAATTTGCAGTTAGTGAAAATTGTAATGGTTGCTTGCACCTATTTTTAACAACGATTGGGGCATTCCAGTAGGGCACGAAAATTAGGAGCCAGAATGGAACCTCAAGAAAGAATCGGGCTTGCGAGCCTGACGAAGATGGCGTTTGACGGCGTCGATCTGCAGCCTCTGCGCAATGAGCTGCTGAGCAAAGTGTTCACCGGGAAAGATGCGGACGGCATCTTTATGGATCTGTCGGTGATTGATCAGTTGCAGGGCAACCGCGCAGCAGGGCTGGCCTGGCAGGATGAGGCGCTGAAGCGTCAACGTATTTTCAGCACCAAAAAAACAGATGGCGCGCGCACTAAACTGCTGGTGTTTGCTGAACCGAGCCATATTGGAGGCAACACCCCAATTGAGTTTTTGCTGCAGGGTGCAGATGTTGAAATTCTGACTTATTATCTGAATGTTGAGAGCGACGAGCAGATCGATCTGCCCGCCCATGATGTGGCGTTTTGCGCCGCTCCTGCGGACAGTGTGAAGGCCGAAGCGTTTCAGAACAAGGTGCGCGCGTTGACCGCAGCAGTGGGAACCAAAGTGGTAAACTTACCAAATGGTCAGGTAGATCTTGAGCGGGATTCGCTTGAAGCGATGTTTGCCGGCCAACCGGGTTTGACTTTGCCGAAGACGCAGCGGTTTGACCGCTGGGAACTGGAAGATGCAGCGGCGGAAGACAGTTTGGCGGCGCTTGGGGATTACCCCTATGTGGTGCGGCCGGTAGGTAGCCATGCGGGCGAAGGGCTGGTGCTGATCGAAAGCCGGGATGCGTTGAGTGACTACCTGTTTGAGCGCAATGAAGTCGCGTTCTTCGTCTCCGAGTATATCCGTTACGCAACGCGGGAAGACGGGTTTTATCGCAAATACCGCGTGATCTTTGTGGATGGGCAGCCTTTCCCATGCCACATGGCCATCGCGGACCAGTGGGACCTTTGGTACCTGAACGCGCGCATGGAAGAGTTTGCCGAGAAGCGCGCCGAAGAGGCGGCCTGGATGGACAGTTTTGAGCGCCGGTTTGTGACGCGACACGAAAGTGGGTTTGGCGCGCTGACCGATGCGATTGATCTGGATTACTTTGGTGTGGATTGCGCCGAAGACCCGGATGGCAATCTGGTCGTGTTTGAAGCGGACAATGCGCTGATCGTGCATGACATGGATGACGAAGAGGTTTTTCCGTACAAAAGCAAGCACATGAAGCGCATATTTGATGCGTTTGAGGCGCTGTTGGAGAAGAACCGTCGAGCGGAGACGTCTGAAGACACGACAGACAAGACGCCGACGCGGCGGTTGTCCTAAAGGGTTAGAGAGGCGCTCCAAATTGGGGCGCCTCCTATTTTATAGGGCCTTGAGCGCGGTGGCCATGTCACCGTAGCCAGTGAAGCGACGCTCGAAGGCCAGGCCGAGGTGATCCGCACATTCTTTGGCTTTTTCGGTCAGCGCGGGATCGTCGGTTTGGGCCTGATAGACCAGTTTCTCGTAGTTGCCGAAGTACATCTCCATCAATTCGGGGTGGCGATCCAACCCCATGGGTTTGATGATAAAAGCGTCAAATTGGCGGACCAGAAAGTCGGTCAGGTAGAAGGCGGTGAATTCGTCTTCAGCGATTTTGGCAAAGCGGTCGTTGCCTTCAAAAAAGCTGTAGCAATGGGGGCCTGCGATCATTTTGACGCCTAGTTCGTCGCAGGTTTGTTGAAGCTGCCCGCCGGTGCCGCAGTCAGCGTAGACCACAAAGATGTCGGCGTAGCTGTCGCGATGTTTGGCAACGGCGTCGCGAACGGCCGGCGCGATTTTTTCTGGATGGATGTGGAAGATGGCGGGCAGGCAGGTGAGGTCCATGTGGGACCAGTTGTTGAGTTTGATCAGGTCAAGGATTTCACGCGCGAGCGCGCCGCAGGCCAGCAGAAGTATGCGGCCGGTTGAGCCAGTGGGGGCAAGGCCAGATTGCGCCAGCGTTCTGTCGTTGGGGAGTTGCGTCATGGCTTGGTCAGCTTGATGGCAAAACGTCCCCGGAGAAGCCCTGCAGGGCCGTAGCTATCGAGGATCTCGCAACGCCAGCCGATGGCTTCAAGCGCCTGTTTAGTGCTTGCCGGATGGCGTCGGGATTGCTGGTGGATGACCGTGTCAAACCGATCGCCCACCTGGGTTTCGATGCGGCGGGTGAGGAGGTCGCGCTCGACGGTGACTTCAATGCGCATTTGCCAGTCTATGCCAGTGTTGCGTGGCGCTTTGGGTAGGCATCGGGGGCCGATGAGGTCGGCAAAGAGCAGACCGCCGGAGGGCAGCGCGTCAAACGCCGCGCGGGCCACGGGCAGAAGCGTGTCGCGTTTGGTGGTGGCGTCTATGTAGCTCAGAACTTCTCCAAGACAGGTGATCGCGGTGGTGCCTTTGGGGATGCGGATGTCGGCTGCGTTGCCTTGTTTGACCAGAAGGCCACGAGCTTGGGCGATTTCCACAAAGGCCGGAGAGAGGTCAACGCCTTCGCCCATGACGCCGCGGTCTTCGGCCACGGAAAGCCAGGTGCCATCGCCGCAGCCAATGTCAAACAGATGGGCGTTGGCGGGGCCGTGCAGAATTTGCGCGGCGAGCCAGTCGTGTGCCTCGTCAAAGGTGTCGTTGTAGCCTTCGGCGTGGATGCGGGCGAGATCGGGGGAGTAAAGTCCTGACATGTCGGTACCTTGAACAAAAACGGCCCGCCTGTGAAGGGCGGGCCGGATCAAATCGCTCGGGGAGTGAGCAAAGGGATAGGGCCTGATCAGGCGCTCATCTGGTTGTGTTTGCGCGCAACCCATTCTTTGGCGGTTTCGACGGCCACAGCCGCGTCACGGCAGTAGGCGTCTGCGCCAATGGCCTTGCCAAACTCTTCGTTCAGTGGGGCACCGCCAACCAGAACGATGTAGTCATCACGCAGGCCTTGCTCGACCATCGTGTCGATGACAACCTTCATGTAGGGCATGGTGGTGGTGAGCAAGGCAGACATGCCGAGGATGTCCGGCTTGTGCTCTTCAAGCGCTTCCAAGTAGCTTTCAACAGCGTTGTTGATGCCGAGGTCCACCACTTCAAAACCAGCGCCTTCCATCATCATGGAAACCAGGTTCTTGCCGATGTCGTGAATGTCGCCTTTGACGGTCCCGATGACCATAGAACCCATGCGTGGCGCGCCGGTTTCGGCCAGCAAAGGCTTCAGGATGGACATGCCGCCCTTCATGGCGTTGGCCGCCAGAAGCACTTCAGGGACAAAGAGGATACCATCGCGGAAGTCAGCGCCAACGATGGTCATTCCGCCCACCAGCGCTTCGGTCAGGATGCGGTAGGGTTCCCAGCCGCGTTCCAGCAGGATGTTCACACCTTCTTCGATTTCCTCCTTGAGGCCATCGTAGAGGTCGTCAAACATCTGTTGGACAAGTTCCTCGTCATTGAGTTCGGACAGGATGATGTCGTCTTCTTCTTCTGACATGCGCGTATTCCCATACCCTGGCGGGGGCCCGAAGCGGGCACCGGTTGCTATTCAATATACCCCAGCTTTCAATGCTTTTGAGCGGGCAAACTGTCTGAATAGCGACATAGCCAGCGCCGGGTGCGACGTGTAGGGGCAAAAATCATGTGAGAGATGAAAGTTTCTCATCCAGATCATGGGGTTTGTTGCATGTGTTCACTTTTTGTTCTATTTTGGGCGTATGTCTGACCTGAAACAGTCCAAAATCGATGTGGCACGGCGCAAGGCGCGGGGGGCGCAAAGCAATGCGCCTGGGCGCTATGAGCTGGAGCGCGAGGACGTGCAGGATGGTTGGGAGATCCCGGAAGAGCGGGGTGCCTTTGTCACTGAGGTGAGTGAGGAGCGGCCCCGGTCAGTGATCACACGCAATACGTCGACGGACATACCATTTGATCGCTCCCTTAATCCCTATCGTGGGTGTGAGCATGGCTGCACTTATTGTTTTGCGCGGCCGACACATGCCTATCTGGGGCTGTCGCCGGGGTTGGATTTTGAAAGCAAGCTGGTGGCGCGGCCGAAGGCGGCGGAGGTGCTGGAGAAAGAGTTGCGGCGCAAAGCCTATCAGCCCAGCCTATTGGCGATTGGCACCAACACCGATCCGTATCAGCCGATTGAGCGGCGCTATCGTGTGATGCGTTCAGTGTTGGAGGTTTTGCAGCGGTTTAATCATCCGGTGGCCATCACCACCAAAGGCACATTGGTCGAGCGCGACATTGATATTTTGAGTGACATGGCGGCCAAAGGTCTGGCGCAGGTCGGGGTGTCTTTGACGACGATGGATGTGGGCCTATCGCGCGCGATGGAGCCACGCTGTCCCTTGCCCAAACGGCGGTTGGAGATCATTCGAAAGCTCACAGAGGCGGGCATCCCGGTGCGCGCGATGCTGGCGCCGGTGGTGCCGGGTTTGACGGATCATGAGGTTGAGGCGCTTATAGAGGCAGCTGCGGACGCCGGTGCTACCGGCATGGCTTGGATCATGTTGCGTCTGCCAATGGAGGTGGCGCCGTTGTTTGAGGAATGGTTAGAGGCGGCCAATCCAGGGCGCGCGGCAAAAGTTCTGGCGCGGATGCGGGAGATGCATGGCGGGGAGCTGTATCACGCGGAGTTCAACAAACGCATGCGGGGCGAGGGGATCTATGCGGAGATGATCGCAAAGCGGGTGGAGAAAGCCCGTGTGCGTTTTGGCTTGAATGAAGAGATGCCCAAACTGCGCTGTGATCTGTTTGAGGTGCCACTCGCGCGGGATGGACAACTGGCGCTTTTCTGAAACTGTTTCAGCTTTTGCGAAAGTCAACACATTGGAAAGTTTCAGGCCCTGATGCTGCGGGTCTGAGTTATTTCCATAGGAGACGGACTATGAAGAACGTGATTGCAGCAGTTGGCCTTTCGTTGGCCTGTACGGCCGGAGTGGCCACCGCCGAACGCCTAGTCGTGGGCGTGGAAAACATTGAATACCTTCCGCACTACAATTGGGACGGGCAGAGTTACACCGGATTTGGGGCGGACCTTTTGACCGCCTTTGCGGAGGATGAAGGGTATGAACTGGAGTTCAAAGCCTTGCCAATCACCCGGCTGATGCAGGCGGTGGTCACGGGGGATGTGGACCTGAAATACCCGGACAACGCCTATTGGTCGGCGGAACTGAAAGACGGTCAGAGCGTGGTTTATTCCGACGTTGTGGTTGAAGCGATCGATGGCGTGATGGTGTTGCCTGAGCATGTTGGGCGTCCAGCAGACGAGGTTGATCAACTTGGCACGGTTTTGGGGTTCACGCCGTATTCCTGGCTCGATCGGATCAATAGCGGCGATGTGAAGCTCAAGGAGAACTCCAGCTTTATTGGCATGGTGCGTCAAGCGCTGGTTGGGCGGATTGACGGGGCCTATGCCAATCAGGATGTGATCCGCCGTGTTTTGCGTGAGTTGGGCAAAGACGAGACGGCACTGGTGTTTGATGAGAGTCTGCCGCACTCCGTGTCGAATTATCATGTGTCTTCCAGCAACCGTGCGGACGTTGTGGAGGCTTTCAATACGTGGCTGGCAGAGAATGGCGACACGGTTGCGACGCTGCGGTCAAAATACGCCTTTTGAGGGGTTTTGGAATTGAAAAACAGCGTTATGGGCGGTGGTCTGCCCATGGCGCCTTATTGTGAGCCTGTCTCTGTTACTTGGCAGTTGCCGCCTGCTAAGGTGCTGCCACCACTCACAGAAGACTGACGACCAAAATGAAAAGACTAATTGCGGCTGCCGTTTTGGTGGCCACGCCGGTATGGGCGGAGGTGCAAGTGCGCGACGCGGATACGATTGTCGTGGACGGCACACCGGTGCGTTTTCAAGGGGTTGATGCGCCGGAGCTTAAGACCCGTGCAGGCAAGGATGCCAAGCGCTGGACGGTGAACTATCTGCGCGGCAAAGAGGTGACCTGTGATTTGACCGGAGAGCGGTCGTATGATCGCTACATTGGCGTGTGTTACGCCAACGGGCAGGACATTGGTGCAGCGGTGATTGCGGCGGGCCACGCGTTGGATTGCGCGCGCTACTCTGGAGGGCGCTATCGCCATTTGGAAAAGGCGTCTGCGAAAAGCCGGATCAAGCGCGCCGGCTATTGCAGTTAAACAAAAGGCGCCGGTGAACGGCGCCTTTTGGGTGTTTCAGACTTAGCCGCGACGGCGGCGGCCGCGGCGCTCGCGCGCTGGGGCGGCGGCGTCATCGCCGGTGCCGTCGTTGGCAGAGGAGAAGCCGCCAAGCGCTTCGGCAATGGCCTCAAGCGACGGACGCTCGCCACGGGGGCGGGTTTCCAGCGCTTCGCGCATGGCTTTGAGGTGGTTTGGCATGGTGCCGCAGCAGCCGCCAATGATGGTCGCGCCGCAGTCGCGCGCCATGACGGCATAGTCTGCCATCAGCTCTGGCGTGCCATCATAGTGGATGTGGCCGTCGTGGTATTTCGGAATGCCCGCGTTGCCTTTGGCCACGATCGGGGTCTCGGTGCCTTGGGCGGAGAAGCCAAGCACAGTGCGCAAGAGGTCCGGCGCGCCAGTGCCGCAGTTGGCACCAAAACCGAGCGGCTTGTTGGGCAGGCTGTTGACCAGTTGCACCATATCGGCGGAAGTCACACCCATCATGGTGCGGCCTGCGGTGTCAAAACTCATGGTGCCGACCCAAGGCATGTCCGCGAGGGCAAAAGCTTCGGCGGCGGCTTTGTACTCTTCTGGTGCGGAGATGGTTTCCAACCACAGCACGTCCGCGCCGCCTTCTTTCAGACCTTCGGCCTGCTCGTGAAACATTTCGACGGCGTCGGCGTGGGACAGGCTACCTACGGGTTCCATGATGTCGCCAGTTGGGCCTACGGAGCCAGCCACGATAACTGGGCGACCTGCGGCGTCCGCCACGTCGCGGCCAATTTCAGCGGCAAGGCGGTTGAGTTCATGCACGCGGTTCTGGGCGTCGTGCAGCTTCAGGCGGGAGGCGTTGCCGCCAAAGGAATTGGTCAGAAAGATGTCAGAGCCATTGTCGACCGCGAGGCTGTAGAGTTTTTTGATGTTTTGTGGCTCGTCGGCGTTCCAGAGTTCTGGCGCGTCGCCGGAGCTGAGGCCCATGTTGAACAGGTTGGTGCCGGTGGCGCCGTCGGCCATGAGCCAGTCACGGGTTTCCAAAAGCTTGGAGAGGGCGTTGGTCATTGGATACTCCTTAGGGCGCGGCGTGCCGCGTGTCGTTTGCGCAGCGATTTGCCACGGGCGGGGCCGGGGCACAACTTAATTTGATGCAAGACGATTATGAGGATGAGGATAGATAGCCTTCGGATTGTACTGGCTGAGCGCATGCGATGGGGGTGGCAGGTGCGCTGCGTAGGTTTACAGCGCGGGTTAGGTCCAGCGCGGCCAGGCTGAGCTGTGCTGGACCGGGTGCGGCCATGAAGAGCGGCTCCCAGCGGGGGGCAAAGCAGGCTTTGAACTGACGAAGGCCGGCGCCGCCTGCATGTTTGAAGTGGTAGCTGCGGATTTTGCGTTCCAGCGCGGTTTTGCCTTCGGGCAGAGCAGGGGCTGCGGCCAAGGACAGGCGGGGTACGTCGGCTTCGGCTGCGGCCTCGATGGCTTTCTGGACCAGCAGGTGCATGGTGCCGTCAGGCGCTTCGGGCAGCACGCGCATCAGGTCGAGGCACCATTCATGCGCGGTGGCGTGGAAGCTGACAAAGCCGACGAGGGTATTGCCCTGATACGCGAGGAAGACAGTTTGACAGCCGACATAGAAGTCCTCAAAGCGCCCCATTGTGAGACCTTTGGGGATGCCGTGTTTGGCTTCCCAAGCGGCGGAGACCTGTGCCATGTCGCCCAGCGGCAGCATGTGGGTCTCTGGTTGGTTCACCTCTACGTCGGCCTTTTCGGCTTGGCGCAACTTGCGGCGTAGCTGTCGATAGGTGGACCCCGCTGTGGAGTGTTGGCTTGGTTTGAGAACAGCCTCGTCGGAGATATGCACCACCGCCCAGCCCGCTTTTCGGGTTTTTACTGCCTGACGGGCGGAGATTTTGTATTTGCAGGCGATCCGGTTTTGCGCGCGGGCGGCGTTTTTGAGCGAGCGGGCCATAGCATGGGCGTCGCCTTCGATGGGGTCAAAAAGCGCCACAAGAGTTTGGCCAATGCGCACTGCGCCGTAGCGGCCTGCGTCACAAGACAGGAGCGCGCCGCCGTTTTGGCGGATCACGCCCAGTTCGGCGCGGCTGACGGTGGAGAGCGGCGCGTTGTCATAGGCCTCATAGGCGCGGTGTTGGCGCGGGGTGCGGGCCGGACGCGGCTTGGCGAGATGGCGCAGGAAAACCAAACCAGCCAGGAGCGCCGGTAGCGCATAGTAGATCGCGCGGAAGGCCAGGACGCCTGCGAGCAGGGAGGCTTCTGGTTGGTGAGGCAACATTGCTAGAAGCGTCAGTTCAAACGGTCCTACACCGCCTGGGGTGCCGGAGAAGATGGCGGCGCCAAGCGCGATCAGGAAGACCGGGAGCAGGACAGCAAAGCTGAGGGAAAGGTCCGGTGGCAGCAAAACGTAGAGCGCCAGAGCGGCAAAGATGGTGTCAATCAGGCAGAGGGACAGCAGCGCGGCCATGGCGGGCAGGGTTGGCAGGCTGAGGCGGCTTCCCTGTCGGGGCAAGACCGGGAACACAAATGCCAGCACCACAACAAGGAACGCCACCGCGAGAATGATTGGCGGCAGGAAAGACGGCACATGTGGTGTGGGCAGGACCAGCGCGGCAAGGGCGATGGTCACGGCCATGGCAGCCAGAAACGTCACCGTGACAAAGGCGGTGATGCGCGCGGCATCTTTGAGCGACAGATCTGGCATCATGCGCCAGCGCACAAAGGTACCAACCACCGCGCCGGCGCCCAAGGTCTGCCCCAGACCGATGGCAGTGGCCCCAACGGTCATGGCCTCAGACGCGCTGCGATGCATTTGGAAATGGCGTTGAGCAATCACGTCATAGCGAGAGACCGCGAGAAAACTAAGAGCTGAAAACGTAAGTGCCAGCCCCCATAGCCACGGGGTGGCGGACAGAACAGAGGCCCAAAGCGTGCCGTAGTCCACATCGTCCACTTGTTCGGAAAGCAGCCAGAGGCACACCGCGCCAAAGGCAAAAGGCCAAATCCGCTGCAGAACGGTCTGCGCAGTCTTCATCGTTGGTGTCTTCAAGGTTCCCGCCCCAAATCGTTACCTGTCCCAAGTGACCCAAATCGCTATCTGAAGCGTGGTTTCGGCCGCCTTAACAAAGACAATTGGAGCTAAATAAAGCGCGCGGGCCGGAGCCCACGCGCTGTAAGTTTTTCTATTCTGTATAATTTTAAGCTTCGGTGGCCAGCTCTTCTTTGGCCGCGGCAAGCGCTTCGCGACGCTTGGCGCGGATGGTTTGCTCATCGGCCTTGTCACCCAGATCGCCCACAACTTTGCGGATCACATCGTCATGACCGGCCTCTTCGAAGTCTGCAGAGATCACGGTTTTGGCGTAGTCTTCGGCTTCAGCACCGGATTTGCCAAGCAACTCAGCGGCCCAAAGACCCAGCTTCTTGTTGGCGCGGGCTTCGGCCTTGAATTTCATCTCTTCGTCATGGGCAAATTTGGCCTCAAAGGCGGCTTCGCGGTCATCAAATGCGTTCATTTTTGAACTCCTCCATAATTCTAGGATGTCTCAATACTGATATGACCATCTGTTAGGGATGCTGCAAGTGCAAGAGCCATGCTTGCGACAATGCTATCCATCCATTAAGAGGGCGGACAAATTCGGGACTCATCCCGGAAGAGAAGGAATGTAGCCATGGCCCGCGGCAAAAAAATCTATGAAGGCAAAGCCAAGATTCTGTTTGAGGGCCCTGAGCCGGGCACCATTGTGCAATACTTCAAAGACGACGCCACCGCGTTTAACGCGGAAAAGAAAGACGTCATTGATGGCAAAGGTGTGCTGAACAACCGCCTCAGCGAATATTTCATGACGGGGCTGGGTCAGATCGGCGTGCCAACCCACTTCCTCAAGCGCATGAATATGCGTGAGCAGTTGGTGCGCAACTGTGAGATCATTCCGCTGGAAGTGATCGTGCGCAACTACGCCGCAGGATCCATGAGCAAGCGTCTGGGCATTGAAGAAGGCACACAGCTGCCGCGTCCGATTGTGGAATACTGCTACAAGGACGACAGCCTGGGCGATCCCTTGGTGTCGGAAGAGCATATTGCCGCCTTTGGCTGGGCCAGCCAGCAGGATATGGATGATATTCTTGGCCTGGCGCTGCGCGTGAACGATTGGCTGAGCGGTGTGATGTTTGGTGTGGGAATTCGCCTGATCGACTTCAAAATCGAGATTGGCCGTGTGTATGAGGGCGACTTCCAGCGTCTTGTTGTGGCTGACGAGATCAGCCCGGACAGCTGCCGTCTGTGGGACATTGAGAGCGGGCAGAAGCTCGACAAGGACGTGTTCCGCCGCGATCTAGGCAATCTGACCGACGCCTACGCTGAGGTCGCACGCCGTCTGGGTGTGCTGCCGAAAGGCACCGGCCCCAAGCCGACGCTTGTAAACTGACCCTGACCTAAGGCTCCCGCGCCCGGTTACGGGCGCCGGGGAATGACGAATTTTGGCAAGAAAAGCGGGACAGTCCCGCCACATGCCCAATTGGAGAGAGACCAAATGAAAGCCCGCGTATATGTCATGCTGAAGAACGGCGTTCTGGACCCACAAGGTGAGGCCGTGCGTCATGCCCTTGGCAGCCTTGGCTTTGATGGTGTGGAAGGTGTGCGTCAGGGTAAGGTGATCGAGCTGGATCTGGCAGAAGGCACCACCGAGGCGACTGTGACCGAGATGTGCGAGAAGCTGCTCGCCAACACCGTGATCGAAAGCTACCGGGTGGAGATGGGCTGATGAAAGCAGCGGTCATTGTTTTCCCGGGCTCCAACTGTGACCGCGATCTTGCGGTGGCATTTGAGCAGGCCGGCGCAGATGTCACCATGGTGTGGCACAAAGATACGGCGCTGCCAGAGAGCATCGACATGGTTGGTGTGCCGGGCGGTTTCAGTTTTGGAGACTACTTGCGCTGTGGCGCCATTGCGGCAAATTCGCCAATCTGTCAGTCCCTTATCCAGCATGCCGAACGTGGCGGGTATGCGCTGGGTGTCTGCAACGGCTTTCAAATCCTGACCGAGACCGGTCTGTTGCCGGGCGCGCTGCGCCGCAATGCCGGCCTGAAGTACATCTGTCGTACGGTTGGTCTGGAAGTCGCCAGCGCTGACACTGCGTTTACCTCCGGCTACAGCCAGGGCGACGTTGTGAACGTGCCGATTGCGCACCACGACGGTAACTACTTTGTGACCGACGAGAAGCTGGCTCAGCTGCGTGATGAGGATCGGATTGCGTTCACCTATACCGACAATCCAAACGGCTCGGTTGCGGATATCGCCGGTGTGGTCAGCAAGAACCGGCGTGTGCTTGGCATGATGCCTCACCCGGAGCGGGCGGCGGATACCGGCCATAATGGCACAGACGGGGTGGCAATGTTCCGCGCGTTGATGGACCAGTTTGCCACAGCGTGACTTGAGGGTGTCGGCGCGTCCGCGTAATATTCTTGCATGACGCAACACGCCTCCGACACCACTGAAAAACTGCGCCCGGCAACGACAAGCTGGCGGGCGCGTGTGACCTTGGCGGTGTTGGTCGTGGTCGCGGGGGTGACAATCTGGGTCACCAACAGCTTTCTGACAGATCGGTTTACAGCGAATACGCGCAATCGGGCGGAGCTTCGGTTGGCACTATATTCTGGCAACTTGTTGAGCGAGTTGCGACGCAACGCCATTGTGCCTCAGCTGCTGGCCAAAGACCCCGAGTTGATTGGGGCGTTGAATTCTCAGGATTTCTCCAGCTCCACCGCGCGGTTGATCAGTTTTGTAGATGAGATCGGTGCGGCCTCCTTGTTGATGCTGGATGAGACCGGACGCACGGTTGCGGCAACGGACCGTACGCGACTGGGAACTTTGTATCGAGAACAAGAGTTCTTTATCAATGCGTTACGGTCCAATGTTACCCTGTTTACCACGGCCAAGGATGAGACGGGGGCTTACCGGTTTATCTATTCCCGACGGTTGGAAAGCGGTGGCGCAACACTTGGTGTGATCGCGGTTGAGGTCGATCTGCACAAGTTTGAGCGGGCCTGGGCCGGGATTTCGGACGCGGTTTTGGTGGCAGACAGCGAAGGCACGATCATCCTGAGCAGTGAGCCACGCTGGCGCGGGTTGACCGAGGCGGAAGCGCTGTCGCGGCAGCCGGCTTTGGGCGCAATTGAGCGGGCCATTAAGGTGACGGCGGATTGGGCGCAGGACCCGGCGGATGCGTACCTTCGCGGCGAAGCCGTGATGCGCATGGGTGCACGTATTCCATTCCGCGGCTGGCAGATGACCAGTTTTACGAGCTACGCCGGTGTTCGGGAGAAAGTGAACGCGGTTTTGGCGCTGGAGATTATGGGATTTGCGATCCTGTTGGCACTGGGATTCTATGTGCTGGGGCGCAAAAGTGCGTTGCGCATGGCCTTGTTTCAGCGGGAAAGCGTGGAATTGCGCGGGTTGAACCAAAGGCTTCAGCGGGAAATCGCCGAGCGCGAGCGGATGCAGCAGAGCCTTGAGGTGGCGGAACAAAGCCTAGCGCAGAGTTCCAAATTGGCGGCGCTTGGGGAGATGTCGGCGGCGGTGAGCCATGAGTTGAACCAGCCTTTGGCGGCGATGAAAACCTATTTGGCCGGCGCGCAGCTTCTGGTGAAACGTAATCGGCCAGACGAGGCGTTGACCTCGTTTCAGCGGATTGATGACTTGATCGAGCGTATGGGGGCGATCACCAAGCAGCTCAAGTCCTACGCCCGAAAAGGCGGCGATGAGTTCCATGTGGTTGACATGGGGGAGGCTGTGGCCTCGGCTTTGTCGATGATGGAGCCGCAATTGCGCCAGCGGCAGGTGCGCATAAGCAAGATCGTGCCGACGGATCCGGTGCGCGTGATGGGCGATCGGGTGCGGATTGAGCAGGTGATGATCAACCTCTTGCGCAACGCGCTGGATGCGACGGAGTCCGTGGCAGATCCGGAGATCGAAATCCTTTTGGCAGCAGGGGAAACCGCCACTTTAACGGTGCGCGACAACGGGCCGGGCATCGAGGATTTGAACAACCTTTTTGAGCCGTTTTTCACCACCAAACAGCCCGGTGAGGGTGTTGGTTTGGGGTTGGCAATCAGCTCTGGCATCGTCAGCGACCTTGGCGGACGACTGACAGCGCGGAATGGAGACGGGCAGGGGGCTGTATTTGAAGTTCAACTGCCTATCTTGAACGAAGATATTGAAGCAGCGGAGTAAATTCGTGGCACAAAGCATGAAGATCGCTATCGTCGATGACGAGCAGGACATGCGGCAGTCGATCAGCCAATGGCTGGCACTGTCGGGCTATGACACTGAAACTTTTCCCAGCGCCGAGGATGCGCTGAAGGCGCTTGGCGCAGAGTATCCGGGGATTGTGATTTCCGACATCAAAATGCCGGGTATGGACGGAATGCAGTTTCTGAAGAAGCTGATGGGCGCGGACAGTTCGCTGCCTGTGATTATGATCACGGGGCACGGCGATGTGCCGATGGCGGTGGAAGCGATGCGCGTGGGTGCGTTTGATTTCCTGGAGAAGCCATTTAACCCAGATCGCATGACGCAACTGGCCAAAAAGGCCACCAATGCCCGTCGTTTGACCTTGGATGCGCGTGCGCTTCGGCGCGAATTGTCGGACGGCGATCAGATTATGAACAAGCTGATTGGGGCGAGCCCGGTGATGGCGCGTCTGAAAGAGGACATTCTCGATCTGGGGCAGGCCGATGGGCATGTTTTGATCGATGGCGAGACCGGCACCGGTAAGACGCTCGTGGCGCATGCGCTGCACGCGGTTGGCAGCCGGGCTGGTAAGAAGTTTGTGCTTGTGAGCTGTGGTGCTTTTGAAGAAGAGGCGCTTGCGAAGCGGCTGTTCGGGCCGATGAACCCGGAAGACAGTCAATTGCCTGCGGTGGAAGAGGCACGAGGCGGGACCTTGGTGCTGGAAGACATCGAGAGCCTAAGTGATGCGCTGCAAGCGAAGTTGCTCAACGTGATCAATGAGCAGGGCACGCCGGCGGAAACGCGGATTGTGGCGATTTCCAATATGCAGGAGCAGGACCGCACCTGCGAAGACGCGCTGCGCTCTGATCTATTCTACCGCTTGGCGGCCTTGCGGATCACGGTGCCGCCGCTGCGGCAGCGGGGGGAAGACATTCTGAGCCTGTTCACACGCCTGTCAGAGCAGTTCAGCGAAGAATATGGCTGTGACGCGCCGAAGGTGAGCGCGCAGGAAGCGGCGCAGCTGTTGCAGGCCCCTTGGCCTGGAAACGTGCGTCAGTTGATCAATCTGGCGGAACGGGCTGTGCTGCAGAGCCGTCGTGGTGAAGGCACCATTGCCTCGCTGCTGATGAGCGATCACGAGGAGATGCAGCCAGTGGTGACCACCGAGGGCAAGCCCCTCAAGGAATACGTTGAAGCGTTTGAGCGCATGTTGATTGACAACACAATGCGCCGCCATCGTGGGTCCATTGCCGGTGTAATGGAAGAGCTGTGCCTGCCACGCCGGACGTTGAACGAGAAGATGGCCAAATACGGTCTTCAGCGTGCGGATTACCTCTGATTTCAGGCCGATAGATTAAGTGAATGCCGCAGCCCCCTGAAGGGCTTGCGGCATTTTCTGTTTGGTGACAGGGTGCGCACCGATGGCGCTAACGGTATTTGCGGAGCTTTTTAGGTATGACGATGTTGAAATCCCCGGCGGCCTATTTGTTTGATATGGACGGATTGCTTCTAGATACGGAGCGGATGTTTCTGTCAGCCTTCGTGACACTGACGGATGACCTCAAGATCGCGCGAGAAGACGCCGAGGCGTTTTTTGGTGCGTTGGTGGGCACGTCGAGCCAGCATAGCACTGCGCAGTTGCAAAAGTTTCTTCCTAAGAGCACGGATGTGGCGGCGTTTGACCAGCGGTGGCGTGCGCTGCACAAGGAGAATGTCACCAACGGCGTGCCGGTAAAGCCATTTGCTGTTGACGTGCTTCGGACGATCCGAGCGAAAGGGGTACCGATGGCGGTTGTGACCTCCACCCATGGACCGGCGGCGCAGCATCATTTGGAGACCGCGGGGCTCCTGCCGTTTTTTGACACGGTCTGTACCGGCAATGAGGTGGCCGCCAACAAACCTGACCCGGAGCCCTATCTGGAGGGCGCGCGCCGGTTGGGAGTGGACCCGACGCATTGTGTGGCTTTCGAGGATAGTGATTTGGGCACCACAGCTGCGGTGCGGGCCGGGTGTTTTACGGTGCAAATTCCGGACCTGCGTCCGCCAAACACACCCCTGCCGGATTTGGGGCAGTTGATCGCCCAAGATTTGGGCCATGCCGCTGTCCAGATTGGGCTTTTTGACAAGGCGTTAACCTAAGCCAGGTATCCGTCAGACGATTCCCCATTGTGTTTTCCACAGGAGTGGTTTTATGTGGGGGAACGGTCTGCGCAGGCTTTGCGCGCCGTGATGAGTTTCGCTGAGTGTTGCGTATCAGGTGGCCCAACAGGACCCCGAGGGGCAGAGGGCCGGGCACAATACTCAGACCGATTGGGTTCATGAAAATGAACCAGTAGAGACGCCCGCACCGCCATGGCGGAGGGCATGTAACAGGCGCAGGCTCGGACACACCGATTGCCGCGTCGGAGAAGAAACGCGATGAAGCGCGCGAGTAATTTGAGAGACCGAGCAGGGACCGCAAGCGGCCCCATCGGCGGCGCGCATCCCCTCGCTCAGACAAGACACCCCAGACAAGTTCATCGACCCGATCCCCCGGGAGGGGCGCGGCGCTTGCGCGGGTGCAAACGGATAACATGGCTAAGAAAATGCTCATCGATGCCACCCACGCGGAAGAAACCCGCGTTGTGGTGGTGGACGGAAACAAGGTTGAGGAGTTCGACTTTGAATCCGAAAACAAGCGCCAGCTTGCTGGCAACATCTATCTCGCAAAAGTAACTCGGGTTGAGCCGTCGCTGCAGGCGGCCTTCGTGGACTATGGCGGAAACCGCCATGGCTTCTTGGCGTTTTCGGAAATTCACCCGGATTATTATCAGATCCCTGTGGCGGATCGCGAGGCGCTTATGGAAGAAGAGCGGGCCTATGCCGAGTCTCTGAAAGCGCGCGACGAGGAAGAAGAAAAGCCAAAGTCGCGGTCCCGTCGGTCGCGCTCTCGCAAGAAGAAGTCCGAGGATCAGGTGGCCACTGAGGCAGCCGAGACCGCGGCGGTTGAGGCGACATCCGAAGAGCCGGTTGCCGAAATCTCCGGCATGGAAACCATTGATTTGGTGGAAGATGCCGGTGGTGACGAGGACGAAGGCCTGTCGCCGATGGAACTGGTGGAAGAAACACCAGTTGAAGAGCCTGCAGAAGCAGAAGCGCCTGAAGCAGATGCCGAAGCTGAGGTTGACGCCGAAGCGGCTGGGGTTGCGTCAGCAGAGGCCGAAGAGGTTGCTGAGGAAGAGGCTGCAGAGGAAGCGCCGGTAGCGGAAGGCGAAACCTCAGAGGACTCCGAGGCCGCTGAACCAGAAGACACTGCGGACGCAGAAGAGCCTGTGGACGCTGCCGCTGAGGAAACGTCTGAGGACGGTGGGGACAAAGACGAAGGTCCAAAGACCATCGCAGCCAACACCGAAGGTGAAGACGCTGTGGTCAGCAAAGACCCGGAAACCGGTGAAGAAACTGAAACCGAGGCCAGCGCTGCGCCGGAAGGCGACGACGCTGCAGAAGCCGACGTTGCGGTGGAAGAGGCTGTCGAAGAGACCGAAGCGGCTGCGCCGGAAAGTGACGAAAATGCGGATTCTGAGGTAGAGCCTGTAGAAGAAAGTGCCGTGGAAGAGGCGCCGGAAGATGCAGAGGCAGAAACCGCTCAAGTTGAGGAAGTAGAGCCTGCCGCTGAAGAGCCTGAAGTGGCCGGTGATGCGGCGGATAGTTCTGAAGAAGCCTCTGAAAGCGCCGCTCAGGAAGAGGAAACGGTTGCTGACGCCGCTCCGGAAGCTGATGCAGAAGCAGCAGATGGTGCCGATGATGCGGATGCCGATGCGGACTCTGAAGCTTCCTCGGATGACGAAGACACGGGCAAGAAATCTGGCCGTCGTCGCTCCCGTCGTCGTGGCAAGCGCTCCGAGGCGTCTGAGAAAGACGAGAGCATTGAATCTGTCGCAGATGAAGACGACAGCGAGGATATTCGTCCGCCGCGCAAGCCGCGTCCGCGTCGCTACAAGATTCAAGAAGTGATCAAAGTGCGCCAGATCATGCTGGTGCAGGTGGTGAAAGAAGAGCGCGGCAACAAAGGCGCGGCGCTGACCACCTATCTGTCGCTGGCTGGTCGTTATTGTGTTCTGATGCCAAACACCGCGCGTGGTGGTGGCATTTCTCGCAAGATCACCAATGCGGCGGACCGCAAGAAGCTCAAAGAAATCTCCAACGAGATTGATGTGCCGCAGGGCGCAGGGTTGATTGTGCGTACGGCTGGAGCGAAGCGCACCAAGTCTGAGATTAAGCGCGACTATGAGTATTTGCAGCGCCTGTGGGAGCAGATTCGCGAGCTTACACTCAAGTCGACGGCGCCAGCCAAAATCTATGAAGAAGGCGACCTGATCAAACGCTCGATCCGCGATCTGTATTCGCGTGAGATTGACGAGGTTCTGGTGGAAGGTGAGCGCGGCTACCGCATTGCCAAAGACTTCATGAAGATGATCATGCCATCCCACGCCAAAAACGTGAAACGGTATCAGGACAGCCTGCCATTGCTGGCGCGTTATCAGGTGGAGAGCTACCTGTCCGGCATGTTCAACCCGACGGTGCAGCTGAAATCCGGTGGTTACATCGTGATTGGTGTGACCGAAGCGCTGGTGGCGATTGACGTGAACTCCGGTCGGGCCACTAAGGAAGGTTCGATTGAAGAGACCGCGCTGAAGACCAACCTGGAAGCAGCCGAAGAAGTGGCACGCCAGCTGCGTCTGCGTGACCTTGCCGGTCTGATCGTGATCGACTTCATCGACATGGACGAGCGCAAAAACAACACCGCTGTTGAAAAGCGCATGAAGGACAAGCTGAAGACCGATCGGGCGCGCATTCAGGTGGGCCGGATCTCAGGCTTTGGTCTGATGGAAATGAGCCGTCAGCGTCTGCGTCCTGGTATGATCGAGGCGACCACCCAGCCGTGTCCAGCGTGTCACGGCACTGGTTTGATCCGCTCTGATGACAACCTGGCGCTTTCGATCCTGCGTCAGATTGAAGAAGAAGGCACGCGTGGCCGGTCTCGCGAGGTTCTGGTGAAAGCGCCAGTGGCCATCGTGAACTACCTAATGAACCAGAAGCGTGAGCATGTGGCGCAGATCGAAGCGCGCTATGGCTTGTCTGTGCGTATCGAAGCCGATCCACATCTGGTGTCTCCTGACTTCTCGATCGAGAAGTTCAAGACAGCGACCCGTGTTGTGTCAGCGCCAGAGGCGCCGGTTGTGTCCGGTGACATCTCGATCATGGACGCGATTGATGATGCGGACGTGGAAGACGCCGAAGTGATTTCGGAAGAAAAAACCGAAAGCGAGGAAGGCGAAGCCAAGCCGAAGAAACGCCGTCGTCGCCGCCGTCGTCGTCGGGGCAATGGCGAGAATGGCGAAGGTGACGCGTCTGGTGATACATCTTCTGAAGGCGATGCCGATCCAATTGAAGAGGGAGACGCCTCTGAGGGGGGCGACGATAGGCCAGCAGAAGAGGCCGCGGAGGGTGAAGAGAAACCCAAGAAGCGCAGCCGGAGCCGTCGTAGCCGGTCTCGCGGCAAGAAGTCTGAGGCCGCATCGGAAGAGGTGAGTGCTGAGGACGCCGCTGATGAGGCGCCTGCGGCGGACGCCGCGGAAGCTGAGCCTGTGGAAGCGCAGGAGCCTGTGACCGAAGTAGTGCAATCTGAGGCTGCGGACGTTGCTGAGCTAATTGTCTCTGAGCCGGAAACGGAAACCGCTGCGGAAGTGGCAGCTCCTGAACCGGCAGCTGAAGAGGCTGAAGCCCCAGCAGCAGACGCCGAGGCACCAGTGGAAGCCGAAGGTGAACCTGTCACCGAAGTTGCGGTGGCCGAGCCGGAACCGGCAGCCCCACCCAAGCCAAAGCGGCGCGGCTGGTGGTCACGCGGTAAGTAAGTTGGAAGCGCCGGGGGGAGACCCCGGCGTTTTCTTTTGGACGTGTGAAAGGCTGTTCAGACGCTTGATCCGAGGTCCTTGAGCACATGTTTAAGTTTAGTGCGCCGGCAGAGAATTTCTAAGCTGGCTGTTTTCTGAGATTTAAGGTCTGCTTACATCTTCCGGAAAAGGTACGAAAAAATACCTTTTATGCTTGAAGATATTTTAAGCTTAAAAAAAATTTCTCCAGCTTATTGACGGACGCCCCTCAGAACGCCCAAGGTTCCTATTGAAAAGACAAAGAACCAGGGAGCGACAAAATGAAGTTGCGGAGTGCGGCGCTGGCCGCGGCAATGGCATTGGCAGGCGCAACAGCGCAGGCGGATGTGAAAGTTGGAATGATCACCACACTGTCCGGCGGCGGCGCAGGTTTGGGCATCGACGTGCGCGATGGCTTCATGCTGGCCGTGAAGCAGGCGGGCCGGGATGATCTGGAAGTTGTGATCGAGGACGATCAGCGCAAGCCGGACATCGCGGTGCAATTGGCCGACAAAATGATCCAGTCTGAAAAAGTCGACGTGCTGACCGGCATCATCTGGTCCAACCTCGCCATGGCCGTGGTGCCAGCCGCGACGGCGCAGGGAAAATTCTACCTGTCGCCCAATGCGGGCCCATCGCCACTTGCGGGCAAGGGCTGTCATCCGAACTACTTCAATGTCGCATGGCAGAACGACAACTTGCACGAAGCTGCTGGCGCATATGCCAACGATAGCGGTCTGAAGAACAGCTTCATCCTCGCGCCAAACTATCCGGCGGGCAAAGACGCGCTGACGGGTTACAAACGCTTCTTTGATGGTGAATTGGCTGGCGAGTTGTACACCAAGCTGGGGCAGACTGACTACGCCGCCGAAATCGCTCAGATCCGTGCGTCCGGTGCTGACAGCGTGTATTTCTTCCTGCCGGGCGGCATGGGGATTTCCTTCCTGAAACAATATGCGGCCAGTGGTGTGGACCTGCCATTGGTGGGGCCGGCGTTCAGCTTTGATCAGGGTATCCTGCAAGCGGTGGGTGACGCGGCGATGGGTGTGAAAAACACCAGCCAGTGGAACAAGGACATCGACAACGCCACCAACGCGGCATTTGTGGAAACATTCCAGGCTGAGTATGGCCGTTTGCCGTCGCTCTATGCGTCGCAAGGCTTTGACACCGCCAACCTGCTAATCTCTGCGATGGGCAAGGCGGATGTGGCCGACGCAGATGCGTTCCGTGCTGCGCTGAAAGCGGCGGAGTTTGACTCTGTGCGCGGCGACTTTGCCTTTGGTGACAACCACCATCCGGTTCAGGACATCTATGTACGCGAAGTGATCAAGGAAGGTGACGTTTACACCAACAAGATCATTGCGACTGGCCTGAGCAACCACGCGGATGCCTATGCGGCAGACTGCAAGATGTAAGTGACTTCGGGGAGGCCTTCGGGCCTTCCCACCTCCATGCATCTTGGCGGGGTAGGTGCATGATGTTCAGTCTTCAATATCCTGAATAAACTATCTTTTCTGCGCTGATCTTTTGGCGGAGGGGTGCCGCTTTGGCACTGAATGAGGGCAATGACAACACTACTATTCATAGAGCAGATGCTAAACGGGCTACAGTTTGGCGTGATGCTGTTTCTCATGAGCGCGGGCCTGACTTTGGTCTTTGGCGTCATGGGGCTGATCAATCTGGCGCATGGGTCGCTTTATATGATTGGCGCTTTTGCCGCTGCAGCTGTGGCGGCCGCAACCGGCTCCTTTGTGCTGGCCTTGATGGCGTCTTTGGCGGCGGCGGCACTGGCTGGGGCGCTCATTGAACTGACCATCATTCGGCGCTTGTACGACCGGGACCATCTGGATCAAGTGCTGGCGACTTTTGCGTTGATCCTGATCTTTTCCGAGGGCACGCGCTGGATGTTTGGGTCGTTCCCCTTGTTCCTGGATGTGCCTCCGATGTTGGCAGGTCCGGTGACCTTGCCGGGCGGGATCGAGTACCCTGCGTACCGACTGTCCATTATCGTTATTGGCCTCTTGGTGGCGGTTGGCATGTTTGCCCTGATCAATCGCACGCGGGTGGGCATCCGTATCCGTGCGGGTGAAGCCGATCGGGAGATGATTGCCGCCCTGGGCGTGGACATTGCCAAGCTTTACACATTTGTCTTTGCGCTTGGCGCGGCGTTGGCCGGTTTTGCCGGGGCTTTGGTGGGTGCGATCCAGTCGGTGCAAGTGGGCATGGGCGAACCGGTTCTGATCCTGGCCTTCGTGGTGATTGTGATTGGTGGCATTGGCTCGATAAAAGGGGCATTTGTTGGCGCCTTGCTGGTGGGGATCACAGACACAATGGGGCGGTTTTTGCTTCCGCAAATCTTCGCATTGTTCCTTGAACCATCGGCGGCGGTGTCGGTGGGGTCGGCGCTAGCGTCGATGCTGATTTACATCCTAATGGCGGGCGTTTTGGTGTTCCGTCCCCGCGGACTATATGGGGTGGCGTGAGATGACACGGGAAACCTGGATCAATGTGGCCGCGCTGGCGGTTTTGCTTGGGGTGCCACTTTGGGCGTTGATGGCGGATGAGCCTTTTATTATTACACTGGCGACACGTGCCGCGATCTTTGCGCTGGCAGGCGTGGGGTTGAATCTCGCGCTCGGGACTGGTGGTTTGGTGAGCCTGGGACACGCGGCGTTCTTTGGCATTGGCGGCTATGCGATGGGTATTCTGGCGAGCCATGCGCAGTCTTACGCGCCAATCATGGAAGCACCGTTTCTGATCGAAGGCACAAAATCGATGCCGGTGATTTGGCTGGTAGCGATGGTGACAAGTGCTCTGGCCGCGCTGGCGATTGGGGCGTTGAGCCTGCGGACCTCGGGCGTGTATTTCATCATGATCACCCTGGCCTTTGGGCAGATGATCTACTACTTCGCGATCAGCTGGCCGGCTTACGGCGGTGAGGATGGTCTGTCGATCTATGTGCGCAATGAGTTTCCGGGGCTGAACACGCTGGTGCCAATGCAGTTCTTTGGCTTGTGTTTTGCGATCCTGTGTCTGGCCCTGTTGCTGATGAATGCGATCCATAAATCAGCCTTTGGGCTGGCGTTGAGCGCGGCGCGGCAGAATGAGACACGGGTGTTGTCCGTAGGTCTGAAACCCTATCATCTGCGGTTGGTGGCCTTTGTGATTTCCGGCGCGGTGACTGGTCTGGCGGGCGCGTTGTTTGCGGATCTTAACCGCTTTGTCAGCCCGACAATGCTGAGCTGGCAGATGTCGGGGGAGATCATCATTTTCATTATTATTGGCGGCGTTGGACGGCTGTTTGGGCCGGTGATTGGCGCGATGATTTTTATCCTTCTGGAGCATACGCTGGGCGGATTGTCGGAGTTTTGGCACGTTTACCTGGGCGCGCTGCTGCTTGGCATCGTGCTTTTTGCAAAAGGCGGCGTGATTGGTGCCCTTGCAGGTCGGGAGAAAGCCCATGACTGATGTGGTGTTGAGTACGGAGCGGCTTTTTAAAAGTTTTGGCGCTCTGAAGGCCACCAATGATGTGTCACTGGATTTGCGCAAAGGGGAAATCCATGCGCTGATTGGTCCCAATGGGGCAGGGAAGTCGACGTTGATCCAGCAAATCACCGGGCATTTGGCCTCTGACAGCGGCACAGTGCGGCTGATGGATGAGGATCTAACCGGTGTTGGTTCAGCGGAGCGCGCGCGCAGAGGGCTTGGGCGGACGTTTCAGATCTCGTCCTTGGCGATGGAGCACACGGTTTTGCAAAATGCGGTGCTTGGCGCCTTGGGGCAGCGTGGCAATGTGATGTCGTTTTTCAAGCCGGTGATGAAAGATGCGCAGCTTGTGTCGGCGGCGAAGGCGGCCTTGGCGCAGGTTGGATTGGCGGAGTTTGCAGCAACACGCACGGCGGATTTGAGCCATGGGCAGCGGCGGCAATTGGAAGTCGCGGTTGCGCTGACCTTGAAGCCAAAGGCCTTTTTGATGGATGAGCCGATGGCTGGCCTGGGCCTAGAAGGGGCGCAGCAGATGATTGGACTTTTGACAGAGTTGCGCAAAGAGGCGCCCATTCTGTTGATTGAGCACGATATGGACGCGGTTTTTGCGCTGGCAGATCGGATTAGCGTGTTGGTTTATGGCGAAGTGATTGCCACAGGAAC
This sequence comes from Shimia sp., assembly GCF_022448905.1. GTDB lineage: Bacteria > Pseudomonadota > Alphaproteobacteria > Rhodobacterales > Rhodobacteraceae > Shimia. The sequence continues at coordinate 151,368 of NZ_JAKVCW010000004.1, read as the reverse complement.
ACCAGAGGAAATCAAAGTGAATCCAGAAATCCGGCGGGCCTATCTGGGGGATGAGGTGCCAGCATGAGTTTGATTGAGCTAAAAAATGTCGCGGCATTTTATGGCCCCAGTCAGGCGCTATTCGAAGTGTCGTTGAGCGTTGGCGAAGGTGAAGTGCTTGCGCTCATGGGGCGCAACGGCATGGGCAAGACCACCACCGTAAAAGTCATGTGCCGGATGCTGAAGAATTCGGGTGGCGCAGTGCAGTTTGGCGGGCAGGATATTGGCGGTTTGCCATCCTATAAGGCCGCGCGATTGGGTATTGGCCTAGTGCCCGAGGGTCGCCGGTGTTTTGCAAATCTGTCGGTGTATGAGAACTTGATCGCGGCGGCCCGCAAAGGGGCTTGGGACTTTGCGGCGGTGTGCCGGTTGTTCCCGCGCTTGGAAGAGCGGCGAGATCAGTCCGCGGCGTCGCTCTCTGGCGGAGAGCAGCAAATGTTGGCGATTGGCAGGGCGCTGATGACCAATCCGAAGTTGCTTATTCTGGATGAGGCGACCGAGGGGCTGGCACCCGTGATCCGTCAGGAGATTTGGGAAGCAGTCGCCAAGCTCAAAGCCGAAACCGGCATGGCGATCATAGCCATCGACAAATCCCTGAAAGAGTTGGGGCAGGTGGCCGACCGTGCGGTGATCCTTGAAAAAGGGCGCACGGTCTGGACCGGTGGTTTTGACGCTTTGGGGCCGGAAGAGACCGACCGCTATCTTGGCGTCTAGGGCTTTGATTTAGGCAAAACCGGCGCGGTGCGGTCTGTGGACAGCTGCGCGTCGGAAAACACCCATGGGCCGCGCAGGCCGCGCACACCTTCGGCCTCCACCACCATTCCACGGGCCGCGATTTGTGGGTCGGTCAACGCCTGTTCAATGGAGTTGATTGGACCGGCGGGAACAGTCGCTTCTTCGAGTGCCGCCAAAAGTTCTGCTGAGGACCATTTGCTGGTTTCTGATTCAATTTGCGCGGTGAGGGCGTCGCGATTGGCGACCCGCAGTTGGTTGGTGGCATAATCGGGCGCGTCACCCAAATCGCCGCGCGACAGCACTCCGCAAAGGCGTTGGAATTGACCGTCGTTGCCAACAGCAATGATGATGTGACCGTCGGATGTGGGGACCACCTGGTAAGGCGCGATGTTGGGATGCGCATTGCCTTTACGGTTTGGGCTGTCCCCGGTGGCGAGGTAGTTCATCGCCTGATTGGCCAGCATAGCGGTGGCGCAATCCAAGAGGGACATGTCGATATGCTGTCCGCGCCCGGTGGTGTGGCGTTGTTCGACGGCCGCCAGAATACCGATGGTGCCATAGAGACCGGTTACGACGTCTGTGACGGCAACGCCGACTTTTTGTGGTTGCCGCTCCGGCTCGCCGGTGATCGACATCAGTCCGGACATGCCTTGCAACAGAAAGTCATAGCCAGCGCGGGAGGCATAGGGGCCGGTTTGACCAAAGCCGGTGATAGAGCAGTAAATCAGGCGTGGGTTGATTTTGGACAGCGTATCGTAGTCCAGGCCGTATTTCTTCAGACCGCCGACTTTGAAGTTCTCGATCAGGATGTCGGCGTCTTTGATCAGCTCCAGCACCTGTGCGCGGCCTTCCTCGGTACGGAAATCTGCCACCACAGAGATCTTGCCGCGATTGGCGGCATAGAAATAGGCGGCCGTTTTGTCGCCGTCGCGCTCGATAAAGGGTGGGCCCCAGGTGCGCGTGTCGTCTCCCTGGGGGGCTTCCACTTTGATGACCTCAGCACCAAGGTCGGCGAGTGATTGGCCGATCCACGGGCCAGCCAGAATGCGGGCGAGTTCTACAACTTTGAGACCTTTGAGTGGGGTCATGGGAAGCCTTCAGAGATAGGGCGGCGTGCAGGCGGAAACCACCTCCGCCGGTTTGTCAGAGATATTGCGGAAGCGGTGGGGTTGTCGGCTGTCAAACAGATAGCTGTCCCCTGCGCGCAGGATTTGGGTTTGGCTGCCTACGGTCACTTCGATTTCGCCCGAGAGCACGATGCCGCCTTCGTTTGCGGGGTGGGATAGCATGGTTTCTCCGGTGTCAGCCCCTGGGGCATAGTGTTCACGCAGGATTTGCAAGCCGTGGTCTTTGGCGTTGCCTACCTGTTTGAGGGTCAGTTTCGAAGCCTCAGTGCCCAGTTGTGACGTAAGGTCAGAGAGCGCCTCTGGACCAAAGAAGACTTGACCCGGTTCATGGGTTTCCGGCTCAAAAAACTCGGCCATCGACATGCCCATACCGCCCAGAATTTTGCGCAAGCTGGCCACAGAGGGGCTGGATCGGTTGGTTTCGATCATGGATATCTGCCCATGCGGTACGGCAGCATATTGCGCCAGCTGACGCTGGCTTAATCCCGCAGATAGGCGTAATTTTTTAAGGCGATCACCTATGTCAAACGTGTCGCTCATCGGAGCCTCCGCTCTGGGCCTGTGGCTGTGGTATACTGCGCCAACAGGACGCAACGAAACTTTGATCAATAAGGTCTAGCAATGCTCAATATTCTGCGCAATAGAAGGCAAGAAAGTTTTCGCGACGTTGCGACGTTTGTCCTCGGTTGCCTTGACGCAGGGGCAGGGTCGGACATGTTGGGCGGCAACGGAAATTGATGTTTTGCGCCCCTGTGTGGGCGGACGGAAGGAGATACCATGGCCAAGGATCTGGCACCACAGTCCAAACCGGAATTGGGTTCGTTCAACTGGGAAGACCCGTTTCTGATTGAAAGCCAGCTGGAAGAAGATGAGCGCATGTTGCGCGATGCCGCGCGCGCGTATTGTGATGAGAAGCTGGCGCCTCGGGTGACTGCGGCGTTTGAGAAGGAAGAGACCGATCCGGCGATTTTTGCCGAGATGGGCGAGATGGGCCTGCTGGGCACCACCATTCCTGAAGAATACGGCGGCATCGGAGCGGGCTATGTGACCTATGGGTTGGTCGCGCGTGAAGTGGAGCGTGTGGACAGCGGCTATCGCTCGATGATGTCGGTGCAGAGCTCGCTCGTGATGTATCCGATCTACGCTTATGGCTCTGAAGAACAGCGCAAGAAGTACCTTCCGAAGCTGGCGTCTGGCGAGTGGATTGGCTGTTTTGGTCTGACCGAACCGGATGCGGGCTCTGATCCGGGCAGCATGAAGACCACCGCCAAGAAAGTGGACGGCGGTTACGTGCTGAATGGCGCCAAGATGTGGATTTCCAATTCCCCAATCGCGGATGTGTTTGTGGTTTGGGCCAAGTCCGATGCGCACGGCGGCAAAATCCGTGGCTTTGTTCTGGACAAGGGTACCAAAGGCCTGTCCGCGCCAAAGATCATGCACAAGGCGTCGCTGCGCGCGTCGATTACCGGCGAGATTGTGCTCGACAATGTGGAAGTGTCAGAAGATGCGCTGTTGCCAAATGTCGAAGGGTTGAAAGGGCCGTTTGGCTGTCTGAACCGTGCGCGGTACGGCATTGCCTGGGGCGCAATGGGGGCAGCGGAGTACTGCTGGCACGCGGCGCGCCAGTACGGGCTCGACCGTAAGCAGTTTGGCAAGCCTTTGGCTCAGACGCAGCTGTTCCAACTGAAGCTGGCCAATATGCAGACCGAGATTTCGCTGGGTCTTCAGGCGGCGCTGCGGGTTGGCCGTTTGATGGATGAGGCCCAAGCGGCGCCGGAAATGGTGTCGATCATCAAGCGCAACAACTGTGGCAAGGCGCTGGATATTGCGCGTCTGTCTCGTGACATGCACGGCGGCAATGGCATCAGCCTGGAATTTGGTGTGATCCGTCACATGGTGAACCTGGAAACGGTGAACACCTATGAAGGCACACATGACGTGCATGCACTGATCCTTGGGCGTGCGCAGACCGGTCTGCAGGCATTTTTCTGATACTTTTCAGATTGTAATGTCGTAAAGTTAAGGCGCGTCACTGAGGGTGGCGCGCTTTTCTCTTCTAAGAGACGACGTTGCCGCGCGGTCCACCTCAAACGATGATGTGATCACCACGCCAAATAGAATCTTTGCCTGATGCGGGGAATAGCGCTCCAAGCGGACGTCTTCGGCAACCAGTTGAGGGTCGCGCTCCAACGGATTGCCATACCCACCTCCGCCAGGCGTTTGCACGTGCACCCGGTCACCTGCATTTAGCGGAATGTCTTGTTCCTTTGACAAGTGTTCGGGCGTGTAGGGCGCACTATCGCGATACACCGTGACCTTGTTGACCTCGCCGTCACAGCCACCGCGAGCACCTTGCGGACCAAAGCGTCCGTGGTCCATGACGAAGCTGGCCTTGGCCTCACCGCGACGCAATTCGACCTCATAGTCCAGACCAAAACCCCCACGATGTTCACCTGCGCCGCCGGAGCCTTCGTGTAAGGCGTAATGACGATAGAGCACCGGGTAGGCTTGCTCCATGATTTCAATGGGTGGTGCCTTGGAAATGCCGATTGTTGAGCAGCCGTTTGAGAGGCCGTCGTGCTGGGCATTGCCGCCATAACCGCCGCCAGAGATTTGATACATGACGTAGTTGCGACTGCGCGTGGGATCAAAACCGCCAAGCGCAAAGTTTCCGCTGGTCCCAGCGGGAGCCGCTGTGACTTTTTCGGGGATGGCTTGAACGAGCGCGGCAAAGACCGCTTCGGCGATGCGTTGAGATACTTCGGCGGCACAGCCAGAGACCGGGCGAGGGTATTTGGCATCCAGGAATGAATCTTCGATGCCTGTGATAGTGAAAGGTGCAAAAGCGCCAGCGTTCATGGGCACGTCGGGGAAGATATGGCGCATGCCGAGATAGACTGCGCTGTGCGTTGTGGCGCGCACCGAGTTCATCGGACCCAAGCAGGGCGGGCTGCTGCCTTGGAAGTCAAACGTCAGCTCTTCGTCGGTTTTGGTGACATTGAGCGCGATGGTCAACGGCGTGTTCACCACGCCATCGCTGTCCACGTAGGCTTGGGAGCGGTAGATCCCGTTGGGGATGTTCTTCAAGCAGGCGCGCATTTGGGAAGAAGCGCGCATGTTGAGTTCGGAGATTGCGTTGGAAACGGTAGCGTCGCCGTAACGGTCGAGCAGGGCCGCGAGACGGGTTTCACCGACAAGCAGGGCCGCGGCCTGTGCTTGCACGTCGCCAATGCGTTGCTCGGCCACGCGAATGTTGGACTGGATAATTGCAAAAATCTCTTTGTCCAGAACTCCTTGCTTGAACAGCTTGACGGGCGGTAAGCGCAACCCCTCTTGCTCAACGGCCGTCGCGGACGCGGAAAATCCACCAGGCACGGCTCCGCCTGTGTCCGGCCAATGACCTGTGTTGGACAGCCAACAGAAGATTTCTCCGTCACGGTAAAACGGTTTGGCAAAGCGCACGTCCATCAGGTGTGTGCCGCCCAAGTAGGGGTCATTGACGATATAGATGTCGCCCGGGTTGGGCGCCGCGACATCGCTGGAGTTGATCATTTCGATCAAGGTCCGTGTGGAATGTTGCATGGTGCCGACAAACACAGGCAAGCCTGCGGTTCCTTGCGCAATCAGAGCGCCGTCAGAGGCGGCATAGATGCCGTCGGAGCGGTCGTTGGCCTCTGCGATCACTGGAGAAAAAGCCGCGCGGGAGAACGCCAGATCCATTTCGTCGCAAACCTGTTGCAACCCGGCTTGAATGACGGTGAGGGTGATCGGGTCTAGCGTCATGCGCCACCTCCCACATGGAGGATCAGGTTCCCAACGGCATCCGATGTGACGTGATCCTCTGGCGGAACAACAATTGTGGTGTCCATTTGTTCGATGATGGCAGGGCCACTTATGGCTGCGTCGCTTGGCAGTGCCTTCCGATTGCAGACGGGGGTTTCCAACCAGGTGTTTCCGAAGAATACGTTTCGGGTATCGGTTTGGGCGCTTCCCAGAGTTTTCGCGCGGGACGTGGGGCAGGAGAGCAATGAGAGGTCTAAAGGTGGACGGCGGCCTAAAATGGAGCAGTTTACGTTCACGATTGCGGCGGGCATGTCGTCAAGCGCAACCTGAAACCGGCTCAAATACGCGTCTTCGAAGAGCGCCTGCAGTGCGTCGAGTGACATCTGCTGGTCGACAACCGGAACGCGGAGAAGGTGGGTCTGGCCGACAAACTGCATATCGAGAGAGAGGATGGTGTCTACGCTGTCCAAAGAGATAGTCTCCTTTGCAATCAGAGCCTTTCCCTTGGATATTAATGTGCCAAAAATGTCAGCTAGCTTGCCCGATGGCAGGTCGAACAAAGGCGTGTTGATTGTGCGCACAAAGTCATGTCGCAAGTCGGCCACCACGCAGCCCAGGGCGTTGGTGAGCCCAGGTCGGGCCGGGATGAGTACGCGTGGGATGTCGAGTTCTTTTGCCAAAGCTGCGGCGTGCAAAGGGCCGGCACCGCCAAACGCAAACAGCGCAAAATCGCGAGGATCGGCGCCAAGAGAGAGCGACACCATTCGGATTGCGCCGGCCATTTTCGTATTTGCCACCTGCACAACAGCTTCGGCGGCTTCGACAGCGGAGCATTTCAAGGCCGGGGCAAGGTGTTCGGTAAAAGCGCGACGGACCTCTTTGGACCGCTGTAACTGTTCGTCCAGTGATAGGCCTGATGGGCGTAGACGGCCAAGAAGGTAGTTGGCGTCAGAGATTGTGGGTTGCGTGCCGCCGCGGCCATAGCAGATCGGGCCGGGGGTTGCGCCAGCGCTTTCAGGGCCAACCTCCAAAAGCCCGCCTGCGTTGATCTTGGCAATTGAGCCGCCACCTGCGCCAACCGTGCGCACATCCACCATCGGCACATGGATGGGCATGCCGTATTCGACTTCGATTTCGTTGGAGACGGAGGGCGTGGCATCCCGGATCAAAGCCACATCCGTTGACGTGCCGCCCATGTCGTAGGTGATCAGGTTGGGTTCATTTGCCGCGCGGCCTGTGAACGCGGCTGCCATGACTCCAGACGCTGGGCCAGACATCACGGTTTTGGCGGCTTCCTTGGAAACCGACTGTGCACTGACCATGCCGCCGTTGCCATTCATGATCAGCAAGTCTCGAGCATAGCCTTGGTCTGTTAAAGCGTGAGACAGGCGGTCCACATAATTACTGAGCACCGGTTGCACGGATGCGTTTACCGCTGCCGTAACGCCGCGCTCATACTCGCGGCTCTCCGACAATAAGGCATGACCGGCGGTGATGTAGTCGTTGGGCCAGAGCTTGTGCAGCACTTCTACCGCCTGCAGTTCATGCGTGGGATTTGCGTAGGAATGCAGGAAGTGCACAACGACAGCCTCACATCCTTTCTCCAGCAAAGTATTGGCCGCCGTTTTGACGGCTTCGATATCGAGGGGCGTGAGAATGTTGCTGTCGCTGTCCATGCGTTCCGGTACTTCAAAGCGCAGATCGCGGGGGATGAGGGGCTTAAATTCACCAAACATCCCATAAGCCTGTGGCCGGGTTCGGCGGCCAAGCTCCAGAATGTCGCGAAATCCTTGCGTGGTGATCAGGCCTGTGCGGGCCAGCTTGCGCTCAAGAACGGCGTTGGTGGTGGTCGTGGTGCCGTGCACAATAAGATCAAGCGCAGCAATTTCGCAGTTGGCCGATGCCAGTGCGTTCAGGACGCCTTGGGACTGATCTTCGACCGTGCTGGGCACTTTGGCGAGGCGGAGACCTTCCGAGCTTAGCGCCACAAGATCGGTAAAGGTGCCGCCGACATCGACGCCCACGACCGTGCCGGTTTGCGTGTTTTCAGATTCGGCCACCCGCGATCCTCCGTGCAAATCCATTTGCATGCAAATGATGGAGGCTGGGATATTTACCTGTCAATCGCTGTGAATTCGAATCGAAGAGGTGACAGGAGCGTCGCCAACAACATAGGCGCGGTGGTCATTTGTGGACAAAGTCACGCGAATCTCGTGCTGACCAGGTGGTAAGTGGCCGACTGTTGTCTCTGCTGAATAGAGGCGGCCAAGCTTCAAGCCGTTGAGGTAAATGTGACCGTGACCCGTGCCGGGAACGTGCGGGCCGTCGACAAGGTTTGGCGTGAATTCGAAGTCCTCAGACGTGACCAAGACTTTCCAGCCAGCCTCGATTTTCGTGGCTTCCAAGGAGATATTTGGCGCCGGTTCGCCGTCGCCGACCTGACAGATGTCACCGATACCGAAAAGTCCGTAGTTGGAAGCGTCACCTTTGGTTTGCGGCGCGATAATCCGAGCGCGAGTGGTGAGCGTTCCGGCATGCGCAAAGGTTAGTGAAATTGGGACCGTGCGGCCATCATCCAGTGATCCAGAAAGGTCGTTGAGTTGTAGAAATACGCCATCTGCGGCCAAGGAAGCTGTACTATCTGCCGGAACGGCAAGCGGTCCATATCGCTCGCTTAGGGTAGCGGTTTGGGCTTCTGGTGAGCTGGCAGAGAGAAGCGTTTCCGGTTGGCCAGCGTTGTCGATTTTCACAAAGACCGCCAGTTGATTGGGGTCGGTTTCCAAGGGCGCGGCGGTGGCGTTGGAGAGCAGTATTTGAGGTGACTTTGCGGGCTTTAGGAACACAATTCCGGCGGCAAAAACTGCTCCGAAGACGGCCCCAAAACCCAAAATCTTTCGCGCTTTCATCTCTTTTGCCCGTCGCTATAGTCGCCGTATGATAGCCACGATGTCCCACACTCCGCCCGTAAACAAGCTTCGGAAACGCATGTTATTCTCTGTGTTTGCAGGTGTTACAACGGTTGGCACCGCGGCGCAGGCACATACTTCGGAGGGTGGTTTTGTGCTGCTGCTGCCGACGGATATGTATATCGCGTCTGGTGTTTTGGCTGTGGCACTCACCGTCGCAATGCTGGTGTTTCTGCCGGACAACGCAGTCAGAAACCTGTTCCGGCCGCTGTGGCTTTGGCGGGTGCAAATGTGGGGTCTGCCGACTGTTACCAGCTTGCTATCCAGCGTTTTTCTACTTTGGCTGGTTTACATCGGTTTGGAGGGACCGCGGGACCCATTGGCCAATCCGCTGCCGCTGACACTCTGGACGGTTTGGTGGGTTGGCTTGGTGTTTGTGCAAGGGTTTGTTGGCGACATCTGGCGCTGGATCAATCCGTGGTCAGGGGTGGTTCGTGTGTTGCGTCCTTTGATTGGATTCCAACCGCTGCTGCGGTTTCCACCGCAAATTGGCCATGCCGTTGGACTGGCGTCCTTTATGGCTTTTGTCGCCTTTTTACTTGCCGACATCGCACCCTCCGATCCGGCCCGGCTTGCCCGAGCGGTCCTGGGCTATTGGATGTTTCATCTGATTGGCGCACTGCTGTTTGGGCCACGTTGGATGTTGAGTGCAGAAGGCATCAGCATGGTGATGCGTCTTTATGCGCGTTTGGCGCCGTTGGGACGTCGCGGCAGTCGGCGAGCTATCGGGTTTTGGGGATGGCAGATTGCGCAGAATACTAAGCTGGCCTTTGGTCCGGCGTTACTTTGTTTGTTGGTTCTCGGCAGTGGCAGCTTTGACGGTGTGAATGAGACTTTCTGGTGGTTGGCGCAACTTGGCCTGAACCCGTTGGAGTTTCCCGGGCGGTCAGCCGTTGTCTGGCAAACGCTCGGCGGCTTGGCGCTTAGCAACCTGCTGTTGGTTGTGGTCTTTGTTGCGACGCTTTGGATGGGCCTGAAGCTTGGTAAAATTACCGACATTGGACTAGGTCAGGCGTTTTGTCTGTTCGCGCCGACGGTGTTGCCCATCGCGCTTGGCTACCACTTTGCCCATTATTTCACGAGCTTTCTTGTGGAGGCGCAATATGCGTTGATCGCGGCGACAGATCCTTGGGCGCGGGGGCAGGATCTATTGGGGCTCGGACAGGTCTACGTCACCACTGGGTTTTTCAACACTCAAGAGAGTGTGCGCGTCCTCTGGCTGTGTCAGGCGGGTGGCGTTGTGATTGGCCATATCGTGGCGGTTTTACTGGCTCATGCCGTGGCTGTGAAACACTTCGGCACTGGCCGTGCGGCGCTGCTGTCTCAGGTGCCCCTCGCTATCTTTATGATTTGCTACACATTTTTTGGCCTTTGGCTGCTTGCATCGCCGCGCGGCTTCTGACACAACACGCGCCCTCTAGACAGAACCGTCATTCATTCGCACTCTAACAGCTGTGAAGAGTAACGGAATTTTCGGTCACAGACCATGTGAACACAGGGGGTAAAGTGATGACCAAATCCAAGACCGTACCAGTAACAGGCGCGCAGCCAACGCGCCGTGATGCGCTCAAGACTTTGGCGCTTGGCGGGGGCGCCGCAGCTGCCATGCCGCTATGGGCGCGCTACGCAGGCGCAAAAACGTCCGAGCCAATCAAAGTGGGTTTTCAGGTGCACCGGACCGGTATCGGCGCCGCCTATGGGCGGTGGTATGATCGCACAACCACAGCCGCAGCGGCCCTGATCAACGAGCAAGGTGGGATCAACGGGCGTCCGCTGGAAATTGTGGCCGAAGATGACGGGACCGATCCCAAACGTGGGGCGGAAGTGGTCGAAAAATTTGCCACCCAGCACAACTGTGACATCGGTTTTGGGACTCTGTTCTCCCATGTTGTGATTGGCTCTGCGCCGCGCGCAGGAGAATTGAAACTGCCGTATTTTGTGGTGTCTGAAGGCCATCATGTGGCGAGTGGGATGTTGAACCGCTATACTCTCCAGCCAGGTATCACTGACGTGAAAAGCCAGGTGCAGGCGATGGCGCCATTTGTGGCAGAGAACCTTGGTAAGAAGGTCACGATGATCTTCCCAGACTTCGCGTTTGGCCATGACCATCGCGACTACTTCACTGCGGCGATTGAGGCGCAGGGGGGGGAGGTTCTGGAACATATTGCGATCCCGCCGACAGAAACCTCGTTCACCAAGTATTTCCCAAAAATTCCGCGCGACACGGAGGTGATTTACCATGTCATGGTGGGGCCGGCCGTGCTGACCTTTGTGAAGGAGCTGGGCGAGTTCTTTGGGCCGCAACGCCCTGAGATGTTTGGCTTTATCGACAGTCTGGAAGCGGTGGACATTGGCAGCCCAGGGCTTGAATTCCTGGATGGCACCTACTTTTGGGAAGGCAATCCGCGCTATGCGCAGGAAGATCAGTCCGAATATGACGCCTTCTTCCGCGAGCGTGTTGGTGTGGATGCCAATGGTGCCTCTGTGAGCGATCCCAAAGACGTGTCGACCTATGCGCACATGTTTGGCTGCTGGGAAACGTTGCACGTGGTCAAAGCGGGTATGGAGAGCGCCGGATACCGCGGGCCGCAGGACCGGGCTGCGCTGGTTGAGGCTGTGGAAGCCATGACCGACATGCCGCATTCCAACGCGCATCCGCAGGGCGCAAAGATCTTCAACGGCAAAACCCACCAAGTATTTGGGCATCAGTACATCACCAAGGTGGTCGATGGAAAACTGCTTTTGGTGCACACCACGTCGATTGAGGACACGTTCTATCCGGACGAGGTGGATTACACCACGCAGGCCCTCTGATGAGAGCTAGGGCGCGGCGTCTGTGTCGCGCCCATATTGAGGCAGGGGTGTAGATGGATTTTGGACCTTATTTGATGCTCGCCACATTGGAGGGCGCTGTCACTGCGGCGGTTCTGGCGTTGACGGCGTCGGGATTGGCGCTGGTGTTTGGCGTGATGCGGGTGGTGAATGTCGCCCATGGTGAGTTTTTTATGCTTGGCGCAGTTTTGGCCTGGTGGGTGACCCATATACTGGGCGGCTCAGCCGCTTTTGGCTTTGTCGTGGCGCTTATTGTCGTGCCGGTTTTGGTTGGGCTTTTGGCTGCGATCACGGACATGACCATCCTGAAGAGGATTGACTACGATCCTGAACGCACGATCGTTGCGACAATTGGTATCCTGTATATTTTGCAGCAGGTTACGTTGATGACCTATGGGCCAGATGCGCGGCCAGTTGTGCCGCCGTTTAACACGCGCATTGCTTTGCCATGGTTTGAGTTTGTCGATGGGAAGATCAGTCTTTATTGGCCTTGGGGCCTTTCGATCACCAGCTACAAACTGGCCGTGATCGGCGCAGCGGTCCTGGTATTGATTGGATTGTGGCTCTTGATGACGCGATCCAAGCTGGGGCTCTTGATGCGCGCCACAGAACAAGATCGCGATATGGCCTTGGCTTTTGGCATCCCGGTTGAGCGGGTTTACGCTCTGGTGTTTGGCCTTGGGGCCGGCATTGCGGCTTTGGCTGCGGTGCTGATCGTGCCTATCCAACAGGCGCACTACTTGATGGGGCATGATCCGCTGTTGCTGAGCTTTATTGTGGTCATCATCGGGGGGCTGGGCAGCTTACCCGGTACGGTCCTGGCCGCTCTGCTGATTGGGTTATCTGACGGAATTATTTCGGTTTTCTTCTCTCCGACACTTGCAAAAATCCTCGCGACGCTATTGGTTGCGCTTGTATTGGTGTTCCGCCCGCAAGGCTTGTTCGGAGCCCGAAAGGCATGATGGGAGGCATGCAGAAATCGTTGCTGCTTCATGGTGGCGTCTTGGTTGTTTTGTTTGCCTTGCAGTTTGTGCTTCCCGCTTACCATCACGGCAACCTGGCGCGGATCATGGTGCTGGCCAGCTACGCGATGGGTTACAATTTGTTATTCGGCTACACGGGGTTGTTGAGCCTTGGTCACGCGTTGTTCTTTGCTGCCGGGCTATATGGCATGGGACTGGCAATGTCGCAGTTTGGCTTGAGCGCGGGCATTGCCTTGATGGTTGGCATTCTACTGGGCGCACTGGTCGGTGCGGTCATTGGTGCATTGGCGTTACGTACCGAAGGCGTGGCCTTCATGATCGTGACACTGATGTTTGCCCAAGCTGGCTATCTGACTGTGTTGTACTTTGGCGCTTACACGCGCGGCGACGAAGGCTTTGTGATTGCGCAGGCAGATCGCGTGCTACTGTCTTTGGATCTTTCCGATCCAACGGTACGGTATTTTGCAGCCTTTTCAGTCTTCTGCGCCGTCTTCATAATGTGTTACCTGGCTGTGCAATCCCGCTTTGGCAAAGTTCTCATTGCCATTCGTGAAAATGAAGATCGGGCCCGAATGCTTGGGTATGACGTGGCACGATATAAGCTGGCCGCCGTCGTGTTGTCCGCCAGTTTGTCCGCACTGGCCGGAGCCAGCTATGGGTTGTTGTTTGGCTATGTGGGCGCGTCGTTTGCTTCTGTTCAATACTCCATTTTCCCATTGCTTTGGGTGCTCTTGGGTGGCGCGGGCACGGTGTTGGGTCCGTTGATCGGCACGCTGTTTATGTTCTACCTGATTGACCTCAGCTCCGGGATCACCACGGCCTACATGCTGATCGCTGGTGTGGTGTTGGTGTTCCTCACGCTTTTTGCGCCTCAAGGATTGATGGGTGAACTGCGCCGCCGGGTCTGGAGATGGTTGCCATGAGTTTGCTGTCTGCGAAAGGGTTGAGTAAACACTTCAATGGCTTGGTGGCTGTTGAGGACGTATCGCTCTCTGTCCCTGAAGGCCAGGTCCGAGCCTTGATTGGACCAAATGGGGCAGGAAAAACCACACTCGTTGGCATGTTGTCCGGACGTATTGCTCCGTCGTCGGGAGCCGTTTCATTTGACGGTCAGGACGTGACGGTTTGGCCCGCGCACAAGCGGATTGCGGCGGGTATGGGTTATACCTTTCAGATCACGTCGGTTTTTCCAAACTTAAGTGTGTTGGAAAACGTAGCGCTGGCGGCGCGGCGGAAGGTTTCGGAAAATCGGCGCGTGATTGAAACGGTGAATGTGGCCTTGGACCGCGTTAGCCTCTTGGACCGACGATCTGAGGTTGCCGGGGATTTGTCCTATGGGCATCAGCGGTTGTTGGAAATTGCCATGGGATTGGCGCAGTCTCCGAAACTGTTGATTTTGGACGAGCCAACGCAAGGATTGGCGGACGGTGAGGTGGCCGCTTTCAATACATTGATCGATGAGTTGCGCGGAAACATCACCGTTTTGCTGATTGAGCACAATATGGATGTGGTCATGCAAGTTGCTGATTTTGTGACGGTTTTGGACGCCGGTAAGGTTCTTTTCGAGGGCACGCCTGACGATGTCAAAGCCAGTGCCGAGGTGCAGGCGGTCTATCTGGGAGGCGGCGATGCTGCGGCTTGAAGGGGTCTCTGCCGGGTATGGGCGCGCGCAGGTGTTGCGGGAGGTGTCGTTTGAGGCACGGCCGGGTGAGATCTTGTGCCTTGTTGGGCGCAATGGGGCCGGGAAGACAACCACGGTGAAAGCAATCATGGGATTGCTGCCACTGATGGCTGGCGCGGTGCGTTTGGGAGACGTCCTATTGTCCGATTTGGCACCGCATAAAGTGCCGCAACAAGGCATAGGCTACGTGCCGCAAGGACGGCGGCTGTTTGGCGAGCTGACCGTGGGTGAGAACCTGGCGGTGGGGCGCTTGACAAATGGTAAGGACGCTTCTGTCCTAGAGGAAGTACTCCAGCTTTTTCCGAGACTTGAAGAGAGGTACGGTCAACGCGCCAATACGCTAAGTGGGGGCGAGCAACAGATGTTGGCGATGGGACGGGCGATGTGTTTGCGGCCCAAGGTATTGCTGTTGGATGAGCCTACCGAGGGGCTGCAACCTTCCATGATTGAAGCCATTCGAGACGCGACGGAGCAGATGCGCGATCAGGGGGTCGCCGTTGTTCTTGTGGAGCAGCGGATGGACGCCATTGTGGCTCTAGCCGATCAGGTGGCGCTGCTCGAGAACGGGCGAATGTGTGGGGTTTTGAGCCGTGACGCGGTGGCCACTGAGCCGAAAAAACTGGCGCATCATCTTGGGGTTTGAAGCCTCAAAAACCACGTCGGTATTGCGTCTGTATCGCGACTGTTTTGCGGAGGTGCAAATTTGGCGTGCGCTCTGGCGATTAAGTCAGTTTTTGAAGCAGCAAAAGAAAGATGGTTTGTTCCGCCTCATTGAGCGGGGCCAGCGTGTCTTTGGTGATGGCGTGCGCGGTGGGCGCGACGGCTTCAAACAGATCCCAGCCGGAGGCCGTTGGCTTCAGCAGAATACGACGTTGGTCGTCCGGGTCGGGAGAGCTGGTCACGAGATTCTTGGCACGCAGGCGATCCACGACGCCTTTGATGGTGGCGCCGTCCATGGCGGTGGCCCGGCCCAAGGCGTTTTGAGACACCGCGCCCAGCTCGCACAGCTTGGCAAGTGCGGCAAATTGGGTGGGGGTCAGCTCGGAAATGCCCTCTGCAAAGATCGCCAAATGCCGCTGATTGGCACGGCGCATCAGGAAGCCAACCTGCTCATCCAGAGCGTAACCATCGGCGGCTTCGGATGGGGTCATATTTGGGATTTGAGAGGTCATCACAAAGGGCCTTGTTGCGGACACGCGCTGGGGTTTGTTGACAGATGTGCCAGTGCTGCCGCAAAATCCATTGGTATACACACAAGTTTTTGTGCCGCGCCCTGACGATTTGAGAGGTCACCATGGGGATTTATCATCGCCCCGGCAAGTTGAAAGATGCGCTCGCTGTTTTGGCGACAACCGGCGCGCGGCCGGTGGCGGGCTGTACCGACGTTTTTGCCGCCACCGAAGCACAAGACCTTCGCGGCGATGTCTTGGATGTCACGGCCATTGAAGGGCTGCGGGGCATCTTTGAAACTGCTTCTGGCTGGCGGATTGGCGCGGCAACAACCTGGCGGGATATTGTACATGCGCGGCTTCCACGCGCGTTTGACATGCTGCAACAGGCGGCCTGTGAGGTTGGCGGGGCGCAGGTACAAAATGCGGGCACAGTCGCGGGCAATATCTGTAATGCCTCGCCAGCGGCAGATGGCATGCCGCCGTTGTTGACGCTCGATGCTCAGGTTGAGTTGGTGTCCGAGCGCGGCGAGCGCGTGGTGGATTTGGCGCAGTTTGTTACCGGTCCACGGGAAACTGTGCTGCAATCCGATGAGTTGGTCAGTGCTGTTTTGATCCCATCCAAGAGCGTGCATGGACACAGCCGATTCCTGAAATTGGGGGCACGCAAACATTTGGTGATTTCGATTGCTATGGTCGCGGTGCGCTTGGCCGTGGAAGACGGAAAAATCACTGACGCAGCGATTTGCGTGGGCGCTTGTGGGCCTGTGGCAAAACGAGCTTCGGCGTTGGAAACAGCATTGATTGGGACAAGTGCAGAAGGAGCTGACCAATTGGTAAGTCCTGCGCACTTGAAGGATGTTCTTGCGCCCATTTCGGATGTACGCGGAGATGCGGCCTATCGGGAGGCGGCGGCGCTGGAACTGGTGCAGCGGGCGATCGCAGATGTGCTGGAGCAGGTTCCATGATTTCCTTTGATCTCAATGGGCAACCTCGGTCTGTGGACGTGCCATTGGGGCGACGTTTGTCGCAAGTGTTGCGAGAGGATTTGCACTTGCGCGGTACAAAAGTGGGCTGTGACGCAGGCGATTGCGGGGCGTGTACGGTGTTGGTGGATGGTGCGGCGGTGTGCGCCTGTTTGACGCCGGTGGCGCGGGTGGCTGCGCGTAAAGTTGAAACCATTGAGGGTGTGGGCGTCGCCGGGCCAAGCGCGTTGCAAAAAGCGTTTTTGCGGCATGGGGCGGCGCAATGCGGGATCTGTTCGCCGGGCATGGTGATGGCGGCGGAGGCCCTGCTGCGTTCAAATTCAACGCCGGACAGAGACGATGTTGAAACCGCGTTAGGGGGCGTCCTGTGCCGTTGCACGGGGTACGCAAAAATCATCGACGCGGTGCTGGATGCGGCGGGTAGCGGCGCGGGGCCGGAACCAGAGGCGGGCGCAGCCGTCGGCGCGCGCGTGGAGCGGTTGGACGGCGTGGCAAAGGTGATGGGGCGTGAAGCCTTTGGGGCGGACGTGGTTCCAGACGGCGCGCTTTATGTGCGGGCGGTGCGCAGCCCGTATGCCTCGGCGCGGTTTGCCTTTGGGGACTTGGAGGCTTGGGCCGCTGCGCAAGGCGTACGCGTTTTCACGGCTCAGGACATTCCCGGCGTGAATTGTTTTGGCGTGATTGAGCGCTTTGCTGACCAGCCTGCGCTTGCAGAAGAGACCGCGCGTATGGTTGGTGAGGCCGTGGCTTTGGTTGCTGGACCAAAGGCGGTTGTAGAGGCATTGGAGTGGGATGCGTTTCCGGTGGCTTGGGAGGCTTTGGTACCGGTTCTGGAGACGCGAAGTGCAACCGATCCTGAGGTGAAACTTTTGCATGCCGCGCGTAAGGACAATCAGCTGATTGCGGGCGTTGTTAGGCGCGGAGATGCAAAGGCTGCACTTGATATGGCAGCACATGTTGTCGAGGGGACGTTGCGCACCGGCCACGTGGAACATGCCTATATCGAGCCGGAGGCTGGCGCAGCATGGATGGAGGGCGAGGTGCTCAACATTCGGGCCTGCACACAAGCGCCGGTTTTGGATCAGGAGAGCGCCGCCAAAGTCCTTGGTCTGCCGAAAGAACGTGTGCGCATCCGGCCTGCGGCCACGGGCGGTGGGTTTGGCGCAAAACTGGACTTATCGGTGCAGCCGCTGGTTGGATTGGTGACCTTACTGACCGGTCAGCCCAGTGTGATGGTCTACTCGCGGCCGGAAAGCATGGCTGCAAGTACCAAGCGCCATCCTGCTGAAATGACAGCCAAAATTGGCGCCGATGCGGATGGGCGGTTGGTCGGGATGGCCTTTGATGGCGCGTTTGATACCGGGGCGTATGCCAGCTGGGGGCCCACCGTGGCGGTGCGCGTGCCGGTGCATGCCAGCGGGCCATATGTGATCCCGAACTATGATGCCGAAGCGCGTGCGGTACACACCAACGGACCAGTTGCGGGCGCGTTTCGCGGGTTTGGGGTGCCTCAGGCGGCGGCGTTGCAAGAACAGTTGTTTGATCAACTGGCGGATCAGGTGGGGATGGACCGGCTGGCGTTTCGCCGATTGAATGCGCTGTCTGATGGTGTTCCGACTGTGTGTGGCCAGGAGCTCGCCGGCGTAGGCATCGGGGCCTGCTTGGAGGCGCTGCAGCCACGTTGGGATGCGGCTTTGATTGAAGCGGCGGGCGCGAATGCCTCGCCGCGCAAGACATTGCGCGGTGTTGGCGTGGCAAGTTGTTGGTATGGCTGCGGAAATACGGCTTTGCCAAATCCCTCGACAATGCGGATCGGGATCACATCTGATGGTCAGATTTGCTTACACCAAGGCGCGATGGACATTGGGCAAGGTGCGAATACGGTGATTGCGCAGATGGCGGCGGACGCTTTGGGTATGCCGGTGCATCAGATCACGTTGATTGATTCAGATACAGCAGTGACACCGGACTGTGGGAAGACCTCGGCCAGTCGGCAGACTGTGGTGAGCGGCAAAGCAGCAGTCTTGGCGGCGCAATCATTGCGGGCGCAGATTTTGCAGCTGGGCAACATGGGTGCGGCGGCGGAGATGTCTTTGTCGGGGGGCGTCTTGTCCTTGCGAGACGGTGCGGCGCGGCGGGACATTGCACTGCGGGATTTGCCTGAGATAGCGCATGGCTATGTGCTGTGGGCGGAGGAAACCTATGATCCGCCAACAGAGGCTTTGGACGAAAACGGGCAGGGCGCGCCCTATGCGGTTTACGGCTATGGCGCGCAACTGGCGGAGGTTGAGGTGGATGTGGCGCTGGGGACGGTGAAGGTCCTCAGGATCACCGCGGCGCATGATTTGGGTAAGGTGATCAACCCCTTGCTGGCCGAAGGGCAGATCGAAGGCGGGATTGCGCAGGGGCTAGGGATGGCTCTGATGGAGGAGTTTCATCCTGGCAAAACCGAAAACCTGCATGACTATCTGATCCCGACCACGGGGGACATGCCGGAGGTCGTATCTCACCTGATTGAGATACCTGATCCAGAGGGCCCCATGGGCGCCAAAGGCTTGGGGGAGCACGTGTTGATCCCGACAGCACCCGCGATCTTGAATGCGATCCGCCATGCCACCGGCGCGGTGTTGGCGCAATTGCCGGCGCGGCCCGATCGGGTGTTGGCGGCGATCAAGGCGGTCATGTCATGAGCCGGACACCGAGACAGCGCGAGGAGAAGATCCGATGTGATGCCTGTCCGGTGATGTGTTATGTGGCGGAGGGCCGGATCGGGGCCTGTGATCGTTATGCCAATATCAATGGCGAGATTGTACGCTGTGATCCGCTAACGGTGTTAGACCGTGCAATTGAAGCCGGGACCGAGGTGCGGCCATTCTTAGGGCGCGATTGGCATGATGGACTGTCCACTGACGATTTGTTTGTCACCGCTGTGGGCGCGGGCACGACCTATCCGGATTTCAAGCCAGCACCATTTTTGGTGAGCCGTGACATTGACGGTGTGGATTTTGTCACTGTCGTGACAGAGGCGATTTTCTCCTACTGCGGCGTGAAGGTGAAGATTGATACCGACCGGCATTTGGGCACAGAAGGTGCGGTGGTGCGCAGTCAGGGCGAGGCCGTGGGGCTGATGGTAACATCTGAGTACGGGTCGCAAATGATGAGCCTCGGCGGTGTGGATCACCTGACCGGCGGCAGCAAGGCGGAAGGGCGTGTCACATGCGATGTACTGCTGCAACTCCTGAACCGCGCGCCAGTTGTTTTGGAAGTGGATGATGGGGCGGAAGTGGTTGTTCAGGCCGGTGCCGCGCCAATTGTTGATGGCACAAAAGAAGACCGGATGCGGGTTGGTTGTGGTTCCGCCACGATCGGGATGTTTGCGAGCCAGTGGAAAGGCTTAGTGGACGAAGTTGTTGTGGTGGATGACCATATCACCGGCGTGGTCAGCGAGCATCAGGCGGGCAAAGTGATTGATTGGCCTGACACGGGTATTCGCATCAAAGGACGGCGCAGCACGCCGGGGCGGTATTTTCAGGTGGCGCAACCGGGACTGGGTTGGGGTGGCACCGACATTGAGGATCCGCTCGACATTCTGGGACCGTGGCGGCCGGAAAAAGGTGCGCGCGAGGGGCTGACGTTGTTGATGGTGAGCACCACTGGCGAACATGCGGAATACTATGAGTTGGACGCCGATCTGGTGCCGCAAAAACGCCCGATGCCTGAGGCGTTGGCGCCGTCTGTTGCGTTGATTGCGGAGAACTGTGAGCCAGCGCTGTGCACCGTGATGTTCATGGGTGGGGCTGGCGGGTCGTTGCGATCCGGGGTCACACAAAACCCCGTCAAGTTGACCCGTGCGGTGCAGGATCAGAACGCCAAGGTCACGGTTGGCGGGGCGCCGGCTTACGTCTGGCCGGGCGGCGGCATCACTTTGATGGCGGATGTGACCAAGATGCCGGATGGAGCATTTGGCATGGTGCCCACGCCAGCCATCGTTGCGCCGTTGGAGTTTACAGTGTCGCAAGAGGTGTACGAGAAGCTGGGCGGGCACGTGGAGCAGGTCCGGAGCGTAAGCGACGTTCTGGCAGGCGGCGGCCAATATGCGCGCAGCACGCATATCGTGCCCACCAAGTTGAAAAAGCCATGAAAGGTGGGGCGCAGATCACCTGGTTACCGGATGGTAAGCGGATGCATCTGCATCATGGGCCCATTGATTTGATTGTAGAAATCTGGGGCGCGGGCCAAACAGTTGCGTATCAACGCGCAGCGCTGCGGTTTCAGACCGTGTTGCAAGAGCTGGTGGATGAACTCCCCAAATTGCGTCAAGCTGCGGATCTGCAAGCGTGTTTTCATGGCGGCATTGCGCGTGCCATGCAGGGGGCGGTTGAGTGGCATTTGCCGGGCTTTGTGACGCCGATGGCTGCTGTGGCAGGCGCGGTGGCGGATGAGATCGCGCGCGTGATTGCCGAGGCCCCAAATATTGACAAAGCCGATGTCAACAACGGCGGTGATGTGGCGCTGGTTCTGGGACCAAATGAAGCGATGGTGGCCGATCTGGGCGGCGGCATCGCGCGTGCAACCTTGCACGGGTCGGGCTGTGTCCGCGGCGTTGCCACGTCCGGGTGGCGCGGGCGGAGCCTGTCGTTTGGGATTGCGGATGCGGTGACGGTCTTGGCCAGCTCGGCGGCCTTGGCGGATGTGGCCGCGACGTTGATCGCCAACGAAGTGGACGTGCCGGGGCATCCAGGCATTGTACGGGCCGTTGCGGATAGCCAGCAATTGGACAGTGATCTGGGAAACAGGCTGGTCACGGTAGATGTACCACGTTTGAGCCCGCCGGATATGTTTGCAGCTTTGCAGCGTGGCAAGGCGTTCGCGCTTCGGTTAAGCCCGTCGGCCGGGATTTGGGGCGGCGTGCTGGCTCTGCAGGGTCAGGTGGTTGCCTTTGGTGATCCGAGCCTTGGCAAGGCCATTGCCGCCGCTTAGCGGATTGCGTTGTCTTGTGGCAGCCAATCTAACCAACTGCGCAGCCAATTGCCCGCATATCCGCGTGGCGTTTGGTCCGGGAAAACCGCCGGATCGGCGCTGATCTGAGACCGGACAAACCAGTGTTCATTTTCGACTTCAAAAAGCTCAACCGATGATCGGGAGACGCGTTTCACCAGTGATGGCGCGATGGTTTTGACATCAAGTTCAGATCCTATAAGGCTGACTTTGTGTAAAAAAATAACAGGGTGAAGGCGAGGCTTTCGTCCCTGAATGTCCAACCTTGGGTACATAAAACTGAGACTGGATAGTGAATTCTTTGGATCAAAGACGGCGTCATTCCCATTGGCGTGCAACACAATAAGTGCGCCGTGACCAAGGGCCATGATATGGGGCGCAGCCGTGGCCTTGGTCAGATGATTCAGGATTTCTTTCAGGTCCCGCACCAGGGGTGCAAAACGGGTTTGTCCCTGCGGTGCCCAATAGGACTTCCAGCGGATCAAATAAATGGTGGGTCCCGTGTTAGACATCAAGTGGCGCAGGTCTTGTGCCAGACTTGCGGTGGTCTCGGCATCTTCTTCCGTCGGGCCGGGCAACAGAAGGATGGGCGCAGAGGTGTCCTGGTTTGAGACCTGCAACATGTCCAAATTGGCCGTGCGTGTGCTGCGCACCAAAGTGGTGTCGGCAGGGGCAAGCTGAGGATTTGGGATCACGTCTTTGGCCAAAGGAACCTCACATTCTATGGTTGCATCCGATTGGGTAGAACGGCGGACTGATAGATAAATCCTGCCTACCGCTGCTACGTATTGGCAGGGGGAAAGTGCCCGAATAGGTGACACAGCCATGCGTTGTGCGCGCATATCGGTGGGTTGTGGTAAGGGGAAGGCTGGATCTTTCAGGCCTAATATAAGTGGCCTGCAAAGGCAGGAGAATGGGGAGGTTTTGCCAAGGTTATGAGAATTCCTGCCATTTGCAAAAATTGGCCAAGTGACAGATTTATTGGCAGGATTTCGCCGTCAAGCAGCGAGGGTAGCCGCCTTGACGATTGGTAGGCTTGGCTATTGAGAAAGTGGCCCGTGCCAAGCAAACGGAGGGAGGGAGCGGCACGGGCAACAGGGGTACGCAGCGCGGTTATGTGAGCGTGTCACAGGCATCGCGTTGCGTGGTTCAGACATAACGATGCGACCGGAGGTTGCTTTGTGAAAACCGGCCGAGTTTGTGTGAAAGTAAGACAATGACGGCCTGTGCGCGGCTCAGCTTTCTTTCATCACCCGCGCAAGGGCGCAGAACTGCTCCAGGCTGACCACTTCGGCGCGGTCGGTTGGTTTGATGCCAGCGGCGATCAGACGGTCTTCGATGTCTGGCGCCTGGCCTTTCAGCGCGGCGCGGAGCATCTTGCGGCGCTGATTGAATGCAGCGGCCACAATCCGAGACAAGGTGTGGGCGTCTGCGGGATAGCGTGGCTCCGGCAGTGCAGTGAGATGCACCACGGCGGAATGCACTTTGGGCGGCGGCGAAAACGCGCCGGGCGGCAGGGACATGACGATATTGGCGTTGGCGCGCCATTGCGACAGGATGGCGAGGCGTCCGTATGCTTTGGAGCCAGGCTGCGCGGTGATGCGCTCGGCCACTTCGCGCTGGAACATCAGGGTCAGGCTTTGCCAGAATGGCGGCCACTCTTTTGGGGTGAGCCAGCGCACCAGAAGTTCGGTGCCGACGTTGTAGGGCAGGTTGGCAGCCACGCGAATAGGTGGTGTGAGGTGGCTCAAGGGATCGACTTCCAGAGCGTCGCCGTTGATGACCTCCAGGCGACCGGGATAGGCGGCTTCGATCTCTGCCAGGGCTGGCATACAGCGGTGGTCTTTCTCGATCGCGAGGACTTTGCGGGCCCCCTCGGCGAGCAGGCCACGGGTCAGTCCACCCGGGCCGGGGCCAATTTCCAGCACGTCACAATCGGTCAATTCGCCTGCGCGGCGGGCAATTTTGGCGGTGAGATTGAGATCCAGCAAGAAGTTCTGGCCCAAGGACTTGCGGGCGGAAAGGCCGTGGGTCTCGATCACCTGACGCAGCGGGGGAAGATCATCAATGGCGCTCATGCAATTAGCCTTGGTTTGGGCGGCTGCGCCGCGGATAGATGCCTCCGGCGGGGATATTTCCCGCCAAATGAAGGGTCAAGCGCTTTGTGCCATTCGCGCTGCCATGCGCAGGGCCGCGATGGTGCTGGACGGGTTGGCTTTGCCGGTGCCAGCAATGTCAAAGGCGGTGCCGTGATCCGGTGAGGTGCGGATGAACGGTAGGCCAAGAGTGACATTGACGCCGCCGTCAAAGTCCAGCGTCTTGATCGGGATCAGGGCCTGGTCATGGTAGGCGCAGATCGCGACATCATAGCGCGCGCGGGCGGCGGCGTGGAACATGGTGTCGGCTGGCAGTGGACCGGAGAGATCAAACCCCTCACGGCGCAGTTTGTCGAGGACAGGCGCAATCACAGCGGCATCTTCGTGCCCCATGGCGCCGCCTTCGCCTGCGTGTGGGTTCAGGCCAGCCACCGCAATACGCGGGTTTGGAATGCCAAACTGGGTTTGAAGCCCTTTCGCGGTGATCCGGATGGTCTCTACCAACAACTCTGGTGTGAGCGCAGAAGGCACATCCGCCAGGGGAATGTGGATTGTCGTTGGCACGACGCGCAGTATGTCCGAGGCCAGCATCATCACCACATTTTCCACGCCGCCAAGGTCGGCGAGATATTCGGTGTGGCCGGGATAGGGGAAATCGGCGCCGTCTTTTAATGCCTTTTTGTGGATGGGCAGGGTGCAGATCGCGCTGGCCTCATCGCTCATCGCGAGGTCCACCGCATGGGCGATGACGTCGATGACACCTTCAGCGTTGTCGGGATGAGTTGTGCCGGGTGTACGTTCTGCGGCAAATGGATGTGGTAGCACCGGCATCGCGTTGGGCATTACTTCAATGGCGTCTTGCGGGCTTTGCAGGAGCTGATGTGGCACGGAGCCCGGCAAATGTGCCGGGTCTGCAATCAGAATAAACGGCAGATCATCCTTGAGCGCGGACCAGGCCTTTTCGGCAATTTCCAAACCAACGCCAGCCGGTTCGCCGCAGGTCAAAGCAATGGGCGCGCAGCTCATTTTTCGGTGATCCGGGCCTGTGCGCGCAATTGGCTGAGGTAGCTGTTGGCATAGCTTTCCAGACGCAGGTTGCGCAGGGATGCGGCGACATCTTCACGGGACAGGTCTTTGTCATTGATCTCAGCGGTGCGACCACACAGCATTAACACAATCAGATTTTGCCCATCCGCCGTGGTCAGGTTTGTCGAGATCTCATTGTCATCAAGTTTGGCAAGTTCAATCGCAACATCACGCGGGATTTCGTTGGGCTTTTGAGTTTCCCGGAACAGACGCTCAGCTGGCAGGTCAAATCCTACGCCAAAGAGATCGTCGCATTTGTCAACTAAGGCGCGCACTTTGGCTGCTTCTTGCAAGGCTTCTTCGGTGCGGCCACCTGGGATATAGAACTTGGCGTAGTCAACAGCAGAGTAGCGTGGGGAGCGGCGACCGGTTTCCGCAATACCGCGCAATTGGAACAAGGCCACGGCGTTGGGCAATTGCAAAGGGGGCGTCACATCTCCTTTGCGAAGAGATGTTACCACGGGTCGAAGCGGGGCTGGAAGGTTGGTGACATTCATCCAGTCGACATGTCCACCTTGGTCCTTGGTACCCGAAGCAGAATAGATCCGCGCAGCCGCTTCGAACTCTGAAAAGCTATCGAGTTCCGAAATTTGTAATGCCAGACTGTCCACTTGCGGACGGGTTTGCGGAGTGACTGGAATGATGATTTCGGAGAGCAGAACGCGGACGCCGCCTTGACCACTATTTTGAGCAATGGCGCGGTCGATTTCTTCTTCGCTGACTTCGGCGTTGGCGCCAAAGCGAGATTGCACGACGCCACCCCATTCAATTTGTGAGGTAATGAAGTCGCGCAGCGCCTCCTCATAAATACCTTCCGCCGCGAGCGCCTTGATCATATCTTCAGGTTTCATGTTCACGCGTTTGGCGAAGTTTTCCAGCCCAGCGGTCACGCCTTCTTCAGAGGCCACGATTCCAGCCTGGCGCGCGGCTTGCCCTTTGAGGCGATCCTCGATCAATTGCTCGCGCGCGAGTTCCAGGGGATCGCCTGGGGCGCTCATGATCAGAAGCAGGCGGGCACGTTGTTCGATTTCGTAGTGGGTGACCACCGAGTCATTTACAAAAATTGCTGGGCTAAAGGCATTTTGAGCGGCGGTAGGCAACGCTGCGGTGCCTATCGTGGCACAAGCGGCGGCGGTGCTGGCACAGGCGCGAAATACGGAGCGGATCATCTTGCGTGGCATCATCTTTACGTCGTCTTCCTGTAGGTCAGCCGCATTTGCGGTCGTAGCTCTTATCGTTTGAATTGACCGAAAATCCAAGCAGGGCCACGTTGAAGCCCACTTTGGTGCTCGATTGCACGGTAGAGGATGTTGAGAACCGGCGCGAGAGCGAAAGCTCAACGCGTAGACATTCGTTGCGGTATTCTAGGCCAAGACCGGCCTCGGACGTTTCGCCACTGACGGCGTCAAACTGCCAATCCATCATACCGGTCCAGTGGCGGTTGATGCGGTAACTACCATCAAATTTCATGTCGGAGATGTCCTTGTCGCGGGATTCTGCGAGGTCTTTTTGCAGCCAGATGTAGCTGGCGTCCAGCCACAGACGGTCGTTGGTCCATCCCAGACGCGCCCCGACTTTGTCCAGATCTCCCTGGTTGTCCAGCAACGCACGTCCCGTAAACAGCAATCCGCTTTGGTTGCTAAGTTGTCCGGCGATCAGAAGATCGGATGAGGTGCCGGATAGGCCTGAGCTCTTGGAAAAGTCCGGTTGCACCTCCTGACGGAAAACCTGGCCAAATGTCAGGTTGCCCCGCCATCCGGTGGCGCTGACGCGGGACCAGTTCATGCCTAGAGCTGATGACAGCCCACGCTCGCGCCGATCATAGGACGGGAACCGGGATAAAGACAGGAGATTGCCTTCATCAAATTCCACATGGGTGCTCTCGTCATTGGCGACATCCAGCATGTCGCCGCCGGTCCACGCCACCTGTGCCACCGGCTCAAGAATGTAGCTTGCGCCGTCCTGACCGGATTTGATCATTGGATAGCGCATATAAGCCGCGACAGAGGGCGCAAATCCGCTGTCAAAGGTGCTTACCGAACTGTCGTTTTCGGTACGATAGGCGTCAAATGCCACTGCGCCTGTAACACCTGTGCGCAGTCCATTGCCTAGGGTCCAGTCGCCAAGCCATTGTACATTTGCATTGGCCCGGCCGACGTCCCGTCCCGCGTCACCATCTTTTGTAGAGCGGCGCTGGTGAGCGTGCGCTTCAACGCTGGTGCGCAACTCGCCGCCCCATATGTTGAGATACCGACGTTCGGTTTCCGCCTTAAGTACAAGGAACGGGATTTCGTCGTTGTCCTCATCTTCGCGCAACGTTTGGTAGTGGTAGGCGGCAAAGCGGGTGTTTTCCGTCCGGCTGGCGCGGGCGATGGTGATGTCGCTGTTGAGGCGGTCTTCATCCGAATAATCATAGTCTGTTAGATAGGTGTCATCTGACACCGCCTTTAGATCAAACGTCAGTTTGTAGTCCTGCCCCAATTGGAACAGGCCCTCGGCAAAGACATAGCCACGGATGATGTCGGTTCTGATGTCGTCGTCCGAAATGGCGCCGTCGAGCTGGATGCCGCCGCGTTCAAAGGCCTGACGGTAGCGGAACTCCATAGTGCGGGTTTTGGAGGACAGATAGGGCGAGAGCACTAAGTCGCGATCGGTGCCCCAAGGGATGAAATACGGCACTTTCACGCCGTAACTCAGCAGACTTGAGTGGTTGAATTCCGGGATCAAAAAGCCTTGCGCCCGGTCCAACGTTGGGTCCGGCATGCGCAAATGCGGGAAGTAGAACACGGGCACGTCCCGCACGAGCACGCTCGCGTGGTCAAAGTAGAGTTGTTTTTCGAGTTGGTCGTGCACCACGCGACGGGCGCGGATGCGCCACAGGGGAGGTTCGCCATTCTCACAAACGTGGCAAGAGCTTACAGTGGTTTTGTCAAGCACGCTGTAGCGACCTTCAACCCGTGTTAAGCGGGCGGCGGCCAGTTGCACCTGATCCGCCATGACCACGCGGGCGCTGTGGATGAGACCATTGCGAAGTTCGGCGTCCAACTCGGCAGCATCGGCGACCACGGATATGGACTCGCCCTGGGTGATGCGGATCGGGCCAACCAAAGAAATTTCACCGGTCTTGTCGTTGTAGGTGATTTCCTTGGCGATCAGGCGTACGTCATCTGTCAGCGCCTCGACATTGCCGCGGGCGATCAGCAGGCCGTCGGCCGTCAGGTTGACCGAATCCGCCACAAGAACCACGTTTTGTGGTTCCTTTTTTGCGGCTTGCTGTGTGGCGCCTGATGGCTGTGCGGATTGGGCAGGGGCTTCTGAAGGCTGTCCCAAAATGAGGGCCGTTGCGGCCAAAACGGGGCACAGGAAGCGCGGAGAGATCGTCATCCGTCCTCCATATGCAACAGCAGGCCAAGAGCCAACAGCACACTTGCAATCGGCGGCGCCCAAGCGGCGAGCATCACTGGGATTTGACCGTTTTCTCCGAGGATCTGGGCGAAGTTTCGGATGAAATGCAGGCTAAAGCCAATCAACACCGAGGTCAGCACGGCGATGCCGGTGCTGCCAAAACGGGTGTGGCGCATGGTGAAGGCAGAGGCCACCAGAACCATGGCCATCAGGAAGAGCGGTTGGGCCAGTTCCATTTGCAGCCAGACCTGATGGCGGCGCGCAGAGAAGCCGGAGTCGTTGAGTTCCTCGATAAACGCCGGGAGTTTCCAGATCGAGATGGAGGACGGCGTGCCGAAGCGCTCGCGGATGCGATCTGCGGTCAGGGTGCTTGGGAAAGTCACCGCGTCTTCACGTGTCGGTTCTGCGCCTTCATTGATGCCGACAACTAGCGGCCAAGACCGCACGTTGGACAGTTCCCAGCCGCCTTCCACCAAACGGGCGGAATCAGCTTCAATGCGTTTTTGCGGTCCGCCTTCCAGCGCGTAGGTGACAATGGTGATGTCGAGAAAGACAGAGGCATCGGCGTTGGTGCTACCGGCGTGAATTACTGCATGGCCCGCTTCGCCGCCCTGACGCAACCAAATGCCCTCATCCGACAGTGACAATGCGCTGCGGCCGCCGGATTTCAGCATGTCGCTTTGCAGCTCATATTGCACAGAGGTGGCGGCCACGATGGGGTTGAGCGTGGTCACGGATAAAAGGCCGATGATCAAGGAGACTGTGGTGGGCGAGAGCACCGAAACAATGCCGGAGCGCCCGGCGGCGCGGACCACAACCAGTTCAGAGCTTCGGGAGAGATTGATGAACAGCGCGATCGTGGCGAGGATCACAATCAGTGGCATGAGTTGGTAGAGGCTTTCCGGCGTGCGGAGCAAGGTGAGGTTCAGGACTTTGCCAAAACCTACGGTTTCCACATCATAGCGGCGGATTTGCTCCATCATGTCGACCAACACGGTCAACACAAAGAACACAGTGCAGATGCCAATGAAAATCCAGAGGAACTTACGTGCGAAGTAAATGTGCACGGTCATGTTGCAGCCCTCCGGCGCCACCGAATAGGGTTGGCGGAGAGGTAAAGCAGAATACCAGCAATTACGAAGCCAAGAGAACTTGGCACATACATCAATGGCCAAAGCTCCGGGTTGGCGCGGACCGGATCGGCAATGGCGTTTTTCATGGCTTCCAGAATGACAATAATGACAAAGGCGGCGATAATTTGTCGCCACACCCCAAAACGGCTGAACCCGCCAGCCAGCAACATGGCAAAGCCAATCAAGGCGAAACTTATCGTGGAGAGCGGCATCGCAAACCGATCATGTAAATCCTCGGTAATGCCTCCGATACTCTCTCCCGTTTCCTGTGCAATGGCTTCCTTGTTTCCGATGATTTCCCAAGACGGAAAGTGCTTAGCTGAAACCCGCGGTGCAGACCCCGGATCAATCAGGGAACTGATGTCATAGGAAAAGTCAGCAAAGTTAGTGGTCATCAGCGTGTCAGTGTCGTGCCGGTGCAGTTGCGCCAACCCATCAACCATAACGAGCTTAGGGCCGCTTTCATCCTGCACCAGATAGGCGTCGGACGCGGTGTATGAGGTGGAACGACCTTCGGACCGGTGGTCGGCCAGAAACACGTCCTTGAGCACACCGTTTGGGGTGATTTCACGGATGTAGAACGTCACGCCATCTGCGGGATGCAGGAAGGTGCCATCGGTCAGCAGGCGGGCGGTCACATTTTCAGTGATTTCTTTTTGCCGCTTACTCAACTCGGCATTGCTTGTCGGTACCAGAAAATGGGTCAGGGCGGACAGCATCAGGGCGGTGATTACGCCGAAAATTGCGACAGGGCGCGCAAGGCGCCAGGGGCTGAAGCCGGTCGCCTGCATGACAGTCAGTTCACTTTCGCTCGACAAGCGGTTGGTCACATAGACCGTGCCGGCAAACACAGCGATGGGCAGCACCAAACGGATCACGTTGGGTAGCGTCAGGACCGACAATTCCAGAAAGACGGAGACATTTTGGCCGCTGGCAATCAGTTGATCAAACAGCGACACCGCACGATTGACCCAGTAGACGGACACAAGGATCAGCGCAAAAAAACCGAACAGAGTCAGGAGTTGCGACAGGATATATCTGTCGAATCTGCTCACCTGCTAAGAATCCCCCGAACCTTATTATTGAGCGGCACTTTAGGGGAAATATCCGGGTGGCGAAACTGCTATCTGGCGATGTGCTCTGGTCAAGCGAGAAGGCGCGCGTTAGGTGTTTCAAAACGCGATTTTGGAGGTATGTGATGCGCCCTGTGACGATTTCTTTTGAAGAGACCAAACTGGATGAAATTGGCAGTGTGGAAGGGCGCATTGCGGTCTTTGTACCGGCAGAAGGCAATCTGGATCAGGGCGCGCGACGCCTGAACCGCTTGACCCGTGGCGCCGTAGAGCGTCTGCGGGAGGACAAGGCCGAAGACGCCAGCCTCGGCACTGTGTTCAGCTTGTCCTATCCGGCGGGCGTAGCGGCTGAGGCTGTGGACGTTGTGATCCTGCCGCGTCGTTGTTCCGTCGAGGACGCCCGCAAAGCTGGTGCGGGTCTTGGGAAGGTCCGTGGCAATGCCGCGCTGACTGTTCTCGCAGGCACGAACCCGAAAGCGGCAGAAATCGCTTTTGGCATCGCCATGCGCGATTATGGCTTTGATGATCACAAAACTGCAGACGCCAAAGAGGACGCGCGTGCTGTGACCATGATGGTGAGCAAGCCGGACGAGGTGGAAGCGGCCGCTGCACCTTTGTTGGCCGTTGCGGAAGGCACTTTCTTTACCCGTGACCTTGTGAACGAGCCGGCAAATGTTCTGACCACAACAGAGTTTGCCAATCGTCTGGTTGCGCTGAAAGACATTGGTCTTGAGGTTGAGGTTCTGGAAGAAGACAAGCTCAAAGAGTTGGGCATGGGCGCGCTGTTGTCCGTTGGGGAAGGCTCTGAGAGCCCATCCAAGGTTGCGGTGATGCAGTGGAACGGCGGCGAAAAAGACGCGGCGCCGTTGGCACTGGTGGGCAAAGGCGTGGTGTTTGACACCGGCGGTATTTCTCTGAAGCCGGCCGCAGGCATGGAAGACATGACAATGGACATGGGCGGCGCAGGCGTTGTGGCAGGCGCCATGAAAGCTCTGGCACTGCGCAAGGCAAAGGCCAATGTAGTGGGCCTGGTTGGGCTGGTGGAAAACATGCCATCTGGCCGCGCAACCCGTCCTGGCGATGTGGTGACCTCTATGAAAGGTGACACCATTGAGGTGATCAACACCGATGCTGAGGGGCGTTTGGTGCTGTGTGACGTGATGCACTACGCGCAAGAGCGGTTTAAGCCAGCCGGTATGATCGATTTGGCCACGCTGACCGGCGCGATCATCATTGGCTTGGGGCATGAAAACGCTGGCGTGTTTTCCAATGACGACGCGCTGTGCAACGGGTTCCTGAAGGCCGCAGAAGCCGAGGGCGAAGGCGCGTGGCGGATGCCGCTGGGCAAAGGCTATGCCAAACAGCTGAAGTCGCGGATTGCAGATGTGAAAAACGTTGGCGGCCGTCCGGCGGGATCGATTACTGCCGCCGAGTTCCTGCAGCGGTTTGTGCAGGACGGCACGCCGTGGATTCACCTCGACATCGCCGGGGTGGCCAGCGTGAAAGCTGAAACTGCGCTGGCGCCAGCAGGGGCCACCGGTTGGGGCGTGAGCGCACTGAGCCGCTTGGTTGCGGATAAGTTTGAGGGTTAAGCCTTGGGCGCGGCCTATTTCTACCATCTGACCCAGAATTCCATGGAGGTCACCCTGCCGCGTCTTTTGGAAAAGGCGCGCGGGGCCGGGTGGAAGATTGTCGTTCGAGGGCGCGACGAAGGCCGGATGGATTGGCTGGATCAGAAACTGTGGGCTTTGGGGGACACAAGTTTTCTGGCCCATGGTTTGGCGGGCGGGCCGCATGATGCATTGCAGCCGGTGTTATTGACCACGTCGCCGGAGATCCCGGATGCTATTGGCTGCGTGATGAGCGTGGACGGCGCCGATGTGAGCGCAGAAGAGGTCAATGCGGTGGAGCGGGTTTGCATCCTGTTTGACGGGCACGACCCAGAGGCGGTGCAACATGCGCGGGGTCAGTGGAAGGCACTGACCGATGCGGGCTGTGCGGCGCAATACTGGTCCGAAGAGACTGGTAATTGGCAGAAAAAAGCTGAATCCGGAGGCGGTTAGGCGTCAACCTTAACGTGTCAGAATAAGCTTGCTGCCGGTGATGGTGATCTGATCGAAGAGTTGGAGATAGCTCATGCCCAGGAGTGACTGACCCATCTCACCCTCGTTGACGCTGGCCCGGACATTTGTGTCGACGTAGTCCCCCAAAGCCACTTCCTCCAACCGCACCGGCGCGATGCGCACTTCGCCATTGGCGGTCATGGCGCGGCCAAAGTAGGGCAGGTTGTCTGGGTCCAGACCGGCGCGGCGGGCATCCGCTTGGGTCAGAACCACGTCAGTGGCACCGGTGTCGACTACAAAATTCACCTCCGCACCGTTCACGGACAGTGTGGCATAGTAGTGGCCGTCATTGCTACGTGGGATTTCGATGCGGCCTTCGTCGGCCAAAACCACCTGAGTGGGGGTAACGGTGCTGCGGATGTCTTCCCACATGCCAACTGCGGCGATGGCGCCGAGAAAGATCAGCGCCCAAATGGCGCCGTAACGCAACGTTTGGCCAAGGTTGATGCGACCGGAGCCTATGGTCCAGATCAAAACCATAACCAGCAAAAGCAGCAGGTAGGCGAGGTTTCCGAAGGAGACGTCTTCCATGGGGTTAGCCTGCAAATCCGAAGTTTTTGAGCCCGTCCAGAATGAACTGCACCGCCAGGGCCGCCAGCAACATGCCCAGCAAGCGGGTGATGACAGTGATGCCTGTGCGGCCCAACAGGCGCTCCAACGCGCTGGCTGTCAGGAACAGTGTGAAGACAATGGCCAAGACGAGCGCCGCCACGGCGAGGACCGAGAGAGTGGTCTGAATGCCGGTGTCTTGGCCCGCGAGCAGAATGACCGATGTGATGGCGCCGGGACCGGACAGCAGCGGAATGGCGAGCGGGAAAATCGATGGATCTGGATAGTCTTCCTCGGCTTCTTCCGCCTGATCTTCGCGGCGTTTGGTGCGGCGTTCAAACAGCATGTCCAACGCGGTCAGGAACAACAAAATGCCGCCAGCAATGCGGAAGGCAGGCATGGAAATGCCGATGCCGCCAAGCACCGCTTCGCCCAAAAAGGCAAAGATCGACAGGATGACAAAAGCAGTCACACAAGCGCGGATGGCGATTTTGCGGCGTTCCCGTTGCGGTACACCCTGAGTGAGGGACACAAAGATCGGGAACAGCCCGATAGGGTCGATGATCACAAAAAGCGTTACAAAAGCCGTGATGAAGGCGGCGCTGTCCATGGTGGTTTTTAGCTCCAGTCAGTGGTGAAACAAACGCTACGCTCAGGCTTCTGCTTTTTCCAGCTTTTCCAGTGCCTTCATCCAAAGATCTTCGGCGCGGTCCTGGGCATCCCGGACTTCGGCGTATTTCTTTTGCCAAACTTCCATCTCGCCGAGCTTCTCGTCTTCGTAGAGCGTCGGATCGGCCAGCTTCTTGGCCAGCTTGTCCGCCATATCATTGAGCTTCTCGACGCGCTGTTCGGATTTGCGCACCTCCGCCCGCAGCGCGAGGATGTCATCTCGGCTGGCGCGTTTGGGGGTTGGCTTGGCTTTTGGCTTGGAACTGACTGGCTTGTCGGCGGTGAGCAGCAGCTTTCGGTAGGCCTGTAGGTCTTCTTCATACGGCTTCACCGTTCCGTCTTTGACCAGCCACAGGCGATCCGCCACCAAAGTCAGCAGGTGCATGTCGTGGCTGACCAAAATCACGGCACCGGAATAGGCGGTGAGGGCCTCGACCAGCGCTTCACGGCTTTCGATGTCGAGGTGGTTGGTGGGTTCGTCGAGGATCAAAAGATGCGGCGCATCCAAGGTGGCCAGCAGGAGCGACAGGCGCGCTTTCTGACCTCCGGACAGGCGACCCACTTCGGTTTCCGCATGCGCCGCGCCAAGGCCGAACCCTGCCAGACGTGCCCGCAAACGGGCCTGACCTTCAGCGGGGCGTTCCCGCATCAGGTGCTGGATCGGGGTTTCGTCGACGTAGAGCTCATCCACCTGGTGCTGGGCAAAGAAGCCGATGCGCAGTTTGGAGGAGGTTGTGAACTTGCCGCTCATCGGTTCCAAGCGGCTGGACAGCAGCTTCGCCAGCGTCGACTTACCCTGACCGTTTTTGCCCAACAAGGCGATGCGGTCGTCTTGGTCAATGCGCAGGTTCAGTTTATCGAGCACCACCGTATCACCATAGCCGGTCGAGCCACCTTCGATGGCGATGATGGGTGGCGACAGCTCTTCGGGCTTGGGAAAAGTGAACACCACACGGGCCGCATCTTCAGGCGCGGTGATCGGTGTCATTTTCTCCAACATCTTTACACGGCTTTGGGCCTGTTTGGCTTTGGACGCCTTGGCCTTGAAACGATCCACAAAGGCTTGCAAGTGCTCGCGTTGCGCCTGTTGTTTCTTGGCCGCCGCGGCCTGCACTGCACGCTGCTCCGCGCGTTGTTTGGCAAACTGATCGTAGGTGCCGGTGTAGTAGGCCAGCTTGCGCTCATCCAAATGCAGGATCGCGCCGACGGAGCGGTTGAGCAACTCGCGGTCATGCGAGATGATCAGCACGGTGTGCGGGTATTTGACCAGATAGTTCTCCAGCCACAGCGCGCCCTCGAGGTCGAGGTAGTTGGTGGGTTCGTCCAGCAGCAGGTAATCCGGCTGTGAGAACAGTACTGCCGCCAGAGCCACGCGCATGCGCCAGCCGCCGGAATAGGCAGAGCAGGGCAGTTGTTGATCCTCATGGTCAAAGCCCAGGCCTTTGAGGATGGAGGCGGCGCGGGCCTCGGCACTCCAGGCGTCGATGTCGCTCAGACGGGTCTGGATCTCCGCGATGCGATTGGAATCAGTGGCGGTTTCAGACTCGGCCAGCAAGGCCGCCCGTTCGGTGTCGGCCGCCAGAACCGTGTCGATCAGCGAAACGTCGTTGGAGGGTACCTCCTGCGCAACGCCGCCGATGCGGGCGCGCTGGGGCAGGGTGATGCCGCCGCCTTCCAAGGACAACTCTCCACGGATCAGGCGAAAAAGTGTGGTTTTGCCTGCGCCATTGCGGCCAATCAAACCCACTTTGTGGCCTGTGGGAATGGTTGCGGAAGCGCCCTCAAACAAGGGGCGGCCTTCGACGGAATAGGAGATGTCTGAAATCTTAAGCATGGGGCGGGTTTGGCGCAGTATTGCGACGGCGTCAATCATCGCTTTTCAAGTCCGCAAACCCGTGGTATCGGAGCGCCAATTCGAATGCTGGCCAGACGTGGTGTCTGGCCCTCACTTTAATGGAGATACAGACATGGCTCTGGAACGCACCTTCTCGATCATCAAACCTGATGCCACCCGCCGCAACCTGACCGGCGCAATCAACGCCAAGTTCGAAGAAGCTGGCCTGCGCATCGTTGCACAGAAGCGCATCCACCTGACCAAAGAGCAAGCGGGCGTTTTCTATGCGGTACACGCTGAGCGTCCATTCTACGACGAACTGTGCGAATTCATGGCGTCTGCGCCAATCGTTGCACAGGTTCTGGAAGGTGAAGGCGCGATCGCGAAAAACCGCGAAGTTATGGGCGCAACCAACCCAGCAGACGCGGCAGCCGGCACCATCCGCGCCGAGTTCGCAGAATCTGTTGGCGAAAACTCTGTACACGGTTCTGACGCACCAGAAACCGCAGCGGTTGAAATCGCATACTTCTTCTCCGGTCTGGAGCTGGTGGGCTAAGCCTACCGGTTTTACCGAGAACGACATGGAAACGCGGGAGGGCAACCTCTCGCGTTTTTCTTTTGTGGCGATGTTGAGTGAGGGGCCAGCCCCTCACACTCCCCGGGATATTTGGGGAAGGAGAAGGCGGGGTTTAGGCTTAGCGTTTTTCGATCACGCCAATCATGTTCAACGCCGCCTCAAGGTCTGAACGACCTTTGTCATGGGACTTGGCCTTGAGCGCGTCAAAGCGTTTGCGCAGGGCGTCTTTTTCTTTGCCCTTGCAATCGTTCCACGGACGGCCTTGCAGACCCATCACCAGAACATAATAGCCAATGAAATGCGGTTTTGTGCCGGTCTTGAGCAGACGGGCGTAGGTTTCATCCGCGCCCAGTGTGCGGACTTCTTCCGCAGTAAAAATACCGGCGCGGGCGCAGGCCTCTTCATAGGCTGGGCCCAGGTTGCGAATGCTGGAAATTGGCTCTGACATGGCGGCACATTAGACCGCAGGGTCAGGCAGGGGCAAGCGATGCCCACAGCATTTAAACTGCAAATTGCGGCGTGTTTAGATCATTGCCCAATCGCTGAAGATTGGCGTGTTGCTTGGCGCCGGTTTGGACTGTTTTTCCGGCTTACGTGGCTGGTCTTTCTTGGACTGTGACATGGTATGCCTCCTTTGATGTCATGCAGCACACCTCCCTTTCCCAAACGTGGAGATCGCCAGCACATGTAAGAATGATTTTAAGGATCAAGGTGCAGCGGTGATGCCGGAAATGGGGCGTTTTTGTGCGGATCGGTTAAGAGTTGAGGCAAAGGTGATTTGGGTTTGTACGGGTTTGAAAGCGGCTTGAGGTGAGTTGTGGGGGGGGATTTTTGGCTTGTACTCAAATGGTTACGCCTAACTCCTGATTTCGCGCTCCCAAAGTTCCCACGGTCTATGTGAAGAATACAGGAGGCTAAAGGTTGTTTCTCTTGCACATAGATCGCGTTGATGGCTTTGTTAAACCAACGTGATTTGAAGAGATTTGTTGGCATTTCCACCTCGTGGAGCCCTGTAATTGGGCAGAGTTTTAAAATGCCTCAGCAACAGATTGGACCGGCAAGATGGCCACAAAAGCGGAATTGGAAGCGGAGCTGAAGCAGTTGCGGGCGGAGCTCGCGGCGCGGGATGCTGCGGCTCAAGTCAAGGAAACCTCTGAGGTGGTTGCAGAGCCAGAGATGGATGACGAGTCGCCAAGTTTGGAAGCGGACATCGGAGAGATCCTATCCGAGTTGGAAGAGTTTCCGCACAAGCAGCCTTTGATGTTTGCGCTGGGGGCTTTTGCCGCGGGCTACCTGATTGGCCGGATGAAATAGGAGCAGGACAATGAGCAATCGAATTTCGCGCAATATCTCCATCATCCTGCGGTCCGAAAGATTGATCGCGCAGCGGCATCTGGCGGTGTTGCGACGTCAGACCGGTTTGATGGTGATGGCGCTGGTTGTGGCGGGCATTGGGCTGGTGATGTTGAACGTGGCCGGATTCTTTACGCTGGAAGAGGTGATGACACCGGCTGCAGCAGCCTTGATTGTCGGCGTGGTGAACTTTGTGCTCGCAGGCTTGTTTGTGTCTTTGGCATCGTCCAAGTCCGGCGTCGAGGAAGACATCACAGCGGTCACGGAAGTACGTGACATGGCGATTGAGGACCTGGAAGCGGAGGTGCGTCAGGCGGCGGATGAGGCAAAATCGGCGGTGGACGCGGTGAAGGCCATGGCAGCCAATCCGCTGGGCGGGATCGCGCCAGGTGTTGCCGCTGGAATCGCCAAGGCGGTTGTCAAATCCATGAAATCCAAGGAGTGAGCCAACCGCGTTTGCGGACTGGCTTACAAGGCGACGATTTTGACGTGGTTGCCTTTGGCCGCGAGAGCCACTTTGCCTTCACAGAGACGTAGGGCATCTGCGCCAAAAACCTCGTGCCGCCAACCATGCAGGGCCTGCACGTCGCGGCTGCCGGATGCGAGCGCATCCAGATCGGCGGAAGAGGCGATCAGTTTGGGTGCAACGCTAGAGCTTTCGGTTTTGGCTTTCAGCAGAACACGCAAAAGATCAGCCAGGGCCGGGTTCACCTGCACCTTGTCGTCACGCTTTGGCAGGCGCGGCATCTGATCCTGCGGACACTCTTTGCCAGCTTTGATGGCTGCAAGAATACCATCGGCAATCTCACCTTTGCGCGCCTCGCGCAACAGCAAGCGAGAGCGCCCCAAATCATTCATGTTGGCTGGTTTGGTTGAGGCCAGTTCAACCAGAGCATCATCCTTGAACACCCGGTTGCGCGGGATGTTGCGGCTTTGGGCGTGGGCTTCGCGGAATTTCGCCAACTCGCGCACGATGGCGAGGAATTTTGGCGATGTGGTGCGGGTTTTCACGCGCTTCCAGGCATTCTCCGGATCGATGATGTAGGTCTCCGGGCGGGTCAGAAGCTGTAGCTCTTCCTCTACCCAATGCGCGCGGCCGGTTTCAGCCAGTTTGGCGGAAAGAAACTCGTAAATTTTGCGCAGGTGGGTCACGTCGCCAATGGCGTAGGTTTTCTGCGCATCGGTCAGCGGACGGCGGGACCAGTCGGTGAAGCGGGAACTTTTGTCCAGGCTCTGCTTGGCAATTTTGCGCACCAAAGTCTCGTAACCTGCTTGCTCGCCAAAGCCGCAGACCATGGCGGCAACTTGTGTGTCAAATAGAGGATCTGGGAACACACCCGCTTCGACAAAGAAGATCTCCAAATCCTGACGGGCCGCGTGGAACACTTTCACAACATTGGTGTCGCGGAAGAGCTCATACATCGGCTCCAGCGACATGCCGTCTACCAGCGGATCGACCAGCACAGCGTTATCCGTGCCATCGCCGGGCATCGCCATCTGCACCAAGCAGAGTTTGGAATAGTAGGTACGCTCGCGCAGGAATTCCGTGTCGATGGTCACATAAGGCTCTTTGCGCGCCATTTCACAGAATTGCGCGAGCTCTTCGGTCGTCGTGAGGGTTTTCATATGCAGCGTGTCTTCTTAGTGTGTTCTGTAAAGCTGTGGATAACAGCACTACGCACAAACGTAGAGGAAAGCAATTGATCCACTCTTAAAGAGTGATCGGTGTGGTATTTCCTGCCGCAAATTGGCGCAGAACCGCTGGGTAGAGTTTGTGTTCCTGTACCAAAACGCGCGCGGCCAGGTCGTCAGGCGTGTCGCCAGCCTCAACCGGCACGCGGGCTTGGCCAAGGATTGGACCGTCATCCAGTGCAGGAGTGACGAGGTGCACCGTGCAGCCATGCTCTTTGTCGCCAGCTTCCAATGCCCGAGCATGGGTGTGCAGACCTTTGTATTTCGGCAGTAGCGACGGGTGGATGTTGAGCATCCGGCCTTCCCACGGCGCCACAAAGCCTTCTGTTAGAACACGCATAAAGCCAGCGAGGCACAGGATGTCCGGTTGGACTTTGTCGAGTTCCGCCTGAAGCGCGGCCTCAAACGCTGGACGGTCGCCTTTGAAGGGGCGGTGATCGACTGACACGGTTTTCACGCCCATGGCTTCAGCTTTGGCCAAGCCACCCGCGTCGGCGCTGTTGGCCAGCACCAAAACGGGTTCGGCGGCGTGGCCGGGCAATGCCATGTCTTCGAGCAGGCGGACCATGTTGGAGCCGCCGCCCGAAATGAAAATCGCGACGCGTTTCTTCACAGGAGGGACCCTGTGTAGGAAACGCCTCCACCGGCTTGCACAGTGCCGAGCGTGTAGACGGTCTCGCCTTGCTCTTTCAGCAGCGCGGTGAGGGCCTCTGCTTGGTCGGCTTCAACCGACAGGATCATGCCAACGCCACAGTTGAAGGTTTTGAGAATTTCGGCCTCTTCCATTCCGCCGGTCTTGGCGAGCCATTGGAACACGGGAGGCAGTTCCCAGGCGTCGAGATCGATGTTGCCGGACAGGCCTTCCGGCAGCACACGGGGGAGGTTTTCGGTCAGGCCACCACCGGTGATGTGGGCCAATGCGTGCACGCCACCCGCGCGGACCGCCGCGAGACATTGCTTCACATACAGACGAGTCGGGGCCAGAAGCGCCGCGCCGAGAGTTTGACTGTCGTCCCACGGGCAGGTGTCGTTCCACTTCAGACCAGAAACTTCGACCAGCTTGCGTACGAGGCTGTAGCCGTTGGAGTGTACACCGTTGGAGGCCAGCCCCAGAAGGACGTCGCCTTCTTTCACACCTGCTGGAAGGTCTGCGCCGCGCTCCATGGCGCCCACAGAGAAACCTGCGAGGTCAAAATCGCCTGCCTCATACATGCCGGGCATTTCGGCGGTTTCGCCGCCGATCAGGGCACAGCCGGATTGGTAACAGCCTTCGGCGATGCCTTCGATGATCCGAGCGGCGGTTTCGGTTTCCAGTTTTCCGGTGGCAAAATAGTCGAGGAAGAAGAGGGGTTCAGCACCTTGGCAGACTAGATCATTCACACACATGGCCACGAGGTCGATGCCGACGCCGTCCACGTTGCCGGTGTCGATGGCAATGCGCAGCTTGGTGCCCACGCCGTCAGTGGCGCCGACGAGGATTGGATCGGTGTAGCCCGCGTCCTTGAGATCAAACAAGGCGCCAAAGCCACCCAGACCTGCCATCACGCCGGAGCGTGTGGTACGTTTGGCGGCGGGTTTGATGCGCTCCACCAATGCGTTGCCTGCGTCAATGTCCACACCTGCATCCGCGTAGGTGATGCCGTTTTTGCCGTCGCTCATGGGGTATGTCCTTACAATCCGATGCTTGGCGTGGTCCTTACTGCATTGGCTCGGCGATTGGAACAGGGGAATGCACCGCCTGCGTCAACAGGCGTTGCAAGTGCAGCATCACGCGCCGTATTGCCATGGGG
The DNA here is from genome assembly GCF_022448905.1 of Shimia sp. Classification (GTDB taxonomy): domain Bacteria; phylum Pseudomonadota; class Alphaproteobacteria; order Rhodobacterales; family Rhodobacteraceae; genus Shimia. Next base: position 110,689 of record NZ_JAKVCW010000004.1, on the reverse strand, counting down.
CAGGCTGATACGCATAGCCGTCTGCGGATTTGCGCACCTTACCGAGGCCCGGGAAATCGAGGTGTGAGCCCGTAACCAACAGGTTATCAGCTACGGCCCGATCAAACATGCCAAGACGGGTGTCCACCGTTTGAGCAGCGTCGGTGTCAAAGGCGATGGTGAGGTTCGGGTTGTCAAACTGCAGCGCGGTCATATGAACCAGATCGCCCCAGAACAGGAGCTGCTCGTTGCTGGACTGCAGCAGATACCCTGCGTGACCGGGTGTATGGCCAGGCAAAGGCAAGCTGGTCAGGCCTGGCAAGATGTCCAGTTCGCCGTTGTGGAGGATCATCCGGTCCGCATAGGGTGCGACCGTGTTACGGGCAATTTGGAAGAACCCGCGCGAGCTTTCCGGCACGCTCGCCATAATCGCATCGTCATGCCAGAAGCCATATTCAGTTTGCCCAACTGCGATCTGCGCATTGGCGAAAACAGCCTGACCCTTGGCGTCAATCAACCCGCCGGAATGATCCGGGTGAATGTGGGTCAGCGCGACCATATCAATGGAGTCGGCACTGACGTTGATTGCGTTCAGGGCCTTGTTAAGATCACCCAGAGTTTCGCCAAGAAAAGAGCTGGTTCCCGCATCGATCAAAACGCGACGCCCGCCAACTTCCACCATAAACGCATTGACCGGAATGCGCACGCCGCCCGGGTAGAGTTTCTGCTGAGATTTTTCCAGCGCAGCGCTGACATTAGCCTCATCAAAACCGGGAATCATTGCCGGAGCTGCGTCCAGATATCCGTCGAGCAATGCGGTCACTGTTGCATCCCCCACGGTGAAGCGATACGTGCCCTGGAACGGTTTTTCAATGGTTTTCGAGGCCGCGACTGGCGCGGGGACAGCAGCAACGGCAGGGGCTGCGGCCGCGGTGAACAGGAAGTTTCTACGGGTCATAGACATAAGGGTCTCCAATATCCCTGAAGCAAATTTTTGAGCCAGACTGTGCTGGTTTCGGATATCTAGGCTTGATAATTAGGCCGCAGTACCGATGTGATGGTGATACAGGACATAAGGAGCGCTTATAGCATGGACCGGATGGGACTAATGGAGACCTTTGTGAGTGCGCTTGCGGAGGGCAGCCTCTCTGGTGCGGGGCAGCAGCGCGGCATTTCGCAATCTGCCGCCAGTCAGCAAATTCGCCAGTTGGAAACCCACATTGGGCAACAGCTCTTGCATCGCTCTCCTCAAGGGGTGTCTGCCACGCGCGCGGGAGTGTTGGTGCAGGAGCATGCACAAAAGCTTTTAGAACGCTACGAGTTGATGTTGGCCGAATTGGAGGCATTAGACGGCGATGTGGCCGGCACCATACGGATCAACACAGGTAATTTTCTGGGGCGTGTGGTGTTTGGGCCAGTGCTGATTGAACTCGGCAAAGCGCATCCGGATTTAGACATCGTTCTGCGTATGGAAGATCGCTTGGTGGACGTGGTGCGCGAAGGCTATGACCTTGCCATTCGTGCCGGGCGCTTGGGCGACACCTCTGGATTTGGACGCAAGATCGCGTCTTTAGAGACAGTGTTTTTTGCCACACCAAGTTACTTAGACAAACACGGTCGCCCGGAAACGCCGGACGATATGAAGCGTTTGAAGTTTATCCAGCACCACGAGGACAAGACAGCTGGCTTTTTTGATGTTAGGCATGAGGGACAATCCTATCAGGCACCCATTCGCGTGGGATTTACTGCGGATGATCCTGAAATCATACTAAAGGCCGTGGCCACAGGAATGGGCTACACCCGCGCGGCGCGCATGCTGATACAAAAGGAACTGGACGAAGGGGTCTACGAAGTGGTGCTTCCCGAGTATCAAGCACCGAGTAAAGACGTTTTTGCGATTTCGCCAACCAAGACCATACCGGGCTCAAAAATAGATTTGGTGATCAATGCGTTTGTCGACAAATTGGCTGCGCTGCGCCGCCAAACGGATATCAAACTGGTGGCAGACAAACTGACCGCTTGACGACACCGGCGGCATTTCATAACCAAGCACTTGGCGGGCCTGTAGCTCAATTGGTTAGAGCAGAGCGCTCATAACGCTTTGGTTGCGGGTTCAAGTCCTGCCGGGCCTACCAAAATCCGCCAAAATCATTCAGTTTCAGAAGCTTGGATTGCAAACTTAGCGTGCGCGTCGGTCGATGCTGTTGGTCAAGGCCTTAACGCGAACGGTGCGCACGCCTGCCATTTCCTGATCGGTCAGGACCACAGCTGTGGTCACTTCACGGGTTTGGTCGGACCCACCAACTACGGGTTCAATTGGCGGGCGCCCCAAGAGCTCCAGCGTCAGCACACCGCCATCCAACGCGCCGGTTTCAGGCAGAATCAAACGCACGTCTGACGTGCCATGTACTGAAGAAACGCCTATCGCCATGATCAGGCGCCCTTCAGTGACGCGGTGCACTTCGACAGAAGTCACCTTATCGATTGGTAGGCCACGATAATCCTGCTCTTCCTGGGTAGTGAAGAACGACCGGCCGTCTTCGGTTTGTTCAGGAATCAGGGGGTTCACATCCGCAGCGGCAGCTGCCCCGTCGGTGTCCCACCAGTTGGCTGGGTTCCAGCGCGATTGACAGGCGGACAACGCCAGAGTGGCGGTCAACAAAAGTACGACAGGTGTGCGCATCGATAGGCCTCATTCTTTGCCCCATGGGTTAACCTATTCGTATCGCCTTGAAAAGCTTCTGATGCGGCTGGGGGTGAGGGGCTGGACCTTTTTGATTGTGCGGCATAGGTGAGAAGGCACCGTTTGAAGTTGTAGGAGTGATCCCACCATGGCAGCCGAGGCCTTTGAAGATATCGTCGAGGACTTTGAGTTCATCGAGGATTGGGAAGACCGCTATCGCTATGTGATCGAGCAGGGTAAAGACATGCCGGTGCTGGATGAGGCGCTGCGGGTGCCTGCGACCAAGGTGGATGGTTGTGCCAGTCAGGTGTGGTTGCATCCGACCATTGAGGGCGGCGTGTTCCACTTTGACGGCGCCAGCGACGCAATGATTGTCAGCGGGCTGATTGCGGTGTTGCGCAAGCTTTACAACGGCTTGAGCCTTGCCGAGGTAATTGCCGTCGATGCACGAGCCGAATTGGAGCGGTTGGGACTCAACGAACATCTGTCGTCACAGCGCTCTAACGGTTTGCGGGCGATGATCCAGCGGATTCGTCTGGTCGCCACAGAGGCCGCTTAAAACACCTTTTGGGCAGTGCTCCGGCGGGTGTTTTTTAGGAACCGACTGAAGCTTGGCCGCGGAAATAGGCGAGAACGTAGAGGCGTATCGCCGTGGCAAGCCCGGCGTCCAGATCGCGCTCCGCATCGATTTGCGCGGCAAGCGCATTGATTGGGATGTTTTTTTCTTCCGCAATGTCGCGAAAGGCGCGCCAGAAATCATCCTCTAAGGACACGCTAGTGCGGTGACCACGCAGCGTGAGAGAGCGCTTGATTGGCCGGCTCATTCGCGTTCTTTTCCGTCCAGATCCCGGCGGGTTTTCTCTGCCTGCGAACCTTCCAGTTTTTTCTGAGCTTTGGTTCGGCCAAATTTCACGGCGTTTTGATCTGCCTGCGCTTTTTCGTCAGCGCGGGCTTTGGCTTTGCGGAACTTGTTGAGATTCACCACACTCATGTCTGCAGGTTACTTGCAAAACGTGAGATTGCCCAGACAGTCCATGTTTAAGAGAAGATGGCCTCGGCCTCGCAGGTGGTGATCTCGTCAATCACCATGGCGAACACCGGCGTCGTGGCCAGGGACAGTCCACCCATAATCAGGATGAGGATCAGGTGGAGGGGACGGATGCTCTGTTTTTTCATGGCAGTTACCTAGGGTGGCTGTTGTTGAATTTCAAACGCTTGGCCATGATTTTTCCGTCGAAAAAAGTAAAGGCGGCTCAGGGTTGAGCCGCCTTTGAATTGTTTTTGCTGTCAGAGATCAGTCTTTGGGGCCAATCATCTGCTCTGGGCGCACAACCGCATCAAAAGTCGCTTCATCGACAAAGCCAAGCGCGATGGCTTCTTCCTTCAGCGTGGTGCCGTTTTTGTGGGCGGTCTTGGCCACGGTGGTCGCGTTGTCATAGCCAATGGTTGGGGCCAAAGCTGTCACCAGCATCAGGCTTTCTTTCATCAGCTTGTCGATGCGTGGCTCGTTGGCTTTGATGCCGTTTAGCATACGCTCAGTGAAGCTGTCCGCCACATCGCCCAAAAGCTGCATGGATTGCAGCAGGTTGTAGGACATCATCGGGTTGTAGACGTTCAGCTCGAAGTGCCCTTGAGAGCCAGCAAAGGTCATGGCGGCGTTGTTGCCCATGACGTGGGCGGCGACTTGGGTCATCGCTTCGGCCTGGGTTGGGTTCACTTTGCCTGGCATGATCGAGGAGCCTGGCTCGTTTTCCGGCAGGATCAATTCGCCCAAACCGGAGCGCGGGCCGGAGCCCAGGAAGCGGATGTCGTTGGCGATTTTGTACATCGCGCCCGCTACAGTGGCCAAAGCGCCGGACATGAAGACCATGGCGTCATGCGCTGCAAGCGCTTCGAATTTGTTTGGCGCAGTGACGAAGGGCAGGCCGGTGATCTCGGCCATATGACCTGCCACGGCTTCACCCCAACCCGGTTGGGTGTTCAGGCCGGTGCCCACCGCGGTGCCACCTTGTGCCAGTTCATAGATACCTGGCAGAGCTGCCTCGACACGGGCGATGCCCTGACGGATCTGGTGTGCATAACCACCGAATTCCTGGCCCAAAGTTAGCGGGGTCGCATCCTGGGTGTGGGTCCGGCCGATCTTGATGATGTCTTTGAACTCTTCGGACTTTGCTTCCAGACCCTCTGCCAGCTTGTTCAAGCCCGGCAGAAGTACGTCGCGCACTGTCATCGCGGCGGCGATGTGCATGGCGGTTGGGAAGGTGTCGTTGGAGGACTGGCCCATGTTGCAGTGATCGTTAGGGTGCACTGGGTCTTTGGAGCCAATCATACCGCCGAGGATTTCGATTGCGCGGTTTGCGATCACCTCGTTGGAGTTCATGTTGGACTGGGTACCGGAGCCGGTTTGCCAAACCACCAATGGGAAGTTGTCGTCAAACTTACCGGCAACAACTTCGGACGCAGCCTGAATGACGGCGTCCGCGATTTTCGCGTCCATCTTGCCGGTGGCTTTGTTCTGCATGGCGCAAGCCTGCTTGATCACGCCAAGCGCGCGCACGATGGCGACGGGCTGCTTTTCCCAACCAATTGGGAAGTTCATGATCGAGCGCTGGGTCTGTGCGCCCCAATACTTGTCGGAAGGGACCTCTAGTGGGCCAAAGCTGTCGGTTTCAGTACGGGTATCTGCCATGACGACCTCCGGTAAAAAATGTCAGGAGTGTCATACCGGAAGTGGGGCAAAGTGCAATACTGTATACCGTGGGATACCGCTAACAAGGCGCGGCAAATCGGCCCTTTTTGCCGAGGTTTTGTGTCCAGGTAGGCGTGAAGTCCAAAATGCGGCACGTATGGCCAAAAGGATCACTTACGGAAGCTGTCCAGAGACACCACTTCGGCGTCCTTTCGAGGCTCTTCGACGATCTCTTCGAGGTTGATTTCCTCAGGCAGCTCATCAAGCACGTCTTCGGCTTCGTCCTCGTCCTGGGTTTCAAACCGCAGGCCAAATTCCACCGAGGGGTCCACAAAGGTCTTGATAGAATTGTAAGGAATATAAAGAGGTTCTGGCGCGTCGCCGAAGTTCAACGTCACCGCGAAGCCTTCGTCTGTGACGGTCAGATTGTCATACCAGTGCTGCATCACCACAGTCATTTCGCCGGGGTAGCGGTCCGACAGCCATTCCGCAATTTCAACGTCCGGGTGCTGGGTGTCAAAAGTGATGAAGAAATGGTGCTCGCCGGGCAGGCCGTTCTGTTGAACATCGGCCAAAACCGTCTGAATCAAGCTGCGCATCGCGCGATGCATGAGATTTCCGTAGTCGATGGTCCCGGACATGGCAGTGCTCCGATAGTCTGTTATGTTGACAATAGACCATTGCGCGGGAAACGAAAGATGATCCAGCGCAAAAAGTTGGCCTAAAGCAGACCAATTGTCATCGCGACGACGGTTGAGAGCGCTAGCACAACAAGAAGTGGCAGGCGCAGCTTCAGCATCGCAAAGATTGCCGCGACGGTCAGGACACCGGCGATGGGATCAAAACTGGCCAGGACGGGCAGGGCGCCGATGGGGCTTGAAGTGGTTTCGGCAAACAGGAGGTTGAGTGTGAACCACAGGCTCAAGTTGGCAATCACACCCAGTACGGCGGCGGAAATCAGGGTGAGTGCAGAGCTGAGGCGTGGGTTAGACAAAATCCGAGAGACGTGCGGCGCGCCGGCAAAAATCCAAAGAAAACAGGGGATAAAGGTGCACCACAGCGCCAGCAGGCCAGCGGTCAGCGCAAGACTGGCCCCGCCCTGAAGTTGGCCAGCCAGCGTGGCGACAAACTGGGTGACGAGGATCAACGGGCCAGGGGTGGTTTCGGCCAAGCCAAGCGCATCCATCATTTGATCGGTGGTGAGCCAGCCGAAGTCCTGCACCACAGCTTGCACCATATAGGCCAGCACAGCGTAAGCGCCGCCAAACGTGACCACGGCCAGTTGCGAAAAGAACAGCGCAATGTCTTTGAGGAAACCACCGGCAGACACTGCAAAGACCACGGGAGCCAGCCAAAGCAGCCCCCAAACAACGACAGCGGTGACAGTTTGCCTCCACGGGTTTGCAACGTGGTTTCGGCTGGTGTCTAAGTCCGGTGTTGCTGACTGCCGGGACAAAACAAATCCCAAAGCCGCAGCCAGGACAATGACGGCCGGAAAGGGCAGGATCGCTGAATACAACGCGGCGAAGCTTGCCAGTGCAACTGCCGCGTTTGTTCTATTTGTCAGTACCTTGCGCGACAAACCTAACAAAGCTTGCACGATGATCGCCACAACCGCGGCTTTGACGCCAAGAAAGGCTGAGGCGACCAATGGGAGGTCGCCAAAAGCGGCGTAGCCTGCAACCAAAGAGAAGATCAAAGCGGCACCGGGCAGCACAAACAGGCTGCCAGCGATAACGCCGCCGAGCGTGCCGCGCAACTTCCAGCCACAGAATGTGGCGAGTTGCATGGCTTCAGGGCCAGGTAAAAGCATACAGAAAGACAGGGCGCCGAGAAATTCTTTCTCTTTCAGCCACCCCGAGCGGTCGACAAGCTCCTGGTGCATCAATCCGATTTGTGCTGCGGGGCCGCCAAAAGACAGGAGGCCGATGCGTCCGAAGACGCGCAGTAAGTCGGAGAAAGAGGGCATCTGCGTCATGGCTCTATGGCTAGCGCACGATACCTCGGATGCAAGGTGTTTTTGGTGGCTTTAGGCGACCTTTTGCCCAGTCAGACACATGGCCATGGTCTGCTCCGGGAGGAAGCCCATTTTCTCGAAAAAGGCAACCAAATCAAAGTTATTATAAGCTTCTACCATGAGCGCGCCTTCAAAACGCACAAAGAGTTGACCAAAGCCGGTGATGCGATCGCCGCTGACCGGGTTGAGAATGCTCATGGTCCAGAGGGCTGCGGCCCAATCGCCGTCCACCATGACCTTCTCCACACAGACAATAGGATCTTCGACCAAGGCCAGATACATGCTTGCCATTTCCCGGAAATCGTCCGGACCCACATCAAAGCCCGGCAAAACGCCTTCGGCTTTACTATCAGGACGGAACATCTCGTCGATGGCGTCCATATCGGCTTCTACCCAAACACGCCGGAACCAATCTTCGATTACTTGCTGTTTATCTACAGACATTTTGAGTGCCTTCCAGTTGTATCCCCAAAGCAGACGCTACGGTCCAAAGAGTAAGCGAAAGGTTAAAAAGAAAGGTCAAATCGTGGCGAAATTGCGATTTTTAACAAATAAAGCAATTTTGACGCCGAAGTATTAATGCCGAGCCTCAAATTAACCATTTTTCGTTGAAAAATTAACGCCTTCCACACCCAATAAGCGACTCGGTTAATTTAATAAGTTTGGGTGGAAAAGTGCAGGATTCTGTTGCCAGGTTCCTGCGGACCCCGCCTGAGGCAGCTAGCGTCAGGACTTAGATTTCGGTGTTAGGCACTGCTTACGCAGCGACTGCTACCGGAGCACGATTGTCATTTGCAATTGTACAGTTTTCGCCGATAACGGTGGCAGACAGCCGAGACAAAGCTAACTTCTTTAGACGTCCGTCGATCCTATTTCGTCCCCATGATCCCCAAATGAAGGATGTTTGGTGGAGACGCCGGGTACCGCCCCCGGGTCCGATCCGTTTATTACAAGCGCGTTTATGTCCATAGTTCCCCAGGGAACACCCCATAGATAGTGGTGTTGCGCGGGGGGTGCAAGCGCCGTTAACCGGTTTTTGGCACGTCTGTAAATTGTCTGTATAGCGACTGTATCGCGGAGGTGGGGTATCTGACGGCCCGGCTGAGGTTACCGGACCGTGCGTTGCGCCCCCAAAGGTTAAGCTGCGTTAACTATGATCCGCGTAGGAGGCGTCCCAGAAATCCCGTTCCAGCTTCACGGCCCGCAGGAAGAGCGCTTCCACTTCACTTTGCGCCTTAGTGGACAGAGTTGGCCACACGGCGTCCAGTTGAGAGCGCAGGTATTCCACGACACCTTCAAAGCCTTCGCCAGCATGCAGCGTGATCCATTCAGCAAAATAGAATGGCAGCTCGTCTTTGGGTGGGTGCACGGGGGTGGCCCAGCTTAAGTAGACCCATTCGGCCACAACCAACACGGCGAGCATCAACTCATAACGACCTGAGGCGGCGGCTTCGGCCATCAACGCGTTGAAGCCTTCGGTGGGCGGGGCAGGTGGCGCGTTTTGCTCTGCGTCACTCATGTCGAGTGCCTCAAAGGAGCGCAAGAAGTAGGTGTTTTCCGGACCGGTCACGAGCGCCAGAAATTGTGCGGCGGGGACCGAGTCGGCCAAAGTGGGTGCATGGGCAATGGCGCTGGCGAGCAGGCGCACAAAGTTGCCGACAAACTGATAGTCCTGCGCCAGATACCAGCGCATTTTTTCCAGGGGCAGGGTGCCCTCTGCCAGTTCGGTACAGAACGGGTGCGTGGTGGCGGCGGTCCAATCGTCACCCGCAAGGGTGCGCAGATGGTCGGTCGGGCGCATGTGAGTCTCCTGTTGAGCGGCTTTGAAACCGTTTGGGCGGAGAAAACCCGCATCCCGTGTTGGGTGCAAGCAGGTTTATTACCTACGCCAGCGGCGAACCACGCGCATGTCCCAGACGACCCAAAGCGTCGTCCCGACTACAGCGAGGCATGTTATCCATTTGCTGACCGATCCCATGGTGCCTTCGATCAGCAGTGCATGCACGACGGTTGAAATAACAATGATCTCAGCAAGCACATTGTGAAGAATAGCCCAATGCAGAAAACGCAAGGGCAAGTGGCGCCGTAACATAACTAGGACGGTCGTGATGATCATGCCCCAGAGCGCAACGACTCCGTAAAGAGAAAACGGTGTCGGGGAGACGAGGAGCAGCGCGTCAAGCGTATCCGGTGGGCTTGTCAGGTAAAGGCCGCCGACATGTGCCACCACCGCGAGAACGATGACGCTGCCTGTGGCGCGATGCCAAATACGTGCGGTGCGAGGCCTGAGCCCAGGAATATGGCCGCCTGCGAGCAGCGGCTGCAAAAGGAACAGTATGAGTCCAAGTATGCCAGCAAACCCGGCCGCAATGTATGTCGACTCTCTATATTCAAGATACGGGCTTTGCGCTGCGATCACCAAAGGCAACAGCAAAGCAAGGACCAACGCACTCCAGATCAAAGCTGTCTTGGCCATTATGGGAAGATCATGCCCGCGTGAGGACAAAGTCGACGTTTAGCGATGTGTCTCGTGCACTTGGCATAAAAGGGCGCAGAAAGACCGTTTTGAAGGTGCCGTCATCATAGGCAAGATGTGCGTGCGGTTGGCCAAAGTTTGGCACAATCTGGTGCATTTCCAGATGATAGGACCCGTCTGCCTGAGTGAGAACGGATCCATGGTTGCGCGGTTCGCGTTCTCCGCCAATCGTGGTTGCCGCCCAGATTTGGATACGGGCATTTTGAATGGGTTGGCCTTGACCCGCCAGACGGACTTTGCCGGAAATATGAAACCCATCACCAAGCTTTTCGACAAAAGGCGCGTTTGGACGGTAGTTGTTTGAACCGCCCCGCATCGTTTGAGTTGGTTTCAAAGACTGTGCGAGAGCAGGTGAAGACATCCCCGAGGCGACCAGAGCAGTGGATAGACCAGCACCAATCAAAAAACAGCGGCGATTGTAGTAGGGCGTGTACATGGCAAACTCCTGTGGCACGGCTGGGGTGGTGGTCCTTGCCGCAGTGTGCCACAGGCGTTGAGATTTTCAGTGCACATGTTTGTGAGTGCCCATGCGTTTATCGCCGTGCGCGGGCCTCCATGGCCTCTTCACCCAGCGTGAGCGTGTAAGCCGTGAGTTCCGCTAGGGCCTCATCGGCGTCCGCGCTGTTTTGCATTTCCAAGGCGTCGGCAATGCGGGTGTGCAGGCCGATGATCACATCGCGGTTGCGCTGTGTGAAGGTGATCATATTCATCAGGGGCTGCATGGCTTCCACGGCGCCGGCGAGTTGGTAAGACAGGACCGGGTTGTTGGCGCCATCCACAAGCGCGCGGTGAAAGGCCACGTCACTGTCACAGAAGCGCTCGTCGGAGAGGCCCGGCTGCGCCTGGCGGTGGATTTCCGCGCGCATCGTGGCGAGATGATCTGGTGTGCGGCGTTGGGCCGACAAGGGCGCGCAAGCGCGCTCCAAGGCAAAGCGGGCTTCGCAGGCGGTTTCAAAATCCACTGCGTTCATAGACAGCAGAAGCGTGCTGGTTGTGATTTGCTGCGCGTAAGCCTCATCATATGACAGGCGCCGCACAAAGGCCCCGCCGGTGGCGCCGCGTTGGGTGCGGATCAGGTTCTGCGCCGCCAGGCGTTTGAGCGCCTCGCGCACGGTGGGGCGAGAGACGTCAAATTGGTCAGCCAGCTCAGATTCCGAGGGCAGGCGTTCGTCGACAATCATGTCACCGGAGATAATCGCATCGCGGATGGCTTTGGCGATTTGTGCGGAGAGGTCGGCTTTGTTCTTGGGGTCTATTTTCAATTGTCTGACATTTAGTGTTTGCTGCGCGTTTAATTGTCTGACATTTTAGTCCCAAGAAGTGAGTCGCGGCAAGAGGAGGAATGTCGACGATGATCGCAGATCGCATTCGTTCCATGACCGGGTCCCATTGGCTCGCCTTGTTTGGCAGTATTCTGGCCGCGTGGGCTGTGCTGTTCCTGATGGCTATTCCAGCAGAAATGCGGGAGCTTAACGCGATTTATGGTGCGGATTTTTGGGTCAGCCTGTGCACGATCACGCCGGATGCCAGCGGCTTTGCTCGCGTGTTGCTGATGTGGATCGTGATGAGCGCCGCGATGATGGCCCCAACGGCTTTGCCAGCCTTTGCCACCTACGATGATCTGGCGCGCCAAGCGCCAGGCGCGAAGTTTTCTGCGCTGGTGGGCGGCTATCTGGCGGTGTGGATCGGGTTTTCCATACTGGCCGCAGGGCTGCAGATGGTGTTGTTTCAGGCGGGACTGCTGGGCGCATTGGGGGAAAGCCGGTCGGCGTTTTTCTCCGCGTTCTTGTTGGTGGTAGCGGGACTGTATCAATTCTCCCCCATGAAGGAGGCCTGCCTGTCCAAGTGCCGCATGCCAATGACGTTTTTTATGCAGCATTGGGACGAGGGGCCTTGGAAAAACGGACTACGCTTGGGGCTGATTTGTCTGGGCTGCTGCTGGGCGTTGATGCAGTTGGCCTTTGTGGGCGGCGTGATGAACATCGCCTTCATGGGGCTGGCCACGCTGATCATGATTTTTGAGAAACTGCCCGACGTCGGGCGTTGGGTGACAAAGCCGCTGGGGCTCGTGCTGTTGTGCAGCGCGGCCTATGTGGCGGCGGGCGCCTTGTGAAGCACACTTAAGGAGGACTCATTATGGCATCGGATCGCATTCAAGCGCCCGCCAAGATCGACAACCGCCATCCGGACGCGATGAAATCCGGACTGGGCACCATTCCGTGGACCATCAAAGGGGAGCTGATCCTCAACTGTAACTGTACGGTGTTCTGCCCCTGCGTGGTGAGCCTCGGCCTGCATCCACCCACAGAGGGCCATTGTCAGACCTGGGGCGGTGTGCGGATTGACGAAGGTCAGTATGGCGACGTCGACCTGTCCGGGTTGAACATCGGTCTGTTGATCGAGATCCCGGGCATGATGAGCCGTGGCAACTGGAAAGTGGCGCTGTTCATTGATGATCGCGCCAGCCCCGAGGCTTACAACGCGCTGGTGGATATCTTCAGCGGCAAAGCCAAAGGCACCACCGGTCTGTTCCAGGTTCTGGTGGGAGAGATCATTGGCGTGGAGCGTCAGCCTGTGTCTTATGACACGTCCGAGGACGGCAAAACCCGCCACATCACCGTCGGCAAGAAGATCGAGGGTGTGGTCTATCCGGTTGAAGGCAAAAACAAAGATGAGGAGATTGTGATCTCCAACACAAAATACTGGATGGGGCCAGACATCACGGTGGCGACAGCCTCCAAAGGCCGCGTGCGTGCCTTTGGCCGGGTTTGGGATTTTGGCGGGCGCTCTGCTGAGATCTGCCAGATCGACTGGCACGGACCTCGGTAACGGCCATGTCGATGATCACGCCGGAATACTGCCAGATGATGGCCAAGTATAACGCCTGGCAAAACCAGACGATGCGTGCGGCGTGTGAAACCCTGACCGAGGCGGAATTGCGGGCCGATCACGGTGCGTTTTTTGGCTCGGTCATGGCGACAATCAATCACATCCTCTGGGGTGATGCCCTGTGGATGAGCCGCTTGGACGGCGGGGATGGGCCGTCCAAGCCGGCAACTGAACATGCGGAGCTGTGCCCGACGTTTGCGATCTGGGCGCAGGAACGCACCCGCATGGATCAGAGAATTGTGCAGTGGGCAGAAAGTGTTACCGCCGAAAGCTTGAGTGGGGATTTGAGCTGGCATGCGCAGATGCTGAAAAAGGACATGCACAAGCCGATGGCGCTGTGTGTGGTGCATCTGTTCAACCACCAGACCCACCACCGCGGCCAAGTGCATACCATGCTAACCGGCTATGATCGCAACACAGAAGACACGGATTTGGTTTTGATGCCTGAGGAGGTTTCATGGCTCTGATTTCCCCATCACGGCGGCTGCGGCGCACGCCGTTCTCGGACGGCGTCGAGGCGGCCGGTGTGAAAGCTTACACGGTCTATAACCGCATGTTGCTGCCGACGGTGTTTCGCTCTGTGGAAGAGGATTACCGCCACCTCAAAACGGCTGTGCAGGTTTGGGATGTGGCAGTCGAGCGCCAAGTGGAAGTGCGGGGGCCGGATGCGAGCAAGCTGATGCAGATGCTGACGCCGCGCGATCTGCGCGGCATGTTGCCGGGGCAGTGCTATTACGTGCCGATCGTGGATGAGACCGGTGGCATGTTGAACGATCCGGTGGCGGTGAAACTCGCCGAAGATCGGTGGTGGATTTCGATTGCCGACAGCGATTTGCTGTTGTGGGTCAAAGGCATCGCCTATGGCTATCGACTGGATGTGCTGGTGGATGAGCCAGACGTCAGTCCGCTTGCGGTGCAGGGTCCGAAGGCGGACGATCTGATGGCGCGGGTGTTTGGAGAGAAAGTGCGCGATGTGCGGTTCTTCCGCTTTGGCTGGTTTGAGTTTCAGGGGCGTAGCCTTGTGGTGGCGCGGTCTGGCTATTCCAAACAGGGTGGATTTGAAATCTACGTCGAGGGCAGCGACATCGGCATGCCGCTTTGGAATGCCCTCATGGAAGCGGGCAAAGACCTCGATGTCTATGCAGGGTGCCCCAACCTGATTGAGCGGATCGAAGGTGGGTTGTTGAGTTATGGCAACGACATGACCGATGACAACACGCCACATGAATGTGGCTTGGGCCGGTTTTGCAACACCAACACCGCGATTGGTTGTGTTGGCCGGGATGCCTTGCTGCGCGTGGCGCAGGAAGGGCCGGTACGTCAGATCCGGCCTATTGAAATCCATGACGCTTCGGTGCCGCCTTGTGATCAGCTGTGGCCGATCATGGATGGCGACGATCACGTGGGCAATGTGAGCAGTGCGGCCTGGTCGCCGGATTTCACCACCAATGTGGCGATCGGCATGGTGCGGATGACCCATTGGAAATCCGGCACCGAGGTGGATGTGGTGACACCGGATGGGGTGCGGCCTGCAACGGTTTATGAGGCCTTCTGGCAATAGCGGAGGTGGCCGAGGCTGGACCGCCTTCGGCGAGGATATTTTGGGAATGAGAAAGCTGGGCGGCGGCCTGGCGCGAGAGGAGAAATGAGATGTTCAAAGCACTGGTGATGGACCAAAACGACGAAGGTTTGGCAAGCGCGTCGATCAAGGATTTGACGCTGGACGACCTGCCCAACGCAGAGGTCACGGTGGCAGTGGAGTACTCCACGGTGAACTACAAAGACGGGCTGTGCCTGTCGGCCAAGGGCGGCGGTTTGGTGCGCAAGTATCCGCATGTGCCCGGGATCGACTTTGCTGGCACCGTCGAGGCCTCTGATGATGACCGCTACAAGCCCGGCGACAAAGTTGTGCTGACCGGCTGGCGCGTGGGTGAGGCGCATTGGGGCGGCTATGGCCAGAAGGCGCGGGTGAAGGCGGATTGGCTGGTGCCATTGCCGGAAGGACTGTCCCCGCAGCAGGCGATGGCTGTTGGGACTGCTGGTTTCACGTCGATGCTGTCGGTGATGGCGCTGGAAGATCACGGGTTGAAGCCCGGCAATGGTCCGGTTCTGGTGACTGGTGCCGCGGGCGGTGTAGGCTCTGTGGCGGTCGCGATCCTGGCAAACCTTGGTTATGAAGTGGCCGGTGTGACCGGGCGTCCCGAGAGCGGCGATTACATCAAATCGCTGGGCGCAACGCAGATCGTGGCGCGAGAAGAGCTCAATGAGACCGTGAAGCGTCCACTGGAAAGCGAGACCTGGGCGGGTTGTGTGGATGCCGTAGGTGGTGCGATGTTGGCGCGGGTGCTGGGTCAGATGAAGTACGGGGGCTCTGTGGCGGCTGTGGGTTTGGCCGGTGGGGCAGCGCTGCCCGCAACGGTGATCCCATTCCTGCTGCGCGGTGTGAACCTTTTGGGCATCGACTCCGTGATGCAGCCCTATGACAACCGCCTGCGCGCCTGGGAGCGGATTGCCAAAGACCTACCGATGGACAAGCTCGAGGCGATGGTCAAACCGGCCACCTTGTCTGATCTGCCGCAATTGGGCGCTGACATTCTGCAAGGTCAGGTGCAGGGCCGCGTTGTGGTTGACGTGAACGCCTAACAGCGCGAAAACACTGTGAAACAGGCGGGTGAGGCAACTTGCCCGCCTTTTGCATGTCTGAAGGAGGTGGTGCGCCATGAACTATGACAACGACAATATTTTTGCAAAAATCCTGCGGGGCGAAATCCCGAGCGAGAAGCTTTATGAGGATGACGACACCTATGTGTTTATGGACATCATGCCGCGCGCGGATGGGCATTGTCTGATCATTCCGAAATCACCCTGCCGCAACATGCTGGACGCCACACCAGAACAGCTGACTGCCTGTTTGAAGACTGTGCAAAAGATGGGCCATGCGGTGATGCAGGCCTTTGGCGCTGAAGGCGTGACCGTGCAGCAGTTCAACGAGGCAGCCGGGGGGCAGGAGGTGTTTCACCTGCATTACCACGTGTTGCCGCGCCACGAGGGGGTGAAGCTGCGCCCACCGGGCACGATGGCGGATTTTGCCGTGCTCAAAGCGCAGGCTGACAAAATCCGCGCGGCGCTGGCGTAAACGTCGCGGCGTGCGCCTGTTTCCCGGCTTGACCCCGCCGGGAAACGGCGGTTTGGTGCGGGTCAATTCAGGGGAGGTATCCGATGCTTGACGTAGATTTTGTACGCAGCCAGTTTCCGGCGTTTTCAGAACAATCGCTTGAGGGACAAGCGTTTTTTGAAAATGCGGGTGGCAGCTATACCTCCTCACAGGTGATTGACCGACTGACCCGGTTTTACCGCGAGCGCAAGGTGCAGCCCTATGCGCCGTATCGGGCCTCCGAACTTGGCGGGGCGGAAATGGACGAAGCCCGTGCGCGTCTGGCAGCCCTCATGGGGGTGGAGACGGAGGAGGTCTCCTTTGGGCCGTCAACCACGCAAAATACCTATGTTTTGGCGCAGGCGTTTCGGCAGTGGATGGACCCGGGGGATGCGATCATTGTGACCAATCAGGATCATGAGGCCAACTCTGGCCCGTGGCGGCGGTTGGCAGAAGACGGCATTGAGATCCGCGAATGGAAGATTGATCCAGAAACCGGTCATCTCGATCCTGAAAAGCTGATGGAGCTGCTGGATGATCGGGTGCGCCTGGTGTGTTTTCCGCATTGCTCCAACGTTGTTGGTGAGATCAATCCGGTGGCCAAGATCACCGCATTGGCCCATGCGGCGGGGGCGTTTGTTTGCGTTGATGGCGTGAGCTATGCCCCGCATGGACTGCCGGATGTGGGCGGCATGGGGGCGGATATCTATCTGTTCTCCGCCTACAAAACCTATGGCCCACATCAGGGCATCATGGTGATCCGGCGCAATATCGGGACCATGCTGCCCAACCAAGGGCACTATTTCAACGGCGACAGCCTGTATAAGCGGTTCACACCGGCGGGGCCGGATCATGCACAAGTTGCGGCCAGCGCGGGTATGGTAGACTATATTGAGGCTTTGGCGGCCCATCACGGGATCATGGGGGAAACGCCTGTGGCCACCGGTGCGGCGGTGCATGACCTGATGCGGGACCATGAAGTAAAGCTTCTGCAGCCGGTGTTGGACTACGCTGCTTCCAAGAACTCGGTGCGGCTGATCGGGCCGACAGACGCGGCCAAACGGGCGCCGACGGTGGCTTTGGTGGCCAATGCGCCGGGTGAGGCCCTGGCTGCGCAACTGGCCGGCCACGGCGTGATGGCGGGCGGTGGCGATTTTTACGCCAACCGCGCGCTTGAGGGCATGCATGTTGATACCGATCACGGTGTTTTGAGGGTGAGCTTTGTGCATTACACCAGCGAAAACGAAGTGCAGAAATTGATCGCTGCGCTCGACGCAGTTTTGTGATCCATGGCCCACGCGGCGCCGTAAGTGTTTGAAAGGACACTGAAGGCGGGGCTTGGGCAACCTAATGACAACACCTGAATCCCTGACCATTTTGTGGTTTCGCCGTGATTTGCGGCTTTGTGATCATGCCGCTTTGACAGCGGCCGCAGCACGCGGGCCCGTCTTGCCGGTGTTTGTGCTCGATCCCATATTTGAAAGCCTCGGTGCGGCGGCAAAACTGCGTTTGCTGCTGTCGCTGAGAGCCTTGTCGCAGGATCTTGAGGCGCGGGGGATGCGCCTTGTCCTGCGGCGAGGTGCAGCCTGGCCGGTGTTGCAGGAGCTGGCTACGGAGAGTGGTGCGGATGCGATCTTTTGGAGCCGGGCCTATGATCCGGCGTCGGTTGAACGTGACACTGAGGTGAAAGTGGCAGCCAAGGACGCTGGGCTAAAAGCGGAGAGTTTCATCGGCGCGTTGCTATTTGAGCCGTGGTCCGTGAAGACCGGGCAGGGCGGGCCGTATCGGGTGTATACGCCGTTTTGGAAAGCCGTGCGGCATCGGGACGTGGCCCCGTGCTTGCCAGTCCCTAAGTTGGTCGCGCCGACGCAATGGCCAGAGAGCGATGCGCTGGAAGACTGGCAGCTGGGTGTAGATATGAGGTCTGGGTTTGAGGTTGTCGCCGGACAGGTGCAAGCGGGCGAAGAGGCCGCACAAGCGAAGCTGGCGTGCTTTCTGGAAACCAAAGCCGATGGCTATAAGGCGCAGAGGGATTTTCTTGGCGAGGCTGCGACGTCGGACCTGTCCGATGCGCTGACCTTTGGTGAGATCAGCCCCGCGCAGATGTGGCACGGCGGGCGGCGGCGCATGCAGGAAGGGGCTGCTGGTGCGGAGCATTTCCTGAAGGAAGTGGTTTGGCGCGAGTTTGCCTGGCATTTGTTGTGGCACTATCCGGACATGGACAAAAAGAACTGGCGGGAAGACTGGGCGCTGTTTCATTGGCATGAAAACGCCAGCGACCCGTTCTTTTTCGCTTGGTGCCAGGGGCGCACGGGTATCGAGGTGGTCGATGCTGCCATGCGGGAACTCTATGTGACCGGCAAGATGCACAATCGGGCACGCATGATTGTGGCGAGCTACCTAACCAAACACCTGAGGATGCACTGGCGTTTGGGGCTTGCCTGGTTTGCAGACTGTCTGGTGGATTGGGATCCGGCGTCTAATGCCATGGGCTGGCAATGGGTGGCCGGGTGCGGCCCCGATGCAGCGCCGTATTTCCGCATCTTCAATCCGGACACGCAGGCCGAGAAATTTGACGGTGATAGGGATTACCGTCGGTACTGGCTGGATCCGCAATCAGAGGGGGCGCAGGCATTTATGCAGGCAATCCCGCGCAGTTGGCTGCCGGTGTTTGAAACACCGCTCGCAGCACCAATCGTGGCTTTGAGCGCAGGGCGAGACGCCGCGCTCAAAGCCTATGAAACCTTCAAATCACAATAAAAACTTGCCGTAAGGCGCTGGTCGCGCTTAGCATTTAGGGCACACAGGGAAGAGGGGGACACTATGTACCTGACATCGACCAAAGGGGAAGCAAACCTGCCACGGTATTTTGCCGCGGTGTTTGAAACCGCGCAGAAGATCAACCACGGGCGAATTGATTTTGTCATGCAAGACGGGCGCAAGTTCCGGGCGGAAGGACCAAAACCCGGGCCGGTGTGTGAGATGCACGTGCACAATGACGACACTTTTGCCCGCCTGATGCGGGAAGGCGAGCTTGGGTTTTGTGAAGCCTATTTGGAAGGCTGGTGGAGCAGCCCGGATTTGCAAGCCTTCTGTGATTTCCTGCGCACTGACAATGACACACTGCGCGACGGGTTTCCCGGCATGTTTTTTGTGCGCGCCTTTGAACGGCTGCGCCATTGGATGAACACCAACACCAAAGCGCAGGCCAAGAAAAACATTAGCTATCATTATGACCTGGGCAACGAGTTTTACGGGCTGTGGCTCGATGACACGATGACCTACTCCTCCGCCATTTTTGAGACCGGTCAGGAAAGCATGGAGGATGCGCAGACCGCCAAATACGCCAGCATGGTGGACCAGATGGGGGTGAAACCCGGCGATCATGTGCTGGAAATTGGCTGTGGCTGGGGTGGGTTTGCCGAATACGCCGCCAAGGAGCGGGGTTTGAAAGTCACCGGATTGACGATTTCCGAAGAGCAGTTGAAGTACGCCGAAGAACGAATTGAAAAGGCTGGGCTTTCTCACATGGTCGACTTCAAGCTTCAGGACTATCGCGACGAAACTGCGACCTACGACGGGATTGCCAGCATCGAGATGTTCGAGGCGGTGGGCGAGAAATACTGGCCGGTCTATTTTGAATCGGTGCGCGACCGGTTGAAACCCGGTGGGAAGGCCACACTTCAGATTATCACGCTGACCGAACAACGGTTTGAGCAGTATCGCAAAGGTGTTGATTTCATTCAGAAGTACATCTTCCCGGGCGGCATGTTGCCGAGTCCAACCGCCTTGCGTGAAGAGGTCAAGAAGGCCGGCCTTACCGTGGCGGGCTCCATTGAGTTTGGTCAAAGCTACAGCCAGACTCTGCGTCGATGGCATGAGACGTTTAACGATCATTGGGACCGGATTCAGGGCATGGGCTTTGATGAGCGCTTCCGCCGTATGTGGAATTTTTATCTGACCTCTTGTGCTGCGGCGTTTCGCAGTGGAAGCTGCGACGTGACACAAATCACGATCGCAAAGCCTGGTACATGATCTCATCAAATAAGCTAGTAGCTGCCTCCTGCCTCGCCATTATTGGTGGGCTGGTGGCAGAATTTGTGAAACCACAAATGCCGGAGGGGTCAAACTTCGGCAACATGACTTTGATAAGCGCTGGAGTAGGCTTGGTTGTCGGCTGGCGCGTAATGGGGCGGCGCGCGGGGCGCAGCCGCTCTTTGGAGCTTGGCCTGGTGGGCGTGGCGGCGTTGGTATTTTGGGGATTGGTGCTGTTTGGGCTGATCGAAATGTTCCGGCTGGCCATGCGTCGACGCCTGGACGAGCCCGTGGAAGCGATGGAACGCGCCGTGACGGTGGCGTTGGAGTATGGGCTCTATCTGCTGCACCCCAGCGTTCTGATCACTTTGCTCATGGGCGCCGTGATCAGTGGCATTTTTACAAACTACGCCGCGCGTAACTGGGGATAATCCATGACAAATGTATTTGTGTACGGCACGTTGCGACACGTGCCTCTGCTGGCGGCTGTGCTTGGCAAAGATCAGGAGTCGCTGGACCTGCGCACAGGGTGTCTTTCCAAACATGATGTGTTTGCTGTGAAAGGGCAGGATTTTCCGATCTTGAAGCCCTCGGGTGGGCAGGCCGAAGGGCTGTTCATTGGCGACTTGAGCGATACGGAAGTTGAGCGGCTGCGGTTTTATGAAGGCAGCTATGACTATGATTTGACGGATGTTTCCGTCACCGTTGACGGGACCGAGCACCCGGCTCGCGTGTTCAAAAGTGACAACGCAGGTTGGGTTCCTGACGGGCCATGGTCGTTGGACAATTGGGCGGCACGTTTTGGCGAAGTCACGGTGCTGCGCGCCGTTGAGGAAATGAGTTACTTTGGACAACGGTCGCGGGCCAAAGTGGATTGGATGTTGCCTCTGATCAAAGCGCGGGCCACGGCAAAGATGCAGGCCAAACGGCGCAATGATGCGGTGAGTCCAAGCGGCATGACGGCGGGGGATGTAGGCGATGTGTCGCTGTCGAGACCCTATGCGGAGTACTTTACGCTGGAGGAGTATGGCCTGACCTTCCGACGGTACGACGGATCACAAAGTGAGAAAGTGAAGCGCGCAGTATTTGTCGCCACCGATGCGGTGATTTTGCTGCCTTATGATCCGGTGCGAGATCGCGTTTTGTTGATCGAACAGTTCCGCCCCGGACCGTTTGCGCGTGGCGATGATTTGCCTTGGCAATTGGAGCCCATCGCAGGCCGACTGGATGCGGAAGAAAGCCCGGAAAGCTGTGCCAGGCGGGAGGCGCAAGAGGAAGCCGGACTGGAACTCGCGGAGTTACATGAGGTGGCCAACTGTTATGCATCCCCTGGGTGCAGCACGGAATACTTCAATATTTTCGTTGGGTTGGCCGACCTGCCAGATGATGTGGAAGGGGTCTCCGGGTTGGAGCAGGAGGCAGAGGACATTCGCTCTTACGTCTACAGCTTTGACGCGTTGATGCAGATGGTGGACAGGAAACAAATTGTGAATGCGCCGTTGGTACTGGCCGCGCTGTGGTTGGCGCGACATCGCGACAGGCTGCGCGGGATTGCTTGAGTTTGCCCCGCGCCTTGCCTACACAGGATTTCAGACATCTATAAAGGACCGCGCAACATGCATATCGCCCGTGATCTGGCCCAAGCGATTGGCAACACCCCTTTGATCCGCCTGAACAAAGTCAGCGACGAGACCGGGTGTGAGATTTATGGCAAGGCGGAGTTCATGAACCCCGGCCAATCGGTCAAGGACCGTGCCGCGCTTTACATCATCAAAGACGCAATTGCGCGCGGGGATCTGAAGCCGGGTGGCACCATTGTCGAAGGCACCGCTGGCAACACCGGGATTGGCCTTGCACTGGTGGGCGCGTCCATGGGGTTCAAAACCGTGATTGTGATCCCTGAGACGCAATCGCAGGAAAAGAAAGACATGCTACGTCTGGCGGGTGCTGAATTGGTGCAGGTGCCTGCGGCGCCTTACAAAAACCCCAACAACTACGTGCGCTATTCCGGTCGTTTGGCAGCAGAGCTGGCGAAGACCGAGCCAAATGGCGCGATCTGGGCCAACCAATTTGACAATGTCGCCAACCGTCAGAGCCACGTTGAGACCACCGGCCCGGAAATCTGGACGCAGACCGAAGGCAAAGTGGATGGCTTCACCTGTGCAGTGGGGTCGGGTGGCACCTTGGCGGGCGTCGCCGAAGCCCTGCAGCCCAAGGGCGTGAAAATTGGTCTTGCGGACCCACTGGGCGCGGCGCTGTACAACTTCTACACCAACGGTGAGCTGAAATCCGAAGGTGGCTCCATCACCGAAGGCATTGGTCAAGGGCGCATCACCGCCAACCTTGAAGGTTTCACACCGGACATGAGCTATCAAATCTCAGATGAAGAAGCGCTGCCTTATGTGTTTGACCTGCTGGAGAATGAAGGCCTGTGTCTCGGTGGGTCGTCTGGTGTGAACATTGGGGGTGCCGTGCGCATGGCCAAGGAAATGGGTCCGGGCCACACCATTGTTACCATCCTTTGTGATTACGGCACGCGCTATCAGTCCAAACTGTTCAACCCGGAGTTCCTTAAGGAAAAAGGCCTGCCGACCCCGGCATGGCTGGGCAACAAAGGCCCAAGCAGCATTCCGGGTGTATTTGAAGACATATAAGGCAGCCTCACACCATGCGCCCACTGATTAGGTTTCTGAGTGTTGCGGTCACGGTTCTGACCGTTTGGGTAACCGCAGTTTGGGCGCAAGGCGCTTTGCCGCCTGATTATGGTGAATGGCGGCGGGTCGCGGACCGCGCTGCCGAAGCCATCGACAATGATCGCGCCTCTGAAGCGGCGATGGACACGCTGCGCGATCAGCTGTCGTTGTGGAGCGAAGAGTTCAGTGACGAGAGTTCACGGTCTCGGATATCCGTCACCACGCTTGAGGCACAGTTGGAGCGCCTGGGGCCGGTGCCGGAAGGCGGTGAGGCTGAGGATGTGGCTGAGGAACGGCGACAATTGGAGTTGTCGTTGTCAGAGGCTAAAGCCCCCGTTCGGCGCGCGGAACTGGCGCTGACCGAGGCACAGGAACTGATCCGGTCCATCGATGTATTACTGAGAGAACGGCAGACGCAAATCCTGCTGGAGCCGGGCCCGTTTCCACTCAATCCAGACCTTTG
Source organism: Shimia sp. (assembly GCF_022448905.1). GTDB lineage: Bacteria > Pseudomonadota > Alphaproteobacteria > Rhodobacterales > Rhodobacteraceae > Shimia. The sequence continues at coordinate 87,551 of NZ_JAKVCW010000004.1, read as the reverse complement.
GTGGCCAGCCGCCCGCGAGTTGAGCGACTCTTTCCGTTTGATAGCGTTGGAGTTCCAAACCGGCTGGGTGCATGAAAAACAGCGCAATGAGTTGCGTAAATCGTTACCGCGTATGCTGTTTTTTCTCGCGATTGCCTTTGTCCTTCTGACGCGGGGCATGCGCTGGACCGAAAGGGCGCTGCAGAGCATGATCCGCGACCGTGTGCACCTGTCGGCGACACGCTGGATCGCGGTGTTCTGCCTGTCCTACGGTCAGGTTGTTTTGCCAATGTTGGGCGTGTTTGCATTTTCCAAAGCAGTCTACGCCACCGACTTGCCCGGGCTGCGTGGCGATGTGGTGCTTTCCATTTTGCCGCTGATGACCTTTGAGCTGCTGACCGCACGCTGGCTGGGAGAACGGGTGTTTTCACGCAATGAGCGGCCGCTGTTGCTGGTCAACCTAACCGAAGCGGAAAAGCGTAAGGGGCGGCGAGCGAGCACGGTGCTGGGCGCCATGCTGGCACTGAGTTCGCTGTTTGTGGAGCTCGCCCGCTATGAGAGCTGGACGCGCGGCACCGAAGCAGTGGTGTTCTTTGTCACCACCGTGGTCGCGGCATACTTCCTTGGCTTGCTAGGTAGATTGGTTTCGAGCCACGCAGGATCGATGCGGGCCGAAGAGGACGGACCGCTGACCGCGATAGGTCAATTGATCTCACTCCTTGGGCGCTACACGGTTCTGGTGTCGCTGATCGGGGGCGTATTGGCGACCATCGGCCTGACCCGTGGCGCGAGCTATCTGGTGTTTTCCAGCACGCGCACTGTATTTCTGGTGGCTTTCCTGCTGGTCGCGCAGCGGGTCATTCAAAAGATTTTCTCTGCCCTGAATGGGCGTGACGACGACGAAAGCCCGTTGGCCGCCGTTCTGGCGGGCATTGGCATCGTGATCCTGTCGCTGCCTGTGTTCCTGATGTGCTGGGGCGCGCAGGTTTCGGACTTGCAGCAAATCTGGCGCAATATCTCGGATGGCTTGCAGTTTGGCGATCTGATCTTATCGCCGGAAAACATCCTACTGCTGATTGTGGTCTACGCCTTTGGCCATGCGGTGACCCGGCTGTCCCAGAGCTTTTTACGCGACAACATTTTGCCAAAGACGCGACTGGATGCAGGCGGGCAAACTGCGGTGGTTTCTGGCGCGGGGTACATCGGCATCTTCCTTGCGGCGCTGATCGCCTTGACAGTTGCGGGGATCAATCTTGGTAACATCGCGCTCTTTGCCGGGGCGCTGTCTGTTGGGATTGGTTTTGGCCTGCAAAACATCGTCTCCAACTTTGTGAGCGGCATCATCCTGTTGATTGAACGCCCTGTGAGCGAGGGTGACTGGATCGATGTGAATGGGCAGATGGGCTATGTGCGCGACATTTCGGTGCGCTCGACACGGATCGAAACTTTTGATCGCACGGATGTGGTGATCCCAAACAGCGACCTGATTTCCGGCACTGTGACCAACTATACCCGCGGCAATACCGTTGGGCGGGTGATTGTACCGGTTGGGGTGGCCTACGGCACGGACACCCGCTGGGTGGAAGGAATATTGCGTGAGATTGCCGAGGCGCACCCAATGGTATTGGCCAATCCGGCGCCTGCAGTGGTGTTTCAAGGGTTTGGTGCGGATTCACTGAACTTTGAAATCCGCGCGATCCTGCGCGATGTGAACTGGATGCTGACGGTGAAGAGTGATTTGAATCACGAGATTGCGCGTCGATTTGTGGAAGAGGGCATCGAGATACCCTTTGCCCAACGGGATATTTGGCTGCGCAATCCTGAAACGTTGCGCGGCGAAGCTCCGGCGGCAAATAAACCTGCTAAGCCTGTGGCGCAGAGTTCTACACCCGTAAGCGCAACACCAACACCGCCGGACCTGGATGACATGGACGGCGCGGACGGAGATGGGGACGGAGACGGCCGATGAGCAAACTGTTGTTTTTGGAAGACGCCTATCAGAAAGAAGCGGTTGGCGTGGTGATTGGACACACGCCGGAAGGCGGCATCCTGCTGGACGCGCCTTTGTTTTATGCCACCAGCGGTGGACAGCCGGGCGACAGTGGCGTGTTGAAATGGGACGGACACAGTACCGAAATTGCCACCACTGTGAAAACGCTGGATGGCGCAATTGCCTTGGTGCCGTCTGCACCGGAGGAACTGCCGCCAATTGGCACGGATGTGAAACAGGTGTTGGATTGGGGGCGGCGTCACCGACACATGCGGGTGCATACCGCGCTGCATCTGTTGTCCGTGGTTATTCCATTGCCGGTGACAGGCGGGTCCATTGGCGCGGAAAAAGGCCGGTTGGATTTTGATATGCCGGAAGCACCGGAGGACAAACAGGCGCTGAGTGATGCGCTCAACGCGCTGATTGATCGCGACTTGGCCGTCACCGAAGACTGGATCACCGATGCGGAACTGGAAGCCAATCCGGGATTGGTGAAAACCATGTCCGTGGCCCCGCCCAAAGGCGCCGGAAAAATCCGGTTGGTGCGGATTGGCACCGAGGACGAGCAGGTAGATTTGCAACCCTGCGGCGGTACACATGTGGCCAGCACCGGCGAAATTGGCCGGGTGCGGATTGGCAAAATCGAGAAGAAGGGCAAGCAGAACCGGCGGGTGTATCTGCATCTGGATGCCTGACCGCGCTTCGCTATTAGGTTGAGAAAACAGAAAAGCCGCAGGCCAAAAGGCTGCGGCTTTTGCTTTACGTAATGTGCAGGCACAAAAAAAGGCGGGGTGCCATGACCAATAGACCCCGCCTTCTTTGTGAGACCAGATTTCTTCTAGCCGTCTGACACAACCACCCGAAGATGGGGGTGCCGGGTGGGGACGAGGCGCGGCGCGGCCGGTGTTTTGGCGTGCTCTTGCGCGGGCTGCATCCCAGCCGGCGTTGTGATTTCAACTTTCTGAGGCTGTGGCGCGGCCACGGCATCCGAGGAAACTTTGGCGCTTGGCATGTCGATCCGGCGCAGGAAGCTGCCTTCCAGATCAAACCGCTGAGGCGCGCGGCCCAGATCGCCGTCTACGGTGATTGCGCCCAGAATACGGTTCACTTCGCCACTGTCAGAGCGCAGCGGCAGGAGCATCATTTCGGCGTTGAGACCGTTGCGGCGGAAACCCCGGGTGGTGCTCATTTCCAGACGGCCAATCGCCGGTGCCGCAAAGACTTTTTCCAATGCTTGACCAAAGCTGTCGCGGGACGCTTCGTTGATCAGCGCGGACATGGGCATGCCGCGCATGTCCATGCCCATCACATCGGTGAGCGTGTTGCAAGAGACCCGCAAGCGCGCCATGCCCGGTGCGATGCGTGCAAGAATGAACGCGTGCTTGAGCACTTTCTGAATTTGGCGTGGGTCCACGTCGCTGCGGTAGGGCACCGGGTGCCCGTCGCGAAGACCGTCCCAGTAAGCTTTAACATCCTGCATTACGGCGATGCTGTGCACCTTTGCCGCGCTGGATTTTCCGTCACCAAAAATTCTCATGCTCTTCCCCCCAGGAAAAACTTCTGCATCTGATCTTCGTACCTTACAGTCCGTCTTTGAGCCGGTCTCTTTGGGCCGTTTGCTCAAAGTCATAAACAACTTGTAAATCAGTTATCTCACATTTTAGCGGATTTGCGATAAAAAATGATTTCAATGGTTAACCGGTTGCGCCGTTAACGTTGCTCTTCGCCCAGGAATAGATTTAGCTGTCACGCAACTGAAATTGCAGGAGGACGGCCCGTGCTGGAGTCGATGACCGGATACGCAAGCCTAAAGGGGGAAGGGCAGGGGCACAGCTGGACCTGGGACCTGCGCAGTGTGAACGCCAAAGGGCTGGATCTGCGCCTGCGCGTACCGGATTGGATCGAGGGGCTGGAACCTGCGGTGCGTGGGGCATTGTCCAAAGGTATGGCGCGCGGATCGGTGAACCTGTCGCTGCGGGTCAATCGCGATGACGAAACCGGAGCGCTGGCGGTAAACGCCGCGCAATTGGAGGCGGTGCTGTCCGCACTCCAAGCAGTGGAAGAACGGGCCATGGACAAAGGCATTTCGCTGGCCCCGTCCAAGGCCAGTGACCTACTGTCGCAACGCGGTGTGATGGAGCAGGCGGTCGAGGAAACCGACAGCAAGGCGTTGTTGGCGGCGATCACCGCGCAACTGCCGGAGCTGATTGCCAGCTTCAAAGACATGCGTGCCAAAGAAGGGCAGGCGCTGGAAGCGGTGTTGGCCGATCAGTTGGAACAGGTGTCTGACTTGACCCAGCAGGCCGCGGAAGCAGCCGAAGCCCGGCGTGAAGAGGCGGCGGACACACTGAAAGCCAATTTGGCGCGAGTTCTGGAGAATGCCGACGGGCTGGACGAAAGCCGCTTGGCGCAAGAGCTGGCTGTTTTGGCGGTGAAATCTGATGTGATGGAAGAGTTGGATCGGCTGCGGGCGCATGTGCAGGCGGCAAAGGAGCTTTTGGCGCAAGGTAGCCCCGTGGGGCGTAAGCTCGACTTTCTGATGCAAGAATTCAACCGCGAGGCCAATACGCTGTGTTCCAAGGCACAGTCGGTGGATTTGACGCGGATTGGGCTGGACCTCAAGGCCGTGATCGACCAGATGAGAGAGCAAGTTCAAAACGTGGAATAATCACATGACACAGCGACGTGGCCTGCTCATCATTCTGTCTTCTCCCTCTGGCGCGGGGAAATCAACGCTCGCGCTGCGGTTGATGGAATGGGACCCGGGTTTGAGTTTCTCGATTTCTGCCACCACACGGTCACCGCGTCCCGGTGAGGAACATGGGCGCGAGTATTACTTTCTCTCAGAAGACGAGTTTAAAGCGCAGGTGGCTGACGGCGAAATGCTGGAGCACGCCCACGTGTTTGGTAATTTCTATGGCTCCCCGGCCGGTCCGGTGCGCGAGACAATTGAAAACGGCAATGACGTGTTGTTTGACGTGGACTGGCAGGGCGAGGCACAGATCCGCAATTCTGATTTGGGCAAACACGCGCTCTCGATCTTTATTCTGCCGCCCTCCATCAAAGAGCTGCACCGCCGTTTGGTGAGCCGGGCGCAGGACAGTGAAGACGTGATCGATAAGCGGATGCAAAAAAGCTGGGACGAGATCAGCCACTGGCATTCCTATGACTATGTGCTGGTGAACGACGATCTGGACGCCACAGAGGCACAGTTGAAGACCATTATTGCGGCGGAACGTATGCGCCGCGAGCAACAGCCCGCCTTGCAAGGCCATGTGAACGGGTTGCAGAACGAATTTCAGGAGATGTCCTAATGCCGATGTATGAGTTGGACGGTGTTGCGCCAAAGCTGGACGACAGCAGCTGGGTTGCCCCGGATGCCAATGTGATTGGCAATGTGGTGCTCGAGGCGGACACCTCCGTCTGGTTTGGCAGCACGCTGCGCGGCGACAATGAGACCATCACGGTGGGCGCAGGCTCCAACGTGCAGGAAAACACAGTGATGCACACCGATCCCGGGTATCCTTTGAGGATCGGTAAGAACTGTACAATTGGCCATAAGGCGATGCTGCATGGCTGCACCATTGGTGACAACAGCCTGATTGGCATGGGCGCCACGGTGCTCAATGGCGCGAAGATTGGGAAAAACTGCTTGATAGGCGCAGGAGCGTTGATCACAGAAGGCAAGGAAATCCCGGACGGCAGTCTGGTGATGGGCGCGCCGGGCAAGGTCGTGCGTCAGTTAGATGAGGCTGCGATTACCGGTCTGACGATGTCGGCAAAGCACTATCAGGACAACGCCAAACGCTTCAAAGCCGGTCTGCGCGAAGTTTGACGGCCGATTTTGCCCTGCCGAAACTGATCTGTCATAAAACTGTTACAGTAAAACGGTTTGAGCCGTGGGGTTGATGTGCCCCTTGCCGGGCAGCGCAAGACGGAACGGACGGGAGCGGGGCCATGCCGCATGATTTTTACAAGAGCTACCTAGAGGCTGTGCCGCTGCCGGCGGTGCTGGTTGACGCGGAGGCCCGCATACTGGCTGGCAACGAGGCGGCGGTGAAGCTCAACCCCCATGCGGATGATGACCGGCCGCTGATTTTGGTGTTCCGCCAGCCCAGTCTAAATAGCGCCGTGGATGCCTGTTTGAAAGATGGCAGAAGCCATCGGGCGATTTACGCGCATAACGATGGGCCGCAGGAGCACCGTTTTGACGTCAACGTGTCACCGGTGGATTTGGTGGCAGCTTCTGGTGGGAGACTGGTCGCGCCGAGCATGCGCACCAAAGGGGTGATGATCTGTTTTCAGGATGTCACTGAGGTCCAGCAGCTTGATCAGATGCGCCGGGATTTCGTTGCCAATGTCAGCCATGAGCTGCGTACACCGCTGACGGCCATCCTAGGGTTCGTGGAAACTCTGCAGGGACCTGCGCGGGGCGACAGCGCCGCGACGGAGCGCTTCTTGGGCATCATGTCTGAAGAGGCCAGCCGGATGAACCGATTGGTCGGAGACTTGCTGTCTTTAAGCCGTGTGGAAGAGGTGTCACGCATGCGGCCCACCGATCCAGTCGATCTGGACCAGATCCTCCGCGCAGTGATCCGCAACCTGTCGCCGCTGGCGGAGAGCAACCAGAGCGCCGTGACTTACCAGGATGCAGATTCCCCCGTTGTGGTGCCGGGCGATCCGGACCAGCTCTTGCAGGTCATCACCAATCTGGTGGAGAACGCGCTAAAATATGGCGGGCAGGGCACGCAGGTGGCGGTCAGCCTCACGCAAGTGCAATCGCAAGCTGGCTTACGCGGCGACGGATGGATGGTCTCGGTGAAAGACAACGGTCCCGGCATCGACAGCATTCACATCGCGCGCCTGACCGAGCGGTTTTACAGAATCGATTCTCACAGATCTCGGGAAATGGGCGGCACGGGGCTGGGACTCGCAATTGTAAAACATATCATTAACCGCCATCGCGGCCGATTGAAGATTGAGAGCACTTTAGGAAAAGGCAGTGTTTTCAGTGTGGTACTCCCTGCCGCCTAGGACATCTTTTTACTTGGGCGTCACAAAAAACGCGATTTGTCACACGGCTGTTACATACGCGTCACAAAAGCTTTGACCAGGCACTTTAGATCGTCGCTCGAGACTGTCGACGAACAGTCTGGATCAAATGGAGTTACACTTATGTCCGTCAAACTGACTGCCTCTGCTCTGGCCATCGCGGCCGTTGCCGCCACTTCTGCCGCCGCGCGTGACCAAGTACAGGTCGCCGGTTCTTCCACCGTTTTGCCTTACGCATCCATTGTTGCGGAAGCTTTTGGTGAAAATTTTGACTTCCCAACCCCGGTTGTTGAATCCGGTGGATCTTCTGCTGGTTTGAAGCGTTTCTGTGAAGGTGTTGGCGAAAACACCATCGACGTGGCGAACGCCTCCCGCAAGATCAAAGACAAAGAGATCAAAGCCTGTGCCGAAGCCGGTGTGACCGACATCATCGAAGTACGCATCGGCTATGATGGCATCGTGTTTGCCTCCGACATCAACGGCAACGGTTTTGAATACACCCCAAGCGACTGGTTCCTGGCGCTGTCCAACGAAATCCTCGTGGACGGTCAGATGGTTGCCAACCCAAACAAAACCTGGGCCGACGTGAACGCGAACTTCCCGGCACAAGCGCTGCAAGCCTTCATCCCGGGCACCAAGCACGGCACCCGTGAAGTGTTTGAAGACAACGTGATCCTGGCAGGCTGTGAAGCCACTGGCGCGTTTGATGTGCTGCTGGCAGCGGCCGAAGGTGACACCGACAAAGCCAAGCACAAAGCGGCTGAAAAAGCCTGTATCTCCCTGCGCACCGACGGTGTGTCTGTGGACATCGACGGCGACTACACCGAGACCCTGGCACGCATCGAAAGCAACAAAGACGGCATCGGCGTCTTTGGTCTGGCGTTCTATGAGAACAACACAGACAAGCTGCAGGTTGCGACCATGTCCGGCATCGTGCCATCCACCGAGAGCATCGCAACCGGTGAGTACCCAGTGTCCCGTCCGCTGTACTTCTACGTGAAGAAAGCGCACATCGGCGTGATCCCCGGCCTGAAAGAATACGCTGAGTTCTTCATCGCGGACGAGATCGCGGGCGAAGACGGTCCTCTGGCCGAGTATGGTCTGGTGTCCGACCCAGAGCTGGCCGACACCCAGAACGCTGTTGCAGATGAAGCCGTGCTCGGCTCCAACATGTAATCACTCCCTAGATCGGGCGGCGCGACGGTTCGTGCCGCTCAGTTTTTCCTGAACAAAGGCGCCCACAGATGCCACTTTCCTGGCTTGTCCTATTGGTCCTCGCCCTCGCCGCGGCGGGGTATTTTATTGGACGGATACGTGTTTTGAAATTGGCGGGGGGCGATGTCCGCGCTCTGCACAGCTTGCCGATCTACTACGGCACCAATGTCGCGCTGAGCGTGGCGGTGCCTGCGCTGGCGGTGTTGCTGGTGTGGTTGTTGGCGCAGCCGACGCTGATTGAGCGGTCTGTGTCTGGCATGATTGCACCGGAAATGATCCCGGAAGGCTCCAACCTGAACCTGGTGATGTCGGATGTGCGCCGCGTGGCGGACGGGCTGAACACCGCGATTGCAGGGGGAGCGATGAGCTTGGCTGAAGTCGACGCCATGGACGCCACCGTTGTGGATGTGCGGGCGCGTTTAGGTGAGTTGGGCGTGGCCTTAGGCCAAGATGTGCGTCCCGAGGTTTTGGCAGCGGCGAAGTCCTATCGCAGCGCCGCCGTGACCGGCAACACAATGCGCACCCTGATCGTTCTGGCGCTGGCCGTGATTGGCTTTGGCATTTCCTTCAGCAAAACCAATCCCGACTATCGTGCGCGGAACGTGGTGGAACGCGCGGTTCTGGCCTTGCTTATGGCGGCGGCCTCGTTGGCGATCCTGACCACCGTGGGCATTGTGCTGTCGATGTTGTTTGAGACCATCAACTTCTTTGGTCTGCACAACTGGCGTGACTTCTTCTTTGGCACCACCTGGGCGCCAAACTTCCGCGGAGACAGTGAGCTGTCGATCCTGCCGCTGCTGTGGGGCACACTCTATATCTCTTTCATTGCGCTTTTGGTGGCGGTGCCGATCGGCTTGTTTGCGGCGATTTATCTGTCCGAATATGCTGGCCCCAAGACCCGTGCCTTTGCCAAGCCACTTCTGGAGATCCTCGCCGGCATCCCAACCATTGTATATGGTCTGTTTGCGCTGCTGACCGTGGGGCCAATGTTGGTGAACCTGTTTGGTCAGTCCGGCTCCTTGGGCGTGGACTGGATGTCAGGTGCGACCTCTGTGCTAACCGCGGGCGTGGTCATGGGCATCATGCTGATCCCCTTTGTGAGTTCGCTGTCTGATGACATCATCAACGCGGTGCCTCAGGCGATGCGCGATGGCTCCCTTGGCCTCGGCGCCACGTCGAGCGAAACCATCCGCCAGGTGGTGATCCCGGCGGCCCTACCAGGCATCGTTGGCGCGATCCTGTTGGCGGCCTCCCGCGCGATTGGCGAAACCATGATTGTGGTGATGGGGGCAGGGGCGATTGCCAAGTTCAGCCTCAACCCGTTTGAAAGCATGACCACTATCACCACCCGGATCGTCAGCCAGCTAACCGGGGATGGTGACTTCGCCAGCCCAGAAACGCTGGTGGCCTTTGCCCTTGGCCTGACCCTCTTTGTTCTGACCCTCGGCCTCAATGTGCTGGCGCTCTACATCGTGCGCAAATATCGGGAGCAATACGAATGACCGACGCGACGCAAAACACAGGCGCCGTTGCGCCCCAAGGCTCGCTGCACACACTGGATGCACGCACCAAGCGTCGCAATGCCGCCGAAGGCCGCTTCAAGCTCTACGGCATGATTGCGATTGGCATTGGCCTGTTGATGCTGGTGACGCTGCTCTACACCATCCTGTCCAAAGGCACTGGTGCGTTTACGCAAACCTTTGTGTCCATGGAAGTCGAGCTGCTGGAAAGCAAGCTGGACAAGTCTGGCGAACGTGATCTGGAAAAGATCAAGAAGGTCACCACCTTCGGCTACGCACCATTGATCAAATCCGCCTTTGAAAAAACAGTGGAGGCCAATGGTATTGAGACCGATCTCAAGTCCAAAGACATGACGAAGATCCTGTCCAAATCCGCCGCGAGCCAGCTGCGCAACTATGTGATCGCCAATCCGGACAAGATTGGTCAGACCATCGAGTTCCGCTTCCTCGCCAACAGCCGCGTGGACGGCTACATGAAAGGCCGGGTGACACGGGACAGTATTGCCAACGACAAGAACATCACGCCGGCACAGCTCGACCTTGTGGATCAGCTGATCGAAGTTGGCGCATTGAAGAAAACCTTCAACATCGACTTCATCATTGGTGCTGACGCGTCTGACCAGCGCCCAGAGGCCGCAGGTATTGGCGTAGCTATGGTGGGCAGCTTCTTCATGATGCTGGTGGTGCTGGTGCTGGCGTTGCCAATTGGTGTGGCGGCGTCGATCTATCTTGAGGAGTTTGCGCCTAAGAACTGGATCACCGACATCATCGAGGTGAACATCTCCAACCTCGCAGCTGTGCCGTCCATCGTGTTTGGTATTCTGGGTCTGGCAGTTTTCATCAACTATATGCACCTGCCGCAATCCGCGCCGCTGGTCGGCGGACTGGTACTGACGCTGATGACCTTGCCGACCATCATCATCTCGACCCGGGCAGCACTGAAAGCGGTACCGCCAAGCATCCGCGATGCGGCGCTGGGGGTAGGGGCCTCCAAAATGCAGGCAGTGTTCCACCACGTGCTGCCACTGGCGGCGCCGGGCATCCTGACCGGCACGATCATTGGTTTGGCGCAAGCCTTGGGCGAAACCGCGCCACTGCTGTTGATCGGGATGATTGGCTTCATCGCCTCCAACATGCCGGAGACTGTGGGCGAAGGTTTGCTCTCGCCAAACTCGGCCATGCCCGCCCAGATCTACGAATGGGCCAAGCGGGCAGACCCGGCATTCTATGAACGCGCTTGGGGCGGGATCATCATTCTCTTGATCTTCCTCATCTCTATGAACACTCTTGCAGTACTCCTGCGCCGCCGGTTTGAACGCCGTTGGTAAGCGAAGGAACTCTCTCATGTATGACACTGAAAAACTGGGGACCGACGTGAACCAGACCGAAACCAAAATCTCCGCCCGCAATGTGCAGGTGTATTATGGCGACACCCACGCGATTAAAGACGTGAACGTGGATATTGATGCCAAAGCCGTGACCGCTTTCATTGGTCCATCAGGGTGTGGCAAGTCGACTTTTTTGCGCTGTATCAACCGGATGAACGACACAATTGATGTATGTCGCGTTGAAGGTGACATCAAAATTGACGGCGAAGACATCTACGACAAACGCGTCGATCCGGTGCAGTTGCGCGCCAAAGTGGGCATGGTGTTCCAGAAGCCAAACCCATTTCCGAAGTCAATCTATGACAACATCGCTTACGGTCCGCGCATCCATGGCTTGGCAAAGAACAAAGCCGAATTGGATGAAATCGTGGAGAAATCCCTGCGCCGTGGTGCGATCTGGAACGAAGTGAAAGACCGGTTACACGCGCCAGGCACCGGTCTGTCCGGTGGTCAGCAACAGCGTCTGTGTATTGCCCGCGCCGTGGCAACCGAGCCGGAAGTGCTGTTGATGGATGAGCCATGTTCGGCGCTGGACCCGATTGCCACAGCCCAGGTCGAAGAACTGATCGACGAGCTGCGTGATCAGTATTCTGTGGTGATTGTGACCCACTCCATGCAGCAGGCCGCACGTGTGAGCCAGAAGACAGCCTTCTTCCACCTCGGCAATCTGGTGGAATATGGCGACACCTCCCAGATTTTCACCAACCCCAAAGATGAGCGCACAGAAAGCTACATCACTGGCCGGATCGGCTAAGGAGAGAGACCATGAACGACCAACATATTGTGTCCGCCTTTGACCGTGATCTGGAAGGCATTCAGGCCCATGTGATGAAAATGGGCGGGCTTGTGGAGGCTGCCATTGGCGAAGCCGCCAACGCCATGTCCACCCGCGATGAAGAGCTCGCGGCGCAGGTGAGGGCGGCTGACAAAGCCATTGATGGGCTTGAAGAATTGATCAACGAGCGCTGCGCCAACCTGATCGCACTGCGCGCGCCTGCGGCGGTGGATTTGCGTGTAGTGCTGTCGGTGATGAAGATTGCCGGCAACTTGGAGCGCATCGGCGACTATGCAAAAAACATGGCCAAGCGGACTTCTGTTCTGGTGCATATGGAGCAGGTTGAGGGCGCCAATGGGTCACTGAAACGCATGGCGCATGAGGTGCAGCTGATGCTAAAAGACGTGCTGGATGCGTTTATTCAGCGCGACGTGGATTTGGCGCGCGATGTGCTCGAGCGCGACGAGAGCGTCGACCAAATGTACAACGCTTTGTTCCGCGAATTCCTGACCTTCATGATGGAAGATCCGCGCTACATCACACCCTGTATGCACCTGCATTTTATGGCAAAAAACACCGAACGCATGGGGGATCACGTGACCGCGATTGCCGAGCAGGTGATCTATCTGGTGACCGGCAGCATGCCGGAAGAAGCCCGTCCCAAAGCCACCCGGCTGGACGCGTAACAGGAGCCTTTAGAGGATAAAGCAGATGGCAAAAGATCATCCCACCGTTCTCGTCGTTGAAGATGAACCAGCGCAGCGTGAGGTGCTGAGCTACAACTTGCAGGCAGAAGGTTTTGACGTGGAAGCCGCGGCCGATGGCGATACCGCGCTCTTGATGGTGCAAGAGGTACAGCCGGACATCATTGTGCTCGACTGGATGCTGCCAGGCACATCAGGCATTGAGATTTGTCGACGCCTGAAGACACGCTCGGAAACGCAGAACATCCCCGTGATTATGTTGTCTGCGCGCTCTGAAGAGGTGGACCGCGTCCGCGGACTGGAAACCGGTGCGGACGACTATGTGGTGAAACCGTACTCGGTGATGGAGTTAATGGCACGGGTACGTAACCAGCTACGGCGTGTGCGACCTTCGTCTGTTGGGCAGACGCTGACTTATGAGGACATTATCCTTGATGCGGAAACCCATCGGGTGACCCGCAATGAGGAGGCGCTACGGCTTGGTCCAACTGAATTCCGCTTGCTGGCGACCTTCATGGAAAAGCCTGGGCGCGTGTGGAGCCGGGAGCAACTTTTGGACCGCGTGTGGGGCCGGGACATCTATGTCGACAGCCGGACGGTTGATGTGCACATCGGTCGTTTGCGCAAAGCACTGTGTGTACATGGCGGCGAGGATCCACTGCGCACGGTCCGCGGCGCCGGATATGCGTTGGGCTAGACAAACTGCGCATCAGGTAAAACCGCTAACTACCTAAAAATTTAATCTATCAAGGTTCGCGACTTAGACGAAATACCATGCTCAGGAAGGGCGCTTAAGACAAATTTTGCGTCCTTCAAGCTCAAATAGCTTAATCGCATAATAGGTATTATGTAAATTATAGTGCTGTGACGTGATGCAACTTTGGTCGCAGACGTAACGCTCAAAACCCTTGCTTGAACATATGCCAAAGCACAACTTAGCCTAACCCCGAAAATCCCCCCCCCAAATACTCGATCCCGAAAAACACACATAAAGCGCGCACATTAAGTCCACGGACCTACCGGAAAAAGACAACGGTCGTACCTATAGACATCTCACACGTGTTTAACTAACGTCTTAGTCAAGTTCATGGGGATGAGCTGTGCGTTAAAACCCCACAATAAGTTCTGTATCGGATCTGCCTCACGTGGCTGAGCAGCCCCGCGTTATGTGTAAAAGAAGGTCAAAATGAACGACACGATCGACTATATCGAAGAGGTAATGAATCAAACGAGCCTTGAAGCGCTTTGGGATTTACACTGTGCTAAACTAGAAACCTTTGGCTTCGATAAGATCATTTACGGCTACACCAACTACCGGAGTGGCATGTCGCTGGGCGATGTTGCGGACTTCTTCATTTTGTCGACTTATGACCGCAACTATCTCGATCAGTTCATTGGTGGTGGTTTGTACTTCAACGGACCGATGATGAAATGGACTTTGGAGAACACCGGCGCCCAAAGCTGGCGCCGGGCTCGGGAAGCTTATGACGCGGACGAGTTGACCGAAAAGCAGCGCGAGGTGTTCGAGTTTAACCGGGCCTATGGGCTGGAGGCCGGCTATACCGTGAGTTTTCCGACCGTTTCCTCGCGCACCAAAGGCGCAATCTCTTTAGGCGCGCGGGCTGATGTGACCCAGGAAGCCCTTGATGTGCTTTGGGAAAAACGCGGCCGGGAAATCACATTGATCAACAACGTGGCACATCTGAAGATCCAGTCCCTACCCTACACCAACCCTGAACGCGAGCTGACCAAGCGTCAAAGAGAGGTTCTGGAATGGGTTGGAGATGGCAAAACCATTCAGGATATTGCGCTGCTGATTGGGCGCACACCAGCAACGGTAGAAAAACACTTGCGTCTTGCTCGGGATGCGATGAATGTGGAAACCACGGCCCAGGCTTTGCTGAAGGCCTCCTTCCTAAAGCAAATTTACTTGCTTGAAGGGCACAACTGACGCATAATAGCGTCACTAGTATGGTAATCCTGACTTGTTGGTTAAATGTCAGAATGTCAAAATGACATTGTTCCGTGAGTGGTGGCTTTGGCCTTTGGAACATATCGACTTTGACCTTCGCAATATCGAAGCTCTCTAGGTCGACCGGTAATCAACCCGGTGTCGGCGATCGGTTTATTTCGGCCAGGATCTGACATTTTTCGGTGGCCTCCCCATCCCCATGTTTTGGAGGCCGGAGAAAAGGAACGGCGTCATCTCCTGGTGACGCCGTTTTTTGTGGCGAATTGCCAATCGCCTAGCATTTGACGAAAGCGTAACGACCATGAGTTTCATAGTATTTGCCGCAATGCTCGCGTTGACTTTTATGGCACAGCTTACTTTCGCAATGCCTTGCGTTGACCGTCTCAACATGCTGAGAGATCCCAGCGCCACAGCCAACTATTCCGTCTCCGGTCATCGTGACCTTGGCAACGGCGTGGTCATGTCAAGACACTCCACCATGGACGGTCATACCGCTACGGTCTCTGCCGGATTCAAAATGGAATTTTGCCAATCAGGCCGATCGATAAACGTCATCTATAGGGGGGCTTGCTTTGGTAAAGATAAGCGATTTTGCGACCACATAGAATTGGACTCTCAAGGACATTTTGCAGCTGACCCTGGCCCCATTGAAGCAGCGCTTGTCGAAATGAACATGTCCGCTCTGGTATATTCATGGGCCGAGTTTACTGCAAATCTGGAAGACCTTGGCGCACGGCTTCAAGACCCAGTTGTGTCTACATTCGAAAGTTGTGGTTGTGCGGTTTTCTATCCAGAACTTTTAGGTGGTAAGAGCCCTCACCCTGTTCGTAACTCCAGAAGATAAAGATATGAACACACCTTTGTCGTACTGACGCTTCCCCAACCCTTTGCGACCGTCGGGGTGAGCGTATGCCCCTCCCCACAAAAAAAGGCCGCCCCAAATTGGAGCGGCCCTCTCTAAACTTGTACAGGTGGGCTTAGCCCTGAGCGGCTTTGGCCACTTCTGCTGCGAAGTCTTCTTCTTTCTTCTCGATGCCTTCGCCCACTTCCATGCGGACGTAACCAACGATTTCAGCGCCAGCTTCTTTCGCTGCGGCGGCAACGGTCAGATCTGGGTTGATTACGAAGTTCTGGCCCAGCAGGGTGACTTCGGCCATGAATTTCTTCATGCGGCCCACGATCATCTTCTCGATCACCTGCTCCGGCTTGCCGGATTCACGTGCGATCTCGATCTGAACGTTTTTCTCTTTTTCAACAACCGCTGGGTCCAGGTCGTCTTCGCCCAGAGCCTGTGGGTTGGCCGCTGCGATGTGCATGGCAACCTGCTTACCAAATGCTTCGTCGCCGCCTTTCAGCGCCACGAGAACACCGATTTTGCCCATGCCGTCGGTTGCTGGGTTGTGCACGTAGGAGGTCACAACGTCGCCTTCGACAGTCGCCATGCGGCGTACGGACATGTTCTCACCGATGGTGGCAACGGCGTCGGTCACGGTTTCTTCAACGGTCTTACCGCCCAGATCAGCCGCTTTCAGCGCGTCAACGTCGGACACGTTGATGGCTGCGCCTGCGATGTTGGCAACCATGGACTGGAAGTCAGCGTTTTTGCCAACGAAGTCGGTTTCGGAGTTCACCTCAACGGCAACACCATTGCCACCTTCAACCTTCACGGCCACCAGACCTTCGGCTGCGGTACGGCCAGATTTTTTGGCCGCTTTCGCCAGACCTTTGGTGCGCAGCCAATCGATTGCTGCTTCCTGGTCGCCGTTGGTTTCGGTCAACGCTTTTTTCGCGTCCATCATGCCTGCGCCGGTCATCTCGCGCAGTTCTTTAACCATTGCTGCTGTGATCGCCATCTTTGGCTCTCCTCGTCAGAAATTGGGAATGTGGGGGCGGGTGTACCCTGCCCCCATGTCAAATGTGTAACGGCGGAAGCTTACGCTTCTGCGGCAGCTTCTTCGGCCACGGCTTCTTCAACCGGAGCTTCGAACTCGCCCAGATCCACGCCTGCGGCGCCCAGCTGTGCGGTCATGCCGTCCAGCGCCGCACGTGCTGCGAGGTCGCAGTACAGGGAGATCGCGCGGGATGCGTCGTCGTTGCCTGGGATGATGTAGTCAACGCCGTCAGGGGAGCAGTTGGTGTCAACCACAGCCACAACTGGGATACCCAGTTTGTTGGCTTCGGCGATGGCCAGTGCTTCTTTTTTCACGTCGATGACGAACAGCAGGTCAGGAACGCCGCCCATGTCGCGGATACCGCCGAGGGACGCTTGCAGCTTCTCCTGGTCCCGCTCGATGCCCAGACGCTCTTTTTTGGTCAGGCCTTCTGCGCCGGATGCCAGTTTCTCGTCGATCTCTTTCAGACGGTTGATGGACTGGGACACGGTTTTCCAGTTGGTCAGTGTGCCGCCGAGCCAGCGGTGGTTCATGAAGTACTGTGCAGATTTCTCTGCAGCGTCTGCGATAGGCGCTGCGGCCTGACGCTTGGTGCCAACGAAGAGAACGCGGCCGCCTTTTGCAACAGTGTCACGTACGGCTGTCAGAGCCTGGTCCAACATAGGAACGGTCTGGGTCAGGTCCATGATGTGGATGCCGTTGCGGGAGCCGTAGATGAACGGGCCCATGCGCGGGTTCCAGCGCTGTGTTTGGTGACCAAAGTGTACGCCTGCTTCCAGCAGCTGGCGCATGGAGAACTCAGGAAGAGCCATGCTTGTATTTCCTTTTCCGGTTTACGCCTTGGCGGGGAGAAGTGAGAGCGCCCTTAGATAAGGAAGCTCCAACCGGCGGATTGGCAGGGATGTCTCCCCTGCCCGACCCAAACCCCGCCTGCGGGTTTGAATGGCGCGCGTTTACAGCAGGAAATGGCCGCGCGCAAGGGGGTATCGCCCATTAAATGCAGGGCGACACCGATTATTCAAAGCGCTCTTTCAGCGTTGTGCGGATTTGGTCCTCCGCCGATTTGGCCAGCGCCTTGCGGTTGGTGTAATCTGCAACCTTCAAAGGCGGGTGATAAATCACGTCGATGCGCCCCTGACGTGGGGCGGCCAAGGTGGACAAAAGATGCGGCGCAAAGTCCATATCACCCCACCAGCCATAGAAACGCGCCTCTTCGCCTTTGGGCGCCTGATAGTGCACCGTGACCGGTTGGATCAGCATAAAATCCTTTAAGCGCGGATCAAAGAACGCTTCAAAGAGCGTTGTTTTAAATGGTAAAACCCGCAAGCTGTCGCTGCTTGTGCCCTCGGGGAAGAACAGCAACTGATGACCAGCCAGAAGGCGGTCTTCGAAGATCTGTTTTTGCGCACGGGCCTCGCGGCGGTCACGACGGATGAACACAGTGCCGGTGGCTTTGGCCAACCAGCCGATACCGGGCCACTTGGCCACTTCGGCCTTGGACACGAAATACACCTGCTGCGCCGCGTTTAACGAAAAGATGTCCAACCACGAGGAATGGTTGGCCACAACAGCGCCACGGTCTCGGATCGGCGTGCCTTGAACGGCAAAGCGAATGCCCATTAAGCGGAAGGCGTTTCGGCAAACAAACTGGGTGATGAAGGGCGTCCAGGGGCGACGTAGGCCAAACAGAGGCTTTTCGACCAGGCGAAGGAGCAGCAGAAGCAGCAGACACCCAAACACGAGGAGCGCCAAAGGAAGTCCGCGCAGAATGGCGCGCAGAACGCCGCAAAATCCCAGCTTCAACGGCTCCGGATAGCCCTCTTCACTTTCCCAAACGCTCACAGATTGCGCTCCTTGGTATAAAGCGCGCGGTTTTTCTCGTTCATGCGGGCGGTATCCAGAATGAGACAAACATCCGTGGTGTTAAAGGCATGGTCGAGGTAGGCACCCTCACCCACAAAACCGCCCAGGCGCAGATAAGCTTTGATGAGCGGCGGCACAGCCAACATGGCCGCGCGGCGATCGATGTGATCCTCAGGTACGAGGTCCATGGCCTGGAACACATCCGCCTGGGCACGGGGGCGGATGTCCTCCGGTGCAAGGTGGCGGTTGTGCAGCAGCGATAAAGGTTGCGCCAAGGCAGCCACGTCGGTGCCATGAAAGCTCGCCACGCCAAACAGCACTTCGATGTCATGTTCCGCCACGTAGCCAGCAAGCGCGTTCCAGAGGTGAAACATGGCCGCCCCGCCACGATAGTCTCCATGCAGACAGGAGCGCCCCAGTTCCAGAAGCTTACGGCCAGAAGACTTCAAAACGCTGAGGTCATATTCATCCTCAGAGTAAAACCGGCCAAGGTTAGCCGCTGCATCATCACGCAGGACACGATATACGCCGACAACCTGATCCATTGGGTTCACCGAGAGAGCCAGATCCTTCAGGATCAGGTGGTCAAAATACGGATCAAACTGGTCTTTCTCCAGCCGTGCCCCGTGATCCACCAGCGGGCCTGATCCGCCCAGTTCCTCGACAAACACACGATACCTCAGCCGCTGTGCAGCTTGAAGCTCCGCCTCGGTCTCAGCGAGCTTAACCTTAAAATCCGGGGTATGCGCGCTCATCAGGCGGCGGTATCCTCTTTGTTTGAAGGCGTTTTATTGGGCACATCGGCGGAAATCAACCACCTGCCAAGCAACTGATCTGTTGACGATTTCCACCACTCGTGCACTAATTGTTAACCAAATTACGTCTCTGTGGCTGGCATCAACAGGACACGCGTACCATCGATTACAACTTTGCCAGCCTCTCGGAAGTTCACGGTTATTTTGCCGCGAATGTTGGACTGAACCTGCCCCACGCCCCATTCGGGCTGATTTGGGTGCGTCACCAACATGCCAGGTTCGAGGAAGGCGTTGAGGTCAGAGTTAAGATCGCTCATCGGGCGCTCATGCAGTAAAGGAAAGTTGCATGTCACATAATACGGATTTCGCAGCATTGGTAGGGTCGCGGATCTGCCACGATCTGATCAGCCCCGTTGGCGCGATTGGAAACGGCTTGGAATTGATCGCGTTAACCGGCGACGCCAAGGGCCCGGAAATGGAAATGATCTCTGACAGCGTGAGCAACGCAAATGCCCGCATCCGTTTGTTCCGCGTGGCCTTTGGACAGCCAAGCGATGCGCAGATGGTGGGCGAAGCCGAGATTCAGTCGATCATTCAAGGCCTGGCTGCGAGCTCCCGCGTGTCCACCTATTGGGAGGTCGAGGGTGCTGTGTCCCGCTCCGAACTTCGCCTCGCGTTTTTGACCTTGATGTGTTTTGACACCTCGATGCCCTTTGGCGGCACGGTGACCGTGACCAAAGAAGGCGACAAGTGGTTGCTTTTGGCGGAAAGCGAAAAACTGCGCGCGGACACGGCGCTTTGGGATCCGGTTGGCAAGGGCGAGGTGCCCGCCGATCTGGTCCCAGCACAGGTTCAATTTGGTCTGCTACCAGAGGGGGCCAAGCTGTTGGGCCGAAGCCTTGGGGTGCAACTCACCGACATGAGTCTGGAAGTGACGTTCTAAACGGCCATCAGGAGAAAAAGCAAAAAAGGGCGCCGATGGTGGCGCCCTTTTCTTTTTGATTTCCCTGTCGCTTAAGCGCGGGTCGAGCCGTCGCCTTCCACCAAATATTTAAAGCTTGTCAGCTGTGCTGCGCCCACCGGGCCACGGGCGTGCATCTTGCCGGTGGCAATCCCGATCTCCGCGCCCATGCCAAACTCACCGCCATCGGCAAACTGCGTGGAGGCGTTGCGCATCAGGATGGCGCTATCCAGACGCTCAAAGAAGCGCGACGCGGTGGCGTCATTCTCGGTCAGGATGCAGTCGGTGTGGTTGGAGCCAAATTGACGGATGTGCGCGATGGCCGCGTCCACATCCGAAACCACTTTGGCGGCGATATCCATGTCGAGGTATTCTTTACCCCAATCGTCCGCGGTTGCGGGCGTGGTGCGGCCTTCGACCACTGGCAGACCACTGTCCGTATGCAGCATGACGCCTGCTTTCGCCAGAAGTGTGAGCACCTCGGTGCCGAGGCCGTCAACAATGTCCTGATGGATCAAAAGACACTCTGCTGCGCCGCAAATGCCAGTGCGCCGGGTTTTGGCATTGAGGACCACATCGAGGGTCTTCTTCGGATCGGCATCTTTGTCGATGTAGATGTGCACAATGCCTTCGAGGTGCGCAAACACTGGCACGCGGGCTTCGCGCTGCACCAGACCCACCAGGCCTTTGCCGCCGCGCGGCACAATCACATCCACAGTATCAACCATGGTCAGCAGTTCCTGCACAGCCGCACGGTCACGGGTGGGCACAAGCTGGATGCACTCTTCCGGCAGTCCTACAGACTTGAGACCGTCGACTAAGCAAGCGTGGATGGCACCGGAACTGTGGAAGCTCTCTGAGCCACCGCGCAGGATCACCGCGTTGCCGGATTTCAGGCAGAGCGCGCCGGCGTCGGCAGTCACGTTTGGCCGGCTTTCATAAATCACGCCAACCACACCGAGCGGAGTACGTACGCGGCGGATGTTGAGGCCCGAAGGCATGTCCCACTCGGTCAGCACTTCGCCAACGGGATCATCTTGCGCC
This sequence comes from Shimia sp., assembly GCF_022448905.1. GTDB lineage: Bacteria > Pseudomonadota > Alphaproteobacteria > Rhodobacterales > Rhodobacteraceae > Shimia. The sequence goes on along the minus strand of NZ_JAKVCW010000004.1, from coordinate 66,441 downwards.
GCAACTGTCCGCAGACCGGTGACGATGCCTTGGATACGGTCTTCGTCCAGCATCAGACGGTCCATCATCGCATCCGAGAGGCCTTTGTCGCGGCCGAATTCGAGGTCTTTCTTATTGGCTTCGATGATCTCATTGCGGCGGGACCAGACGGCATCGGCCGCCGCTTCCAGCGCCGCGCGTTTGGTTTCCGGCGGGGCAAAGGCCAGCTCCGCGCTTGCCGCTTTGGCGTTCTCGCCAATCTGGGCCATCAGGGCGGGGATGTCTGCGATGTCTTTCATCGTCTCAGTCCTTTGCTAGGGTTGGTAAATTCGCCTTCGGCGAGGATATTTGTCGTTAGAAGAAACCTATAGGGCGAGGTCGTCCCTGTGAATAAGCGCGGCGCGGCCTGGGTATCCCAGAAGCGCCTCGATGTCGCGGCTGTGACGGCCTTTGATTTTGTCGGCCTCGTGGGAAGAGTAAGCAGCCAGCCCTTGCCCCAAACGGTGGCCGGAAGCATCGCGGATTTCAATTGGATCGCCGCGGCTGAAGTCCCCATTCACAGTGGTGACACCTGCGGGCAAGAGACTCTTACCGGACGTCAAAGCATTCGCTGCGCCAGTGTCCACCACAAGGGTGCCTTGCGGCTTCATCGAGGTGATCCAGCGTTTGCGGGCCAGTTGGGGTGTGCCTTGCGCGAGGAACCACGTGGCATTGGCCCCCTCTTCGAGTGCCTGAATGGGGCGCAGCGCAGAGCCTTCGGTGATTGCCATGGCGCAACCTCCCGCAGTGGCGGTTTTTGCCGCCATCAGCTTGGTGATCATGCCGCCTTTGGACAATCCAGACACGCCTTCGCCAGCCATGTCTTCGATGTCTGGCGTGATTGTCTCGACCACCTCAAAGCGCTTGGCGTCGGGGTTGGTCATGGGGTTGTCGGAATAGAACCCGTCCACATCCGAGAGCAGGATCAGGTGATCTGCGCCGGTGGTCAGTGCGATTTGTGCAGCCAGTCGATCGTTGTCTCCATAACGGATTTCATCAGTCGCCACCGTGTCATTTTCATTCACGATAGGTACAACGCCCAAAGTCAGGAGCTGGTCCAGCGTGGCGCGGGAGTTGAGATATCGGCGGCGATTGGCGCTGTCTTCCAACGTGACCAGAACCTGCGCGGTGGTTATCTCATAAGGCGCAAGCGCTTCTTCGTAAGCGCGGGCAAGGCGGATTTGACCCACGGCGGCGGCGGCTTGGGATTGATCCAGAGACAGATCCGCGTTGGGCAGTTTGAGCGCGCCGCGGCCCAAGGCGATGGAGCCGGACGACACCAGAACCACATCGGTGCCACGCGCCTTGAGCATGGCGACATCTTCGGCCAAGGCCTTCAGCCACGCATCTTTCAATAGTCCAGAAGTCCGGTCAACCAGCAGTGCCGACCCGATTTTGATCACAACCCGTTTTGCAGTGCTTAGGGTTGCCACGGCGCCTCTTCCTCCTCGGCTTCTTCAGCCTCTTCAATCTTCTGGCGCAAGCGGTCATCGTCGATCTGCGCCCGCAAAGCCCGCAGAACCTCTGTGGTGCCTTCATGGCTGGCACCGGACATGAGCATCACCTCGCCACCAGCCACGGCCTCGAGTTCTTCCTTGAGGAATTCCCGCTCTTCCGCGTCCAGGCTGTCGATCTTGTTGAGCACCGTCACCCGGGGTTTGTCCGCAAGAATGTCGGCGTAGTTGGTGATTTCCTGCACGATGGTTTTGTAGTCTTCGAAAAGCGTGCCGGAGGTACCGTCCACCAGATGCAAAAGCACGGCGCAACGCTCGACGTGGCCAAGGAACAGATCGCCAAGGCCCCTGCCCTCGCTGGCCCCTTCGATCAGGCCGGGAATGTCGGCAACCACAAATTCAACGCCATCCACACCCACGACACCCAGGTTGGGGTGCAAAGTGGTGAAGGGATAATCCGCAATCTTGGGTCGTGCATTTGAGGTGGCCGCCAGGAACGTGGATTTGCCTGCGTTTGGCAGGCCAAGCAGGCCCACGTCTGCGATCAGCTTCAGTCGCAGCCAAATGGTGCGCTCCACCCCCGGCTGACCCGGGTTGGCGCGGCGTGGCGCCTGGTTGGTAGATGACTTGAAGTGCAGATTGCCAAAGCCACCGTTGCCGCCTTTTGCCAGCAACACGCGCTGCCCCACTTCGGTCAGGTCGGCAATCACGGTTTCCTGGTCTTCGTCGAGGATTTCGGTGCCTACTGGTACGCGCAGGATGATGTCATCCCCGGTTTTGCCGGTCCGCTGGTTGCCCATGCCGGGTTGACCGTTTTTGGCAAAGAAGTGCTGCTGATAGCGGAAGTCGATCAGGGTATTGAGCCCTTCAACCGCTTCAGCCCAGACATAGCCGCCATTGCCGCCGTCCCCGCCATCAGGGCCACCGTATTCGATGTATTTCTCGCGCCGGAAGGACACACAGCCCCCGCCGCCGCCGCCGGAACGGATGTAGACTTTGGCAAGGTCTAAGAATTTCATAGAGGTCACTTTCGGTTTGCGTTTCCAGCCGAATAACGGGGAATTGCGAGGTTCTCAAGGATGATGTCGGGCGGCCCAGGCCGCTTTGGTTAGCTCTGCGCGCACGACCGGCACGTCAGCGCCTTTGAAGGGTGACGGTTCAGGGCGCGTTTCTCCCGTCGGAATAAAGCCCAGTTTACTTAAAACCTGTTCTGACCTTGCGTTGCCCTCAACCCAACCAGACCCTACGGATTGGTCGAAGTTTTGGAAGTACCAATCAATTAGCGCGCTAGAAGCTTCTGTCATAATCCCGCGCGCCCAAGCCGATTGCACCAGCCAATATCCAAGTTCCGGGCTAGTTTCATTTTCCCCAGCGGATTGCGAGGTTGGTTTTACTGACACCAGGCCGATCCGACGACCGTTTTCAACGATGATGCGTGCGCCGGGTTCAGCAGCAAAACTCGCAATAAACTCCCGGGCATGTGCGCGCTGAAAAGGACAAGGCACCGAGGTCAGCCATTGGTGAACCTCAGGCTTGGCGATTTCTTCTGTAATCCAACCAGCGTCGTCTGGGCAGAGTTGGCGCAGAACCAGCCGCTGTGTTTTGATGTCCATCGCATCAATCCAGTTTCAAACTATACGTCCAGGTTGGAACAGTCGCATCACGCGCCAGAGAGAAGCTTTCGGCGTCGCCAAGGTACTGGAACCCGCAGTTGGTGAGCACGCGGGCCGAGGCCGGGTTGTCCTGAAACACTGAGGCAAAGATCGTTGTGCTGTTGAGCGGGTTGGCCGCAATCATCGCTCGGACCGCTTCTGAGGCCAACCCAGTGTTGCGGAAGGCTTTGCCGATCCAATAGGCGATCTCGACCTGCCCCTCATCAATGCGGGTCAAACCGATCAGGCCCATGACTTCAGGTTGGCCATCCGCACTACCGTCAAAGGCCCAAACGTCCTGAACACGTCCGTCGGATTGCGCGCGGTTGATAAAGGCTTCGATATAGCCCGGCGGCAAAGGGTGCGGGATCGACGCGGTCAGTCGCGCCAACTCCCGATCCGCGGTGTGCATCTCGATCAGCCCCTGGTCAGACCGGCGCAGCGGGCGCAAAACAAAACGCTCTGCTTCAATAACAGGCTGATTGACGATGGTGTCCAATTTCATCGCGGTCTCCTCCTCAAAGAACCACATAAAGCACTGAAGCCACTGTCAAAGCAGCCAAAGTGCGCATCAAATATTTTTCCGCGGGCTTGCCAGCCACAGTGCGGGCGATCCGGTCTCCGGCGTAGGTCCAGATCGGATGAAAAACCACCTGTGCCGCCAATAGGCAGATGGCGATGGTCGCTGTCGCTTGCAAGGCAGGTGTCGCGGGTGTGACAAAATTTGTGAAACCCGCCACGATCATGGCCCAGGCTTTGGGATTGAGCGGGTGCACCAGCAGACCGGCAGCAAAACCGGGCGGCTGTTCACTCTCGCCACTGTCTGGGGACAGCCGCAAATTGGCGACTTTCCAGGCGAGCCAGCAAATGTACGCGGCGCTGATCCACTTAAGCGCTGCAAAGACTTCCGGCACCGCCTCGGCCAGTTCCATCAGACCAAACCCGATCGGCCAGATGATCAGCTGTTTGCCCAAAGCCACGCCAACCACAAAGGGCAGCGCTGCCTTAAAGCCAAACCGCGCGCCGGTGGCCAATAGCGCCATATTCGCAGGTCCAGGTGTACCCACCTGACTTGCGGCAAAAACGCTAAAACTGATCACAGCGACGCTCATGTCGGATCTCAAAACTCAAAAAAGAAAAAGGGCCGGCTTTGTCAGCCGGCCCCCTGTATGTCTCATAACCTTTACGGGTTCGGCTTATTCAGCGGCCTCCGCCACCGGGAGAACCGAAATAAAGGTGCGGCCTTTGAGGCCTTTGTGGAATTTCACGTTGCCGTCGACGGTTGCAAAGATGGTGTGATCTTTGCCCATGCCAACGCCTTCGCCCGGCCACATCTTGGTGCCGCGCTGACGCACGATGATGTTGCCTGGGATGACGTTCTCGCCACCGTATTTCTTCACGCCAAGACGGCGACCTGCGGAGTCGCGACCGTTACGGGAACTACCACCAGCTTTTTTATGTGCCATATCGTTAGTCTCCTATAGTCTCTTACTTCGCCAGTTCTTTGGCTTGTTCAACCCACTCAGGCTTCACTTTGGTGCCTTCGAAAGTCTCTGCGTCCACCGCTGCCAGAGCAGCATAGGTGGAGATGCCTGCTTCTACCAGCTTTTTGGCAGCGGCCGGACCAACACCGTTGATGGCGGTCAGATCGTCTGCAGCTGCGTCTGCGGCAGGTGCTTCGGCTTTCTTAGCAGTTTTCGCAGGCTTGGCTGGAGCGGCTTCTGCAGGCGCAGAAACGGAACCCGAACCGATCGCGGCTTTTACGCCGGATTTGTCTGCGCCAGAGGCCAGAATGTCGGTGATGCGAACCAGTGTCAGTTTCTGACGGTGGCCCACGGTGCGCTTGGAGCTGTGCTTACGACGACGCTTCACGAATTTGATCAGCTTTTCTCCTTTGATCTGGTCGATCACGTCTGCCTGCACGGCTGCGCCTTCAACGAAAGGTGCGCCAACCACGGTGGAGTCACCCCCCAGCATCAGCACTTCGTTGAATTGAATCTTTTCGCCAGCGTCTGCAGCCAGTTTTTCGACACGCAGGACGTCGCCTGCCTGTACTTTATACTGTTTGCCGCCGGTCTTCAGGACTGCGAACATGTCCTATTCCTTCGATCTTGTCGCGTCCTTCGGTCCCTTTGCCCGTAAGCTCCGGCGTTTTGGCAGATGCCACCTCAAACAGCGCGCCCCTTTTAGGGGCTGTGTTACAATAAAATCAGGCGCAAAGTGCACACTTCACGCCGGATGCGCGCTTATCCTGTGGAAAACCTTTTAAGTCAACCCGTTTTTTAAGGGCGTCTGACGCCTTAGAGGTCCTGCACTGGCTGAATGTCGCCCATGCGCAAGGCCAGAGCCTCAAAGCGGTTGGACATGACCTCAAAATGCACCGCGTTCATCAACTCATACACGGTCATCATGTCGGGGTGCTCCAATGCCTCTGTATACTCCACCAGTTCTTCCAGAGTGAAATCCCGGTAGGTGTATGCGGCATTGGCCAGCGAAGAGGTTTCAATGACTTCGGCCATCTCTTCGGCGTTCTCATTCAGCAGCGCACGCAGCCCGTCCTCGTCGGTGCGCAAATCAATCACCCCGGCGTAAGAAGCAGCCAAAATGAAGCGCACCTGAATTTCAGTCATCGCCTTCGGGCCGATGTCATTTGGGTCTATCGCCACACTCATTCGGCGGAACAGATCGATCCGCGGATCATCTTTGGCTTCCAGATCAGCCAGCATCGCATTACCAACCAGTTCTTTTTCTTGATCGTCCGCCATGTGGCTGCTGTTTTCTACTTCCACCAGACGCTGGCCCAAATCCGAGGCATAGAAAGCCGCCGCATGCGCCAGAAGATCATCCTCCAGCGTGGCCTCCAGGATATCCAGCGCCCGGTTCTGCATTAGTTTGGTGTCAAACACATCTTCCGCGACAGTGGTCCATTGCGCGCCGAAGTCCCCCTGGTTCATCCCCAAAAGGTCCGGCGCGGAGGTTGCCGACAATGCGATCGAGTCAATCGCCACATCAAAGCCGGTGACTTTCAAAAAAGCTTCGACATTGGCGCGATCGGCCGCCTGCGCCATCGAGACCAGCGCAAACAGGCAGGTCATAGCCGACAGGACCAACAAGAGCAGCTGGTTTTTCAGAACATCAAACGGGGCCACGCGGGCAGAAGTCTTTTGCATGGGGTTAAGCTAAATCATTTGTTGCACAAAACAATGCAAATCCCACTTGCGCCACATCACAATCCCGATTAAACGACGCCCTCACCAAGACCACGGTCTATCGGACGGAGAGGTGCCGGAGTGGTCGAACGGGGCGGTCTCGAAAACCGTTGTCCCTTCACGGGGACCCAGGGTTCGAATCCCTGTCTCTCCGCCACTTAATTCTGCAATGGAATCAACTTGCTGACCTCAATCGCCTTGAGGGCTTCCAATGAGGGATCTTCGTCCAGTTCGCTCTCCGGAACCTCCAGCCCCGCGTTGGCGGCGATGGCAGAAAACTGAAGCGACACAACATATGCTAGGTCTAGGTCAAAAAGCACCCGCACCGACAAAATTTCCTCGATCGTTTCACGCAAGGCGGAGTCGCCGGTTTCAAAGTGCATGGCCAACGCCTGCACCATCGCACTGTGAGTGTTGTAAGTGTTATGCGGGCTGGAAAGATGCCTGTCCGCCAACCAGCGCAGACCGCCCTGCCCTTCAAGCGCAATCAAGCTCAGCGCATAGGCGCCTAACATGTCGCTGTCATGCGTCACGCCCTTGGTGATCCTGTCTCTAAGAAACGCAGAAAGATCCGCCGAAGGTGCAGCAAAGCCCATCAAAAGAATGCGGATCGCGCGCAGATCCATCTCAGTGATTACATCAAGTTGCGACCGCAACGCAGTTGCGTCGACGTCAATATCCAGTTCGCGCAACGTGCCGTAGGCCGCAAGATCAAGCTCCCTCAGCGCAAGTTCGCGTAACCGCCTGTCGGGATGGTTTAAAAGTTTGGAAAAGTAGGTTGCCCGCATGGCCGGGTCGTCCTGCCAGTGCGGCAGCGCGCTCCAGATGTCGTGCATCACCGGATCAATTTCCGCATCCACAGTGGCGAGGCGATGCCAGACCTCGGTGTCTGCGTCACGGGCAAAGAGCACATGTGCCTGTGGCTTTAGCCGCATCAATCGCCGTGTGGTGCTGTCGACCAGAAATGGCAAAGCCCCCAACGGCGCATCCCCGCGCAATTGCGTTGTGACGTCAAATCGGAACGGTGTTGCAGCCCCTGGACGCGCCAGCACAACTTGGTCAGCGTTGATTAAACGCTCCACCAACGTGGGCTTGGGTTCATAGCCATGAAATGCGCAAGGCACGGCAGGTGTCGCCGTGAACGCCGCAATAATTGCCGCACATATAGAGCGCCTAAAACCCGACAAAGCCTGCCCGCTAAAACCCATAAATCCGTTCCGCCAACCAGAATGTGGCAACACTGCCAATGGCATAGCCTGCCACCAGATTGGCGCGACTGACCAGTTGGTAAGACAGCAAATCCACCGACTTCATCAGCACCCTCAGTACGGCAATAGTGACCAGGATCACGCCCACAAAGGCCAATTGCCCGGCCTCAACGCCAAGATTGAAGGTCAGCAAAGCCAAAGCGATGTCCACCTCCGGCAGACCGATATCCTGCAAAGCACCGGCAAAACCGAGGCCGTGCAAAAGCCCAAAAGCAAAGGCCACCATCCAAGGGGCACGCTCTGACAGCCGCGATTTTGTATCGTCTCGTTTGAGAATTTCTATGGCCAGAAACACCACAGACAGAGCAATGATCGCCTCCAATGGCGGGCCTGGAATGGACACATGCCCCAGCGCGGCCAGCGCCAACGTGATGCTATGCGCCACTGTGAATGCTGTGATTGCACCGATCAGACGGGACTTACTGCGGATCAACAGGACCAGTGCAAAGACAAACAAAAGATGGTCCCACCCTTCCAGTATGTGCTCAAAGCCCAACACAGCGTAGGTCCACCCCACTTGCAGTTTGGTTTGGGCATGCGGGATCACAAACTGCGGCTGTGTTGCGGTGAGGCGCGTGGTGGATGAGATGCCATCCAAAGGTTGAAAGCGCACCAGGACGTCGGTGTTCTGACGATCCAATCCTGCAATCTCCAGCGCTTGTCCTTGCAGCCCTGCCGGACACAGCGCCGTCCACTGGGTTTGCCAGCCCGCCCCATCGGACACCACCTCAGGACCAACGTTGGGCGTGCAGCTTGGCGGTAGCTGTGCGTCAATATCCATGGGCAGACCACGCACATCCGGCTTGCGCCAGAATATCGTGTAGACGCCGCCGTCGACTTCGCGGATGTCCAAATACCCGGGATCGAGCTCATGCGCTCCACCCTTGCCAACAGTCAGCAACAAGCTGACCAGAAACAGAAAATGCCGCAGTCGGATCATTGGCCAATCCAGTTTTGCAAGGTATCTACAGTGGGGCGCGAGACCGTGTAGGCTTCCATGAGAGCGGCCTCCTGCGCCTCACGCAAATCATTGGCGAGCGCGCTGCGCCAATCTGCCAGAACCAGATCTCGCACATCGGCCAGATCCGGTGTTTGCGGCGGTACATAATCAATCACGCGAACCACATGCTGACCGTACCCGGAGGTTACAGGACCTGCCCACTGCCCCACAGGCAAGGCTTCCAGTTGCGCAAAAACACCGCGTCCCAAACTGCCATCCACTTGATTGAGCCCCGCGTTGGAAAGGGAGCGTTGCAAGAGCGAAGACAGCCCTTCCTCAGGTGGTGCCTCACCCGCATTCAAGCCAATCAGCAAATCCTCGATCTCTTCCGAAGGCGTGCCAGGCTTCAGGCCAATCTGCTCAAAACTCACCATTGCCGGCGTTTGAAACTTCTCGGCATGGTCGGTCAAATGCTGCTGCAAAACCGCGTCTTCTGGCACCGCCGACTGCGCCGCAGAAGTCATAAGAAACGCCATTTTTTGAACAAGACGGTTGCGCACAACCCCATCCCCACTGTCTAGGCCAAGCGCCCGCGCCTCCCGGACCAGAACTTCACTCCGCACATATTGATCCATCAACGCCTGTGCCTCGTCCGACGTGGGATCACGTTGCTTTTGCGCCTGAAATCGTGACGCCAAAGCCGCAAACACCTGCTCGGAGACCACAATCTCATCTGCCTCAGGTTCTGCGATTTCCGCAGGCTGCTGCACGGAAAACCAAACAAAAATGGCAATGCCCAAGGCAGCGAAATGCAAAAAAGGTTCTTTATATAAAGCCATGCTCAGGTCTCTAATTTGTGACAGGTCGGCAGAAACTCTCGCGCAACTTCAAACCTGCATGCAATGAAAATCAAGGTTTTTCAAAGAAGTGCCGTCTGCGCCTCAACTCATCAGGCAAGCTTCACATAACGACTGTACTCTGCACCAAAGCGATCTGTACAGAGGTCTTGCAAGACGTTCGGAGACCCGCTCCTTAGGCACATCCTGAACGCCAAATACCCACATTGTTGAAACTGTTTTTGCGTAACCCGACAAGCAAAAAAGCCTCCAACCCGTTGAGGTTAGAGGCTTTTTATGGCTCCGGCGGTAGGGATCGAACCTACGACCAATTGATTAACAGTCAACTGCTCTACCGCTGAGCTACGCCGGAACATTTTGTGTCTGTCAGAGTGTGTCTCTGAAGATGTGGCGGGGTATAACTATGGTTTTCGGGGACGTCCAGAGGCTTTTTCGAAGTTTTTTGAATTTCGACGAAAAAATTTTAGAGAAGTTCAAAAATCGCCTCTGCGCTAAGTTCTACGGTTGACGAAACTCGGCTTTTTCCTTGCAAATCAACGAGGTGTGCAAAGACGTTCCGGGTAGCGGCAGGCAGCAGAGCGGCGGGTGTGTCTTTGTAAATCGAGGCCGCAAGAGCCTGGGCGGTCGCCGGGCCTCGCTGGAGCGAGGATAGAATCTCGGCCTCGCGAGACTTTCGGTGTGCCATCAGCCAATCCAGCCGCTCCGCTGGGGTCTCGATGGGTGCACCATGGCCGGCATGGAAAACCCGCCAAGGCCGCACCCGCAGTTTTTCACATGACGCCATGAAGTCAGTCAGATCACCGTCCGGCGGTGAGACCAGCGAACTGGCCCAGCCCATCACGTGATCGCCAACAAAACACATGTCTTCAAACCCAAAAGCGATGTGGTTGCCAAAATGGCCTGGGGTGTGAATCACTTCGAGCGCCCAATCCGGCCCTTCGATCACCTCCCCCTCTGCTAGAACCACGTCCGGGGCAAAGCTGGCATCCACGCCCTCCCCGCCTCCAGCAAGGCCCGACTCGGCCAGTCTTTGCATGACTGCGCTCCGCCCGGTCTCCGGGCCACCAAAAGCCAGAATCGGCGCGCCGGTGTGCGCTGAGAGCGCCGCAGCCAAAGGGGAATGGTCCAGATGCGCATGGGTGACACAGATGTGCGTGATGGACTGGCCGGGTTCCAACGCCTCCAGAATGGCCTGCAAATGTGCATCGCTTTCCGGCCCGGGATCGATCACGGCCAACTCTCGCGTGCCCACCAGGTAGGTGTTTGTACCCCGAAAGGTCATAGGCGACGGGTTGGGCGCAAGGATTCGCCGCACCTTGGGTTCCAACGCCACCGCAACCCCTGGTTCGGGGTTGAAAGCCATCATCTGCGCGTCCATGGTCTTCCTCTCTGACAGTGGTCTTTCGGCAAGGTGTACGCATGTTCTTTCAGTGGCTCAAACGCTATATGCCACGCAGCCTGTATGGCCGGGCCGCGCTGATCCTGATTTTGCCGGTGGTGCTGTTGCAGCTTGTGGTGTCCTTTGGCCTGATAACTCGGCATTTTGAGGGTGTGACCGAGCAGATGACCCGCGCTGTGACGCGTGAAGTGCTTTTGGTGCTCGAAGGCGTGGAGCATAAAGACGAGGTGCCGGACGCCCTACCCATCGTGCTGGAAACGTTGGATATGCGCGTGGACTTTGTGGAACAGTTGCCAACCAAAGACACGCGGGTCTGGTATGATTTTTCAGCCTTCATCATCTCACGTGAATTTCGAAAGTACTTGCCCGGTGTTACTGCCGTTGAGCTTGCCGAAAAAGGCCAAGTCTATCTCTTTATGCAGCATGCCGATGGCAATCTGCGGGTGCATTTTGACCGTCGTCGGGTCTCTGCGGCCAATTCCCACCAGCTCTTTGTAAACATGGTGTTCTTTGGTGCGTTGTTGACCTTTGTGGCGTATCTATATCTGCGCAACCAATTGCGCCCTATCAAACGACTGGCTGCGGCGTCAGAGGCCTTTGGGCGTGGGCAAAGCGTATCCTATTCGCCGAGCGGCGCAGTCGAAGTGCGCGCCGCCGGCAGTGCCTTTTTGGACATGCGTGCCAGAATCGAGCGGCAGATCGAACAGCGCACCCTGTTGTTGTCGGGGGTCAGCCATGACCTGCGCACACCTCTGACCCGGTTCAAGCTTGGCGTTTCGCTTTTGGAAGACGAGGACCGGGAACCGCTGGAGCGCGACATCGAAGAAATGCAGCGCATGTTGGACGCCTTTCTCAGTTTCGCGCGCGGCGCCTATGAGGACGACAGCGAAGAGGTCGACGCGATGAGCTTTGTGCAAAATGTGGTGCAGGATTTTGTACGTGCAGGCGATGATGTGACGCTGCAAGAAGTTGACGGCCACGGCATGGTGTCGCTGCGCCCTGTGACCGTCCGCCGCGCGATCGAGAACCTAATTGGCAATGCCGTGCGTTACGCCAATCACGCGGAAGTCTCGGTGCAGATCACCGACCGCTATCTGCGCGTGCGCATTGAAGACGACGGGCCTGGCATTTCTCCGGAACAGCGCGAAGAAGCTCTCAAACCCTTTGCGCGCTTGGAACCCGGACGCAACCAGAACAAAGGCATGGGCGTGGGATTGGGGCTGTCGATCGCTGCGGACGTGGCCCGCGCCCATGGCGGCATCCTGCGTTTGGGCGAAAGTGAACGTCTTGGGGGGCTGCGCGCAGACCTCGTTTTGGGACGTTCAAATGCACCCTCCGCTTAAAGGAAAATTAGCGCCGACCCGCTAAGTCTTAAGAGACCTCCCTTTTTGCCGTGAGACCGCGATGATCCGCACCCGAGCCCATCTTGCCTTTTTTGCCTTCGGGTGGACTGTTTTGGCTGTGCTTTTGTGCGTGGCGCTGGCGGTTTTGGTGTTTGATGTCACGCCAAGCTCGCGCAGTTTGGCTCTTGCGGCTGCAGTGCCCGCAGTTGTGACGCCCTTGCCAGCTCTATTGGGCGGTCGCATGATAATGCACTTGAATCGAATGTCGCAGAAACTGCAACATGCTGTCGATCACGACTCTCTGACATCGACAGTCACCCGGCAGTATTTTTTTGATAAATTGCAATCCCTTGCGCCAGACACCTCGTCCATCCTTCTGCTGATCGATATTGACCAGTTTCGCGCGATCAACGACACCCATGGGCATTTTGTTGGGGACATTGTTCTGCGAGAGACCGCTCATCGTTTGATCAACAACACCCGTCGGGATGACCTGGTGGCGCGGTTTGGCTGTGAAGAGTTCATTGTGCTTCTGCCCAATACCTCCCCCAAAGACGCCGCGCATATTGCCGAGCGGATGCGAGCCACAGTCGCGCGCACCCCGATCCGCACGTCCGTCAGCAAGATCCCGGTCACGGTCAGCATCGGCATTGGCCATATTGGCGATGGCAACGATTCTCAGGCTGCCATGCAAGAGGCAGATGATGCGCTTTATGCTGCCAAGACAGCAGGCTGCAATCTAGTGAAAACCGCTGCTTAAACGCGTGGCGCTTTGCCGCCGGCACAACTTTACAGCCAGAAGCGGAACGGATAGCTGTCGTGTCACACAGGCGACCGACAAAAAGGATGAGTCATGCGCATCGGCAACCGCGAAATTGGCCCCAACCACCCTCCCCTTGTGATCGCCGAGATTGGCATCAACCACGGCGGAGATCTTTCTGTTGCCAAAGAGATGGTGCGCCTTGCCGCCCTCTCCGGCTGTGAGATGGTCAAACATCAGACGCATTTTGTCGACGACGAGATGACCGACGAAGCCAAAGAGATTTTCCCGCCCAATGCGGATGTCTCGATCTGGGAAGTTATGGAGCAGTGTGCGCTGTCTGCTGAGGAGGAGCTGGAGCTGATGCGCTATACAGAAGAGCTCGGCATGATCTTCATATCCACGCCTTTTTCCCGCCGCGCTGCAGATTTCCTGGCTGACGCCGGCGTGCCTGCCTACAAGATTGGCTCCGGCGAGGCGGACAACCTGCCCCTGATCCGCCACATCGCGTCTTTTGGCAAACCGGTGATCCTGTCCACAGGCATGCAGACCATCGACACCATGCGCCGATCTGTAGCGATCCTCGAAGACGCTGGCATTGAGTATGCGCTGTTGGAATGCACCAACCTTTACCCGTCGCCACCTGAGATCGTTTCTCTGCGCGGTGTGACCGACCTGAAAGACGCCTTTCCAAACGCGGTTGTGGGCTTCTCGGATCACTCGATTGGGCCGGAAATGGCCTTGGCGTCTGTGGCACTGGGGGCCTGTATTCTGGAACGGCACTACACCGACACGCGGTATCGCCAAGGACCGGACATCATCAACTCGATGGACCCGTCCGAGCTGCGCCACATCATCGAACGCTCCCGTGAAATCTGGATTGCCGCCAACAACCCGAAACAGCGTACTGAGGCCGAAGAGTCTGTGTATGCCTTTGCTCGCGCCTCTGTGGTGGCAGACAAAGATCTCCCAGCCGGCCACGTGATTGGGGAAGAAGACATCTGGGCGCGCCGTCCCGGCTCCGGCGAGATCCCCGGCTATGACTTTGACAAAGTGGTGGGCAAAACCCTTACGAGAGCTGTCACGCGCAACACGCAGCTTAAGTGGGGCGATCTTTCTTGAGTGCGGTGCCTGAAAATCTCGGCGTCTGGTTGATCAATCTGCCCAAAGACTCAGACAGGCGTAAAACCATGATGTCTCAGCTTACTAAGCTGGGGATCGAGGCCACTTTGATTGAGGCGGTAAACGGAAAGGAAAGAGCGGACGAGTTAGCACAGCGCGTGGATTCTACTGCATATGCGCGCAATATGGGGCAACCGCTACTTCCAGGAAAGATGGGCGTTTATGCCAGTCACGTGGGTGTCTGGGAGGCATTCTTGGCCAGTGACAAGGAGGTCGCTTTGATCTTGGAAGACGACGTTGTCTTTCACGACGACTTTTTGCGTGCCCTGGAGACGGCCTTATCCGAGCGGTCGCGCTGGGATCTCATTCGCTTCAATTGCATTCGCGCTAAAATGCCTGTCAGCCAGGGCACCAAAAACGGCTATAGTTTCAATGCGTACATCGGGCCCTTTACCGGGAACGCCTGTTACTTGATAACCCGAGAGTTGGCAGCGAAATTACTGCCCAATATCTGGCCGCAAACGCGCGCCATGGATCACGAGTTGAACCGGTTTTTTCGTCATGACTACCGTCAGATTGGTCTCGAACCGTTTGCCAGTCATCCTGATGATGGCGGCGTTTCCACCATAACCGGAGCAGATTTCAATAAAGTCAAAAAACCACATTGGACCAAACGCTTGCCGCATTTTCGTTTGAAAGCTGCAAATTATCTACGGCGTTTTTGGTGGTTGTTTAGAAATCGAATGCTCTTTTAGGCGTTCCCGAAACACCGGGGTCAAAACCCTAGTTTTGCCAAATCTCGTGGGTATTTCGGAAGTACTCTATACATGCACGGTTCGCTTCAACTCTGCCATGACCTTCGTGAACAAGCTTCGCCAAGGAGTCCCCTCGAAGATTTACATTGTGTCCCGACGACCGCACTTTTCGTTCAGTATTGAGCCAAATCGGAATTCCCCGGCGTTCCAAACACCCGGACAACCACACATCGTCTACAGTCCAAAGTACGTCTGGGATGTGATAGCATTCTTCGTCAAAGAACTCGGGACGAACCAAAACGCCTCCCCAGCCCTCAAGTATGTCGACGTAGCCGGAAGCATTGGCTTTGGACGGCTTCCACCGCCCCAAACTCATCGCCCGCTTCAGTCGATACTTAACATCCTTCTCGATAAAACCGGCGCGTGGTTTCCGCTCTCCTTGCCATCCATCGTTTGCGTAGTGCGGCGCGTTCAAATGGCCACCTTCTTCACAAATACAGCAGTCCGGGTGGGTTTTGGCGGCATCAACAAAACGCTGCGCCCAAGTTGCATCATAAAGTTTGTCGTCGTCGCAAAAAAGAATGTGAACATCTTGCCCTCGGTACTCGCGAGCGGCGGGAAGAACCTTTGTTGCCGGCCCCAAATCTTCATCAACAATGCGCAAGTTGACCCCATTGGGTACTCTGGGTAATTCCTCTAAATCATACTCAAAGCGCTTATACTTTCGCGCAACGTAAAGGTTGATTGCCTCAATTTCTGCGGTTTGTTCCAACAGGTGCGACAGATTTTCACCAACAAATGGGAACCGTGGTGGAATAGTTGTCAAGGAAAGCACTAGACGTGTCATTGCACTTTTCCTTTGAGAACGCCGCCATACTTAGTCCAATAGTCGACCATCCATGGTACACGACCTCGTCCGTAGTGTGGAAACCTGTCCCAATTTCCGACTGGGGGATCGATCAAATCAATCGGACGCGGTCGGCCGTGAAAACACAAGATTTTTGAAGTCGGCGCTCGTGGGTGCAGAACACGGTCTAAAACAAGCGGACGGCGCAAATGGTATTTGAAACTTTGCAGCCATGCATCCGGCCAATACGTTATTTCACCGTATCCCAGGTCCGCGAACTCTCCATGCAGAAAATCTTGTTCATTCCCGTAACGTTCCAGGTGTTCATCCATATTTGCCACGAAGTGATCTACAACTTGACCGACCTCCCCAATATCGAATGCAAAAATGCCAGTCCCAGTTCGCGCAGGACCGGATTTGTAACGCCACGGGCGAGAATCCAAACAAACAAATGCCCCAGGAAACGCGAACATCTCAGACAAATCACCTGAAATCACCGTATCCAGATCAATAAACAGAGCCCGACCTTTCAAACCGTACAAGTCGCTTACAAACACCGAAAGCTTTGGCCAGGCTCCCGCTTTCCAGGCAGATTGAGGCAGACCAATTTCGGGAATTGGATGTGTCACAACGTCAGAATCAATGCCTTCTGGGTCATCTGTTAAGCACACAAAAATAAAATCTTCATCCAAATTGGCCTTCGCCGCATTGAAGAGAACATTTACGTACTCAGCGGAGTACAAAGTGCCCCACTTCATTGTCAAAATGACCCGGTTCATTTGTCGACCTTTCCAAGTGACATTGGCGCACACTGACACGGCTTTGCGCATGGCCCGACTCCTAGCTTTGAGCCCCCCAAAAGTCCAGCAGCCTCGCACAGCTAACGCTATCTTGTTTTCCCCAAATCCCCCGTTTAAATTCCTGGAAAACAGATCAAAAGGCGATGTGATCCGGGCCCGCCCCACCTCGCTCACTGTCCGGGAGACGCAGGTGACCACATCATCAGACCAAGCCAAAGGCGTGCTTTTCCTCACTGGCACCCGCGCCGATTTTGGCAAGCTGGAGCCACTTGCAGTCGCCACGCGCGACGCTGGTTTTGACGTCTCGTTTTTCATAACCGGCATGCATATGCTGGAACGGTATGGGCGCACCAAAATTGAAGTCCATCGCATGCCGGGCGTCACCAAGCACGAGTTTCTCAATCAGCGCCCAGGCGATCCACAGGACATTGTTTTGGCCAAGACCGTCACTGGGTTCTCAGATTATGTGACAGAGACACGCCCTGACCTCGTTGTCGTGCACGGGGACAGGATCGAAGCCCTTGCGGGTGCGCTGGTGGCTGCGACAAACTACATCCCCTGCGCTCACATCGAAGGCGGTGAAGTGTCTGGCACAATTGATGAAATTTATCGTCACTGTAACACTAAACTGGCCAGCCACCATTTTGTCAGCTCGGAAGACGCCAAGCGTCGCGCGATGGCAATGGGCGAATCGGAAGGCGCGATCCACGTGATTGGCTCCCCAGAGCTGGATTTCCATGCCGGTGCATCTGGTGTGACCTTGGACGACGTCAAAGCCCGCTACGACATCGCTTTTGATGATTTTGGCTTGGTAACCTTTCATCCCGTGACCTCGGAGCAGGCCACTATGGGCGCGCAGGCACAGGACTTGTTTGATGCGCTGGAGGCCTCGGGGCGCAACTTCATTGTGATCGCACCAAACAATGATCCAGGGTCTGACGATATTTTTGCGGTGCTCGACAGATTGCCCGCCGAACGTTTTCGTCAATTC
Source organism: Shimia sp. (assembly GCF_022448905.1). Lineage (GTDB taxonomy): Bacteria > Pseudomonadota > Alphaproteobacteria > Rhodobacterales > Rhodobacteraceae > Shimia. Next base: position 49,026 of record NZ_JAKVCW010000004.1, on the reverse strand, counting down.
CCGTCGATGCGGTTCAACCATTTCTCTGAGATGATGAAAAACGCGGCCTGCATGGTGGGCAACTCTTCTGCCGGTGTACGCGAGGCGCCGTTTCTTGGATTGCCTTCTCTGGACATTGGCACCCGCCAAACCAACCGCGCACAATCCGGCTCCGTCTTCAACTGCGCCGCCAACGACCGGGCCTCTATTGATGCATTCCTTGCGAAGGAATGGGGCCACCGCCACGTGCCACATACTGGTTTTGGGGAAGGTCGCGCCGCCGAACGTTTTGTGGAAACCCTGCAGGAAGCGAGCTTCTGGACCCAAGGTTTGCAGAAAGCCTTTCATGATCTCACATAGGTCAGTATCTATACTGCCCATCCTGCGCTTCGGCGCCCTGCAAGTTAGGAATGCACCCCCATGCCCCTGAAATTACGAGCTTTTCTTGGGCTCTGGTCGCTTCTGTGGCATCTCTTCTTGCCGCTGGTTCTTGCCTACCTACGACGCCGAGGCCGCAAGGATACACTCTACAGTCAACATCTGAGTGAGCGGTTTGGCCGCTATAAAACACCTATGCAGGGAGCCGTTTGGGTGCATGCGGTATCGCTGGGCGAATTGCGCAGCGCGGTACCGCTGATCGAAGCGTTTTTGAACCGGGGTGAAAAGGTCGTGGTCACACAGTTCACTCCGGCAGGCCGTCGTGAGACCCAAACGGTGTTTGCCGAAGCTATCGCCAAAGGCCAGCTTCAAAGCGTCTGGGTACCGTTGGAAACCTCCTGGGCGTTTCGCGGCTTTTTCAAAACCTTCGCGCCCAAGTTTGGCCTTGTGATGGAGATCGAAATTTGGCCGCGTATGGTGATGGCTTCCAAACGTGCGGGTGTGCCTCTCTTTATGTGCAACGCGCAATACCCCTCCAAGTCCATTGTCAAAGACCAGAAGTCATTTGGCTTGCGCTCTGCTGTTATGGCCCAGTTTGCGGGGGCCTTTGTGAAATCTGACTTGCAAGCGGAGCGTTTTGCCGCCGTCAACGTGCCTAACATTCACGTCACCGGCGAACTGCGCTTTGACCAACCCATTCCGCCGCACTTGACAGCGGCCGGCCCAGTAGCGCGTGACTGGATTGGGGCTTCGAAGCGACCGGTTGTGACTTTTGGTTCCACCGTGGAAGGCGAAGACGCCCTTTACATCGCGACGATGAAGAAGATGCTAGCAACTTCAGCCACCAAACCATTGTTTGTTTACGTCCCTCGTCGGCCAGAGCGGTTTGACGAAATTCATGACATGCTGGTCACTGAAGGTTTTGACGTTCTGCGCCGCTCCGCCGCTTTGCCGAAAGCCATTTCCGCCGAAGCCATCACGGACACCCCTCCCCCCAACGCGCAACCCGACATCTTCTTTGGCGACAGTCTCGGAGAGATGTATTTCTATCTCTCCATGGCCGACAAATCTGTGGTGGGCGGCGGTTTTGTCCCGGCGGGCGCGCACAACATCATCGAGCCATTGGCGCTCAAAAAACCGGTGATCACCGGACCGGAAACCTGGACGATCGAGTACCCTTTTGAAGAGGCAAAGGCCGCCGGCGTAGCCTGTGCAGAAGCTGATGCAGCTGCTTTAGCTGAGGCGCTTTCAGGAGATTTCACACCATCTGAGGCCGAAATCAACGCATTCTTTGAGGACCATGCGGGCGGCACGCAGAAACTGCTGCAAGCGATCCCGAACGCGCTCGCAGCAGCGAAATCACATAATTAAAGACGACCTGCGTTCAACTCGCCAAGCAGGTACTGCACCAGCCCAAAATCATGCGGCTCGTCGATATCGAACCCCCGAATTGAGGGGATTTCAAACGGCAAAACCCGCCCTTCGTAAATGGTCTTTGCTGTCTGCAGATATTCCGGTGCCACCACATAGACACAGCCGACGTGTTCATAGACTTTGGGCGCTGACTGGCGCGCCCAAACGCCACCCGGCAGCTTTTTGCAGACCTGAAGCGCCCCATCTTCATCTGGCTCGACCAAATTAAAATATGGGTTTTTTCGTGCCTCACACACGCTCATCACCATGTCCGGCTTCTCGGTTTCAAACAGAGACAACGCCCCAGTTATGTCCTCTGGAACCCGCAATGGATTTGTGCAATCCAGATCCAAAAACGCAGAGACTTGTTGGCCCAACGCCTGCTCACTGGCCTCCAGCGCATGCTGCCATACCCCCCATTTCGGCGCAGTGTCTGTTGCCAGCTCCGCAGGACGCAAACCAATCTCCAAAGCGCCTTTCGCAATTGCATGCGCGTAAATCTCTTCATCGTCCGTCGAGACCACAACAGCGTCTACTTTCGGATGTGCAAACAACATATCCAAAGACCAATCTATCAGCGGCTTGCCTTGAATTTCGCGAAAATTCTTGCCAGGCACGCCTTTGGAGCCTCTGCGCGCGCCAATGTGTCCAAGAATCATGTGTCGTTCCCCTCTTCACGCACCGCAAAAGCACGCCATTCGAGCTAAGTGTCACCCAACACAGCCGCATAATGGCCGGACAGGGCTTTCCCTTGGTGTTACGACGCACCCCGCGGTGGTGCAATCGCAATTTGCCGCATCCCGCTTGCGCCGCTGGTCTTTGAAACTTAAGTATCGCGCGACACATTGATGTAGAACATGCAGGGCGCAGGCAGCATATGAGCACTTCCAAGAACGATTTTGGCTACAAGCTGAGCGACGCCGTCATTCGGGGCTTTTTGTCCCTGATGCTCAAATTACCCTACGATACACGTATGAACACAGTGGCCTGGTTGGCGGACCACGTTCTGGCACCGCTTTCTGGCAACCGTCGTCGCATCCGCGCCAACCTTGATTTGGCGATGCCCGAGCTTTCCACAGCAGACCGCGAGAAAATCGTACATGAAGTGGCACAATCGATGGGCCGCATGCTGATGGAGACCTATTCCGGAAAAGAGTTTCAAGAACGCGCGGCGGCTGCGAAAATTGAGGGCCCCGGCAACGCAGTATTGGAGCAGGCACATAAAGACGGCAAAGCTGCGCTGTTGGTGACTGGGCATTTTGGCAACTATCTAGCTGTGCGCGGATCTTTCTTGTCTCGCGGCATGCCTATTGGTGTTCTCTATAAGCGTATGTCGAACCCCTTTTTCAACGAACACTACGTCGCTGCCATGGCCGACTTTGGTGAACCGATGTTCGAACGGGGGCGTCGCGGCATGTCCAATATGCTCAAGCACCTGCGTGGCGGTTGGTTTGTCGGCATCGTACACGACCAGCGTATTAATGAAGCCCCCATCTATGATTTTATGGGGAAACCAGCTCGCACGGCGGAATCCGCTGCTGAATTGGCTTTAAAGTACAAAGTGGACTTGGTTCCTTGTTACGGCATTCGACAACCAGATGGCAGCTTTGTGATCGAAACCGAAGCGCCCATTCCCCACACAAATGCGCAGGAAATGACCCAAAGGCTGAATGACAGCTTGGAGGCCATAGTGCGTCGTCACCCTGGTCAGTGGATGTGGACTCATAATCGGTGGCGCGACGCCGGCAATGACACAGACGAGGACCGGGCGCGCGGCAACTAAAGCGCAATTCCCCAAAATCTCCACATTTGCGCGCCACTTTGACCACAGGCGGCGCGCATAGCTAAACTGTGGCCTTTTCTGCAAACTTTTGGCCACACAAGCTGCCTAAGGAGACATCCAATGTATCACGCGCCCCAAGCTGCGGCCGCAGCGCCGTCCCGTCATGCCCGCCTGTGGGAGCTGATACGTCAGCAAAACCTCGCAGCAAAGAAGAAGCCGGCGAATGTGGTTAGAGTTGCGCCAAAGCCAAAGGTTCAAGCCAAAGGCTCTGAAGCTCTGGAAGTGGAGTTTGAGTTCAACACGGACCGGATGCTGAAGTCCGCGTCTAACTCTCTGCTACGCGCGAACTGACCGATTGGTCAGCCCCTAAACCCTGTCGCAACAACAAATTTCTCCGAGCTGTCGGAACGGCTGCTCGGTGGTTTCACATTCGCAACCTTGGTGAACTTCTGCTTCAACAGCTTTTGAAGCTCCCCTTCCGCGCCCCCGGCCAGCACTTTGGCCACAAAGGTGCCGCCCTCTTCCAGCACATCAAAGGCAAAATAGGCAGCGGTTTCACACAGCGCCATGATTTTGAGGTGGTCAGTCTGCTTGTGACCAGAGCTAGACGCGGCCATGTCGCTCATCACCACATCGGCCTTGCCGCCCAGCCATTCCTTGACCTTGTCGTCCGCGCCTTCGTCCATAAAGTCGAGCTGGTGAATATCCGCGCCGGCAACAGCTTCAACTTCCTGCAAGTCGATGCCCAATAGGGTGCCAACTTTCTTGCCGGACTTTTCACCCAACGCATTGATGCGCGGCACGGCTACTTGCAGCCAGCCTCCTGGCGCACAACCAAGATCTACCACACGCGCGCCCGGTACAAGGAAGCGGAACTTATCGTCCAGTTCCATAATCTTGAACGCCGCGCGTCCGCGATAGCCTTCGGCCTTGGCGCGGGCCACATAGGGGTCGTTAAGCTGGCGTTGCAGCCAACGTGTGGATGACAGTTTACGCCCCCGCGCCGACTTCACCTTGATGGTCAAATCCCGCTGTCCACGTCCCGAAGTATTTTTACCGGTAGGTTTCTTGGCCATTTCCGTCACCACATTGCTTTGAAACAAAGCCTTCTAGTCATTTTTGCGCTGTGCTCAAGGGCAACCGTCTTAAAACGGGCCGTCCTCAAGCACGCCATCCGCGCTCATCTGCGCATAAAGCAGCCCCTCGCGCAGGCCACGGTCTGCAACCGAAAGCCTATCCGTGGGCCAACAGCGCAAAAGCGCCTGCAAAATTGCAGAGCCGCTCATGATCAAGGCCTGCCGGTCCAGCCCAATGCGCGGGTCCGCCCTGCGTCCTTTGGGGCCAAGATCAAGATATCCGCGAATAACTTTGTCGATTTGCTCGCTGGTCATGCGCAGCCCATCCACCTTGGTGCGGTCGTAACGGCGTAAACCCAGATGGCTCGCGGCTACCGTAGTCACCGTGCCGCTGGTGCCAATGATCTGAAACCCTTCGCTCGGCGGCGCATCTTTGTAGGGCGCAAACTCACTGAGGTTTTCCTCAAAAAACCAGCTCATCAGGGCAAAGCGTGCCGAGTCGTCTTCGACATCGCGAAACTGATCGCGCAGCGTGGCGACTCCCAAAGGCACAGAAATCCAATCCACCACTTTCGCCGCCGGAAAGGGACTGTCCGCCGAATGAAACCCACTGCGCAACCGCATAATGGCCCGCGCCCGTTCCAGAGGGGGTACCGATGTCAGGTCCATCCAGACCAGCTCCGTAGAGCCGCCGCCAATGTCCACGACCAAAAGCTGTTCGGTCTTGGTGCTCACCAAAGGCGCGCAGGAGATCACCGCCAAACGGGCTTCTTCCTCCGGTTGGATGATCTCCAACTGCAGCCCGGTCTCGCGCCGCACCTGGCGCACAAATTCGCGCGCGTTTTTGGCGCGCCGACAGGCCTCAGTCGCCACAAGCCGCATGCTTTTGACTTTGTGACGCTTCAGTTTTTGCTGACAGATGCGCATGGCCTGGATCGTGCGTCGCATACTGCCACGCGACAGGCGTCCTGTGCTTTCCAGCCCGGAACCCAGTTGGACAGACTTGCTAAAGCTGTCCACCACATGGATCTGACTGCCCTTGGGTTGGGCAATCAACATGCGGCAACTGTTTGTGCCCAGATCTAGCGCAGCGTAAAGCGCGCTGGGATCGGACGGTTTCGGCGCGGGGCTCTCAACCGGTTTAGGGAACGCGCCCGCACCTTTGGGACGCTTGGGCGCCATCGTTACGCCCTCCATTTCGTGTTACTCTCAACGTAGTGCGTCCCCCTGCCCCGCGCAATCCCGTTTCGACGACATTCACTTGTGATGGACACCCGGCCACGTGTGATGGGCACCCGCCGCCCCTCATCTTCTTCATGCAAAGAATTCACAGCCCGCCCCATAGCCAAGCAGGGCTGCCTCTGGCTACAAAGCCCCCACAACAAACCCCAAGGTCGCGTTACGCTGTCCTATTGTCGAAATTGAGCCAAATCGGTCGAGAACCCTGTCCTAGGAATGAAGAACCGATACCGGAGGAATCAAACCCATGCCTGACGTCACCATTGTCTACTGGCGCGATATTCCTGCTCAAGTGATTGTGGGCAAAGGGCGCCGCGGCGCGAAAAAACCTTTGGCCGAACGCTTTGAACAGGCCATCGACCGCGCGGCAATGAAGGTGGGCGCGTCGGATACCGACGCCTACTTGGCGGAATGGCGCAAGGGGGATCCCTATCCTGTGGAGGGCGAGCCAGGTGCCATCGTTGAAAGCGAGGTGGCCCGGCTTGAGGCAGAGTTTGATCAGGAGCGGCTCAAAGCGCTGATCAACAATGAAGGCTGGGCATGACACGCCCCTCTTTTTGGGAGGCCGCAATGGCTTTGTTGAATTTCAAGCGCAAGACCGAGGAGGTCAAAACCACTACGCCAGAAATGGAAGCCTTTCTGAAGGGCTATTCCATTGAGGTTATGCCGCGCACGGCGGCCAAGGTGGAAGACTTCCGCGCCCTCTTGCCTGCTGGCACGCGCGTTTACATTGCCCATATCGAAGGCACGCCCATTGAAGACATGGTCGATACAGCCCGTCGCATCGCGGCCGAAGGCTATGACGTCATGCCTCATTTCCCGGCGCGCATCATCAAGGACAAAGCCACGCTGGAAAACTGGATCGCCATGTATCAGGGCGAAGCCGACGTCAAACAAGGCCTGATGCTGGCTGGTGGTGTGGCCGAACCACACGGCGAATACTCTGACTCCATGCAGCTCCTGGACACCGGTCTGTTTGACAAAGCCGGTTTTGAGCGCCTGCACATCGCAGGGCATCCCGAAGGCAACAAAGACATCGATCCGTCCGGTGGCTCTGCCAATGTCGACGCCGCGCTACAATGGAAACAGGATTTCTCCCAGCGCTCTGACGCCAAAATGGCCATTGCAACCCAGTTTGCTTTTGAGGCCGCGCCAATCATCGAATGGGCCAACGGCGTGAAAGCGGCAGGTGTCGATATTCCGATCCACATTGGCATCGCCGGCCCGGCCAAGCTGCAAACGTTGATCAAATTTGCCATCGCCTGTGGCGTGGGACCGTCCCTTAAGGTGCTGCAAAAACGCGCTATGGATGTGTCCAAACTGCTGCTGCCGTATGAGCCAACCGAGGTGCTGACCGATCTGGCCAACCACAAAGCGGCCAATCCCGAGTTCAACATCGACTCGGTGCATTTCTTCCCACTTGGCGGCATAAAGACCAACGCCAACTGGGCCATTGAAAACGGCGGTGCCTCGGCGCAGCCTGCGAAAGTCTGACAGGATTAAATATGACCCGTACCGTTATTGAATCACAAACAAAAACCGCGATCATGGGTTTTGATCAACCGTTCACCGTGATTGGCGAACGCATCAACCCAACGGGCCGCAAAATCCTGAACGCGGAGCTTGAAGCGGGCGACTTCTCCCGTGTGCAGGCCGACGCGATTGCGCAGGTAGCGGCTGGAGCCACCGTGCTCGACATCAACTCTGGCGCAGTGTTCTCCAACAAAATGGCCGAAGACCCGCGCTATGCCGACAACAACTTTGTTGAGCCGGACCTGATGCGCCAGCTCGTGGAAAAAGTGCAGGAAGTCACCGACTGCCCGCTCTGTATCGACAGCTCCGTGCCTGGTGCGCTGGAAGCCGGTTTGGAAGTGGCCAAAGGCCGCCCGCTGTTGAACTCCGTCACCGGCGAAGAAGAGCGGCTGGAAATTGTTCTGCCCTTGGTGAAGAAATACAACGTGCCTGTTGTGGCGATCTCCAACGACGACACCGGCATCTCCGAAGACCCGGAAGTCCGCTTTGCCGTCGCGAAAAAGATCGTTGAACGGGCCGCAGACTTTGGCATCCCGGCCCATGACATCGTTGTCGACCCGCTGGTGATGCCGATCGGCGCCATGGGCACGGCTGGCTTGCAGGTGTTTGAACTCAACAACCGCCTGCGCAACGAGCTGGGTGTGAATACAACTTGTGGCGCGTCCAACATCTCCTTTGGCCTGCCAAACCGTCACGGCATCAACAATGCGTTCCTGCCAATGGCGATGGCCACTGGCATGACCAGCGCGATCATGAACCCGATCGCCCTGCCCGTCGGCCCTAAAAAGCTGGCCGAGAAAAAGGCCGAAGTTGAAGCCGCGGGCATCATCCTGCCGGAAGGCATGGACGACGAGGCCTTCTGCCAGATGTTTGGACTGGGCTCCACCAAAGCGCGTGCAGGCAAGGAAATGGAGGCCATCCGCGCCGCCAACTTCCTCACCAACAACGACGAAGGCGGCGCTGAGTGGATCAAATTTAATAAGCCACCTGCGGCAGAAGGTGAAAGTGGCCGCGGACGGCGCGGTGGTGGCCGCCGCCGTCGCGCCTAAACCTCCCACATTTCGAACACTCAAAGGGCGGGGATTTTCCCGCCCTTTTTTCTTTGTCTGCAGGGTTTGCGCCGCCGTTTACCGTTTGGTCAGTACTTTCGAAGTAGACATGGCTTACCAATTGGCAAGCTCCTACCATCCGGTAAGATTAGCTTCAGAAACCGAGCTACGCAGGACCCTATCATGTCTCAGCCGTCCCCCGCCCGCGACCGTTACATCACCCTCGCCACCGAAGGGTTTGCCAACCACGGTTATCACGGGCTGAGCCTGGCCAATCTGGCCAAAACCGCAGGCGTGACCAAACAGGCGTTGCTGCATCACTTTGGTACCAAAGACGCGCTCTACAACACGGCGCTGGAGGCGCTTACAGACCGCCTACTGGCGTCGCTCAACGACACGCCTGACGTCTCCCCAAAGCTGCGCCTTATCCTGCATTTTCAAGACCTTCTCGGCGGCGAGACGGACAGCACAGCAGACGCCCGCCTGATCCTGCGCAACCTTTTGGACAGCACCACAGAAACCGGCGTTGCGCCATTGAAACCCTACCTCAAAGCGCTGCTGGATTTGGCACGCGCGGTGCCCGCAAAAAAGGCGGCCACCGATATGGAATTGTTGCTGGGGCTTTATGGCGTGATTGGCAGCGCGCAATACCTTCTGATCTCCGAGGATGCTCTTGCTGCCTTTTTGCGCAACGAGGATACCGCCGCTCAGAAATCCGCGCGCCAAAAAGCAGTTGCGGCCCAGCTCAAAGCTTTTCTGGACGCTGACTAGGAGCCTTACCAAATGGCAAGGCGCCTCCGACTTACCATTTGGTAAGAGACAGTCTTCCGCCCCGATCCAAACCGCACTTCCACCAAACACGCAACTTTAGCGGATCGATTAACCCGAGATTCACCAGTTTACCATCACAGTGAGTCCATGCAGGCCACTTTGTCACATACGACCACCGGCCAAAATTGGCTGGACCAGGTGTTTTCCTCCTTCAAATCCGGAGAGGCCGGCGCCGTGCGCCGCCGCATTCAGGATGTTGAAGCAGAATGTGGACGCGCCGCTTTGGAGCTTGCGGTGCGAAAACGCGGCTGGCATCTGATCGAAACCGACCGTGACTTCATCATTCTGTGCACGACCGGTTCGTTCAAGATCATCTGTTAAACGAGCTATCCCCGCTTCTTTTGGGACCGGAAATCAAAGGCGCCATCCGTCTCTGTGCCTTGTTTACCAAACAGACTGTGTTTTTGAATTTTCTGCGTACCGGTTACCGGAATATCATCCATGAACCGGATCCACCCCGGCGCCTTGTAGTAGGCCAACCGCTCAAAACTCCAGTCAAACAGCTCTTGGGCTAGTGCGTCGTCCACTGCGCCAAGTACTTGAATACAGGCCATAACCTCCTCGTCGCGCATCGCATCTGCAACCGCAACAACTGCCACGCGATCGACCTTTGGGTGGTCTTGCAAACAGGCCTCAATCTCTGCTGCAGCGATGTTCTCCCCAGACCGCCGAATGATGTTTTTCTTGCGATCTATAAACGTCACCATGTCTGACTCGTCCATCACCACGGTGTCACCGGTGTGAAACCAGCCACCGCGCCAAGCCTCTTCGGTGGCGTCCGGCAGGTTCAGGTATCCCGAAAATGCGCCCCGTCTGGGTGTCTCGGCACTGTATCGCAATGTCATCTCCCCCGGCACACCGCGTGGAACCTCGACGTCTTTCTCATCGACCACACGAATGTCCAATCCCGGCTGAGGCCGTCCCATCGCGCGGGTATCGATGCTGCGTGGCTCATGACAATCCGCCAACATGCGACACATCTCGGACATGCCCCAGACCTCAATCAACGGGAAGCCAAACCGCTCTTCAAATGGACGGTGTAACGTTGGCTCGACCCCCGCCCCCACAGCCCATTTAACTTGATGTTTTTGTTCCCATTCTTCCGGCTCTCGGTTCATCAAGGCCGGAATGATGATGCCAAGATAATGCGCCGCTGTCGCACCCGTTTCTGCCAACTCGCGCCACCAGGCGCTGGCGCGGAAACGTTCGGGAATGATGTGCGCGCTGCCAGTGTCGATCACCGCCATAAACAGCAGGATCGCAGCGTTCACATGGAACAGCGGCAGCGGGCAATAGACCTTGGTCACACCTGCCTCAAACTCAATCAGCCCACCACGCGAAGCATACCACTGCCCCATCTCCACTTCATAAGCGTGGCTCATGATGCAGCCCTTTGGTCGTCCGGTAGTGCCGGAGGTGTAGATCAAACTCGCCTCTGTTGCGCCACTTACCGTTTGGTCAGTCGGCGCAGATCGCTTAGCTTGCGGCAATTCCGGCAGGCTTTCCGTCATCTCGACGGTTGGCACGTCCAACCCGCTCTCCGCGATCCCAGCCGCCATCAACTCAGCCAACTCAGGCGCCACCAACGCCAAATTCGCCGCGCTGTCTTGCAAGAGATACGCCACTTCAGCAGGACGATAGTCCGGGTTCACCGGCACCCAACTGATCCCGCGCTTTGCCAGTGCCAGTTTGATCAGGAGCATCTCCGGGCGGTTCTCCAGCAACACGGCAATCCGGTGCCCGTGGCCGTAGCCAGCATCGGAAAGTCTAGCCACCATCTCGGACACACCCTTTGCCGCCTCCCCATAGGTGCACAGATAGCCATCCGGATGATAGTTGCGCGCCGCATTGGCAGGCACCTGCAAAAAGCTATGGTTTGAAAACGCCTTAGCCCGCGCATCAAACAACGCTCCAATGGTTTCAACCATCGCGAAATCTCCTCTTCCCCATCTCGGAGCGTACCCAACGACAGCCCGGGGGCAACAACAAGAGTGACGTACCGTTGGCCGTAGTTATACGGGTTCGCCGCGTGCGCGAGCTTCGTCCATTAATTGGCCGTTAAACTCTGCGCCAAGCACAAAAATTGCTGACATCAGATAGAGATAGACCAACGCGGACATGATCCCGGCCAGGCCAGCATAGGTCACGGAATAGGTCGAGAAGCTGCTGATGTAGAAAGTGAAGGCTTTCGATGCCACATACCAAAGAACCAAACAAAGCAAGACGCCTGGCCACAGACTTTTTGCCTTATGTGGCACCCCTGGGAGCCACCTGTGGCACGCATATAGGTAGAACATGGTTACGCCAAAAATTGTGGCTTGCCGAAACTGATCGTTACTCAGGATCGATTGATCCAGCCACGGCACCAGGTCGTCAAAGAAGTGTATGGCGATGGGCACAATCACGCTGATCACACCCGCCACTGTGAGTAATGCACTGCCCACCACAACAAACAAAACTGCTAGTGCGCGGACTTTCCAAAATGGGCGTGGGTCGGTTTCGCGGTAAGCGTCTGTGATCACCAAGCGTATGGCATCTACACCGTTTGAGGCAAAAATAATTGCCAAAACAGCACCAAGGGTAAGCGTTGAGCTCGCAGACTGCAGCACTGCTCTGAGTTCGTGCTTTATCGGTCCTGCAATCGCATCCGGCCAAGCGCCAATGGCAAAGTCGATGATGTCGTCCACTTGCGCCTGAGGACTCAGGACACCAGCCAAAGAAAGGGCAAACAAGCAAAACGGAAACAGCGCGAACACAAACGACAGCGTTAAATGTGAACTGCGCATAAAGCCGTTTTTGGCGGTGAACCGCGCCACGGTGGCCTGTAGACTGTTAACCAGATGTCTCATAAGTGCCCGCCTCTCTTAAGCTTTTGTCCTCCAAGCCGTCCCCAAAGGTCAAGCAGGATAAGGGCAAAAACAAAACCACGTTGCGATTGGCGCAAAATCACAAAGACATTTCCTAAACTCCAAAAGGATTTGTTTACCCCTTTCCCATATCAGTATCACAGAGGACGACACGGCCTGGGGACAACGCCGCACCACTCCTCCAGAAGACCCGCATCGCCACCTCACTCCCTCCCTCAATTGGTGGTGCGACGACAACGACCAACTTCACTATCTCCCTCCTCCTCCCCCTGCTGGAGTTGGTTGTCGGCACCAAGCGTTACGCCTTGACATTAGGTGCCGGTCTGAACCCAAGTCAGACCACTCACGGACACAAGGCCAGCGCCGGTTGCTCCCACCCGAGCAATCGGCGCTTTGCGTTGTGGTCCCCTAACAAAAAAAGCACCTCCAAGTCGGAGGCGCTCTCAATTCTCAAAACAACAAACGGATCAGTTGGCGGCCAGATACCCCTTGATCTCACTGCCCGCCGCGGCGACGTCACGTCCCGGATTTTCCGGCACGACAATCTCACCTTCCAGCTCCGCAGTAACCTCTTCATAGGTCTTCAGATAATTTTCAGGCAGTCGGTGCGCGATGCCCTGGTGACAGTCGATACAGGTCTTGCCTTCGTCCAAGGCCAGCTGGTGTTGTGCAGCGGCACGGTTTTCCTGCACAGTGAAGTCCATATAGGTGAACTTGTGGCAGTTCCGGCACTCACGGCTGTCGCTTTTCTTCATCTTCACCCAAGAGGCAGAAGCCATCGAAAGACGATGCTCTTCATATTTTTCCTCGGTGTCGATGGTGCCCATTACGGTGTGATACAGGTCTTTGGACGCGAGGATCTTGGCTTTGATCTTGTGCTGCCATTCTTTGGGCACGTGACAATCCGGACAGGTCGCCCGCACACCAGAGCGGTTATTGTAGTGGATGGTTTCTGTGTATTCCTCGAAATTGCGCTCCATCTCATGACAGGACACACAGAACTCTTCGGTGTTGGTCAGTTCCAGCGACCAGTGGAACCCGCCCCAAAACAGAATACCGGCCAGAAACCCGCCAAACAGCAGACCACCCAACGAGTACACAGACGTCGGAGACCACAGCGTCCTCCAGGTGCGACGGAAAAATCCGGGCTTTTTACCGGTGGGATTGTCTTGATCAGACATAGCTACCTTCCTTCTTCCGGGCGTCAGTTGGACGGCTCAAATTCGTTTTCAACCAGCGCAGGCGCGTTGGCTTGCGGCACGTGACATTGGTTACAGAACCAACGTGTACCGGCCACTTCGTCCAGTTGCTGGCCTTCACGGCCCAAGTAGTGGGTCATCGACAGAGTTGGCGCCCCGCGCTCACCCGCTTTGGTCCAGTCGTGACAAGCCAAACACTGGTTGGCGCTCAGGTCGATTTGGTATTGATCGACAGTGTGTGGGATCAGCGGTGGCTGTTGACGATAGTTCCGCGCCACGCGTCCGGACTGCTGGTGCAACGGCTCGTCCAGACGGTTGGAGGCATCAATCGGATCATTGCGTAGAGATTTCACACCGCTTGCCTGATCCGCGACGGCAAACCCGCTGCCAAGAACAATGGCCGCTGCCGTCAGGGCACTGATGAGGGGATGTTTTTTCATCTTTCTTTCTCCTTAGCTTCTCAGGCGGCTTTGCCGACCTTTGGCGCTGGGTTGGTTCGGTCTCGGACACGCCCCGGCGCGGGCGTCTCGTCAAATCGATGGGTAAAGTGGAAAACGTCGACCGAGCACACATCGATGCAGCGGCCACAATTTGTGCAATCAGGCGACAGGATCAGCGGGGTGTCCGCGTCCTTGCCACGCAGCGCAGGGGTGATCACCTGCATTTCCGGACAGACCGCAAAGCAGTCCATACAATCATCACAGGCCGCGCGTTTTTGCGCGGTGACCCGCAAGAGAGACTTGCTGCCCAACAGGCCATAGAAAGCCCCGACCGGGCACAGGTGCCCGCACCAGCCACGACGGGCCAGCAGCAGGTCAAACATGAACACACCAAGGACCAGGGCCCAGGCAAAGCCGACACCAAAGATCAGTCCGCGGTGCAGCATGGAAATTGGGTTCACAAACTCCCAGGCGACGGTGCCGGTCAGAACACTCACGCCGAGGACCATGGCCAGCATGAAATACTTGGTGCCGCGCTTGGGCTGCCAACCTTTCGGCAGGTCCAACTTGCGATGCAACCAACTGGCCGCGTCCGTCACCGGATTTATGGGGCAAACCCAGCTGCAATAAACACGCCCGCCAATCAGGGCATATGTCACGCCAACTATCACCGCACCAATCAGGGCAGTCAGCTCCGGCCAATGTCCGGCCACCATGCCCTGAAGCGCGATGAACGGGTCGGTCAACGGCAGAAAATCAAACGTCAGAGATCCGCTGAGATTGCCTTTCACCCACCAGATGCCAAACCAAGGCCCGAGCAAAAACAGGCTCAAGAAAAACGCTTGGCTCGCGCGGCGCAAAATCAGGAAACGGTAGGCCAACCAATAGCCTTTGTCGCGAATAGCTTCGGCGCCTACCGGCAGTGCAGTCTTGTCACTCATTGCCCCACCCCTCCCATAGTTGCGCCTATTGGCAACTTGAAGGTCGGCTCAAAACCGCCTGGTGCAGCTAGATTATCTGTGCCCGCGCCCGGCAGTCGATCCGGTAGGTCGATAATCTCATCCACGATGTCGGGGCGCTGTTCCCAGCTGCGTTTGTAGTGATCCGCCTGATCGGCCTGCGCCATACGGATCGGCAACACCTTGATCGCGGCCTCGCCCGGCAACACGCAGGATTTTTCACATTTGCCACACCCCGTGCAGTGGTCCGAATGCACCACAGGCATAAAGATCGCATGGTGGCCGGAACGTTCATTGTGTCGCCGCTCCAGCGTGATGGCCTCGTCAATCACCGGACAGACGCGGTAACACACATCACAGCGCAGGCCCAAGGCGTTCAGGCAGTTTTCCTGATCAATAAGCACCGCCAGCCCCATGCGGCTGTCGTCAATGTCGGTCAAGCTTTTGTCCAGCGCCCCAGTCGGGCAGGCAGCCACTCAAGGAATGTCCTCACACATCTCGCACGGTATATCGCGGGCGGTGAAAAATGGAGTACCGGTCGCAGCCCCATCGACACCCAGTTCAGCCAGAACCAGCGTGTCATAAGGACAATCCCCCACACACAGACCGCAACGGATACAGGCGGCCAAAAAGTCGTCTTCTGGCAAAGCCCCAGGCGGGCGAATGGCACGGTCCGGCAACGCTCGCGCGTCTTTGATGAACCACGCCAGTGTCATGCCCGCCACCGCACAGCCTGCCGTTCCGCGCGCAGCATCCTGAAGGAAGCGGCGCCGGGCGGGATTCTTTGGCTGTGTCGACGTAGCGAACATGGCTCTAGCTTTCGATCCTGTTGGAAGTGCGCTTAGACGCGCTCAACCTTGCAGGCACATTTTTTGAAGTCGGTCTCTTTGGAGAGCGGACATGTGGCGTCCAAAGTCAGCTTGTTGATCAGCTGGCCTTCGTCAAACCACGGCACAAACACCACGCCTTTTGGCATCTTGTTCCGACCACGGGTTTCTACACGGCTGTGCATGTCCCCCCGGCGGGTGGAGATCACGATTTCCTAACCCCGGCGCAGACCACGCTCCCGTGCATCCTCTGGATGCATGAACACTTGCGCGTATGGATAGGAACGGTGCAGTTCCGGCACACGGCGGGTCATGGAACCAGAGTGCCAATGCTCCAGAACACGACCTGTCACGAGCCACAGATTGAAATCGTCATCCGGTGCTTCAGCTGGCGGTTCATATGGCGCAAAGATGATCTTGGCCTTGCCGTCCTTGTGTCCGTAGAACTTCACGCCCTCGCCTTCGGGCACATATGGGTCGTACCCTTCACGGAAGCGGTAAAGCGTTTCTTTGCCGTCCACGACAGGCCAACGTAGGCCACGCGCTTTGTGGTAGGTGTCAAATTCCGCCAGATCGTGCGCCTTGCCGCGACCGAAGGAGGCATACTCCTCAAACAGCCCTTTCTGCACGTAGAACCCGAAGTGGTTGGATTCATCGTTGGCGAAGCCTTCCTGCAGCTCGTCCAGACCATATTTGTCGACCTGACCGTTGGCAAACAACACTTCAAACAAAGTCTTGTCTTTGTACTCCGGATTGGCGTCGAGAATTTCCGCAGGCCACACCTCATTGGTGGTGAAGCGCTTAGAGAACTCCATCAACTGCCACACATCAGACTTGGCTTCACCCGGCGCATCCACTTGCTGACGCCAGAATTGTGTCCGACGCTCGGCGTTGCCATAGGCGCCTTCTTTTTCCACCCACATCGCGGTTGGCAGGATCAGGTCGGCGGCCAATGTGGTCACTGTTGGGTATGGGTCAGACACAACGATGAAGTTGTCCGGATTACGATACCCCGGGTAGCCTTCCTCATTCATATTCGGTGCGGCTTGCATGTTGTTGTTACACTGCACCCAATAGGCGTTGATCTTGCCGTCTTTCAGGTCACGGTTCTGTTTCACCGCGTGGGAACCCACTTTGGCGTTCAGGATACCGGCAGGCAGCTTCCACTTCTTCTCAGAAATCGCCCGGTGCTCATCATTGGCCACAACCATGTCCGCCGGCAGTCGGTGGGCAAAGGTACCCACTTCACGCGCCGTACCACAGGCCGATGGCTGACCTGTCAGGGAGAATGGCGAGTTGCCGGGCTCAGAGATTTTGCCGGTCAGCAGGTGCACATTGTACATCAGGCCATTCACCCAAGACCCGCGCGTGTGCTGGTTGAAGCCCATGGTCCAGAGCGACATCACCTTGCGGTCTGGATCCGCATATTGCTGCGCGAGGCGCAGAAGCGCGTTTTCGGAAACACCAGAGATTTCGGCTGTTTTTTCAAGCGTGTATTCAGAGACATACTCTTTGTAGGCTTCAAAATCGATGCTCTCGAGTTTGCCGTTGTTCGGGTTTGCGGCCGCCTGTTGCAGCGGGTGCTCATCGCGCAGGCCATAGCCGATGTCGGTCACGGCTTTGGTGAAGTTCACATTTTCATTCACGAAGTCCCAGTTCACCGCATCATTTTCGATGATGTAGTTGGCGATGAAGTTCAGGATCGCGAGGTCGGTCTGGGGCGTGAAGATCATGCCGTTGTCGGCCAACTCAAACGAACGATGCTCAAAAGTCGAAAGCACATGCACCTGCGCACCTGGCTTGGTCAGACGGGTGTCGGTCAGACGCGACCAGAGGATCGGGTGCATCTCCGCCATGTTGGAGCCCCAGAGCACAAAGGTGTCTGCATGCTCAAGGTCGTCGTAGCAGCCCATGGGCTCGTCAATCCCAAAGGCGCGCATGAAGCCCACCACAGCAGACGCCATACAGTGGCGCGCGTTAGGATCAATGTTGTTGGACAGGAAGCCCGCTTTCATCAGCTTGGCCGCGGCATAACCTTCCCAAACGGTCCACTGACCGGAGCCAAACATGCCAATACCGGTTGGGCCTTTGTCGGCCAGCGCAGCCTTCCACTTCTCCGCCATGACATCAAAGGCTTCTTCCCAGCTCACCGGGGTGAACTCGCCCTCTTTGTCATAGACACCGCCCGTCTTACGCAACAACGGCGTGGTCAGACGGTCTTCGCCATACATGATCTTGGACAGGAAGTAGCCTTTGATACAGTTCAGTCCCCGGTTCACAGGCGCCTTCGGATCACCTTGGGTCGCAACCACCCGCCCCTCTTTGGTACCAACCAGAACAGAACATCCGGTGCCGCAGAAACGGCACGGCGCTTTGTCCCAGCGGATGTCAGGGGTCCCCACCTGCGCCTGGGCCTCTTTCGGCAAAGTGATGCCCGCTGCAGACGCCGTGGCGGCTGCGGCAGAGGCTTTCAAAAATGTGCGACGGGACGTTGGCAATGTCATGGCTGGTCCTCCTTAGAGCGCTTGGGATGCGGTCGCATCTGCGCCGCTTGGTTCAAAATGGTGATAAGTCAGCGTGACCGTGATCACGCCGGGGATCTGGTGCATGTCCATGATGATTTCGGACGCGCGCCGGGTGTCGGTATCTTCCACCGTCACCACGATGCGTCCGTCCTCATGGGCGTGCACTTCGCACCCCTCAGACGCTTCGATCGCCGACACAACGGCCGGCGTTTTTTCAGGCATCGCGTGGACTAGGCATCCGCAGATATTGTACATTCGTTGATCTCGCTGGCAGTTGATGGGCTGGCGGTATGTTGAGACGCTGGGCGCTCAACGGTGATGGCATCAGACGGGCAAGGCGCCACACAGGCGCCACATCCGGTACAGGTTTCTAGGTCAATAAGTGGCGCAGACCGTCCACCGGTCATCAACCGGAAACGGATCGCGCTCTCATCACAATGATCTTCGCAGCTGCGGCAGGTCACGCCTTGCAGCGACAGACAATTGTCACTGACAACGGCACGGTAAGACCAAGTTTGTGTGGGTAGAATAGCTGCGGGTTGGCACGCCTCAGCGCATTCACCGCAAAAGATGCATCCACGGGCGTTAAGGTCGACCATAGGAAAGCCGTCTTCATCAGCTGTGATGATTGCTTGCGGGCAGTTGGCGGCGCAGTCCCCACATCGCGTGCAGGTCTCGACAAAAGACGCCAAATCCAACGCCCCGGGTGGACGTAGAAAATCGCTTTTGTCAAAATGCCCCCCGCAAAAACTCGCGTCTTTGGGGCGAATGGGTCGTCATTCTTGCCACGTAAACACCTGCTGATGTTTTCCTGCTACCTCGTAGTGAGGTCAGGTTTGCTGCAAAACGATTGCCTGTAATTTACTTTAATCATGCCGTGGAAGTGAAAGCCGTCAAAGAACAGATTTAACGGAGCAAAGGACTGGCCATTTGCTCACAAAAACTGCACGCTAAGCAGGAATAGGCGCGATACACATACGCTTTTTTATATGTATCACAATTGCCGTTCCCCACGCTCAAATTCCCTTTTGCAACGGGCAAACCAGACTGGATCATTTTGACTCAACATCGCGATTTCGAGCCATTTGAGCAGCATGGTTTACCTCTGTTTCCATCGGGCATCTTAGGATTCGTGCACCGCTCACCGACGCCCGGAATTTTGCGACACACCACACCAAAACGTTACCATAATTACTTTACCCTAACACGATCGTAACATTTTAATTGCTTCGAATCGCAGGGCACTATATCCCAACCATACGGTCGGCTAATGCGAACAGGACCGGAACCACTGCCACGGAGACACTATGACCGAAGCTTTCATCTGCGACGCGACCCGCACCCCAATTGGCCGCTACGGTGGCGCGCTCTCTTCGGTTCGCACCGACGACCTCGCTGCACTTCCAATTGCGGCGTTAGTAGACCGCAACCCGCAAGTTGATTGGGCGTCTCTGGATGACGTGATCTACGGTTCCGCAAACCAAGCTGGGGAAGACAACCGAAACGTAGCCCGTATGGCAGCCCTGCTCGCGGGTCTTCCAACCGATGTGCCGGGCACCACCATCAACCGCCTTTGCGCGTCTGGTATGGATGCGGTGGGCATGGCCTCCCGCGGACTGCGCGCTGGCGACTATGATCTCGCCATCGCAGGTGGTGTTGAAAGCATGTCCCGCGCGCCTTTTGTGATGCCGAAGGCGACAACCGCCTTCTCCCGCGCCAACGAAGTCTTTGACACCACCATCGGCTGGCGCTTTGTGAACAAGAAGATGAAGGCGCGATACGGCATCGACAGCATGCCGCAAACCGCCGATAACGTCGCCGCAGACTACAACATCAGCCGCGAAGACCAGGACGCCTTTGCCGCCCGCTCCCAAGCGCGCTGGGCTGCTGCGCATGAGGCCGGTCACTTCGCTAATGAAATCACACCTGTGACCATTCCCCAACGTAAGGGTGACGATCTGGTCGTGGACACCGACGAACACCCACGGCCAGGCACTGGCGTGGACAAGCTCGCCAAACTACGTGGTGTAAACGGTCCTGACCTCTCGGTCACCGCAGGCAACGCCTCTGGCGTAAACGACGGCGCCGCCGCCATTCTGATGGCCACTGAAGCTGCCGCCGCCAAAAACGGATTGACCCCGATCGCGCGCATTGTGGGAATGGCCGCCGCAGGCGTGGAGCCCCGCGTGATGGGCATCGGCCCGGTCCCAGCCACCCGCAAAGTGCTCGCCCGTACCGGACTCACTATCGAGCAGATGGATGTGATAGAATTGAACGAAGCCTTTGCCGCACAGGGCCTTGCTTCCCTGCGTGAACTGGGCGTGGCGGATGACGCGCCCCACGTAAACGCCCAAGGCGGCGCGATTGCGCTGGGCCACCCGCTCGGCATGTCCGGCGCACGCATCGTGATGTCCGCCGCTTACCAGCTCAAACGCACCGGCGGCCGCTATGCGCTCTGCACCATGTGCGTCGGAGTTGGCCAAGGCACCGCCATCATTCTCGAACGGGTCTAAGGCACCCCAAGCCTGAGGAGGAACCCAGTCATGTATGCACAGATGATCAAATCCGAGGCGTCCACCGACGATCCGGAGCAACTCAAAGAGTTTCAGGCCAAGATCGATGCCGACATCAAGGTCGAGCCGCGTGACTGGATGCCGGAAGGCTATCGCAAAACCCTGATCCGCCAGATCGGCCAGCACGCGCACAGCGAAATTGTTGGCCAATTGCCGGAAGGCAACTGGATCACCCGCGCCCCAACGCTGGAGCGTAAAATGATCCTGCTCGCCAAAGTGCAGGACGAGGCTGGCCATGGCCTCTACCTTTATGCCGCCGCCGAAACGCTGGGTGTGAGCCGCGATGACCTCACCGAACAGCTGCTGTCCGGCAAGATGAAGTATTCCTCCATCTTCAACTACCCCACGCTGAACTGGGCTGACATCGGCGCGGTCGGCTGGCTGGTCGATGGCGCCGCTATTATGAACCAGGTTCCGCTGCAACGCACCTCCTATGGCCCCTACTCCCGCGCGATGATCCGCATCTGCAAAGAAGAGAGCTTTCACCAGCGTCAGGGCTACGACATCATGATGAAGATGGCCCAAGGCACTGAGGCACAGAAGAAAATGGCGCAGGATGCGCTCAACCGTCTGTGGTACCCATCCCTGATGATGTTTGGCCCGTCCGACAAGGACTCCGTGCACTCCACGCAAAACATGGCGTGGAAAATCAAAATGAACACCAACGACGAGTTGCGCCAGAAATTTGTCGACCAGACCGTGCCACAAGCCGAATACCTCGGCCTGACCATTCCGGATGAAAACCTGACATGGAACGAGGAAAAAGGCGGTTACGACTATTCCGACCCAGACTGGTCCGAGTTCTTTGACGTGCTCAAAGGCAACGGCCCCTGCAACGTCGACCGTCTGGAAGCCCGCAACAAAGCTTGGGATGACGGTGCCTGGGTGCGGGATGGTCTGATGGCCCACGCAGAGAAAAAACGCGCCGCAAAAACAGCCGCAGAATAAGGACTGAGATCATGAGCAAAGAATGGCCCCTTTGGGAAATCTTCATTCGCGGCCAACACGGCCTGAGCCACCGTCACGTCGGCAGCCTGCACGCGCCGGACGCCGAGATGGCGATCAAAAACGCCCGCGACGTCTACACCCGTCGCAACGAAGGCGTGTCGATATGGGTTGTGGAAGCCAACAACATCTCGGCCTCCTCCCCGTCGGAAAAAGGCCCGCTTTATGAGCCGTCCGAGAGCAAGATCTACCGCCACCCAACCTTCTTCGACATCCCTGACGAAGTGGGGCACATGTGATGGCAAACGTCGATAAGGAGATGCTCACGCAGTTCCTGCTGCGGATGGGCGACAACACCCTCATTCTGGGCCACCGGGTTTCTGAATGGTGCGGCCATGCGCCGGTGCTGGAAGAAGACATTGCGCTCGCCAACACCGCGCTGGACCTGATTGGTCAGACCCAGCTCTGGCTCGGCTATGCCGTCGAAGTCATGGATGACGGCAAAACAGCCGACGACATCGCCTTCCTGCGCGACGCCTGGGATTTTCGCAATCTGCTGCTTCTGGAGCTGCCAAACGGTGACTTTGGGCAAACACTGATGCGCCAATTCCTGTTTGACGCCTATCAGTCGATCCTTCTGCCGCGCTTGATGAAGTCTTCCAACCAAGCCGTTGCAGAGATTGCAGAAAAAGCCAGCAAGGAAGCCGCCTACCATGTCGAGCGTTCTGCCGAAACCGTGGTCGGCCTCGGCGATGGCACAGAGGAAAGCCACAAGCGCATGCAGGCCGCGCTGGACCGCCTATGGCCTTATGTCGGCGAGATGTTTGTCTCTGATGAAGTTGACGCCGCCATGGCTGCGGCAGGTGTGGCGCCTGATCCAGCCAGCCTGCGCGCAGAATATGACGCGCTGATCGGCAAAGTGTTTGCAGAGGCTACCCTGACCATTCCAGACAGCGACTTTGCCCACAAAGGTGGTCGCAACGGCAAAACCCACACTGAGCATCTCGGTCACCTGCTGACCCAAATGCAGTGGCTGCAACGCGCGTATCCTGGCGCAACGTGGTAATCGGCGACCGGCATATGTCTGCTGGTCGGGAGACTGGCTTACCAGACGTGGCGCAGGTCTGGACCTGGCTGCACGCGGTGCCTGACCCCGAGATCCCGGTGATTTCCCTCACCGATCTCGGCATCATTCGCGACGTGGACTACGAGGGTGACACACTGATCGTGACCGTCACGCCAACCTACTCGGGCTGCCCAGCGACCAGCATCATCAATCTCGACATCGAAACTGCTCTGCGCGGCCACGGTATTGAGAAGCTTGAGCTGCGTCGCAAACTTAGCCCCGCCTGGACCACCGACTGGATGACCCAATCCGGCCGCGACAAGCTGGAAGCCTATGGCATCGCCCCGCCCCAGCCCGCTGGCGGCCCCGACAAGTGCCCGCATTGCGGCAGCCAACTTGTTGAGAAAATGAGCCAATTTGGCTCTACGCCCTGTAAGGCCCAATGGCGCTGCACCGCCTGTCTGGAGCCTTTTGACTATTTCAAGTGCATCTGAGGAGAGACCCGAATGGCCCAATCCGCGCGCTTTCACGACCTTGAGGTCATCAACATACGCAAAACCATCCGCGACGCCGTGGTGGTCACGCTTGCGCCTGTGAACGGCGCAGCGGCAGCGTTTGATTTCACCCAAGGCCAATATCTGACCTTCAAACGCGACTTTGACGGCGAAGAACTGCGCCGCAGCTATTCTATCTGCGCCGGCAAAGACGACGGCATCCTGCAAGTTGGCATCAAGCGCGTCGACGGCGGCGCATTCTCCACCTGGGCCAACACCGAACTGAAGGTTGGCGACACGGTGCAGGCCATGCCTCCAATGGGCGGCTTCTTCACCGAACTCGATGCAACCGCAGACAAGACTTACCTAGGCTTTGCGGGCGGCTCCGGCATCACACCTGTACTCTCGCTGATCAAAACCACGCTGGCGCGAGAACCGCAGTCTTCCTTCACCCTGATCTACGCCAACAAAGGTGTGACCTCGATCATGTTCCGCGAGGAGCTGGAGGACTTGAAAAACCAATACATGGGCCGTTTCAACGTGATCCACGTGCTGGAAACCGACGCGCAGGAGATTGATCTCTTCACCGGCATGGTCACCGAAGAAAAATGCGCGCAGCTGTTCCAAACCGGCTGGATCGACATCAACTCTGTGGACACCGCCTTCATCTGTGGTCCGGAGCCGATGATGCTGGGAATCGCGAAGGCACTGAAAGACCACGGTCTTTCTGAAGACCAGATCAAATTCGAGCTCTTCGCCTCCGGTCAACCCGGCCGCGCCAAGCGCAAGGCTGCTAGCACCGAAGATGCCGGCAAAGCGGTTACCGCCCAAATTACCCTGGACGGCGCCACTCAGACCATCGAGATGGACCGCGACACCACAATCCTGGACGCCGCGCGCGCCAACACGATGGACGCGCCCTATGCGTGCAAGGCGGGCGTCTGCTCGACCTGCAAATGCCGCGTCATCGAAGGTGAAGTTGAGATGATGACCAACCACGCGCTGGAGGACTATGAGGTTGAAAAAGGCTTCATCCTCAGTTGTCAGTCCTATCCGGTCACCGACAAAGTGGTTGTCGACTACGATCAATAAAAAAAGGGCGCGGCAAAGGCGCCCTTTTATTTTCTCCGCAAGCACCAAAGACCTTACGGCTTCGGCTGGGTCTCAAATGCAGCACCGACGCCAACGCCGTAATCCAACGCTTGCAAGCGCGTGTCGTACCCCAAGCTGAAATCGACATAGAAGTCTTCATCCAGATAGGCCGCACCAACAGTTGGACGGAACGCCTGTGTGCCAAACTTGTAATCCGCTCCAATCGCCAGAACCGCGCTTTCCGGCTCGTCGTCGTGGAACACCCGCACACCAACACCCCAATCTCCGCCAAAGGTGTAGGTCAGACCTAGGCCAAAAGACGGGTCTGCCTGCGCGACAGTTCCACAAACCAAGACAGCGCCCAAAAGGCCGGCTGTTAAAGCTCGTTTCATAATTTTCTCTCCCACCGCAATTAGTTGATGGGAAAATACCATGGATCGCTTGGACGCGCCAATGTGTCAAAAACACCCGCACCCAATTGTGAACCCGCGCTTACAACGGAAATTCACGCGGTTTTCCGGATCCAAATTGGATGATTATGCCATACTGGTATCAAAGCACATCGGTTCCCCCATCAGTGCTTCCGCCATCCGTACCACCCACATCGGTGCCACCACCATCAGTGCCACCGTCACTGGGGCCACCACCATCAGTGCCCCCATCGCCAGTGCTGCCATCCCCGGTGCCGCCGGTATCTGTCCCACCATCGCCTGATCCGCCAGTGTCAGAACCTCCATCCCCTGTGCCATCGGTGCCGGTACCGCCATCGCCCGAACCAGTATCACCACCACCTCCTGTGTCACCGCCGGTATCCGTGTCACCGCCGCTGTCGGTCCCACCACCATCATCACCTGCACCCGTACCGCTGCCAGTGTCAGCGTCACCCCCGCCCGAGGCCCCACTCCCAGCGTCCGTGCCGGTTGGGGTTGGCGTGCTGTCACCGCCGGTGGTTGTCGCACCCCCACCGCCAGCTGATGCAGGTTTTTCGGTTTCAAACGCCGCGCCAACGCCAATGCCATAGTCCAACGCCTGCAATCGGGTGTCGTAGCCAAGGCTAAAATCGATGTAGAAATCTTCGTCCAGATAAGCCGCCCCAATCGTGGGGCGGAATGCCTGAGAGCCAAACTTGTAGTCAAATCCCAAGGCCAGAACCGCGCTTTCCGGCTCATCATCATGGAACACACGTACGCCCAAGGCCCAATCGCCGCCAAAGACATAGGTCAGACCAAATCCAAAAGACGGATCGGCCTGAGCTGCGCCGCTCCCGGTCAAAATCGCCGCCAACGCCACGCCACAAAGTTGTTTTTTCAAAACGCTACCCTTTATAAATAGAAACGGTAATGGGCATGTTTTAACACAAATTAACTAAGTGGTCCAAAAACGATCTGAGGGCGACGTTAGCGCCCTGCCCGTCTAGGCAAGGCCGCGCACCCCTCCTAGCACCAAATCTGTCGCCAGATCTGCATACCGCTCACGGGCTTCTGTGTCGGCACCATGCTGCCACATGTAATACCAGTTGAGCATGCCAAATACCGACATGGTGGTCTCGCGCAGGCGCACCGGATCATTGTCAAACACACCCTCGGCGCTGGCAGCAACCACCTCGCTCACCCGGTTCACCAGGTCCCGCTGATACCCGCGCAGCACTTGCTGTTGCCCCACCGGCAACGCCCGCATGCCGGTGCTCTGAACGCGGTGTTCGTCATCTGCACCCTGATAGGCCAAAAGGATTTCCCGCACCACCGATCTAAGTTGAGATTTCACGTCCAAGCCACTCAAATCAATCCCACAAATACGATCCCGCAGGGCTTTCAGATAGGTGTCCAGCACATCAAACAACAGCGCATCTTTGCTGTCGTAGTAGTGATAGATATTGGCTTTGGAGATGCCACACTCCTTGGCCAACACCGACATGGACGCGCGGTCATACCCTTGCTCGGCAAACACCCGTGCTGCCGATTTCAGGATATGCACCCGTTTCTGCTCGTGATCCTTGGCAATTGTGCGCGCCATTATCCGGCGCCCCGATTATCGACCACACGCTTCGCCTTACCCTGGCTGCGCTCCACTTCTCCGGGATCGCCCACCATCACTTCCACTGTCACGCCGATCATGTCCTTAATATGCTTGGTCAACATACGCGCCGCTGCGGTCTTGGACAGGTTGTCTGCCGCACTTGGCATCGCCTCCACAAACACCCGCATCGCATCCATGCGACCTGATTTATACAGTTCAATCTGGTAATATGGCGCAAGCCCTCCGGTCGCAAGCACCTGCTCCTCCACCTGACTTGGGAAGACATTCACGCCACGCAGAATGATCATGTCATCGGAGCGACCGGTGATCTTCTCCATCCGCCGCATCGATCGTGCCGTGCCTGGCAAAAGCCGCGTCAAATCCCGCGTGCGATAGCGGATCATCGGCAGTCCTTCTTTGGTCAACGTGGTGAACACCAACTCGCCCAACTCGCCATCTGGCAGGACTTCACCGGTCTCCGGGTCAATTATCTCAGGATAGAAATGGTCCTCCCAAATCACTGGCCCATCTTTGGTCTCCACACATTCATTGGCCACACCGGGTCCCATGATTTCGGAAAGCCCGTAAATGTCCACCGCATGCATGTCAAAAGCGGCTTCAACTTCTTTGCGCATCGCATCGGTCCAGGGTTCCGCCCCAAACACGCCCACAGACAACGAACTCTCACGTGGATCCATACCAAGCTTATGATACTGCTCCAGAATGTTGAGCATGTAACTTGGCGTGACCATGATCCCATCCGGCTGAAAATCGGTGATCAACCCAACCTGCTTCTCGGTCTGCCCGCCGCTCATCGGCACCACCGTGGCGCCAAGCCGCTCGATCCCGTAGTGCGCGCCCAAACCGCCGGTGAACAGCCCATAGCCATAGGCGTTGTGCACCAAATCGCCAGCCCGAAGCCCCGACGCCCGCAGGCTGCGTGCCATCAAATCCGCCCAATTGTCGATGTCTTTGGCGGTATGGCCCACCACCGTTGGCTTGCCCGTGGTGCCAGAAGATGCATGAAGCCGCGCAATCTGTTGGCGCGGCACTGCCAAAAGGCCAAAAGGGTAATTGTCGCGCAGGTCGTTTTTGTAGGAAAACGGAAACTTCGCCAAATCAGACAGGCTTTGCAGATCATCCGGATGCACCCCAGCGTCATCAAAGCGCTGCTTGTACATCGGCACGTTATTGTAGGCGTGGTTCAGTGACCACTTCAGTCGCTCCAACTGCGTTGCGCGGATCTCATCAATCGACGCAATTTCAATGGGTTCCAGCTCTTCCTTACGTGGTGACAAATCTTTCATAACGTCCTCCCCAACGTCGATTATTCTTCAGTCTGTTCGTCAAACAGGCGCCCTTTGATCGCGCGCGACGCGCCACGAAACTCGGCAATCACCTGAGCGTCCTGATTGGAAACAGTCACATCATAAATCCCACTGCGCCCGGTCAGGCTGATCTCCCGCGCCTTCGCTGTGAGAACATCCCCCTCACGCCCCGGCGCGATGTAAGAAATGTTGTTGTGCTGCGCCACTGTCGCCAGATTGCGGCTGTTGCAGGCAAAGGCAAACGCGCTGTCGGCCAGTGTGAATGTGAACCCGCCATGGCAAATCCCATGGCCGTTACAATGCTCTGGCTTCACCGTCATGGAGAGCGTCGCCTGCCCTTCATCCACCTCAACAATCTGCATGCCCATGTGCTGGCTTGCGCGGTCTGTCGACCACATCGCCGCCGCGCTTTTCTCGGCCCGCTCTTTTGGCGTCATCTGTGCCTCCCAACACAATCTCCTCACGCTCCAGCTTGCATAAACCGAACGGTTGGTCAATAAATGATTCACGGAGACATATCGGGGAGAGAGCCATGTCCATCCAAAACGTTTCAAGCTTTGCCGCAGGTCAATGGATCGCGCCCGGCGCCGGTGCGCGCAACATCGCCTCTGCCATCACAGGCGACGTCATCGCCACCGCTGGCAATGACGCCCTCGATGTGCAGGCCATGCTCAACTATGCCCGCAGCGTCGGCGGCCCGGCGCTGCGCAAGATGACCTTCCATGACCGCGCCCGCATGTTGAAAGCGCTCGCCCTGCATCTCCGCGAGCACCGCAAAGCCATGTATGAGCTCTCTTTCAACACAGGCGCCACTCAGGCCGATCACATGATCGACATCGATGGCGGCATTGGCACCATGCTGGTGTTTGCCTCCAAAGGCCGCCGCGAAATGCCCGACAGCACTGTCTATCTAGATGGCGACGTGGAGCAGCTCTCCCGCAACGGCACCTTCATGGGTCAACACATCTGCATGCCTCTTCAGGGCGTTGCGGTACACATCAACGCCTTCAACTTCCCGGTCTGGGGCATGCTGGAAAAGCTCGCCCCCACCCTGCTCGCCGGTGTGCCAGCAATTGTAAAACCCGCCACATCCACCTGCTACGTCACCGAACTCTGTGTGCGCCTCATGGTCGACAGCGGCATCCTGCCTGACGGCGCAGTGCAGCTGGTGGCCGGTGGCCTCGGCGACATGCTCGACCATCTGACCTGCCAGGATGCGGTGGCCTTCACCGGCTCCGCCGACACGGCCTTAAAGCTGCGCTCCAACCCACTGATTTTGGGTAACTCTGTGCGCTTCACCTCCGAAGCCGACAGCCTGAACGCGTCGATCCTCGGCCCAGATGCCACGCCAGGAACACCCGAATTTGACCTCTTCATCAAAGAAGTCAGTCGTGAAATGACCACCAAAGCGGGACAAAAATGTACCGCCATCCGCCGCATCATCGCGCCAGAAAGCGCAACCGAGGCCGTGATCGAAGCGCTCTCCGCGCGTCTTGCCAAAATCGTGATCGGCGATCCGAGCTTAGAAGCCACCCGCATGGGCGCGCTGGTCTCTGCGGGTCAAAAACGCGACGTGCTGGAAAAAGCCGCCCTGCTGGGCACCGAAGCTGAGCGTGTCTTTGGCAACCCAGACGATTTCCTAGTCGAAGGTGCCGACGCTGAGAAAGGCGCCTTTGTCCCACCGATGTTGTTCCACTGCGCGTCACCTGATACCGCAGAATACGTACACGCCTCTGAAGCCTTTGGTCCTGTCTCCACCCTCATGGGCTACCGCGATCTCGACCACGCCATCGCGCTGGCTAACAAAGGCCAGGGCTCCCTTGTGGCCTCCGTCATCACCCATGACGCAGAGGTTGCCCGCGAAGTCGCCATGGGCGCAGGCGCCTTCCACGGCCGCCTTTATTTCAACAACCGCGACAGCATGGGCGAAAGCACCGGCCACGGCTCACCCCTGCCCCATTTGGTCCACGGCGGTCCCGGCCGCGCAGGTGGCGGCGAAGAACTCGGCGGCATCCGCGCGGTAAAACACTACATGCAGCGCACCGCGATCCAAGGCAGCCCGGACATCCTCACTAGCATCGGTCAACAGTGGGTCCCCGGTGCCAAGGAAATCGACGCAGGCGCACACCCGTTCACCCGTCGCTTTGGAGAATTGGCCGTAGGCGAAACGCTCTACACCAAGCCGCGTGAAATCACGCTGGAGGACATCGAGCACTTCGCCAACTTCACCGGCGACACCTTCTATGCCCACATGAACGAAGACGCCGCCGCGCGGAACCCGTTCTTTCCCGGCCGCGTTGCCCATGGCTACCTCCTCCTGTCCTTCGCCGCTGGTCTCTTTGTGGAACCCAACGAAGGCCCAGTGTTGGCCAACACCGGCCTAGACACTCTGCGGTTCATGAAACCTGTGGTCGCCGGCGACAGCCTGAAAGTGCGCCTGACGGTCAAAAAGAAGACAAAGCGCAACGACGAATATGGCGAGGTCCGCTGGCACGTCACCGCCTCCAATCAGGATGACGAGATGGTCGCGGAATACGAACTGCTGACCATGGTGGCTTACTAAGCGCGGATTGGCCGCGGCCTGCCCTATGGCGCGTCGCGGCCTTTGCCTCTATGCACATGGGACCCCTTTTTTGGACAACCCATGCCGCTAAAACTGACCCAACTCTCTGATCTCGCCATCCTGCCGTTTGATCAGATCATCGACGTGCGCTCCCCGGCGGAATTCGCCTTGGATCACGTCCCCGGAGCGATCAACCTTCCGGCCATGTCCAATGACGAGCGCGCACGCGTTGGCACCATCTATGTGCAGGAAGACCCGTTCAAGGCCCGCAAAATCGGTGCCGCCATTGTGGCACGCAACGTCGCCA
The DNA here is from genome assembly GCF_022448905.1 of Shimia sp. GTDB lineage: Bacteria > Pseudomonadota > Alphaproteobacteria > Rhodobacterales > Rhodobacteraceae > Shimia. The sequence goes on along the minus strand of NZ_JAKVCW010000004.1, from coordinate 18,544 downwards.
CGCATCTCGAAGGCCCCCTGTCTGACAAAGAAGGCAGCTACAAACCTTTGGTCTACTGTTGGCGCGGCGGGCAGCGTTCCGGTTCTGTCGCCATCATCCTGAAACAAATAGGCTGGCGCGCCGACACCATAGAGGGCGGCTATCAAGCGTACCGCCGGCTGGTGTCCAAAGCGCTCTATGGAGGCACCATGCCTTGCCCTGTTGTGGTGATCGACGGCGGCACCGGCACCGCCAAAACCCGACTGCTTGATCACCTCGCCCAACAAGGCGCTCAGACGCTGGATCTGGAAGCCATGGCCGAACATCGCGGCAGCCTGTTTGGCCCCATGGGAGATACCCAACCCAGCCAGAAAGCCTTTGAAAGCCGCCTCGCCATGGGCCTCGCCAAACTGCGGCCCAACCGCCCTGTTTATGTCGAGGCGGAAAGCTCCAAAATTGGCCGCCTGATCATCCCACCGGTCCTGTGGCAGGCCATGATCGCGGCGCCAAACCTACGCCTCACGGCACCGTTGGCAGCCCGCGTCGACCATCTGATCTCCGCCTATCCGGACATGCGCGCGGACGATACCAAGTTGCACACAGTGCTGGACATGCTCACCCGCTATCACGGCTACGAAAAAGTGGCGCGGTGGAAAGCTCTCTCCATTTCACGAGACTACGCAGCGCTCACCCGCGCCTTGATCGAAACCCACTACGATCCCCGGTATAGGCGCTTGTCCCGCGCGCACCCAAGCGCAGCGAAAGACATCGCCTTACCGGACCTTACTGACCAAACGCTCGCCGCCACGGCCACCCAAATCATCGCATCTGAAACGCCTTAGACCGCTTCTTCTTACCCCAAATATCCTGGGGTGAGCGCGCCTGCGCGAGGGGCAACGCCCCTCTTTTGCGCTCAGCGACACACAATCGCTGGCGCGCCCTCAATCAAGCGCCCTATCACCGCTGCTTTGTGCCCTGCAGCCTGCAATTCCTCTCGCAAACGCTCGGCCTCTCCCGCCGTAACTGCCGCTAAAAACCCGCCGGACGTCTGCGGATCATGCAGCAAAGCCATCTTAGCGTTCTCCGGCCCAAACACTGGCGCGGCCAGCTTGTTGTCCTCAAATATTGTGCTGCGGTGCCCGGCTTCTGCCAGCGCCTCCGCCCCTGCATAGGTTGGCACATCCTCCAGACTAATATCCGCCGCCACTTCAGACGCTCGACACATGGCCGTCAGATGCCCGGCCAACCCAAAGCCGGTCACATCCGTCATCGCATGTGCAACGCTCAAGATTTCTGCCGCGTCGCCCTGCGGCTGTGCCAGGATCTCATACAACGCGGCCACGTCCCGCCCGTTGGCTTTGCCTTGCATCTCTGCCGCCAACACTGTACCGGACCCAATCGGCCGCGTCAGGATCAGTACATCCCCAACTTTGGCTCCTTCCAAAGTAATCGCTGCGCCATCAAGCAACCCTGTGACGGTCAACCCGATGGTCAATTCCTCCCCCATGGTGGAATGCCCCCCGACAATCTCCGCACCGGCGCCACGCACGACCTCCCCAACCCCCGCCAGAATTTCGCGCATCGCCCGCGCCTGCAGCTCTCTCGTCATACGCGGCAACGTCACCGACAACAGCGCAGATTGCGGCTTGGCGCCCATGGCCCAAACATCGCCAAGCGCGTGCACCGCAGCGATGCGCCCCATCAGCCCATGATCCGCCACAAACCCACGCAGGTGATCGACGCTCAGGACCTGTTTCTGACCACCAACTTCCAACACGGCGGCATCATCGCCGGCGCCCTGCAGTACATCCGATCGCTTCACGGTGGGCATCTCTGCCAAGGCCGCGCTGAGTTGCCCCGGTGCAACCTTCGCTCCGCAGCCGCCGCACAACATCTGATCGCTCTGCGCACCCAACGCCACTGGCCCCACTGGCGCTGCTGCTTTCATCTTCGGGAACTCGGAGAACTTCCGCATAAAGCTCTGATCAATATAATCTTTCCAACGCCACAGTTGCGCCTTCGGAGCGACCAAACACCGCCCCCACTTCGCGGCCATCGCGCTTTTGTCGCCAAGCGACATCAGCTTGAGGTAATCCGCCTGTGGTCGGAACGGTTTCATCTCGCTGCCGGTCAATGCGGCGGAAATGTTGTGATACAGCACCGGCGCCGCGCGTACTGCAAAGACCCCAGCCTTGGGACGGGGACTGGCCATCAAAGCCGCGCAATCCCCCGCAGCAAACAGATCTTCATAGCCGGATACCAAAAGCCGCTCATCCACATGAACAAACCCTTGGGCATCTTTGGGCAGGTCCGACGTCGCCAACCAGTCATGCGCAAAGCCTCCAGCCGTCCCGACTGTGAACTCCGACGCCACATCAGAATACCCGCGCAGCTTCACCGCCTCCGCAGTGACCGCGTCTACCTCGACTGCGCTCACGACCGTAACGCCCAATCGCAGCATCTCTTCCCGCAGAGTCCGATCCGCGCCAGGTGTCCCATTCGCGAGCTTGGTGTTTGTCTCAATCAACGTGACACAATTGGTCTTGCCCAAACCATGTAAGCGATGCGCCATGGCCAGAGCCAATTCACAGCCCGCCACGCCGCCGCCAATCACCGCCACAATGCCTGCTTTTTTGCCAGCATCGACCTCCGACAAATACGCATCCCAGCGGTCTGCATACGCATCCAGCGGCTTCGCCCCGATGCCAAACTGCGAAAACCCCGGAATATGCGCCGCCCGCGCATGCAAACCAACATCCAGTGAGGCCACATCATAAGCAATCTCGCCGCGACCGGGCACATGAATAACCTTGCGATCTGCATCGATCCCATCCGCCGCCCCAAAGATCACCCGCGCACCGGCAAACCGCGCCAGTTTGACCAGATCTATTTCCAAAGCTTCGCGTGTGTAGTGCCCGGCAATATGCCCCGGCAACATACCCGAGTAAGGCGCGGTTGGTCCGGGATTGATCAACGTGACCTGCACACCCTGCACCGGCGTCATGCCCCACATGCGCAACATCAAGGCATGCGCATGTCCGCCGCCTACCAGCACCAAATCCCGTGTCAGCGTGGTTTGAGTTGTCATCCCCACCGGTCATATTCCTTTCGCTGCCGCATGCGTCGCAGAATTTCGGGGATGGTACCCCAGCGCAACCACAAAACCGCCACCGCACGGCGGGTTAACACAATCGTGCAACGGCACGCGTGACGCACAAATTTGCACCTCCGCAAAACAGCCGTGATACAGACGCAATACCGACGTGGTTTTGAATGCTTTTTGGACCATTTGGTAAATTTTTTTCACGCCTGATGTGATCCATGCTAGACAAGCCCGTCATGCCTTGACAGGGTGCGACTTCCAACAGCTACGAGGGCACATCATGAGCGCGCGCAAGATCATCATCGACACGGATCCAGGCCAGGACGACGCCGTCGCCATTCTCTTGGCTTTGGCAAGCCCCGAAGAGATCGACGTTCTTGGGATCACTGCTGTTGCAGGCAACGTGCCTCTGGCCCTGACATCAAAAAATGCACGTATTGTCTGTGAGTTAGCGGGAAAGCCGGACACCAAAGTGTATGAAGGCTGTGACCGTCCGATGGGCCGTGAGTTGGTCACCGCGGAACACGTACACGGCAAAACCGGTCTCAACGGGCCAGTGCTTCCGGACCCCGTTATGCAGATCGAGGATCAACACGCCGTTGACTTTATCATCGACACACTGCGCACGCATGACGCCGGAACTGTCACACTCTGCCCGCTCGGCCCTTTGACCAACATCGGCACGGCGTTTGAAAAAGCGCCTGATATCATTGAAAAGGTACAGGAAATTGTCCTGATGGGCGGCGCCTACTTCGAAGTTGGCAACATCACGCCCGCAGCAGAATTCAACATCTACGTTGACCCGCAAGCCGCTGATATTGTGTTCAAATCCGGCGTACCAATAGTGGTCATGCCACTGGATGTCACGCACAAGGCCTTGGTCACCAAGCCGCGCAACGATGCCTTCCGCAACCTCGGCACAAAAGTTGGAATTGCTGTCGCGGAAATGACTGATTTCTTTGAGAGATTTGACAAAGAAAAATACGGCTCCGACGGCGCACCTTTGCACGATCCATGCGTAACAGCCTACCTGATCCAGCCAGAGCTGTTCTCCGGTCGCCATATCAATGTGGAGATCGAAACCCAATCCGAACTCACCATGGGCATGACCGTGGCCGATTGGTGGCGGGTCACTGATCGCAAGCCCAATGCCATGTTTATGGGCGACGTCGATGCAGACGGGTTCTTTTCCCTTTTGGCAGAACGCCTTAGCCGCTTGTAAGCGCTAAGATTCAGACCTTCAAAGCAAGGCTGTGAACACAATCGCGGCCTTGTGAGCCATCCACGGTGGCAATCTTGTCAAACCCAGATATGCTGCGCCCATGACGCTGCATATCCCCTTTGACAACACCTATGTGTCACTGCCCAACCGGCTGTTTTCACATCAAAAACCCACACCCGTTCGAGGGCCAAAACTGCTCGCGTTCAATCATCCGCTCGCAGAGGCGCTCGGCATGACCGAGACGGACGACGCCGTCGAACTGGCGAATGTGTTTTCGGGCAGCTCGGTGCCAGATGGTGCGGAGCCAATCGCGCAGCTTTATGCGGGCCACCAGTTTGGTCAATGGAATCCACAACTGGGTGACGGGCGCGCTGTTTTGCTCGGGGAATCAAACGGCTACGACATACAATTGAAGGGGTCAGGCCCGACACCCTATGCGCGACGCGGCGACGGACGCGCTTGGCTTGGCCCAGTCCTTCGTGAATATGTGGTGTCAGAAGCCATGCACGCGCTTGGCATCCCAACCACCCGCGCGTTGGCCGCCGCAGAAACTGGCGAAGAAATCATGCGCGACCGCCCCTTGCCCGGTGCCGTGCTCACTCGCGTCGCTTCAAGCCACATCCGGGTCGGCACATTTCAGGTCCTGGCCGCGCGTCAAGATGTTGAAGGATTACAGTCCCTTCTGGACTACGCCATCGCACGGCACTATCCGTCAACCGGCACGCCCGCCGACTTTCTCAAAGCGGTTGTTGCCAAACAAGCGGAGCTGATCGCACATTGGATGTCGGTTGGCTTCATCCACGGCGTGATGAACACCGACAACTGCGCCATCTCCGGCGAAACCATCGACTACGGCCCTTGCGCTTTCATGGACGCGTTCCATCCCGGCCAAGTGTTTTCCTCCATCGACCGCAATGGACGCTATGCTTATGGCAACCAACCACAAATCATCGCCTGGAACATGGCACAGCTTGCAACGTCACTGCTCCCGCTGGAGGACAACTCAGACGCCGCAGTGGAAGAATTCACAAACATCATCAACGACATGCCTAGCATGCTGCGACGCATCTGGCAGGAGAAATTTGCCGCTAAGCTCGGCCTGTCGAAAATCATTGATAGCGACGAAGCGCTGATTACCCAACTACTGGCCATAATGACGAATCAGAAAGCGGATTTCACCAATAGTTTCCGTTATTTGACCGATGGCTCCGTATCGGAAACCGGGATTGAGGCGCATGGTGACTACGCCACATGGCACGCGCAATGGACCGCGCGAAAACAAGACCAGTCGACATCCCCGGAAGAGGTCATGGCAAAATCCAACCCTTACCTCATCCCGCGCAACCACCAGATTGAGTTGATGATCACCCAGGCCGTGGCCGGAGACTATGAGCTGTTTCACCGCCTCAACGCCGTCCTCGCCGCGCCGTTTGAAGCGTCCGTTGAGGCCACCGACCTGACCACGCCTCCAACCGCTGAAGAAAAAGTGACGCAGACCTTCTGCGGCACTTAACATCATAGCAAAACACCCTATTCTCAAAGAGATACTTCTTTGAGCTCTCTTGAAGCGGATTTGAACATTGCTGCGCATTGCCAGTTACAATCTGCAAAAATGCGTCGGCGTTGACCTGCAACGCCGCCCTGCGCGCAGCATGGTGGTGATCCGTGCTTTGAAGGCCGATGTGGTGGTATTGCAGGAAGCCGACAAACGTCTCCCGCCAAGACCAGCCGCCCTTCCACACGACTTGGTTAAGAAGAAAGGCTTTCAACACATAGACTTCGGGCAACCAATAGGCTCGCTTGGGTTCCACGGGAACGCCATGCTGGTGCGCCCGAATGTTGAGGTTTTGGAAACGTCTGGTCTAGATCTTCCAGGGCTGGAGCCGCGCGGCGCAATCCGCGCCGATCTACGCACGTCCATCGGCGACATCCGGATCATCGGTGTGCATCTTGGCCTGATCCGGCGCTACCGACTTATGCAACTTGGCGCGGTGGCGCGGGCTGTGCGTCGGTTGCCGGACATGCCCACCCTCATAGCGGGCGACTTCAACGAATGGGGCTCCAAGGCTGCGCTGGACGCCGTGACCCCGGGTTTTGACTTCCTGTCGACCGGCCACACTTTTCCCGCCCCACGGCCAATCGCCGGTTTGGATGGCTTTGCGCACACCAAAGGCATTGATGTGCAAGCCCACGGCGTACTGAGCCGTATCCCGGCACATGTTGCCTCCGACCACCTGCCAATTTGGCTCGAATTAAACCGCAGCGCATGATCCACGCTGCTTCCTTTTGGAAAGGCCGCTTTCGCCATGACGCAGTATTTTGTCTATGACGTTTTCACGAATTCCCCCTTTGGCGGCAATCAGTTGGCGGTCATTCCCGATGCGACAACCATCGCAGAAGAGTCCCTGCAGAAAATTGCGCGCGAGTTCAATTTCTCTGAGACAACCTTTGTATACCCGCCCAATGACCCCGCACACACCGCCAAAGTGCGCATCTTCACCCCAACCATGGAAATCCCTTTTGCCGGGCATCCACTAATCGGTACCGCTTGCGCATTGGCGCAGGAAGGCGCGCCAAACAACATGGTGTTAGAGCTCGGCGTGGGTCCGCTAGCCTGCACATCAGACGGCCAAAGCGCGTCCTTTCAGGCCACACAACCGCTCGAGATATTGTGTGAGCCTGACCCGGCCTTGGTCGCCGAGGCTTTAAGCATCGAAACCGGCGATCTGCAGTTTCAAGTGCATCCCCCGGTGATGGCTTCCTTAGGACTGGCGTTCACGATCACCGAGGTCAAAAACCGGGACATTCTGGCCAAGACATCGCCAGATATCGCAGCTATTCGGAAAGGCAACGCACGCTATCCATCCGGCTTGGACTTTGCGCAATTTGTCTACGCCCGCGATGGCAACACCTTGTACGCGCGTATGTTTGCACCGCTGGACAACATCCCCGAAGACCCCGCCACCGGCAGCGCTTGCGCCGCGACCGCCGCGCTTCTGTCCAGAATAGAAGGTCGCGACCTGGAACTAACCATCCGTCAAGGCGTCGAAATGCGCCGGCCCAGCGAAATTTCGGTTTCCGTCAATGCAAGCGGTGTCACCGTATCTGGGCAAGCGCGGCGGACAATGGAAGGCAAACTGCTTCTCGACTGAGCATCGGTCTTTCTTGTCGCGGCTGTGCAAAAGCAGTGGAAACCTAAGACAGCTTTGGATAGACAGGAAAGCCAAATCAAGAACCACAAGTCAGGTCACAGGTGCGGCATGGGCGACTCCATTATTGAACGGTGCGAATCCAAAGGGTTGCGGATGACGGAGCAACGCCGAACCATCGCCACTGTTTTGCAGGAAAGCACCGACCACCCTGACGTGGAAGAGCTCTATGCCCGCGCCTCAGCTCGCGATTCTGGCATCTCCCTCGCAACTGTCTACCGGACCGTCAAACTCTTCGAAGAAGCCGGAATTCTGGACAAGCTGGAGTTTGGCGATGGCCGCGCTCGTTATGAGGATGCGGAGCGCGAGCACCACGACCACCTGATCGATATCTCCTCTGGTGAAGTCATTGAATTTGTCGATCCAGAGATTGAAGCGCTGCAAGAAAAAATCGCCGAAAAACTGGGGTTTCAGCTCAAGGGCCATCGGCTTGAGCTCTACGGCGTTCCGCTCAAGAAATAGAGCTTTAGTCAAAGTCCTCCAAACAACCTCACCGCCTTAAAGCCATTTGCGACGAAAAGTGTCGCGTTTGAGCATGCTGTGCACCTGATGCCCCCGATTTCATAGACGTCAGGGAACACAGGAGGCATCCATGACCACGACGACGACCCGCGTAGCAGTGATCGGAGGCGGCGTCGTTGGCTGCTCTGTTCTGTACCACCTAACCAAACTTGGCTGGTCCGACGTCATGTTGATCGAACGTTCAGAGCTCACATCCGGCTCAACCTGGCATGCAGCCGGCGGATTTCACACGCTCAATGGCGACACCAATATGGCGGCGCTGCAAGGGTACACAATCAATCTTTACCGCGAGCTGGAAGAGCTCACCGGCATGTCCTGCGGATTGCACCACGTGGGCGGAGTGACCCTAGCGGACAATCAGGATCGCTTTGACATGTTGCTCGCAGAGCGGGCCAAACATCGATTTATGGGGCTCGATACCGAGATTCTCACACCGGATGAAATCAAACAATTTGCCCCAGCCACGAACACCGATGGCATCATCGGCGCGCTGTATGATCCGCTGGACGGTCATCTTGATCCGTCCGGAACAACGCACGCCTATGCCAAAGCCGCGCGATTGGGCGGAGCGACAATCAAAACCCACACGAAAGTCACCGCAACGACCCAACGTCCGGACGGCACCTGGGACGTTGTCACCGACAAAGGCACGATCCACGCCGAGCATGTCGTCAACGCAGCGGGTCTATGGGCACGGGAGGTCGGCGCGATGGCGGGAGTTTACTTCCCTCTTCATCCAATGGAGCACCAATATATCGTCACTGAGGATGTGCCGCTGATTGTCGAGATGATGCAGGACGGCAAAGAGCATCCGCATGTGATGGATCCAGCCGGTGAGAGCTACTTCCGCCAAGAAGGCCGCGGGCTGTGCATTGGCTTTTATGAGCAACCCTGTCGCCCGTGGGGTGTAGACGGCACACCTTGGGATTTTGGCCATGAGCTGCTGCCCGATGACTTCGACAAAATCGAAGCCTCCATTGAGTTTGCCTACAAACGCTTCCCGGCCCTTGCCACCGCTGGCGTGAAATCCGTGATCCACGGCCCTTTCACTTTTGCTCCTGACGGCAATCCGCTGGTTGGACCAGTACCAGGCATGCGGAACTATTGGTCCGCATGCGCCGTGATGGCCGGCTTCTCTCAGGGCGGTGGCGTTGGCCTGATGCTCGCGCAGTGGATGGTAGAAGGCGAAACCGAGCGCGACACATTCGCCATGGATTGCGCCCGTTTTGGTGACTGGATCACGCCCGGCTACACCCGTCCCAAAGTCATCGAAAACTACCAAACCCGCTTCTCTGTCTCTTACCCTAACGAGGAACTGCCTGCCGCCCGCCCATTCCGGCAAACGCCAATGTATGATATCTTTGACAAAATGGGCGCGGTCTGGGGGCAACAATTTGGGCTCGAAGTGGTCAACTACTTCGCACAAGATGACGAACCCCGCTATGAAACCCCCTCCTTCCGCCGGTCCAACGCCTTTGATGCAACAGCGCGAGAAGTGGCGGCTGTGCGTAACGCCGTTGGCATCAACGAGGTGCACAACTTCGGGAAATACATGGTCACCGGCCCCAACGCCCGTGCCTGGCTCAACCGCATCATGGCAGGACGTATCCCCAAACAAGGCCGCTTGAGCCTCACGCCAATGTTGTCGCACAAAGGCAAGTTGGTCGGTGACTTCACCGTCTCTTGTCTGTCTGAAACCGCGTTCCAACTCACCGCATCTTACGGCGCGCAGGCCTATCACATGCGCTGGTTTGAACAGAATGAAATGGACGGCGTGCTGGTCAAAAACGTCTCTGACCGACTGACAGGCTTCCAGCTCGCCGGACCCAAAGCCCGTGAAATTCTACAAACCTGTACAAGAGACGACATTTCCGACATGGCGTTTATGGACGTACGTCCACTGACGGTCGGCATGGTTGATTGCCTCGTGCAGCGCGTGAGCTATACCGGTGACCTTGGTTTCGAAATATTCTGCGATCCCATGGCGCAACGCGCGCTGTGGCAGACGCTTTGGGAAGCGGGTGAGCCCCTTGGCATGCGCCCCTTTGGCATGCGGGCGATGATGTCATTGCGGCTGGAAAAATTCTTCGGGTCCTGGCTGTCTGAGTATTCTCCGGATTACACAGCCGCCGAAACCGGCCTCGATCGGTTTATCGCATTTAAAAAGCAGGAAGACTTCATTGGCCGCGCAGCCGCTGAACATGACAAAGAGGTGGGGCCAGATCGCAAACTCTGCGCCTTTGAGGTAGACGCTGATGATGCGGACGTGCAGGCCTATGAGCCAATTTGGCTTGACGGCGAGGTGGTCGGGTTCTGCACCTCGGGCGGCTATGCCCACAACGCTAAGAAATCTGTCGCCATTGGATTTGTCCCTACAGAACGAATATCAGACGACCTTGAAGTTGAAATTGAAATTCTCGGCAAAATGCGCCCTGCCCGCCTGTTGTCCAAACCGCTCTTTGACGGGGATGGAGCGCGCATGAAGGGCTAGCCTTTCAACAAGGCCTACGCCAAAGTCCCTATATGACGAGACATCATTCAACTGAAAGCAACATAGCCATTTTGCTTTTGGCGGCAGGCGCGTCCTCTCGCATGCGCGGAGGTGACAAGCTTCTCGAAGAAGTGGACGGCAAACCTTTGCTGCGCAAACTTGCGGGCCATGCTTGCGCAGTATGTGATTTTGTTCTGGTGTGCCTGCGGGAAGGCGACGAAGCGAGGTATTCTGCTCTTTCGGGGCTGGATTGCCAAACAGTCACCGTGCCTGACGCAGCTGAAGGCATGGCCCATTCACTGCGTGCCGGCATTGCACAACTTCCAGCACAGGCCAGCGGAGTGATGGTGGTTCCTGCAGATATGCCGGAACTCACTGAGCAAGACTTGCGCTCGATGATCTCGGCTCACGAGGCGCAAGCAGACAAAATTTTGCGCGCCACTTCCATCGATAACCAACCGGGCCACCCGGTTGTTTTTCCCAAAAAGCTGTTTGGAGAATTGCGCGCCCTATCTGGCGACGTTGGTGCGCGGTCGGTTCTAAAATCCCACGCAGACGGAGTACATTTTATTCCTCTTCCAGAACGCCATGCGTTAACTGACTTGGACACACCCGAAGCATGGCAGACATGGCGACAGTCTTTCCAAAAATAAGGACCGCGGAAGCGGTCTGTATTTTCTTTAAAAGTCAAAGTGGTGCGCAGCCAAATCGCCAAGCGTTACATCTTCCAGCGAAATTTCATGGCTACCGCTGACAGAAATCACCACGTCCGACCCCACTTGAGTGGCGTGATTGTTGACTACATCAGAGAAACTCGTCAGCGCATCAACAGACGCAAAGCTCAATACATCCTCGGCGAGGTCAAAATCGCTCACAATATCCTGGCCAAAATCATTGTGGAACAGGAACAGATCGCTGCCATCCCCACCGGTCATGACGTCGTCACCGGCATCACCGCGCAGAGTGTCGTTGCCTCCTCCACCGATCAAAGTATCGTCACCGGCAGCTCCACGCAGATAGTTTGCTTGCGCGTCACCGGTCAAGTGATCCGCTGCATGATCGGACCCCAACAGGTCTTCAATGCTGATGTATGTGTCTGCAGAACTGTTTTCACCAGTCTCAAGGTTCACGGTGACGCCAGATAAATGCCCCCAGTACGCAGCCATGTCTCGACCGTTACCACCATCAAAAACGTCTCGACCTGAATCGTCTCGCAAATAGTCGTCTCCGTTCCCGCCGAGCAATGTATCGTTCCCGCTGTCGCCGTAAAGGCGGTCATCGTTGTCACCACCGCTTAGGACATCATTATTGCTTCCGCCAAACAGGCTATCTGCGCCAAGTCCGCCCTCAAGAACATCGCTTCCTTGGTCTCCGCTAAGTGTGTCACCGCCGTAGCCACCGATCAAAGTGTCATTTCCAAACGCGCCCCGAATGTAGTTGGCTTGAGAATCGCCGGTCAGGTGATCTGCCGCTTTGTTTGACCCTAAGAGATCTTCAATGCTGATGTACGTATCACCACTGCTGTTTACGCCTGTTTCAAGGTTCACGGTAACGCCAGTGGCATGGCCCCAATACGCGGCCGTATCTCGTCCGGCTCCGCCGTCAAAGACATCTCGACCGGATTCGTCGCGCAGGTAATCGTTTCCATCCCCTCCGATTAGGGTGTCGTTACCTGTGTCCCCATAAAGACGATCCTCTCCATCGTCACCGATTAGGCTATCGTTCCCGGAACCGCCAAGGAGGCTATCTGCCCCGGTGCCGCCGATCAGGATATCCGCCCCATTGTCACCACGTAGACTGTCATCTCCGCCCTCTCCAGCCAAGGTGTCATCACCAGAGGCACCACGGAGGTAGTTGTCACCGGAGTTTCCGGTCAGACGGTCGTCAGCATTGTTGGACCCGAGCAGGTCTTCAATGCTGATATAGGTATCGCCGCTGCTGCTGTATCCCGTTGAAAGGTTGACCGATACGCCGGAACCATGCCCCCAATAAGAAGCCATGTCGCGCCCAGATCCGCCGTCAAAAAGGTCCCGCCCGGACTCGTCGCGCAGATAGTCGTCATCGTCGCCACCTAAAAGTGTGTCGTCCCCCGTACCACCATACAGTCGATCTTTTCCTTCACGTCCTACTAAGGAATCATCACCGTCATATCCGAAGAGCGTGTCGTCACCATTTGCTCCATCCAGTGTGTTCCCACGGGCGTTTCCATAAAACGTGTCATCCGCAAAATTGGATCCAAGAAGATGTTCAATACTCTCATAGCTATCGCCACCAGTGTTATACCCTGTGGTCAGGTTCACGGTCATACCCTGAGAATGCCCCCAATAGGACACTGTATCTTCGCCATCCCCACCTAGGAAAACATCACTGCCCGCGTCATCACGCAGATAATCGTCGCCATCTCCCCCTTTAAGGGTGTCATTGCCAGCGTAACCATACAACCGGTCATCTTCACCGGCGCCGTACAGCAAATTGTCCGCATCATCGCCGAACAACGTGTCATTGGCGATATTTGAACCGTACAGATTCTCAATGCTGTTATAAGTGTCTGCGCTGGAATTGTTGCCAGACTTTAGGCTCACTGAGACACCTTTTGTGTGCCCCCAATAGGAAACCGTATCTATCCCGTTGCCACCAAAGAAGTCATCTCTTCCGGCGTCGTCGCGAAGATAATCGTCGCCGTCACCGCCCACAAGTTTGTCATCTCCGGTGCCTCCGTACAGGCGGTCGTGGCCGGATTTACCTTCCAAGCGGTCATTTCCTGCATCACCATAAACAGAGTCGTGCCCGGTGCCGCCGACAAGGATATCCATACCGTCGTAGCCACGCAGGAAATCATCGCCTCCGCTGCCATTGAACTCATCTACGCCGTAACCGCCGCGCATCACTTCTGACGAGCCGTCACCGGATTGCACGTTGGAATGCTCCAGCGTGATTTCAATCACCTCATAGGGGTTCAATCGAAAACTTATGTTGCTCGCACTACTACCAAGCTGCGACTGACTGAGAAGTGTCAGCGAGCCGGCAACGTCTGTTTCCGTCGCAAAGTAAAAATCATCTAACGATGTTGGATTGCCAACGCCAGGCCGAACATAAATGTCCTCCGGTTTGGGCAAATAGGTCTTCCAGCTACCGGAGCTTTCCTTGATCAAGCTGTCATCATAGGCATCGCCTAGAACCTCGATCAGATCTGCCCGCTCAGCACTATCAATGGTCCGCTTTCCAACCCGCTGTACCAGATTGCCATGCTCGTCATAAGCCGCATTGTCGCTAAATCCGTCCGACGAACTCGCATCCATGCCGACCACCCGGCCACTCCAGGCCTCTGCGTCGCCGACCAGCTCGGTCAAATCCAGAGAAAAACTCTTGTTAAAGGTCTCGGTGTGTGAGGTGACATACACAACGCTTGTGTAGCCATTTGAATAGGCGTTGACCTCCAGCTTTGTCTCGTCAAAGCCATCAGTAGATAGGGCGTACATGGCGCCCTCGTCCGGGTTTAAGCTCTCCGACATCAGCTGCAACATCACGCCAGCAGGTGTCAATTCTACCGGATTGTCATCCGCATTGCCGCCAGCAATCGATGTGGACGTATTGTGACGCACGGTCCAGAAGTCCGCACCATCTACACCCATCTCAACCATGTTCTGAAACTGCTCGACCACTACACCGGCCGCCTTAAGGCCCAACCAATGCCAGTGCCCGGTTTCGACATTCCACTCTGTCATCTGAATGCTCAAATCCTGGGGCAACATGGCTTCCCAAGTTGAAAACCGCAAATCCAGGTATTTGTTTTCTGAACGCGTCAGAGACTCGCTCTGATCGTAGCCCTCGAGTTCCTTGTCGAAGTAATAATGCGCTACAATGCCATCAATGGCGGAAGTCGCGCTATTGGTCTGAAACCCATTGGCAATGTTGTGGTCCGCATCAAGCTGCTCCAGCAGCTCGAGGTTGCCTTTGACAATGCGTTTTTCATAGCCATTTAGGCTTTTGTAATATTGCTCTGCAGATTGGGAATCGCTCCAATCACTAGGCCGATGATCCTCGTCCCAATGCTCCATAGCCGCAATAGCATCAGCATCACTGATCGAGCCAAAATTGCCGCCTTTGTAATTGGACGCGCCACCGGCCACGTTGGCGGTTTGAACCCAAATTTCGGGCTGATAGCCGTCAACAGTGGCTCCACGCAGAGCGTTCGCGATGTCTTCTGCATATTCGCCGTATTTTACTTCATCGATGGTTTGCCAGAACTCATTTCCGATTTCATAGCCGACAATCAATTCAGCCTTGTCACCCATGTATTCCAGAACCAGTTCAGCCCAGTCCCGAATGTCTTGCTGATTGGTATGCGCATCCGCCAATGCAGGCACCACAAGGGTGGTGCGCGCATCATTCTCCATGACCCAATCTAAGTAGTTGCGCACATCTTCGCGGATCTGGTTGAAACCACTTTCACCACGATCCAACTCGGTAATCTGTTCGTTGGCTGCACGTCCGGCCGGATAGCGCAACCGCGTGGCTCCTACCAATTCCACAGCTTCCACATAGCGGTCATTTGGAACCCCGTTGACCTCGTTAGTGCTGGTCAGCAGGTTCACACCAAACATGTCCGGGCGCACCTCTATCGGCGCACTACTGCGATCCACAGTAATGGTAATAGGCATCTAACTATCCTCAGAAATCGTTACAAAGTCGCGGCCAGGTTTTGATCCTGCTGCGTCTGCGCACACCCTTCTGAGTGCATAGCGACCGATCTATGCGTCTTGGTCTTGATGAAGCTCGTATGTTTGAGAGACATCTACTCGTTCCCACCTATGGCCCACCCCTGAGCCGTTAAAATCCCACCCTCAGTGGTAGATCGGCAGGGCTTACGAGTCCCAAACAGGAAACGGACAATACCGGACAGCTTCATTTCAAATTGTTTGGGCTTCGATAATCTTGGCTTAAACCCCTGAAAAACAGGGGGTTCCCAGTCGGGAAATTCAAAATCGGCCGAAAAGCGATGTTAGCGGGATTTTAGGCAGTTTGGGCATGCCCAAATGTTGCCACAATGGTGCCTCCAGGCTGCCCCAACGCGCCAAATTTGCGCCTCAAAGTCCGCCGGTTTGCGCCACAATTGGCGCGCAAAAACCGAATCTCTTCGGGGGCGATCAACGTCTAATTGTTAAGAGAAGTGGCGCACCTGAGAGGATTCGAACCTCTGGCCTCTGCCTTCGGAGGGCGCTACTAGTAAGCGAATTCGCGGTAAAGCCCCTGTTTGTTCCCGTTTTCGGCTCCTATAGTTGAGACCCCAATACATGAAACAAGGGCAAAACAGGGGCCACTCCCTTTTTGTTCACGTAAGGCCAGATAGACATGAAATCACGCGGCTGGCCCTTCAAAACCGTCGAAATCCAATGCGACCACTGCGGACGCTTTGGGCGGTTTAGGAAGGAAATGTTTGTCGGGATTGTCGGGGCTGAAACAGACTTACCTACAGCCCGCCGCAAGATCGCGATAGACTGCCCTGTTTGGCGCCAGAACCTAAAACTAGCGAAGAGCCAGCCGAGCCAAACACTTAGCCTTTTAGTTTCACAGGACATACGCAAAACAAAGGGTGAATGTGTGAAACGCCAACTTGAGGCAGCACAAAGGCTGCTGCCCCGCAGTTACAGCAGCCCTGCCCGCGACTCGCGGTTTGAGATGATAAGCTCCTGGACCTTCTTGCCGCCTGACTTGGCGATCGTATAGTTCAACCGCACTTCATAGATATGGAAACCATCAAACCACTCCCGGATCTCGGGTGTGTCATTGATGGACATCACAAATGCGCCTTTGATGTCTCGGCGCTGCTCCCCCATAGCCAAAGTTGAAATCACACTTGAAAATGGCCATAGCCATCAAAACATGTGCTTGAGCCGCCGCCGAGGCTTGCATGACGCCTCATTCACAGAAAACCGAACAAAAGTGGCTCCACAGCAGCGTCTTGGCGCTGCCCAAATGGATAAAAACCGCCGGAAATCTTCGCAATAACGCCTGCAAGCACCGCGAAGCCGCCAAGCCAGCTGACGCGGCTAACGCCGAGCTTGAAAACAACGGTAAAATCCGTCAGCTTCACCCAAACACCAAAATACTTGGGAAATATCGGTTGATAAATGTGCGCCAGTGTCTGTTTGTACTAACCAATGGACAAACAGACGTTTTGAACAACTTCTATCATCGTTGTCTTCTCGTATGCCCTATGGTTTCGTTGCAGAAACATTAGGAAAACACTCATGACAGGCTTATACGTTATCTGTTCAGAACGTCCGCAAGAACATCTTTCGAAACGGCGCTACGACGGTTACCAGAAATATACTTGCGGCAATATCTTTGCCTACGCTCAAGAAGAAAACGGACGCAGCGCGCTCGGCGTTGCCGAGGGTGAAAAAATCAAGATGCTTCCACAATGGATTGAAGATGTTAGATCAATCCGCGATGATCCAAGAGCCTCATTTTTCTACTTGGTGATGAAGAACAGGGAGTCTGTTGAGCAGGCAATCGATCGAGGCTGTTCCTTACCCCTTTCCAAGAAAACGAGCACTTTGCTCGCGCCTGATCAGGAGCGTCGTTTGGTCTCGGACGCCTAATGGCGGTTGATTGGCGCATAGAGGTGTCCTCAAAAAAATAGTGTTAATCATTGCGAGAAAGTCCACAATTTTGTGGAGAAAAACGAGACACTTCATACAGTGAAAACCCCGATTATTCAGCTTTCTCGGGATCCTATCTCTCAGACAAACGGTTAAAGGATGCAGAAAATGTCATTGCCGCTGCCCAAAGGTCAATTTGATATAGGCGAGATGCCAAGATTTGGTCTTACTCAATTTGCAAATCGGTTTCCCTCTCAAGATGATGATCCTAACCTTCACATATCTGGAGATGTTGAGCACGAGGTGGCACTGAGCGAAGAGCTTGCCAACTTGCACCGAGTAGAGATTGTTGCAGATTTCCATTGCGTAACAACGTGGAGCAGTCTTGGCTTGCGATGGCAGGGAATCCTGTTCAAACACGTCTTTGAAGAACTCATTCGCCCTTTAGCGAAACCGGATGAAAACGCAACCTTTGTCATTCTCAAAGCGCGAGACGGAGCCAAGGCCAGCCTGCCGCTAAGCGATCTCTTGCAAGATAACGTCATCTTGGCTGATCGATTGAATGATCAGCCTCTGGCCGAGCAACATGGCGCTCCACTTCGCTTGGTTGCGCCAGATCACTATGGTTATAAAAATATTAAGTACATCAATCGAATTGCTTTTCATATACAAAACCCAGGGTATCGGCCTTCGGGGTTTCGGTTCATGGAGCATCCGCGTGCGCGCGTTGCCTATGAGGAAAGAGGCAACGTTCTCCCTGGGTGGTTGTTGCGCTATGCCTACAAGCCACTGATCACACCAACTATCAAATTATTTGCGAACGCAACAAAACACAGAGATCAAGACAACGGCTGACCCGCCGAGGCAATATCCTTGGCTACTCGAGGGTCGCAGCCGTTGACACAGACCTCAATGGACACGTTATGCGCATGACGGAGCCGATACCATTCGCGTGTTTGAGGCTGTTGTGTCTGGCAAATAGTTCGACCGCCTCGGTCTATCTGCCTTATAAGGTAAGCCACGCAATAACCGACGCATGACAAATCGCGGATGGCTCACCATCCGCAGTGCCGTTCCCCATAGCGGTTCTGGGCATCTATCGTTTCGGCGGTGTCGCGATCTCCTGTCACAACCACCGAAGCGACATAACGCTCGAAACGGATAGGTTCGGCAATGTCGCAGAAATCTCCAGCGGGAGATTGAGAGCATGCGCTAGTTACGAGTGAGGCGGTCAATAAGAGCGGTATCGTCTTGCGTCTCCACATCTCGATCTATCTCCTGTTTGCTTTGGATGGCATCAAGGCGGGCTTTGTTCCCCAGGGCTTCTGTTTTGCGCCTCTGATCGTTCTTCGCATCGATGCTGTCTGACGTCAGCACCTATGGGTCCAATTAGGGTGATTTGATAAGGGAGAG
>NZ_JAKVCW010000034.1 GCF_022448905.1 Shimia sp. | reverse complement strand
CTGCAGCCACTCAGCCAGGTCACCCGAGACGTAACTGGAGCCGTTGTCGCTGAGTGTCTGACGTCAGACACGACCGCGATGCAAAACGCCTGTGGTAGGACTTAAAGAGATGTATCAGTGGTTGAACAGTCGCGGATTGCGACGTCTCTGTAATCGCACAGTCCGCGCCTAAAACCAGTCCACTTCACTGACATCGACTAGGGCAGTGTGATCTCTCCCATAAGCCACAATCGCAATAGAGGTGACGGTGTCCGCCCGAGGGGTCTTTCGGAGGAAACTGCCGGATGGTTTGAAGTCGTTGAAGAGCAGTTGAACGTCGGTCCAATCCGGGGAAGTGGCGAACTGCGCCTGGTAGTATTGCCAAGGCAACCGTGTGCCTTTGGTACGCAGGTGCAAAAAATACGTCCCACTGTTGCCGCGCACTTTTAGGCGCACACCTTTGGTAGTGTCGGCCAACCGGTCTGACAGAGTGCGGCGCACTTGTATGAAGCCGCCATTGTTGTCGGTGCTCACGTTGCCCGCCAGCCGAACGAAGCTGCCGGAGGCATCGCGCTCAAATGTGGCGTCACCGGTAGAAACGCCCCCCATGACGGTGTCGGCAAAATATGTCCAGCGTGTGGACGGATTGGTGTCGAAGGTTTCAAACATGTCTTCAGCCTTAGCCGCTCCGATGCCAAATGCGACGAGTAAACCAGTTGCGATCACGGTGCGCCATTTCATTGGGTGGGCCTCCTTCAGTTCAACAGGGCAATCGAGAGGTTCAGGACCGTCGCGAAACTCACCCACGCCAGATAGGGAATGAACGCAACCGCAGAGAGGCGATCCCAGCCCCAAGTGCCGCGGATGAACAGCACAATGGTGGCCCAAAGCGCAGCAATCACTACAAGCGCCAACCAAGGCATCTGCAGTACAAAGAAGGCTGGGGACCACAGGAAATTCAAGACCAGTTGTGCCCACCATAGGGTCAACAGAGAGCCGTGGTCGCGTGCTTCGAACTGGCGCCATCCTGCCATTGCGATGAGCACATATAAAGTTGTCCAAACCGGCGCAAATATCCAGTTGGGGGGATTGAAAACGGGTTTGTTGAGATCAACGTACCAAGCCCCCGGAGCGGTCAAGGTGCCTATCAGAATGCCGCCCCCCATGACCAAGATCAGAAAGGCGATGCGGATGGTCCATTTTGTCACTGGTGATCTGTTCCTGTGTCGGAAGCCCGTGGTTTTCTTAGCACGTCAGGCCTGTCACTAGCGCCTTTGCTTGTGTGTCAAACCGCGTCATTTGGGGGGGCTCGGCGCCGACGAGTTTCACCGTGGCACCGGAGATTTCGGCGCCGGTCACAGTGATTTCACGCGCGCCGAGGGTATCGTCAACGTCAACGGTAAAGGTGATGCTTTCTCCTGAACCAAGTGTTGCAATCGGTAAGTCAAGTGAGTTTTGGCCATCCACGATGGTTGGCAGCGTGGTCAGGGCCTCGCGGCCGGCTACGACCTCAAAGGGTTGGAAGACCTCCACACCGGCGCCGTTGCCTGTGACATCAAAAATAAGTGCGCCCTGGGAGGTGGTGAGATCCAGCGTGAGGGTACTGGCCGTCACCGCACAGGCGCCGACGTTTTTGATTTCAAAGCGATCTTTGGGGGCGCCTTCAATGAACCGAACACTGAGATCGGCATGCCCGGCTGTGGACATAAGGGGAAAGGCGAGTGCGGCAAGCGTCAGGTGCATAGGGCGAAACATCTTGGAACCTCTTTGTTTGGCAATGATTTGGGTACGCCGTGGCGCTTGGGCAGGATCATTTTTGATTGGGCAGATGTCGTCCGCCAGCGCTTGGGTTTCGTATCCATAAAAATGGGCTGAGGAGACAAACGTGCAAATCGTCTGGTTCAAACGGGACCTGCGTGTGCAGGACCATCGGGCGTTGACCTATGCTGCACAGCGTGGGCCCGTGGTGCCGTTGTTTGTGGTGGAACCTGCCTATTGGCAGCTTGACGATGTGTCCTGTCGGCACTGGGACTTTGCCCGTGAGGCCCTTGTGAGTTTGCGAGAGGATCTTGCGGACCTAGGGCAGCCGCTGATTGTGCGGGTTGGGGACGTGCTGGACGTGTTGGACGACTTGCGCAAAACCGTGGGTGTGCACGGTCTTTGGTCGCATGAAGAAACCGGCAACGGATGGACCTTTGCCCGAGATATGCGGGTCGGCGCGTGGTGTCGCGCCAAAGGTGTGCTGTGGCACGAGATCCCGCAACACGGGGTGCAACGGCGGATGGCGTCGCGCAATGGGTGGGCGACCCAGTGGGATCGGTTTATGGCGGAGCCGATTGTCAACGCGCCTGTACTGAAGCCAACCGGCGTATCGCCAGGGCCTATTCCCACTGCAAAGGACCTCAATTTGGTACCCGACGGGGCGCGGGAGCGTCAAAAAGGCGGACGGGCGGCGGCGGAGGATGTCTTGTCGTCGTTCTTGACGGCGCGCGGTCGGACCTATCGCCGAGCCATGTCTTCGCCTTTGGCCGGTGCACATGCGTGTTCCCGGCTGTCGCCGCATTTGGCGTGGGGGAGCCTGTCGATGCGGGAGGTCACCCAAGCCACATGGGCGCGGCAACGGGAGGTTAAATTGCGGGGCGCGCGGGACGGCTGGGGCGGCGCGTTGT
>NZ_JAKVCW010000033.1 GCF_022448905.1 Shimia sp. | reverse complement strand
AGAGGCCAATCATGCACTAACAATCAAACTGGACCACTTGGGTGGGGCTGATCAAGGGGATGGCCGACCTGAAGTCATTGTGACCGACAAGCTTCGATCCTATGGTGCTGCGTTGAAGGACATCGGCAATGCTGATCGACAGGAAACGGGGCGCTGGGAAAACAATCGCGCCGAAAACTCGCACTTGCCCTTTCGACGAAGGGAGCGGGCTTTGTCAGAGGGATGGCCCTTGATGAGGGTAGGGCGGTTGCGTAGCCTCGCCCCATGACCAAACGTAGTCCCTTCCGTTGCTTTCGAACGTCACCAGAAATCATTCGCTTGGCGGTGATGATGTATATCCGGTTTCTACTGTCGCTCAGGAACGTCGAAGATCTGCTACACGAACGCGGCATCGACGTGAGTTATGAATCTGTTCGGTTTTGGTGGCTGAGGTTTGGGCCGAAATTCGCCTCGGAAATCCGCAAGAGACGATCTCAATCGATGCGTTGTCACTCGAACTGGAAATGGCATCTGGACGAGATGTTTGTGAAGATAAACGGCGAGCGGTTCTACCTTTGGCGGGCTGTAGATCATGAGGGTGAAGTCCTGGAAAGCTATGTGACAAAGACCCGAGATAAGAAGGCAGCATTGAAATTTCTCAAGAAATCAATGCGTAGGTATGGCCGCCCAAATGCGATCGTGACAGACAAGCTACGCTCTTACGGCGCCGCGTTGAAGGAAATTGGCAACGCGGACCGGCAAGAAACTGGCCGCTGGGTGAATAATCGAGCCGAGAATTCCCATCTTCCATTTCGACGAAGGGAGAGGGCGATGCTGCGCTTCCGGCGATTGCGAAGTCTGCAGAAGTTCGTGTCCGTCCACGCCTCTGTTCTCAACCTATTCAACTCGGAGCGCAGCCTCCAATCCAGACCAAATTTCAAGTTAAACCGTGCTGCTGCTCTCTCTGAGTGGCGCCAACTTTGTGCGGATTAAAGAGCAGCATCACTGTCCCAGCTGAGACGAGTCCGAACCCGTCTGACAGCACCTTTGTGCGGCATAATGGAAAGCGTCACTGTCTTTGTAGAGACGAGTTCGCATTCGTCTGACAGCACCCTTTCACCCGTGTCGGGCCTATTCTGAACCCGCATTCCGTAGGGATAAGTGTCTCACCCGTCAAACAGTTAAAACTGACATTCTGAAGCATGGGTCATCCGCAAGGTCGATCCTGTCGTAACCCACAAAACACTAACCGAGTGATCCAAATGCGCGACCATGCTCTCAAAACCTTGCAGGATTTTGTCCCGAAAATGGGGCTCCACTACGCGTCTGGTCGCAATTATGACAAAGGGGCAGGTCGGCACACTTCGGTGTCCTGCCTGTCCCCATACATTCGGCGGCGCCTGATCACAGAGGAAGAAGTGGTCGCGCAAGCTTTGGCGAACCACGGGTTGGATGGTGCCGAAAAGTTCATTCAAGAAGTTTTTTGGCGCAGTTATTTCAAAGGCTGGCTGGAGCGTCGCCCAAGTGTTTGGCGCAGTTATCGCTTAGGGTTGAGGTCGGATCATGATACCATGCAAACTGACCGCGCACTGCGCAGGCGATTGACACAGGCCGAAGCCGGTGAAACCGGGATCGCTTGTTTCGATGCGTGGGTTGATGAGCTCTTAGACACTGGCTATCTCCACAATCATGCGCGGATGTGGTTTGCGTCGATCTGGATTTTCACCTTGTCGCTGCCCTGGCGTCTGGGAGCTGATTTTTTCCACCGCCATCTTCTGGATGGCGATCCGGCCGCCAACACTCTGAGCTGGCGCTGGGTGGCTGGGCTTCATACACGCGGCAGGGCCTATCAGGCCAAAGCCTGGAATATCGCCAAATACACCAACCTACGCTTTGACATCGGGGACGCTGATCTTGCTGATCCTATCGCGCCTCTCGATTATTCTGAGCCCGATGGATTGCCCCGTATTCAACGGATTAGGGACGTTGTCACCCCAAAACCCGACGTCCCCACAGCGTTGCTGATCAGTGAGGAAGACTGTTCCCTAGATGCTTTTGCGTTGTCGGATCTAAATCTTGTTGGTGCCGCAACTATTTCGGCCAGTCACCTACGATCGGACTTGCCGGTCGCCGATCACGTAACACAGTTTGAACGCGAGGCCTTGGGTGATACTGTCTCACGCCTGAGCCTCCAAGCTGACCATCTCACGGCGACTGATTCTAATGAACTGGCGCGATGGGCCACTGAGGCCGGCGCAAAACAGATTGCAACGGCATATATCCCCCAAGGCCCCCTCCATGATTGGTTTGAAGCTGCCGCACCAGCGTTAAACGCAAAGGGGATCGCGTTATGTGAATGGCGACGGCCCTGGGATGAGGCGATTTGGCCCCACGCGACAGCGGGATTCTTCAAGGTGAAAAAACAGATTCCCAAGGTGCTGGAAAGCTTGGGGCTTTACTGATGTCGTGCAGCAAAATCCTCATCATCGGGTCTGGCATCACTGGCCTAAGCTGTGCGGGAAAGCTTGCAGATGCAGGTTTGAACGTCATGGTTCTGGATAAGGGCCGCGGTGTTGGAGGGCGGCTTGCCACGAAACGCACGCGATGCGGTCGACAATTCGATCATGGCGCGCAGTATGTGACCGCGCGCGCGCCCAACTTCCATGCAGTCCTGCGTTCTATGCGGGCGGCTGCAACCGTTGATGTCTGGGAAGCTGGAGCGCCTGAACCACATTTTGTTGGCGTTCCCGGTATGAGCGGTTTGCCAAAGCATCTGGTGACCGGACTGGATGTAAGCCAAAACACCACCGTCGAAACTGTTGGCGCGCGTGACGGGGGGTGGACTGTCACGACCCAAACTGACAGCCTTGCGGCCAGCCATGTTGTGGTAACAACGCCCGCGCCTCAAATCACGCCGCTGATCGGCGTTGATCACCCGCTCACTCGTCGTCTACTAAGTGTCGAAATGGCCCCCTGCCTAACGCTCATGGCGGCCTTTAAAGACGGGCAACCGATCCCTTTCACCAGCAAGCGGATGCCGCAGCAGCCCCTTTCATGGATTGCTTACAACAGTTCCAAGCCCAGTCGTTTGTCGCAAGGGTGTTGGGTAGCTCAAGCCAGTGTGGACTGGAGTGTGGAAAACCTCGAACGCGACAATGCCGAGCTCGCAGAGCTTATGTTGCCGATGCTGTGCGCGCAAATTGGGGCGGATCCTTCAGCGGCGCAGTATGTCGCTGCTCACCGCTGGCGCTATGCGCGGTCCACGAGTCCCCTTGGCGAGCCATTTTTGCGTGATAACAGCCGCACGCTGTATTTGGGAGGGGATTGGTGTATTGGTCCCAGAGTTGAGGCCGGATGGATCAGTGGCCGCGCCATAGCCGACGATATTCTGAAACGAATTTGAGGAATTGTCAGAGGAATCTCTGCTGCTAAGTACAGGGTGCCAATCTAGCCTCTGGCCATGACAAAACGCTCTCCTCTTCGCGACTTCAAAACCAGCCCATAAATCATCCGGTTGGCTGTGATGATGTACATTCGATTCCCCCTGTCGATGAGGAATGTCGAAGATTTGCTACACGAACGTAGCATCGACGTGAGCTTCGAACCCGTTCGGTTTTGGTGGCAGCGGTTCGGTCTCAAATTCGCATCGGAGATCCGCAAGAGAAGATCTCAATCGATCATGTGCCACTCGAACTGGAAATGGCATGTGGACGAGATGTTCGTGAAGATCAGCGGGCAGCGATACTACCTTTGGCGGGCCGTTGATCATGAGGATGAAGTCCTGGAAAGCTATGTGACGAAGATTCGAGATAGGAAGGCAGCATTGAAATTTTTCAAGAAATCAATGCGTCGTTACGGTCGGCCTGGCACACTCGTAACCCACAAATTCCGCTCCTACGGTGCTGCGATGAGGGACATTAGCAACGCGAACAGGCAAGAAACTGGCTGATGAGTGACCAATCGCGCAGAGAATGCTCATCCGCCATTACGACTAAGATAGAAGGCGATGCTCCGCGTTAGACAAATGCGATGTCTGCAGAAATTCGCATCCGACCATTCTTCGGTCCACAATCACTTCAATCATGAACGCCACCTTTACTCACGCGAATATTTCAAACTGAAATGAAGCGCGGCTCTCGCTGAGTGGTGGTGTCTTTGCGCGGTACAAAGGACAGTCTTGTTGGCATTGTGGAGACGAATTCGATTTCGTCTGACAGCACCCCCTATCAACTTATAACCTTCATCACGACAACCATCAGTAGGGAATACAACGCTATGCCGCCGCCAATCAAGAAAACCGCCCAATTCCTCATTACTGTGGCTGTCGCAATTGACTTCATTTGGTACACTAGATCAGGCCAAGTGTAGGAAACAAAGTCACCTTGCGTGAATACAGCCTTAATTCGACCTTTGTCGTCAACGACGGGCAGACGCCGGAACCGTTCGTTGGACATTATTCTAAGCCACTCTATCAAGTCATCTGTTTCATTCGCGAGTCTGGGGTTGGCAGTCATGATATCGGAGAGAACTGTCGTGGTTGCGTCTAACCCTTTTGCAACCAGTTTATTCATCACATCCCTTTCGGTAACCACTCCAATTACTTTGTTATCAGGATCGACAACTATTACCGAGCCATAGTTTCTCTCGGACATTTTATTAACAGCGTTGAATACGCTTGTTGCAGGCGATAGTGTCAGCGGCGATTTCTTTGAACGATACTCAGGACGATCCATGAGACGGTTGCCGGGGCGGTCTGATTTTTGTGGCATGTTTTTCCTCCATAACGATATACAAAACTGCTTGTTGCTTGTCCTCACATCTAATGCGGCGCGGCATTGTCCGCACATACTAGAAGTGTTGTTGCTGTTATCTTAAACCGGAATTGGCCTATCATCGGTTGGCAGCTTTTAGCTTAAGGTATTTCGCCGTTGTTTTCAAACTTAGGGTCAGGACTCATAGCCAGTAAATAACGAGAGCTGCGAGGGCGATGGCG
>NZ_JAKVCW010000032.1 GCF_022448905.1 Shimia sp. | reverse complement strand
CGCCATCGCCCTCGCAGCTCTCGTTATTTACTGGCTATGAGTCCTGACCCTAAGTCCCTGGAGGTGGAAATAACCTTGGATGAAATTATTATTCATCTTCGTGCGATTTTGGCTGCCCCCGATCCTGCGAGGCAACTAGTGCTCGTCCGTAACCTAAAAGCTCGTGGAGGAGGTGAGGTGGTAGCTTATTTGCTAGGTGAACAATCTCTTTCTGTTCATCGGCCTGTGCGTCGGACATAAACACCGCGTAGCTGGTGCCCATCGCTTCACAAATCTTTTCAGCAGTGACCATGCGCGGATCACGTTGGTTCGCGATCATTTGGCGGATTGCTGAGTTGGATAGCCCTGCGCGCAGCGCGAGGCCAGACTCAGTCCAATCAGGGTTCGCTTCAATTGCCTGTTGCAGCTTTTGCCAAAACTTCATCGCGACTTATTTCCCGTTTTCTGGTTATTTGTCGTTCTCCGATAGTAGGTAAAATATACTATCTTAAACCTAGTACGCCATCGAACAAAAAACCTTTGACATAGTAGAACAAAAAACCTACATGGCTATGTCATGGAGAGATTAATTTCTGAGATAAGTGATTATGCGCAGCGGTCGGGTGTTTCCCCGTCGACCGTAATTCAGCGCGCAAATTGTGGAAATGGAACAACGTGGCGACGGTGGGTCGAGGGGCGTAGTAGCCCAACGCTGACAACCGTCGATAAGCTCCTCAGATACTGTAAAGACAATCCGCCACCCACCAACGATCAGTTGGAGGGCGTGGTATGATTTTTGCCTGGTTAGCGGTCGAAGTTCTTCAATTCTGGAGGATCTTCTCATGAGTTCGCTTCCTCGCGTTTTGTGGTCTGGGGTCAAGTTTCTCCTGAATGGCCATGAAAGATCTTTCCAAATGAACCGGGTTGAGGCGCAGGAACTTGCGCGGAGTCGATTTGTGACAGCGCTCCGCCGTGCCTTTCCAGGTGGATCCGATATTGAGGTCGCGAGGATGGCCGCGCCGGTCTTGGGCCGGTCAGAGCGTCAGATCCGCAACTGGTTGTCTTGTGAATCTAGCCCGGTGATCGAAGACGTTTTTGCTGTCTGCGCGATCATTGGCGTTTTCGAGACAATGGAAATTTTGACGAAAGATCAGACCCGTAACGACATTCTGGAGAGGATTGCGCAACGATGATCAACTTCGGTCAAGAGTTTGGGTCGTTGTTTCACAGTGATCTCAGCGGTGCAGGGGCCGCAGTTGTGTGCTCTCGGTGGGCGCAATGGGCGACCGTTAGTGTCGCGCATTATGGCATAGGCATTTCGATCGGTTCGTTTGTCCTATTGCGGGATCGTTCCGTAGCTTGGTTTTGGGCCTTTCTGGCCATGATCGCCGTGAAAGAAGTTGCATTCGACATTCCCAACAGCGGTTACGCGGCGATTGTTGTGGCGGATTCCCTTTGGGATTTGATCTGCTACTGCGTCGGGTTTTTCGCGCTTTGGGTAATGATGATGGTCGATCCCGCCTCTTCGAAAGCACCAACCAACCAATGTGATGAGAGGTAGACGCATGGAGCATGATCTAGAGCCGAATTCTGGCGGGTTGTATTTCAAGCGGCTCGTGTGGGTTGTGGTGATGATGCTTATCGCGACTTTGATCCTCGGGCTTGGTGCGTGGTACGGCGCGCTTCTCGAAATTCGGACGTAGAGTAGTCAGCCGAATGACCCGTTTTCAATCCCATTCAACACGCACCAATCGGCCACCACTTTGCGGGCGTGGCCGCGTGCTGTCTCTTTGCCCGCTATCCTCCCTGTTGACCTTGACCCGGCGTGCTGTCCTCCTCCCTGCGCATCGGGTCGCTTTTTTCGGCGGGGTGACAACATGACGGTGCATCGCAGCCTAAGCACTATTGACGCTGACATCGTGACAGGCGGCGCGGAGTTTTTCGAAGAGCTGGATGTGTTGACCTGCCAAAAGCTGTGGTGCGAGGTGATCCGAGATGCCTTTAACGTGGCGACACAGCCACGCGGCGCGGACACGTTGAACGAAATTCTGGTGGCGCGAGAGTTCTTCCGCCCCACGGCGCATTTCCACACAATCTGCGGACTTGCTGGGATTGATGGCGACTGGATTTTGCCGGTGGTGCGCAAGCAGATGTATGCCGCCGATGTGATGGCGCGGATGGCGCGGCGCGGGGTGAAGATATGAGCCTATGGTTTGATCTGGCCTGTGAACGGGCGGACCAAGCAGTTTTCGAAGCCTCAAAAAATGCGCCTGTGAGCGCGTTAGATTCTGCCTGTGAGACCGCCCCAGACCTGACACAGTTTTGTCGGTGGAGCGGTGCGCGCCTGATTTGCGTCTCTCGTTTGACGCGCGAAGAGCGGAGAGCATCATGACCGCATTGCAACTTGTCACGCCGGTTTCGATTGACGATCTGCCAGACTATCCAATTGACCCGGATCAGCGGTTGGACTCCCACGGCTTTGTTCAATGGGAGTTTCGCCGCTGGCTGTCGTCTGACATGCGGTGGAATGGAACGCACGAATGCAAGTCGATGTGGTTTGACCTGGTGAACCTCGCCCATAGCGAAACGCCGGTTGGCACGTTGCCAAACGACCCAAAGCGGTTGGCGCGTATGGTGCAGCCGGTTGTGGATCGCGATCACTTCGAAGCCCTGTGCAAGCTTGAGTTCGGTCCGCTGTATGGTTGGCAGCAATGCCGGTGCGGCGATGATGTGCGGTTGATGCATACCGTGGTCACGCGGATTGTGACACAGGCGTTTGCCTCGCGTGCCAATCATGCCGCGCGGGTAGAGGCCGCATCCCAAGCACGCAAGCTGGATCGGTTGACCAAGGACATCGCGACGTTATCCGCGAAGGTGGCCGAAGATCCGCGCAAGGTGCGCTGGGTAAATGAGTTCATTGATAAGCGGATTGCAGAGCGTGGCGGGCAGCGGCGCACGGCGGAAGACCTGAGCATGGCGGTTCACGCCTGCAAGGCAGAGGCGCGCGTGGGGCGCTTCCCTGACAACACCTAACATCAACGTCACGCAGTGTCGGTTAGACACTAACTGACGTTCACAGACACTAACTTAATGTCGGGTTCGATAAAGACAATGACAATGAAATTAGAACGATAACAGGCATTTGCGCGTCATTCGTAAAGTGGTTGGCCTGTGGATAAGTGGGATTTTCAGAGAAGGGGAAAGGCATGGATGCAGCGGCACAAGCCGAAGGTGAGGCGCGAGTGATGGCGCTTTTGTTTGATCCGTTGGAGGGGTTGGGCCTTGGGCGACCTACCACAACCACCAAGGCAGGTTATGAGAAGATGAAGCGCATGGTGTGCGGATGTTTGGCGGCGTTGAGTGAGGCGCAGTTGAATGAATTGCGTGAGTGGGCGCAGGCGCATCCCGGTGGGCCGCAAAAGGATCGGGTGCCGAATGGTCAGGTTCTCTTGGGGCGGGTGAAGGATACGAGGCGGCCTACCGGCGGAAAATCGGTGTCGCCTTTGATGCAGGAAGTGTTTGCCAACCAGCTTGGGGCGGACGCGATCCGCGATGGTTGGGCACCAGAGCTTATGAAGTGGTTTCGCGCCGTGCCATTGGGTGAACGCAAGTGGCCGGGTGGCTTCACTGTAAACAACATTAAGAAAGACGCCTATCAGGCTATGCGGCGGCATCGCGATATTCAAATGCGCATTGATCGGGGAGACGTCATCGCGGCGGAGGAACAGGCGTTTTATGATCGGCGTGAAGCGGCCATGCAGGAATGCCGCGACGTTCGTCAGGCAGCAAGTGAAGGGGCGGCGGCGTGAGTGAAGGCATCGTTTATCTAATGGATCGTAATGGATGTGGCCGTGCGGTTGATGCGAACATTGTGGGCACAGAGGCGTGGCGCATTGGCGAGGTGCGCGCGATGGGCGCTGTGCCTGACAATGTGGGGCCTGTGCCCGAGGCTCCTGCGCGTGGGCCTATCAGGGTAACCGACATGCGCAAGATTGTCCGCACAGATAGCGGCGGCCTGCGTCGGGTACAGGATGGCTTTGAGGGGCGCAAGACGATGCACATAGGTGATGCCTTCGACGTGATCGAGGGTAAGGCGCGGACGGCGTATACCAAAGCAGCCAATCGTGCCGGTCGCGCGGGCAAAGACCTGCCGGTTTATATTCCGCCTTTCACATCGGCGCAGATTTGCATGGGCCGCACCTACCGCGCACTGTTTGAGAAGTATGACAGCAAGGGTGTCAAATGTTCGTCTGTTGAAAGCCTGTCTGGTGGTGGCAGCGATGGTGACGCCTTCATTGTTGCCTTGCTCGCGGATGGCACCAATTTGGCGCGCATCCGCGAGCGCATTGGGTCCGGTGTGGCCCTGTCGGTGCGCGGGGTGCGACCATCCAGATGCAACCGCCGTGGCATGATCTTGGACCGCACTTTGGTCGATGCCGTGTGCCTGCATGATAAGACCATGACGGATGTGTTACGCGGTGCGGGTTGGGTCAGGGTTGGGCAGAGCGCCAAAGGTGAGCATGTGAAGGCGCTGACCAGGGCTTTGGCTGCGGCTTTGGACCGGATGGCAGGGCCAACGCAGTCGCATTGGACGCGAGCAGCAGCTTTTGGTGCGCCGTGCAATCCGATCTGGGAGTGACTTGCGATTAGGAAGCCGTATTGTCTGATCTGAAAGGGTCATTTGCCGATTTTCAAAGTTTCGCTCTGTAAGTGTCAAAGTCTACCTCTATCTCCGAGATCCTTGCCGTATTTACCAAGTATAAATGACTGAAACTATCGCGGGGCTGCTCGCTGCCGGAAATCTTCAAGTGCTTAGAGGCATAACCTAAATGGTCAGCTACCTAATCTTAATTGGAGTTCTTACAATCCGATTATTCAAGCACCATGGAAACATTCACTCTCGGACGGTGTACACCCTTAATTGTCTCTCCTACCCCTTACAGGGTGTACACCAATCGAAATTCAAACGCTCCGCTTCCTGGGCGTGGGAATGCAAAAACCATCCTAACCGATCATGAAACTACATAGAGCCAACGTCGGAGATTAATAGCGGTACCCGAAGGTTTCGATGAGACATCGATGATCGAACATTCGCTCCCGGATAAGCAGCCTCCACAACCCCTTTGAGAAATGTGACAACGGTGGTCTGGTAACTTGTTGTGGACCTTGCCTCCGAATGACCTCGGCCTTGGCCATAGCATTTTGTGGCGAGGCACATCGGAAACAGTGGCCCCAGAACAAACTTTGTCAGATTTATTGTGGCCGGCAGTTCAAAAGTTGTTCATTCACAGATGGTTGTAAATTCGTCATTGACGAAAAGGTCGTCAGCCCCTTACTGAATATGCATCATCCACAAGAACGCCCACGGGAAACCGGCGGGCGTTTTTTGTTGGGCTTTCGTTTGTGGAGTTGGTGGCAATGGTAATTCGCAAAGTGTGCTGCCGTCCTGGCTGCGATGACCTGGCGGTTGAGGGCGGCGCGCATTGTCCGATGCACGAAGAACGCCGCAAAGAAAAGCTGGCAGAGCGGCGCGCGAAGGCAAAGCTTGGTGAAGCGGCGCAGACAGGTATCCAGCTCTATGCAACTCCGGCATGGAAGGCTGGCCGCCGCGTGTTCCTGACCCGCAATCCGCTGTGCGTTGATTGTGGTGAATTGGGTTTGGTGGTTGCGGCGACAGAGGTTGACCACATCGAACCGCATCGCGGGGATCGCGATCTGTTCTTTGACCGGACCAATTGGCAACCGCTGTGCAAGCCATGCCACAGCCGAAAGACGGCGCGCGAGTGTCCGTCGTCAAAGTTTTTGGAACCAAAAGCGGCGTGAACTAA
>NZ_JAKVCW010000031.1 GCF_022448905.1 Shimia sp. | reverse complement strand
AACACTCTCTTAGTTCACGCCGCTTTTGGTTCCAAAAACTTTGACGACGGACAGTATAGAGCAAGCGTCACTGTGGCTTCTTGTTGTTTGACCCAGTCGTTGATCGCAATCTGATGACGGATACCCAGAAGGCTGGTTGACTCATCCAAGAAAAAGACCCGAGGGCTTTGCGCCAGTACGCGCGCAATGCTCACACGTTGGTTTTCGCCAACGGATAGTGCGTTGAACAGCTTGTGCTTGTTTTAGGATCTGACGCGCCTAACCTCGCTATCGCATTCTATGACATGCCGGATTTGAGCTGGTCCGAAGGGAAAAGGAGTTTTGATTTAAGACGCGAGGGCGCTTTATAGACTGAACGCGTGTCTTTTTGAGGTGGAAAGAGGCCCGATGAAACCTCATGCCGATGTGCCTCCTGTCGAGCTATCGCTCCAAAACTGTGCTCTGCGCAATGTACAAAGGAGCACCTCTTATTACCTGCTCGCAAAAAGAGCATGTCAATACAAATCTATATATTGACGATGGCCCCATCTCGCACTCTATATAGTGTTGCTTCGGTTCCTTCGATTCTGATCGAAGGCTAAGAGGGAAGCCGGTTAAATTCCGGCACTGCCCCCGCAACTGTAAGCGGTGAGCAAGGTTGATCACGCCACTGAAAGCTTGGCTTTCGGGAAGGCCAGCCAAGCTGAGATCCGCGAGTCAGGAGACCTGCCGTCCGCATGGAAAAGACCACGAACGGAGGGTTCGGGGGCGTGCAATGGGTCTGGCCCGGCACTGCGTCCTCGACTTTGACAACAGAAAGAGGACAGATGAGCATCATCGTTTATTCCAAACCCGCTTGCGTACAATGCACTGCCACCACCCGTGCGCTGGATGCAAAGGGCATCAGCTATGACGTGGTGGATTTGACCGAAGACACCACCGCGCTGACCCGCGTGACTGAGATGGGCTATCGCCAAGCACCGGTAGTGGAAGCCAACGGAGAGCATTGGTCTGGGTTCCGTCCGGACAGGATTGCCCGCTTGGCCTCCTAAAGTGGCGGGCCGATCTCCGGCACTTGTCTATTTCTCATCCGCTTCTGGCAACACGCATCGCTTTGTAACGCGGCTCGGTTTGGCTGCGTCACGTATCGCGGTTGAGCCGGATGCGCCGCTGCCGGTGGTGGATGCGCCTTTTGTTTTGGTGTGTCCGACCTATGCGGATGGCCAAGGCCGAGGCGCGGTGCCCAAACAGGTGATCCGGTTTCTCAATGACCCGGCGCGGCGCAGACACATTTGCGGCGTGATCGGTACAGGCAATCGAAACTTCGGTGCGACCTACGCGCTTGCGGGTCGCATCATCTCAGAAAAATGCAACGTGCCGCTGCTTTATACCTTGGAGCTGGCAGGCACTGACACGGATATCGCCCGCGTGACAGACGGGCTGCAAAAATTGGGGGACAACCTATGCTCGACAGTGAGCTGAGCACTTTGGATTATCACGCGCTGAACGCGATGCTGAACCTTTATGACGGGGATGGCAAAATCCGCTTTGACGCGGACCGCATGGCGGCGCGGCAGTATTTCCTGCAGCACGTCAACCAAAATACGGTGTTTTTCCACTCATTAGATGAAAAGCTCGGCTACCTCGTGAGCGAAGGTTACTATGAAGAGGCCGTGCTGGATCAGTACTCCAAGAACTTCATGCGCAAGATTTGGGATGAAGCTTATGCGAAGAAGTTCCGCTTCCCCACTTTCCTTGGCGCGTTCAAGTATTATACCTCTTACACACTCAAAACTCGGGATGGGCAGCGGTTCCTGGAGCGCTATGAAGACCGTGTTGTGATGACTGCCCTGACGCTGGCGCGCGGTGATGAAGATCTCGCGATGTCCTTTATGGAGGAAATCCTTGAAGGCCGTTTCCAGCCCGCGACACCCACCTTCCTCAACGCCGGCAAAGCCTCGCGTGGGGAGCTGATTTCCTGCTTCCTGCTGCGTCTGGAAGACAACATGGAAAGCATCGGACGTGGCATCAACTCCGCGCTGCAGCTGTCTAAGCGTGGCGGCGGTGTGGCGCTTTTGCTGACCAACATCCGCGAACATGGCGCGCCGATCAAAGGCATCGAAAACCAATCCTCTGGTGTGATCCCGGTGATGAAGCTGCTCGAAGACAGCTTCTCCTATGCCAACCAGCTCGGCGCACGTCAGGGCGCCGGCGCGGTATATCTGAACGCGCATCACCCTGACATCATGCGGTTTCTGGACACCAAGCGTGAAAATGCGGACGAGAAAATCCGCATCAAAACCCTGTCGCTTGGCGTGGTGATCCCGGACATCACCTTTGAGTTGGCCAAGAAAAACGCCGACATGTATCTGTTCTCTCCGCATGACGTGGAGAAGGTCTATGGTGTGCCCTTCTCGGAAATCTCGGTCACCGAAAAATATGAGGAAATGGTCGACGACAAGCGCATTCGCAAATCCAAAGTCAATGCGCGCGAGTTCTTCCAGACCATCGCCGAAATTCAGTTTGAAAGCGGCTACCCCTATGTGATGTTTGAGGACACCGTGAACCGGATGAACCCGATTGCGGGCCGCATCAACATGTCCAACCTCTGTTCCGAAATCCTGCAGGTGAATGAGGCGTCTGAGTTCAATGATGATCTTGGCTATGCCAAAATGGGCAGCGATATCTCCTGTAACCTTGGCTCTCTGAACATCGCCAAAACCATGGATGGCAACGACCTTGGCCGCACCGTTGGGGCTGCGATCCGTGCGCTGACCGCGGTGTCGGAAATGTCGGCCATCGATTCTGTGCCATCCGTGCGCAAAGGCAATGATGACAGCCATGCGATTGGCCTGGGGCAGATGAACCTGCACGGCTATCTCGCGCGTGAGCGGGTGCACTATGGCAGCGCCGAGGGCGTGGAGTTCACGTCGGTCTATTTTGCCGCCGTGGCCTATCACGCGATCCGCACGTCCTGTGACCTCGCCCAGGAGCGCGGCGCAAGCTTCAAAGGCTTTGAGGCGTCCGATTATGCTTCCGGTGCCTTCTTTGACAAATACACCACCCGCGACTGGTTACCCGAAAGTGAAACCGTCAAATCGCTGTTTGACGGCGTTGACCTGCCGACCCGCGCCGATTGGGAAGCGCTGAAGGCGGACGTGATGAAACACGGTCTCTTCAACCGCAACCTTCAGGCCGTGCCGCCAACCGGCTCGATCTCCTACATCAACAACTCGACCTCCTCGATCCACCCAATCGTGTCCAAGGTCGAAATCCGCAAAGAAGGCAAAATCGGCCGCGTTTACTACCCGGCCGCCTATATGGACAACGACAACCTAGACTACTACCGCGATGCCTATGAGATTGGTCCGGAAGCGCTGATCGACACCTATGCGGCGGCCACTGAACATGTGGATCAGGGCCTGTCGCTGACGCTGTTCTTCCCAGCAGAGGCAACCACCCGCGACATCAACCGCGCGCAAATCTATGCGTGGAAAAAAGGCATCAAAACAATCTACTACGTGCGCCTGCGCCAGGATGCCCTTGAGGGCACAGAGGTTCAGGGCTGCGTTTCCTGCTCGCTGTGATCGGAGAGAGACCATGAAAGATATGCTAGACACCAAGATCACCCGCGCGATCAACTGGAACCGAATGGACGACGACAAAGACCTTGAGGTCTGGAACCGACTGACGGTCAACTTCTGGCTGCCCGAGAAAGTGCCGCTGTCCAACGACATTCCAAGCTGGGCAACCCTGACGGACCATGAGAAGCAATTGACCATCCGCGTCTTCACCGGCTTGACGTTGCTCGACACGATCCAGAACACCGTAGGTGCACCGTCGCTGATGCCCGACGCGGTGACGCCGCACGAGGAGGCTGTGCTGACGAACATCGCTTTTATGGAAGCCGTCCATGCGCGTAGTTATTCGTCGATTTTCTCGACGTTGTGCTCGACCAAAGAGATCGACGAAGCCTTTCGCTGGTCCGAAGAAAACCCGCACCTGCAAGCCAAGGCGCGCTCCATTTTGGACACCTACGCGCCGGGCAATGACCCGCTGAAACGCAAGATCGCCAGTGTGTTTCTGGAGAGCTTCCTGTTCTATTCGGGATTTTATCTGCCGATGTACTGGTCCAGCCGCGCAAAGCTAACCAACACCGCGGACCTGATCCGTCTGATCATTCGGGATGAGGCGGTGCATGGCTACTATATTGGATATAAGTTCCAGCGCGGCTACGAGAAACTGTCTGAAGACAAACAGCAAGAGTTGAAAGACTACGCCTTCAACCTGATGTTTGAGCTGTACGGCATCGAAAACGAATATACCGAAGAGCTTTATGACGGCATCGGACTGACCGAGGATGTGAAAGTCTTCTTGCACTACAACGCGAACAAAGCCCTGCAAAACCTCGGCTTTGAGGCACTCTTCCCACCAGAAGTGTCGGAGGTGAACCCCGCGATCCTTGCCGCGCTCAGCCCGGACAGCGAGAACCACGACTTCTTCTCTGGGTCTGGTTCGTCCTATGTGATTGGCAAGGCCGTGGCGACCGAAGACGAAGACTGGGACTTTTGATGGCCCGAGACACGCTGACTATTGTGCGAGAATGGCATGAGGCGTTCGGGGTGCCGGTTGAGGCCGCCCCAACGATCCCGCAATCTCGGGCGCAAATGCGGCTGGCGATCCTCGAAGAAGAGGTTGCTGAGCTGCGCGCGGCGGTTGAAGCAGGTGATATGGTCGAAACCCTCGATGCGCTTTGCGACATCCAATACGTGTTGGATGGCACCTTCCTCGAATTTGGCCTGCACGGCGTAAATCAGGACGCCTTGGAAGAGGTGCATGCTTCCAACATGTCCAAACTTGGCGCGGATGGAAGGCCAGTGCTGCGAGAAGATGGCAAGGTATTGAAGGGGCCGGATTTCCGACCACCAGATTTGCAGAAGTTTCTGCCGCGTACATAAAAACAGGGGCCGTCGCTTCGGCCCCTTTCTTGTTTTCAAACGTCGACCGAGACTTTGCCGATCGGGTTTGAACAGCAGGCGAGAATATTGCCAGCCTCAATATCATCCTCGGATATCCCGCCATTGTGCACCATGTGCACCGCTCCGGGTGTCTTGTTGACCTTGCAGGTGCCGCACACCCCAAAGGTACAGCCTGAAGGGATGTTTAAACCTGCAGCGCGGGCAGCAATCAGCACGGTGTCGGTTTCCGCCACTTTGGTCGCAACGGCTGATGTGGCAAAGTGGATTTCTGCCACCGCGTCATCATCGGGGACAACGTCCTCCAGCGCGGGTTGTTCCGCGACGCTTTCCACAGGCGCGCCGAAGCTTTCCTGATGATAGCGATCCATGTCAAAGCCGAGACCAGCCAAGGCCTCTCGCACAGCGGTCATAAATGGTTCAGGGCCGCAGCAATACACCTCCCGCTCCAGATAGTCCGGCGCCATCAGACCGAGCATCAGCTGATTGAACAGGCCCTGATAACCGGTCCATGGACGATAGGGATCGGGTTCTTCCACAACAAACTTTAGATCTAGCCCCGGTGAACGGCTTGCCATCTGTTCCAATCGCTGACGGAATATGATCTCAGACGGACGTTTGGCGCAGTTGATGAAAACACTGTCCAAATCGCGCCCTTCGTTGCACATGCAAGTGGTCATCGACATCATCGGGTTGATGTCCGACCCTGCCGACAGAAACAGATATTTGTCGGATGTGCTTTGAGCGTTGGTGAAAAGCCCCGCCGGACCAATCGTCCGTAGCCGCATGCCAGGCTTGAGGTTGTCCAGCATCCAGCGCGTGCCAATGCTGTCGGCCTGCGCCTTGGCGGTAATGGTGATGGATCTGGGCCGTGACGGCGCGGATCTGATCGTATAGGTGCGGTGCACCACGCCGGCAGGCTGATCCGGTGTCGGGATTTCCAGTGTAAGGAATTGACCCGGATCGTAGGAAAAGAGTGCACCGGAAGGCGCGCGGAAGGTGAAGCTGGCGGTGTCGGCCATTTCGGGCACCACCGCCACTCATTCCAGCATCTCTCCATCATCCCGGATCGTGAGGGTAATTGCGGGGGTGAGTTCATTCATAGCAGTCACTCCGCGGCCAATACATCAGGGGACAAGCGCGCACCTAGTGTCAGGACTCATCACCAGTAGATGACATCTGCTGCCAGCGCGAAGGTTGAGAGGAAGACTTCTGGGCATCTGTCATCGCGTGTTGCGACGCGGCGCCAGTCCTTCAACCTGCCGAACATTTTCTCGATGCGCTTGCGTCGTTTGTAGTGGCGCTTGTCGTATTTCACGACCTTCTTGCTTTGCTTTCGATCTGGGATATAGGAGCGTATCCCTTTGTCACTCCACCGCTTCCAACGGTTGTAGAGGGTCTTGTGCGGGCCATACTCCTTAGGTGCGTCCCGCCACCTTAAGCCGTTGCGATTGATGCAGATAATCCCGCTCAGAACCGTCTTGTCAACGACGCGAGGTTTGCCGTGGAATTTGTGAAAGTAAGGTTCAAAACTGTCCGTCGTCAGAGTTTTTGGAACCAATGAGGGCCTAAAGTAAGAGAGAGT
>NZ_JAKVCW010000030.1 GCF_022448905.1 Shimia sp. | reverse complement strand
ACTCTCCCTTATCAAATCACCCTAATTGGACCCATAGGTGCTGACGTCAGACAGAGATCGAGAGACGCTTTCCTCATGGCTGTCGCGATACGCATCGCATTTCCAAGTCGATGTAGCGACGCTGTGTACCGACAAAAGCACCTCTTTCAACGCAGTGTTGCGGCAATCGGACAACGCTCTCATGCATCTGCGGGACCATGGTGTCGACGTACCTGAAGAAGTGATTGCTTGGTCACCAAAGGCCGCAGACAACAAACAGCTGGAGCTTTGCGCTCATAGGTTCCCCGCGCGCGCCCTGTTTTTTTCCAGAAGTCCGCGGCTGCGTTCGCTGTCTGCTTGAAGACGCCCAGGAAGGTGTGGAAACCATGGCCCTACGCGGGCATTGGATGGTCCCTCATGTCTCCATTTGCCATAAACATAACACGTCCTTGCTACCACTTTGGCGCGAAGGAAATCGGATCCGTCGCTATGACTCCGCACCTCAATTGGCCCTACTGGCTCCCAAAGTTCTTGCCGGTGAAATGGAAGTTGGCTCCAGAAAGGCACTGCCCTTTGAACTCTGGGTTGAGAGCAGACTTAACGGCCACACGAACCCCAAGAACTGGTTGGACCAACACGCATTCCACGCCGCCGCCAACTTCTGCCGATATCTGGGAGCCGCACGGCTTCGACTGGAAAACATCCCTCTCGCCCGTGTGAAACCAAAACACCGCCCTGCTCTGTGTGAAATGGGGTTTCACGTTGCGCGACGAGGCGTAGCTGCCATTCAAGAGACTTTGGAAGAGCTTCAAAGTCAGCCTGGAACCCCACAAGACGGCGGAAAGGCAATTTACCCACTAATGTATGAGCGCTTGGCCTACGACCACCGCAATGACCCAGCATACGCGCCGTTCCAGAAGATATTGCGTGACCATATGGCAGCCACTTGGGCCCGGTGATGAACTGTTGGGGCATCCCGTCTATGAAAGACGGTTGCACTCCGTACGAACTGCAGCGCAGGCAATTGGGATTGATCAACGTCGCCTTCGAAAGGTCCTCGTCGCAAAAGACATTGTGCCGCCGGCAGAGTGCGGCATGCCGGACGCATGGCAGGTGTTTGACGCAGAACAGGCTACACCTTTGCTGTCGGGAATGACAAAGCTGATCAGCGCTAAAGAAATGGCCGACGCAATCAATGCAACGCGCTCTCAGTTCGATTTGCTTGTCGCTGACGGCGTTCTCAAACCAGAACTCACCGCTGGCAATGTGAAGGCTGTTTGGAACCCGGCAGATGGCCTCACTTTCCTGAACCAGGTACTCCGTGGTGCTGTCCAGCTTAGACAAGCGCAACACGGTTGGGAACATATCTCAAAAGCAGCGCAAAGGCTTAAAGTCGGCCCCGGCACAGTAATCGCCGCCATCTTGGAAGGAAGGATCGCGCGCGTTGCCAACAGGATGGGAAGCGAAGGGTATGCAGCCATCCACGTTTATCATGACGACGTTGTCGCCGCTCTGAAACCAATTGGGCACCAGGCAATAAACATCGAGGACTTCGCTAAGTCCGTTGGGATCAATCAGCCTTCAATTCTCAAGCGCTTAATAGAAGACGGTTTTGTCCAAACAACAGCGCTACAAAACCCAACAACAAAGGCCATGCAATCCTATTTTGAACCGCATGACGAAGTCGCGTTTCATGCCAAGTTCATGACGCCCAGGACACTAGCACAAGAAACCGGACAATCCTGGCAAAAGGTTACGCACCAACTCCGCGCAGCATCCATCCAGCCATTCTCAGTAAATGGGCAGCGCTACGGAAGCGTCTTTCTCAGGTCGGAAGTCCGAGCCCTCCTCTCGTAAACTCCCAACCCAAAAGCAGAAAAACGGCGTGAGATCAGTCTCGCGCCGTTTTTTTTGTTCACCGTTTTGGTGTTTTTAGGAAATCCGGAAAACTTATGGTGTGACTCTTGGAAAACCTATGAGGTAACTGACAACTGTTCCGCCAGTCGGCTTACCCGCACTTACTGTGGCCACAGCTGTTACAGGTCATGCAGCCTTCCACCATCTGCAAGCCAAACTCGCCACAGCTTGGGCAGGGCTTGCCACGGGGCGCGCCGCCCACAGCCATAACTTCAGCTTGCGGGTCGGACTTAAGCCCCATGCCCTCGCCCTCGATGAAACCAATCGCAATCATGTGACGCTCCAGCACGCCGCCAATCGCTGCAAGAATGGAAGGAATGTACTTGCCTTCCATCCAGGCGCCGCCGCGCGGGTCAAATACCGCTTTCAGCTCTTCAACCACAAAGGACACATCCCCACCGCGACGGAACACGGCCGAAATCATCCGGGTCAGCGCCAGCGTCCAAGCGTAATGCTCCATGTTCTTGGAGTTGATGAAGACCTCAAACGGACGGCGATGCCCATTGATAATCACGTCATTCACCGTCAGGTAAATCGCGTGCTCGCTGTCTGGCCACTTCAGCTTGTAAGTTGCGCCTTCCAAGCTCTGCGGACGCTCCAGC
Organism: Shimia sp.; assembly: GCF_022448905.1. GTDB lineage: Bacteria > Pseudomonadota > Alphaproteobacteria > Rhodobacterales > Rhodobacteraceae > Shimia. The sequence goes on along the minus strand of NZ_JAKVCW010000030.1, from coordinate 6,758 downwards.
GGCTCGGACATGTAGATCACTTCGCCACCATCGGCCACGTGATCGGCTGGTTGCTCGCCCGGCGCCTTCTCGTCGCTTTCCGAAACCGTCAGAACCGAGCCGGTTACGTCGTTTGGACGATAGGTGGTGCAGCCCTTACAGCCCGTGTCCCAGGCCTGCATGTAGACGTCTTTGAAGGCGTCAAAGCTGATGTCTTCCGGGCAGTTGATGGTCTTGGAGATCGAGCTGTCGATCCACTTCTGCGCCGCCGCCTGCATGCGCACATGCGCCGCTGGCTCCAGGGTTTGCGCGTTCACAAAGTAGTCTGGCAGCTCCTTGTCACCAAACTTGTCACGCCACAATTGCACTGCGTAATCAACAACTTCCTCTTCCGTGCGGGAGCCGTCTTTCTGCAGAACTTTGCGGGTGTAGGCATAGGCAAACACCGGCTCGATGCCAGAGCTTACGTTGCCCGCATAGAGGCTGATGGTGCCGGTTGGCGCGATGGAGGTCAAAAGCGCGTTGCGAATACCGTGCTTGGCAATCGCGTCTTTCACGTCCTGATCCATGTCCTGAACCAGACCGCCGTTGACGTATTTCTCTTTGTCAAAGAGCGGGAAGGCCCCCTTCTCTTTTGCCAGATAAACAGACGCCAGATAGGATGCGCGCGCAATCGCTTTCATCCAAGCTTCGGTCTGCGCCGCTGCCTCTTCGGTGCCGTATTTCAGACCCAGCATCAGCAGCGCATCCGCAAGACCGGTCACACCAAGGCCAATGCGGCGCTTGGCTTGCGCTTCTTGTGCCTGTGCATCGAGCGGGAATTTGGACGCATCGACCACGTTGTCCATCATCCGCACCGCCGTGGCCACCAGATCGGTCAGCGCTTCTTCGTTCAGTTCCGCCGCTTTCTCAAACGGGTCGGTCACCAGACGCGCCAGGTTGATCGAGCCCAGCAGGCAGGCACCATAAGGCGGCAGCGGTTGCTCGCCGCACGGGTTGGTCGCTGCGATCTCTTCCACATAGGAGAGGTTGTTGCGCTGGTTGATACGGTCGATGAAGATCACGCCCGGCTCGGCGTAATCATAGGTGCCCTGCATGATCTTGTTCCACAAATCGCGCGCCTGCACGGTGTGATAAACCTTGTCGCCAAACACCAGCTCCCATGGGCCGTCCGCCTTCACCGCTTCCATGAACGCATCGGTCACCAGCACGGACATGTTGAACATGCGCAAACGGGCTGGGTCGGATTTCGCGGTGATGAAGGCTTCGATATCAGGATGGTCACAGCGCATGGTTGCCATCATCGCACCCCGACGGGAGCCTGCAGACATGATGGTGCGGCACATCGCGTCCCACACATCCATGAAAGACAGCGGGCCAGAGGCATCCGCCGCCACGCCTTTCACATCCGCGCCGCGCGGACGAATGGTGGAGAAGTCATAGCCAATCCCGCCGCCCTGCTGCATGGTCAGCGCCGCTTCTTTCAGCATGTCAAAGATACCGGACATGCTGTCCGGCACGGTGCCCATCACAAAACAGTTGAACAGGGTCACGTTGCGCGCGGTGCCCGCACCGGCAGTGATCCGGCCGGCTGGCAGATATTTGAAATCCTCCAGCGCGCCGTAGAATTTCTCTTCCCATTTGGCCGGGTCTTTTTCCACCTTGGCCAGGTCACGCGCGATGCGGCGCCAGCTGTCTTCCACCGACAAATCAATCGGCGTCCCGTCCGCCTCTTTGAAACGGTATTTCATGTCCCAGATTTGTTCTGCGATGGGGGCGGCGAAACGACTCATCGTTGGCTTCCTTGCTTGTGCTGCGCGTTGGTTTAGGGTTTTTTAATCTATATCAAACCAGCGTGATCTGACAACGGCCAAATATGGAAATTTCCGCAAGGAAACCACATTATTTTGGGGTTGAAGGTTGATACGCCCACTATATAATGTAACTTCCGTGCATAAATCTGTGGATAACCTGTGGGCAAAACCGTGCATCTTGTGAAACTTTCGGTCGGCTCGGAGAGCCCCGAAACCCTCGCCGCCTGGCAAGAGGCCAATAAAGCGCGCTTTCCGGATGGGCTGCCCCGCCATGTCACGCGCATGTGGCCTAAACGTGAGGCTGAAATCCTCAACGGTGGCTCAATCTATTGGGTCATCAAGGGCAGCATCCAATGCCGTCAGCGTATCCTACGTCTCGACGAAGTGATTGGATCAGACGGCATTCGCCGATGTGCCATTGTGCTCGAACCGGAGGTACAGCTGACCCAGGCCGCACTCAAGCGTCCATTTCAGGGCTGGCGCTATTTGAAAGTTGAGGACGCCCCTGCCGACCTCCCCGCCAACCGCGCCAATGATGATGTCTTGCCAGACGAGTTGAACCGCGCGCTGGCGGAAATTGGCGTGCTCTAACGCGATGCAACGGGCGTTGCGTTAACTGTTGCGCTCGCCCTGCCCCTTGGAAAACGCACCTCTGCGAAACAGCCGCGATACAGACAAAATACCGACGTGATTTTCGCCGTCTTTTTACCGTTTAACGCAGCAACAAAACGCCCTTAGCGCGTGCCAATATCCTGCGGCGCCACCGACACGGACTTCATCACCGCATAACAGGTCACGCCCTCCTCCAGCGCCAAAGCCGCCGCCGAGCGCCGTGTGATCCGCGCCAAAATCCGCCCTGCTTTGGTGTCCACTGACACAATCGCCCCAGGACCACCTCCTGATCGCACCGACTGCACCCTTCCCGCGACAATATTGAGTGCTGACAATCCCTTAGGCGCCTCTCTGGAGAGGATCACATCATGCGCTGCAACCCGCACGCGCACCTGATCGCCAATGGCATGGGACAGCTGCGGCAACATCAAAGCGACGCCGTTGGCGGATAACTCCGTCAGCCCATCTTCATGGTGCATAACCACCTTCGCGTCCAAAACCGCCCCAACAGCACGCGGCCCCATCGGCGTAAAGCTTGGATCAGACAGCACCTCCGCCGCCGGCCCGACCCGATCCACTTTGCCATCCTTCAGTGCCACCACCGTGGTCGCCAGCCGCGCCACTTCCGCAATCGAATGGGTAACATACAGAATAGGCAGGGAAAATTCATCCCGCAGCCGCTCAAAATACGGCAGGATTTCCGCTTTGCGCGGCTCGTCTAGGGCCGCCAACGGCTCATCTGCGAGGATCAATTTTGGCCGCGCCAACAGCGCCCGCCCAATGGCCACCCGCTGCTTTTCGCCCCCCGACAACTCCGCAGGCCGCCGTTCCAGCAAGCTGCCAATCCCGAGGATCTCCACCACCTGATCAAAGCTCGCGACCTCCGCCCGACCTTTGGCCAACCCATTGCCGTACAACAGGTTATTGCGCACAGTCATATGCGGGAACAGCCGCCCTTCCTGAAACACATAGCCCAGGCTGCGCTGATGTGGCGGCACCCAGCGGCCTGCCGCACTGTCGCTCAAAACCTCGCCATTGACGACAATCCGGCTCTGCGCAGGCCGGCTCAATCCAGCTACCGCATTGATCACAGAGGTTTTTCCGGACCCGGAACTGCCAAACAGAACGGTCAACCCCGCCGCTGCCTCAAAACTCACATCAAGGTCAAACCCCTGAAAGCCTTGGCGGATGTGCACTGCGACGCTCATGACTGTCCCACCTTCGCCGCGATCCGCCGTGCGAGCACTTCAGACAGTATTAACGCCCCCGCAGCCACAATAATGCTGACCACCACAAGCCGCATCGCCGCGGCTTCACCGCCCGGCACCTGCAAAAACGCGTAAATCGCGCTGGGTAAGGTCCGGGTTTGGCCGGGAATATTGCTGACAAATGTGATGGTTGCGCCAAACTCGCCCATCGCTTTTGCAAAGGCGAGCACCATGCCAGCCAACAGCCCAGGCAACATCAACGGCAATGTGACCGTGAAAAACACCCGCATACGCGTGGCCCCCAATGTCGCGGCGGCCTGTTCCAACTTGGGATCAATCGCCTCGATCGACAGGCGGATCGAGCGCACCAACAAAGGAAAGGCCATCACCGCCGCCGCCAGCGCGGCCCCGGTCCAGCGAAAGGCAAAGACCACGCCGATCTCCTTGAGAGCGCTCCCAACCACACCTTGCGTGCCAAAGGTCACCAACAACAAATAGCCGGTCGCCACTGGTGGAAGAACGAGCGGCAAATGCACCAAAACATTAACAAATTGCTTACCAAAGAACTCCCAGCGCGCCAGCGCGTAGGCCACAAAGACACCCGGCACCACCGCGCCCATCATCGCCCAGAACGCCACCTTGAGCGACAATCCCACGGCAGCCCATTCCTGGGGTCCCAGCCAGCCGCTCACTGTGCCTCCTCCAGCACCGTAAACCCACGTTGCGCAAAGGCATGCTGCGCCATCTGACTACCGAGATAGGTCATAAATTCAATGACTTCCGGCCGATCCCGCCCCACCACGATGGCCGCCGGATAGACTATCTCACTGTGGCTGGCCGCCGGAAACTGCGCCACAATTCGCACGCGGTCATCGACCATGGCGTCCGTGGTATATACGATCCCCGCGGAGGCCTCCCCCAAAGCCACCAGCGCCAAAGCCGCGCGCACATTGTCGGTCTCCACCACGTTAGGCTGCACCGCGTCCCAGAGCCCAAGCGATGTCAACGCTTCTTTGCCATAAATTCCCGCTGGCACCGCTTCGACCAGCGCCATGGCGACGCGCCCACTGTTTAAAATTTGAGACAATTCTGCGACATCAGCCTGTTCCAACGTCACCTCTGATGAAACTGGAACTACAAGAGATAAGCCATTTCCAAATAAGGACTTTTCTCCTTCATTGAGGAGCAATCCCTTGCCAGACAGGTAGTTCATCCAATTGACATTTGCCAACATAACCACGTCTGCGGGCGCGCCATACTGCACCTGTCTCGCCAAGGCAGAAGACCCTGCAAAGGACGCGACCACCTCATGCCCACTGGCCATTTCAAACCCGACGATCACATCGGACAAAGCTTCCTGCAAACTGGCGGCGGCAAACACGTTGACTTGCTCGGCCATGGCTTCAGACGATGCCACCGCCAAGCTGCTGAGTCCCATCAAGATCGCAAAGAGAAAAGATCGCAGCATGGAACCCTTTGGTCAGAATTCATTTGAGTGTCTGCATAGGCGTAGCGAATGACCCCCAACCTGCGCAAGGGGCTTTGGCATGGCAGACTGCTGCCAACGCCCCACAGCGCCGTGAAACACGGTAAAACGACGTGACGTGCAGCGCCCCCTTTCCCGAACCATTCTCAACCACATTCTTTGGATCAGGGTTGCCCATCGGTGACGGAATGGGCCAGTGGAAGAAGCGCGGGCAAGCCCACCGAAGCAAAATACCGCGACAACAGTTGATACTCCTCGCGTTGTGCCTGCTGCTGCTGCACTTGCATCACCGCCTGTGACCCTCCCACATCCGCCATCTCCGCTTCAAGTTCCGCGAGAATTTGATCCACCATGGCATTTTCATACAGCACGCCAGGCTGTTGCATAACGGCGTCGGTCACCATTGCCCCGCTCGCTTGTGGGCCCGCCGCCCCATTCGGCGACGCCTGCAAAATCGCCACCGCAGTTTGCGCATCAAACCCCAAATGGGTGACCAAATAGGCCAATCGATCGCTTGTCTGATCGACCTCAGGCGCCGCAAGCGCGCCAACGCCGGTCAACGCCCCCCCGCGGTTTCAGGCGCAATCTGGCCCGGCCCGGTTGGCATGGGCACAACACTGCCTTTTGGTTGGAAAAGTGCCACCTGGGCCTGCAAACGCTCCAGAGTTTCCAAAAGCAAGGCCAAATCATCCGATGACGGACTGTCGACAAAATTGCCGTCTGCCCCCCGCCAGGCCACGGCCCCTGCGTCACGTGAAGATGACACCCCAACGCCCGAGCCTTGCGCTTCAACAATCAGATCTTTCAACCCGGCCAGCTCTTGCCGCAATGTGTCTGCATCCAACACATCCGACGGGCTGGCCCCAAAAGGCGACAGAACCGGCTGAATCGCCAGGGGCTGCACCTGTACGGACGGCATGCTGCCCCCGGATACCAAAGCCGTTTGCGGTGTCTGCGCAGGATAGGTCAGCGGTGCCGCAGTGGTGGCCGGTGCGATACCCGAGGCCATGTTGGCGCCATACCCCGGGGCCACGACCTGTGGTTGCGGCATCGGCGAATTCCAGGCCGCCGGCTTTGTCATCCCGCCGGAGGTTTCCGCGTTTGGCACCGGCCAGCCTCGCGGCAACACCGCATAATCCTGCCGCGCCGCAATCCAGCGCAGATAGGCCGTCACGGCGGAAAATCCTTTTAACGACACGCGGGAGACCTCGGTCCCACCACGTCGTGTGCTCAGTTCACCGCCCGCCCCAAGCAGCAGCTCCAACTGCACATCCAGTGGCTGCAATATCCGTTCCGGCACCTGAATTTCCGACACCCCTTCGGACACAAAGAACATGTCACCGGCCAGGGCATTTTCCAATCGCATCTGCAGTTGGCCCCGGTCGGTCAAAAACACTTCCAACCCGTCCTTGCGCGCCGCACAGGCATAGGTGCGCGGGCGGCATATGACTTCAAACACATCCACATCCAGGCGCGGCGTCGGCGCAAACCGCGCGTAGCCATCCGGATCAAACCGGAAATACACGCCTTCCACCAGACCTTCTTGGAAACTGGGCCAGCCAAAGGCCCCGCGCAGGGCCTGGCGCGCCTCGCGGGCGCCAATGGCTGTCTGACGTCAGCACCTATGGGTCCAATTAGGGTGATTTGATAAGGGAGAGT
>NZ_JAKVCW010000003.1 GCF_022448905.1 Shimia sp. | reverse complement strand
ACTCTCCCTTATCAAATCACCCTAATTGGACCCATAGGTGCTGACGTCAGACAGGTGGGCACATAGATGTCATAGGCATCGCGACCTTCCTGGCCGCCAATCACATCACCAGCATCGGCAATAAAGTGGTCATCGCCAAACCCGCCAATCGCCAGGTCTTGCCCCTCGCCACCGGCCACACTGTCGCGAGTGTTGAGAACATCATCGCCCTGCCCACCTTCCAGCGTGTCTCCGCCAAGCCCGCCAATCAGCGTGTCATCGCCAAGACCACCATGCAGGTTGTCATCTGTCGGCGCACCACTGGCATCCCCCTCCAGCAGGTCGTCGCCATCCAGCAGCCCTGTCAACTCCGGCGAGAAGTTGCCCAGCCAGTTAGTGTCAGCCCGGAAATCATCTGCGGGATAGCCTTCAATAAAGGCCACCATCATCCCGTCATAATAGACCTCAACGCCGGAGCCATCTTCAGCATCCGCCAGCCGTCCGCCATTGGCCAGAATGTCCTCGCGAGAGATGATATCTCCTTCTGCATTGAGGAAGGTCAGCAGATCCGTGCGCAGTTCCGCACCTTCCCCATGGAACAGCTGGAAATCGGTGATCGTCACAGGCGCGCCGCCCACAACCACTTCGAACTTATCCACACCGTCCCCGCCGGTGAGCGTGTCACCGTCATCCCCAATCAGCCGGTCATTGCCAATCCCGCCGTGCAGCACGTCCGAGGCGGTCTCTTCCGCCAAATCATCCAGCGCGACAAGCACGTCGTCGCCTTGATCGCCGCGCACGTAATCAGAGCCGCTTCCGGCCACCACAACGTCATCGCCCGGCGAGCCAATCAGCGTATCATCACCGGCTTCTCCAAACAGGAAGTCGTCGCCCTTGCCGCCTTTGACCAGGTCATTGCCATCGTTGCCGTTGACCACATCCACGCCATGGCGGCCCAAAATCACGTCGTCGCCGGCCTCGCCATCGATAAAGTCATTGCCGCCGGCCCCATCCAGCCGATCATTGCCGGCCGCACCGGTCATCGTGTCATCGCGCTCGGTCCCAATCAGACTGTCGTCCGCGTCGGTGCCCGCAAACACCTCTCCCGGCTCGCTTGCAACCGGCGTTTCACCGCTGCCACCATCACCGGAGCCGCCGTCGTCACCGCCGTCATCCGCATCTGGCGTGTCGCCCCCCATGAGGTCGTCCAGCACATCTTCAATGGTGCCGCCGCCCGGCGTATCTCCTGTGGTATCCCCACCGGTAACGGTGTCATCACGTGTGTCCGGAGTGCCGTCGCCCCCGCCATCGCCGCTGCCGTCCCCGCCCGATCCGGTGGAGCCATCAACAGTGGCCGCGGCCACGCCTGCCAACAAAGGCAATAAAACGCTCAAAAAAAACATAGACTGCCCCCACAGGTTTTGTCGGAAATTCGAAAAGTCGTCGGAGATAGTGCCAGCCCCTCCAGCCTACCGTCAAAATTGTGCAGAGGTTAAGAAAAATTTTATACGAACTGTTTCCAATTTCGGAACAGTTGCGCGCCAAAGGCGCATTTTCAGCACAAAACGACTAAAATCACATCTCCGCGATCCGGTTCGACGATCTCACATCAACCGACGAATCCAAGGTGCGAGGCGAGCATTTGCGCGCCTCTACGAACAAATCGAACATAGACAGAATCGCAAATCTGACGCAATTTTGGGGCAGAGCTTCTCACTTCCGCTAAGTTAGCGTTTGCATTTTCATAATATTTTGCAATTACTTAAACGCAAAGAGCGCCGGCGATAGGACTATCTACTAAATTATTAGTTGACTGAAAAAAGCGCATTTGACACCTTTAGGCATCCGGTCTGCTAGGCTGGTCTACAAACATTTGGGAGGACAAGATGCGGAAGTATCTTATCTCCGCCGTCGCGGCGTCTGCCGTGATTGCGGGTACACAATCGCTTTATGCCGACGAAGCGGCAGCCAAGCGCTGGATCGACGCAGAATTCCAGCCGTCTTCGCTGTCCAAAGACGAGCAGATGAGCGAAATGCAGTGGTTCATCTCCGCTGCACAGCCCTATGCGGGCATGGAAATCAACGTGCTGTCGGAAGGCATTCCGACCCACGGCTATGAAGCCGAAGTTCTGACCAAGGCTTTCGAAGAAATCACCGGCATCAAGGTCAACCACCAGATCCTCGGCGAGGGCGAAGTGGTTCAGGCGGTGCAGACACAGATGCAGACCAAACGGAACCTCTATGACGGCTACGTCAACGACTCCGACCTGATTGGCACGCACTCCCGCCTGCAGCTGGCCTACAACCTGACCGACATGATGGCGGGCGAATGGTCCGGCACCACCTCTCCGACGCTGGATCTGGATGACTTCATGGGCACCCAGTTCACCACCGGTCCGGATGGCGACCTGTATCAGCTGCCAGACCAGCAGTTCGCAAACCTCTATTGGTTCCGCAAAGACTGGTTTGACCGCGAAGACCTGCAAGAGGCCTTCAAAGCGAAATACGGCTATGACCTCGGTGTGCCTGTGAACTGGTCCGCGTACGAAGACATCGCAGAGTTCTTCTCCAAAGACGTGAAGAACATCGACGGTGTCGACATCTACGGCCACATGGACTACGGCAAACGCGCCCCTGACCTTGGCTGGCGTATGACCGACGCATGGCTCTCCATGGCGGGCGCAGGCTCCAAAGGCGAACCAAACGGTGTGCCCATCGACGAATGGGGCATCCGCATGGAAGAAGGCTCCTGTAACCCGGCTGGCGCATCCGTCACCCGTGGTGGTGCAGCAAACGGCCCAGCTGCGGTCTACGCGATCCGCAAATGGGACGAATGGCTGCGCAACTACGCCCCTCCCGGTGCGGCGTCTTATGACTTCTATCAGTCGCTGCCAGCTCTGGCACAAGGCAACGTGGCCCAGCAGATCTTCTGGTACACCGCCTTTACCGCAGACATGGTGAAGCCACAGTCTGAAGGCAACAACACCGTGGACGGCGACGGCAACCCATTGTGGCGTATGGCACCAAGCCCGCACGGCCCCTACTGGGAAGAAGGTCAGAAGGTTGGCTATCAGGACGTGGGCTCCTGGACCTTCCTGAAGTCCACCCCCTCGGACCGCGCCCAGGCCGCATGGCTCTATGCACAGTTCGTGACCTCCAAAACGGTTGACGTGAAAAAATCCCACGTGGGTCTGACCTTCATCCGTGACAGCTCTGTGAACCACGAAAGCTTCACCGAGCGTGCCCCAAAACTGGGTGGTCTGGTGGAATTCTACCGCTCGCCTGATCGCGTGGCATGGTCCCCAACCGGCGTGAACGTGCCGGATTATCCGAAGCTCGCCCAAATCTGGTGGCAGCAGATCGGTGACGTGAACTCCGGTGCCTTTACTCCGCAGGAAGCGATGGACCGTCTGGCCGAAGAAATGGACATCACCATGGCCCGTATGCAGCGTGCAGACGAAGCTCAGAATGTCTACGGCGGCTGCGGCCCACGTCTGAACGAAGAGAAAGACGCAGAGTGGTGGTTTGCCAACGGCGGCGCGAAGCCAAAGCTGGACAACGAAAAGCCACAGGGTGAGACCGTCAACTACGACGACCTCGTAGCCCGCTGGAGCTCTAACTAAAAGCTGTCGCGCAAATTTGGGGAGCGGGCATTCGCTCCCCGAACAAGCGGCAACTTAAAGTTCCTCCAGACCATTCACTCCCCGTGAAATTGGTCGAACTGGCCAGGGCTTACCCTCTAAGCCCCGGCCAACCTGCCCAACTCCCCACCCACTCGGGTCCCTCCTCCACAGGGCGACACAAGGATCAAAAGGTGCATCCATGGCACTGGAAATAAATAATATTACGAAGGTCGTGCAGGGTGTGACACACATCAAACCCACGACCCTCACGTTGAGAAAAGGCCACTTCAACGTGCTGCTGGGCGAAACCGGCGCTGGCAAAACCTCTCTGATTAAGATGATGGCTGGGCTTGACCCGATCGCCTCCGGTCAGATCCTCATGGAGGGCGAAGACGTCACCGCCCTCACCACGCAAAAACGCAAGATCAGCCTCGTGCACCAGTTCTTTGTGAACTACCCGCACATGACCGTGTTTGATAACATCGCCTCACCCCTGAAGGTCGCAGGCATGGCCAAATCCGAGATCAACGACCGCGTCGCAGAGGCCGCAGACATCCTGCAACTTGGCCCCATGTTGCACCGCCGTCCGCATGAGCTCTCCGGCGGCCAACAACAACGCTGCGCCCTCGCCCGTGCCATCGCCAAAGAAAGCCGCGCTGTATTCCTGGATGAGCCTTTGGCCAACCTCGACTACAAACTGCGCGAAGAACTGCGCGAGCAGTTGCCCGAACTTTTCGCCGGTCGTGGCGCCGTGGTGGTCTATGCGACATCAGAGCCTGAAGAAGCCCTACTGCTGGGCGGCGAAACCGCCCTGATGGTGGACGGCAACGTGGCGCAGTTTGGCCCCACCGCCGACATCTACCGCGCCCCGGCATCTTTGACCGCAGCGCGCGTGTTCTCCGACCCGCCCATCAACCACGCCCCAGTCACCAAACGCGGCGACGCCATACATCTTGGCAATCTTAGCTGGACCGCGTCTGGCGAGGCCGCTGGCCTGACCGATGGCGACTACATCATGGCCGTGCGCCCGCACCACGTGCTGCCCCATGCGCACGACGGCTCCGACGTGGCCCTGACCGGCCATGTCGGTGTGACCGAACTCTCCGGTTCGGAAAGCTCAGCCCACTTTGAGTTTGACGGCAACAGCTGGGTCAGCCTCGCCCATGGCACCCACCCCTACCGGATTGGCGAAGATCACAACTTCTTCCTTGATCCAACCACCTGTTTCTACTTCGCGCCCGACGGCGCCCGCGTCGGCTAAAGGGCACAGATCAATGGCGAAAATCACACTCAAAAACCTGCGGCACAGTTACTTTCCAGAGCCCAAAGGCCCGCAAGACTATGCCCTCAAAGAAGTCGATCTGGATTGGCAGGACGGTGGCGCATACGCTCTGCTTGGCCCGTCCGGCTGTGGCAAATCCACCCTTCTCAACATCATCTCCGGCCTGTTGGAACCATCCGAGGGCCAAATCCTGTTTGACGGCCAAGACGTCACCAAACTGCCACCTGATCAGCGCGACATCGCGCAGGTCTTCCAGTTCCCGGTGATCTACGACACCATGACCGTGCGTCAGAACCTCGCGTTCCCGCTCAAAAACCGTGGCGTTGATCCCGCGATCATCGAAAAGCGCGTGGCCGAGATTGCCGAGATGCTGGAAGTCACTGACATTCTGGACCGCAAAGCGGCTGGCCTGTCACCTGACAACAAACAGAAAATCTCCATGGGCCGTGGTCTCGTGCGGGACGACGTGAACGTTGTGATGTTTGACGAGCCGCTCACTGTGATCGACCCGCACCTCAAGTGGAAACTGCGCACCAAGCTGAAAGAGCTGCATCAGCGTGTCTCTCACACAATGATCTACGTGACCCACGACCAGACCGAAGCCCTCACCTTCGCCGATCAGGTGGTGGTCATGCAACTGGGCGAAGTGGTGCAGATCGGCACGCCCGAAGAGCTCTTTGAACGCCCCGCCCACACATTTGTGGGCCACTTCATCGGCTCACCTGGCATGAACGTGCTGCCTGCCGAGGTCAAAGACGGTCAGGCGATCTTCAATGGCCAACCCGTGACTCTCGAAGGCCCCATCGCGGCAGGCACGAGCGGCACGTTGGAAATCGGCATCCGTCCAGAGTTTGTCTCCCTTGGCGACAGTGGCATTGCAGGCACCGTCAAACGTGTCGCGGACGTCGGCCGCCACGCCGTGGTCGAGGTCTCCGTTGGCGACAGCAAAGTTGCCGCCATCATCAATGACACCCCGCCCGCCGTGGGCGACACCGTGCATCTGCAATTCACACCGCATCAAACCCGGCTCTATGCCGACGGCTGGATTGCCACCACGCCCGCTCAAAAGGAGAGCGCGACATGAGCGAACCACACCTTCGCGCCCCGGACCTGATCCGGGGCCTCGCGCAAAACATCAAGAGGTCCCGGATCACGTCCGGGACGGGTGCCGATAGTCAGGGGACCAAAACATGAAAACCGAAAACCAAAAAGCCTGGTTCTTTGTGCTCCCGGTGCTGATCCTCGTGGCGTTCAACGCCATCATCCCAATGATGACGGTGGTCAACTACTCGGTGCAGGAAACCTTCGGCGACAACCTCTTCTTCTGGGAAGGCCTCACCTGGTTTGAACAGATCCTGCGCTCCGAACGTTTCCACGCCGCCTTGGGACGTCAGTTCTTCTTCACCTTCATGATCCTGATCATCGAAGTGCCGCTCGGCATCGCCATCGCGCTGGCCATGCCGCGCAAAGGCTTCTGGGTGCCAGTCTGCCTTGTGCTGATGGCCCTGCCCATGCTGATCCCTTGGAACGTGGTAGGTGCGATGTGGAACATCTTTGCCCTGCCAGACATTGGCCTGCTCGGCTACTTCCTGAACCACGTGCTGGGCATCAACTATGACATGACACAGGACCCTGTGGCGGCCTGGATCACCATCATCACCATGGATGTGTGGCACTGGACCTCTCTGGTTGTGCTGCTGGCTTACGCCGGTCTCGTCTCGATCCCCGACGCCTATTATCAGGCGGCCAAGATCGACGGCGCCTCCAACTGGTCCGTGTTCCGCTACATCCAATTGCCCAAGATGAAGAACGTTCTGACCATCGCCATCCTTCTGCGCTTCATGGACAGCTTCAACATCTACACGGAACCTTTCGTGCTCACGGGCGGTGGCCCCGGCAACTCGACCACGCTCCTGTCCATCGATCTGGTGAAAATCGCATTGGGTCAATTTGACCTCGGCCCTGCCGCCGCGATGAGCCTCATCTACTTCGCAATCACCCTCTTTGTGTCCTGGCTGTTCTACACACTCATGACCAAAGACGACTTGAACTAAGAAAGGACACGACAATGCGCAAACGTTCTCTTGTCCCCATCCTCTACATCCTGTTCCTGATGCTGCCGATCTACTGGCTGGTGGCGATGAGCTTCAAAACCACCAACGAGATCCTCTCCGGGTTTTCGCTCTTCCCACAGACCTTCACGCTGGAGGCCTACGTCACGATCTTCACCGATCCGACATGGTATTGGGGCTACATCAACTCGATCATCTACGTGTCTCTGAACACGGTGATCTCCATCGCCGTGGCCCTGCCAGCGGCCTACGCCTTCAGCCGCTATCGCTTCCTGGGCGACAAACAACTGTTCTTCTGGCTGCTGACCAACCGCATGGCACCCGCGGCCGTGTTTGCCCTGCCCTTCTTTCAGCTCTACTCCGCCGTGGGCCTGTTTGACACGCACCTCGCCGTGGCATTGGCGCATTGCCTCTTCAACATCCCGCTCGCCGTGTGGATCTTGGAAGGCTTCATGGGTGGCGTACCCAAAGAGCTGGATGAAACCGCATATGTGGATGGCTATTCCTTCCCACGCTTCTTCCTGACGATCTTCATCCCCACGATCAAAGCTGGCGTTGGCGTCGCCGCCTTCTTCTGCTTCATGTTCTCATGGGTGGAGCTGCTCTTGGCCAAAACCCTGACCGCTGTGGCCGCCAAGCCCATCGCCGCCACGATGACCAAAACCGCCTCTTCGGCGGGATATGAATTAGGACTGCTGGCCGCTGCCGGCACGCTCACCATCATCCCCGGCGCCATCGTGATCTATTTTGTCCGCAACTACATCGCGAAGGGCTTCGCGATGGGGAGAGTTTGATATGCTAAGCTGGATGGCATGGACCTGGCCCACGGCCGCAATCTTCATCTGCCTGTTCTCCACAATTGGCCTGCTGATTGTGTTGGAGATCAAGTACCCCGGCGGAGCTGAGCGCAAAGGCGCGCTTGGCCTCACCACCACCCGCGGTGACCGACTGTTTCTCACCTGTCTCGGAGGCAGCTTCATCTTCCTCGCCTGGCTCGGCCTGATGGGCGAACCGCTTTGGTGGCCGCTGGGATTGGCGATTGGCTGGGGCACCTTTTGCTTCTGGAAGGTCTGACCCCCAAAACTGAGAGAAGACCAAAGGGCAGCGCCAAGCACAGCGCTGCCCTTTCTGTTTGGGCAGGAGCCGCACCACCCGCTCCCAACCGCACGCATGGATGCCTCCGGCGGGGATATTTAAGGCAAGAAGAAGCAGAGGCGATTTGCTTCTCCTTTCCCAAATACATCGAGGGAATCGCCACTAGCGACGGGGGCTGCGCCTCAATTCTTAAGCGGCCGAAACCTTCCTTAACGCCGCCACGTTCTCAAAACACGCACCGCCGCAAAACAGCCGCGATACCGACAGAATACCGACGTGGATTTCAAACGTTAACGGCCCCGCCGCAGGATACTGTGACGGGACCGTTTCTTAGGAAATTCGGAGGGCGTTACCAGCTGCGCTGCGCCAGTGTGTTAAGCTCGTTTAGTCGGTCCAGATTGGCCACCGTGCTGAGCATGATACGCTCATGGCTCCAATCCTCTGGCTCGGTCAGCGAGACCGCGCCAAGCAGCACCACACCGGCCATCAACACCGACATACCAGCGCCCAAAACCAGGGCTTCCTTGGCCGGATCATCCTGATCCCGCGCAATCTCCACAATGCGATCTTTCAACATAGACCGACGTGATAAGAAAGGGATCTTGCGCCCCACCAAAGGCACACCAAAAGCCGTCGGCTGCGCTTTGGCCTGCGCTTGCGAAAACCGAGCGATTTCCAACAACCGAAGCGCATAGCCATGCGCATCAAAGCCCTTGCGCGCCAAATAGGCCCGGTCACAGGCCAGCTCGCCAAGCTTACGCAAGCGGCTGGAAAGAAACCAAAAACCGGGATTGAGCACTGCCAAAGGAGAGATCAAAGACAGCAACACCTCGGCATCCACGTCCCCTTGACGGATATGCTGCATCTCATGACCCAGTGCCATCTTAACACCCGCCCCATCGCGGAACAACGACCTTGGCAGCACCACATAGTAGCGCAGCACCCCACGTGTTGAAAACGGCACGTCCACCGCGGGAGATACGACCACGGACACCCATTTTGTGCGCTGAACAACACGACCCGCCGAAATCGCTCGGCGGATACGCCCAATGTTGATCGTCAAGTAGATACCGCGCATCACAAATCCAGCGGCAAAAGCCGCGATCAACACTTGCGCCACAATCGAGCCACCGGTTGACATCTGATCCAACCACTGTGTTTTCATCGCCAGCAGCGCCGACATCTCTTGCGCCGACAAGGAAAGATTTCCGTTAAGCACCTGAGAAACCACAACATCTGTGGCGTTCACAGAGGCCGCATAAGACGTCGTCATCAGATACGGCGTCACCACAGGCACCACGGCCAGACAGGCAATGGCTGCCATGCCCAATCGTCGTCGCGTCGAAAAACTGCGCCGCCCGCCGGTCAGCACAAAGAGGCCCTCAAAGATGGCAAAAACAATCGCGGCTAACAGGATCAGTAACTGAACCCAGATCGCCCCCCCTACGATTTGATCAACCGTCATCCTTTCTGATCCTTGTGTCGATGATCTCTTTGATTTCCTGGATCATTTCGTCTGTCAGGTCCTCATTATCCACCAGTCGCGCCACCAGCGCCGTCGGGGTTCCTCCAAACAAGGTTTTAGACAGATTTTTGAGGCTGCGACCTTCATAGTCGCGCTTCTGAACGGCAGGGGTATAGACCAGAGCCCGGTCTTTGCGGTCCGAGGTCACAAATCCCTTGTCGTCGAGAATTTTCATCACGGTAGCAACAGACGTATAAGCGCGCTGCTGATCGTCGTTGAGCGCCCCCATAATATCGCGCACAGACCCTGTGCCGATCTCCCAAAGGGCGATCATAAACTCCAGCTCAACATCCGTGAGCATCTCGCTGCGTCGACGTGCCAACGTGGCCACTCCGTGTTTGATTACTAGGAAATTAGTACTGCATCATGGGAATTAGGGGAAGTATTTTTTGCAGCACGCCGATCAGCTCACACCAACGGAGATTGTTCGGCACTCAAGACGCTCGGGCCTTTTGCACATCTTTAGCTCTATCTGAGAGTTACCATGGTGCGGGTGAAGGGACTTGAACCCCCACGCCTCGCGGCGCCAGAACCTAAATCTGGTGCGTCTACCAATTCCGCCACACCCGCATGGTCCGCGCGTCTTAGCAAAGCTTTTTGCGGGATGCGAGAGGTAAAGTGCATCACAGCGCAATTTCTCGCAAATCCGTCACCCAGCCAACTGAATAGCCTGCACTTCCTGCTTGCACGCCAGGGGTCGCACGAGGCTGCCGCACCCACCGCTTGTCAGACCAGGGAACAGTGCCCCCAGCTCTGCACGACTGTCTTTTGGCAAGCTCTTCAATGCCATAGGCCCCGCATACAGGCCTTCGGTCAACAACCCGTCACTCTCGACAATCTCGTGCTGATCAAACTGTAGGTGAATGTACGTGATCTGGTCGGCCAGCGTCGCAACGCGCACCGTGCGATCGTTCACCAAATGCGCCGCTGCGGCCAGCACCTGTGGCACGCCACAGATCAACTCGGCCCGCCAGCCGTCCAGCAGCACGCGATGCTGCGGCGACACCATCATGTCTCGGCGCGGCCGCCCTGCACCAAACGCATCTTTGCGGATCACCACAGGTCGGAATGTCGGATTTGCCTGCAGCGCCGCACGGCCCAGCTTCACAGCGCCCACCCAACGCACCGGCTGAAACCCGCGATCCAATGTCTTGACCAAATCACCAACCATGATTTCTTCAACCGGCTTGGCGCCTCCCCGTACCCGGATCATTGTCCCAGGTGTGAAACACGGCGGCGCCGCAATATTTGACTGATCCACCGCGGTGCCGCCGGTGGGGCCTTCTCGGGCCGAAATCACCGTCAACGGCACGCCAACTGGAGGGAACTCGTCCACAAACGCCAAGCCCTCCACCGTGCCGTAGGCTGGAGTGGAATTGTTGAAGTTCACCGAGAGGACGCGATAGGTCTGTCCTGTGCTGGGATCCAACAGAACAAACTCGTATTCCGCTTCGATCCGCGTATTGTTGCCGTAGGTGGTGCCGTCAAACGTTTGAGATCCCGCCAATCTTTGATTGCCGTCATTATCGTCAAAGTTGGTGTCGCTGCCGCGATCTCGGACGGAGATCTGTTCCCAGGCGTTGTCCGTCAACGTGATGGTTTCTCCCACAAGGTGGCTGCCATCACCCTGCGTGATCCCGTCCAGCGAAACGCCACCAGACACAGAGACATGGGACTCGCCCAACGCCCAGAAAGAATAAGTTGCCATGGAACAGACCTGCCCGACCTGCGTTTTTTTGTTGCAATCAGGCTACGTCAAATTTGAAGCAAAGACCAGCAAGCCGCCGCATATTACCGCCGCGCGTTGTCCAAAGAGCGCAATACCTGCGGCAGCATCTCTGGCAAATCCTCCGCGATCAACCCCGGCCCAAACGCCCGCGCGCACTCCACATGCAAGCACGCCGCTGCCTCCGCGGCCTGTTGTGGCGCCAACCCACGCGCCAGAAGCCCGGTGATGAACCCTGCCAAAACATCTCCTGATCCCGCCGTCGCCAACCAGGGCGCAGCGCGCTCATAGACCGCCGCATTCACCGCACAGAACCCATTTGGCGAGGCAATCACAGTATCCGGCCCCTTGAACAGAACGACGCACCCTGCCCGCGCGGCAGCTTCCCGCGTGGCGTCCACCTTAGAGTAGGCAGGGCCTTTGGTCGGTGGTTCCGCCAGCTTGGCCGCAATGTCTGGAAACAGCCGCGCAAACTCGCCGCCATGCGGCGTCAACACAACGTTTTCATGCAAAAGATCAAAAAGTTCTGTCGGGTCACCTGCATAAGCGCTCAACGCATCCGCATCCAGCACCGCAGCACGTTTAGAGGAAAGCGCCACCGGTACCAACTCTCGCGCCCGCTCCAGTCCCAAGCCCGGCCCCAAACACAGCGCGTTTAGGCGTTCATCCTGCAAGACGTCCGCAAATGCCTGAGCATCCCCCACTCGCTGCAGCATCAAGGCGGTGATCTGACAAGCCACCTCTTGTTGTGCATTGGGCGGCACGCCCAGCGTGACAAGCCCCGCCCCAATGCGCAAAGCCCCCCGCGCCGCCAACCGAGCCGCGCCAGTTTTGCCGGAACCGCCGGAGAGTATAAGGGCGTGGCCGTGGGAGAATTTGTGGTTACCTCGATTTTTTTGCAAATGATGCAACGCCAATCTTCCAAAGGGGCGCGGATCCTCTGAGCGGCTTTGCTGCTCAACAAGCCTCAGAAATACAGGCCTCATCACAGGACTCGGTGATTTCGGTCCAAAGGCAAACGCGTCATCATAAGGATCACCATTGTACTGGCATCGCTGTTTAGAAATCCCGATATCTTTGACAACAACCTGGCCACAAAGGTCCGGTCCCTGCGCCAAAAAATGTCCCGGTTTTGGGCTATCAAAGCACACGGTCAACGCGGCAAATCGATCATGCAAAGCCCGTGGGCCGCCAATGGGCGCCATTCGATCTTTCACTTCTTTGGGAAGGTTCCGCAGCAACTCGTCTGGCCAAACCGCAATAGGCTCTTGCTGCAACACGTGTCCACTATCCAAACAAAGACCAGACGGCGCATCAATGCTAATCATTCGGTCCTGGTAGTGATCTCCACCCACGCCCGAAAGATGTCTTACGACGCTAAAAATCTCACCTTCCAATCCTCGCTTTAACCCAGTCCCAAACAAGGCATCGACATAAATGTCAGCGAAGCCACCTTTCCGTAGGTTCTTTTCAGTGAGCGGATCAACGTCCCCCAACGCACACCACCGCTGATAGTTCACCCGCGCATCCGGCGGCAGCTTCTCGGCATCTCCATAGAGAAGCACCTCAACTGTCCACCCCAGTTCATGCAACAGCCGCGCCACCACAAACCCGTCGCCGCCATTGTTGCCCGGCCCGCACAGCACCACCGCACACTTCGTCTTGACAGAAGTATCCCGGGGGTCTGGGGGCTGGCCCCCAGCCTCATTATCCCGAGCACCAAGCTCCGGCCATTCCTCAAAAATCGCCTCCACCACACCCTGCCCGGCGCGCTCCATCAACTCCAGACCAGTCACATCACCCGACTCAATTGCGGCCTGCTCGATGGCGCGCATTTGGGCAGCGGTTAACAATTCGCTCATTTGTGAAACATCCTGCGATTCAATTCAGCGCATTCTCGCGCCACATTGCCTAATTTTTAAGCACAACCCTGAAATCCGCCCATCCAGAGAGCCCTGCGTCACCCTATCCAATTGTGACCCCGCAGTGAAAGTGGTCTGTCGAATTTCAAGAACGCACCTGAGGAGGAGCCTCCACATGAAAAAGATCGAAGCCATCATCAAGCCGTTCAAACTTGATGAAGTCAAAGAAGCCCTGCAGGATTTTGGCATCCAGGGTCTGAGCGTTGTCGAAGTCAAAGGTTTCGGCCGTCAGAAAGGCCACACGGAGCTGTATCGCGGTGCGGAATACGTTGTGGACTTCCTGCCCAAAGTGAAAATCGAAGTTGTGCTTGAGGCCGATCAGGTTGACGGCGCAATCGAGGCCATCGTGGGCGCTGCCAAAACCGACAAGATCGGCGACGGCAAGATCTTTGTCTCCCCTGTGGAGCAAGCCATCCGCATCCGTACCGGTGAATCCGGCCCGGACGCGCTGTAAATTTAACCAGAATTCAAAGCAATCAGAAGGACTAAGGGAATGAGCGCAGACGCAGTTCTCCAGCTGATCAAAGACGAAGATGCGGCCTATGTCGACATCCGTTTCACCGACACACGCGGCAAGTTGCAGCACGTGACCGTGGACGTGGATCTCGTAGACGAAGACTTCCTCGAAGAAGGCTTCATGTTTGACGGGTCCTCCATCGAAGGCTGGAAATCCATCGAAAACTCCGACATGAAACTGATCCCGGACACCACGTCTGCCTACGTTGATCCGTTCTATGCTGAGAAAACCATCTGCATCCACTGCTCCATCGTTGAGCCAGACACCGGCGAAGCCTATGAGCGTGACCCACGCGGCACTGCCGAAAAAGCAGAAGCTTACCTGAAGTCCTCCGGCATCGGCGATGCGGCCTACATGGGTCCAGAAGCGGAATTTTTCCTGTTTGACGACGTTCGTTTCGAGAACAAAATCAACAAAGTATCCTACGAAGTTGATGCGATTGACGGTTCCTGGAACACCGACACAGAATACGAAATGGGCAACATGGGCCACCGTCCTGGCATCAAAGGCGGCTACTTCCCTGTAAACCCAACCGACGACAGCCACGACCTGCGTTCCGAGATGCTCTCCACCATGAAGCGTCTGGGCATGAAAACCGACAAGCACCACCACGAAGTGGCGTCCTGTCAGCACGAACTGGGCTTGATCTTTGACACGCTCACCAAACAGGCCGACGAGCTGCAGAAATACAAATACGTGATCCACAACGTGGCCGCGTCTTACGGCAAATCCGCCACCTTCATGCCAAAGCCGATCTACGGCGACAACGGCACCGGCATGCACGTGAACATGTCCATCTGGAAAGACGGTAAGCCACTGTTTGCGGGCGACAAATATGCCGATCTGTCCGACGAAGCGCTGTACTTCATCGGCGGCATCCTGAAGCACGCGAAGACCCTGAACGCCTTCACCAACCCATCGACCAACTCCTACAAGCGTCTGATCCCGGGTTTTGAAGCACCAGTTCTGCGCGCCTACTCCGCACGCAACCGCTCCGGCTGTGTCCGTATCCCATGGACCGAAAGCCCAAAAGCCAAGCGCGTTGAGGCCCGCTTCCCGGATCCATCCGCGAACCCATACCTCTGCTTCGCAGCCCTGCTGATGGCTGGCCTTGACGGCATCAAAAACAAGATCGATCCAGGCGAAGCCATGGACAAGAACCTCTACGATCTGCCTGCTGAAGAACTGGCTGGCATCCCAACCGTATGTGGCTCCCTGCGCGAAGCTCTGGAAAGCCTGGAAGCGGATCACGACTTCCTGCTGGCTGGCGACGTGTTCACCAAAGACCAGATCGAAGGCTACATTGAGCTGAAAATGGGTGAAGTTGAGCACTACGAGCACACCCCACACCCAGTCGAATTTGGCATGTACTACAGCTGCTAATTCCGGGTCGGATCAAACACCAAAGGGCGCTCTTCGGAGCGCCCTTTTTCTTTTTAGAAGTCCGCGGTTTCGCAGTTAGGCGGTCAGTTGTGCTTTAGATTTCGGTCCGTCGATGACATAGAGCATAACCGCAGCAGCCAACGAAAATCCAGCCCCAGCTAAGGCAACCCCCGAATATCCAAAGACCTCCGAGAACACCGCAAAGATTGCTGACGCAATCATCATGCCGCCAAAATGGGACATCGAAATCAACGCGCTTCCCGCCACAGGTCGGTGTTCCAGCAGGCTCTGGGTATAGCCAACCGGCACGGACAAAATAATACCCGCGCCAATCCCAAATGGCACAATCAACCACCAGGCAGCTTGCATCGAAGGCATCACTGCCAACATCGCAATACTAAAGGCGTAAATCACTGTTCCGGCCAGGATCACTTGCAATCTTGCAAAACGTTTCAGCAAGAGCGCGCTCACAAGCATCACCGGCAGTTCCACTGCGGCAACGCCTCCTGCAAACCACCCAATGTCGGATTCTTGCCCGCCAAGGGTTGTCACCACCAACAGCCCCAGCAGGATGCCAAACAATCCGACAGCAGACGAAACCGTGGAGATTAGCCCAAGCCGTAAAAGAAGGTGTTTCGCCGCCAGTTCTTTCAACGCCTCAAAAAACGTGAGACCGGACCCTTCCTTTACCTCAGGCTCAGAGTCAGAAGGCCACATCACGAGGATCACCACAAAAATGATCCCGTTGATCAAGGCAATCACCCAATACACCGACAAAAGATCAACGCCGCGCGCCAAGGCGATGCCCCACAAAGGTGGACTAACCGCAAAGGTCCCAGCAAAAGCCGCTCGGATCAGCGACAACCCAATATCTTTATCCAGCAACGGATTTCGCTCCGTCGCCACCGCCGCTAGCGTGAAATATTGCGTGAACGTGGTCGACGCGAGCGGAAACAAAAGTAGGTGAACGGCAAGAAAACTCGCCACGCCCGGCCATGCGCCCATAAGGATGCCGGCGCAAATACCAACAACAACACATAACAAAAGCGTGTTGCGGTAGTTTTGGGTCCGGTCCAGTAGAATGCCCACAATCAACGACGCGATCACACTGAACAACGCGCCAACCGTGACCACCACAGCGTACACCTCATTGCTCAATTCGAGGCGTTCGATACCGATAACGGATTGAAAAGGCCCAATCGAGGCCCCCGCAGGACCGAACAGCAAAATGCAAAGAAACGCGACGCGCAACAGCGGGTCCCGCAGCGCAGCGGCAAATGGGGCTATCATTTAGAAATCTCCTGTCTCGGGCACATCCCGATACACTCACTCCAACCGTAGAGGAGCCTCAACCAATACCTTCACGACCTTTATCAACCCGATAGTAGGCCCACAACAGCCGCGCCGCCACCGATCGCCAGGGCGACCAGTCTTCCGCCATTTGGCGCAACGCGCGCTCCTTTGGACGTTCCTCCAGATCAAACAGCATCCGCGCACTTTCCTGCAACGCCAGATCGCCCGGCGCAAACACATCCGCGCGGCCGAGAGAAAACATCGCGTAGATCTCTGCCGTCCAAATCCCGATGCCGCTGACCTTGGTCAGGGTCTTGAAAATCTCGTCGTTGGGCGCAAATCGCAGCGCCTCAAAATCAATGCCTTCTTCTGCCAAGGACCGCGCATAGCGCATCTTTTGGCGGCTGAGCCCTGCCCCGCGCAAATCATCCTCTGATGCGGCCATAATGGCTTCTGGCGACACCAGCCCTGCGTCTTGCATCCGCTTCCAAATCGCCGCAGCTGAAGCCACACTCACCTGCTGGCTAACAATAGCACTCAGCAACTGGTCAAAACCATCCGGACGCAGCCGCAACGGCAAGGGGCCTGTCAACTCCAGCGCCCGCGCAAACCGAACATCCTGCGCCGCAAGCCATGCCGCTCCCTCCGCCACACAGTCCTCTGTCTTGATGATCCGCCCTACGTTCACACGTGCCTCCCCGATTGTGGGGCACCTTAATCGCGCCTTGGTGAAGTGCAACCTCTGGACCTTACCTATTTAACAAGCTAACGCTTGGCGCATGAGTGATACAGCGACCCTCCCGACCGACGACAGCCGTGCAAAGCGCAATGTGTTTATTCTGGTTCTGGCACAGGCCTTCCTCGGCTCCCAGATGCCACTGATCTTCACAATTGGTGGGCTTGCGGGACAGTCTTTGGCCTCCAACGTTTGCTTTGCCACCCTACCAATTTCTCTGATTGTTTTGGGCTCGATGTTCTCGGCAACGCCGCTCTCATCAATCATGCAGAAGTATGGCCGTCGCACCGGTTTTGTGATTGGCGCTATGGGTGGAGCTTTAGGTGGCGCGATTGGCGCATATGGTCTCTATCTAAATAGCTTCCCGATTTTCCTGGCAGGATCGTTCCTCACCGGCATCTACATGTCTGCCCAGGGGTTTTTCCGTTTCGCCGCCGCGGATACCGCCTCGGACTCCTTCCGCCCCAAAGCCATTTCCTACGTGATGGCTGGGGGACTACTGTCCGCCATCATTGGCCCCCAAATTGTGAAAGTCACTGCGGATGCCATGGTTGTGCCTTTCCTCGGCGCCTATGTGGCTGTCATAGGCATCAACTTGGTCGGCTCTCTGTTGTTTTTCTTTGTGGACATTCCCAAACCCCCTGCCCCCTCAGCAGACGCACCCAAAGGGCGCAGCCGCTGGGAATTGATCACCACCCCACGCATTGCTGTGTCGGTGATTTGCGGCATGGTGGCCTATGCTTTGATGAACTTGGTTATGACCTCCACCCCACTTGCTGTAGTCGGCTGTGGGTTTGAGCAAGATGACGCTGCAGACATTGTGACGGCGCACGTTTTGGCAATGTTTGTACCATCGTTCTTCACCGGCCATTTGATCGCAAAATTTGGCGTCGAAAAGATCCTGGCCACAGGTATTCTAATTCTTGCCGCCGCCGGAGGCGTCGCGCTTCAGGGTGTCAATCTAGAGAACTTCTACATCGCTCTTATCCTGTTGGGGCTTGGCTGGAACTTCGGTTTTATCGGCGCGACCACCATGCTCGCCGGAGCCCACACCGTCGAGGAACGCGGCCGTATGCAGGGTATGAACGACGTGATCGTGTTTGGTGGTGTGACGGTGGCCTCTCTGGCCTCTGGCGGTCTGATGAACTGCTCTGGCGGCGACGCCGTGACCGGCTGGACCAGCGTGAACCTGGCCATGGCACCTTTCCTGATGCTGGCCGGTGGTGCGCTGATCTGGCTGATGTTCCGCCCTGCTGACGAAAAAACCGCCTAAACAATCCGGCGGGCGTTTACCAGCGCCCGCTCATGCCCTGCCACAGCAAACCAACGCGTTTGCCAAACTCGCTCATGCCAAGGGCGCCTTGTGCGACACGCTCTGGCTCTGCTTCCGCCTGGGACAGCACTGTTTCGACCTGCCAGCAACTTAAGAAGGCCTGACCGGCTTCCTTGGAAACGGACTCGCGTCTACCGCGTGCTGAGGACAACCGCGCCAAGCCATCTTTGGCCAACATGCGCACTGTTTCGGAGCGGCCATCCACCAAAGGCACACGCTGCTGTCCTTCCAGTGCCGGGATCGCCACCAACCAATTGGCCAGGGCCAAGGCGTAACCAGCATCCAGAGCGACATTTTCCTCACAAGGCCCTAAACTGCGCGCAGCAGCCAAAAGCAATCCGCCACCTGTGTCCTGCAAGTATTTTGTTTGATGCGCCAGATCTTCAAACGGATCTTTATAAATATCCCACCGTCTTGCTTCGATCAGCCGATCCAAAACAGATGCATCCTCAACGCTCAAGACCTCCGCCAAAGGCGACACAACCTCATGCCGCCGCACCGGCTTGCCTTCGCGGATTTCCTCCAGCGCATCGCGCCACCATTGCAGGCGCATCTCGGCAATCATGGTCTCTTGCGTCACCCAGGGCGCCCGCGCAACTTCGACGTTAAACGCATAGATCGGCAGCAGCACGTCCCGCGCCGCAGGTTTCGCCGCCAACACGGCAGCAAAACGGTCCGGATCACTTCGTTGCACCAGTTCGGCACAGGCATTCAGGTCTTGCTGACTCACGTCATGTCCTCAGACATTGGTTCTCCACCTGCCATCACCTAATGGACCACCCGCGCGCCATCGTGCACAAGCTTCCAGTTCAGCGCATCCAGCAATGCCTCAAAACTGGCGTCCACTATGTTGGCTGACACGCCAACTGTGGACCAATGCCGCCCGCTGTCATCCTCAAAATCTATGATAACCCGCGTGACAGCCTCGGTACCGCCATTTGTGATCCGCACCTTGAAGTCCACAAGCCGCACGTCATCAATCACGCTTTGATACGGCCCAAGGTCGGACTTCAAAGCCTGCCACAAAGCGTTCACCGGTCCTTCATCGCTCATTTCATCCGCATGATCGTTTTTGAAATAGCTAGTGGTCTTATCGCCATTGGGTAGCTGCACGGTGACCACCGCTTCGCTCTCGACCACCAAATGCCCCCGCGCATTGCGGCGACGCTCAGAAATCACCCGATAACGTTCAACATCAAAAAACCGCTCGCCAAGCCCCAGGGAATCCCGCGCTAAGAGTTCGAAACTCGCTTGCGCACTGTCATAGGAATAGCCTTTGTCCTCAGCCTCTTTGATACGGTTCAAAATATCTCCGAGCGCAGAATTGTCCTTCTGGACCTCCAGCCCCGCATCCGCCAAGCGCTTGCGCAGGTTGCTATGGCCCGCTTGGTTGGACATCGGAATGACCCGTTCGTTACCCACAACAGACGGGTCCACATGCTCATAGGTGCTGGGGTCTTTTAGGATCGCGCTAGCGTGCAACCCCGCCTTATGAGCAAAGGCACTGGCTCCGACATAGGCCGCCTGTCGCATCGGCACGCGGTTCAATATGTCATCCAACATCCGGCTGGCCCGGGTCAGCCCTTCCAGCGCCTCAAGGCTCACGCCAATATCCAGCGTACTGGCATAGGGTTCTTTCAACAAAAGCGTCGGGATCAGCGTTGTCAGATTGGCATTGCCGCACCGCTCACCAAGGCCGTTCAAAGTGCCCTGTATCTGCCGAGCACCGGCATCAACCGCTGCCAGAGAGTTGGCCACCGCATGTTCCGTGTCATTGTGCGTGTGAATGCCCAGATGGTCCCCCGGAATGCCCGCCGCAATCACCGCTTTGGTGATCTCATAGACCTCACGAGGCAACGCCCCGCCATTGGTGTCACACAACACAACCCACCGCGCGCCCGCCGTGTAGGCCGCTTTC
Organism: Shimia sp.; assembly: GCF_022448905.1. Taxonomy (GTDB): domain Bacteria; phylum Pseudomonadota; class Alphaproteobacteria; order Rhodobacterales; family Rhodobacteraceae; genus Shimia. Next base: position 203,501 of record NZ_JAKVCW010000003.1, on the reverse strand, counting down.
ACCGCCTCCAGCGCATAGGCCGGGTTGGCCTTGTATCCGTCAAAGAAGTGTTCCGCATCAAACAACGCCTCGCGTCCCTGCGCCACCATATAGGCCACAGACTTCGCGATATTGTCGGTGTTCTCTTCCAGTGTGATGCCAAGCGCCGTGGTGACGTGAAAATCATGGGTCTTGCCCACCAGACACACAGCCTCCGTGCCCGCATTCATGACGGCCGCCAAGACATCATCGTTTTCCGCGGACATGCCTGCACGTTTGGTCATGCCAAAGGCCGTGAACGTGGCGTGGAGCTTTGGCTTGGTCTCAAAAAACGCGCTGTCGGTTGGGTTCGCACCCGGCCAGCCGCCTTCAATGTAGTCGATGCCCATCGCGTCCAAGGTCGCCGCAATCTGCGCCTTTTCACCGGTGGAAAACTGCACACCCTGAGTCTGCTGCCCATCGCGCAGCGTGGTGTCATAGAGATAGAGGCGTTCCTTGCGCATAGCTTGGCCTTCCTGCGTGTCTCAAATGCAGGCCGGAGCGCCCACACGAAAAAGGCGCGCGCTCACCTGCGCACGCCTGCTTGTCTTAGTCCAGCAGTCCTGCCAGCTTACTCTCGTCAAATCCTGCGGCTGGAGACAGATCCACCCCCGCTTTGCTCATACGAACTTCGACACCGGCGTCGACCAAGGCCGACTTCAGCGCATCCACCGGCGCAAAATCTTTGCTTTCCATCGCATTTGCCCGCAATGCGGCCAGCTTATCGGCCAGCGCGCCCAGATCGACATCCCCGGCATGCACCCAGTCCGCCAATTCCTCCGTCAACAGACCCAGCAACTGCGCCCCAGCCAAAAGCGCCGCCGCATCCCCTGCACTGGCAAAACCGTGCAGTGCGGCAATCGCGCCAGCTGTGTTCAGGTCATCTGCCACACAATCCAACACCTGTGCAGGCACGGTGGCTGCGGGCTCGACGCCCGCTGTCAACGTCCGCCACTTGCGCAACGTCGCCTCGGACTCCGCCGCCTTCTTCGCGGTCCAGTCCATCGGCTTGCCGTAATGCGTGCTCAGGAACACAAAACGGATCACTTCGCCCGGCACACCCGGATGCCCATCGTGCCCATCCAGCAGGTCGCGCACAGTGAAGAAATTACCCAAAGACTTGGACATCTTCTTGCCTTCCACCTGCAACATCTCGTTGTGCAGCCAGTAGTTCGCCATATGCTGCCCACCGTTGGCGCAGCAGCTCTGGGCAATCTCATTTTCGTGGTGCGGGAACATCAAATCGTTGCCGCCGCCGTGGATGTCAAAATGCGCGCCCAACAGTTCGTAAGACATCGCCGAGCATTCAATATGCCAGCCCGGACGACCCCGTCCCCAAGGGCTGTCCCAACCCGGAAAGTTGCCATCGGATGGCTTCCACAGCACAAAATCCATCGGGTCTTCTTTGTAGCTCGCCACTTCAACCCGCGCGCCAGCGATCATGTCATCCACAGACCGGCCAGAGAGCTTGCCGTAGTCGTCATACTTGCGCACCCGGAACAACACGTGGCCGTCATGGGCATAGGCAAAGCCATCGGCAATCAGCTTCTCGATCATGGTGATCATCTCGCCGATGTACTGTGTGGCGCGCGGCATATGGTTTGGCTCCATCGCCCCTAACGCGCCCATGTCATCGAGATACCACTGCGTGGTTTCCGCAGTGATGTCCCCAATCGCACGCCCGCTTTCCGCCGCCCGTGCGTTGATCTTGTCATCCACATCCGTGAAGTTGCGCACATAGGTCACCTGATCGGCACCATAGACTTCGCGCAGCAGGCGATAGAGCACGTCAAACACCACCACAGGCCGCGCATTGCCAATATGCGCGCGGTCATACACCGTCGGCCCACAGACATACATCCGCACATTTTCAGGATCGATCGGCTCAAACACCTCTTTGCGGCGTTTCAGCGTGTTGTGCAGCTTGATCTCAGTCATAAGTGGCTCCTCGGCACACGGTTGGTCCGTGGCGGGCTTACCAATTCTCAAACATGTTTGAAATAGAAGAACGGCCCGCCTGACGATGTCAGCAGGTAATGCAGCAGCAAATAATAATGGTGCGTACAGTGTTCATGGCGGCGACCCTATGCGCGGCGCGAACGGCGGTCAAGCCCGACATCTCTGAATTGACCAATTCGCCCCTGTGGCGCACTCTGCCGACATGAGCCGCGAAACCATCAACACCATTTGTGTCACCTTTCCAGGGGCAGAACTGTCCGACCCATGGGGTGGTGAACATGACGCCTGGAAAGTGGGTGGCAAAATGTTTGCCTGCATCGGCGCCGCAAAAACCGTTGTGTCCGTGAAAACCGACAGCATTGAAACCGCACAGATGCTGATTGACGCCGGTGTGGGCGTCAAAGCCCCCTATTTTCATCGCAGCTGGATCCACATACCGCTCGACGGCGACGCAGAAGAACTGCGCCACCGTCTGGGAGTGTCCTACGATATTGTACGTTCAGGCCTGACGAAGAAGCTTCAGAACAGCCTGCCGCCGCGCAGCGAGTAAGGTTGCTTGTTTCGGCACACGGGCCTCACTTTCGCAGTTGCCAGACCACAGTCGCGCCCGCGTCATCCGCCCCAATGGCAAGTGTTGCGGCAATTTAAAGCTCCGACCGGACTGCGCCAAAATAGTCAGTGAAACGCCTATCGCAGTGATAGCGGCTCCCGCCCAACTTATTGACCCATATCGCTCACCTAAGAACAGCACGCCAACCACCAACCCAACAGCCGCAGCCACATAGCCAATCTGGCTCAGAAGCACGGGGCCACCGATTTTCTGCAGCTTGAAATACGCCGGGAAAGTCAGAGCGGCAGCAACAACTTGCATGCTTGCGGCCCAAGGAACATCTGCAACCGAATGTAAGGCCACACTTTCTCCGCGAGCGCCCATCACCAGCACCAATGCTATGATTGCTACGCCGTGGCTCCAAAAAGCCAGCGCCATGGGGTGAGCACCGTCAGGCCAATCCAATGTCCGATACACATTGCCTGCTGCCAAAATAAGCGGGATCGTCAAACCTACAAACGACCACAAGAGCGTGCCGTCGAGGCTTCCACGGCCAAATGCAACCATCAAGGCTCCAACAAGACCAAATCCAATTCCGGCCAAGCCCAACCGAGACGGTGTTTTTAAGCCAAACACTGCGGACAGTGCCAGTGTCGCCACCGGCGACAACGCGAACATCATGCCCACCTGCCCTGCACCAAGCTTTGGCACCAAGCCAAATATCAGCAAGTTAATGCCAGCAAAGCTGACAAGGCCGGAGATCACCACATAGCGCAGCAACTTTCCCCGCGGCAACTTTAAGTGCCCCTGGATGGCCAATACCGGAAACAGGCTCAGGCTGGCGCCCATAGACACAAGCAAAGCCCAAACCATCGGCGACACCCCTGCTTCTGCCGAGACTTTGCTGAGCGGGAATCCGACGCCCAAAAGGGCGCCACACCAAATCAAAAGGCCCACGGGCCCAACGTTGCGTACATCAGGCATAACTGATCACCTCATACTCAACATCGTCAGGTCCCTCGAAATAGAACCGCTTACCTGGTTCGTAGTCCGCATGACTGCCAGGAACAAATCCCGCCGCCTTCACACGCGCCTCAACCATATCAAGGTCTGCAACAACGATACCGATATGGTTCAGACCACCCGCGCGATAGTAGCTTTCCTCTGCATTCTGGATGTCTTTGGGCGGCGCATAAAGCGCCAGGTAACTCTCGGTGTCCCCCACATGCACGGTGTGCCCGCCATAAATCGAGTCGCCCTCCCAGCGGACCCGCCAATCAAACAGCTCACACAGCATCGCCGCCGTCGCCTTAGGATCGCGCACAGTCAGGTTCACATGTTCCAGTTTCATTGCTCTAGGTCCTTCTTTTGAATTTCTTGATGGACTTAGGCTAATTCCTCAAGTTAACTTCACCACAAGAACTTCTTTTCTTTTGAAAACAGACACCTAATGAAACAAAAGCCAAAACTACGATTGCGACCTACGGGTTTGACCATCGGTTTCATCTCGGAACGCACCGGCCTCGCGCCTTCCGCCATCCGATATTATGAAGAAGAAGGCATCGTGCACCCGCATCGCACCGACACTGGTCAACGCCGCTATGAACGTGCCGACATCCGCCGCCTGTCATTCGTGATGATTTCGCAATCCTTGGGATTTTCGATCGCGGAAATTCGCGAGGCTCTGAACAGCCTCCCCTCCAACCGCACGCCCACCAAAGCCGACTGGCAAGCAATCTCCGAACGCTTCCGCAAAGACCTTGATGCGCGCATTGCGCAAATGACCAAACTGCGCGACCAACTCGACGGCTGCATTGGCTGTGGCTGCCTCAGCCTGTCCAACTGTAAACTCTACAACCCCGACGATCGCGCCCGCACACGCGGCACCGGCCCGCGTTACCTGATGGGTGACAGCCCGTCTGATCTGGGAAACGGCACCTAACTGACGCGCTGGAACTTAGAGGGGTTCAATCCCTCACACAAAGCGCCGCAACGGAAATGTGGGGCATCACAACATTGAATTTGACTTGTTCTTCCACTCCCTGCCACCTGAGCGCAAATTACTTTTAGGGAGTGCGGGACATGAAACTTTCGCAGCGCATCACCAACATCACTGGCGGCGGCTCTGACGGCTGGGATGTCTTCTACAAAGCCCGTCGCATGATCGCCGAAGGCGTCGACGTGACCGAGCTGACCATCGGCGAACACGACATCCGCACCGATCCGGTGATCCTCGGCGCCATGGACCAATCCGCCCGCGGTGGCCACACCGGCTACGCCATGGTGCCTGGCACGCAAGAAATGCGCGAAGCCGTTGCCGCCCGCCTGACCGAGCGCACCGGTGTGCCCACCACATATGAAAACATCCTGATTACGCCCGGTGGTCAGTCTGCGCTGTTTGCCGCCCATGTCGCGACATGCTCACCGGGTGACCGCGCACTCTACATCGACCCCTATTATGCCACCTACCCTGGCACCATCCGCAGCGTTGGCGCGGAGCCGGTCCCCATCCAGACCCATGCCTCCAACGCGTTCAAACCGCGCCCCGAGGAAATTGCCGAAGAAGCCGCCAAAGGCGCTGCCTCGCTCCTAGTCAACACGCCAAACAACCCCTCCGGCACGGTCTATGGCCGCGACACGCTCAATGGCATCGCACAAGTCTGCAAGGATCATGACCTCTGGCTGATCTCCGACGAAGTTTACGACACCCAAGTCTGGGAGGGCGAGCACATCAGCCCCCGTACGCTCCCTGGCATGGCTGAACGCACGCTTGTGGTGGGCTCCATGTCCAAGTCCCACGCCATGACCGGTTCTCGCATTGGTTGGATCGCAGGTCCAAAGGAGGTCATCGCCCACCTGATCAACCTCGCCACCCACACCACCTACGGCGTGCCCGGCTTCATTCAGGACGCCGCCGTGTCTGCACTGGCTCAAGGCGAAGGTCTGGAAGAAGAAATCGCCGCTCCCTTCCAGCGCCGCCGGGAAATTGCCAAAGACATCCTAGCCAATCAAATCACTGTCGGCCTCGTTCCGGCTCAGGGCGCGATGTATATCATGCTCGACGTCCGCGCGACCGGACTATCTGGCGAGGCCTTTGCCAACTCACTGCTGGACACGCACCATATCGCCACCATGCCGGGCGAGAGCTTTGGTCAATCGGCCTATGGCCACATTCGCGTGGCAATGACCGTGGCTGATGACCGCTTCAAAGAAGCTCTACAAACCCTTGTGGATCATGCAGAAAAACTAGCAAAGCAATCCACCTGACCCTTCAGATGGCGTCATGATCCAAAAACGACATCTGTCGCAATTGGACATGACGCCGCCAAAACTGAGTCGCACACTCCAAGAACAAGGAGCGCGACATGCAAGCCATACGCAGCAAAATCCAGCTGGTGGTGCTCACCATCGGCGCAGAGCGCGGACGCGCCGCACGGGGGCGCCCTGCCTGTTGATGTGATCTCATTTCTCATCAACACGCAAAGGACCCTATCTCTATGAATGCCCCTGTTTCCCGCCGCTCCGGCGGTCGCTCCGCCCGTCGTGCCGCCCGCGCCGCACCGCTGTCTCAAGACGTGCGCCCCATCCGCGCCGGTATGGAAGGTGGCCAATACAAACCACTCAGCGACCATGACATGATGCGCATCCACGAAACCGCGCTGGATGCTCTGGAACAAATTGGCCTCGCGGACGCGCCGCAATCCGGCATCGACATCATGACCGCTGCAGGCGCGATCTTGGGCGACGACGGCCGCCTGCGCTTTCCCCGTGCTCTTGTTGAGGACATGCTGGCCAAGGCCAACAAAGACGTCACCCTGCCCGGACGTGACGCCAAACATGACCTGAAACTCTCCGGCAACCGTGTCCACTTCGGCACCGCTGGAGCTGCTGTGCACATGGTAGACGTGGATACGCAGGAGTACCGCGACAGCACGCTGCAGGACCTGCACGACGCCGCACGCATCGCCGACCAACTGGACAACATCCACTTCCTGCAACGGCCCATGGTGGCGCGCGACATCACCGACAACCGGGAAATGGACCTCAACACCATCTACGCCTGCTGCGCTGGCACAACGAAGCACATCGGCGTCTCCTTCTCTGATCCGGGCTACGTGCAAGACGGCTTGGAAATGCTCTACATGATCGCCGGTGGCGAAGACGCTTGGCGCGCGCGCCCTTTTGTGAGCAACACCAATTGCTTTGTTGTCCCGCCGATGAAATTTGCCACCGAAAGCTGTGAGGCCATGGAGCAGTGTATCCGAGGCGGCATGCCGGTTCTGCTTCTCTCCGCGGGCATGGCTGGCGCAACCGCCCCGTCGACCATTGCTGGAGCGATTGTGCAGGCCACCGCCGAATGTCTCGCCGGCATTGTCTACGTGAACGCCATTGCCCCTGGCCACCCCGCCATCTTTGGCACCTGGCCTTTTGGTCTCGACCTGCGCACCGGCGCTATGAGTGTGGGCTCAGGTGAACAGGCGCTGCTGTCGGCAGGCTGCGCCCAGATGCACAAGTTCTACGGTCTGCCCGGCGGCGCCGCTGCAGGCGCCAGCGACTCCAAACTGCCGGACATGCAGGCCGGATGGGAGCAGATGTGTTCCAATGTCATGGCTGGTCTGTCCGGCCTCAACATGGTCTACGAAGCCGCCGGCATGCACGCCTCTCTACTGGGCTTCTGCCACGAAAGCCTGATCCTTGGCGACGACCTGATTGGCCAAGCCCTGCGCTGCGTGCGCGGCATTGAAGTGGACGACGAAACGCTGGCGCTCGATCAAATTCGCAACGTCTGTCTGGACGGGCCTGGCCATTACCTTGGCACTGACGCCACACTCAGCCGCATGCAAAAAGATCATGTCTATCCGACATTTGGCGACCGCACTTCCCCCAAGGAATGGGCCGAAATCGACAAACCGGATCTTGTAGAGAAAGCCAAAGCCCGGAAGGCAGAGATTTTGTTACAGACCTCGGCGGCACGCTTTTCTCCCGATCTGGACCAGGCCCTGCGCGACCGCTTCAACATCCACTTACCGCAATAAGAAAAAGGCGCCGCTCAACCCGCGGCGCCTGCTTTCTCTTTCCCCAAATACCTGGGGGTCCGGGGGCTGCGCCCCCATGCCAACTGTCTGGCCTTAGCCCTTCGCCAGCAGCGCTTCACGCGCATCGCGCAAACGGGCAAAGTCATCCCCAGCGTGATAAGAGGATCGTGTCAACGGCGTTGCGGACACCATCAGGAATCCTTTGCCAAAAGCCGCTTTCTCGTAGCTTCCAAATTCTTCAGGCGTCACAAACCGATCGACACCATGGTGTTTTGGGGTTGGTTGCAAATACTGACCGATGGTCAGGAAATCCACGTCCGCAGCGCGCATGTCGTCCATCACCTGATGCACGGATTGTTTGTCCTCTCCCAGACCAACCATGATACCGGATTTAGTGAAGATAGACGCATCTAGCTCTTTGACCCGCTGCAAAAGCCGCAAGCTGTGGAAGTAGCGCGCCCCAGGGCGAACTTTAGGATAGAGACCAGGCACAGTCTCGAGGTTATGGTTGAACACATCTGGACGCGCCTCAACAACCACTTCCAGAACCTCAGGCTTACACTTTAGGAAGTCCGGGGTCAGAATCTCGATGGTGGTTTTGGGGGACCGGTGGCGCACCGCACGAATGGTCTGCGCAAAATGCTCCGCACCGCCATCTTCCAGATCGTCGCGGTCCACCGAGGTGATCACAACGTGGTTCAGACCAAGCTTTTGCACCGCCATGGCCACACGGCCGGGCTCAAACGCATCCAAACCGTCAGGTTTACCGGTGGCAATGTTACAGAACGTACACCCGCGGGTACATATTTCGCCCATGATCATCATGGTGGCGTGGCCCTGGCTCCAGCACTCACCTGCGTTTGGGCAAGCCGCTTCCTCACACACCGTGGTCAGCTTGTTTTCACGCATGATTTTCCGCGTGGCGTTGTAGCCATCCCCGGTTGGGGCCTTCACACGAATCCACTTGGGCTTCTTGGGCTGAGCATTGTCCTTGCGGTGCGCCTTCTCTGGGTGGCGCTGCTCTGGCATCTTCAAATCACGCAACTGATGGTCCTCCGGCCAACTTGTGTCTGCGCTCTTTAACATAAGTGATCCCGCCCGCCACTACCAGAAATGCAAGGCAGCTATGCATTTCTGGTCAAAATCCGGACAAATCAGCAGTTTCCCGCACCCTCAAAAGATGTTTCGCTTTTGCAGCATTGCACAGGTTTTTAGAATCGTTATAGATCACGCCTGAACAAAATCTGACCGAGGAAATCTTCAATGCAAGTTGGCGTCAAAGTCCCCAATGTTGTCTTCAAAACCCGCGTGCGTGACGAAGCGGTGGGAGGCCCGAACCCATTCCGCTGGCAGGACATGACCAGCGACGATTACTTCAAAGGTAAGCGCGTGATCCTGTTCTCGCTGCCAGGCGCCTTCACCCCAACCTGCTCCACCTACCAGCTGCCAGGGTTCGAAGAGAACTTCGCTAAGTTCCAGGAAAACGGCATCGACGGCATCTACTGCATGTCCGTAAACGACAGCTTTGTGATGAACAAATGGGCCCAAGCGCAGGACGTGAAAAACGTCGACGTCATCCCTGACGGTTCCGGCGAGTTCACCCGCAAAGTGGGCATGCTGGTGCGCAAAGACAATCTCGGCTTCGGCCTGCGCTCCTGGCGTTACGCCGCCATCATCAACGACGGTGTTGTTGAAGCATGGTTTGAAGAGCCCGGTCTGGAAGACAACCTTGGCGAAGACCCATATGGCGAAAGCTCCCCAGAGAACCTGCTGAAGTATCTGGAAACCGCCAAAGCCGAATCCGCAGCCTAAATCAGGCCAGATGACATTCGGAGGGGCCCGCCAATTGGCGGGCCTTTTTCGTTTACCCGATGTAATCCCCGGCACAGCCAGCCTCGCCTTGGTAGTGATCCCGCAGATGCATCAAGGCAATCCGCAGCACCACTTTGCCGGACCGCGCCGACCAACCCAGATGCTTCTCCGCCGCTTCCAGCCCTTCAAGCTGGCAACAACAGCGCAGCGCCACGTCGGTCAGCCCTTCGCCCAAAGCCTCCAACGCGGCCACAACCCGTGCCCGTGCAGGCGCCGCTCCGCCCATTTCCGCGGAAGCGCCGACATAAGCTTCCTGATGCGGCGCCTTTAGATAGCGCTGCCACGCGCCTTGGTCCGCCCCCATCTGCGCCAGCTCGTAGTCCTCACGCAAACGCTACCCGCATGCACGAGATCTTCTGACAGAAACCTCTGTCCGTCGCGATCCTTCCGGCGCGCCAAAATGGACAACGGACTTTCAGAGGCCATAAACCGCCCCTGCGGCGACGAACCATGCGCCGTCAGATGGCCCTTGCTCGCTTCCGAAGAGGCTCTGCCAAACACCGTCTGCATTTCTGCAAATCCCTGCGCGCGTTCCTGTGCCTGGTTTTCCGCCGCCGCCACCATCTTGCTAAGATGACCGCGCCCTTGCGCCGAAATCACATAGCGGCTCACCCGGCCGGCTTGCACACAAGTAATCCAGCCCTTAAGCGCCATCGCCTGCGCCACCTGCCGCGTCAGACTCGCGGTGCGCGTGGTCTCGTCGCGCATCACAACTGCCGTATCCATGTCACTCGCCACCGCCAAAACCGCACCCGTCTCTACAAGGCGCCGCAACACACGCTGCCCTTCTTCCTGCACCATGGTTTCATCTGGCAGATCCTCGGCACCTTCCAACAAAGGCGCGCCCGTCCCCTTTGCTCGCGATTTCTGCCGGAACGTCTTCAACGCCGCATCCACAAGGGGATCATCGCGCATCGCTTCCAGCTTGTGAATTTGTCGACTGACCGTAGAGGCGTGGCACCCATCTCGTCGCGCCAATTCCCGGATCGACAGGCCGTGTTCCGTGTGCGCCACATAGCGCGCCACGCTTTGTGGCAGCCAAGTTGGCAGTTTCAGGGGTACTTGCTCCGGTTGCATCTCTCGTTACTCCTTACAAAGACCTTGGGTCATAACCACTGACGGACATATCCACAGGGTTATCCAAAAAGTTTTGCACAGCGGTTTTGAGCTGTGTAGGCGAGCGCATCTGGTGTCGCTGCCCTTAAGGATTGTTTTGAAATTGTGAACAGCACTCTCTAGCAGCGAACGCTGAAAACGAATTCATGCAACACGCGAAAAGTCGTGCTCCCCTGATTGCCCTCAGAGCAGAAAGGGTGATTCCATGCGGGCGTGTCTTACCAAGCTAGACCACCTCAACCGCCCGTGATTTCTCATTAGAACAGCCAAATTCGGAACCCAATAATGCAATAAATATCAAAACTTTAGACGAAACATCTCACGCCCCCCCAAAAAAGGGAGAAGCACTGATGTTCCTGTTATCTTTGGAAAGCCCCCTTAAGCAGCGGCGTCCCGCGGATGCGGCGGCTTGCTTCATAGAGAAACATGTCGACCTTTTGATCGCCACGCAAAGCGAGGCCCGCCTGTCGCGGGCCACGCAATCACATCATTTGTGATCAGACAAAACTGTCCGGCATAGAGGCCTTTTTCTCGGCCACATAAGCCCGCAGCGCCTTTTCGATTTCCGGATCAAGCGCCGGTTGTTGGTAGGCATCGAGCAGCTCGGTCACCCGTGCCGACGCCAGCGCCTGCGTGTCCCGACCACCTTCGTCAGACCAGGTCTCAAACGGCTTGTAATCCAGCAACTCAGAGCGCCAGAAGGCGTCTTTGAAGTTCGCCTGTGTGTGCGCACAGCCAAGATAGTGCCCACCCGGGCCAACCTCGCGCACCGCATCCATCGCCTGCGCGTTCTCGTCGTAAGCCACACCCGCCGCCATCTTGTGCAGAGCGCCAAGCTGATCCGCATCCATCACAAACTTCTCAAAGCTGGACACCAGCCCGCCTTCAAGCCAGCCACAGCTGTGCAGCATGAAGTTCACACCACCAGTCAGCGCCGCGTTCAACGTGTTGGCTGTCTCATAAGCTGCCTGCGCGTCTGGCAGCTTGGAGCCACACAGCCCACCGCCAGAGCGGAACGGCAGCCCCAAACGGCGCGCCAACTGTCCTGCGCCAGACAGGATCTGACTCGCCTCAGGCGTGCCAAAAGTCGGCGCACCGGAGTTCATGTCAATCGAGGTCACAAAGGCCCCAAAGATCACCGGCGCACCGGGGCGGATCAACTGGCTGTAGGCGATGCCGGCCAGCACCTCTGCCAAAACCTGCGTCAACGTTCCAACCACACTCACCGGTGCCATCGCGCCGCCAACGATAAACGGCGACACGATGCAGGCCTGATTGTTCTTCGCATAAACTTCCAACGCGCCCATCATGATGTCGTCAAACGTCATCGGCGAGTTGATGTTGATCAGCGAAGTCATCACCGTGTTGTTCTGCACAAACTCCTTGCCAAACAGGATTTCGCACATCTCAACGCTGTCCTGCGCGCGGCTTGGCTCGGTTACAGAGCCCATGAACGGCTTGTCGCTTAGCGTCATGTGCGCCAGCAGCATATCAAGATGGCGCTTGTTCACTGGCACATCGGTCGGCTCACACACGGTGCCACCGGAATGGTGCAACCACTTGGACATATAGCCCAGTTTCACGAACTTTTCGAAATCCGCCATCGTGGCATAGCGGCGACCTCCTTCGGCATCACGCACAAACGGCGGCCCATAAACCGGCGCGCAGACCAACGTGTTTCCGCCAATCTCAACATTGCGCTCCGGATTGCGGGCGTGTTGGGTGATCCGCGACGGCGCCGTCTTGCACAGCTCCCGCGCCATACCTTTGGGAATGCGCACGCGCTCCGCCTGATAGTCCACATCGGCCCCAGCCTCTTTCCACCGGTCCAGCGCCGCTTTGTTGTTCACAAAGTTGACGCCCACCTCTTCGAGCAGAATATCGGCATTGGTTTCGATGATCTGGAGCGCTTCTTCGTTCAGCACCTCCAGCAGCGGCATGTTGCGTTCAATGAACTTTGCGGCCTCGATTTTTACACCGGTGCGGGCTGCGCGTCGTGCTGCCCCTCCGCCGCCGCGTCCCCGACGCCGTGTCGCTGCTTCTGCCATGTCCTATCCTCACAGGCTGAATTGATATCCTTGTGAAAGGTCTACCCCTCCCACCAAGGCCTCTCCGGTTGGTTAGCGTCCTTTGAAACAAAAATGCGACATTGACCAGTCGTTTTAGACCCTTCCTCTCCGCTCTCCTGCGGTTGATTGCCTCTTGCGGCAAAAACCCTGATTTGAACGCGCGAACGATCTTGCGAAAAACGCCACTCTTCTCTATGCGTCCGCCATGACCCAGACATCCCACGACCGCCTTCTTATCATTGACTTCGGCAGCCAGGTTACCCAGCTGATCGCCCGTCGCCTGCGCGAGCTGAACGTCTACTGTGAAATCCACCCGTATCAGAACGTCGACATGGACTTTGTACGCAGCTATGCGCCCAAGGCTGTGATCTTCTCCGGTGGCCCCGACAGCGTGACCCGCGAAGGTTCCCCACGCGCGCCGCAAGAGATTTTTGACTACGGTGTACCAATCCTTGGCATCTGCTACGGTCAGCAGACCATGATGACCCAATTGGGCGGCAAGGTCGAAAGCGGCCACGGCACAGCCGAATTTGGCCGCGCCTATGTGACACCAAACAACTCGCTCGACATTCTCGACGGCTGGTTTGCTGACGGTGACGAGCAGGTCTGGATGTCCCACGGCGACCACGTCAGCGAAATCGCTCCGGGCTTTGAGGTCTACGGCACCTCGCCCAACGCGCCTTACGCCATCACCGCCGACACGTCCCGCCACTTCTACGCCGTGCAATTCCACCCGGAAGTGCACCACACACCAAACGGCGCAAAGCTCTATGAGAACTTTGTGAAACTGGCGGGTTTCAAAGGTGACTGGACCATGGGCGCCTACCGCGCCGAGATGGTCGAGAAAATCAAAACCCAGGTTGGCGACAAGAAAGTCATCTGTGCGCTTTCTGGCGGCGTGGACAGCTCTGTCGCCGCCGCCCTGCTGCACGAAGCCATTGGCGACCAACTGACCTGTGTCTTTGTCGACCACGGCCTGCTGCGCAAGAACGAAGCCGACGAAGTGGTCGGCATGTTCCGCGACCACATGAACCTGCAAGTCATCCACGCGGATGAAACCGAACTCTTCCTTGGGGAACTCGAAGGTCAGTCTGACCCCGAAACCAAGCGCAAGATTATCGGCAAGCTCTTCATCGACGTGTTCCAGAAATACGCAGACCAGATCGAAGGTGCCGAATTCCTGGCACAAGGCACGCTCTATCCTGACGTGATCGAGTCCGTGTCCTTCTCCGGCGGTCCTTCCGTGACCATCAAAAGCCACCACAACGTCGGTGGCCTGCCAGAGAAAATGGGCCTCAAGCTGGTTGAGCCTCTGCGCGAACTGTTCAAAGACGAAGTCCGCGCCTTGGGTCACGAGTTGGGCCTGCCAGCGCACTTCATCGGCCGTCACCCCTTCCCGGGACCGGGCCTTGCCATTCGCTGCCCGGGTGAGATCACCCGCGAGAAACTGGAGATCCTGCGCGAAGCGGACGCCATCTACATCGATCAGATCCGTAAGCACGGCCTGTATGATGACATCTGGCAAGCCTTCGTGGCGATCCTGCCCGTGCGCACCGTGGGGGTGATGGGCGACGGCCGCACCTACGACTACGCCTGTGCGCTGCGCGCGGTGACTTCAGTGGACGGCATGACCGCGGATTACTATCCGTTCAGCCACGAGTTCCTTGGTGAAACCGCCACACGGATCATCAATGAGGTCAAGGGCATCAACCGCTGTACCTACGACATCACCTCGAAGCCTCCGGGCACCATCGAGTGGGAATAACAGTCAGCTAAAAGTTACCTAAAATGCGAGATTAACCGATCTCGCATTTTTGCTTTCCGCTTCCCGATCCCTTGCGCCACACTGGCCAAGGATTTGGAACGGACACATGCGCGCACTCTTGACATCAATTCTTCTCACCATGGCCGCTACACAAGCTTTTGCTGCACCGCCGCTGGCCTGTGAAATGCGCAACTCTCCGTTGGTCTTCACGGTCACCGACAAAGCCGTCTACATGCGCACCGGCGAGAAATCCCGCACCCTGCCCGCCAAAGCCCTTCCGCAAGATCACGAGGGCTGGCCCCGCGTCTGGCTGCTACAAGAGCCGCCAAATGCACATATGTTGCTGGTCTCCGAAGGCACCTGCCAAACCGACTACGGCACCTTTCCGCTCTCTGTGTCCCTCAACACACTTGGCCTCGGCCAACGCTCCGGCTGCTGCACCATCGCGGAGTGATCTAGCTCCAGCTCCAGACGTCGCGAAATTAGTACACAAGCGCACTTGTTCCTCTGAGCAAGACCTGCCACGGTCCGCGCATGATCAAGCTGTCCGGATATATCGACGTGCCCGCCACCCGCCTCGCGGCCGTCTCAGACGCGCTGCCCAAGCACATCGCGCTAACCCGCGCCGAAGCAGGCTGCCTTTCGTTTGAGGTCACACCGGATGCGGCACATGCCGGACGCTTCCAGGTCGCCGAGCTCTTTGTGGATCGCGCAGCTTTTGACGCCCATCAAACCCGCACAAAAGCCTCCGAATGGGCCAAAATCACAGACGGCATCCCCCGCAGCTATCAAATCGAAGGCCTCACGGAATGAACGACACCTTTAAAGCCGCCTTCTGGATGAGTGGCGCAATTCTGTCTTTCACCTCAATGGCGATTGCCGGCCGCGCGGTGAGCTTTGAACTCGATACGTTTGAGATCATGATGTACCGCAGCTTTGTCGGCGTTCTGCTTGTAGTTGGGGTCGCCGGACTTGCAGGCACCTTAAACCAGATCTCCACCCGCAACATGGGTTTGCATTTCATCCGCAACCTGAGCCATTTTGCCGGCCAAAACCTCTGGTTCTACGCCATCACCGTGATCCCCTTGGCTCAGGTCTTTGCCCTGGAGTTTACTTCCCCCATCTGGGCCATCCTGCTCTCCCCGCTGATCCTGGGAGAGAAACTGCGCCCCATCGGGTTACTTGCCGCCCTGATTGGCTTTTTTGGCATCCTGATTGTCGCCCGTCCCAATCCCCAAACGCTTGACGTCGGCCAAATTACAGCCGCCTGCGCCGCCATCGGCTTCGCGCTCTCTGCGCTATTCACCCGCAAACTGACCCGCACAGAAAGCATCACCTGCATCCTATTTTACCTCGCGCTCATGCAAGCTGCTTTCGGCGTGATCTTTGCGGGGTTCGACGGCGACATTGCTTTGCCCTCAGCCAACAGCTTGCCTTGGATCGTGTTGATCGCCTGCGCCGGACTGGTGGCCCACTATTGCCTAACCACGGCGCTGCGACTCGCACCCGCATCGGTTGTTATGCCGATCGACTTCATTCGGTTGCCGCTTATAGCTGTTGTAGGAATGACACTGTACGCAGAACAAATCGATCTGTGGGTGCTGGTCGGAGCCGCAGTGATTTTTGCGGGCAATTACCTTAACATATTGTCCCAAGTGCGCACAAAACCTGCGCCAAAGTGACGCAAAGTCATGGCAAATGGCACCTTACCTTAACGTTGACTTAAACAAAGTTGCCCGAATAGCCTGTGGCGGACAAATAAAATAACACTCAAAAAAACACGGGACATATGAAGATGAAAAAAGCGCTTTGGGTAGCGACCGCACTGACACTGGTCGCTAGCACGTCTTTCGCCGGCGGTATCGACCGCTCCGGCCAAGGGGTCAACATCCTCTTTGAGGAAGGCAACTTCCTTCAGTTCACCTATTCCTATGCAAAGCCAAAGGTGAACGGCGAAGCAAATCCAATTGCGCCTGGGCTGTTCACCGACGCCAGCAACGTCGCGCAGTCCTATAACTCAGCAGGTTTTGGCTTCAAATACGAAGCGACAGAAAAACTAGATGTCGCTCTGATCTATGATCAACCATTTGGTGCTCACGTCCTCTACACTGACGGACCATTCTCGGCGACCGAAGGCCCATTACCCTACGATGGCACGGCAGAAATCAACAGCGACGCTTTGACCCTCTTGTTGCAATACGATCTTGGTAACGGATTCAGCGTACATGGCGGTGCACGCGCCCTTAAAGTGGATGGTGTTATCCAGTCCGGAAATGGTATTTTGCGCGCAGACAGCGACTATGACTTTGGCGGCGTTGTGGGTGTGGCTTATGAGAAGCCGGAAATTGCACTCCGCGTTGCTCTGACCTATGCCTCTGCAATCTCTTCGGACTTTACAGGTCAACGTGCAGCACCAACTTCCCCAACGGATTTTGACCCTCGGACGTTCTCCGTAGACTTTCCAGAAAGCGTTAACCTTGACTTTCAAACCGGCGTTGCCGCCAATACTCTGGTTTTCGGCTCCATTCGCTGGGCAGGTTGGGGCGGCTTCGCCTTGGACACAACCGACGGAAACTGGGTGAACTTCGACGACGATACAATCTCCTACACCATAGGTGTTGGGCAGCGTATCAACGACAAACTGTCTTTGGCGCTTCAACTTGGCTTTGAAGAACCAGGCTCTCGCCCATCCACCACGGCCCTGGCCCCAACAACGGGTTCGACAAGCATCGGCCTAGGCGCGACCTATCAAGTAAATGAGCAGCTTTCCATTTCCGGAGGCCTCACTTATGCAATGCCTGGTGATCAAAGTGTAAACGTTGCTAACCCGGCAACAGGAACAAATATTGGCACACTCGACTTCAACGACAACTCTGCATGGGGCGCAGGTATCCGCATCGGCTACCGCTTCTAAGTGAGCGCAAACCAATTCTCTAAAGCCCCGCCCCTTTGGCGGGGCTTTTCTTTTGCGCAGGTTTCGGAGTGAGTGCCACTGCGCAAACCACTAAACCCTCCTCATGAGCACACAAAAACACCTCTCGCCCAGCGTCTGGGCCGAACTCTTCCTGCTGGCTGTCCTCTGGGGCGCGGTCTTCTTTGCCAACCGCATTGCGCTTGATGAGATCGGCCCCCTCACACTGGTCGCCCACAGAACCCTCTGGGCGGCGCTCCTGCTGTGGCTGGTGATTTTTGCAACCCAAACCCCTCTCCCGCGCAGTCCGCGTCTCTGGGGCGCATTTCTGGTGATGGGCCTGCTCAACAACCTGATCCCCTTCGGCCTGCTCAACTTTGCCCAACTCACCATCGAAAGCGGTCTCGCCTCGATTTTCAACGCCGCCACGGCGTTCTGGGGCGTGTTGCTCGCCGGGCTTTTCCTGCCCGACGAGCGCCTCACGCTGGCCAAAACGCTCGGCATTGGCCTTGGCTTTAGCGGTGTCGCCACCGCCATCGGCCTCAGCCATCTAACGGCACTGGACCCGCGTTCCCTCGCCCAAATCGCCGCCCTACTCGCCACGCTGTCATACGGGTTCGCTGGCGTTTGGGCCCGCAAACATCTCGCCGGCTGCTCTCCATTGGTCGCCTCCGCGGGCATGCTTACCTGCACAACCCTTCTGGCCCTGCCCTTGGCCCATGTCACCGAGGCGCCTTTCACACTCAACCTGTCCGCTCCCACATGGGCCGCCATAGCCTATGCCGCCATCCTCGGCACCGCCGCCGCCTACCTGCTCTACTACCGCGTCCTCGCCGCTGCGGGTTCCGGCAATCTGCTGGTGGTCACACTGCTGATCCCGCCTTTTGCCATCCTACTGGGCACCGCCTTCCTCAACGAAGCGCTTCCCCCGCGCGCCTTTGCAGGCTTTGCCCTGCTCACCCTTGGTCTCATCGTGCTGGACGGTCGCCTCCTCGCGCGACTCCGCCGCAAAAAACCGACCTGACACCGCTTGCCAACACGCCCCCCGCTTGGCACCTTGCAGGACAACAAAACCAACAAGGGAGGCCAGAATGGCCAAAGGCTACTGGATCGGTCGCGTCGACGTGGACGACATCGACGGCTATCAAAAATACGTACAGGCCAACGCCAAACCGTTTGCGGATTTCGGCGCCAAGTTCCTGATCCGCGGCGGGCAATTCGAAAACCCTGAAGGCAGCGCCCGCAGCCGCAATGTGGTCATCGAGTTCCCAACTTACCAGGCCGCCCTCGATTGCTACAAAAGCGCCGATTACCAAGCCGCCAAAGCCCTGCGTGATCCAGTCAGCACCGGCGACATCGTCATTATCGAGGGCTACGATCCATGATCTGGGACCACCTGCTCGACCGCCTGCGCGGCAAAACCGACGCCGATCCTCTGCCAGAACCGGATGAAAAGCTCGCCCTTGGCGCGCTCTTGGTGCGGGTTGCCAAATCCGATGACAACTACCACGCGCTGGAAATCAGCGAGATTGACCGCATTCTCGCCACCACCTTTGACCTCAATCCGATTGAGGCCGCCAAACTGCGTGCCACCTGCGAGAAACTGGAGCACAACGCCCCTGGCACACCGGATTTCGCACTGCTGATCCGCGAAAACGTAGACTACCCGCACCGCTTGGAAGTGGCGCAAAAGATGGTTGATGTGATTGAGGCGGATGGTAAACACGTCCCGGCTGAGGACGCCAGCTTGTTGGAGATTTCCAAGCTGATGGGCATCAAGCCCGAAGACACACCAATCGGCCCCGCTTCCTAAGCAGGGCCGACAGGCTTTTGTTTATGCCAGACTTGGCAACCAGAGCACAATCGCCGGGAAGGCCACCAGCAGCGCGATGGTGATGGCATCGGCGATGAAGAACGGCGTTACACCTGTGAACACGTCCTGAACGCTCAGATCATCGCGCACACCGGCCACAACAAAACAGTTCAGGCCAATCGGCGGCGTGATCAGACAGAACTCCGCCATCTTCACCACCAGGATCCCAAACCAGATCGCGCACATCGGCCCGCTCATGCCAAAGGTGCTGTCGGCTGCGGAGACAAACTCACCGCCATTCAGTGCCATCACCGCCGGATAGACCACCGGCAGGGTCAAAAGCAGCATGCCAATCGCATCCATAAACATCCCCAGCACCGCATAGGCCAGCAGGATACAGATCAGGATCAGCATAGGTGACATGGTCAACGAGGTGATCCAATCCGAGAACGCGCTTGGCAGGTCCGCAAAGCCCAGGAAGCGCACGTAGATCAACACGCCCCAGATGATGGTGAAAATCATCACCGACAGCTTCGCGGTTTCCAGCAGCGCATCCTTGAGCTCAGACCAGCGCATGCCGCGATAGAGCGCCATCAGGAAGACCACAAAAGCCCCAATCGCCCCACCCTCAGTTGGCGTGCCCCAGGCATCGCCGCCAAACGGGTTGTAGACAAAAAAGATGATGGTCACGACCACAAACACAATCGGCAAGGCCGGTGGTAGTGCGGTGAAACGCTCTTTCCAGGTAAAGCCAGACACGGGCGGGCCAAAGCCTTTGATGGTCATCGCCATGCCGATGATCAGCAGGCCATAAATCACCGCCGAAAACGCCCCCGGGATAAAGCCCGCGAGCAAGAGCTTACCCACGTCCTGCTCCACGATGATGGCATAGATCACCAGGATCGCCGACGGCGGGATCAAGGACGCTAGAGTGCCGCCAGCCGCCACAACGCCCGCTGCAAAACGTTTGTCATAGCCAATCGCCAGCATCTCCGGGATCGCAATCCGCGCAAACACCGCCGAGGTTGCCACAGATGCACCAGACACCGCCGCAAAACCCGCGGTAGCAAACACCGTGGACACCGCCAAGCCACCCGGTACCCAGGCCAGCCAGCGTTTGGCCGCCTCAAACAGTGCCTTGGTCAGCCCAGCGTAATACGCCAGATAGCCAATCAAGATAAACGTCGGGATCAGGCTCAATGCCTGGCTCGACACTTTGGAATGCGGCACCTGCCCGGCAGTTTTGACCGCCACGGTCAGCGCCTTGCCAAACCGCTCGGGCGCGTAGCCAAACTTGGCCCAGAAAATCCAGATGAGACCAATCATCCCGGCCAAACCGGCCGCAAACGCCACCCGCATGCCCAACACAACCATCACCAGCAATCCGCCGGAGACCACCAACCCAATATCAATCGGTTCCATGTTCTTGTTCTTTCCTAGGAATCATGGCCGGAGACATGCTCCGCTTCCATCGCCGCCTGCGTGGCCGCATCAATCACCAAAGGCACCGCCACCGGCGTGGTGGCATTGGTCACAAAGGCTTTGGCAAAAGCACAAAGCTGCAACACCAGCCGCACACAGAGCACCGAGAAGGCCACCGGTGCCAAAAGCTTGGCAGGCCACAGAGGCAAAGCAATGTCCATCGAGCTGTCCCGGCTCCACATCGGCGATCCAAAGTCAAAACTGCGATCAAAATGCGCCCAAGTGCCCCAAACCAGCAGCACCATTAGGAACAGAACCGCGCTGGTGGTGATGAACTCCACCAAGTAAAGTACACGGCCTTTGAGCTGGCCCACAAGGATGTCCATGCGAATATGCCCACCGTCGCGCATCACATAAGACGCGCCCATAAAGGCAATCAGCGGCATCGCCTGCTCGATCCAGTCCACATAGCCCGGCAGAGGCGAGTTGAAGAAATTTCGCCCTGCGACGGAAAACACCGCCATGAGCATCAGAGAGAACACCGCCAGTCCGCTCACCAAAGCTAAGGCTTTTTCGAGTTTGTAGAACTGCGTGTCAATTTTGCTGAGGGTGCTGTTGTCCGTCAGCACCGAAGTTGCGCTGGCCATAAAACCTCCCGCTTGTCATGAGGCGCGCCTGCGGCGCACAGGGTTTGCGCATCTTGTGATGCGCCCTAGGCGAGGCGCTGCCTCGCGCTCCGGGATATTGTGAGAATGAGAAACAAGACATGTAGGTACATACCGCTTCTCATTCGCAAAATATCCCGGGGGAGTTTCACACCAAATTGGTGTGAGACGGGGGCAGCGCCCCCGCCTACCGGACAGCTTAGCTGCCGTTTGCGATCATGCCTGTAACCATGTCGTAAAGCTCCTGCGCAGGCAGGCCGCGCGCGGTGTTCTCTTCGATCCAGGCTTTGGCGGCTGGGGCTGCCGCTGCTTCTTTGAACGCCGCAATCTCTTCGTCGGTGAAGGAGACTTTGGTGATGCCGCGCTCATCCAGAGCTGGGCCCCAGGCGTCCATGGTCTTGCCGTTGTAGGTGGTCACATAGTGATCCAGAGACTCTTCCACAGAGCCCAACAGCGCCTCACGGTGCGCGTCAGACAGGCTGTTCAGCGCTTCGGTGTTCACCACTACCGGGCAGTTCACGGTGCCCGGGTTCAGGTTGGTGGTCCACCAGGTGGCGTTTTCGATGGTGCCATAGGACATATGCGCGTGCGGCGCGAAGGCCACCGCTTTTACAACGCCGCTGTCCATTGCCTGACGCACTTCGGTCGCAGACATGGAGGTTGGCACAGCGCCCACGGTTTCCATGGCTTTGCCGATACCGCCGGTGGCGCGCACGCTCAGACCTGCAAAATCATCCAGTTTGGCTGGCGCATCGCCCATGCCCACGAGGTTGTACTGTGGCAGCGGCGACGGCATCAGCAGAGTTGCGTCCCAGCGAGCCAGGTCTTCCACAACCGCAGGGTGCTGATAGACCGCCATGGACAGGTCGATTTCCTGCTCCAGCGAGCTCACGCCCAAAAACGGCAGTTCCAGCACGGTGATGGATGGGTTCTTGTCGCGGTGATAGCCGGCACAAAACTGCGCCATTTCAAACGCGCCGATGGAGATGCCATCGAGGTTTTCGCGGTTCTTGGACAGGCCACCATAGCTGATGTTCAGGGTGAACTCGCCGCCGGTTTTCTCGGATACCAGCTCCGCCAGCTTCTCAACATGCTCGGTAAACGCGCGGCGCTTGCCCCAGAGGGACACATTCCACTCGGTTGCCATCGCTTCGGTGACAAAGGCCATCGACAGAGCAGCCACAGCCGTCCGGCTCAAAATCTTACGCATGATTTCCTCCCATTTGCGTTTTTCTGTGGGGAGCATGCCGCAAAGGCGCGTCAAATGCCAATGAGAGAATTTGCGTAGGCCAACGCCCCTGCCCTGCGGATTTCCGCAGGGCTGAGCTATGCGCTACAAAAGCGCGTCTTTGTTCAGCCCCAGCTTCACAATCTTCTCGTTGAGCGTCCGCCGGCCAATCCCCAACGCCGCCGCCGCCGCATCCATTCGGCCTTGATGCGCCTTGATCGCCTTGCCGATCAGCTCCCGCTCAAAAGCCGCCACCGCCTCGCGCAAGGTGTCTGGCACATCTTCGGTGCCCAAATCCCCTGCCAAAGCCGCCGCCATTGAGCCGCCCCCCCGCCGCGCGGCCATCACCCGCCGGGCGCAGACGTTGCGCAGCTCGCGCACATTGCCCGGCCAGTCATGCGCCAAAAGCGCTGCCATATCCTCATGGCTTAACGCTGGCACTTCCATCTCATGCATCTGGGCGTATTCCCCCATGAAGTGCCCCGCCAGCAGAGAGAGATCATCGCGACGTTGTCGCAAAGGTGGCACCAGCAACACAAACGTGTTCAGGCGAAACAGCAGATCCGCACGCAACCGGTCATCCGCCACCGCCTGATCCACATCCTCATTGGTGGCCGACACAATCCGCAAGTCTACTTTCACTGGCACGCCGGAACCCACCGGGTACACCTGCTGGTCCTCGATCACCCGCAACAGCTTGGCCTGCACCACCGGCGGGCAACTGCTGACCTCATCGAGAAACAATGTCCCGCCTGAGGCCGCTTGCAACCGCCCCTCCGGGCCACCGGCAACGCCAAACATCTCCGCTTCAAAACTGTCCGGATGCAGCGCCGCGCAGTTCACCGCCAAAAACGGTCGATCCGACCGGGTGCTCAGATCATGTAAAGCCCGCGCCACCAACTCCTTGCCGGTACCCGTCTCGCCAAGCACCATGACGGCGCCATCCAGCCCGGCCAAGTCCAGTACCTCTTCGCGCAGGGCTGCAACCGCGGCCGTTTGTCCCAGCAACACGCGGTCCAAACCGGACAGGGCAAACAGCCGCTCCTTCAGCCGCGCGTTGCTGGCCTTCATCCGGCTTTGCTCCGCCGCATGAGTCAGGATGGTCAGCAACCGACGCGGCTCATAAGGCTTTTCAACAAAGCTATAGGCCCCCGCCTGCATCGCCTCCACCGCCATCGGAATGTCTCCATGGGCCGAGATCAGCACCAAAGGCGGCGCGAAATCGCGATCGAGTTGCGCCAACAGGTCCAGCCCGCTCATCCCCGGCATGCGTACGTCCGACAGGATCACATCGGGATGTATCTCGCCCAGTTTATCGAGCGCACGATCCGCCCGTGGCACGGCCTCCGCCTGCCATCCTGCGGCTTCCATCAACGCCAGCAACGACTGGCGCATGGATTTGTCATCATCCACAATCAAAAGGCTGAAAGGTTGCTCGTCGCTCATATCATCTGCTCGTTGTTGTCCTGCACCGCAGGCAGTTCCACGCGGAACACCGCGCCCCCTTCGGGCCGATCCTTTGCGCTCATGGTGCCGTCGTGATCCTTGATAATGCTGGCAGAAATCGCAAGACCCAGCCCCATGCCGCGCCCGCTGGCCCGCGTGGTCACAAAGGGTTCCTGCAAATCCGGAAGGCTCGCGGCCCCTAGCCCATGCCCAGTATCTGCCACCTCGAAGTAGGCAACCTCGCCCTCTTGCCCAACTGTCACAGACAGGCGCGACACCGCGTTCTCCTCTTCCATCGCGTCACAGGCATTGCGCAGCACATTGGTAATCACCTGCTCCAACCGTAGCCGGTTGCCCCGCACCCAAACTGGCTCTTCTGCTTGCTGCAAATCCACCTGCACAGCACCTTTCTCGATGTTGGGCGCCAACAACCTCACCCCCGCCTGCATCGCCGCGCGCAGATCAAACACCTCAAAGGCCTCTTCACTGCTGGTTGCAAAAAATTTCAACTGCCGGGTGATGCCTTCCATGCGCCCGACCAGCCCACTGATCTCGCCCCCCAGCCGCGCCGCATTCTGTGGATTAATCTCCGCCGCCGCCAGATGATTGCGCATGGCGGCAATCGGTTGCCCTAACTCATGAGTCACTGAGGCCGACAACTGTCCTAAAGCCGCCAAGCGGCTGGCCTGCTCGAGCTCCTTCTGGGTCTTCTGCAACCGCGCCTCAGCCGCCTTGCGCTCTGTCACTTCCACGGCCAGCTTCTGGTTCGAGCTGCGCAGCTGCGCTTCTTCCTTCTCCGCCCGCTTCAGCGCCCGCCCTACGCGCCGCGCCCGCTGCACCTGAAACACAATCATCAGCGCGCCCGCCAGAAACACCACCGCTGCCGTCGCCAGCCAGCTGCGCGCCACGGCACGGTCATCATCGGCAAAATAATGCAGCTGCCAGCCGTCCGGCAGATCATCCGCCACCAGATGCATACGCTCGTCCCCACCAATCACCGCGCGATTGTCCGCCTTCACCCGCCACTGCAGCGGGTCCAACGGTTGCCCGGAGAACTGCCGCACCGCGCCAATCTTTTGCTTTTGTGTCTCTGTCAAAGGTGTTAGCGCGCGATAGCGCCATGCGGGATCAGAGGCCAAAAGCACCACGCCGTCGCTGTTGGTCAGAATCACCTGCTGCCCGGCCCGCCGCCAGCTGTCTTCCAAAACAGAAAAGCCTTTCTTGATGGCGATCACACCCGCCACCTCATGGCCTTCGACCACCACGCCATCCGCCAGAAACAGCCCCGGCAAGCCTGTGGTCATACCAATGGCATAAAACCGCCCGTGCTTGCCCTGAAGTGCGTCTTTGAAATAGGGGCGGAACCCGTAATTGTGGCCGACAAAGCTGGTTTCGCTGGCGTGATTGGACGCGGCAATGGTGACCCCATTGGCATCCATCAGATAAATCGCCTCCAGCCCCGATTGCCGCGCAAAATCCTCAAGCCGTGCGTTCAGCGGCCCTGTGCCACCACCGGCCACCGCCTCGGTCACAAAGGTGTCCCGCGCCAGAATGTGCGTCAGATGACTGTGCTGCTCCAGCTCCGCCACAACTGTGCTGCGATAGAGCGAGAGCTGCCCCTGCGCCTTGCTCCATTCCTCTTGGGCGAAATAGTCAAACGCCGCCCGTTGCACCACAAAGCCCACCAACAGGGTCAAAATCGCAGAAAGGATCAAGGGACGTCGAGACATTGGGCCGGGCACAGTTGCAAAAGTTGGCGCAGGCTAGGCCAATGCCGCGCGCTTGGAAACGGGATTCTGGGGGCTTTGCCCCCGCCACCGCCAACGGCGCCTCCCCCAGGATATTTGTGGAATGAGAATGAGTGGTTGCGAGACTTTGCAGCGCAACCTACATCTTTGCTTATGTTTGCAGATTTTCTCAAACGCCTGACGGCGCCCGCCCCCGAGACTTTGAATGACTCTGACGCCCGCCTGGCGCTGAGTGCCTTACTGGTGCGTATTGCCCGTGCCGACGGGGTCTATGACCCGGCCGAAGCGGAACGCATTGAGCTCATTGTCACTGGCCGCTATGGCCTCAGCCCGTTTGAGGCCACCGCTCTGCGCAAAGAGGCCGAAACGCTGGAGTCTGAAGCGCCCGACACCGTGCGCTTCACCCGCGCGATCAAGGACGCGGTGCCGCTGGAGGCGCGCATCGAAGTGATCGAAGCCATGTGGCAGGTGGTGCTGGCGGACGGGGAACGCGATGCCGAAGAAGACAGCCTGATCCGATTGGCCGCCAATCTTTTGGGTATTTCTGACCGAGACAGCGCCTTGGCCCGCCAACGTATGGCCGCGCAAGCATGATCGCTGCCTTTCCCATGTATGACCGGCCCGAGGTGGCCGCCACATGGGATCGACTTTTGCGTCTGTTTCGCGACGCTTACGGGGATGGACCTAACACCCTGTCTCGCGATGGCGATCTTTGGGACATCTGGCAAAGCCCGGACCTTTTGCTGGCCCAAACCTGCGGCTTCCCTTACCGCACACGGCTCAAGAACAACGTCACCCTGATCGGCGCGCCGGATCACGGCATTCTGGAAGCCCCTGCAGGCCACTATTGTTCCGTGATTGTCACGCACCGCCGATTTGAGGGCCGCGAGCTGTCTGCGCTGAACCGCGCCACGCTCGCCTACAATGAGCCTCTCTCGCAATCCGGTTGGGCCGCCGTCTGGCGTCATTTTGACGAACGCGGCTTACGAATCGGGACCCGAATTCAAAGCGGCGCCCATCGGGAATCAGCCCGTTTGGTGGCCGATGGCACGGCAGATTTCGCCGCATTGGATGTGATCAGCTGGAAATTGATGCAGCGCCATGACGCTTTTGCCGAAAACCTTGTTGTCGTCGATCCGACCACGCCCACGCCAGCTTTGCCATTTATTTCCGCACGTTACCAAGATGCACCCCGAATCCAGAAAGCGTTACATGACGCCATTCAAAACCTGACGTTAGGTCAACGCGAGGAATTGTTTCTGCAAGGTCTGGTGACCCTGCCGCAAAGCTCTTATGAGGCTGTGCCAAACCCGCCAGCCCCCTGACCAATTGGCCAAATCTTTGACCAAAATGTCGCTTCCGGGGGCTCAGCCGCCCTTTTGAAAGTTGCAATTGCGCAAATTTTCATTCCTATTGGGCAACCAATGATTAACCCAATACTGATGGGGACACTGTGAGCGAAGCCACGCCCGTTCTGCAAATCCGCGACCTGCACAAGGCCTATGCCAATCTCGAAGTTATCAAGGGCGTGGACATCACCGCGCACCGCGGCGATGTGGTGTCGCTGATTGGCTCGTCTGGTTCCGGCAAATCCACCATCCTGCGTTGCGCCAACCTTCTGGAGCACAGCCAACAGGGCGAGATCCTCTTCAAAGGCGAGCCTGTGACCTGGAAAGGCACCGGCCATGGCCGTGAGCCCTCTGATCCCAAACAGATCCTGCGCATCCGCACCAACCTGTCGATGGTGTTTCAGCAGTTCAACCTGTGGTCCCACATGACCATCCTGCAAAATGTGATGGAAGCGCCAGTCACCGTGTTGGGCCGCGACAAGGGGGAAGTGGAAGAAGCCGCGCATGCGTATCTGAACAAAGTGGGCATCGCCGACAAACACGACGCCTACCCGGCGCAGCTCTCCGGTGGCCAGCAACAGCGCGCCGCCATTGCCCGCGCCTTGGCGATGGAGCCTGAAGCGCTGCTGTTTGACGAGCCCACCTCGGCGCTCGACCCGGAGCTGGAACAAGAAGTTGTGCGTGTGATCAAAGCGCTGGCCGAAGAAGGCCGCACCATGATGATCGTGACCCACGACATGAAAATGGCCCGCGATGTGTCTGATCACGTTGTGTTTTTGCACCAAGGCCTGATCGAAGAACAAGGCGCGCCGGACGAATTGTTCGGCAACCCAAAATCCGAGCGTTTGAAACAGTTCCTGTCTTCAACCGCCGCATAAAAACAACCAACCATAGGGAGCAATACTATGAAAAACCTGATCCTGAGCACCGCCGCACTGGCGCTGACCGCAGGCTTCGCCATGGCCGACACCGTGCGCCTTGGCACCGAGGGCGCCTACCCTCCATACAACTTCATCAACGACGCTGGTGAAGTCGACGGTTTTGAGCGTGAGCTGGGCGACGAGCTCTGCAAACGCGCGGAGCTGACCTGCGAGTGGGTCACCAACGACTGGGACAGCATCATTCCGAACCTGCAGTCCGGCAACTACGACGCCATCATCGCAGGCATGTCCATCACCGATGAGCGTGAAGAGACCATGGACTTCACCCAAGGTTACACCCGCCCATCCCCATCCGCATATGCAGCTCTGTCTGCCGACGTTGACGTGAACTCCGCCATCGTTGCTGCGCAAACCAGCACCATCCAGTCCAGCCACGTGGCCACCACTGGCGCAACTCTGGTGGAATTCAACACCCCAGATGAAACCATCGCAGCTGTGAACGCGGGCGAAGTGGACGCCGTGATGGCGGACAAAGACTTCCTGGCGCCATTTGTGGCTGAAACCGACCTGACCTTCATCGAGGACGTATACCTCGGCGGCGGCATCGGTATGGCCTTCCGCGAGTCTGACGACGAACTGCGCGGCAAGTTCGACGCAGCCATCGCCTCCATGAAGGCAGACGGCACGCTGAACACCCTGCTGGACAAGTGGGAAATCGAAGGCAAGTTCTAAGCCTTCCCCATTTGCAAACCACTTAAGGGGGGGCGTTGGCTCCCCCTTTTCCCACCCGGCGGACCGCCCTGCGCGGCCACACTGCCCCCAAGATCAGACGAAAGAGGCCAGCCATTTTTGCCTATTGCTCAGATCCTTCGGTCCTAGAAGGTTTGTCCTGGCTTAACTGCTATCTCACCACCGGGAAGCACATGGCCTTCTACGCCTCGTTTGGCACGGTGCTGTTGCTGCTGGCAATCACCGCCCCAACCGCGCTGTTGTTTGGCCTCGGTGGCGCCATGGCCGCCCGCGGGCGCTTCTTCCTCGTGCGTTGGTTTGGCAAGGGCTACATCGCCATTGTGCGCGGCGTGCCGGATATCGCTTTCTTCCTCTTCTTTGTGATTGCGCTGGATCAAGCGATCGAATGGATGCGCCACAAGGTCAAATGTCCCGACTGGACGGAACCGGTCCGCCAAGGCGGCGAGTTCCTCGTCTGTGACATCGCCAAAATTCCGCTTAGTTCCTCGCCCCAATGGATTCACGAAATCTATGGCTTCTGGCTGGCGGTCTTCACCTTTGCCATCGTCTTTGGCGCCTTTGCCGCCAACGTCCTGTTTGGCGCCATGCAGGCCGTGCCCCGGCCACAGCTGGAAACCGCCGAGGCCTATGGCATGACCCCGCGCCAGACCTTCTGGCGCATCCTGATGCCGCAAATGTGGATCTACGCCCTGCCCGGCCTGTCCAACCTCTGGATGGTGTTGATCAAGGCCACCCCCTTGCTGTTCCTGCTCGGCGTCGAAGACATCGTCTACTGGGCTCGTGATCTCGGCGCGTCCAAGACCGCCCGTTTCACTGACTACCCGCACGGCGACTGGCGCATGTGGTACTTCCTTGCGCTGCTGATTTTCTACCTGCTCTTCACCCGCGTCTCCGAGGTTGTCCTCGCACGCATCACCAAGCGCCTGTCCCATGGTCAGGCCACCATCGACGGTGAAGCCCAACGCAAAGCAGGGAGCGCGGCATGAGCTGTATCGACACCATTCAGAACTACGCCTTCCGCTCTCTGGGCTATGGCGAGCGCATGTTGCCGCGCACGGACTTCACCCTGTGTGAGCACTTCACCCTGATTGGCTCCGGCCTGATCTGGAACGTCTACTATGGCGTGCTCGCCGTGCTGACCGGCTTCTTCTTTGCCAATCTTCTGGCGGTGGCCAAAAACTCCAACAACTACTGGGCCCGCAAACCGGCAGAGTGGTTCATCTTCCTCTTCCGGGGCAGCCCGCTGTTTATCCAGTTCTTCTTTGGCTACTTCCTGTTCCTCTCGCTCAAAGGCGTCTCGCCGATCTTCAACCCGCTGTCTTCGGCGGCACTGGGCGCGTTGATTGTGCTGTTCCTGAACACCTCAGCCTACTCGGCAGAGATTTTCTATGGCGCTCTGCGGTCCATCCCGAAAGGCGACATCGAAGCCGCGGACGCCTATGGCATCACCGGCTGGTTCCGCTTCCGCCGCATCATGTTCCCAACCATGATGCGCCTGGCGTGGCCGGCCTACACCAACGAAGCCATCTTCCTGTTCCACGCCACCACGCTGGTGTTCTTCTCCGGCTTCCCGGCCTGGCGGCAACAGGGCGACGCGCTCTACTATGCAAACTACTTTGCGGACAAAACCTACAACCCGTTTGTGCCCTATCCGATCCTGGCGATGTATTTCATCATGCTCACACTGGTGATCATCTGGATCTTCGGCCTGGTCAACAAACGCCTGAACAAACACCTGCCTCAGGCGTCTGTGAAAAAGCTGCGGGTACGACCAAATCTGATCCGCTAATCGAGGTCAGACCACCTGAAAATCTGCAAAACACCCGCCAAAACTTGGCGGGTGTTTCTGCATTTACGCCACCTCCGCAATACAGTCGCGATACAGACGCAATACCGACGTGGAAAATGGCTGCTAAAAATTCTTCTGGACAATTCATCCCGCGCCCCCGATATTTTGATCAAATTATCGAAATGGTGACCCATGGACCCGGCACAAAGCGCAACCTTCCGGATTGGCGCAGTAGATCTCAACGGCCAATTGCGCGGCAAACGACTGCCGTCTGAACATCTCGCAAAACTCGACAAAGGCGGCGCGCGTCTGCCCCTCTCCGCCCTCAATCTGGACATCTGGGGCTGTGACATCGAGAACAGCCCGCTGGTCTTTGAAAGCGGCGACGCCGATGGCGTGCTCACCCCGTCCCCCCGCGGCGCCGTACCGATGCCATGGCTCAAGACACCATCCCAATTGGTCCTTATGGGCATGACCAACGAAGACGGCAGCCCCTTCATGGGCGACCCGATTCAGGCTCTGGCCACCGTATTGGAACGCTACGCCGCCCGCGGCTGGACCGTGGTGGCCGCCACCGAAATGGAATTCACGCTGGTGGACGACAGCGGCGCGCATCTTGTACCGCCAAAGCACCCCCGCAATGGCCGCCAACTCGACGCATCTGAGATCCTCAGCGTCTCGGAACTTGATGCTTTTGATGGCTTTTTCAGCGACATCTACGATGGCGCTGCGGCCATGGGCATCCCTTTGCAAACCATGACCTGCGAAGGCGGCGTGGGGCAGTTTGAGGTCACCCTCAACCACCAAACCGCGATGAAAGCCGCCGACGATGCCTTGCTGATCAAGCAGTTGCTGCGTGAAACCGCCCGCAACCATGGCTTTGCCGCCACCTTCATGGCCAAACCTTACGGCGATGACGCCGGAAACGGCATGCACGTGCATTTTTCTGTTGTGGATGAGAACGACAAAAACGTCTTTGACGATGGCACCGCAGAAGGCTCCGACCTGCTGAAGTCCGCTGTAGCAGGCTGCCTAGAGGCCATGCGCGCCTCGACCCTGATCTTTGCGCCACACGGGCCGTCTTATGACCGCTTTGCACCCGGCGCCCACGCCCCCACAACCGTGTGCTGGGGCTACGAAAACCGCACCGCTGCAATCCGCATTCCCGGTGGCCCCAACGCCGCCCGCCGCATCGAACATCGGGTCTCCGGGGGGGATGTGAACCCCTACCTGATGCTCGCCGCCATCCTTGGCGCCGCCATCGAAGGCATCGCGGAAGGTTTGCAGCCCCCAAACCCAACCAGCGGCAACGCCTATGCGCAGGACCTGCCGCAACTGGCCCAAAGCTGGGACGACGCCATTGCGCTGTTTGAAAGTGACGCCTTTATCGCGCGCTGCCTGCCAAAGCAGCTGATCGACAATCTGGTGATGACCAAACGCCAAGAGGCGCGAAAACTCGCCGAGATCGACGCAGCGGTCCGCTGGAAAACCTATCTGGAGCGTGTATGACACGCTTGCGCGAGCGCCTGTCTCCCGCTACCATAAATTTGATCAAATTCTGGTGACACATGAAAATCGGCATCCTTCTGACCGGCCACGCGCCTGAAGAGCTTGAACCGCACTACGGCAACTACATCGAGATGTTTAAGTCCCTGCTTTCCGGGCAGAATTTTGAATTTGCTGGCTACAAAGTTGTGGACGGAGAATTCCCCGAAGCCGTCACCGACGCCGACGGCTGGCTCATCACAGGCTCCAAACACGGCGTCTACGAAGACCACCCTTGGATCCCCCCTCTGGAGGATCTGATCCGGGAAGCCGTCACACAAAACATCCCAATTGTCGGCGTGTGCTTTGGCCATCAGATCATCGCCCAAGCCCTTGGTGGCAAAGTGGAAAAATTCGACGGCGGCTGGGCTGTGGGCCATCAAACCTACGACTTCGCCGGTACAGAACTGTCGATGAACGCCTGGCACCAGGACCAGGTCACCGAACTCCCCCCCGGCGCCGTGACCATCGCCTCCAACGATTTCTGCAAGAACGCAGCCATTCTCTATGGAGACCGCGCCCTCACCGTGCAGGCCCACCCTGAATTCTCCGCCGACTTTGTCGACGGCCTGATCAACACCCGCGGCCGCGGCGTGGTGCCAGACGACATCCTCGACGCCGCCATCGACGACCTTGATGAGCCGACCAACAGTCAAACCATTGCAGATCAATTTGCAGACTTCTTCCGACAGGAGCGCCCCCGATGAACGCCCCCAAATCCGACTGGCTTTCCAAAACCCCAGACGCCGCCCGCGCCTATTTGGAGGGCCACCGTCTCGACGAAGTTGAATGCATCATCTCCGACCTTCCGGGGATTGCCCGCGGCAAAGCCGTACCGGCCACCAAATTTGCCCGCCAAGAGTATTTCCACCTCCCAGATTCCATTTTCTACCAGACGCTTACCGGCGGTTGGGGTGAAGCCGCCGGAGACGAAGGCTTTATCGAAAAAGACATGATCCTGCGCCCGGATTGGTCCACCGCCACCGCCGCGCCTTGGACCGCCGATTGGACGCTGCAAGTGATCCACGACGCCTATAATTTGGATGGAACCCCGGTCGAATTCTCCCCGCGCAACGTGCTCAAACGCGTGATCCAGCTTTACCGCGACAAAGGCTGGGAGCCCATCGTGGCGCCGGAGATGGAATTCTTCCTTGTGGCCCGCAACACCGACCCGCGGCAGGAAATCAAACCGATGATGGGCCGCTCAGGCCGCCCTGCCGCCGCACGTCAGGCCTACTCCATGACCGCCGTGGACGAATTTGGCCCGGTGATCGACGACATCTACGACTTTGCCGAAGCCCAAGGCTTTGAGATCGATGGCATCACACAGGAAGGCGGCGCTGGTCAGCTCGAAATCAACATGGTGCACGGCGATCCGCTTAAACTGGCGGACGAGGTCTTCTACTTCAAACGCTTGATCCGTGAAGCCGCGCTGCGCCACGATTGCTACGCCACCTTTATGGCCAAACCGATCGAAGACGAACCCGGATCGGCCATGCACATCCACCACTCGGTTGTGGATACGGAAACCGGCCAGAACATCTTCTCCGGTCCTCAGGGCGGAGAAACGGACGCGTTTTTCCACTTTATCGCTGGCCTGCAGAACCACCTGCCCGCCGCGATCGCCGTCATGGCGCCTTATGTGAACTCCTATCGCCGCTACGTGCGCGATCACGCCGCCCCAATCAATCTGGAATGGGCGCGAGACAACCGCACCACCGGCATCCGCATCCCGATTTCCTCGCCACAAGCCCGCCGCGTGGAAAACCGCATCGCCGGTATGGATTGCAACCCCTACTTAGGCATCGCGGCCTCGCTGGCCTGTGGCTACCTTGGCCTGCTAGAGCAAGAGCGCCCCGACAAGCAATTCAAGGGCGACGCATACGACGGTGAAGAAGCCATTCCACGTATCCTGGGCGGCGCTTTGGATCTGTTTGACGAAGCCAAGGATCTACACGACATTCTGGGACCGGACTTTGCACGCGTGTACTCCATCGTGAAGCGTGCGGAGTACGAGGAATTCCTCGCCGTCATCTCCCCATGGGAGCGCGAGCACCTATTGCTGAACGTGTAACAGCCAAGCGGTTGGCCAGCGGCCAACCCGCTGCCTCCGGCGGAGGTATTTTCAGAAAGAGAAAGCGAGGGGCACGATGAACCTGCTCGATGCCAATGACCGCACAGGTCACTATCCTGACAGCTGGTATACGGCGACGGCCAAGCCGCTGCCCCCTTTTGCCCCAGTGGAAGGCGCGCGCACAGCAGATGTCTGCGTGATTGGTGGCGGCTTTACCGGTCTCTCCACGGCCTTGCATCTGGCCGAACGCGGCTTTGACGTGGTCCTACTGGAAGCCCACCGCGTGGGGTTTGGCGCTTCCGGGCGCAATGGCGGGCAGCTCGGCTCCGGCCAACGCATGGAACAGGACGGGCTGGAAAAACTGGTTGGACAGGACGATGCCACCAAGCTCTGGCAGCTGGCAGAAGACTCCAAAGAGCTCGTCAAAGGTCTGATCTCCAAACATAATATCAACTGCCACTACAAACCCGGCATCGCCCACGCCTGTTTTTCCGCGAAAGAGGTACGCGAAGAACACGAGTATGCCGAGCACCTGCAAACCCGCTATAGCTATGACCAGATCGAACCTCTGGACCGCGACGCGCTGCAATCGATCTGCCCTTCGCCCAAATATGTCGGCGGCTCACTGGATCTGGGTGCGGGTCACTTGCACCCGCTGGCCTTCGCCTTTGGCCTCGCCCAAGCAGCCTCGGACGCAGGCGCAACCATCCATGAAACCTCCCGCGTGACCAAAATTGACCACGGCAGCAAAGTCACCGTCACCACGGACAAAGGCACCGTAACGGCCGATCACCTCGTGCTGGCCTGCAATGGCTACCTCGGCGATCTGGAGCCCAAAGTCGCCAGCCGCGTCATGCCGATCAACAACTTCATCGCCGCCACCGAACCTTTGGGCGCGGATGTCGCCAAGGTTCTGGCGCGTGATGTGGCTGTGGCGGACACCAAGTTTGTCATCAACTACTTCCGCCTCAGCCACGACAATCGCCTGCTGTTTGGCGGTGGCGAAAGCTATGGCTACACCTTCCCCACCGACATTGCGGCCACCGTGCGCAAACCCATGGTTGAGATCTTCCCGCACCTCAAAGACATCGGCATCGACTACGCCTGGGGCGGAACCCTCGCGATCACCATGAAGCGCATGCCCTATCTGCGCCGCCTGGCCCCCAATGTGATTTCCGCCTCCGGCTATTCCGGCCACGGCGTTGGCACCGCCACCCACGCAGGGCAGTTGATTGCCATGGCGCTTGGCGGCGAAGCTGAGGGCTTTGACACCATGGCCCGCGTGCCCGCGACACCATTCCCCGGTGGCGCCAGAATGCGCAGTCCTCTACTGGCGTTGGCGATGACTTGGTACGCCCTGCGCGACCGGCTTGGCGTCTGATCCCACCGCGACATTTATTCATCGAAGTTTCACACCCGCAGCTGTGTTTACCCTTCCTTGTCACGGCACATTGTTTTATGTTTTCGAAATCCCAACTTAAGAAAGTTGAAAACTATGACATTGCCACCCAATGTGTATGACGCCGAACCAATTCCGGCGTCCGCCCGTGAGGAAATCGAGCGCCTCCTGCAAACCGGCGACCTGTTCCGCTACACCGCTGCTGAAAACGCACCTGTTGCCCTGCTGGAAGCGGAATTCGCCGCTATGTTGGGCAGCAAATACGCGCTGGCTGTATCCTCCTGCTCCGCCGCGCTCTTTCTCTCGCTGAAAGCACTGGACCTGCCACGCGATGCGCGCGTGCTGCTGCCTGGCTTCACCTTCGCCGCTGTGCCCTCCTCCGTTGTGCACGCTGATCTGGTGCCGGTACTGTGTGAAGTCGGCACAAACTACCGCATTGATATCGCTGACTTTGAAGCGCGGCTGGATGATAACATCTCGGCCGTGATCATCAGCCACATGCGCGGCCACACCTCTGACATGGACGCCATCAAGGACCTCTGTGAAGCGCGCAACATCCCTGTGATCGAAGACGCCGCCCACAGCCTTGGCACCACATGGCATGGCCGCAACATCGGCACCATTGGCAAAGTGGGCTGCTTTTCTTTCCAATCCTACAAGCTGGTCAACTCCGGCGAAGGCGGCATCATGGTCTCAGATGACGCCGACCTGATCGCCCGCGCGGTGATTATGTCCGGTGCCTATGAGCACAACTGGAAAAAGCACAAAGCGCCTGAAGGCGACAACACCGGCGAACTGGAAACGGCCTTTGCCCGCTGGCAGAACCAACTGCCGCTCTACAACCTGCGTCTCTCCAACCTCGCCGCCGCCATCATTCGCCCTCAACTGGACGAAGTCCCCCGCCGCGTGCGCGATGGCCGCGCCAACCACGACTATGTCGCCGGATTGCTAAATGCCTCGCCTTGGTTGCAAGTGCCCGAAAAGCTGACACCGGAAGAGCGCGCGCCGGATTCCATTCAGTTCAACCTCGAAGGCATGGACAACACGCAGATCCTGGCCTTCCAGGAAGCCGCCAATGCGCGCGGCATCAAAGTGCAGGTCTTTGGCCAATCCACCGACAATGCCCGCGCCTTCTGGAACTGGCAGTTTGTGCCCGAAAAGCAAGAGCTTCCACAGACCCGCGCCATGCTGATGTCCGCCTGTGACGTGCGCCTTCCTGCCCGCCTGAAACGCGACGAGCTTGACCTGATCGCAGGGGCGCTCACTGGGGCCGCCGAAGATGTGATGGGCGCGGTGCAGGCCTACGGCACCTGACACACCACGACAATTTTACGGAGAAGCGGGTCCCTGTGGCCCGCTATTCTTTTGTCCGCACGCCCTGCCCCCTAGCTTTCCGCAATTGGCTTTCTATATGCTGGAAACCCTGTGAAAGCCGGAGCGCGCCATGATCCCTTCTTCCCTGCTCGACCTGTCGCCCATTCCCGAGGGCGGAACTGCGTCAGACGCGCTGCAAAACACGCTTGATCTGGCGCGTCATGCCGATGAGTGGGGCTTCACCCGCTATTGGGTGGCTGAACATCACAACATGCCGGGCATCGCCTCCTCCGCGACAGCTGTACTCATTGGTCAGATTCTGGCGGCAACCAAATCCATGCGCGTGGGCTCAGGCGGCATCATGCTGCCCAACCACCCACCGCTGATCGTGGCAGAGCAATTTGGCACTTTGGCGACACTCTATCCAGGTCGCGTAGATCTGGGCCTTGGTCGCGCGCCGGGCACAGATATGAAAACCGCCACTGCCCTGCGGCGCGGCATGACCGGCGCAGACCACTTCCCGCAAGATGTCATTGATCTGCTTGGGCTTTTCCAAAAATCCTCCGCCGACCAACCCGTGCGCGCCATTCCCGGCGACGGCACCGATGTGCCAATCTGGATTCTGGGCTCCAGCCTGTTTGGCGCGCAATTGGCCGCACAACTTGGCCTGCCTTATGCCTTTGCCTCGCATTTCGCCCCCGATGCGCTGGAAGAAGCCTCCGAGCTCTACCGCCACCGCTTCACCGCAGGCAAAACCCAAACGCCGCACTTCATGATGGCCGTGAACGTTTTTGTCGCCGACTCAGAGCAGGAAGCCCGCCGCCTGCGCACTTCTCCGCAGCAAGCCTTCCTCAACCTGCGCAAAGGCACGCCCGGCCCGCTGCCCAAACCTGTCGCGCAATTTGAAGACGTCGCCAGCCCCGCCGAAGCGCGTCTGGTCAACGCAGCGCTCCGTGTGACGGCTGTCGGCACCAAAGACACGGTCGCCACCCAATTGCGTGACTTGATCGGCACCTATCAACCGGATGAAATTATGCTCACCGGCATGATCCATGACCACGCTGCGCGCCTGAAATCTTTTGAGATGGCCGCAGACATCCTGCGCAACATGAGCCCCTAGCGGTCCTTGCCGCGCAATCGGTCCCATGTCTGCCGCAGCCATCGCAGGTCCAGCGACGCCACAGCCACACCCAGCGGCAGCATCCAGAAGCCCAAGACAGGTAAGAACCCAAAAATCCCGAAGACAATCAGCAGGATACAAAGCAGCAAGCGAAACCCCGGCGGCACCCGCAAACGCACCCAGGCGCGAAACCGCTGCAGCTTGCCTTTAAGATCGCGCGGCGCGCGGCTCACCGTAACACCAGTGGCTGCTCCATCCACTTGCGCAACGCCTGCGTGGTCAGTTCCGGCTGCTCCAAAGTCGGCAAATGCCCCGCACCCGGAATGATCTCCAACTCGGCATAGGGGATCAGCTCCGCCATAAAGCTGTGTCGTTTCACTGGCGTCAGCCCGTCATGCTCGCCGCATAACACCAGCGCCGGACATTTACATCGACGCAAAGCGCCCTGTTGGTCCGGCCGCCGCTGCAACGCCCGCGCTTGGCGCACCAGCGTCTCCGCTCCCAGGCTGCGGCCCATCGCCAGCACCCTGCCCAGCACCTCGTTGCGCTGTGGACCCGGTGCCAGGTACTCAGGCCGCATAAAA
This sequence comes from Shimia sp., assembly GCF_022448905.1. Taxonomy (GTDB): domain Bacteria; phylum Pseudomonadota; class Alphaproteobacteria; order Rhodobacterales; family Rhodobacteraceae; genus Shimia. Next base: position 165,078 of record NZ_JAKVCW010000003.1, on the reverse strand, counting down.
CCTGCCAAAACCTCGTCCAGCCGCCCGGCCCGCGCCCCCACAATCATGGGCTCATAAGTGGCCGCCGTCGCAGGGGTTTCGGCCAAAGGATTCGTGTCCATAAAGGCAATCCGTATGATCCGCTCCGGGATCTTGCGCAGCAATTCCATCGCCACGATGCCGCCCATGCTCAGACCGGCCAGCGCAAACTTAGGCGGCAGATGCGGGATCAACGCCGAAGCAATCTCGCTGATCCGCTCCCCTTGCGTGATCGGCGCCACCGTCACCATGTGATCTTTCGACAAATCCGCGACCTGATGCGCAAACAGCCGCGCATCACACATCATCCCAGGCAGCAGAACGATAGGTTCCTGCATGCTCAACCCCTTATCTGGTCTTTTTGTTGTCCGTCACTGTGACAGAGCGGCCCTCTAGGTCAAGCCTCAGCGCCATATCCGCCCCAACGAAACGCGCCATCTTCGGCCAGTGGCGAAAACGGATTGAACGCGACTTCCCACACGTGGCCATCTGGATCGCAGAAATAGCCAATGTGCCCACCCCAGAAGATGTCACCTGCCGGCTTCAGAATGCGTCCACCTGCGGCAACGGCCAGCTCCAAAAGTGGCGCAACCTCTTCTTTGGTGTGCACATTGTGTGACAGCGTCATGCCAGAAAACCCGCCGATGGCGTCTTCCGGAATGCCCAAATCCTCCGCCAGCATTGCTTTGGAATAAAGTCCCAGGGTTTGGCCAATCAGGTTGTACGCCACCACCTCTTCCGGATCATCCGGCCCGGTGGCGCGTTGCCATCCAAGCGCATCGTAAAACCGTGCAGAAGCTTGCACTTCCTTGACAGCCAGAGTGATCAAACTCACCCGTTGGCCCAGCTTTTGAACACTTAAACTCATCACTTCAATCCATTGATAAATTGCACAAAAGCCTCAATCGTACGTTCGTTTTCGGCAGGGGATCGAATGTCTCCAGCAATCACATGTTCCTGAGGGTCTGACCCCGCCATTGGTTGTTGAATATCCACTCTAGCCTCCCGACCCCAGCGTGTCGCCACGTCCTGCGTGCGGGCTGCCTCTACAACCTGATCACCTTCGGAGAACCAAAACAACGATGGCACCAGCGCTTTCCCATGGTCCTTTTCAAACACCTCTTTCACCAAAGCAGCCATCTGCATGACGGCCACTGTTGGGTACGCATGTGTCCAATAGGTCGCGTGGGCCGCGTTTGCCGGCTCAAAAGAGCGATCTTTTCCGGCCACGACAGGCACCCAATAACGCGCTGCTGGCCAAGTCAGCAATTTGGCAGCAGGCGATTTGATCCCAAAGTTTGGAGATACAAAGATCATGCCTTTCACATCTGCCATAACGTCGGGCTGATCCGCCAACGCCGCCATCACAGTGCCTCCGGTGGATGTTCCCATCACCACCACATCATCGCCAATCCGACGCGCCACGTTTAAGGCTTCCGCTAAATCATTGACCCAGCCCTGCGCCGTGGCTTGCGCCAATGCCGCCCCGTCACGTCCGTGCCCCTGAAGCCGGGTGTAAACCAAGTTTGCACCAAGCGCCTCGGCCACCCGATCCGGCACCGGGCGGATTTCCTCAGACGTGGCCGAAAACCCATGCACGTAAACCAGCACCAAAGGCGTTTTTTCATCGCGCGCCGCATGCCAGATCACCCGCTTTTCCGTGCCCGGGGTGATGTCCTCAAACCGCGCTTCCTGCGCAGCGAAATACGCGTCTACATCCGCGCCGATGTCGGCATCCTGCACCGTGGGCGTCAAGGATATCTGCTCATAAGGGCCAAAAACAAAAACCGCCCCCACGCACAAAACCACAACCAGAAGCAGCCGACCTAAAAAACGCCCAAATGTTCTCATTGTGAAACTTGAGGGGCCAAAATCGCCTCCTCAACCTTACTTTCAATCAATTTTAGACAATTTGGATCAGAGAAGCGATGATCCTTTCCTTTGACCATAAGCAATTGAATATCCTCTCCTTCCGCGTGATCGAGCAAGCGATAGGCCACGGAGCTGTCCACCGCCGTGTCTTCTGTGCCTTGCAGGAACCGCACCGGGAACGGCAACGCCAACGGCGTGCGCAGTACCAGCCTGTTGCGTCCATCCTCAATCATGCGCTTGGTGATGATGTAGGGCTCCATATAATCAGACGGCAACGCCACCTGCCCTTCCGCTTCAAGCTGCGCTTTCTGCTCAGGTGTAAACCCAGCCCAATAGCTGTCCTCGGTGAAATCCGGCGCAGCGGCAATGGTCACCATCCCCGCAATGCGCTCCGGCAGCGCCTTGGCCAACAACAGTGCCTGCCAGCCCCCCATCGACGACCCAACCACAATCAACGGCCCTTCGGTCAGCGCGGTGATCGCCGCAACCGTGTCTTCATGCCAATCACCAATACAGCCATCCTCAAACGCGCCGCTGCTCTCGCCATGACCGGAGTAGTCAAACCGCAAAAACTTCTGCCCACGCGCCTGCGCCCAGGCTTCCAAATGCACCGCCTTGGTGCCTTCCATGTCGGATTTCAGCCCGCCCAGAAACACCACCGTTGGGCCTGTGTCGCCGCTTTTGTGGTAGGCAATGCGCCGTCCCTGCGGCGTGTCAAAAAACTGCGTGACGCTCATGGCTTTTTGTTTCTCCCTAATTTGACGTGACCTTAACCCTCTGCGGAGATGGGATAAACCCCGCTTGACTTGCCCTGCCGCAAGGTTCATGAAGTCCGCGAACCATATACCCGCAACCGGGCGTTCCGTGGGCGCCAAACTGATGAGGAGCTTGAGGCTGATGGCCGAAATTTCCCTTACTTTTCCTGATGGTAATGCACGTTCTTACGAGAGCGGCGTAACCCCTGCCGAGGTCGCATCGTCGATCTCGACCTCCCTTGGCAAAAAGGCCATTTCCGCAACCGTGGATGGTCAGCACTGGGACATGCAATGGCCGATTGATGCGGACGCGACCATTGCGATCAACACGATCAAAGACAACGAAGCAGAGGCGCTCGAGCTGATCCGGCACGACTGCGCCCACATCATGGCGCGCGCCGTACAAGAGATCTGGCCAGACGTGAAAGTCACCATTGGTCCAGTCATCGAAAACGGCTGGTACTATGACTTTGACCGCGAAGAGCCGTTTACGCCAGAAGATCTCGGCCTCATCGAAAAGAAGATGAAAGAGATCATCAACAAGCGTGAGCCTGTGACCACCGAGGTCTGGGATCGCGACCGTGCGGTGAAATTCTACGAGGCCAACAACGAGCCTTATAAGGTAGAGTTGATCGACGCCATCCCCGGCGACGAACCTCTGCGGATGTACTGGCACGGCCACTGGCAAGATCTCTGCCGCGGCCCACACCTGCAACACACTGGTCAGGTGCCAGCGGACGCGTTTAAGCTGATGTCCGTGGCCGGCGCCTACTGGCGTGGCGACAGCGACCGCGCGATGCTCCAGCGCATCTACGGCGTGGCCTTCAAAAACAAAGAAGACCTCAAAGCCCACCTGCACATGCTGGAAGAGGCCGAAAAACGCGACCACCGCAAACTGGGCCGCGAAATGAACCTGTTCCACATGCAGGAAGAAGCCCCGGGCCAAATCTTCTGGCATCCAAATGGCTGGAAAATCTACACCACGCTGCAGGACTATATGCGTCGCAAGCAGGAAGTCGGCGGCTATGTCGAGGTCAACACTCCACAAGTGGTGGATCGCAAACTCTGGGAGGCCTCCGGTCACTGGGACAAATACCAGGAAAACATGTTCATCGTGGAAGTGGACGAAGACCACGCCCGCGAAAAGGCTGTGAACGCGCTTAAGCCTATGAACTGTCCCTGCCACGTGCAGGTGTTCAACCAAGGCCTGAAGTCTTACCGTGACCTGCCTTTGCGCATGGCCGAGTTTGGCTCCTGCGCCCGCTATGAACCGTCTGGCGCTCTGCATGGCATCATGCGCGTGCGCGGCTTCACCCAGGATGACGGTCACATCTTCTGTGCCGAAGATCAGATCACCTCGGAAACCAAGAAGTTCATCGACTTCCTGTCCGAGATCTATTCCGACCTCGGCTTCAACGACTGGACCATCAAGCTGTCCACCCGTCCGGAAAAGCGCATTGGCTCGGACGAAAGCTGGGACTACGCGGAGAAAGCTCTGGGCGACGCCTGTAACGCGGCCGGTCATCAGTTTGAGATCCTCGAAGGCGAAGGTGCGTTCTACGGTCCAAAGCTTGAGTTCACCCTGACAGACGCCATTGGCCGGAACTGGCAGTGTGGTACGCTTCAGGTGGATCCAAACCTGCCCGAACGTCTGGATGCAACCTACATTGGCGCGGATGGCGAAAAGCACCGCCCCATCATGCTGCACCGTGCGACTTTGGGCTCCTTTGAGCGCTTCATCGGCATTCTGATCGAAGAACACGCTGGCAAACTGCCGTTCTGGCTGGCCCCGCGTCAGGTGGTTGTGGCCGCCATTGTGTCGGACGCAGATGATTACTGTCTGGAAGTGGTCGAGGCGCTGAAAGCCGCTGGCGTGCGCGCCGAGGCTGACCTGCGCAATGAGAAGATCAACTACAAAGTCCGCGAACACTCCGTGGGCAAAGTGCCAGTGATCTTGGCCATTGGTAAGAAAGAGGTGGAAGAGCGCACAGTCTCCACCCGTCGCCTTGGCGAAAAGCAAAGCAAAGTCCAGTCTTGGGACGAAATCGTGAGCCAATTGTCACAAGAGGCGACCCCGCCCGATTTGGCCTGACAGCTTTTGCAACATTTGAGCAGGCGCGTTACGGGAAACCGGACGCGCCTGTTTCAGTTTGAGCGGAAAACCAACCTTCCAGCGCTGGAATCTTCACGAAACCGTCACGCCATCTAACGCATCTGTGACACACAGCCCCGTGATTGGCCTTTGAACCTGCCCTCCCCCTAATCTCTACTCATGCCACCGAGCAATGGATCACATACAGATCAGCTAGGCGGCCGAGTTTTAGACATACACAAGGGAAGAGAACCAATGTCCAACACCGTAAAAACCCTCGCAGTTGCAAGCGCCGTAGCAGCAGCCCTGTCCGCACACGCCACCACCGCAGTGGCCGCTGAGAAAGAGAAGTGCTACGGCGTTTCCCTCGCAGGTCAGAACGACTGCGCGGCAGGCCCAGGCACCACATGCGCCGGTACATCCACAACCGATTATCAGGGCAACGCCTGGAAACTGGTTGACGCAGGCACCTGTGTTGGCATGGAACTGCCTGCCATGGCAGACGGCAAAGCCCGCATGGGCTCTCTGGAAGCGCTGGACCGCGACCTGCCAAAGTCCTAAGTCAGACTTTCGAAGCCCCGGTGTCTCCGGGGCTTCACCTAACCTCCCCAAAACATACAAAAAATGCCATACTGCCCCTGAGCGCACGTTTGCAGCCCGCAACGCCTATGTTTCAGGACCAAAAACCATGACCCATTCCACCAAAACACTTCCCCTCATCGGTGCTGTCGTCACCGCGCTCGCGCTCCAAACCGCGCCTGCGGAGGCAGGTAAGAAAGAGAAGTGTTTTGGCATCGCAAAAGCAGGCGAAAACGGCTGCGCCGCTGGCCCCGGAACGACCTGCGCAGGCACCTCCACCGTTGATTACCAAGGCAACGCCTGGAGTCTTGTGGACGCTGGCACTTGCCTTTCCATCGACCTGCCAGACATGGCGGACGGCACCCCCCGCACACCGTCGCTTGAGTCTTTGCCTCGCGACTTGCCTTCATAAGGACCAATCACATGTATGATGCGCCATTTTCTCCAGAAGGACTGCCAAATCTGCCCGGTGTCGGCTATAAGCCACAGCATTACAGCGACTTGATTGAGAACCCTGGTACCGTTGGCTGGCTCGAGATTCATGCCGAAAACTACATGGGAGATGGCGGTCGACCTATCGCACAGCTGCGCCAACTCACGGAACGCTTTCCCATATCTGTGCACGGCGTCGGGCTGTCCATCGGGGGCGAAGGACGACTTGATCCAGAGCATCTCGCCCGACTGAAACACCTGGTTGGCTGGCTGAACCCCACCGTGTTCTCAGAGCATCTCGCATGGAGCACCCACGACGGCGCGTTCCTCAATGACCTGCTTCCACTGCCCTACACCGAGTCCACGATAGCCCGCGTCAGCGACCACATTGACGAACTGCAAAATACCATTGGTCGCCAGATGATGCTGGAGAACCCTTCAAGTTATCTTGCCTTCGACGAAAGCACTTGGTCAGAACCGGATTTCCTGCGCGAAGTTGCCAAACGCTCCGGTTGCGGACTACTGCTTGACGTCAACAACGTCTTTGTTTCCGCCACCAACCTGAACTACGATCCCAAACAATACATCGCCGACTATCCGCTTGAACATGTGGGGGAAATTCACCTCGGCGGTCACGACGAAGATGAGGATGACCACGGCCAACCGCTGTTGATCGACAGCCACGGCGCTCCGGTTGTGGACCCGGTCTGGGCTTTGCTGGATCACACCCTGTCCCTGTCCGGTCCCCGCCCCATTCTGATCGAATGGGACACCGATGTGCCGGAATGGCCCATCCTTCACGCCGAGGCAGAGCGTGCGGAAACCGCACTGTCCAAGGTGACCGCATGACTGTCACCCAAACCACCTTCCGCAGCGCCATTTTGGACGGTCAACAAGACCGCCCGCTGGGCCTGTCAGACGCCGAAGGGCGCCCGGCTGGCCGCCGCTTTGACGTCTATCGCAACAACGTGGCCGTCTCCCTGACCGACGCCTTGGCCACTGGGTTCCCAACCATCGCTAAACTGATCGGAGAGCAAAACTTCAACGCAATTGCCGGCATCTTCCTGCGCCAATCGCCCCCCGCCTCACCGCTGATGATGCACTACGGCGCGGGGTTTCCAGAGTTCCTCCGCAGCTTTGAGCCACTGGCCCACCTCGGATACCTCGGCGACGTGGCAGAGCTCGAACTGGCTTTGCGTCGAAGCTACCACGCCGCCGACGCTACTCCCATTGCCGCCGATGCGCTGGCCTCTGTACCGCCCGAGAACCTCGGCGAGGTCACGTTCACTTTCGCACCCGCTGTCAGCGTGCTGAGCTCCCCGTGGCCGCTGCACGCCATCTGGGCCTTCAATATGCAGAACGGGCCAAAGCCTGACGCCGTCGCTCAGGATGTGATCATCCTGCGCCGCGAGTTTGACCCGGAACCACACGCCCTGCCGCCAGGCGGTCTCGCTTGCCTGCAAAGCTTGATGGCCGGTGACCCGTTGGGCATTGCCGCCGCCAAAGCCACAGAGGCGGATGCCGCCTTCGACCTTGGCGCCATCCTTACTTTACTTCTGTCAGGCAACGCCCTGACATACCTTACTATTCCGCAAACTTCGGAGGTCTAAATGTCCAATCTGATCGCGCTATACCAAGACCTCATTGATCGCCTTGATCGGCTCGACTGGCTTGTGCCCACCCTGGCCCGCCTGACCTTCCTAATGGTGCTGTTCTTCTACTTCTGGAACTCTGCAATGTTGAAAATCGACGGCTCGATCTTCTCGCCGTCTGCGGGTGCCTTTGGTCAGATCTTCCCCAAAGCCGCCGAAGCCGTGGTCTGGGACGTCACACAAATGACGGTCTTCCAGCGCCTTGTGATCCTGGCCGGCACCGTTGCGGAATTTGTCCTGCCTGTGCTGATCATCCTCGGCTTGCTGACCCGCCTAGCTGCCATTGGCATGATTGGGTTTGTCGCCGTGCAAACCATCGTCGACGTCACCGGCCACGGCGTTGCGCTTGGCTCCCTATTTGACAGCGCCCAAGCCCTGATCGACCAGCGTATAATGTGGGTCTTCCTGTTCGCTGTAATGGTCCTGAAAGGCGCTGGCCCCATCTCCATCGACGTAATTTTTAAGCGCCGCAACCCCGCCTGAACCACCATCACAATCTACTAAAGCCCGCGCCACACCAGCGCGGGCTTTTTAATTATGCCAAGGCGGCTTGCGTGTCCTTGCCCCAGCCAAGATAGAGCACGCCGTCCCGCTCAATCAGCGGCCGCTTCATCAAAGTGGGATGCTCAGCAATCAGTTCCAAAACCGGTTTCGCCCGTTCTTCCTCACTCAGGTTTCGCCATGTGGTTGAGCGCGTGTTCGCCAGTGCCGCCCCAAACATCTCAAATGCCGCTTCAAGCGTCACCTGTGGCACTCCGTCGGCCCGCACATCAACAAACTCAACACTTCCTAATGATTTCAGCGCCTTACGGCAAGTGTCGCAATTTTTGAGTCCATAAAGCGTCGTCATCTCGAGCCCTTTTTCCTGTTTCTTCTGAGACTTAAACCAATTGATTTTGAAATTCACGGCGGTTTTTCTTGATTTTTTCGGGAGCCATGCAATCCTCTAGGTGGTGCAATTTTTTTCGTGCCTCTGAAAACGTGCTTTCAGATCTAGTGATTTCTTGCGCCTCCGGGCCCCAGCCCGGATCGACTAAAAGTGAATATAGAGGAGAACGGTATGCCACGCGGTACCGTAAAGTGGTTTAACACCACCAAAGGCTTCGGGTTCATTGAGCCAGAAGAAGGCGGAAAGGACGTTTTTGTCCATATTTCCGTTGTTGAACGTTCCGGTCTGAAAGGCCTGTCGGACAATCAAAAAGTTGAATTTGAAATGACCCAAGGTCGAGACGGCCGCGACATGGCGGGTGAACTCAAACTTCTGTAACAAGATCGGGGCGCCATTACGCGCCCCTTTCTGCATCGAGCGCGCGCCCCTGTGGCGCGCGTTGTGTTTTGGTGCGGCTTAGGAACAGCCTTTGGTGCCAGGCGGGCAGCTCATGCTGTAGCTGCGCTTACGACTGCCGCCAGCGTTGTAATAGACTTCGCCGGTTGTCGGGTTGCCACAGCAGATCACACCGCCCACGGTCACCGGCTGCAGCCCGCTTGGGCAATAGTTCGCAGCCGCCGGATACGGATGCATCAGCACCCCCTCAGGCTGGTTTACTGGGCCAATCACTGGCGCATTGCTGCTCCAGGTTTGCGCCGCCACCGGCGCGGCTACGGACAAGGTCACTGCGGCTGCAATCAAAGAAATACGCGTCATAAGGCCCAAGCTCCAAATGCTGAAACAACGTGGTTAACTTCTGCTAACCTACTGCCAAGACGCGGAAACTGTCAATTTCCTGCTGCGAAACAATGTGCTTCGGGTCGAACTGCGCAGCCGTTAGCGGCGCAGATATTCGCAAACCTCACACTTTGGCCCCTCCCCAGGCAGCCCCCGCGACGACGCCAAACGCCACTGCGCCAGGTCCACCTCCGGGAAAAACGTGTCCGCATCTGGCACGTCCATATCCACCTCGGAAATCAACAAACGATCCGCCAAAGGCAGCATCTCTGAGTAGATGCCAAACCCGCCAATGCCATAGACCCGATGATAGCCCTCCGCATAGGCCAGCTTCACTGCCTCCGCCACGCTTGGCACCACTACCTCCGCCGCATCTGGCTGAGAAGACACAACAATATTGAACCGTTTCGGCAGTGGTTTCTTTGGCAGGCTCACCCAGGTGGCCCGCCCCATGATGATCGCCCCGCCAAGCGTTTCCCGCTGAAATGTCTTCAAATCTTCAGGCAAGAACCACGGAATGTCGCCGTCCCGCCCAATCGCCCCGTTGCGCGCCCGTCCAACAACCAGTGAAATCATAATTACACCGCCACGGCCGCTTTGATGGTTGGGTCGGGGTCGTAGCCCACAAACTCAAAATCATCGTAGGTGAAATCAAAAATCGAACTCACCTCCCGTTTGATCCGCAGCTGCGGCAAAGCCTTTGGTGTGCGTGAGAGTTGCAAATTCACCTGATCCATGTGGTTCGAATAGATATGGGCATCGCCAATCGAATGCACAAAGTCCCCCGGCTCATAACCGGTCACATGTGCCAGCATCACCTGCAACAACGCATAAGACGCAATGTTAAATGGCACCCCAAGGAACATATCCGCGCTGCGCTGATACAGCTGCAGATGCAGCTTACCGTTGATGATCCGCACCTGCCACATGGTGTGACACGGCGGCAGCGCCATTTGTGGCACATCCCCCGGGTTCCAGGCCGACACAATCAGACGACGGCTATCGGGCGCGGTTTTGATCATCTCCACCAGATTGGCAATCTGATCCACACCTGTCTTCACAAACAGCGGCTCACCTTCGTGGGCAATGCCGGACGCCTGCATCGTCGGAAACGACCGCCATTGATAGCCATAGACAGGCCCAAGATCGCCGTTTTCATCCGCCCATTCGTCCCAAATCCGCACCCCATTGTCTTTCAGGTACTTGATGTTGGTGTCGCCTGACAAAAACCACAGCAGCTCATGAATGATCGAGCGCAGGTGCAACTTCTTTGTGGTCACCAGCGGGAAGCCATCCGCGTGGGAATAGCGCGCCTGCATGCCAAAATAAGAAATCGTGCCGGTGCCGGTGCGGTCGGTGGACTCTTCGCCCTGATCCAGAATGGTGCGAAGCGCGTCGTGATACTGCTGCAAGGTCTGCTCTGCCTTAATCTGCTTGTGGTCCCGCCATCGTGCCGCAACCGGGCGCCAAATTCAACGAGATAGAGGCCGGCCAGCGCCTGCAAATCAGGCCCCCGACGAGAGGCGCACCATCACAGCCCTGTGAGGCTAGAATTCGCGCTGGATTCTCCGCCGCACTCCGTGCTTTGATAGCGCCAACACCAACAAGGGAACCTGTAGATGCACGTGAAATACCTGCACACGATGGTCCGCGTCGCGGATTTGGAAGCCTCCATGGCGTTTTATGCGCTGTTTGGCCTCAAGGAAATCAAACGTTATGACAGCGAAGAAGGCCGCTTCTCGCTGGTCTATCTGGCCGCAGATGGCGACCATGATGCACCACTGGAACTAACCTACAACTGGGACGGCGACGAAGGCCTGCCGTCTGACAGCCGTCACTTCGGCCACCTCGCCTATGAGGTTGGCAACATCTACGAGATGTGCCAGCACCTCGCCGACAACGGCGTGGTGATCAACCGCCCGCCGCGCGATGGCCGCATGGCCTTTGTGCGCTCCCCCGACAACATTTCAATCGAGCTGCTCCAGCAAGGCGACGCCCTTGCACCCGCTGAGCCATGGGCCAGCATGGAGAGCACCGGTCACTGGTGATCCGCCGCGCGGCCTCTATCGCGCTTTTAGGGATGGCCCTCTGGGCCTCCCCTCTCCACTCTGCCGCGAACACCCCCTCTGCGTGCCGCATCGCTCTGCTGCTGGCGCTGGACGTCAGCTCTTCCGTTGATGCGCATGAGGACATGTTGCAACGCCGCGGCCTTGCCGCTGCGCTCACTGCCCCTGAAATCCAAGCCGCCTTTCTCAGCAGCCCGCAATCCGTGGCCTTCTCGGTCTATGAATGGAGCGGCCGCACCCAGCAAAGCACCCTGCTGGACTGGACGGTGATAGACAGCCGCCAGACTTTGCTGGAAAACGCCGCCAAACTGGCCCTCTCAAAACGGTCCACCACCGAATTCCCCACAGCGCTGGGTCACGCTGTCGGCCATGCCGCCCGCCTGTTTCGCGACGCGCCGGACTGTGACGTGCAGGTCCTGGATGTGAGTGGAGATGGCGAAAACAATGATGGGTTCACACCCAAGCAAGCCTATGACGCTTTCCCCCTCGACGGCGTGATCGTAAATGCTCTCGCCATTGAAACCTTTGGCGAAAAAGCGGCGGACCTCGCCGCGCAACCGGGCGACATGGTGGCCTACTACACCCGCGAATTGATCCAAGGACCAGACGCTTTTGTCGAAGTCGCCGATGGCTTTGACGATTTCGAAAACGCCATGCGCCGCAAACTGTCGCGGGAACTCTCGGTCACAGTTTTGGGACAGCTGGACATGCGCCCGTAACCCTTCCAACCGTATCGGCACTTCAGGCGTGGCAGTGTGGCGCCCAAAAGAAATGCCGCGCAGGCTGGATCAGCCCAAACGGCAAGAAAAACTGGACACCCACAAAAGGAAAAGCGCGCCAAGCCTTTCTAGGCGGACGCGCAAAAGCCGCGGATTCCCCTTTCTAGGGTGTCCGGGGATGTTAGTAGATGTAGCGGATCTGGTCGGTCCAGTAACGCTCCACACGGCGCAAAGCGTGTGTGATCTGTTCAATCCCGTCGTCGCCCAGCACACCTTTGGCCTGCAAACCTTCGGCATGGCGCGCAAACAGCTTGGAAATCACGTCACGGATTTCACGACCTTTGTCGGTCAGGCGCACGCGCACAGAGCGGCGGTCAATTTCGCAACGCTGATGATGCATATAGCCCGCATCCACCAGCTTCTTCAGGTTATAACTCACGTTGGAGCCCTGATAGTACCCACGTGTCTTGAGTTCGCCCGCAGTCACTTCATTGTCGCCAATGTTAAACAGCAGCAACGCCTGTACCGCGTTAATTTCGATAACCCCAACACGCTCAAACTCGTCTTTGATCACATCCAGCAACAGCCGGTGCAGGCGCTCGACAAGCGCCAGCGAGTCCAGGTAATCAGCCATAAACGACTGCTCTGTCCCGCTTTCCATAGATGAATGAAAGCTCATTCTTGTTCTCCGTCAGCTTTGTCTAGCAAACAGATTGGCCGAAAAAGCCCAACAAGAGGTTAAACCGTCCAAAAGACGTCACAAATTCGCGTCAATTTGGGCCACTGATGGCTTTGGAAATGTCCAAAATCATCGCGGAAAAGTGATCAGGCGCCGGTTTTTGCCCCGTAACCCATTGATATAAATCCTGATCATTCTCATGCAGCAGCGCATCATAGAGATCGAGCGTCGCCGCATCCATGTCGGACAAATTGTCCTCTGCATAGCGCACAAGAATGATGTCCATTTCTTTGATGCCCCGCCGCATAGAACGCATTTTCATGCGTTTCAGACGATTCTCGTGGGTCTCATTTGCCGGATTCGGCGCAGGCTTGGGGATGTCCATTGTCGTCACACTTTGTTGCGCAGCGCCTTTTCTAAGCGCGCGAGTTTTTCAAGATCATTTTTCATGCGGCTGCGGATCACGCGGATTTCCTGCACAATCGCGAGCAAATCCGTGTCGGCACTCTCTTCGTCGCCGGGCATCTCCACGCCGTCACCGTCACCGGTCAGCAACCAGCCCACGGAAACGTTGAGCAATCCTGCCATCATCGACAGTCGGTTGGCGCGCGGCTCACTCAAATCGCTTTCCCAATTGGCCAGCGTGCCGCGCTTGATCCCCAGCCTCTTTGCCAGTTCTCCCTGCTTCAGCCCCGCCGCCTCACGCGCCGCCGCCAGGCGATCGCCAAAGGTCGCCACATCCTCGCCATACCAGCCTTCATCGGTCAGCGGCTCTACTTGGTCCTGTGACATCTACATTCCTTTGGTTTCCACCTTGAACGGTATTCGCGCGCACCCTAAGACATGGAGCCAGTGATTACAAACGAGGCCCAAATGTCTTTCCTGTCCAATACCCTGTCCCGCGTGAAACCGTCCCCGACCATCGCCATGACAGCAAAGACCGCCGAGCTGAAGGCCGCAGGTCGCGACGTGATTGGCCTCTCCGCCGGCGAGCCCGACTTTGACACGCCGCAAAACATCAAAGACGCCGCCGTGGCGGCCATTGCCGCAGGCAAAACCAAATACACTGCGCCTGATGGCATTCCAGAGCTGAAGCAGGCCGTCTGTGCCAAGATGAAGCGCGACCACGGTCTGGAGTACACCCCGGCGCAGGTCTCTGTGGGCACCGGCGGCAAACAGACGCTTTATAATGCGCTGATGGCCACGCTGAACGAAGGCGACGAAGTCATCATCCCGGCCCCTTACTGGGTGAGCTACCCGGACATGGTGCTGCTCGCGGGCGGCACCCCGGTGATTGCCGAGACCTCGCTGCAAACCAAATTCAAACTGACCGCCAATCAGCTGGAAGCCGCGATCACGCCCAAAACCAAATGGCTGATCTTCAACTCGCCGTCCAATCCGACCGGTGCGGGCTACTCGCGCGAAGAGCTCAAAGAGTTGACCGACGTGCTGATGCGCCACCCCCATGTCTGGGTGATGACCGACGACATGTATGAGCACCTCGCCTATGACGGTTTTGAGTTCTGCACCCCGGCGGAAGTGGAACCTGGCCTCTATGAGCGCACTCTGACCTGCAACGGCGTGTCCAAAGCCTACGCCATGACCGGCTGGCGCATCGGCTATGCCGCTGGCCCCGTCGAACTGATCGCCGCAATGCGCAAAGTGCAATCGCAAAGCACGTCCAACCCGTGCTCGATCAGCCAATGGGCCGCCGTGGAGGCACTCAATGGCACGCAAGCGTTTCTGGAACCCAACAATGTGGTCTTCAAACGCCGCCGCGATCTGGTGATCGACATGCTGAGCCAGATCGACGGCATCTCCTGTCCGACACCGGAAGGCGCGTTTTACGTCTATCCCTCCATCGCTGGGCTGATTGGCAAAACCACCCCCAAAGGTACCGTGATCGAGAATGACGAAGCCTTTGCCAATGCGCTTCTGGAAGAGGCGGACGTGGCCGTGGTCTTTGGCGCCGCCTTTGGGTTGTCGCCAAACTTCCGGATCAGCTATGCCACTTCGGACGAAGCCCTGAAAACCGCCTGCACGCGCATTCAGACCTTTTGCGCCGCGCTGAGCTGAGTGCGGACAACAGACACAAAGGTGGCCCATGAGCAGTGACCTGCCAGACTACTACTTCCGCGTCCGCGAAAACGGCGCTGTGGTGTTCCGTGTCGACACGGAGAACCGCCAGCGCCGGATCGAAATGGATCAGATCGCGGTCGTCAACATCAAGAACGGCGATGTGAAACCCCATGGGGACACCAAGCTGACCAAGGAAGACAAGGCCGAAATCAACGCCTGGATGGCCGAGCGCCGCGCGCTTTTGGACCAGCGCACCGTGGACGACATCCTGCGCACGGTGGACCACCTGAACCTGACGTCTCAGTGGGTGCAGTCCAAAGCCACGCCGGATCAGTTGGAGCAAATCACCGACACATTGCTGCTGGCGATGCATGATCTGCGCTCGGTCCTGGTGCGCAAAAAGGCGGACCGTTTGCTCAAAGGCAAAAAGTAGAAGGGGCTTTGCCCCGTCCCATCACAGATGGGACGCCCCAGGATATTTGTGGAATGAGAATGTGGGGCGTCGGAGTTAAGCCGACGCCTTTTGCTCTTGGAACCGCTTTCGCAGGCGGTTTAGGTCCGTGACCCAGAAGCGGTACATCAGCAGGATGCCCGCCGCGGTCAGACCACAGACCAACCCCAGCCACACACCTTCGCCGCCCATGCCAAAGGTAAAGCCCAGCACATAGGCGCTTGGCACGCCAATGATCCAATAGCTCACCGCAGCAATCACCATGGGCCCCCGGGTATCCTGTACGCCGCGCAACAGCCCCAAGGCCATCACCTGCGCCCCGTCCATCACCTGGAACAACGCCGCCACATATAAGAGCGTCACACCTGTGGCGATGATCGCCTCACGTTGCACCTCTTCGGGATCAATAAAGAAGCCCAAAAGCTGCTCCGGGAAGATCAGGAAAATCGCCACGGCGATAAAAGCCATCAGCAGCGACGCCACGATCGCCACCCAGGCCCCGCGCGCCATATGGTCCGCGTCTTTGCGCCCCATAGCATTGCCTGCCCGCACGGTCGCCGCATTGGACAGCCCCAAGTGGATCATAAAGGCCAGACTGGCCAGTTGCAGGGCAATACCATGCGCCGCCAGCGTGACCGTGCCAAGCCACCCCATCATAATGGAGGAGGCCGAGAACAGCCCCACTTCCGCCAGATTGGTAATGCCAATCGGCAGCCCCAGCCGGAACACTTTGGCAAAGACCTCCCAATCCGGCCGCCAGATGCGCGCAAAGAGATCATGCTGCGGCAACGCTTTGATAGCATAGAGGATCACCCCGGCCAGAGACACAAACTGTACGAGGATCGAGGCAATCGCCGCGCCCCGCACGCCCATCTCAGGCAGGCCCCAGTTGCCAAAAATCAGCCCGTAGTTCACCACTGCATTGACCGGCACAGCCGCGACCGTGACCCAGAACACCACACGGGTGTGCTCCAGCGCCGCCAAATAAGACTTGAGCACCATCACCAAAAGCGCCGGAACCAAGCCAAGTCCAGCTATCCGCAAATAGGCCTGCGCCAATTCCGCCACATCAGGGGCCTGTTGCAACGACAACAGGATTGGCCCGGACAGCATAAACAGCGGCTGCACCAACACGCCAAAGAGCACCGACAGCCACAGCCCCATACGTGTCACCCGCCGCAGGGCTTGTTCGTCCCCTTCCGCATCCGCCTCAGCCACCAGAGGCATCACTGCAATGGCAAAGCCCGATCCCAGAATGAAGATCACAAAGAAAAACGTGCTGCCCAGCACCACAGAGGCCAGTGCCTCGACAGAATACCAGCCGAGCATGACCGTGTCGGTCAACCCGATTCCAAACTGCGCCACATGGCCACCAATCAGCGGAAGGCCAATGCGCAAAAGGGCGCGAACGTGGTCAGACGTCCGCATTGGGGAGGTCGATTGTGTTGATGTCATGCCCAAGCAGTAAGCTTGTTAATTAGGCAGAGCAAGGCCCGCCTTTGCGTTGATCCAAAATCCGCCCTCTGCCACCATAGACCACATTGATAGAACAAGGTTCCCCCATGTCCGCCGATCCCTTTGCCACATTGATTTCCGACAGCCGCGCCTTTCTCAACGCGCTGGCCGACAGCAACACCAAAGATTGGTTTAACGAAAACAAACCCACCTATGAGACCCAGCTCAAAGCGCCCGCTTTGGCTTTGCTCGACACTGTGGCGGCCTCGCTTGAAAAGCAAACCGGCCAAGTGCCGACCACCAAACTCTTCCGTCCGCACCGCGACGTGCGCTTTTCCAAAGACAAAACGCCCTACCACCTGCATCTGCACATGCTGTGGTCCACGCCGCCGGTCGGCTATTTCTTTGGTATTGGGCGGGACTATCTGTCTGTGGGCGGTGGCATGATGGGATTTGACAAAGACCAGATGACCCACTGGCACGCCGCTGTCGATGGCCCCAAGGGTGCACAGCTCTCTGATGCTATCGCTGACCTAAAAGCCCAAGGGGCCCGAATGGACGACCCGGAGCTCAAACGTGTCCCCGCCCCCTTTGACAAAGACCATCCACAAGCCGCCTTGCTGAAACGCAAAAGCTGTACCGTCTGGTTTGACTATAAAGAAAGCGACATAACAAAAGGCGGCCTCGTGCCCCAGCTCGAGACCGCCTTCCAAAAACTACAACCGCTGACGCAACTGCTCGCCGCGCTTTAGCGCGGCTTTCGAGTATCCGGGTGCAATGCTGCCCCCAGAATGTGATCGGCCTGATGGATCACATGACTTGCGGTGTTCACAATCAACGGATCCGCCTGCTCCACAATACTGTGATCCTTGCCGGGATAGTCCAGCGTGCTCAAGAAATGCCGCATACAGTTCAAACGCGCGCGCTTCTTGTCGTTGGATTTCACCACCGTCCACGGCGCATCTGCCGTATCGGTGTAAAAGAACATCGCTTCTTTGGCCTCGGTATAATCGTCCCACTTGGACAGCGACGCCTTATCAATCGGGCTCAGCTTCCACTGCTTCAGAGGATCGGTTTCGCGGCTCTTGAAGCGGCGTTTCTGCTCATCTTGGGTGACCGAGAACCAGTATTTGTAAAGCCGAATGCCGGACCGTACCAACATCCGTTCCAGGTCGGGCGTCTGCCGCATAAACTCCAGGTATTCGCCGGGCTCACAGAAACCCATCACCCGCTCCACACCGGCGCGGTTGTACCAGCTGCGGTCATAGAGCACCATTTCGCCAGATGTCGGCAGATGGTCGATATAGCGCTGAAAATACCACTGGCCGCGCTCTTCATCGGTCGGCTTGTTCAAGGCCACCACCCGCGCCGAGCGCGGGTTCAAATGCTCAGTAAACCGCTTAATCGTACCGCCCTTACCGGCCGCATCCCGCCCCTCAAACAGCATCACAAACTTCTGCCCGGTTTCCTGCGCCCAAAGCTGCACCTTCAGCAGCTCTGCCTGCAACTGCGCCTTCTGCTTTTCGTATGACCGGCGGGACAATTTGGTCGCGTAAGGGTACTCGCCCTTCTCAAACGCACGGCGCAACTCCTCCGCCGTTGGCTCGTTTTCGGCACCCGTCACCTCTGCATCCGCTGCCTCCGCAACGTCCTTGATTTCACCGTCATTTACCTGAGCCACACCGTCCAACTGGTCATCCATAAGCGTCTCCTTTCTTGCTTTTCTTGAGATGGGTTGGACCTACCACGCCGCGCAAAATTCCTCTTTGATGCACGTCAACTGAATCTTCTGTTTTGCAGCAAATTCCCAACAAAAAACGGCGCCTTGCACCCCCTCTTCGGTGCACCAAAGTACACAATGACCCCACGTCCCTATTGCACGCTGCAGTAGATCGAGACGCTGCGTGCCCCTAGACTTTCGCCAGTCATTGGAGGACGCTCATGTTTGGTACTTCTCTCTCCCATTTTCGAAAGCTCGCCGTGTCACTGACCCTCGCAGCCACATCCCTCTCCGCTCAAGACCGCATTGACCTGATCCGCCCCGACGCCCCGGAGCTTGCCCCTTTTGGTACCCTGCCAGTTGGCGTCACAACGCGGACCTTTGTGCACCCGGATCAGATCGACGTGCTGAACTCGACCGAGGACACGCTCGCGCACTATGACCGCGCCCTGACTGTAGAGATCTGGTATCCCGCCGCGGCAGACACCCCACCAGGCGGCACCTATGAAACCGTGCTGCGTGACCCGTCCCTCTCGGCAACCCTTACCGGCCGCGCCGCGCGCGACGCCACGCCCACAGCAGACGGCCCTTTCCCGCTGGTGGTGATCTCCCACGGCTACCCCGGCAACCGCCTCCTGCTCTCCCATCTGGGCGAAAACCTCGCGTCTAAGGGCTACGTGGTCGCCTCCATCGATCACACCGACAGCACCTACGCTGATCAAACCGCATTTGGCTCCACCCTGCTCAACCGTCCCATTGACCAGAAGTTTGTCCTCAACAGCATGGCTGCGCTCGACGGCCCCATTGGCGCGATCACCGATGCCAACACGGCGGCGGTGATTGGCTACTCTATGGGCGGCTATGGCGCGTTGATCTTCGGCGGCGCGGGCCTTGCCCCCGGTGTCGAAGCCGCGCCCTTTGCGCCGCCGCAAGGCACTCTGCTGCACAACGTGCGCAATTCGGACACGCACGAAGCGCTGATTGATGAGCGCGTCAAAGCGCTGATCTCTATTGGCCCCTGGGGGCGCAACTACGGCCTTTGGGATGACGCAGGCCTCGCGGGCCTGCGCAAACCAACCCTCCTGATGGCGGGCGAAGTGGATGATGTCTCAATTTACCCGGCCATGCGCGAAATCTTCGAACACGCCACAGGCACGGACCGCCACCTACTCACCTTTGAAAACGCCAACCACAACGCCGCCGCACCGATCCCCGCCCCCATGGCCAGTTGGCAACCCTCCGAAACCCTCGGCTTCCCACCGTTTGACCACTATGCAGACGCGGTTTGGGACACCACACGCATGAACAACATCACCCAACACTTCGCCACGGCTTTTCTGGACCTGCATTTGAAAGGCGACAGCGACAAAGCCACCTATCTCGACCTTGTCCCCAACGCCAAAGACGGCCTGTTCTCGGCAGAAGAAGACGGCACCTTCAAAGCGGACCACACCTATTGGAAAGGCTTCCCGGCCCGCACCGCAGTTGGGTTGCGGTTTGAGACCCTCCTCAAGGGGCAGTAAGCACACTCCTCCCTCCAAAAGGCGACCAGTCCGGTCGCCTTTTTCACAACTGCATTGTTTAGAATTGTCTCCAACTGTCACAAACCGCCCCGACAAAACAATACCTGTACATTTCATACAAAACAGACACTTAGATAAGTTTACGACCCGAAATAAAACCTATTTCCCGCTAAGATGTCGTTAAGACTTGGGTGCCTAGGCTGCTGTAGGAATTGCTCGGAGGCTACCCAAAATGAAATTCATGACTGCCACGGTTTCTGCCATTGCGCTGACCGTTTCCACCGGCGCTGCCATCGCCGACACCGTCACCATTTTGGCGGCAGATCTGCCCCCCATGGTCTACGCCGACGGCTCAGGCCGCGAGGCCGAAATTGTCACCCGTGTGATGGAACACTGCGGCCACGAGGTGAACTATGTGGTGCAACCCTTCACCCGCCATTGGGCCACCTACGAAGGCGGCACCGGCGACGCGGTGATGACCGTACCTATGGGTATGCCGATGGACGGCGCCCAAAGCGCGCCTTACATCGCTTATCAGAACGGTGTGTCGTATCTCGCCTCTTCTGGTAACAATTTTGGCGCGCTGGATGACCTCGCCGGTCTCAGCATCGCCGCCTTTGAAGGTGCCTCCGGCATCCTTCCCGGCCTGTCTGACGCGCAAGGCTCCTTTGGCTCCTACCGCGAGATGGCCGACCAGGAAACCCAATCCAAACTGCTGTTTGGCGGCCGCGTCGACGGCATCCTGGGCGACGGCATGCTCTTTGCCGCCTACGCCGCCAGCCTGCGCGACGCCAGCTCCTCCGCAGGCGTAGACGCCAGCCAACCGCTGGAGTTCCGCGCCATCTTTGAACCCTCCAACTACGCCATGAACTTCCGCGATCCGGACATGTCCGTGGCCTTTGACCGCTGCTTCACCGAGTTGGAAGCAGACGGAACCATCGCGGCGATCAACACCAAGTGGATCGACAAATACCGTGACTCGCTTGCGGACAACTATCTCTCCATGTGACCTCCAGCCCCTCTGTCACGGCCTGACGTGATCTCGCCCCCACCGGACACATCCCCAATGTCCCTCCTTGTCCGGTAGGCGCATTTTCGGCACCAACGGTTCGCCCGCGCGACTTCGAATATCTAGGCCCATTTTCGATACCGCCATGGGCTTGTGTCAAAGAATACCGACACAATGACGCCATCCCGTTTGGCAAACACCACATGGTAAACGTGTTCGAACTGGGTTAATTTACCCAGTGGACCGACGATCTTCCTACCGGACACATATGTGCAAGATACTTCTGGGCAGGACGCCCGTACCTTGTGTCCCTGTTCCAGAAACAGCGACGTCGGGAAAGCAAATTGAAGGTCGCTCTTCCAGTCACCATCCTCAAAAATTTGAACATAATACCCCTGCGCGCGCAGGTAACTTTCATAGGTTGCAGCGTCCTCTCCCACAGACCTTTCGCCAACGCTCTGAACCGAGCGATCCACAAATACATCCGTGTTTGCGCGCACAATAAACAATGCGCACAGCACAAAGATCGCGACGGCAATGATGCGCCTTGATGGGGTCATGAGAGTTCCTTTAATCTAGCCGGGTTGATTCCCGCGCTGGCAAAGCAAATCATCACGTTCCATCAACCTCTATTGCTACCTGAACCGGCCTCCAAACCTTGCCAAAGCTACCTCGTGAGACGAGCCGCCGAAAGTCAGGCCAACCATACTTCGGTCAACGGTGCGCCCACGTGGGCGTAAACATTGCACTAACCAGCTATCGCGCCCACTCTTTAGACCCATCCGAGGCAATCCGCGTCTCTCAAGACCATCTGCCTGTTTCTCCACTCGTGACTGACAGCCCAACTACAAACGGCCTGCCCGTTCTTGCGCGCAGCCTCTTCCCCCCGCCGCACACCCCTGCCATAATGCGCGCCAAGCAACATCAACAAGAGCAGCCCGCGAATGCCCAACGACCTTCTGGCCGAAACACAGCCGACCGATTACGACGCCTCCTCTATTGAAGTCCTTGAGGGACTGGAACCTGTCCGAAAACGGCCTGGCATGTATATCGGCGGCACGGACGAACGCGCGCTGCACCATATGGTCGCCGAGGTGCTCGACAACTCGATGGACGAAGCGGTTGCAGGCTTTGCCAACCGCATTGAGGTCGAACTGCACGAGGACTATTCGATCACCATCCGCGACAACGGCCGGGGCATCCCTGTGGACCCGCATCCCAAGTTCCCGGACAAATCCGCACTGGAAGTGATCCTCTGCACCCTGCACGCGGGCGGTAAGTTCTCTGGCAAAGCCTATCAGACCTCGGGCGGTCTGCACGGTGTGGGCGCGTCGGTTGTGAACGCATTGTCGGATTTGATGGTGGTACAGGTTGCACGCGACAAAACCCTGTTTGAACAGCGTTTCTCCCGTGGCATCCCGCAAGGCCCGGTCGAAAAAATCGGCGCCGCCCCCAACCGCCGTGGCACCACGGTGACCTTCCACGCGGATGAGCAAATCTTCGGCTCCCACCGTTTCAAACCGGCCCGCCTGTTCAAATCGATCCGCTCTAAAGCCTACCTTTTCTCCGGTGTCGAAATCCGCTGGAAAACTGCGATTGACGACGGCGAGACCCCAACCGAGGCCACGTTCCACTTCCCCGGCGGTCTGTCCGACTACCTCAAAGAAACCATGGACAAGGCGACCACCTACGCCGAGCAGCCTTTCGCAGGCACCGTGGATTTCCAAGAGCGCTTCAACGTCCCCGGCAAGGTCGAATGGGCCATCAACTGGACGCCATCGCGCGACGGTTTCATCCAGTCCTACTGTAACACCGTCCCCACCCCCGAAGGCGGCACGCACGTCTCTGGCTTCTGGGCCGCTGTGCTCAAGGGCATCAAGGCCTATGGCGAGCTCATCAACAACAAAAAGGCCGCGCAGATCACCCGCGACGACCTGATCACCGGCGGCTGCGCCCTTGTCTCCTGTTTCATCCGCGAACCGGAGTTTGTCGGCCAGACCAAAGACCGCCTTGCCACCGTCGAGGCCCAGCGACTGGTGGAAAACGCCGTGCGCGACCACTTTGACAACTGGCTGGCGGCCGACACCAAATCCGCCGGCGCCATCCTCGA
The DNA here is from genome assembly GCF_022448905.1 of Shimia sp. GTDB lineage: Bacteria > Pseudomonadota > Alphaproteobacteria > Rhodobacterales > Rhodobacteraceae > Shimia. The sequence goes on along the minus strand of NZ_JAKVCW010000003.1, from coordinate 142,201 downwards.
CTTCCTCGTGCTGCGCGCCGAAGAGCGTCTTCGTCGCCGTCAGGAGAAAGAAACCGCCCGCAAAACCGCCACCAAAAAACTCCGGCTACCCGGCAAGCTGGTGGACTGTTCCGCCACCAACCGCGACGGCACCGAGCTGTTCATCGTGGAGGGCGACTCCGCGGGCGGCTCCGCCAAAATGGCCCGCAACCGCAAGACGCAAGCGCTCCTGCCCCTGCGTGGTAAAATCCTCAACGTTCTGGGCGCGGCCAGCTCCAAGATCGGCACCAACCAGGAAATCAACGACCTGACCCAGGCGCTTGGCGTCGGGCTTGGCACCAAATTCAACGTCGACGACCTGCGTTATGACAAGGTCATCATCATGACCGACGCGGACGTCGACGGCGCCCACATCGCCGCGCTGTTGATGACCTTCTTCTACACCCAAATGCGCCCAATGATCGACGCCGGCCACCTCTACATGGCCTGCCCCCCGCTCTTCCGCCTCACCCAGGGCGCCAAACGCGTCTACTGTGTGGACGAGGCAGAGAAAAACGAATGGCTGGAAAAAGGCCTTGGCGGCAAAGGCAAAATCGACGTTTCCCGCTTCAAAGGTCTGGGCGAGATGGACGCCAAAGACCTGAAAGAAACCACCATGGACCCGGGCAGCCGCAAGCTCATCCGTGTGACGATTGACGAAGACGAGCCTGGCGAAACAGACGCGCTGGTCGGCGATCTGATGGGCAAAAAGCCGGAGAAGCGCTTCCAGTACATTCAGGAAAACGCGCGGTTTGTGGAGGAGCTGGATGTTTGAGGAACTAAAGCGGTATTGTTCTGCGACCGTCGCATACACTCATCGACCATACCTTCCAGCTGAATGTCTCCGCACAAACTCTCAGATTAAATGCATAGCCCGCAACGCTTACTCTCGTGCCATGATTGGAAAAGAGATTTAGCAAATGGCTTTGCTTCTCGCTCCAAAAGGTCTGGACCTGCATCAACGCTAAATTTTCCAGCACGCGGCCGTAGGCACTGGCAAACCCCTTACTAATTTCTTGCTGCTTCCCCAAAGGCAGCTGATCGATCTTTACCAAAACATCTTGCTCAAAGACGACTGCTTCATGCGGGCCTTCGTCATCCTGTTGTGCTGCGATTTTCAATTACGCTCTCCAAAACCATGTCCATTTCCACCATAGCACGAATCTCCCCGCTGGTCGTTCTCCTCCATTTTTTAGGTTACGCGTGCAGCCAGCGTTCGGTCAATATTCTTTTCAGTAATATTTCTGTACTTTTTCTTGATATTTGCCACATTTCTGTTTGAATACCCGTGTAGAGAGGCGTAGAGCCCCAGCAACAACAGGGAGGTAGCTCAATGATTCACAGAAATTTTACTGAATTAATAAAGCAACGCTTAAAGAACTAACTATATAAGATAGGCACAATCTGGTGCTTCAGTTTATTGGAAAGGTAGGCACATGACTAAGTCTGCTAACGACAATCAAAAATTTCGCTTCACAGTTGACGTCTCGCAACGCCTGGCCGGTGAGATCGAAAGAATATCTCAAGCCACGGGCCGTAGCAAAGCCGATGTCTTTAGATTGGCGATAGAACTTCTTTCTACCGCCCGAGACGCAAAAGAAGACGGCATGCATGTTGGCGCATGGTCTGAAACTGAAGACACTCGCAAGGAACGCGAGTTTGTAAACTTCGGCTGAGGAACAAAGTATATCCGCCAAAAAGCAAACAACAACTGAAAAGGTGGATATCGGAAAAGAAGCGAGTGAACTCGTAGTTCACTCGCTCGGTTCCCTTGAAGAGGTCGACAAAAAGAAATCGATCGACCACCGTTGGCGACGAGAGGCGGCGATCCTTTTCTTGTCTGTCGGCATCATTGTCGCTGTGTTGTCAGTTAGTGTTATTACGTTCTTCCTTACCGATGACGACTCAAATTTGGACTGGAGCAAACAAACGCTCACAGCACTCTTGGGGTTTGCCGCAGGCTCGATCTGGAGCTCGAGCAAGTCTAATGGACGGGCAGAATCTGAAGGATAGGCACCCCCCATGGGGGAGGGTCGGGCGCGGCGGAATGCTCTGCATTCCGCATTAGGTTGTGGAACACGCCACACCCTGCCAAACTCCCCCCCATGCGCCCTGCCCTTACCCTAACCCTCATCCTCCTGCTGCCCGTCCCCGACGCCACGGCCCAAGCCCGCAAGGATTCCGCGCGGCATCAAAACAACTTCATGTCCCCGGAAAGCCAGCAGCGCTCCAATCAGCCGTCCCTAAACACCAACAAAGGCACGCACCAGTGGGGGCAAAAACAACCGCGCACGGAACTCTTCTGTGACCAATACGCCCGCGCCGCCGCCGGTATGCGCGGCCGTGTGCAAGGCGGGCAAACCGGCACCCAACTGGGCTACGGCCTCGGCTACATCGGCACTCGCGATCACCGCGACGCGCTTGGCAGCGCCGTGGTCGGTGGCGCCATTGGCTCCGCCGCCGGGGCCGCGCAAGACCAGAAGTTTTACGATTTCCACTTCACCGAGTGCATGAACGGCGGCCGCTTGGTCACCACGCCTAAATAACGCGTGCGACCGACACGCAGCCGTGATCCCTGTTTCAGCCATTCGCCGCTAAGCTGCCCTCATGGCCGCCTTTTTGCAAACCTACCAACTGCCCCTGATCCTCGCCTGCTTCCTGCTGGGCTGCCTCGGCGCGCTAACGCTCTTTCGCCGCACCGAGGACACCAAAGCCTGGCTCATGGCCGACGTGATCTGGGTCGCCTTGGGCGGGGTTGGCGCCGTGGTCGCCATCGCGGCGGGCATCTATCAAGAGGACAGCACAGCCCTCAACCGCCAGATCACCGTCGCCTACACCGCGTCGCGCGCCTTTGACACCGACGCCGCCCGCTTCCGCTTGCGCTACTGCGCGGAAACAACCGACGCAGACCTGACCACGCTCTGCGAAAAGGTCGAATTCCTCTCTGCCTCAAGCGCGGAAAACACCGCCCTGCCCCTGTTCCTCACCATCACAGAACGTGCCGCCCCGCTGGAAGGCATCTCCCTGTTGTTTGGCAGCGCCCGTGACCACGCCGAGATGTCCCAAGCCGCCGCCGAGCTGGAGATGGCCGAATTCCTCGCCTTTGACACCCGCGACGTGCCCACCATCATGGCGGTGGAAACCATCGCCCCCACCCGCCCGGAAATCGCCGCCGACTACCGCGTGCTGGCGCTCACCTATGACACGCTGATCGAGGACATCACCGCCCTGCGCGACGCGTGGCAGCGCCTGCAATCCGGCCGCGCCCTGTTGATCCTGCAAATCGTCGCCCTCTGCCTTGTAGCCTTTGCGGCACCTTTCCGCTTGGGCCGCACAATCGACAGCCTTCTGTGATTTCCCACCTTGCCACCGCAAGGCGCTTTGCTAGTCTCCCCCTCATGCGCATCTGGCCCGTTTTCTTCTGTCTCGCTTTGATCTCCTGCAGCCGGTCCCTGACCGAAACGGAACAGGCGTTTACCGCTGACGTTCTGGGCGACACCATCGACACCAAACCGATCCGCATCACCAAAAACGCGCCGCTCGGCATCCAGACGTGGGAGTATGAAAAACGCCCCCGCCTCGCCTGTCGCGAGCGCATCAATCCGGAGCCCAAAGAGGAAACCATCACCGCCACCGCCGCCGGTGTTGTGCTCTATGAGCACGTCTACACCTCCCGCGATTGGTCGGTCCCGGATTACGTGCCGAGCTATCCCGAGAAGCTGCACCTGACCGCCGCCATGTTCTTTGCCCATGAAATGGTGCACGTCTGGCAATGGCAGAACCGCGAGATCACTGGCTACACCCCGTTCAAGGCTGCGCAGGAACACAAGAACGGTGCCGATCCCTATCAGTTCGAAGGTGCCTCTGCCGCGACCTTCCTGGACTACGGATATGAGCAGCAAGCTGCCGTGGTCGAGGAATACCTCTGCTGTTCCCTGCTTGATCCAGAGGCCCCGCGCACCGCGCGCCTCAAATCTCTGCTCTCACCGCATTTCCCGGTCGAAAATTTGCCCCGCCCAGACGCGGTGGTGCTACCGTGGAAAGACGCACAGATTAAGAATATCTGCCGCTAATCGGTGCAAAAATCGCCACAGTCGCGAAACAGTCGTGATACCGACAGAATACCGACGTGGATTCTGCCCACAAAAAAAGGGGCCGAAGCCCCCAATTAACCTTTCTGAATCGGCGTTTACTTGTAGCCAAACGCGCTGTTCGGGATCAGCTGGCGCTTCCCACCGGGCGCTTTCCACTCGCTTTCGAGGCACGCGGTTCCCTCTTTCTGCCAGTATAACACCTTGAAATCATACCATCCTGCCTTTGGCACGTTGACCTTCGGACGTCCCGCGCTGGCACATGGTGTGATCTTGTTCAGCTTCGCCACCGACTTGCCGCTGATCCAGACCTGAGAGCCATCATTGCTAAAGAATTCAAGGTCATAGACCCCAGGCTTATCAAACTTGATATACCCGTTGATGTCCGCAACCACCAACATCGGCTTGCCCGACGTCAGCACCGGCGCGCCCTGCCCTTTGTCTGGAAAATTCAATCCAGGCAAAGGCTTACCCGGCTTGGACCACTTAATTTTGGACTTCGCTTGGTTCAGGTTGCGCACATTACGCTCCCCGGTGAAGTAGTTGACTTTGAGGCCTTGTTTCACGCCGGTTGGTTGCGGATTGGCGGGCGTCAGCTCAATCACCTGCGCCGACACAGCCCCCCCGATGAAAATAGAAACAGCGGCCAAAGCACTGACAATAAAAGATTTCACAAGCAAACTCCTCGCATCATGGCGTTTGAGGGTAGCCTAATTCCAACCACCCCCAATGAGCAAGTCACAGTTCCGCAGATAAGAGGGAACTCGCGCGTTTTGGCCTATACTGACTGTACCTCCTCAAGCACCGCCAGAAACGCATCCCATGATGAAAATCGCCGATCGTGGGGAATGTCATCGACTGGGGATTTACGATACCCCTCTGTAAACAAAGCAAAAGTCACCCCCGCCCGCTGCGCTGTTTCCGCATCCACTTCGCTGTCACCAACATAAAGCACGTCCTGTATAGGCGTCTCTCCAATCGTTTCCAGCAGTGGCAAAGGATCCGGCTTCCGCTTTTCGAAAGTGTCTCCCCCCACAACAACATCAAAGTATTTGCTCAGGTCTAACTCTTCCAGAACATGCATCGCCGGCTCCTTGGGTTTGTTGGTACAAACCCCCAATCGCACGCTCTTGGCCCGTAAGGCGTCCAGAACCTCGCGCACCCCCTCATAGGTCACCGTCTGCGCAGATGTGGACGCGTTATAGATTTCCAGCACCCTTGCGCTCAGTCGAGGAAACTCCGTTTCTGCAATCTGAAAATGCGCCATCACGCGCTGCACCAGAACCGGTAACCCATTGCCAATAAAAGAGATCACAGTGGGCAAATCCAGTTCGGGCAAACCTTCTTCGGCAAGCATCTTGTTCACAGAAGCGCGAATATCCGGCGCGCTATCCACCAACGTACCGTCCAAATCAAAGATCACTGTCTGCATGTCGTTCTGCTCCCGCGTCAAAAGACTTTGGCGGATTTCAAGCACGCACGTCAGGCAATGAAAAGCACCAAATACTCCGACCCTCGGTCACACTGGCATTGACGACTTATTTGGGATACCGTGGAATACAATTCCAGCTTCAAGAAATGCCTGAAGATCACCATGTCCTACATCGACAACATCCGCACCTTTGTCCGCGTTTACGAACTTGGCAGCATGTCCGCCGCCGCTCGCGACCAACGGATTTCCGCAGCCGTGGCTTCCTCGCGTATTTCCCAATTGGAAGAATACCTTAGCGTCCGTCTCTTTCACCGCACCACACGGCAACTCAATCCAACCGAGCAGGGCAACACCTTCTACGACGGCGCCTGCAAGATCCTTGAAACCATTGACGAGGCCGAAGCAGCGGTAAACTCCATCACGCAAAGTCCGCGCGGCCTCCTGCATATTGCTGCCCCGCTGGGGGTTGGCCGTCGCCTTATTGCGCCTTTGATTCCGGAATTCAAAAAGGAGTACCCCCTTATCGACCTGCGTCTGCGCCTGTCAGACCGCAAACTCGACCTGACCGCCGAAGGCCTTGATGTGGCTTTCTTTTTGGGCGTTCCTGAGGACAGCACCCTTCGGATCCGCAAAATTGCAGACTGCCCACGCGTTCTCTGCGCTTCGCCGAAGTATCTCGCAGAACGTAGTACACCCGCCACTCCCGAAGAGTTGACCAACGGCACCCACGACTGCCTTAACCTGCGCTACCCCGGCGCGCCGGAATTTCAGTGGCCCTTAGAGACAGATGAAGGCACCCGCCGCTTCGCCGTGAAAGGCCCGTTTGAGTCTGATGATGGAGATGTGCTGACCGACTGGGCTTTGGAAGGCTACGGCATCACATTGAAACCTGTGTTCGAAATCGCAGAACACCTGTCCTCAGGAGCATTGCTACCTGTTTTACCTGAGACGCCGCCTATGCCTATTCAAATGGCCCTTCTGTACACGCACCGCCGCCATCAGGATCCCAAAACACGGCTGCTTATTGAGTTTATGACCCCACGGGTTCAGGCCGCACTACAAGAAAATCAATATGAGGCAAAGACTTAGGCTCTATATGCTCAAAAATTGAGCGCGCGCAACGACACTCGCAACAACAACTCTTTCAAGAAAAATTGGAAAGTCACCTGGCGTTTTATAAGCTAAAACGAAGCAATCACGAACCAGGGGAGTTTTGTCGTGACGCGTTACGCACGGGACATGCGGGGCTACGGCCCCAAGCCACCACATGCACAATGGCCAAATGACGCCAAAGTCGCCGTTCAGTTTGTTCTGAACTACGAAGAAGGTGGCGAAAACTGCGTTTTGCATGGCGATGCCGCGTCCGAGGCGTTTCTCTCCGACATTCCAGGTGCGGCCCAATGGCAGGGCCAGCGTCATTGGAACATGGAGTCGATCTACGAATACGGCGCGCGCGCAGGTTTCTGGCGCTTGCATCGCCTGTTCACTGGCAAAGACATCCCCGTGACCATTTACGGCGTGGCCAGCGCTCTGGCGCGCAGTCCGGAACAAGTTGCTGCCATGAAGGCTGCGGATTGGGAGATCGCCAGCCACGGCCTAAAATGGGTCGAACACAAAGACATGCCGGAAGAGGAGGAGCGTGCCTCCATCGCTGAGGCCGTCCGCCTGCACACCGAAGTTGTTGGCGACCGCCCGCGCGGTTGGTACACGGGACGTTGCTCTGAAAACACCGTCCGACTCGTCGCCGAAGCCGGTGGATTTGATTACATCTCAGATACTTACGATGACGACCTGCCCTATTGGCGCGAGTACGGTGACAAGGACCAACTAATCATTCCCTACACGCTGGAAGCCAATGACATGCGCTTTGCCACGGCACCGGGTTGGGTGACAGGACAAGACTTCTTCACCTATCTCAAAGATGCCTTTGACGTACTCTATGCCGAAGGCCGCGAGGGCGCGCCCAAGATGATGTCCATCGGGTTGCATTGCCGGTTGATTGGCCGCCCGGGCAAACTCGCCGGATTGGCGCAGTTTCTTGACTACATTCAAGGCTTTGAGGGCGTCTGGACCCCGCGCCGTGTTGAGATTGCCGCGCACTGGGCACAAACCCATCCACACAAACGCTTCGAACGGCCAAGCGCCATGAAAAAATCCCGATTTGTGGAACTCTACGGCGGCATCTTTGAACACTCCGCCTGGATTGCGGAACGTGCCCATGGCCTGGAGCTGGGTCCAGCTCATGATTGCGCAGCCGGCGTACACAACGCCCTCTGCCGTGCCTTCCGCACTGCTAGCGACGAAGAGCGGCTTGGCGTGCTCAACGCCCACCCGGATCTGGCTGGCAAATTGGCAGCGGCCGGTCGCCTGACCGCCGAAAGCACCTCGGAACAGGCTGGCGCTGGTCTGGATATGCTCACGGATGAGGAACGTGCGAACTTCACCCAATTGAACAGCGACTATGTCGCCAAACACGGCTTCCCGTTCATCATTGCGGTGCGTGACCACACCAAGGCCTCGATCATGGCCGCCTTTGAGCGCCGGATCGACAACGACAGCGCCACCGAGTTTGCAGAAGCGTGTAAACAGGTTGAGCGCATTGCCGAATTCCGACTGATGGATCTGTTGCCGTGACCGAAATTGTCGTCCAGCCGCTAACCGCAGAAGCTTTTGCGCCTTTTGGCGATGTGATCGCCCTCAAACCTGAGGCCGATAAGATCATCAACCAAGGCATGTGTGGCCGTCATCATGACCTGGCAGAGATGGACTTCGCCGATGGGCGCGCGGGCATCAGCCTGTTCAACGCACAGCCGCGCAGCTTACCTTACACACTGGATATGGTTGAGCGCCATCCGGACGGAAGTCAGGCTTTCATTCCGATGACCGAACACGCATTCCTTGTTATTGTTGCCAAAGATTTGGGCGGCAAGCCGGATACCCCCATGGCGTTTCAGACGCAGCCGGGACAAGCCATCAACTTCCATCGCAACACATGGCACGGCGTTTTGACCCCGCTTGCAGCCCCCGGCCTTTTTGCCGTGGTGGACCGCATTGGCGACGGCGCCAACCTCGAAGAATTTTGGTTCGACACAGCATACCAGGTGGTAGCGGATCAAAACCATGGGTCAGGTATCCCCTGACCAAACCGCCCGAAGCTGCTCGCCAAATGAAGCGGCAGGGCTTTACGACCGACAGGAGAAGGACATGGCTGACACTATGACAGCTCAGGAAACACAAGGGACCGGACAATACTCCGACCCAAACGTCACGCCCCCATTGGGGCAGGCAATCCCACTGGGATTCCAACACGTTCTGGCAATGTTTGCCTCAAACGTAACCCCATCCATCATTGTGGCTGGCGCGGCCGGCCTCGCTTTTGGCGGTGCTGAACAGGTCTATCTGATCCAGATGGCCATGCTATTTGCCGGCATCGCAACATTGTTCCAAACCGTAGGGATCGGCCCCGTTGGCGCGCGCCTGCCAATCATGCAGGGCACCAGCTTTGCCTTTGTTGGCGTGCTGGCTGGCGTTGCGGCCACCCAAGGCCTCAGCGTCGCTCTGACCGCCTGTATCATTGGCGGCGTCATCCACTTTGCGCTTGGCTCTGTGATTGGCAAGTTGCGCTGGCTGTTCCCACCGCTGGTCACCGGTCTGGTGATCCTGGCAATTGGTCTCTATCTCATTCCGGTTGCGATCAAATACGCCGCAGGTGGCGCCGCACAATTCCAGATGGAAGCGGAAAGCTTCGGCTCCTTGAAGCACTGGACCGTGGCCTTGACCGTGGTGGTTGTGGCTCTGGTACTGAAGTTCTTCACCAAAGGAACTCTGTCCAGTGCGGCCATTTTGGTGGGCCTGATCGTGGGGTACGCGATGGCATTCCTCGTAGGCATAATTACCATCGAGGGGTTCCAAAGCACTATTTCTAAAGCCTCTTGGGTGACCGGCATCAAACCTCTGCCTTATGGCTTTGAATTCAGCCTCGGCGCAGTGATTGCCGTGACCTTGGTCTCCATCGTGTCTGCAATTGAAACCGTGGGCGACGCCTCCGCCACCGCCAAAGCCGGTGCTGGCCGCGATGCGACCGACGCAGAGATCCAGGGCGCAACCTATGCTGACGGTCTGGGCACAGCCATCGCAGGCGTCTTTGGCGGCCTGCCCAACACGTCGTTTTCGCAGAACGTGGGCATTGTCGGCATGACTGGCGTGATGAGCCGTCACGTGGTGACCATCGGTGGCATCATCCTGATCCTCTGCGGCCTGATGCCTAAGGTCGGCGCCGTGATCGCCTCCATGCCTCTACCCGTGCTGGGCGGCGGTGTGATTGTGATGTTTGGCATGGTGGCTTCCGCCGGCCTGAACGTGCTGTCCGAAGTGGAACTGAACCGCCGCAACATGGTGATCATCGCTGTGTCGCTCGCTGTTGGTCTGGGTCTGAACCTTGTCCCAACTGCCGTGCAATATCTGCCGGGTGTTGTGAAAACACTGATGACCTCGGCTGTGGCACCAACCGCGCTCTGCGCGATTGTGCTGAACTTGGTACTTCCTCACGAAGACTGACAAACTCTTTAATTCTAGTGACTTACAGGGACCTTCGGGTCCCTGTTTTTTTGTCTGCAAACTGCGCTAAACTCCCCCAATATCCTTTTGACCGAGCCTTGCGCCACACGCATGGGACCCATGCACTTGGCGCACTAGCTCAATTGTTTAATATTAAACTATAAGGATCGAAACGCGGATTTCAGTGGAGGAGCGCCGCATGGCGAATGAATTTCCAGACATCGACCCGGTAGAATCCCAAGAATGGCAGGACGCCATTGAGGATGTCATCGCGCGGGATGGACCAGACAGAGCGCATTACCTGCTCGACAAAGCGGTGCAGCAAGCCCGCGCCGCCGGAGCCACCCTGCCCTTCTCGGCAACAACGCCGTATCAGAACACCATCCCAACCGACGATCAGGAAGAGTTTCCTGGCGATCTGGACATGGAATGGCGCATCCGCACCATCAACCGCTGGAACGCCATGGCGACTGTGGTACGCCGCAACAAAGTGAGCAGCGAATACGGCGGCCACATCGCCTCCTTCGCCTCCTCTGCGGTGATGTATGATATAGGGTTGAACCACTTCTGGCGCAGCAAATCTGCGATCCACGGTGGTGATCTGGTGTTCTTCCAGGGCCACGTGATCCCTGGTATTTACGCGCGCTCCTTCATGGAGGGTCGTCTGACCGAAGAGCAGCTGGAAAACTTCCGCTCTGAAGTGGACGGTGGCGGTCTTTCCTCTTACCCACACCCGTGGCTGATGCCGGACTACTGGCAGTTCCCAACCGTCTCCATGGGCCTTGGCCCGCTTATGGCAATCTACCAAGCGCGGTTCATGAAATATATGCACAACCGCGGCCTGATCGACATGGCCGACCGCAAGGTCTGGTGCTTCCTTGGCGATGGCGAGATGGACGAACCGGAAAGCCGCGGCGCCATTGACCTCGCTGCACGCGAAGGCCTCGACAACCTGATCTTTGTGGTGAACTGCAACCTGCAGCGTCTTGATGGCCCAGTGCGCGGCAACCATAAGATCGTGCAAGAGCTCGAAGGTGACTTCCGCGGCGCCGGCTGGAATGTGATCAAGCTGCTGTGGGGCAAAGGCTGGGACGAACTGTTGGAGAAAGACACCTCCGGCAAGCTGCGTCAGTTGATGGACGAAACCGTTGATGGCGACTATCAGACCTTCAAATCCAAAGACGGCGCCTACATTCGCGAGCACTTCTTTGGCAAATACCCAGAGACCGCCGAGCTGGTGAAAGACTGGACCGACGAGCAAATCTGGTCCCTGCGTCGTGGTGGTCACGATCCTCAAAAAGTCTACACAGCCTTCAAACGTGCCAGCGACACCAAAGGTCAACCGACCTGTCTGTTGGTGAAGACCGTCAAAGGTCACGGCATGGGCACCGCTGGCGAAGGCCAGAACACCACCCACCAGCAAAAGAAAATGAACGAGGATCAGCTGCGCGCCTTCCGCGACCGCTTTGAAATCCCGGTCAGCGACGAAGATGTGGGTGACGCGCCGTTTGTAAAACTCAACAACGCGCAGAAAGCTTATCTGGCGGACCGCCGCAAAGCGCTTGGCGGTGAGTTCCCCAAACGTGAGAGCCAATCGCCCAAGTTGGAAATCCCCACGCTGGACAAATTTGCGGCGCAGCTCAAAGGCACAGGGGATCGCGAGATTTCCACCACCATGGCCTTTGTGCGTATTCTGACAACCCTTCTGCGGGACAAGCAGATTGGCCAGAACATCGTGCCGATTGTGCCGGACGAAAGCCGCACCTTTGGTATGGAAGGCCTGTTCCGCTCGGTGGGCATCTACAACCCGGAAGGGCAGAAATACACGCCGCAAGACGCCGATCAGATGATGTACTACAAGGAATCGACCAACGGTCAGGTTCTTCAGGAAGGCATCAACGAAGCTGGCGCTATGGCGGATTGGATTGCGGCGGCCACCGCCTATTCCAACCACGGCGTGCCGATGATCCCGTTCTTCATCTACTACTCCATGTTTGGCTTCCAGCGCATTGGCGATCTGGCCTGGGCCGCAGGCGACAGCCGCGCGCGTGGCTTCATGCTGGGCGGCACCGCGGGCCGGACCACGCTGAATGGCGAGGGTTTGCAACACGAAGACGGCCACAGCCACATCCTTGCTGGCACCATTCCGAACTGCATTTCCTATGACCCAACCTTCCAACACGAGGTGGCGGTGATTGTGCAGCACGGCATGAAACGGATGTATGAAGACCAGGAAGATGTGTTCTTCTACCTCACACTGATGAACGAAAACTATGCCCATCCGGATATGCCGATGGGTGTGGAAGACGAGATCATCAAAGGTCTCTACCGTTTCAAAGAGGTAAAGAAACCGTCCAAGAAGCACGTGACGCTAATGGGCTCCGGCACCATTCTGGTGCAGGCCATGAAGGCGGCTGAGATGCTGGGGGCGGACTTCGGTGTAACGAGCGAAATCTGGTCGGCCACCAGCTTCAACGAGTTGGCGCGGGATTGTCAGGATGTGGCCCGCCACAATCGCCTGAACCCGCTGGCGGAACCAAAAGTGTCCTTTGTGGCGCAACAGCTTGCGAAAGCCAAAGGGCCAGTGATTGCGGCCACCGACTACATGAAGAACTTCGCGGAGCAGATCCGGACCTGCGTGCCGGGCAGCTACACCGTGCTGGGCACAGACGGCTTTGGCCGTTCCGACAGCCGCGTGAACCTGCGCCGCTTCTTCGAAGTCGATGCTAACCACATCGCAGCTGCAGCCATGGTGGACCTCTACAAAGAGGGCGCTGTGACCAAGAAAGACCTTGAGGCCGCACTGGCCAAATACGACATCGACGGCACCAAGCCGAACCCGCGCCTGGTGTGATCGGGAAGAGAGGAGAATTAGCAATGGCAATTGAAGTCAAAGTTCCCGACATCGGCGATTTCACTGATGTTCCAGTGGTTTCCGTCCTGGTCAGCGCCGGTGACGTGGTCGCAGCCGAAGACCCGCTGATCGAAGTTGAAAGCGACAAGGCCACTATGGAAGTGCCGTCCCCTGCGGCTGGCAAAGTGGTTGAGATCAAAGTGTCCGAAGGCGACGCCGTATCCGAAGGGTCGCTGATCCTGATGCTGGAAGCAGAAGGCACCGCAGCAGCGGAAGCCCCGGCCCCGAAAGCGGAAGCCGCTGCGACGGCAGCCGCAGAACCAACTCCTGCAGCAGCCCCCGCTCCGGCGGCGGTCACCGATGCCGGGTTTGGCAAGACCCACGCCTCCCCATCTGTGCGTGCCTTTGCACGGCAGTTGGACGTGGATTTGGCCAAAGTAAACGGGTCCGGCCGCAAAGGCCGTATCCTGCGTGAAGATGTAACTGCCTTCCTGAAAAGTTCCACGGCAGCGGCGCCTGCCGCCAGTGGTCCGGCACAGGGCGGCATGGGCATTCCGCCGATCCCAGCTGTCGACTTTTCCAAGTTTGGTCCGGTCGAAGATGTCGAGATGCCGCGCATCAAGAAACTGTCTGGTCCGGCATTGCACCGCAGCTGGCTCAACATTCCGCACGTCACCCATAACGACGAAGCGGACATCACCGACCTGGACAAGTACCGCAAGGAAATGGACACGATGGCCAAGGAAGACGGCTATCGCGTGACCTTGCTGTCCTTTGTGATCAAAGCATCTGTGTCGGCTCTGAAACAGCATTGGGAAGTGAACTCGTCGATCCATCCGGATGGCGATAAGCTGATCAAGAAAGACTACTACAACATCGGCTTTGCGGCAGATACGCCAAACGGCTTGGTTGTGCCTGTGATCAAAGACGCTGACCGCAAAGGCATTGTCGAAATCTCCAAAGATCTCATGGAGTTGTCCGGCAAAGCCCGCGCAGGTGAGTTGAAGAGCGGCGACATGCAGGGCGCGACCTTCACCATTTCCAGCCTCGGCGGCATCGGTGGCACATCTTTCACCCCAATCGTGAACGCACCGGAAGTGGCCATCCTTGGCCTGACCCGCTCCAAAATGGCACCGGTCTGGAACGGCGAAGAGTTTGTACCGCGCCTGATGCAGCCACTGTCGCTCAGCTACGACCACCGCGCCATCGACGGGGCATTGGCCGCACGGTTCACCGTGACGCTGAAAACCCTGCTTGGCGACATGCGCAAGTTGATGTGGTAAGGAGAGCAAAGATGGACGTCAAAGTACCTGATATTGGGGACTTTTCCGAAGTTCCTGTGGTCTCCGTTCTGGTTTCTGTCGGTGACACTGTTGCCGCTGAAGACCCGCTGATCGAGATCGAGAGCGACAAAGCCACCATGGAAGTGCCTTCTCCTGCCGCTGGCGTGGTGAAGGACATCAAAGTGGCCGAAGGCGACAATGTCTCCGAAGGCAGCGTGATCCTTGTGCTGGAAGCAGAGGGCGCTGCAGAAGCACCCAAAGCGGCCGCGCCAGAAGCACCTGCAGCGCCACAGGCTGTGGCCGCGACTGGCACAGCATCCGGCGCAGGTGATGTGCATGCCGAAGTGGTGGTTTTGGGTTCCGGTCCAGGTGGCTACACAGCGGCGTTCCGCGCCGCGGACCTTGGCAAAAAGGTTGTGCTGATCGAGAAAGACAGCTCGCTTGGCGGGGTTTGTTTGAACGTGGGCTGTATCCCGTCCAAGGCGCTGTTGCACTCTGCCAAGGTGATCACTGAAGCTGAGGAAATGGCAGAGCATGGCATCAGCTTTTCCAAGCCCGAGGTTGACCTCGACAAGCTGCGCAGTTGGAAAGAAAGTGTTGTAAATCAACTGACTGGTGGCCTTGGTGGTTTGGCGAAAGCCCGTAAGGTTCAGGTTGTGAACGGCTATGGCACTTTCACTGGGCCCAACATGATTGAGGTCGACAACAACGGCGAAAAGTCCACCGTCAGCTTTGACCAATGTGTCATTGCAGCCGGTTCTGAGCCGGTCACACTGCCCTTCATCCCACATGATGATCCACGTGTGATCGACAGCACCGGCGCGCTGGAGCTGGAAGATGTGCCTGAGCGCCTGCTAGTGCTGGGTGGCGGCATCATCGGCCTGGAAATGGCAACTGTATACGATGCGTTGGGCTCAAAAGTGACTATCGTTGAGTTCATGGATCAGATTATTCCGGGGGCGGACAAAGACGTTGTTAAACCGCTGCACAAGCGGATCGAAGGACGCTATGAGGCCATCCTAACCAAAACCAAAGTCACGGCGGTTAAAGCAACGGACGCTGGTCTTGAGGTCACCATGGAAGGCCCCAAGGGCGAAGTGGTTGATACGTTTGACAAAGTGCTTGTTGCGGTGGGGCGTCGCCCGAATGGGGCGAAGGTCAACGCGGCGGCGGCTGGTGTGGCTGTGGATGAGCGTGGGTTCATCGGCGTCGACAGTCAGCAACGCACTGGTGTGCCTCATATTTTTGCCATTGGTGACGTGGTTGGCCAGCCTATGCTGGCGCACAAGGCTGTGCACGAGGGCAAGGTTGCGGCAGAGGTGGCTGCGGGCCACAAACGCCACTTTGATGCGCGGGTGATCCCATCGGTGGCTTACACCGATCCTGAGGTTGCTTGGGTGGGTGTCACAGAGACACAGGCGAAGGCCGAAGGCATGAAGGTTGGCAAGGGAGTGTTCCCTTGGGCGGCGTCCGGTCGCTCGCTGTCTCTGGGCCGTTCTGAAGGGCTTACCAAGTTGATTTTCGACGAAGAATCCGAGCGCGTGATTGGCGCGGGGATCGTTGGACCCAACGCTGGTGACCTGATTGCAGAAGTGGCTCTGGCCATTGAAATGGGCGCGGATGCGGTTGATCTGGGCCATACCATTCACCCGCACCCCACTCTGTCCGAGACGGTCAACTTTGCCGCAGAAATGTTTGAAGGCACGATCACCGACTTGATGCCACCGCGCAAAAAGAAGTGATCTACACCGGATCAAAATTCGACGCGTCGCAGACCTCTGCGGCGCGTTTTTTGTTGGGCTGTTAACCGGCCTAAATGGCCTCAAAATCACGTCGGTATATTGTCGGTATCACGACTGTTTCGCGGAGGTGCGTTTTTCCGCCACCGCAAAACGCGCAACGGTAAACGCACCGCGCGTTGCCCCTTGATACAACAGCGTTAAAGCGGCCAGAAAAACGGGATCAGCGCGGAGGCCAAAATGCCAATCGACAGGTTCAGCGGAATGCCGACACGCATGAAGTCGGTGAACTTGTAGCCACCCGGTCCAAAGACCAGCATGTTGGTCTGATAGCCGATCGGCGTCGCGAAGCTAGCCGAAGCGGCAATCATGACAGCGACCACCAAGGGACGCGGGTCCACACCAATGGCCTGCGCCAGTCCCACCGCGATGGGCGTCACCACCACGGCCACAGCATTGTTGGACACAAGCTCCGTCAGCACCGAGGTCAGCAGGTAGATGGCCCAGATCAGCAGGAAGGGTGGCAGGCCCTGCAAAGCTGGTGCGAGATTGTTCACGATCAGCGACACGGCACCGGAGTGTGAAAGAGCTGCCCCGATGGCCAGCATGGAGAAGATCAGCGACAACAGACGGCCATCGACGAAGGAAAACGCCTCTTCCGCATCAATGCAGCGCGTCAATAGCACCACCGCCACGGCAAGAATGGCGAGGTAAAGAATTGGCGCGACCCCAAGCCCCGCCAAGATCACGATGCCCACCATGGCCCCTAAGGCAATGGGCGCATGCCCGCGACGATACTCGCGCTCTGACGGCTGAGACACATCAACCATATCCATGTCGGTGGCGAGACGTTGGATGTCCTCAGGCGCCCCTTCCAGCAGCAGCGTGTCGCCGACACGCACTACCAGCTGATCCAGCTGTTGGCCGATGTTCTGGTTCCGACGGTGCACCGCCAGTGGATAGACGCCGTAGCGGCGGCGCAGGCGCAGCGCGCCGAGCCGGCGACCAACCATCTTGCAACCCGGTGTGATCAGCGCTTCCACTGTGGTGGTTTCGACCGCACCCACCTGATCAAGTCGTTTCAGGGATTTATTACGCTGCAGGCTGAGCAGCTCTGTCATCTTGGTACGCAAAACCACACGGTCACCGACCTGAAGCGTGACCGCGCCGAGGTTGCGGCGCAGCGAGGTGTCCCCGCGGATCACGTCGATTAGACGCACGCCATCGCGTTTGAACAATTGCACGCCGGAGACTTCCCGGCCTATCAGGTTGCTTTCCGGCGGGATCACCGCTTCTGTGAAGAATTTCATCTGGCTGCGGTTGGACAGAAGGTCCGCCATGCTGGCGCGTTCCGGTAAAAGGCGTCGTCCCACAAAGTAGAGGTAGGCCATCCCCCAAACCACAATGATCAGACCCAGCGGCGTGACCTCAAAAATACTGAAAGGCTCCAATCCCTGATCACGCGCGACACCGTCCACCAAGAGGTTTGTAGACGTACCGATCAGCGTCAGAGTCCCGCCCATGATCGCGGC
The DNA here is from genome assembly GCF_022448905.1 of Shimia sp. Taxonomy (GTDB): domain Bacteria; phylum Pseudomonadota; class Alphaproteobacteria; order Rhodobacterales; family Rhodobacteraceae; genus Shimia. The sequence continues at coordinate 124,695 of NZ_JAKVCW010000003.1, read as the reverse complement.
ATAGCTCAAAGGGATCAACAACTTAGAGGCCGACGTTCCCAAAGTACGCGCCAGCTGGGTGAAGACCGGGATCATCACCACCACCACCGGGGTGTTGGACACAAATGCCGAAGCTAGGATCACAAAACACAGGAGCACGGTGATGGCCACTTGTGGGCGTTCTTGCGCCTGCCCGTCTGCCAGTGCCGTAAAGGCCGACAGGGCCCCGGTGCGCACCAGCGCGCCCATGACAATGAACATGGCGGCAATGGTCCATGGCGCCGGATTGGAGAGCACGTCAAGCGCGGCTTGGTACGGCAGGACCCCCAGGAACAGCAGCACGGCAACGCCGCCAATGGCCACCACTTCGGTTGGATAGGCCTCGCGCAGGAAGAGCACAAACATGCCCGCCACGGTCAAAAGCGCAAGCACCGCCTGAGTGGTCTGCGAAAATGCAAAAAGATCCATACCAATTCCGTCTTTACCAGCGGCCAACATTTACCATGAAGCCCCTGTCGGGCAAGAGATTTTAGGCGGTTTCAGCTTGGATACGTGGCTGCACCAAGGTCATGCCCACCAGGATCAGCCCCAATGCGGCCCAAACCCAGAGTGAATACTGTTCTTTGAGCAGCAACATGGCCCAGAGAACGCCGCTGCCGGTGACCACGTAGCTGACTTGCGCGGCAAAGCCGGCACCGGCGCGGGACACCAGCCAGACATAGGCGGTGTAGACACAAGCATGGATCACGGACGACAAGACCAACGCGTATTCGGGCGCGTTCCACTCGGTGCGCGGGTCAATGAACTGGCCAGAGACCAAAGCCAGTGGCAGCGCGAGAATGGCCCCGACAACGGAGGCGCCATAGAGCACGTGGCCCGCGCCCAACCCGTGCATGCCCCATTTGGACACCACATTGCCCTCAAAGGCATAACACAGCGGGCCAACCACGGCGATGGGGAGGAAGGCCACCATGGCCGGGTCTGGCAAAGCTTCGGGTTCGGCAAGGATGATCACGCCAATGAGTCCCGCCACCAAGCCGCCAAGGCGGAGCCAATTGAACCGGTCGGTGCCCATCAGCAAAGCAATCGGAAAGGCAAACATCGGCACCAGCGAGATCACAATCGACATCACACCAGAGGGCAGCTCCGCCGCGGCGCGGTAGGAAAAGCTGTTGGGAATGATGGTGCCAAGGCATGCGATCAGCATGAAGAACCAGAGCTTGTTGCGTGGTAGGGCCACGGATTTGCCCGTAACTAATCGCAACACAAACAGGAACGCCGCTCCAATTACGAGTTGCCAGAAAATCAGGCCAAGCGGCTCATAGCCTTCTGAAACGGCGATTTTGGCCAAGGGCTGATTCAGACCCCATCCGGTGCCAATCGCCAGAAGGACAATGATCCAGTAGACCAGTGGCACCTTAGGCTGGCCCGCATTGGCTCAACCGACCGCCCTGGCGCACCATTTCGATGCGTTTGGCAGCGCCGGTGCGGTCGTCAGTCTCGACATAGACCCCGGACAGCGTGGCTTCGCCCAGCGCAGGGGTGAAACGCGATTTTGGCATGCCTGTTACAAAGCGGCGCATGGGCTCTTCTTTCTGCATGCCAATCACCGAGTTGTAATCGCCACACATGCCGGCGTCCGCCTGAAACGCGGTGCCGCCGGGCAGGATTTGGGTGTCTGCTGTCGGGATGTGGGTATGGGTGCCCACCACGAGGCTGACACGGCCATCACAGAAATGGCCCATGCCCATTTTCTCCGAAGTGGCTTCGCAATGCATGTCGACAATCGCCGCCTGCACCAACCCGCCGCGCGGATGCGCGCGCAACACCTGATCTACGGCTGAAAACGGATCGCCATAGGGCTGTTTCATAAACACCTGGCCCAGCGCTTGGGCCACCAGCACTTTGCGTCCGCCTTGGGCGTTGAACACACGGAAGCCTTTGCCCGGCACATCCCCGCGGGCGTAGTTTAACGGGCGAATAATACGCGGTTCGTTCTGGATGAACTGCAGCATGTCTTTTTGGTCAAAGGCATGATCACCTAGCGTGATGCAATCGGCCCCCGCGTCGAGCAGCGCCTTGGCGTGGGCGCCAGACAGCCCCATGCCGTTGGAGGCGTTTTCGCCGTTGATCACGACTAAATCCAGCCGCCAGTCTTCGCGCAGCTTGGGCAGGCGTTCCACCACAGCCGCGCGTCCGGCGCGCCCCATCACATCACCGAGGAAAAGAATCTTCATGGACAATGGGGGTACCGCTGTTCCGGGCGCTTCTCAAGTCACGAAGTGCCGCTGGGCAAAATTCCGTCAGATCACGCATTAAGGACGCGCGCTGGAGGCCACAAAACTGTCCGGAAGCAGGGCTTCGGGAATGTGAATCTGTGTGAGTACAAAATAGAGAACTGCCAGTCCCAAAGCGAAGCGCCCAACTTTGTAAACGCGTGCAGCACCACGGGCGATTTGCGCTTTTGCCCCTATGCTGCGCGCGCCAATGCTGGGTCGGTTGCGTATGTCACGCGGCAGCCTATTGCGTTTGCCAAGCATGGCGGCGCGAAGATTGTTTTCGCTGCTTGTCATGGTTTTGAGTGCCATGGGCTTGGACGCTTCGTCACATCGCCGCTTCAACAGAATATAACCATCCGGCAGTTCGGGAATGTCGCTATTGTGCTGCACTTCATACACAGGTGCGTCCGGCCCATCAGCGCCGAACGTTTCATTATCACCAAGCATGCGCCCCATGCTGCGGCAATAGGAGATGAACGCCAGCATTATTTGGTAGTTTTCCATCCAGTCTTTTGTGTCTGGTGCACACATCACCATTTTGCCAAGCAACGCCTGCGACCCCAATCCACGCAATCCCAGCTGCACATTGCCATCTTCCAGTTGCTGTGCGTCATAAGGATAGGCCCCCACATATAGAAGCAGATTGAACCCACTAGAGGCAAGGCGCTTAAAGGTCGACCCGTCAAAGGCTTGATGAGATTGCCCCCAATGCACCGCGCTCGGCATCATCTGATCAATCAGCGCACAGCCCACAGCCTGCGCTATCAACATACGTTCCTCAAAGGTGTCGCGCTTGGTAACGCCGCCGAGCAGATCATCCATCGCCGTGGCCATTGCATCGTCAAAGCCCGCTGCCGCAAAAGCTTGGGTGAACCCCGGCACACTGCCCGGTCCCACCTCGATCAGCAGGGCGCATTTGTGTTGAAGAAGCGCCTTTGCCACATCCGGGCGCAGATTGGTGATCAATGGATTGCTGAGAATGCTTGCAAACCCATCAAGCGCCATCGGTTTGTCAAAACGCTGAATCGTGACATGCGTATTTTCCGAAGAGACTCCCAACAAATTAGGCGCGCTGAAGCCTTTGAGGTGCTGCCATGTACCGTGAGAGTGCAGTGCCTCTTGCAGTGGCGCCAACAGCCTTTCCAGTTGTTTAAACTGTTTGCCAAAGCTGCGGGCGTTATCAAATACCAGAACCACCTGAACCGGTTGGGACGCTTCTTTAATCATACCAAATACCCTAAAACGTGTTTCATCTGATTTTTTGCAACCAAATATGGCAACAACAGGAACGAACTGGGCAAAGAGCGAGGCGGGCACACCAATCGGCAAAGAATGACGTATTGGCGGGCATGTTTGGCGGAAGGCTCTTGTTCCGAGTGTATGGCGCGATAGATTGAGGCAAGACCCGACAACACAGGATGTTTTTGATGAAACCAATTTTGACCCTGACCGCGGTGGGCGCGCTGGCAACGCTGGCCGCCTGTGACGACTATTCTTCTCCCAACCAAGCGGCGGATGCGGCCAACCCTGCGGCGACCTTCTGTATCAACCAGGGGCACGGCTATGAGATCCGCAAGGATGCGGAAGGCAACGAATATGGCGTCTGTAAGTTCAAAGGCGGCGGTGAGCAGGATGCCTGGGAGTACTTCCGCATCAATGCGACCGGAGCCAACCCGGACCTCTAAGGTTTAGAACTCGATGATGCGGGTTTCTGTGATCATCATATCGAGAGGCTGATCGGTGTCTTCCAAAGGCAAGTGGTCAGCCTCTTGTGCGTCAAAGGCAAAGCCGATTGCCAAGGTGGCGCGACGAGACCGCAGGCGTTCCAGCGTGCGGTCATAAAACCCCCCGCCATAACCGAGCCGCCCGCCTTTGATGTCAAACGCCACCAGCGGCACAATCACGATCTCCGGGTCAAAGTAGTTGTCCTTGACAGGCACCTGTGCGCCAAAGGGGCCGTCACGCAAAGCGCCGTCCGGTTCCCAGCGGGAAAACTCCAGCGGCATGGCCTCGCCCTGGATCACGGGCACCCCGACGGGGCCGTGCGCGGAAGCTTCGGCCATGGCTGCGAGCGGAGAAATTTCGGTGCGGATGGGCATGTAGCCTGCGAGGGGTACGCCTCGGTAGCCTGCCAGCACTTCGGAGAGATGCGCGGACTGTCCCGGGCCCGCGTTGCCAAAGGCGTCTTTGCGGCGGGCGAAGGCGGCTTTGCGCGCGGCGGCTTTTTGTTCTGTCAGGTCCATCAACAACGTCTCCGCGTTAAAGCAGCACATGGGCCGCAAGCCCAAGAAAGAGGAAGAAGCCCACCACGTCGGTCACGGTAGTGACAAAAGGACCGGAGGCCAAAGCCGGGTCGATGTTCAAGCGCTCCAGCGCCATGGGGATCAGAATACCGCCCAGCGCGGCGGCGATTTGGGTGAGGAACATGGCGACGGCAATCACAAGCGCCAACATCGGCACGCCAAACCAGACACCGGCCACCCCAGCCATGATCAGACCAAAGAGCGCGCCGTTAAGCGCCCCAACAGACACCTCTCGCCGGATCACCCGCCAAGCGTTCTGTGCGGTGAGGTCTTTGGTGGCGAGCGCACGGACCGTCACGGTCATGGTCTGCGTGCCGGCATTGCCCCCCATAGAGGCGACAATCGGCATCAACACCGCCAAAGCGACCATCTGATCCACGGTGTCGGCAAAGAGATTGATCACACCAGAGGCCACGATGGCCGTCAGCAGGTTCACAAACAGCCAAGTGGCGCGGCCTTTGGCGGCATCAAGGATGGTGTCAGACAGGCTGGCCTCATCACTCACCCCCGCCATGCGCAGGATATCTTCCTCGTGCTCCTCATCAAGCACGACCATGGCGTCATCAATGGTGATCACCCCTACCAAGCGCTCATCCTCATCCACCACAGGTGCCGAGATCAGGTGATACTGGTTGAAGGCATAGGCGACGTCTTCCTCGTCCTGCGTCACCGGGATGATCTGGAACACGTCTTCGATCAGGTCTTTGAGCGGCAGATCCCGACGAGAGGACATGAGTTTGCCCAAGGTGACATTACCGATGGGCTTCATACGCGGATCGACAAGGATCACGTGATAGAATTGCTCGGGCAACTCCTCGGCATTGCGCAGGTGGTCAATCGCCTGCCCCACCGTCCAGTGCTCCGGCGCACAGACGGTTTCACGCTGCATCAAACGGCCCGCGGTGTTCTCCGGGTAGCTGAGCGCCTGCTCCACCGCGACACGGTCGGCATCCTCAAGCGTTTCAAGGATGGCTTCCTGCGCCGGTTCATCGAGATCCTCAACAAGATCCACGATGTCATCGCTTTCCAACTCCCGCACGGCCTCGGCCAGAACCTCGGGATTGAGGATGCCCATGACCTCTTCGCGCAGGCCTTCGTCAAGTTCCGACAGAATGTCCCCGTCAAACTCCTCACCATAAAGCTCCACAAGGCGGCGCCGGTCATAGGGGTTGATCTGTTCCAAAAGGTCGGCAATATCCGCAGGGTGCAGTGGCTCTGTCAGTTCGACCAGCGTGGCGCGGTCCTGCGCTTCCAACGCATAGAGCACGCCTGCTACAAGTTTTTTGGACAGGGTGTAGTCTTCCACGTCCAATTCTGGGGCGGTCTGCAACTCTGTGTTGGACATGACGCGCTCCTTTTTTGGCGAAGGACCAGTTTGTGTGGTCTTGGACTTGCTGCGGACCATAGATTAAATCAAAGCTGGGACTCAATGGGACACGACCGGTTGGGGCCGAAAAAAGACCCGCCCTCAAGAGATTGGAGAAAATTATGTGCGCACAGACCCTACTGCTTGGGCAGACGCTGAGCTTTGCCGCCAATCCGTTTGAGGCCGGTGTCGACGCCGCCCGGCATGAGAGCCATGGCGGGGTTGTTGTTGAGGGGGGCCGTATTGTGGCGCTTGGCACAGCAGATGCTATGCGCGAAGCCTACCTCACTGCGGAGGTTTTCGACTATGGCGACAAGCTGATCTCTGCGGGGTTTGTCGATGCTCATGTGCATTACCCGCAAACCGGTATCATTGCGAGTTGGGGCAAGCGGCTGATTGATTGGCTCAACAGTTATACCTTCCCCGAAGAGATGCGCTTTGGCGATCGGGCTTATGCGGATCAAATATCTGCCATGTACCTCGACCTCACTGCCAAACACGGCGTCACCACCATGGCGAGCTACTGCACCATTCATCCGGAATCGGTGGACGCCTTCTTTGAGGCGGCGCAGGCCCGAGGACAGCGGGTGATTGCCGGCAAGACCTGTATGGATCGCAACGCACCTGAGGGGCTGCGCGACACGCCGCAGAGCGCTTATGATGGCAGCAAGGCGCTGATTGATCGCTGGCACGGCCTGGACCGGATCAGCTACGCTATCACACCCCGGTTTTCGCCATCCTCCACACCGGAACAGTTGGAGGCGCTTGGCAGTCTTTGGACAGCGCATCCCGACTGCCTGATGCAGACCCACCTGAGTGAACAGACCGACGAGATTGCCTGGGTCAAAGATCTGTTCCCTGAGGCACGGGACTATCTCGACACCTATGAGAAATTTGGTCTCTTGGGCGAAAAAGGCCTCTACGGTCATGCTATTCACTTGGAAGAGCGTGAAAAGGATCGGCTGCGCGAGGTTGGGGCTGGTTTGATCCACTGCCCGACCTCTAACACCTTCATTGGCTCTGGCCTGTTTGACATGGGGGGTCTAATCGCCGCCGGTCAACGGGTTGGCTTAGCAAGTGATACCGGCGGCGGGTCCAGTTTTTCGATGCTGCGCACCATGGCGAGCGCCTATGAGGTTGGGCAACTGCGCCACAACCCGCTGCACGCGGCAGAGTTGATGTGGCTGGCCACGCAAGGCTCGGCACGGGCGCTGCATATGGAAGACAAGATTGGCAATCTGGCTGTCGGCATGGAGGCCGATCTGGTGGTGTTGGACTTGGCAAGCACGCCGGAGATTGCGCAGCGGTCCGCGCGGGCCAATGATTTGTGGGAAGCGCTCTTCCCCACCATCATGATGGGCGATGACCGCGCCATCTCCGCCACCTGGATCAACGGGAAGCCCGTCTAGAACAACCCGTTCTTATTCGCTGAGGTCGCTGGGATGGTTTGCAACACATCCCAGTGCTCCACAATCTTGCCGTTGTCATCAAAGCGGAAGATGTCGATGCCGGCGTAGTCTTCGTCACCCGGCCATTCCTGATGGCAGTGCAACACCACCATGTTGCCCTCGGCAATGGCGCGTTTGAAGTGCACCTTCTTGCCGGGATACTCTGCGGCCATGCGCTCAAAGTAAGCGATGAAGGCTTCTTTGCCGTCGCCCACGTGCGGGTTGTGCTGGATGTACTCCTCGCCAAGGTAAGCCTCTGCGGCCTCACGTGGCTTGTTCTGATTGAACATCAGATCGTAGAGCGCCATGGCGCTGGCTTTGTTGGTTTCCAAATCGGCCATGGCGGTCTCCTGTATGGCAGGGTCTAGAACGCTTTGAACGTCAATGTCGTCAAGGTGCGTTCGATGTTGGGAATGTCGAGCATATGGTGGTTGATGAACTTGCCCACATCCTCACCTTCGGGGATGTAGAGTTTCATCAGCAGGTCATAGTCGCCGCTGGTGGAGTGCAGTTCGGAGTGGATTTCTTTTAGTGCGATCTCTTCGGCCACGCGGTAGGTTGTGCCGGGTTTGCAGCGGATCTGGATAAAGACGCAGGTGGTCATAAAAGCCCTCATGTCGGTTTGGGTGTAAGCTGGCACAAATGCCACCCTGACCACAATCGCAAACTGCGCCCCCTTGGCCCGCGCGGGAGGGCTGCCTATAAGGTGGCCGACTATCAGCGAAGGATGACCAGATGCGTCAGGCAAGCGTGAGCCGCAGCACCGCGGAAACCAAGATCACCGTAGAGATCAATCTCGACGGGACCGGCACCTATGACAACCAGACTGGTGTGGGCTTCTTTGACCACATGCTGGATCAGCTGTCGCGCCACAGCCTGATTGACATGACCATCCGCGCCGAGGGCGATTACCACATTGACGATCACCACACGGTTGAGGATGTGGGTATCTCGCTGGGTCAGGCGCTGACGCAGGCGTTGGGTGACAAAAAAGGCATTCGCCGCTATGCCACTTGCCACCTGCCGATGGACGATGCGCAGGTGCGAGCGAGCCTTGATCTGTCCGCGCGTCCGTTCCTGATCTGGAATCTGGAGATGCCAACCCAGAAGATTGGGACCTTTGACACCGAGTTGGTGCGGGAGTTCTTCCAGGGTTTTGCGACCCACGGCGGGATCACCCTGCATGTGGATCAGATCCACGGATTTAACAGCCACCACATTGCCGAGGCCACCTTCAAGGCCGTGGCGCGCGCTTTGCGGGAAGCGGTGGAAGTGGACCCGCGCAAGGCAGATGCCATCCCATCGACCAAAGGCGCGCTGTAAGTTAGCTTACAATCGAAGACGTGAGAAAGCCCGCCAAGCGCGGGCTCTTTTTTATGATGGTGCCTTTTCGCAATCCACAATACAAGAAACACGCATAGATTGAATTGAGTGTCGTGTTATGGATGATTTTGAAGCACAGCAGCGGGAATGGCAGCGGATCCCCACACGCGAAGAGATGGAAAACCGCCTCAAAGCGGAAACCTGTCGCGGCGTTCAGTTTTACAAAACGGTGTATGCAGACACACCCGGCGCACCGGGGTGTTGGATTGGCGGCGAGCCAACGCTGCCCCCAGACATTGATTGGCCGACCTATACTGAAGACGACCTCACTGTTCCGATGCATTTTCTTGGGCAGATCAATTTGGCCGAAGTTGCCAAGTTTGATCACCTGCCCGAAATGCCAACAACAGGAACATTGTTTTTCTTCTATGACACGATTTATGCCCCCGTTTCCGGCACGATGGGTCAACAGGGCTCTCAGGTGATTTACGTGCCGGAAGATGTCTCAGTGTACCCGCCAAGACCAACCCCGCGCTTTCCGACAATCGAAACCGAATACGTATCCTATTGGTATCTTGAAACCCCGACGCAGGGCTATGCCAAGTGGAACGTGCAACTGCGCGACTTTGAAGACTACAACTACGATTTTGACAACGAAATTATGGACCGAGAACTGTCATCGCATCATTGGAACGTGATCACCGCACTTCATAACTGGCAAGAACGTCGTTTTAACCCCGCTGAAAACACGCAAAATCGGGCCAGTTCAGTGACAGTCAACACAATGTTTGGCGGTCGAAATCTAAAAAAATATGCAGACACTACCCGGCTGTTTTCGATCGGTGCCGATCCAGATATCGGCTTTGAACACGCGGGCAAAAACGTGTGTTTTTGGATTAATCCAAAAGATCTGCGCCTGGGGCGGTTCGACGCAAGCTTTGCACATGAGGAAGAGTGACAAGGGTACCCAGCCCCATTGTGTCGCAGACCACCGGTTGCTTCAGGCCGCTTCCCAGCCAGGTTTCATCCCGCGGAATTCCCGTTGGATCAGCCACTCCGCAATGAACATGTTGGGCACCCAGCAGGCCCAGCAGATCAGCGGATAAGCCGTGTCAAACCCCACTGTGAGTTCGCCAATGGGCAGGTAGAACCGCAAGGTGACGGCGGACAGGGTCAGCGCCGCTGAGCGGATCATCCAACGGCGGTGGGCCGGGATGTCACGCTGGATGGCCAGGTAGATCGCCACGGCGGTGGTGCTGAGCCAGACCACTGCGAGGGCCGCGAGACCGGAGGCTGCGACGGGCCCCTCCTCTGTGCGCAAAGCCAGGAAGAAACCCGACAGGCCGGACAGCAGGATCATCAGACCGTAGAGCCGTCCAAGCCAGCGATGCATCATTGGAAGGCGCAAGCGCAGTTTGGTGCTGAACTGCAAGGGCAAGAGCACCAGTGCCACGGGGGCAAGCGCAATGTGACCATACATCAAGATCGGCCGTTCCAGCGCGTGATGCAGCATGATCGGCATCACCACGGCGATGTCTGCAATCAGAAACCGCATGGAGGCCAAGGCAATGGCAATCGACAGGAACCAGATCAGCGGCAGGCTGCGCGGCAACAGTGGGCGCTTGGGGATGGGATACATGGGACACTCCGATCAAATTTGACACCGTAAAGTTAATCTTGACGCTGTAAAAATCAGAACTTCTTGACACTGTCAAGTCACAGGCTAGTTTGGGCCCATGACCACAGCAAAAACCCGCCACCACCACGGAGACCTCAAACGCGCGCTGATCCAGGCGGGCATTGACCTGTTGGAAGAAGGCGGGCTGGAAGCGCTCACGTTGCGCAAATGTGCGGCGCGCGCCGGAGTGTCACATGCAGCGCCAGCGCATCACTTCGCAGGCATGTCAGGCTTGATTTCCGCCATTGCCGAGGAAGGGTTTGACATATTTTCCAAATACATGACGGACGCGATTGAAGCAGGTGAACAGACCGACCGTGAACGTCTGCGCAGCATCTGTCGCGGCTATTTGCAGTTTGGATTGAGCCACAGTGGATTGCTTAAGGTGATGTTTGGCGAACATGGGCTGGGCATCCATGCGCCGCGTAAAGACAACCGCGAAGAGGCTGAGGCCTATCTCATTCTACGCGGTGTCTGTGCGCCATTTGTGCCGGAGGGTGAAGACCCGCATATTGTCGAGGCACAGGTCTGGTCGCTGATTCACGGCTTTACGCTGCTCTACATTGGCGGCGAGTTTGGCTGCACCTCCATGCCGATTGAAGACAGCCCGTTTGAGGCAGTCATGGCGCTGATTGACCGGATTGGCACACAGGCCAAGACCTAAAGCGCCACCCTGCCCCGCAGCCTCTTGACCCGCGCGGCGTTTCGCTTCACTTGGAAGCGACACGTAAAACGGGACCAAGATCATGCTCACAGCGATCATCGATTATGAAAGCGGCAACCTGCACTCTGCCGAAAAAGCCTTTCAACGGATGGCCGCAGAGGTGCATGGCGGCGAGGTTGTTGTGACCTCGGATGCAGATGTGGTGGCCAAGGCGGACCGTTTGGTGCTGCCCGGTGATGGCGCGTTTCCGGCCTGTGCCGCCGAGCTGCGTGGCCACAAAGGTATCTATGACGCGATGGTGGAAGCGGTCGAAGGCAAAGGCCGGCCGTTTCTGGGCATTTGCGTGGGCATGCAACTGATGGCGTCGCGCGGTCATGAATACGAACTAACCAAGGGGCTGGGCTGGATCGAGGGCGACGTTGAGAAGATTGAACCCAGTGATGTCAGCCTAAAAGTGCCGCACATGGGCTGGAACAATCTGGTGATTGACCACCCGCACGCACTGCTTGATGGCATCAACAGCGGCGACCACACCTATTTTGTGCACTCCTATCAGTTCCACGTGACCAAGCCGGAAGAGCGTTTGGCGCATGTGGACTATGGTGGCGACGTGACCGCCATCATCGGGCGTGACACAATGGTGGGCATGCAGTTCCACCCGGAAAAAAGCCAGGACATTGGCCTGCGGATGATTGGCAACTTCCTGACGTGGGCGCCTTAAAAGGCGATGTGAGAGGGGCCGGCCCCTCTTGCGCAAACGCGCAATTCACCCCGGGATATTTCTGGACTGAGAATCTGCCAAGTTAAGCCACGCGTAATGCTGTGGGAGCAGCCCCATAGGCTTTGCGAAAGGCGCGGGTGAAACTTTCCGGGCTATTGTAGGCGTAGCGGCGGGCTACTGCATCTACGCGGTCGCCGCGGGTGATGTCCTGGTGCGCCAAAATAAGCCGCCAGCGGCGCAGGTAGCCCATCGGGGTTTCGCCCACCGTTTGGGCAAAGAGTTCGGCAAAACGCGACAGGGACAGGCCCGCTTCCTGCGCGAGGTCAGCGTTGCTCCAGACCCGGCCCGGAAAATCATGCATGGCGACAATGGCGCGGCTGAGGCGCGGGTCCGCCAGACCAGCCAGCAAGCCGACGTCAGTGGTGCCTTGGGAAATCTGGTCGCGCAGCAAGCGCACCATGAGGGCTTCGCCAAGACGATTGATCACCGATTGCGCGCCGCAGCGGTTGGCGGTGGTTTCCTCCGCCATCAAGCGCACCAGGGCGCGGCTGTCTTCTTCACCGCTGAGGTCATAGCGCACCTCATCCGGCAAGGCGGCCATCAACGGGTTGGTCAACCCCATCCAGTCCACATGCGCGGCAAAGAGCACCTCGCCAGCGCATGACGTCGTACAGGTGCCGCGTGTCAGAAACACCACCCTCGCCGGGGTGCCATCCGCGCCTGCTTTGGCGATCAGATTGGCCTCCGTCAGCGTGGCGGGATGCACGGTGAGGTGAAATTTCTCAACAAGTGTCGTCAGGCGGTCCATGTGGAATTCCGGATTTTATGCACGATCAATCGGATTTATTTGACACAGAAACCTACAATAAGTCCAGCAAGCACAAAACAAGAGGACAACCCTATGCTGATCCCCCGTCAAAAAACCCCCAACCTGAGCCTGCCACTTGTGGGTGGTGGCACCTTTGACCTGACCGCAGAAGGCTCTGAGCGCGGCACCGTTGTGTGTTTCTATCGCGGCCTGCACTGCCCGATCTGCGCCACTTACCTGAAAGAGCTGGAAAAGCTGGTGGAGGCCTTTGCCGAGCGCGGTGTGACTTGCGTGGCCGTGAGCAGCGATGGCGAAGAGCGCGCCAAGGACATGGCCGAGAAAATCGGTGCCACCGGCCTGCGCATTGCCTATGATCTGCCGCTGGATGTGGCGAAGGACTGGGGTCTTTATATCTCCACCTCGCGCGGTAAAACCTCGATTGGCATTGAAGAGCCTGCGCTATTCAGCGAGCCGGGTCTGTTCATGGTGAGCCCGGAGCAGGCGCTATATTATGGCTCGGTGCAGACCATGCCGTTTGTGCGCCCGCATTTCAGCGAGCTTCTGGGGGCGTTGGATTTTGCGATCAAGAACGACTACCCCGCACGCGGCGAATACACCGGCGCGGTGTAACCGACCTCCAAGCAAACAAAAAAGGCGCGGTCCTGCCGCGCCTTTTCTTCTGTCTGACGAGATAGGTTACTTCACGCGGCTCCAACTGCCGCCGCTGCGGCAGATGCCCAACACACAACCGCTGACGGCCAGCGAATTGCCGGAGAGCACCAACTTGCCTTTGTAGGTCTTGTCACGATCCGGCGAGTAGACTTTGCCGCCGCTGTAGTTGCCGCCACCATCGTTGACCATATCCCAGATGATCTTGCGGCCATTGTTGGGCGAGTTCAACTCGCTGCCATCCGGGTTGAAGGATTTGGCCAGCGTGCCGCAAATCTTGCTGCCGCAAGCGGCGACTGAGATCAGGCCGTAGTTGCCGTTGTCATCCGGAATGGTTTTCCAGGTGCCATAAATGGGGTCTGCGAAGGCCGCTGTGGCCCCAACAAGCGTCATGGCTGCAGCCATTAGCGTTTTTTTCATCATTTTCCTCCCGTGTATTTGCCCGAAACTCTGCGGCAAGGCTATGAGTCGCATCAACCCTGACTTTGGGTCAGGTGGTGATGTCTCGCCGCGTTGCAATTTTGACGGCACCATGCAAAACCAATCTTAACAGCCGGTTTCGGCGCGACATGATAAGAAGGCCCCTGCCCCATGATCCTTTATCCCGCAATTGACCTCAAAGATGGCAATGCCGTGCGTCTGCTGCATGGCGACATGGACAAGGAAACCGTATTCAACGAGAACCCGGCAGCGCAGGCGCTGGAATTTGTCGAAGCGGGTTGTGAGTGGCTGCATCTGGTGGACCTGAACGGCGCCTTTGCTGGCATTCCGATCAACGCCACACCGGTGGAAGAGATCCTCAAGCAGACCAACGTGCCTGCACAGCTGGGTGGCGGCATTCGCGACATGGCCACCATTGAGCGCTGGATTGGCAAAGGCCTGTCCCGCGTGATCCTTGGCACCGTGGCAGTAGAAAACCCAGACTTGGTGCGTGAGGCGGCCAAGGAATTCCCAGGCAAAGTCGCCGTGGGCATTGATGCGCGCAACGGCAAAGTGGCGACCAAGGGCTGGGCCGAAGAAACCGATGTAGACGTGATCGATCTGGCGAAATCGTTTGAAGACGATGGTGTGTGTGCGATCATCTACACCGACATCCTGCGCGACGGCGCGATGAAGGGCCCCAACGTCGAGGCCACTGCGGCACTGGCCAAAGCGGTGTCGATCCCGGTGATCGCAAGCGGTGGCGTGAGCTCTGTTGAAGACCTGAAAGCGTTGAAAAATTGCGGCGCAGAGCTGAACGGCGCGATTTCCGGCCGGGCGCTGTATGATGGCGCGATTGATCTGGGTGAAGCGCTCAAAGTTCTGAAAGCGTGAGACTGCGGCGCAAGATTGCCTATGGCGTCTTGACCCTGTTGCTGGCCGCCTGTGTGTGGCCAGCCTATCTGGTGTGGTGGGCCCAAAGCACGGCAGAGGCAAGTGGCTGCAAGTTTGGCATGGCCATGCACACCGATGGCTGCTGGGTGGACGGCGAAAACATCGCCACACAACTGAATGCCGCCTATGCCAATGCCGGTTTTTTGCTGCTGAGCATGCCAGTGGGCTTTGTGATTGTGCTCACGCTTTTGGTGATGATCGGCCAAGACCTGCGGCGCAAAACCACAGGCTCTGAGGAGGAGGCGTGACCTTCTGACGCCTTGGCGTTTCCAGTTGTGGCTCCCAAGTTGAGTGTGCGAACAACTCAGGAGACGCAGATGTCCGTTTCATTCTTTGATGTCACCGCCACCCCGCTTCCGGAAAGCAGCGACCTGCACGCGCGCATAGGTGCAGAGGACTTTCTGGACTGCTATTGCATCGACAGCGATATGCCTCCGCGCCAGGCTGCCGAGATTGTCACCAATTTCCCCGGCTGGGCGCAGATGTTGGCCAACTTGCGGACCATCCTGGTCAAGCCTTTTGGTCTGCGCACCGAAGCCCCTGAAGGAAAAGACTGCGTGGGCATCTTTCCGGTGGAGAGTGAGAGCGACACCGAAGTGATTGCCGGCTTTGATGACAGCCACCTGAACTTCCGCGTGTCGGTTTTGTCTGAAGGCGGCAAGGTGTTTGTCGCCACCTGGGTGCACCGCAACAACCTGTTTGGGCGGATGTATCTGGCGACAATCATGCCATTTCACATTTTGATTGCCCGGGATGCGCTGGTGCGGGTGGCACGGGCAGCCTGACCCCAGCTTGATCGGATTGTCTCAGATTGCACGTTGCGCCCTGTCACGCTAAGGAGAGGCGCAACGCTTTGAGAAAGCTCCGATATGCTGAAGACCCGTATCATTCCCTGTCTGGATGTCGCTGATGGCCGTGTGGTCAAAGGTGTGAATTTTGTTGGCCTGCGTGATGCCGGTGACCCGGTGGAAGCCGCGCGCGCCTATGACGCGGCTGGCGCCGACGAAATCTGTTTTCTGGACATCCATGCGACCCACGACAATCGCGGCGTGATGATTGATATGGTGCAGCGCTGTGCGGAGCAGTGTTTTGTGCCGCTCACCGTGGGCGGCGGTGTGCGCACCGTGGCCGATGTGCGGCGTCTGTTGCTTGCAGGGGCGGACAAGGTGAGCTTCAACTCTGCGGCGGTGGCCAATCCGGATGTGATTGCCGAGGCTTCCGCGCAATTTGGCAGCCAGTGCATTGTCTGTGCAATTGACGCCAAAACCATTGGACATGACGAAAACGGTGAGCCTAACAAATGGGGCATCTTCACCCATGGCGGGCGCAAAGCCGCCTTGGACAAAGACGGCAATCCCATTGATGCGGTGGAATTTGCCAAGCTGGTGGTGGCCAAAGGCGCAGGGGAAATCCTGCTGACCTCAATGGACCGCGACGGCACCAAGGCGGGCTTTAACCTGCCCCTGACCAAAGCGATCAGCGACGCGGTGAACGTGCCGGTGATTGCTTCCGGCGGCGTAGGCAACCTGGATCACCTTGTCGAAGGGGTCACCAAAGGCGGTGCCAGCGCGGTCCTGGCGGCGTCGATCTTCCACTTTGGCGAATTCACCGTGCAGGAAGCCAAGCAATATATGCACGACGCCGGTATTCCGATGAGGCTGACATGAGTGTTCTAAACGATCTGGCCGCAACCATTGCCGAGCGCGCCAAAGCGGACCCAGAAAGCAGCTGGACAGCGAAGCTTCTGGCCAAAGGGCCTGAGAAATGCGCCGAAAAGTTCGGCGAGGAAGCCATTGAAGCGGTGATTGAAGCCGTGAAAGGTGACCAAGAGAAGCTGACCTATGAGGCGGCGGACGTGCTTTATCACCTACTGGTGATGCTGGAAGCGCGGGATGTGGCGCTGGACGATGTGCTGGCGGAGCTGGCACGGCGTCAGGGCATCAGCGGCGTGGCCGAGAAAGCTGCGCGCCCCAAAGGTTAAGCAAACGCTTGGGCATTTGCGCGGTCACGATTATAGTCGCGCAAAAACCCAAGGGGCAGCGAGCAGATGATAGCAAAATTGCGGGTGGGACTGGCGCTTTTGGCGGCAGTGGTTTTGGTGGCGTGTGGCGCACCTCAAAAACAGGCGCCAGCCGATGTGGCGTGGCTGACCCAAGCGCTGATCTCCCTTGATCCGGTTGTGGACCCTGCCGAAGCGGCACGGGCGGCGGAGATTGCTTACACCTACTCGCTGGTCTTGCGGCAGGACTACAACGTCACCGACGGCGCGCTGATGCACAACGCCAAGGTCAATCAGGGCCTGCGCCCACGTGGGCTGTGCTGGCACTGGGCCGATGATCTACAAACCCGCCTGCGTCTGGAAGGGTTTCAGACGCTGGACATGCACCGCGCCATTGCCAACCACGACACCATCCTGATCGAGCACAGCACCGTTGTGATGAGCGCCAGGGGTGGCAAGATGCGCGAGGGCATCGTCTTGGACCCCTGGCGCTTTGGCGGCTATTTGTTCTGGTCGCCGGTACTGGAAGACAGCCGATACAACTGGGAAGAGCGCCACGTCGTGCAGGCAGGCCGGAAACAGTAAAAATGCCTGCATTTCTTAACGAAATAGCGACACGCGGCGACGGGATTTCAGGTAAATTTAACACTTTGAACTGCATGTCATCATACAAGTTAACCAGACCAAACATGTCATGACCAGCAAACCGCCACATGGGGTTCTTGCCCGGCTACAGGATTACTTCTGGCCAATGCAGGAACAGGACCACAGTTTTGAGGAAACTCGCGCAAAGCTTTTGTGTGGGTTCTCTGGCATTATCGGGTCGGTGGCGGCACTGCACAATGCGCACATCCTGAGCTCGGACACGCAGTTCTCCACCTCGGTCACCATCGCCTCCATGGTCTGTGTGCTGGCCTATTTCCTTATTCCGCTGATCTGGCATCGCACCAAAAGCAAAGTTCTTGCAACGATCGCGTTTGTTGGCCTGTATCTGTTCCACACCAATATTCAGATGATCTATGATACGCAGTACCAATGGCGGCAGGAGATCTTCCTGATTGGTCCGCCCGTGTTAGCGCTGCTGTTGGTTGGCAAACGGGCGGCCTGGGTTGCAACGGGAGTAGTCAGCATAAACCTGATCCTCGCGGCGCTTTGGCAAGACCACTTGCCGTTTGGCTCAATGGTTGTGGTGGCGGCTGTGGCGGTGACGCTGATGACCGGCCTGACCCTGTTTCACAACGAGATTGAGCGCAAAGAACTGCACCTGATTGAGCTGCGAGATGAAGCTCAACGCGCAGATCGAGAGAAGAGCGAGTTTTTGGCCAAGATGAGCCATGAAATTCGCACGCCACTCAATGGGTTATCCGGTATTCTTCAGCTGTTGGACGAGACTGATCTCACCGAAGATCAAAAGTCTCTGGTCGCCACAGGACGCAGCTCAGGCCGCAGCCTGATGACGCTGATCAATGATGTATTGGATTACTCCAAAATTGCGGCGCATGGCATCAGCATCGAGAGCATTCCGTTCTCCACCCGCGAATTTTTGACCGCGATTTCCGCAGGACAATCTGGCGCGGCCAAGGCCAAAGACCTGTCGTTAAGCATCGAGATTGCCGCCGATGTACCCGCCTGGATCTCTGGCGACCCGACACGGCTCAATCAGGTGGTTACCAACCTTGTCGGCAATGCGATCAAGTTTTCTCAGGATGGGGCCGTCACGCTGGAGATGTCCGTACGGGACAGCCTGCTCTATGTCGCTGTGCGCGACGAGGGCATTGGCCTCACACAGGAGGCGCAAGCGAGGGTGTTCAACAAGTTTGAACAGGCCAGTTCCGCGACCAACCGGCGTTATGGCGGCACAGGTTTGGGCCTATCGATCTCCAAAGAGCTTGTGGAGCTCATGGAAGGCGAAATTGGCGTGGAGAGCGCGCCGTTCAAAGGCAGCACCTTCTGGTTCACTGTCCCGCTGGTGCCAGCCGACGCCCCCGAGACCAGCAAGCCACAGATGGCCACGGCTGCGCCTGAGAGCTTTGACGGCGTTGAGGTGTTGGTTGTGGAAGACAACCGCACCAATCAGATGATTGTGCGCCGCTTTCTGGAGAGCATGGGCGTGGTGGTCGATATGGTGGACGATGGCCGCCCTGCCCTGCAACGCTGTGCCGCCAAACGCTATGATCTGATCCTGATGGACATCCAGTTGCTGGATATGGACGGTATGGAGGCCACCGAAATCCTGCGGGCGCATCCCGGGCCCAACCAACAGACACCCATCGTGGCGCTCTCCGCCAATATTCTGCCGGAGCAGACCAACGCCTACCTAAAAGCCGGTATGAACGCCTGTCTGGGCAAACCCTTCCGCAAAGACGAGTTGTCCAAGATCATGGGCGAATTGGTGAAAGCGCCGAAAGCGGACAAACCTGCTGCCTAGAGCTTGGACGAGATCACGCCGGTGTTGAAACCGCCCATGCGCAGCTCGCCAAACAGACGCTGATACTCGATCTTGGGACAGCGGTTCATCACCACATCCACACCCTTCGCCTCCGCCACCGCCGCTGCCTCGGAATGTTCCACGCCAATCTGCATCCAGATGGTTTGCAGGGCGGGAAACTGCGCCAGCGCCTCATCCACAATCGGTGGCACCGCCTCGGATCGGCGGAAGATATCGACCATATCCACCGGTTCCTCAATGGCGCTCAGGCTGGGCATCACCGTGGCGCCAAACAGCTCTTTGCCGGCATGGCCGGGGTTGACCGGAATGACGGTGTAGCCCTTAAGCGACAGGTACCGCGCCACATAATAGCTGGGCCGCACCGGGTTCATCGACACGCCCACCACGGCAATGGTGTTGGTGCGCTTGAGGATGTCGCGCAGGAAAACGTCGGTGTCAGTCATGGTTGGCCCCGGTCAGCAAGTGGTGGCCGCACCCTAGCGCAGCCCGCAGGGAACAACAGGCAAAAAAAAGCGCCCAAGAGGGAATCTTGGGCGCAGGTTCGGAACGAGGGACAGTGAAGGGAAACACGGAAGCTCCGTAAACCGTGTCTCTTGTATCACTACGTATGTTCGCAGAATTGGATGACAAGAGCGTGCGAGATTCTCATGAACAAGTGGTTAACGGATTGGGCAGAATTCCGCTCAATCGAAAATATCCTCAATCACGTCAAACACATCCTCAAACAAATCCTTGGCCCATTTGCCGCGTTTCTTCTTGGGTTTTTTCTTCTTTTCGTAGGGTGCGTCGTGCCAAGTTTTCTTGGAATGCGCCGTGCGTTTGTCCGATTTATGCGCCGGTTTGCCTTTGGACTTTGGCGTGCGGATCGGATGGGAAAAATGCGCCGGCTCCCTGCCCCGCGCCGGCACAGGCATTTGTTTAAGATTGTGCAGAGGCGCGCCGCAGCTGCTGCAGGCAAGCTCGTGGCGGGTGTCCCCAGCGAGCACAAGCGCGGCCCGCGCGCCGCAGTAACAACAGGTGGCGATTTTGGAGGGATGGGGCACCGCGCGCTCCTCTGAGTGATGGTCTGCCTATTCCATCTAGGCATCCGGAGGCGCGGATGGGAGCCTCCGGCGGGGATATTTGTAGAAGGAGAAGAATTTGGAGGTGCTTTAGCGTGGCAAGGTGGCGTAGAGCGCCACGGCCGCGGCATTGGACACGTTGAGAGAGCCAAAGGCCCCTGCGAAGTTGATCTTCACCAATTGATCCACCGTCTCTTTGGTTTTCTGCCGCAAACCCGGTCCCTCAGCCCCCAGAACCAACGCGATGGGAGCATCGTGGCGGCCTGCCAGCGCGGTTTCGATGGTCTCCTCGGCCTCGCCATCCATGCCCAACACGATGTAGCCCATGGCTTGCAGCTCGGTGATCGTGTCCGCCAGATTGCGCAAGCGCAGATAGGGTTGGCGTTCCAGCGCCCCGCTGGCGGTTTTGGCCAAAGCGCCGGTTTCCGGTGCAGAGTTGTGGCGGGTGCCAATCACCGCCAGGGCGCCAAACACTTCGGCGGAGCGCAGGATGGCGCCGACGTTGTGCGGATCGGTCACGCGATCTAGCAGGATGAGCCGCTGCGGACGGTCGTCATCGGCAATGGCCACATCCGAGAGCTTGCCCCAATTGAGCGGCTTCACCTCCAGCGCAGCGCCCTGGTGTACAGATTGAGGATCGAGCGGCGCGTTGAACTTGCGCGGGTCTACCACCTCCGGCGTCATACCCGACTCAGCGATGGCCTCTGCCAACTTATCCGCGGCATTTTTGGTCACGATGAGTCGCAGTTTTTCACGTTTTGGATTCGCCAGAGCGTCGCGCACCGCGTGCAGGCCAAACAACCAGACGGTTTCCGCCGCATCTTTGCGTTTCTGCTGCTCTTTCTGCACGACCCATTTGGGTTTTTTCATCGCTCTGACACCTTCAAAATATAGAGGGTTCACCAATGCGGAAAAGAAGCGGGCTCTGCAAGGTATTTTCTGGTTGACGCCCCCAACAACTGCCAATAAATACCCCCTCACACCGAGGCCAGCGGGCCTCAAGAAAGTGGG
Organism: Shimia sp.; assembly: GCF_022448905.1. Classification (GTDB taxonomy): domain Bacteria; phylum Pseudomonadota; class Alphaproteobacteria; order Rhodobacterales; family Rhodobacteraceae; genus Shimia. The sequence goes on along the minus strand of NZ_JAKVCW010000003.1, from coordinate 103,563 downwards.
CGACAGGCCGCAAGGTGTGGCAGGGGACTGTAACTCCCTCGCGGAGACGCACGCTTGGTTCGATTCCAAGGTCGCCCACCACTTTCTTCCCTTCCGATGTAGATATTTGGTGCCAGAGTGGTCGCCAGCCATGTGCTTGATATTGCGCCAAAACCACAGTTTTCCGGCCCAAACTCGGAGAAACACACTGTTTCCACATGATTAAAGGTTAACGGCGATCCATTTGTTGAAAACAACCGCTTAACGTGTAAGGACAAACCTGTGATTTCCACAAAATCATTGTCTTGTGCGTTAGGAGGACCATCGTTCCATGTTACTTACACTGTTGCTGAGCACATCCGCATTGGCCTTGGGCGCCATGGTTGCCACCCCGCAAAACGATGATGATGTTGAAGGCCCGGATGGGACGACACCACCGCTGGAACCAACATCTGAAACCGGCACCGGCGGCAGTGACATTCTGCACGGCACCATCGAAGACGAGGTGATGCGTGGCTATGGTGGCAACGACCTGATGCAGGCCTTTGCCGGAAACGACCTGCTGTTTGGTGGAGACGGCAATGACGAACTTTATGGCGCCGAGGGCGAGGACACCCTGCGCGGCGGCACAGGTGATGACTGGCTGTTTGGCGAGGCAGGCAGCGACTATCTGCTAGGCAAAGATGGCAACGACAGTCTGAGCGGCGGCACCGGCACTGACCTACTAAAAGGCGGGCGTGGCGATGATGTGCTCGACGGCACCGATGGCGTCGAAGATGCCACTGATAGCGATACGCTAGAAGCCGGCGATGGCAATGACCTGCTGTATGGTGACAATGGCGACGTGCTGTCCGGCGGCGCGGGCGTGGACAGCTTTGAGGTGATTGTTGATCCCAACAGTGACTCCATGGTGCACATCCGCGACTTTGACCTGACCGCAGTTGACGGCGATGCAGTGGAAACCATCACTCTGCTGGACCAAAACGGCGATCAAATCCCGCTGGAGGATCTCCTCCAACTCGACGCGCCAATGTTGACCATTGTGGATGCCGAAGACGGCACCGGGGCACTCTTGCGTTTCAACGATGTGACTGTGGCTTTGGTCGAAGGCGTGAGCGCCAGCGATTTGCTCAACGACACAAGCAGCTGGCTTGGCAACACGTCCGCGCCCACGCCTGAGCCGATTTTTGGCACCGGCGGTGCGGAAGAACTGACCGGCGGCCAAGGCGACGATGCCATCCGCGCCTATGGCGGTGACGACCTTGTTGATGGCAACGGCGGTGACGATCGTGTGCTGGCGGGTGCCGGTGACGACACTGTCTATGGCGGCACGGGTAATGACGTGCTGCGCGGCATGGATGGCAATGACTCCTTGGAAGGTGGTTCTGGAGACGACTACCTGCTGGGCAAGTCTGGCGATGATACGTTGCTGGCCGGCACCGGCACCGATGTGCTCAAGGGCGGCATTGGCAGCGACCTTCTGGATGGCCGCGATGGCGCGGTGTCCGGTGCGGACAGCGACACATTGGAAGGCGGGGATGACAACGACCGTCTGATTGGCGACAACGGCGATGTGCTGACCGGCGGCGCGGGCATCGACGACTTTGAAGTCGTGGTCGACCCGGACGGCGCGGAGGTGGTGCAAATCACCGATTTTGACCCAACCGAGCAGGACCGTAACGACGCCGAGACAATCACCCTGCTGGATGAAAACGGACAGCTATTGCCGGCCTCCGATTTTAACAATCCGGACACCACCGCCTTGTGCATTCATGATGCCGAAGATGGCAGCGGTGCGATCCTGCAACTTGACGGCGTGGATGTGGCCTTTGTCGCCGGCGTCACCGCCAGTGAGCTGCAAGACAACATCGACAGCTGGCTTGGCAACCTCGTGGGACCTCAGGTTCAGTCGAACCACGGCACGGGCGCTTCTAACGACCTCGCAGGCACCGACGACGCAGAAGTCATCCGCGCCTATGGGGGCAATGACACAGTGGAGGCCGCGGGCGGGGACGACCTGATCTTTGCAGGCAATGGTGATGATGTGGTCGATGGCGGCGATGGCGATGACACGCTACGCGGTGGCTTCGGCAACGACCTGCTAGAAGGTGGCGACGGCGATGATTACCTGCTGGGCAAATTTGGCGATGACACGCTGGAAGCCGGTGAAGGCACTGACCTGCTCAAAGGCGGCAGTGGGGACGATCTGCTGAATGGCCAGGACGACGGAGAGGATCCGACAGACAGCGACACGCTTATCGGCGGCGACGGGGACGATCACCTGATCGGCGACAACGGCGATGTTCTGGAAGGCGGTGAAGGCTACAACACCTTTGAAGTGGTCCGCCACGCAGATGCTGGTGCCGTCGTGCATATCCGGGATTTTGAGCCCACCACACAATACGGCCAAGACAAGGACGTCATCACATTTGTCGACGACAATGGCGATCCGATGCCAGTGGATCAGTTCTCGCCGCCCTTCATCAATCTTGTGGACGACGCGGACGGCAATGGTGTGTTTGTACAGGTCAACGGCCAAACAACCGTGTTCCTGGAAGGGGTGACTGCCCAACAGCTGGAAGGCCTCAACAACCGTTGGGTTGGAAACTACGCCTCCTGATGAGATGCGCGACAGGTGGTTCTTTGTGAGATCACCTGTCGGCCTTGATTGCCCGGCCCATGACCCAATCATACAGCCGTGGCGACAGCCGCATCATCACGTCTGACAGTCTGGCGACGCGGCCGACAAAGATGTCGGTTTTGCCGCGCTTTAAACCCCGCAGGATGATGGCGGCGGCCTGATCCGGCGTAACCACATCCACCGCATCCTGCGCCGCGCCGGGGCGGGTCAGCCCGTCTGTGTCCGCATTGGGATTGCCCACATTGGTGGCAACGAAGGCTGGTGCTGCGATCACCGTTTTCACGCCGTGGACCGCCTCCTCCACCCGCAGAGAGGCAAAGAACCCAGTCATGGCGTGCTTGGAGGCAGCGTAGCTGGCGCGGTGACGCAATGGGGCAAAGCCTGCCACCGAAGTGATCGCCAGATGGGTGCCATTGGAGGCGCGCAACGCGGGCAGGAAGGCTTTGGCCATGGCGGCGGCGGCAAAGTAGTTGATGTCAAACAGGCGGCGATGGGCCTGCTCCTGCAGGTCGTCAACCGGCGCGATGGCTGTCACCCCAGCACCATAGATCACCAGATCGATGCTGTCATGGCAGGCCAGAATTTTGGTGCAGCAATCTTTCAACGCGCGCGGGTCGGTGACGTCACATTTCATCGGCAGCTGGGTGGCCGTATGAGGCAGGTGCGAAACGTTCAAATCCAGCAGAACCACACGCCAGCCTTCGGCCTGTAACTGCGTTGACAGGGCGGTGCCTAGACCGCCTGCCCCGCCAGAGATTACGGCGGTTTTGAGAGGCAAGTTTTCTGGGGCCATGTTCATTTGTCCTGCGCCTTGAGCCAATGGTCAAACACTTCTCGGCTGGTTTTCTCCGGCGTGTAGCCAAAGTTGCGCTTGAGCGCCTCGTTGGACAGCACCGGGCGGTACTGCAGAAAGCGCACCTGTTCTGGTCCGTATTGGCTCAGGCCCAGCGGGCGCGCGCTGGCCAGCGCTGCTTTGAACACCCAAGCCGGAAGGCGCAGGATGGGTTTTTGCAGGATGTCGGCCAGATCCTGCACGCCAAGCGCGCCGTCGCCTGCCACGTTGAAAATACCCGCCGGACCATTGGTGGCGGCGCGTCTCAGAATGCGGGCCAGATCGCGGGTCCAAATGAAAACAAAAGGACTTTCGCTGCCGCTGACCGCCAAAAGGCGCGGCCGGCGGAAAAGGTCAGTGATCTGATTATTGGTCTCGCGCCCCAAGACCGTGCCGACCCGCAAGATCACTTGCTCCAGATGTGGCGCGTTGTGACGGGTGTCGGCCAGAAACTCCTCCACCAACCGCTTGTGATGGGCATAGGCAAACTCTTCGTTGCCTCGGATAGCGTCTGTTTCGGTGAGCGGCACCGGGTTGTTGGCGTGATAGCCGTAAGCCGCCCCGGATGAGGTTACCACCAGGCGCTTGGTACCTGCCGCGAGCGCAGCGTTGACCACGTTTTTGGTGCCGGTCACGTCGACATCATAGGCAAAGTCACGGCCGCTGCCGGGCGGCGGGGTCACGATGGAGGCCAGATGCACAATCACATCCGGCTGGTGCCGCGCGATGACTCGCAAGGGCGCGTCAGTGGTCACATCCATCGGGCGGAAACGCGCGTTATCTGGCAAGTCTTCGGGCACCGCCACGTCACAGGCAATAACCTCATGGTCTGTGTCTGCCAGTTCCGCCAACAGGCTGCGCCCCACCATGCCAGCGGCGCCGGTGATCAATATGCGTGTCATCGTGCGGCCCTTGTCCGGTTCATCAGCGCGGCCAAACCAAGACCAGTGATCGCATGCCAGACGCCCCAGAAAGCGGCGACCACGGCCATACCTCCTAGACCGCCAAAGAAAGCGAAGATCAGGATCAGTCCCAGGCCAGAGTTCTGGATACCGGTTTCAATGGTGACGGCGCGGCGATCGTAGGGTGATAGGCGGGCAAGTGTCGCAAGGCCATAGCCGCCCGCCAAGGCCAGCGCATTGTGCAGCACCACCAACAGCGCCACTGCCCCTGCGAAGAGTTTGAAGTTCTGCCAGTTGTTTGCCAGTGCCAAGATGATGAACGCGAGAAAAATCACCATCGACAGGGTCTGTAGCGGACCACGTAATTTGGCGGCCAACGCAGGCTTTGCCGCGCGCAAGGTAACTCCCAAAACGAGCGGCAGCACCAGCATGAAGCCAACCGTGATCGCCACCGAGACTGGATCAATCTTCGTCGCCTGAAGGATTTCCCGCGTGGGTGCGTAGAGGCCGCCCCACAGCGCAATATTGAGTGGCGTCAACAGGATCGCGCCCACCGTGGCAAAGGCGGTCATTGAGACGGACAGCGCCGCGTTGCCGCCGGCGCGGTGGGTGATGAAGTTGGAGATGTTCCCGCCCGGACAGGCCGCCACCAGCATCAGCCCCAGCGCGATAGACGGTTGCGGCTGTGTGACCAGCACCAGCAAAAACGTCAGTGCGGGCAGCAGAAAAAACTGGCTTGCCAACCCGGTCAACAAGGCGCGTGGCGTGTAGAGCAGACGACGGAAATCACTGGGCGTGAGATCGATGGCGATGGAGAACATCACCACCGCCAAAACCGCGTTTAACACGGTCATTGAGGTGGCGCTGAAGTTGAGCGCAACACTGTCTATGGCGGTCGCGTCCATCAGCCCTGCCCTGTTTGCAGCGATTTGATCCAGCCGGTGACCGCACCGCGATAGGTGGCTTTGTCCACGTAATAGGCCATGCGCGGCAGATCGAGGTAGTCCATGCCGCCAGTAGCACGGTCAAAGCTTGCCGATTTCTCAGTCTGCAGTTTTTTGGCGGCCTTGAAACCATCCCGCAAACCAGTGATATAGCGCGCCACCATCTCGGCTTGCTCGTGCCGCCCTTGCCAGCCCAGACCCGTGGCCTCCACCATGCCCAACACAAAAAGATCGTCCCGCGCCGGATGGAAGGCGTTGAGGTAGAGGTGCGGCGCGTCCCCGCGCCAGTTCAGCAGTGTTTTGTCAACAAACGGATAGTGCAGCTTGTAGCCCGTGGCGGCGAGGATCATGTCATACTCCGCCGCTGTGCCGTCTTTGAAGGTCACGGTGTGGCCCGACATGTCCGCGATGTCGACGCGAATGGCAATGTCGCCGTGGCCCGCGTGATACAGCACCAGCGAGTTCACCACCGGATGGCTTTCGTACAGTTTGTAGTCCGGTTTGGGGAAGCCGTATTTCTGAGGATCCCCCACAAACCAGCTCAGGATCAGACTGTCGATCGGACGCTTGAGCCACATCGGTAGCTTGATCGCCCCGCCCATCGTATCCGCCGGTTTGCCAAAGACATATTTGGGCACAAAGTAATAGCCGCGCCGCATGGAGATGTCGCAGCTTGCGCCGTGGTGTACGGCATCTACCGCGATGTCGCAACCGGAGTTGCCCGCGCCCACGATCAAAACGCGCTTGCCGGCAAACTGCTCCGGATGGCGGTATTGCGACGCGTGGATCAGCTCGCCGTCAAACTGGCCCGGGAACTGCGGCATGTTGGGCTCACTCAATGTGCCATTGGCGATCAACACACCCGCATAAATCGCCTCTGTCTGTTGCCCATTCTGAAGGGTGATCACCTTCCACCCCTCGCCGCTCTCCCCCAACGGCGCCACCTGCACCACTTCGGTGTTGAACTGGTAGTGACTGCGCAGGTCAAAATGGTCCGCAAAGTCTCGGAAATACTGCGCCATCTCGCGATGGGACGGGTATTCGGCCACCTCCGCCTTCATCGGGAAATCGGCAAACTCGGTCATGGTTTTGGACGAGATCAGATGCGCGCTTTCATACATCGTGGAGCGCGGTGCCTCGATGTCCCAAAGGCCACCGACATCGCTGTGCAGCTCAAAGCCGTCAAAGGCGATACCTTGCTCCTTCAGAACCTTGGCCATCGCCAGCCCCATCGGCCCCGCCCCAATCAGCGCAAATTTGTCGCTTGTGTGCATCTTCTTCCTCTCCCCAAGAGAGTTTTAAATTGAACATTCGTTAAAAATAAGGCAAGCTCTTTTTATGCTGAAAGACATTCCTCAAGAAAAACAACGACAAAGAGCCCCCTCCAAACGGGCTTTGGAAACCCGCGCGCGCATTATGGACGCGGCAGAGCGGGTGTTTGCCCAAAGTGGGTTTGATGCGGCCTCGATTCGAGACATCGCCGCAGAGGCCGAGGTGCAAGGCGCGCTGGTGAACCACCACGGCGGCAGCAAAGAGGAACTGTTCTGGCGTGTGGTGGCGCGGCGGGCTGATGTATTGGGCGAGGCCCGTATCGCCGCGCTGGAGGCTCGAAAGGTACAAGGACCGCTGACCGTGCCCGCCATTCTGGAGTGTTTCTTTGGACCGTTTTTTGAGCGCATCGACGTGGGCGGGCCGCAATGGGTGGCTTATGCGCGGATCGTGGCTTTTGTTTCGGCGGATGAGCGTTGGAAAGACCTGGCGGCGATCTGTTTTGACCCAACCGCCAACCGCTTTGTGGAGGAACTCGCGGCGCTCTACCCGGCGCAGGCGCGGGCGGCCGTGGCCAACAGTTTTGTCTATTCGGCTGCGGGTATGTTGGCCTTGATCACCTCACAATGGCGCATGGATGTCTTAAGTGACGCCTCATCAAGCGCCGCAAACCATCTCGACGAATTGGTGGCCTTCTGCACCGCCGGGATACACGCGGCGGCACAGCGGGCATAAGGCTGGGTTCGCCCTTAAGGTATCATCACAGCCGCACGCTCATAGGCAACCGTGTCAGTGCCCAGATCATCATAAAGCAGCGTCACGTCCACGGTTTTGACCGAGCCAAGCGGCTGCGTGATGAAGATTTGCGTGTCCTCGGGAATGGTCATGGCATTTTCGATATCCGGCGGGCATTCCGGGATCGGAAAGACCTCCGCCGGGCCGCCGTTGATCACATATTGCACCTCATATAGCCCGCAGCGCCAGGCCAGCAGATGGGTGAAATACACCAGATCCTGCCCGTCAAATTCGCGCACAACAATCCAGCTGGTTTTGGTTGCCTCCAAGATGGGCCGCACCTCGCCCGCAGTGAGGAATTTGCCGGTGGGGGTTTGATCTTCGGCCACGCGGTCTTCCGCCAGAGCAGCGGTGCCCAACACGCCTAGACAGAGAGTGGCCAGCATAAAGAGTTGCATAAGCGAACGCCTTTCTATGATTTCTTCAAAAAGTGTAATGCCCGCTTTTGCCACGGGCCTATGCCACGTATAGTCGGCGCAAGCATCGTGCAGGGCAATAGAAGAATGACAAGTAAAGCGCTGAAATCGCAGGTCTTCAACGTGGTGGTGGTCGGCCAAAATGGCCGTCTGATGTATGAGGCGGCGCTGTTTGCAGCCTCGCTGCGCGCCAAGTCGCCGAAGTTTTCCGGCAAGCTGTTTGTGGCCGAACCCGTGCCGGGGCCGCGCTGGGAAAAAGACCCGCGCATCAGCAATCCGGATGTGCGTGCTCTGCTGGAAGATCTTGGTGCGGAGGTTTTGCCGTTTGAGACCCCGGTCTTTGGCGAGCCTTATGCCTATGGGAATAAGATCGAGCTGTTGTCCGCCCTGCCCGCCGGCGAACCGTTTGTGTTTTTTGACACAGACACGTTGATCATGGACGAGCTGAGCACGGTGCCGTTTGATTTTGACCGACCTTCGGCGTCGTTGCGAGTGGAAGGCACCTGGCCGATTCCGCCGCTGTATGGGCCGCAATACACCGGCATCTGGAAAGCGCTGTATGACCGCTTTGGATTGGCTTTTGAAAGCTCGTTGGATCTGAGCCAGCCGGATGAATACTGGCGGCGGTATCTCTATTTCAACGCGGGATTCTTCTATTACCGCTGCCCCAAAGTGTTTGGGGAGCTGTTCCTTGAGTACGCCCGAAGTGTGAGTGACAATCCACCGGATGAGCTGGCCTGTCAGGCGATTTACCCCTGGCTGGACCAGATTGTTTTGCCGCTGGTGATCCACGGACTTGGCGGTGGGCGTGATGCCTTGCCATCGGGGTATCTGGATGGATCGGTGAGCTGTCACTACCGGCTGATGCCACTGCTCTATGCGCGGGAAAGGGATGCGGTTGTAGAGGTGCTCGAAGAGGTCACTGCGCCCAACAAAATCAAAAAAGTGCTGAAGCAATATGATCCGTTCAAGCGCATGATTTATCAGAACCGCGGCCACAAGGCGCGGGCTTTGTTTGATCAGGCGCATCTGCCGCGCAAGGAACAGGCCATTCGCAACACGTTGAAGAAAAACGGCTATTGGCTGCGCTAGCGGCTGGTACATGCGAGGGGCGCTGCCCCTGGGCCCTCTGCGAGGGCCCCACCCCGGGATATTTTTGGCAAGAAGAAGCGGGCCGAATGGTGTTCAGGGCAGCGCGGTTTTGGCGGCCAATGTGTTCTGGTATTGCGGAATTTTGAGGAAATGCGCCTTTCGGCAATCTAAGGCGCCAACTTTGGTTGCGTGATGGCTTGGGTCTGCCTAACACTTGGCGCGATAATTTTAGGGAGAACACACGATGTCTGAAGCGACATACGGTTTTGACACATTGCAAATTCACGCCGGCGCGCGGCCCGATCCGGCCACCGGCGCGCGGCAGACGCCGATTTACCAATCCACCGCTTACGTGTTCCGCGACGCCGAGCACGCGGCTGCGCTCTTCAACCTGCAAGAAGTGGGCTACATCTACTCCCGCCTGACCAACCCAACCGTGGCCGTGCTGCAAGAGCGCATTGCGACCCTGGAAGGCGGCGTGGGTGCGGTCTGCTGTTCGTCTGGTCACGCCGCACAGATCATGGCGCTGTTCCCACTGATGCAGCCGGGCTGCAACGTGGTCGCCTCCTCCCGCCTCTATGGTGGCACCATCACTCAATTCAGCCAAACCATCAAACGTTTTGGCTGGTCCGCAACCTTTGTGGATACCGACGATCTGGACGCAGTGGCAGCGGCGATTGATGAAAACACCCGCGCGGTATTCTGCGAGTCTGTTGCGAACCCAGGTGGCTATATCAGCGACATCGAGGCGCTGGCCAAAGTGGCCGACAACGCCGGTGTGCCGCTAATCGTGGACAACACCTCCGCCACGCCCTACCTCTGCAATCCAATTGCCTTGGGCGCCACCTTGGTCGTGCACTCCACCACCAAATACCTGACCGGCAACGGCACCGTGACCGGCGGCTGTATTGTTGACAGCGGCAAATTTGACTGGTCCGCCTCTGATAAATTCCCATCGTTAAGCCAGCCGGAACCGGCCTACCACGGCCTGCGCTTCCATGAGACCTTTGGCCCGCTGGCCTTCACTTTTCACGGCATCGCCATTGGTCTGCGCGACCTCGGCATGACCATGAACCCGCAGGCGGCGCATTACACGCTGATGGGTATTGAAACGTTGTCGTTGCGCATGGAGCGCCACGTGGAAAATGCCAAAACCGTTGCCGGTTGGCTCGAAGGTCATGAGCATGTGGACTATGTGACCTACGCCGGTCTGCCCTCCTCGCCCTACCATGATCGCGTCGAGCGGATCTGTCCAAAAGGCGCAGGCGGTCTGTTCACCGTGGCGCTCAAGGGCGGCTATGACGCCTGTGTGAAGTTTGTCGACAGCCTGGAAATCTTCTCCCACGTCGCCAACCTCGGCGATGCGCGCAGCCTGGTGATCCACTCGGCCTCCACCACCCACCGTCAGTTGACACCGGAACAGCAGGAAGCGGCGGGCGCAGGGCCAAATGTCGTGCGGATTTCGATTGGCATTGAAAACAGCGAAGACCTGATTGCCGATCTGGATCAGGCGCTGAAGAAAGCCCACAGCTGAGCCTGACAGGTACGGTGAACGCCTTGGAAGACCGCCCCAATCACGTGTTTGGGGCGGTCTTTGTTTACCACAAGGTCACTTTGTGGCCGCAAACCGCCGAAGGCTGGCCAAATAGCGGCGGCTTTTTCTTCCCCTTCGGCGATAACTTGCTATAAATCCTACAATTCTGAGCAAGGTCGCGCCTTGCCAATCACTCGCATGCTAGGGCTTGATGCATGACTCCGGATCTTGCGCTTACACTTTCCTTTGAAGGCATTGGCCTTTTGACCCGCGTGCCGGGGGGCTGGCATTTGCTGGGAGAAGTGGGGCTCGACAGCCCGGATCTGGCAGGGGATCTGGCGCAGTTGCGGGCGCAGGCTGTGGCCGTGGGGGGCGAGGGCTTTACCACCACACTGGTGCTGCCCAACGATCAGATCAAATACCTGACCCTGCCTGCGGGCCGGATGAGCGAGAAAAAGCGCCGCCAGAAGGCAGAGGATGCGCTGGAGGCGGAAACGCCTTATCGTGCGGATCAACTGGTGTTTGACATCGCGCTGCGGGATCGCACACCGCAGGTGGCGGCCGTGGCGCGCGACACGCTGGATGAGGCCGAAGCCTTTGCGGTGGAGCATGCGTTTAATCCGGTGGCGTTCAGCGCCATCCCACCCGAAGACAGCTTTGCCACCGCGCCGGATTTTGGCGACACGGCGCAGGCGCGCGCGGCGGAGATCAAGGTCAAGGCCGACAAGATCGCGATTTTGGTTGTGAGCGAAGGACCGCTGCCGGAGCCTGAGCCAGAGCCGGAACCTCTTCCCGAGCCAACGCCCGAACCCAAACCGGAGGCGACACCACAAGCGGAGCTGAAGCTGGACATCCCACCGGCGCCACCAGCCTCGGTGGAGCCGGCTGCCGAAGAGCTGCCCGCGCCGACGCCTGTTGAAGAGACGCCTGCGACGCCGCAGGAGACTGTCCCTGAGACGCAAGTTGAGACACCGGTTGCCCCCGCCCCGGAGCCAGTTGAGCTAACAGAACCTCAGGCCACGGAGCCTGAGAAAACGGCAGCAGCAAACACAGACACACCAAAGTCCGAGGCCAAACCTGAGGCCGCGCCAGAAAAACCAACTGCGCCCGAAAAAGCCAAGGCACCCGAACCAGCCGCGCCCACGGAAGATCCAAAACCAGAAGAGCCAGCTGCAGCGTTTGCGTCAATCCGCGCGCAGAAAGCCGCGCCGGAGGAAGCCAAAGCTGCGCCAGAGTTGAGCGGTGTCACCCGCAAAGTCAGTGGCACCAATGCACCCAGCATTCCAACCGGCACCGGCGACGGCAAGCCCCCGCCGCTGCGGTTTGATCCGGCGAAAGCGGTGGCTGGTCTTAAGACCGAAAAAAACGACGCGTCCGAAGAAGCCGCAGTAGACACCGGCGACGCATCTGATGCAGAGGCCGCAACCTTTGCCAGCGCACGCAGCAAGACCAAAGTGGCCGGTCCTGCGCCGAAGGTTGGCAATAAGCTGTCCAAATCTAAGGCCAGGAAAGCCGCCAAAGACGCCTCTGCCAAAGAAAAGCAGAAGATGACCATGTTTGGCGCGCGTCCACAGGAGGTGCGGGGCAAGCCGAAACATCTGGGGCTGATCCTAACGACGCTGCTGCTGGTGCTGATGGCAATTGTGGCCTTGTGGGCGACCTACGCCACAGAGGATGGGCTGGCCGGCCTGTTTGGGGCGGACGAGCCTGAAGCCGTTGAAGTTGCCGTTGCGTCAATTGCAGCCGCCCCCGAGGCCGCGATTGAAACCGCCGCAGTTGCAGACAGCGCTGCGGTCCCTGCCCCTGAGACTGCCCCAGAAGATGTGACTTCGGCGGATGCAGAGTTGTCACTGGAACCAGAGCTGCCAGAAACGGACGCGCCCATGGTGGTGACCGTGCCCGATGGCATGACACCCAATCCGACCGAGAACGTGGACACCGCTCTTTTGGAGCCGCTCACACCGGAGAGCATCACCGACAGCGCCGAAATCGAGGCGATGCTGGATGATGTGAGCGACGGCAATGTTGATCCCGCGGAGGCCGAGGCCCGGTATGCCGTAACCGGCATCTGGCAGCGCGCACCGGAACAGCCGTTTGAGCTGACCTCAGACAGCAGCGATGACATCTACATTGCGTCTGTGGACCGCGACACCCTGGGGTTTGACGCCGTGGCCCTGCCTGCGCCAGAGGCACTGGACACCGATCGTCCCGCCCGGGCGCAAGTGAACCCTGTGGCGGCCGACACCACCTTTGATCTGGATGAACGCGGCCTGGTGATTGCCACCGCAGAAGGCGCCCTGAACCCCGAAGGCGTGATGGTCTTTGCCGGACGCCCGGCGGTGGTTCCGGTGGCCTATCCCAAACGCATCAAAGTAGGTGAGGAATCGCAGATCAGCGAGGCCGACAGCACCCGCTTGGCCGCCCTGCGCCCCAAACTGCGCCCCGGCGACCTGCAAGAGCAAAATGAACGTGCCAACTTTGGCGGCTTGACCCGCGAAGAACTGGCCGCAGTTCGTCCCAAACTGCGCCCGGCAAACGCCAAGCTGGCGGATGAGAAAGACACCACGCCAACGCAGTTTGCCGTCAAAGCCTCCCCGCGGCCGCGCCTGAAGCCTTCAAACATTGCACAACTGGCCGCGCGCGCCGCGCCAGAAAGCAACTCCACAACCACCACAACAGCGGCGGCTGTGCCCGCGGCAGCGTCGGTGGTTCCCGACATTCCGACCACCGCCTCGGTGGCACGTCAGGCCACCATCAAGAACGCAATCAACCTCAATAAGGTGAACCTGATTGGCGTTTACGGCACCTCGTCCAACCGCCGCGCCTTGGTGCGCTTGTCCAGTGGGCGCTACAAGAAGGTGCAGGTTGGTGACCGCGTAGATGGCGGCCGCGTCTCCGCCATCAGCCAAGATGAGCTGCACTACACCAAAGGCAACCGGAAAGTGGTGTTAAAGATGCCAAAGGGCTGAGCCTTCGGCGCTCCTTTACTCCGCGACCACAGGATGCACGGTGCCTTCATAGACTGTGCCCCAAATCTTCACATCTTTGATGTCGGTGGTGGGCACCTCATAGGGGTTGGCCTCCAGCACCACAAAATCCGCACGTTTACCCGCGCGAATGGAACCGAGATCGTGCTCCCGCTTCATCACCCAGGCCGCGTCAATGGTAATGGCGCGCATTGCCTCATGCACAGTCAGAGCCTCAACCTGCGCATTCTGCATGCCATTGATGGTGGTCCGGTTCACCGCCGCATCCGCCAAAACCAGTGGGCTGAGCGGGGCCATGGGATTGTCCGAATGCAACGCAACCGTCACCTTTTGGCGCGTCGCTGCACCAAGCGGTACCATGTAGCGGGCGATGTCCTCTCCCAGCCAGTTCTGCGCATATATGTCCGCCAGAATATACTGGTAGTACGGGTTGGCGGAGACCGCCATGCCAAGCGCCCCCATCTGGCGCAGCTGCTCTTCGTGGGCAAAAGCAAAATGCTCCAACGTGGTGCGGTGATCAAACCGCGGAGTTTCCGCCTGAGCCCGTTGCACGATGCCAATCAACGCCTCAGCCGACTTGTCGCCATTTGTATGGGCATGGATCTGAAACCCCTGGTTCCAGAAGAAGCGCGCCCATTTTTCCGTCTCACTGAGCGGCGCCATCCAGATGCCTTCGTGCCCGTCCTTGTAACCTGGGAAACTATATTGACTGAGGCCGGAGAAGATTGCCCCATCCATCATGATTTTGAAGTGATCCTTGATTGCCACCAGCTCGGTATTGCCGGCGCGCCAGCCTTCGATCTCCGCCAACGCCTCTTCCGGCGTTTTCTTCCGCGCAAGAAAATCTGTGATGATGGGGGTCAGTACTAGCCGCGTCGGTGGCTGGATGTGATCCGCAGTCGCGCGGATCAGTGCAATTTCCCCCTCAGGATCACCAAAAATACCTGTGCCCATGTCCAGGGCTGAGGTCACACCGGCCTGATGCAGCATCTCATAAAAGTTCTCCATGCCCTTGCCGTAGCGATCCGGCGCAAACAGGAAGGGCATTTTGGCGACGAGCACTTTGGCACCGTTTTCCCAAAAATGACCATCTTCCCAACTTGCCTCCTCCGGATTGACCTGCGCGTCCGCCTCGGTGATGCCAAGCAGGTCCAGCGCTGCGTCATTGCCGATCACCTCATGAAAGCTGCGGTGCCAGATCATGACCGGCGTGTCCGGGAACAGCTCATTGAGCAGCGGACGTTTCACCTCCCCGTGCCACAGCTGGTGATAGCCCCAAGCGATGAACGGCACAGACGCGTCATGGTCAGAGGCATCATGCGCCGCAACCAACTCTTTCAGGCGCGCGACGTAATCTTCATGGGTTTTGGCCCCCGGAAAGTCTCCGGTTGGCAAATGCCAATCATCCGGCGCCAGAAACGGAAACTGGGTCAGAACAGCGGGCAAAGACGGGTGAATGTGCGGGTCAATAAACCCCGGCATCAGCACCTTGTCGGCAAAGCGCTCATCCACCACAGCCCCGTGATTTTCGATGTAGTCGCTCAAGCTGTCCAGACTGCCAACAGAGACAATCCGACCGTCTTCGACGGCCACCGCCGTCGCTTCGGGAATATTGGTCTCCATCGTGATGATTTTCTGGGCTGTGTAAATTGTCATGTCAGCGGCCTGAACCGCGGTTGACACAAGCAGAGCGCCCATGGCGCCAAGGGCAAATTTCAACATGCAACCACTCTTTCAAAAGGACTTCTGAGTTCACCTTAGAAGTGTGGGACCACAAAACAACAGACCTTCGCGCACAAAAAAGCGCCGCCCACCGCATGAATGGACGACGCTTCCCTCGCTCCAACCGCGGTTGGAAGGATACCTGTGAGGCTTATTCGGCGGCTTGGATTTCGCCGTTGTTGATCTGCTCTTGTTCGATGGATTCAAACAGCGCTTTGAAGTTGCCTTCGCCAAAGCCGTCGTCACCCTTACGCTGGATGAACTCGAAGAAGATCGGGCCAATCACCGTTTTGGAGAAGATCTGCAGCAGAATTTTGGTCTCGCCGCCATCCACAACACCTTCACCATCGATCAGGATGCCGTGCTTTTTCATGTGGTCGATGGGCTCGTCATGGCCAACCACACGCTCTTTGGACAGATCGTAGTAGGCGTCAGGGGGACCAGGCATGAACTTGATGCCCTTGTCGGCAATCTTGTCGGTGGACGCATAGATGTCGTTGGTGCCCACCGCGATGTGCTGGATGCCCTCGCCGTTGTATTTCTTCAGATAGGCCACGATCTGACCGGTCTCGCCACGGTCCTCGTTGATCGGGATGCGGATCTTGCCGCAAGGCGATGTCAGCGCGCGGGAGAACAGACCAGTGAACTTGCCTTCGATGTCAAAGAAACGGATTTCACGGAAGTTGAACAGATCACCGTAGAACTTGAACCACTTGTCCATGTTGCCTTTGAACACGTTGTGGGTCAGGTGGTCGAGGTAGAAGAACCCGTCACCTTCCGGCTTGGAAGTCACCAGCCAGTCGAACTCTTCGTTGAAGGGCGAGGTGTCGTAATACTGGTCGGTGAAGTAGATCAACGAGCCGCCGATGCCCTTGATCGCAGGCCACGCCAGAGTTTTATCGTCTGAATCGTAAGCTTCCGCGCCCTTGGACACCGCGTGCTCATAGGCTCTCTGCGCGTCCACAACGCGCCAGCCCATGGACGGAGCGCAGGGGCCGTGCTCTTCGACAAAGCGCGCAGCAAAGCTGTTTGGTTCGTTGTTGAGGATGTAGGTCACATCGCCCTGCTGCCACAGCTCGATGGCTTTGGTCTTGTGGTTGGCGACGTGGGCATAGCCCATTTTTGTGAAGAGATCGCGCAGCTCCTGCGGCTCGGGATGGGCAAACTCGACAAACTCAAAGCCGTCGGTGCCAGCAGGGTTGAAATCGGAAATCTCGGCGCGTGGCGCATCATGTGGGAAAGGACCCATGTCGCGTCTCCTTTTGGGGATTCTTGGATGTTGATGTTCGCTGAGGCAAGAATACGCCGCCAATCATGCGGAAACGCCGCGAAGTAACGTGCAATTCCGACAAAATCCGCGTAGTCTACGCACAAAGCTTACCATTCACGCGAAAGATACGCAGATGCTAGACGCCATCGACATGCGCCTGCTCTCCGCGCTTCAGAAAAACGCCCACCTCACCGCACAGGAGTTGGGTGAGATCCTCAACCTCTCGCCCAGTCAGGCCGGGCGGCGACGGCAAAGACTGGAGGCGGATGGCTATATCGAAGGCTACAATGCCCGTTTGAGCCCACAAAAGCTGGGCCTATCGGTGCAGGCCTTTATTCAGGTGCAACTGGGCACTCATGGGCCGGAGAACTCGCAAAGCTTTGCCACTTTGATCAGCACCCGTGCCGAAATTGTCAGCGCATGGACTTTGACCGGGGATGCAGACTATTTGCTGCGCGCCTATTGTGAGGATCTTAATGCGCTAAACCGCTTGATTCATGAGGTTTTGCTCCCACATGCGGCGGTAAGCCGTGTGCAAAGCCAGATTGTCATGGACCAACTCAAAAGAGACGCACCGCTGCCCACCTAAGCGCCGCGACAGAACAGGACACAGGACGTATGGAAGACGCCCTTTATACCGCCACTATTTTCCTGATCACCGCGGTGATCGCGGTGCCGATTTCCTCCCGGTTGGGGCTGGGCTCGGTGCTGGGATATTTGGCAGCCGGTATCTTGATTGGCCCCGTTTTGGGGCTGGTTGGCACGCATGAGGCCGATGAACTGCTTCACTACGCTGAATTTGGCGTGGTGATGATGCTGTTTATCATTGGCTTGGAGCTGGACCCGCGTGCGCTATGGGCGATGAAAGACAAGCTGTTGGGCCTTGGCGGGCTACAGATTGGCCTGACCACCGGCGCCGTCGCCACCGCCTGTATCTTCCTGGGCTTCTCTGTGAACGTGGCCATTGCCACCGGCCTGATCTTTGCCCTCAGTTCAACCGCAATTGTGCTGCAAACATTGGCCGAAAAAGGCCTGATGCAAACCGGCGGTGGGCGCTCGACCTTCTCCGTTCTGCTGGCCCAAGACATTGCCGTGATCCCGATGCTGGCGCTGCTCCCCCTGCTGGCGATGCCGGAAGCGATGGAGATTGCCACCAGCGGCGCAATTGCCGAAGGCGGCCACACCGACGAACACGCCCTGTCGCTGGTCGACGGGTTGCCCGGCTGGGGCGTGACGCTGGTAACGCTTGGCGCTGTGGGCTCCATTGTGCTCGGCGGCCTCTACCTGATGCGGCCGGTGTTCCGCTTCATCCACGCCGCGCATCTGCCGGAGATGTATACCGCGCTGGCGCTGCTGATTGTGGTCGGCATTGCGCTGTTGATGGAGCTGGTGGGCCTCTCCCCTGCCCTTGGCACCTTCCTCGCTGGCGTGCTGCTGGCAAACTCTGAATTCCGCCACGAATTGGAAAGCGACATCGCGCCGTTCAAAGGCCTTCTGCTGGGGCTGTTCTTCATCACCGTGGGCGCGCAGATCGACTTCAACGTCTTTGCCCGCGCCCCGGGACAGATCATCGGCCTCACGCTGGGCCTGATCGCCATCAAAGCGTTAATCCTCTACCTGCTGGGCCGTGCCTTTGGCTTGCGGGACCGCAACCTCTGGCTCTTCACCCTGGGCCTCGCGCAGGCGGGCGAATTTGGCTTTGTTCTGATCACCTTCTCAGAGCAGCAAAATGTGATCCCAGCCTGGGCGGCGGAGAAGTACCTGTTGATCGTGGCGCTCACCATGTTGATCACGCCGCTGCTGTTTATCCTGTACGATGTGCTGTCCAAACGGCTCGGAGATCGCAGCGACAAGAAAGACCAGCACGACCATGACGAGGTGGATGAAACCGGTCCCGTGATCATCGCAGGCATTGGCCGCTTTGGTCAGATCGTGAATCGCTTGGTGCGCTCATCCGGCTATCAGACCGTGGTTCTGGACAACGACATGAAGGCCATCGAAAACATGCGCTCCTTTGGCGTCAAAGGCTTCTTTGGCGACCCGACACGCCCGGAAATCCTGCACGCCGCTGGCCTGCGTGAAGCACGGGTGCTGGTTGTGGCGTTGGACAATATGGAGGCGTCACTCAAACTGGTCGCCTTTGCCCGCCGGGAGCGGCCCGACCTGCACATCATTGCCCGTGCGCGCGATCGCGGCAACGTGTATCGCCTCTACAAAGCCGGTGCAGACGACATCGTGCGGGAGATGTTTGACAGCTCGCTGCGTGCCGGTCGCTATGTTTTGGAAAACATTGGCCTCAGCGAATATGAGGCCGCACAGGCCGAACAGGCGTTCTACAAACACGACCGTTTTGCCATGCAGGAGTTGGCGCAGCTGTGGAGCGAAGACGTGCCACTGTCCAAAAACGAGGCCTACAAAAAGCGCGCACGATCATTGGAGAAAGAGCTGCAGGATGTGCTGCTGGCCCAACTGGACAGTGACCCAGAGGAGCGCGCCTAGACGCGCTCCGATCCAATTGGTTTAGCTGTCGGACACACCGGCTTCAGCAAAGGTCGCCATGCCAGAATGGCAGGCCACGGCCGCCTTCAGGATGTTGATTGCCACCGCCGCGCCTGAGCCTTCACCCAGACGCATGTTGAGGCTCAGGATTGGCTCTTTGCCAAGCTGCGCCAATAGCGCCGGGTGCGCACTTTCCGCGCTTACATGGCCGGCGATCACGTGATCCAGCGCGTCATCCACCTCTTCGCCCAAAGCGGCAGCAGCGGCGGTTGCGATAAAGCCATCCAGGATCACAGGGATGCGCAGCAAACGCGCACGTGCGATGGCCCCAACCATACCGGCGAGCTCGCGTCCTCCAAGACAACGCAGCGCCTCCAGCCCTTTGGGCGTGTTGTTGGCGGCCACACCTTCGCGCACCACGCGCGCTTTTGTCGCCAAACCGGCTTCATCCACACCGGTGCCGCGACCCACCCACTCTTCGGCTTCGCCCGCATACAGCGCATGTGCAATGGCGGCGGCGCTGGTGGTGTTGCCAATGCCCATTTCGCCCACAACCAGCAGGTCCGCGTCGTCTTTCACCGCGTTCCAGCCTGCTTGCAGCGCGGCCACAACCTCCGCTTCGCTCATCGCTGGGCCTTGAGTGAAATCGGCAGTCGGCGTGTCCAGATCCAGCGCGATCACATCCAGATCCGCGCCAGCCATTTTGCTCAACTGGTTGATCGCCGCGCCGCCGCGCTCGAAGTTTAACACCATCTGCGCGGTCACTTCCGCCGGGAACGCCGACACGCCTTGCGCTGTTACACCGTGGTTGCCCGCAAAGATGATCACCTGCGGCGCGTCGATGCTGGGGCGCGGGTTGCCACGCCAGCCTGCATACCAAATCGCCATATCTTCCAGACGACCGAGCGCACCGGGGGGTTTGGTCAGCTGGCCGTTGCGCGCCTCGGCCTCGCCCATGGCCTGCTGATCGACGCCGGGCGCCGCCGCCACAAGCTGTTGAAACTCTGCCAAAGAGGTGAATTCTGCGGACATTGGCCGGGCTCCTGTTGAATTTTTGACGTTAGCGCTGTTTACCTCATATCCAGCCCCCGGCAAGTGAGGAAAAAGACGCAGGTATGGCCAGTTCCGACACGTCACCGTTTCGCCCCCGCGACATCAACACCGCTTTGGCGCTTCTGACGCGCCTGCCGGTGAAGGCGGATTTCTCCCGTGGTGCCCGTGCCGCATGGGCTTATTGCATCGCAGGCGCGGCTCTGGCGCTGCTGGCAGCTCTGCCCACCGCCGCCTTGCTGTTCATCGGCTTGCCGCCAGTTCTGGCCGCCGTGGTCTGGCTCACCGCCATGGTTGTGATGAGCGGCGCCATGCATGAAGACGGGCTTGCGGACACCGCAGATGGTTTCTGGGGCGGCTGGGACAAGGTCCGGCGACTGGAGATCATGCGCGACAGCCATATTGGGGCCTACGGCGTCATCGCGCTGTGCCTGTCCATTGCTGCCCGCTGGGGCGCGATTGCGATCTTGCTGGAAGCAGACGTCTGGCTTTTCGGTTTGCTGGCTGTGGCCATGCTGTCGCGAGCCAATATGACATTGGTGATGGCCGCCCTGCCCCATGCCCGCACCGACGGGTTGAGCCACTCCCAAGGCCGCGCGCCCCGCACTGGCGCGCTGACCGGCTTTGCGCTCGCTGGTGTGACCGCCTTTGGTTGTGTTGGTGTGCCCGGTGTCGTTTTGGCCGGTGTAGCCTTTGTCATGGCGGCCCTGTGCTCCGCCACGGCGCGGGTGAAAATTGGCGGACAGACCGGCGATGTGCTCGGAGCAACCCAGCAAATCACCGAAATCACCCTGCTCTTCACCCTCGTGATCCTGGCGCAGTATTTCTAAGCGCCATCCGTCTCGATACAGATCGTGGCGCCGCAGTGCTTGCAATGCACCGCGTCGGGATCATGCCGCAGTAAGCCGCAGCTTTCGCATTTGTGGCGGACCTTTTGCGGTTTGATGATCGCCTGCGCCAGTTGCACAAACAGCGCCACGCCGCCCACCATCACGCAGATCGAAAACAGCTTGCCGCCAGGACTGTCCAGAGTGATGTCACCGTAGCCCGTGGTCGTGAGTGTCGCCACGGTGAAATACATCGCATCGATGAAGGGCGTGGCGGTGGCCTCTTTGTCGATGAAAAACACCAGCGACGACGCCGATGTCACCATGACAAACACAAACAGATTGATCGTCGCGATCACCGCATCCTCATGGGTGCGAAACCAGCGGCTGTCCCGGCGCAGGTCATAGAGCAAATGGTAAGAATGGATCAGGCGCAGACCGCGTAGCACCCGCAGAAAGGCCAGATCACCGGACAGCCATGGGTCAATGAACAGCGAGCCAATCACCACCACATCGGCGATTGTGTAAATCCGCGTTAGGAAAAACCGCCGGTCCTCCGCCACCCACCAGCGGGCAATCAGGTCGAGGCAGATGATCACTCCAGTTAGACGGCTGGCGAGGATCAGGCCCGCCCCATAAGGCACATGGGCAGTGGCGATAAAAAACAGGATGGTGACAAAATCGAAAATGATCAGCGCATAGCGGAATTTCACCGCGCCCGGCGTGTGATCCGTGTAGAGCCGCTCCACCGTTGCCTTGAGGTTTTCCATATGTGCCTCTCTCCTTAGAGGCAGTAAACGCCAACACAGAGAGCCGCGCAACGGTTTGATTGCGCACAAAAAAGGGACCGCAGCCCGAGGCGCGATCCCTTTTGAAGATTTGAAAGAACGCTTATGCGGCGCGGGACACCAACACGTCGTCCACTTTCTTCGCAGCCGCAGCTTCGTCACCATCAGCAACAGCAGCCACTTCGCGGGTCAAACGCTCCAGCGCGGCTTCATACAGCTGACGCTCAGAATAGCTCTGCTCACGCTGATCGTCTGTGCGGTGCAGGTCGCGCACAACCTCGGCAATTGCGATCAGATCACCGGAGTTGATCTTCTGCTCATATTCCTGCGCACGGCGGGACCACATGGCGCGTTTGACCTTGGCTTTGCCCTTCAGGGTCTTCATCGCCTGTTCAATCACGTCTGGGCTGCTCAGGCACCGCATGCCAATCTCGGTGGCTTTGTTGGTTGGCACCCGCAGTGTCATCTTGTCTTTTTCAAACGAGATCACAAAAAGCTCCAGCTGCATCCCCGCAACTTCCTGCTCTTCGATGGAAATGATTTGCCCAACGCCATGTGCCGGATAGACAACATATTCGTTCGGGCTGAACTCGTTCTTCTTGGATTTGCTCATGCAGTACTTCCTTTGTGAGCCCCCATCCTGCCAGACAAAAATTGCGCTCGGGAAAGGGTGTTTCCCGATGCGGAATGTCCTCTGGTAGAAAAAGCCACCCTCAGCAAATGCAGGGATGGCTCTCAGGCAGTTATGTCCTCTGTAACAGCAATATAGCACAAAAAACGCCCCCTTGAAAGCGCGACAGACTTTCACAGGCAGTTTGTGCTTTTGTATCAGCCTCTTATGGCCGAATTGTACATCTTGGACAGTAAACTTGTCCCCTTTTCAGGCCGAATCGGCCTGTCAGGGACAGCTTAACCGCCTTCCCCCGGCGCTTCAGAGAAATATTTCTCCAGTTTGTTAGGTTCGCCGTCTTTTTCCTCATACCCTGGCATTGGATCTTTCTTTGTGATGATCACCGGCCAGAGTTCAGAATACTTGCGGTTGAACTCCACCCATTCTTCCATATCCGGCTCTGTGTCCGGACGGATGGCGTCTGCCGGGCATTCCGGCTCGCACACACCGCAGTCGATACATTCATCAGGGTGGATAACCAGCGTGTTCTCACCTTCGTAAAAACAGTCTACCGGGCATACCTCTACGCAGTCGGTGTATTTGCACGCGATGCAGTTGTCGGTAACGACATAGGTCATTTGGGTTAGCTCACTTGTAGTCGGTTCACTGGTTTGACTAAATCAGAGTTACCTATTCTTCAAGCGGGGAAGACTTCATAAGATCGAGATTGCGGCGATCGCGCTTGGTCGGACGCCCTTTTCCGTCAGAGCCGGGGCTACGCGGAACAGGTTTCTCCTCAGGCGTCAAATCTTCATATAGTGTTTGCGCTTCGGGCGCTGGACCGCGTCGTTCGCCAAGCGCCAGGACCTTGATAACCCGAACACGTTTTGCCTGTGGAAAGGTCAAAACGTCACCAATTGTCACACCATGGCTGGCCTTGGCAATTTTCTGTCCATTGACGCGAAGATGCCCGCCAGTGATGACTTTGGCCGACAGGCTACGGGTCTTGAAGAACCGCGCCTGCCAAAGCCATTTGTCAGCCCGAAGTTTGGGGGACGGAGCGCTCAAGCGCTCAGTCCTTGCCTTTCAGCCCCATAAGCGCTGCGGCAAATGGGTTGTCCGGGTCAATCGCCTTCTCCTTTTTCGGAGGACGGGCCTGGAACTGTTTGGGGCCATTGTCACGACGCGGGCCACCTTTGCCTTTTGGCTTGCCACCCTTGCCGCGCGGCTTGTCGCCCTGACGGTCGTTGCGACGCTGGCCCTGGCCACCGCCACGACGTTGCTGGTTGCGGTTGCCACCCTGACGGCCAGCCCATGTGAAGGTGTAGAACACTTCCACTTCCGGCTCGGCAGCCTCTTCGGCCGGTCCGGCCTCTGCAGGTGCTTCGGCCGCAGCAGCTTCTGGTGCAGCTTCAGTTTCTGCAGGTGCCTCTTCCGCCGCGGGTGCGTCAGTCGCTTCTGCAGGTGTTTCAGCAGCCGCTTCTTCAGCCGGAGCCGCCTCTGGCGCCGCTTTCACCTTCGCGCGCTCGCCTTTTTCTGCCGCATAGCCAAGGCCCTGCATCAGATCGGCGAACTGTTCCAGTGTCATGCCGGTGATAGACAACATATCCGCCTTGGCTTCAAAACCACCACGGCTGTCTTCGCTGCGCAGCATATCGGCCAACCGTTCCAGCATGTCGATGCGGATCGCCCGCTCGCCTGCCGCACGGTAGCCGGACATGGCGTAGTAGCCACGTGGCGCGTCTTTGACGGTTGGCACTGTCACCAAACCGGGGGGCGGCGATTCCGGGAAGTCCTGCAGGCCTTGTGCCAGCGACCACAGCACCAGACGCAAACGGGTTGGGGCTGGCTTCAGCAGCAGTGGCATGAAAATGGTGAACTGACCAAAGCGGATGCCGTGCTTGCGCAGTGTGCCGCGGGCGTCCTGATCCAGCTCTTTCACTTCGGTGGCCACATCGCCCCGCGGAATGATGCCAAGGTTTTCAACCATACGGAAGGCAAAGCCGCGCGCCAGACCGGTCAGTTCTTCGTCTTTGCTCAGGTTCAGCAGAGGCTCAAACAGGGCCGCAATTTTGCGGTCGATGAAGTGCTGCAGGCGACGTTCCACCTTCTGCGCCACATCGGCTCCGGCTTCTTCGTCGACAAACACGTCGATCATCGGCTTCAGAGGTTCCGCGCCGGCCACCAATTTGCCAACCGCGTGCTCGCCCCACATGAGGCCACCCTGTTCAGTAAAGTCGATTTCCGTATCCGGCGCGTTATAAAACCGATCCGCGCGCAGGTGGAACTGCGGCGCCAGCGCCTGCAAGCTCGCTGACTTAAGCGTCTTGGCTTCCTGACCGCTGGCTTCTTTGTCCGCAATAAAACGGAATCCTTCAAGACGACCGACGAATTCGCCCTCGACGGTCACCTCACCTTTATCATTCACTTCGGCCAAAAGGGCCTCCTTCTGCTTGAGTCGGCGCATCAAAACCGATGTGCGCCGATCCACAAATCTTTGAGTAAGACGCTCATGCAGAGCATCTGATAGGCGATCTTCTACCGCGCGGGTTTCCCCGCGCCAATGGTTTTCGTCACTTACCCAGTTTTTACGTTGTGCGACATATGTCCACGTCCGGATAAACGCCAGACGTTTCGACAATGTGTCAATGTCACCATCGGCGCGATCCAGCCGTTTTACCTGCCGCGCCAGCCAATCATCCGGCACTTTGCCCTTTTCGTGCAGAAAACCAAAAATGTTTTCAATCAGCTGCGCGTGTTCCGCGTGGCTGATACCGCGAAAATCCGGAATGCGGCACACATCCCACAGCAATTGCACCGAGCGCCCGTCACTTGCCCGCGCCATGACTTCCGCCTCACGCGACACGGTTTTGAGCGCCCGCAAATCATCCGCCTCCCGCGCCTTGATCAGCAACTCATCGTCAGAGCCAACCTCGAGCGAATTGATAAGCGCATCCACCGTGCCAAATTGCAGCGCCGCATTGCGCCAATTCAGCTTGCGCACCGGGGTGAAGCGATGCTCCATGATCGCCTCGGCCACACCCTCATCCAGCGGCGGCGCTTCGCCGGTCACCCCAAAGGTGCCGTGGCTCATGCCCCGCCCGGCCCGGCCCGCGATCTGCGCCAGCTCATTGGGCGCCAAAGGCCGCATGCGCCGCCCGTCAAACTTGGTGGTGGAAGCAAAGGCCACGTGATCAATGTCGAGGTTCAGCCCCATACCAATAGCGTCGGTTGCTACCAAAAAGTCCACATCGCCATTCTGATAGAGCTCCACCTGCGCATTGCGCGTGCGCGGGCTCAACGCCCCCATCACCACCGCCGCGCCGCCTTTTTGACGGCGGATCAGCTCGGCAATCGCATAAACACTGTCCACCGAAAATCCAACGATGGCAGAGCGTGGCTGCATCCGGCTGATCTTGCGAGACCCCGAATAGTTCAGCGTCGACATACGCTCGCGACGCATAAACTGCGCCTCTGGCACCAGCTCCGCAATGGTGCCGCGCATGGTGTCGCTGCCCAAAAACAACGTCTCATGCGTGCCACGCATCCGCAGCAACCGGTCGGTGAACACATGTCCCCGCTCAGGATCAGCGCAGAGCTGGATTTCGTCAATAGCAACAAAATCCGCGCCCAGACCCTCAGGCATCGCCTCAACCGTGGCCACCCAATACTGAGCGCGCGGCGGCACAATGCGTTCCTCGCCGGTAACCAATGCCACAACAGACGGCCCGCGCGCGGCCACGATGCGGTCATAGACTTCACGCGCCAAAAGCCGCAACGGCAGGCCAATCACCCCAGTGCGATAGCCCAGCATCCGCTCGATGGCGTAATGGGTTTTGCCTGTGTTGGTGGGGCCCAACACCGCCGTGATCTGCCGCTGTCCGGCCATCTGTCTG
Source organism: Shimia sp. (assembly GCF_022448905.1). GTDB lineage: Bacteria > Pseudomonadota > Alphaproteobacteria > Rhodobacterales > Rhodobacteraceae > Shimia. Next base: position 77,510 of record NZ_JAKVCW010000003.1, on the reverse strand, counting down.
CCCCGTCTGGCTTAGAATTCGTCGCTTAGAGCTCTTGACCACGCACCAGCGGCGCGAGTCGCTCCAAGGCTTCTGTTAGGCCCGCCTGATAGGGATGTATAGCCTCGACCTGTTGATAGGCCTCATAGGCATCCTCAGGCTTGCCCATCTCATCGAGCATCACCGCGAGGCCCATGATGGCGTCAAAATGCGTTGGGTTCAGGGCAATCACCTGCTCCAGATCACTCAACGCCGGCCCATAGAGATCCAACGCATAATAGGCCCGTGCCCGTTCCGCCCAGCCCTGGGCAAACTCCGGCGCGTGATCAACCAACGCCGTTGCATGTTCCACAGCCACTTCCATCTCGGAAATGTCGATGGCCTTGCGGGTGCGACGCAGCAGGTAATCCGCCGTGGCCGACCCCGAGGCATCCCACAAATGCCGGATCTGCCCCGCCACCTGTTCGGCGCGCGCCGGTTCCGCCACACGCAGCTCCGCCATCAGGCGCGGCAATTCATCGCCCGCGCCTGTCACAACTGCGTCACTTTCCTGAGAAATCGCAACCGGCGATTGAAATACCGTGACAGAGAGCACAAATGCCGCAACGGTAGGTTTGAGAAGATGTCGTAAGTTGACCATAACGTAAATCAGTGTAGCCCGTGCCTGTCTGATTCCCAAGATGTGCACAAGAATTTGAAGGATCAAGAAGATGAGCGATATCATTTCCTCCGCCGTAGAGGCCCTGACCGCGAAACTGGGTGGCGAAAGCTTTGACGGCTCAGCCAAATTTGCCATCGAAGGCGAAGGCGCAATCATCATCGACGCAGACGGCGTGCGCGCTGGCGACGACGACGCAGATGTGACCATGACCGCAGATGTCGACACCTTCCAGGCGATTCTCGAAGGCGAGTTGAACCCCACCGCGGCCTTCATGTCCGGCAAGCTGACCATCGACGGCGACATGGGCGCAGCGATGAAACTGGGCGGCGTACTGGCCTGATGTCCTTGCAAAGCGCACCATTCCATCACGACGTCGCCGAAGGCCCAGCGGCAAACGCTTACTGGGTCACGGCGGATGACGAGGTGCGCTTGCGCTTTGCCCACTGGCCTTTAGAGAATGCCAAAGGCCCGACGAAAGGGACAGTGCTGCTGTTTCCCGGCCGCACGGAATATGTGGAAAAATATGGCCGTGCCGCCGCAGATTTTGCGGCGCGCGGCTACGCCATGATTGCCGTCGACTGGCGCGGCCAGGGATTGGCAGACCGCATGGTCGACCCGCGCTATATCGGCTATGTCGAAACCTTTGACGATTTCCAACGCGACGTTGCCGCCGTGTTGACCGCACTGTCGGAACTCGACTTGCCGCAACCATGGCACCTGCTGGGTCACTCCATGGGCGGCTGCATTGGCCTGCGCGCCCTGCACGAAGGCCTGCCAGTCAAATCAGCCTCTTTCTCCGCCCCGATGTGGGGCATTGGCCTGGCGCCCTACCTGCGCGCGGCCGCCTGGGTTGTCGGCGCTGTGAGCAAACCTTTGGGCTTGCACGGCCGCCTCGCCCCGTCCACCTCACCCGTCACTCTGGTGCTCGACAAACCGTTTGAGGACAACACCCTGACCAAAGACCCCGACATGTATGCCTACATGCAGCGTCACATGACCGGTCAGCCAGATCTCGCGCTGGCAGGGCCCGCGATCAACTGGGTCTATGAGGCGCTCAAGGAATGCCGACGCCTGCGTGCACGCCCTTCGCCAGACATCCCCTGCTTGACCTTCCTTGGAACGGACGAGCGCATTGTGAACACTGAGGACGTGCACAAACGCATGGCCCGCTGGCCAAATGGCACCCTTGACCTGATTGAAGCCGGCGAACACGAAGTCCTGATGGAAGTGCCGGAAACACGCACCCACATCTTTGACGCCTGCGCCGCCTTTTATGACAGCCACAACACCTAGCTTTCTCATTCTCCAAATATCTCGGGGCGTGTGAGGGGCTGGCCCCTCACGTCCCTTCGTTGGCGCACATCACCCGTCCCGCATCACCCGCTGTCGCTGTTTGCCCAGACCCGCGATGCTTAGCTCCATCACGTCCCCCGCTTGCAAATAGCGCGGCGGCTTAAAGCCCATACCCACACCGGGCGGCGTGCCGGTGGCAATCACATCGCCAGGATGCAAGGTCATCATTTCGCTGAGATACGAAATAATCTCCGCCACGCCAAACACCATCGACGCGGTGGAGCCGGTCTGCACCCGCTCCCCATTGAGGTCCAGAGTCAGCGCAAGGTCCTGCACGTCGCTCACCTCATCCGGCGTCACCAGCCACGGCCCCAGCGGCCCAAAGCTGTCGCAGCTCTTGCCTTTGGTCCATTGCCCGCCACGCTCAATCTGCAAACTGCGCTCAGACACATCATTGGCAATGGTATAGCCCGCCACGTGGCGCAACGCGTCTTCCTTGGAGACATATTTCGCTGCCTTGCCAATCACCACGGCCAGCTCCACCTCCCAGTCGCCTTTCTCAGACCCACGCGGCAGGATCACCGGATCATCTGGGCCGACAATGGCGCTGGTGGCTTTCATGAACAGGATCGGCTCTTTGGGGATGTCCATCCCAGCCTCTTCGGCGTGGTCGGAGTAGTTCAGACCAATGCACAGGTATTTGCCGACCTGCCCCACCGGCGCGCCAAGGCGCAGATCGCCTTCCGCCAACGGCAGGCTTTCCGGATCCACATCCGGAAGGTCCGCCAACACGCCGCCAGCCAAATCTGCCACCACGCCGGACAAATCCCGCACCTGTCCCGCTTTGTCCAACACGCCGGGCTTCTCTGCCCCACGTTCGCCATACCGTACAAACCGCATCTCAATCCTCCGTCTTTGACTTGCCACCATGCTCCCGCGCTGCGCAAAGGAGTGCAACCCCCTCTTGAACCTCCCGCCCCGCTCTGCCTATCTGATCCCCAACAGTTTTCTGAACAAAGGCCGCTTCCATGCTGAACCTTCCCTTCCCCGCCCCTGATCTTCTGCGCGATGCAAACGCCTCTTCCGGCGCAAATGAGTTTGGCGACCTGCCCGAGTGGGACTTGAGCGACCTGTATACAGGTGACGACGCACTTGAGTTGACTGCTGACCTGGAATGGCTGGAAGGCGAATGTGCCGCCTTTGCCGCCGATTACGAAGGCAAGCTGGCCGATCTGTCTGCGAGCGACCTGCTGACCTGTGTGCAGCGCAACGAGAAGATCAGCCAGACCTCTGGCCGCATCATGTCCTACGCCGGTCTGCGCTATTACCAGCTGACCACAGACGCCGAACGCGCGCAGTTCATGGCCAACATGCAGGAAAAGCTGACAAACTTCTCCACACCTCTGGTGTTCTTCACGCTGGAACTGAACCGCATCGAAGACGACAGGCTCTCCGCCGCCTTTGCAGAAAACGCGGAACTTGCCCGTTATGAGCCGGTCTTTCGCCGCATCCGCGCAATGAAACCACACCAGCTTTCCGATGAGCTGGAGAAGTTCCTGCATGATCTTGGCGTGGTGGGCGACGCTTGGGAGCGCCTGTTTGACGAAACCATCGCGGGCCTGACCTTCAACGTGAACGGCGAAGAGCTCAACATCGAAGGCACACTGAATTTCCTGACCGACCCGGACCGCGAAAAGCGTGAAGCGGCGGCGCGCGAACTGGCCGAAGTCTTTGCCGAAAACATCAAAATCTTCGCCCGTGTGCACAACACCGCTGCCAAAGAAAAAGAGGTCATCGACCGCTGGCGCAACATGCCGACCGCACAAACCGGCCGTCACCTCTCCAACGATGTGGAGCCGGAGGTGGTCGAGGCCCTGCGTGACGCGGTTGTGGCCGCCTATCCAAAACTCAGCCACCGCTATTATGAGCTGAAGCGCAAATGGCTCGGTCTAGAGGTGATGCAGGTCTGGGACCGCAACGCGCCCCTGCCAATGGAAGACCCTACGACTGTGGATTGGGACACTGCCCAGAAAACCGTGATGGACGCCTATAACGCATTTGATCCGCGTATAGGTGAGCTGGCCGAACCGTTCTTTACCAAAGGCTGGATCGATGCGGGTGTGAAACCGGGCAAAGCACCGGGCGCCTTTGCCCACCCCACCGTGACCAACGTGCACCCCTATGTGATGCTGAACTACCTCGGCAAACCCCGAGATGTGATGACCCTCGCGCACGAACTGGGCCACGGCGTGCACCAAGTCTTGGCGGCGGAGCAAGGCGAAATGCTGTCTTCCACTCCGCTGACATTGGCGGAAACCGCGTCGGTCTTTGGCGAAATGCTGACCTTCCGCGCCATGTTGGACAAGGCCGAAACCCAGGAGCAACGCAAAATCCTGCTGGCGGGCAAGGTTGAGGACATGATCAACACCGTGGTGCGCCAGATCGCGTTCTACGATTTTGAGTGCAAACTGCACGCCGCCCGCCGCGAAAGCGAGCTGACACCAGAAGACATCAACGCGCTGTGGATGTCGGTGCAGGCCGAAAGCCTTGGCGAAGCATTTGAGTACATGGACGGCTATGAGACCTTCTGGGCCTACATCCCGCACTTCGTACACTCGCCGTTCTACGTCTATGCCTACGCTTTTGGCGACGGCCTCGTAAACGCGCTCTATGCGGTGTATGCCGAGGGCGACGAAGGCTTTGAGGACAAATACTTCGAGATGCTCAAAGCCGGTGGCTCCAAGCACCACTCAGAACTTCTTGCGCCCTTTGGCTTGGACGCCTCTGATCCGAAGTTCTGGGACAAGGGCCTGAGCATGATTTCGTCGATGATCGACGAGCTTGAGGCGATGGAATAAGCCCGCGAGCCAAAGCGCGAATGATAAAGGGCCGGGAAAATCTCCCCGGCCCTTTTCCTTAAGCAGCCGCCGCAGCTTTGCCCCAGCTTTTGATGTGGTCCGCAACAGTGGTCAGCGTGACACCAAAGGTCTCTTCAACCAGCTGCGTATCAATGCACATGTCGTCATCCCCCATTGTGGCCAGCGTACCGTACATATCGGTCAGCATATGCCCCATTCCCGGGTTTCCGAACGCTTCTGCCACCTGTGCGCCAAGCGCCGCTGCGGTCTGGGGAACAAAAGACACGGGACGATCCACCCAACCAGCCAGCAACTCCGCCAATTGACCACCGGTCAGCGGTGCAGGCGTGCCAATTTCAAAGCTCTGCCCGGCCAAATCCGGACGGGTCAGCGCAGCCACTGCCACCCGGGCCTGATCAAAATGCGAGGTCCAGGTCACTTTCATCGTTTCCGGTAGCGGTGGGTAATCCAACACACCTTCGCTTTGCAGGCGGGGTGTTAGGAAACCGGGTAGAAAATTCTCCAAGTAGATTGTCGGTTGCAACACAATCGAAGGAATACCGCTGTTCAAAACCGCCCTCATACCGCCCGTGGTCGCGTCAATCATGATCGAAGAGGGATAGCGGTCTCCTGTTGTTCCGCCGGTTGTAAACACCAACAGCGGCAAATTCACTTGATGGGCTGCAGTGAAAAACGCGGTCATCCAAGTTTGCGGGTCTTCTGGATTGGCCGGAGCTGGCAGGTGCAGGAAAGCGGCGTCCACGCCGTTCAGAGCACGGGCAATGGCGTCAACATCATCCAAAGTCGCGGCATAAGCCTGCGCTTCGCTATGCATTTCCGAGATTTTGGCAACGTCACGTGCGACGGCGCGGACAGTCAATCCATTGGCAAGCGCTTCCTGCACAACCGGGGCACCTTGCGCGCCAGTGGCGCCGAAAATTGCAACGGTCTGGTTCATAGTGGTTCTCCATGGTATGGTGGTTACTGTTGAGAACCACACTTAGGAGACTTGGTTTGGCGGCAAAAGGAGGCACTAATTCGTTGGATAGGCACACAGAAGTAACCACCTCCGACATTCAGGCGATGAATGACGGCGTCGACGCATGGGTGGCCAATGAGTTCAGCGGTGCTTGTCCGGTACGGGATGTTTTAGACCGCGTTGGCGACAAATGGAGCGTGTTGGTGGTGCTGCGTCTTGGGCGTGGCCCGGAACGGTTCCGCGCCTTGCTGCGCGCAGTAGCGGGCATTTCTCAGCGGATGCTGACCGTCACTTTGCGCGGCTTAGAACGTGACGGCCTTGTACACCGCAAAGTGTTCGATACCCGCCCGCCGTCTGTGGAATACAGCCTGACCCCACTGGGGCACTCGCTATTGAGCCATATCACCGGTTTGGCAAATTGGGCGGTAGAGTATGATGCGGACATCAAACAGGCGCAAAGCGAGTATGACGCCCTTCAAAAATGACTTGCGATAGGTGAACTATCGAAAGTCAAAACACCAATTTACGACTTCTCCATGGATCTCCCAGTAAGGATTTCACGATGCGCGGCGCTATTTTAATTTTTGCAATAACCACAGTTTTTGCAGCGTCGTTGCAGGCTGCGGAGCCTCGCATTCAGGGCGCGTGGCATTGCTTTGACAAAAACCACGAAGGCGAGCTGGACGTGACTTTGACTTTCGGCTCAGACGGCCATCTGGACACCCGCTTGGAACTTGCCTTCGAGGAAAGCCAGATTGAAATCCGCGGTGTGGTCAGAGCGCGCAGCACCTATGAGCTTTTGCCCTCAGGTGTCCTAAAAGACAAAACCCTGACAAAAGAGCTGGTCTCCCTGACCGCTGACGGTTTTGACATCAAAAACCACTCGGACACCAAGGAACTGCAAGAGTTTCTGCTTGCCGAAGACGACACCCCAACAAAGGTTGTCAGCCTGACCCAAAACTCAATGTCGCTGGCCTCCTACGGCGACACTATTGCGTGTCAGCGCACCTCCGACTGACCGCTCAAAACACTCCCATGGCCAGCCCGGCTCCCAGCGCCGCGCCCAACTCTGCACAGCGCTCTAAGTCCGCCGCCCCAATCACCTTCACCGCCAAAATCGCCTCTTCCGTCTGCGCGTGGGTACAGACAATCAGCGGCGGCTGCACTTCTTTGAGCCGCCACCCCGTCGCAATCCGCGCCAATTGCCGGGCCGCGCCATCTCCATCTGATCCCGCACAGATCATTTGCGCGTAAGGCCGTCCCTCGACCTGCCCAAGAACCGGATAGTAACAGCGATCAAAGAACTCCTTCATCGCGCCCGACAGCGCGGCGAGGTTTTCCGGCGCGCAAAACAGAAAGCCGTCCGCCGCCAGCACATCCTCAGGCCTCGCCTCTTCCGCCCGCAACAGCCGCGCCTCCCCCTCGGTCTGCGCCGCCGCAAAGGCCGCTTCCGCCATTTGCTGGCTGCCCCCTGTGCGGGAGTGATAGACAATCAAAACCTGCGCCATGTCTGCCCCTTGGCCGTTGCATCACCGCCACCATAGCCGCCCGTCGCCCCCCGAAACAATCACACTCAACGATTGAAGCACGCGACCTCCTGCACTACGCTTTACAGAACCAGTCTCTGCGTGTTTTGTGCGCCTGTTGTCCCAAGGGAGACCCGACATGAAAGCCCTGTTTGCCGCCGCAGCCCTTGCCCTCTGCACCGCGCCTCTGGCCTCGGCACAATCGATTGTTGGCACCTGGACCTGCGTGCGATCCACTGTAGACAATAACGCCGTATCCAACGTGACTTTCACAGACAGTGGTCGTCTGGATGCCTTGGTGAACATCGACTTCCTCGGATTGGACCAAGAGGTCAGCGCCCAGGCGCGCTATCGGTCTGACTATCAACTGGTCAATAGCACGCTCAGCGATACGCCCGTTTCTACCTACGTCAGCAAGCTCACCATCGACGGCCAAGACGCCCTGCGCAGCGAACAGGCCGAGAGCCTGCGCCAAGCCCTTCTGGAAGGCAGCGATGCCAGCGCCAAAGTGACGTTCACGTCAGACAACTACATGATCCTGTCCGCCGACACAGCGCCGATCAACTGCGTCCGTATGTAGCCAAACGCAAGTCCCCCAACGTCAACCTTTGACAAACACGCCGTGGCTCCTAGGCTGCGGTGAAACACACGCATTGGGGGAGAGCACATGCGCACCTTGGGGAAATGGCTGGGACGCCTGTTGTTTGTTGTTGCGGTGGCCGTGGCCGCCTTTCTGATCGTCGCACCGGGCCATGTGGAGAAATCGCGCAACACGGTCAAAGACCACGAACCCTACGCGGTCAGCGACGCCGCCAAAAACCTGCACGCCAGCCTCACCGTGGGCGACTGGCACGCCGACACGCTGTTGTGGAAACGCGACCCGCTGGAACTCGCCAATCGCGGCCACGTCGACCTGCCCCGCCTGATCGAAGGCAACGTGGCGGTGCAGGTGTTTACCGCCGTGACCAAATCTCCTGCAGGCCAAAACTACGACAGCAACTCCGCCGATGCGCGCGACAACATCACGCTTCTGGCCGTGGGCCAGATGTGGCCGCCCCGCACCTGGGACAGCATCTTTGAGCGTGCTGTCTATCAGGCGGAACGTTTGCATGACGCAGAGGAGCGCTCTGACGGTGAACTGCGCATCGTGCGCACCAAAGCCGAGCTGGACGCGGTACTGGCCGACCGCGCCGCTGGCAAAACCGTGGTCGCCGGCATGTTGGGCATCGAAGGCGCCCACCCTCTGGAAGGCAACCTCGACAACCTGCAAAAGCTGCAAGACGTCGGCTACCGCGTGATTGGCCTGCAGCACTTCTTTGACAATGAACTCGGCGGCTCGCTGCATGGCATTGGCAACAAAGGCCTAACCGAGTTTGGCCGCGCGGTGGTGAAAGCCGTGGAAGAGCGCAATCTGGTGATCGACGTGGCCCACTCCAGCCCACAGGTGGCGCGCGAGGTCATCGAGATGACCGACATGCCGATGATCGTCAGCCACACCGGCATCTACGGCAATTGCCCGGTGAAGCGAAACTACGAAGACGCGCTGATGCAGGCCATTGTGCAAAACGGCATGGATCAGGGCGGCGGCGTGGTGGGCATCGGCTATTGGGCCGACGTGACCTGTGACGACAGCCCGGCGGGCGTGGCCAAAACCGTAAAGGCGGCCGTGGACCTATTGGGGGAAAACCACGTGTCCTTGGGTTCGGATTTTGACGGTTCTGTTGGTACGGCATTTGACACCTCCGAGTTGGCGGCGCTGACCCAAGCGCTGATGGACGCGGGATTGAGCGAAACACAAATCCGCAAGGTTATGGGCGAGAACATGCTGCGGGTGCTGCGGGCAAGATTGAAATGATCTTGAACGACGATCCCAGCCGGCGCGGTGTCCTGCATGACGCGGCTTCAACAATTCAGACGAATGCGTCACCAACATCACGTGGCGCCCGAAAAAGGACGCTACAGCCAACAACTTAAGATCATTGAGTTTGTCGATTGCGATATTATGTAAAGGACAACACTTTAAGAACTAAAGACTTGGAGCAACCGCATTTGCCGCCAAACACGATCACGCGAAAAGAGTTGTTACTGCACATGATTCATCCCATTGTTTGGATGAAGCGAAAGATACAAGCGATCTCGCGTCATAGACTGACCCTCAAATTGTTAGAGTTTTGTCGGTTGCTCGCAGACTACGAGTTTCGACAATACTCTGCATCGTGGTGGGCCGGTGTGCTCGTTTTGCTACCAACACTTGCCGTGGGATGGCTACTTCGGATCGCTTTATTTTTTTTCACGGGCGCGATTGATGCAAAGCGGGAGGGCGGCCTCTTTTTTCTCTATGTTGCACAGCAAGGTGGTGGACACATTTGGGCGGTTACTACTCCCCTACTCTACTGGATTGAGAAAGTTACGGCGGCTGCAGGTCTGGGCACCCTATTGGCGGTTCTACTTGTCCTCTTAACTCACATTTCGTCAGCAACAGCGGCGTGGCGAAAACTCTAACACCAAAAAAAGGCGGTCCAAAGACCGCCCTCTTCGTCTCGCTCAACAGCCAGCTTAGCCGTCGAAATCAACCTGCTCGATCAGCTTGAGCGCCTCGCCACGGTGGCCCGCAAGTGTCATCAGGTTCACATCATCCGGCGTAAACTCACCCCAGCTTTGAACCAAGGCGTCCGCTTCGGTCCCCGGTGCAATCGGGTACTCAAAGTTAGCAGTCGCATAGACTTCCTGCGCCTTAGAACCGGTCAGGAATTCCATCATCTTGATGGCGTTCTCTTTGTTTGGCGCCGCCTTGGTGAGCGCGATGCCGGAGATGTTTACGTGGGTACCTGCGTCCTCAAATGTCGGGAACACGATGTTCACGCTGTCCGCCCAGGCCTGCTGCTCTTTGTCTTTGAGCATCTTGCCCATGTAGTAGGTGTTGCCCACGGCCAGGTCACATTCCCCCGCCCAGATCGCCTTCACCTGCGCGCGGTCGTTGCCCTGTGGCTTGCGCGCCAGGTTGGACTTCACGCCTTCCAGCCAGGCTTTGGTCTCTTCTGCGCCGTGGTGCTCCAGAATCGCGGAAGTCAGAGCAACGTTGTAGGCATGGGTGCCGGAGCGGGTGCAAATGCGCCCTTTCCACTTCGGGTCCGCCAGATTTTCGTAGGTGGTTACTTCACCTTCGGCTACGCGATCCTTAGAGGCGTAGATGATGCGCGCCCGGGTGGTCAGACCAAACCAGTGGCCTTCTGGGTCACGATAGGCTTCTGGCACATTCGCGGTGATCACGTCGCTTGTGACCGGCTGGGTGACACCCGCCTCCACCACCGCGTTCAGACGGGAAATATCTACGGTCAGCACGAGGTCCGCAGGAGAGCGTTCCCCTTCAGCCAACAGACGTTCAACCATACCCTTTTTCAGGTAGGCCACATTCACCTTGATACCGGTCTCTTCAGTAAAGGCATCGGTCAAAGGCTTGATCAACTCTGGCTGGCGGTAGGAATAAACGTTGACCTCATCTGCCAGAACCGGCGCTGCGGTGGCCGCTGCGGCCGCCAGAAAGATCGACGTTGTAAACACTTTTGTCATGTCATCACCCACGTGGAAGTTACGATGACCCAGCCTTGCCCGAGTTTTTTAGTCAGGTCAATGCGACCAAGATCACGATCCTGCGCGAGCGGCCTTCTCTTCCGCTTTGACCTCATCCCAAAGCGCATCCATCTCTGCAAGGTCGCTCTCCTGCGGGGTCTTCCCGCGGGCTTTCAGCTTGGCCTCAACCCCCTCAAACCGCCTGACAAACTTGGCGTTTGTGGCCCGCAGTGCCGCCTCGGGGTCGATCTTCAAATGCCGCGCCAGATTGGCGATAACAAACAGCATGTCGCCAAACTCTTCTTCGATCTCCGCCTGCGACAGCGTGTCCCGTGCCTCGGCCAGCTCTCCGGCTTCCTCAACAATTTTGTCAACCACTTGAGAGATGTCCGGCCAGTCAAACCCAACCCGCGCCGCGCGGTTCTGCAGCTTCACCGCGCGCAGCAACGCTGGCAGCCCAAGCGCCACCCCATCCAGCGTGCCTTTTTGCGCCTTCCCTGCCCGTTCTGCCGCCTTCACGGTTTCCCAGTCGCGGGTTTGTTGTTCAGGAGACTTATCTCGGTTTTCGTTGCCAAACACATGCGGATGGCGCGCCACCATCTTGTCCGACATTGCGTCCGCCACCTCATCGAAGGTGAACAGGCCTCGTTCCGTCGCCATCTGCGCATGAAACACCGATTGAAACAGCAGATCGCCCAGCTCTCCCTTCAACTCGTCCCAGGCCTCGCGCTCAATCGCATCCGCAACTTCATAAGCTTCCTCGATGGTGTATGGTGCGATGGTCGCGAAATCCTGCTCAATATCCCAAGGGCAGCCGGTCTCCGGATCGCGCAAGCGCCGCATGATCTCCAGAAGACGCGGCAATCCGCCATTGGGATTGAGGATAAGAGGATCTTCGGCCATTGCGTCGCGCTCCGGAATTTGCTTTTGATGTTAACTGAACGACCATTCAGAGAAGGTGTCCACCCATGCCTGTTGTAAACCGTATTGCCGATTTTTCCGACGAAATGAAGGGCTGGCGTCGCCACCTGCATGCCCACCCCGAGCTGGCGTTTGATTGCCACGAGACCGCAGCCTTTGTGGTGGAGCGTCTGAAGGAGTTTGGCGTTGACGAAATCCACGAAAGCATTGCGACCTCCGGCGTGGTTGCGATCATCAACGGTCAGGGCGACGGCCCCACCATGGGCCTGCGCGCCGACATGGACGCCCTGCCGATGGATGAAATCACCGGCCTGGACCACGCCAGCACTGTGGACGGCAAAATGCACGCCTGTGGGCATGACGGGCACACCACCATGCTGCTTGGTGCCGCCAAATACCTCGCGGAAACCCGCAAGTTCTCCGGCCGTGTGGCGCTGTTCTTCCAGCCTGCCGAAGAAGACGGCGGCGGCGCGGGTGTGATGGTTGAAGAAGGCGCGATGGAGCGCTTTGACGTGAAAGACATCTACGCGATTCACAACGTGCCTGGCCTTCCAATTGGCGAGTTTCACACCACGCCCGGCCCCATCATGGCGGCCGTGGACAGCTTTACCATCAAGCTGCAAGGCAAAGGCGGCCACGGCGCCTACCCGCAAGACACCATCGACCCGGTTGTCGCTGCGGTGGCCATGGTCAACGCCATCCAAACCATCGTCAGCCGCAACCACGACACTCGCAACGAATGTGTGGTCTCCGTCACCCAGATTCACGCCGGCTCCGCCGACAACGTGATCCCTGATGGCGGCTTTATCAACGGCACCATCCGCACCTTTGACAAAGAGGTGCAGGCCATGATCCACCGCCGTCTGGACGAAATAACCAAAGGCACCGCTGCGGCTTATGGCCTTGAGGCAGAACTGAACATCGACGTGGGCTACCCCGCCACCGTGAACCACGAGGCGCAAACTGCTTTTGCCGCTGACGTGGCGCGCGACATCGCTGGCGACGTGGCGGTAAACGCGGATCAGGGCATGGAAATGGGCGCAGAAGACTTTTCCTACATGCTCGAGTCCCGCCCCGGCGCTTACCTCTTCCTGGGCGCGGGCGAAGGCGCGGGCCTGCATCACCCGGCGTTTGACTTTAACGACGACATCTCCCCGATCGGCGCGTCGTTCTTTGCCCGCTTGGTGGAAACCGCGCAGCCGCTGTAAGCAATTTGCGGGCGGTCTTGTCACAAGATCGCCCGCGCCACCTCTTCAGGCTTGACCTTTCCGGGGAATTTGCGAAATTTGATCAAATTCTGCAGGAAGGAACACGCCCATGGCACTGGAAGATGCCAAAACCCAAGTTGATATGGCCTTCACCCGCGACGACCCGCGCGGCTTGAGCTTTGAAAACACTTTTGGCGGGGCCACGTCTTTCCTGCGCCGCCGCTATTCCAAAGACCTCACCGGCGTCGACATCGCCGTGACCGGCATCCCCTTTGACCAAGCCGTGACCAATCGCCCCGGCACCCGCCTTGGCCCCCGCGCCATCCGCGAGGCCAGCGCCATTCAGGCGTTTGACCCGCCCTATGGCTGGGGCTACGACCCGATGAGCGAACTGAACATCGTGGACTATGGCGATGTGGCTTTTGATTACGCCCGCGTGGCCGACTTCCCCGAGGCGCTGACCAACCACATTCGCGGCATTCTTGCAGGCGGCGCAGCCAGCATTGCTTTGGGCGGCGATCACTACATCACCTACCCGATCCTCAAAGCCTATGCCGAGAAGTTTGGTCCGCTGAGCCTGTTGCAATTTGACGCCCACACCGACACTTGGGCCGATGACGAACCCAACCGCATCGACCACGGCACCATGTTCTATAAGGCCGTCAAAGACGGTCTGATCGACCCCAAGCGCTCAGTGCAAGTTGGCATCCGCACCGAAAACCCAGACACGCTTGGCTTCAACATCATCGACGCGCGGGAAGTGCATGAGACAGGTCCGGTGGCCGTGGCACAGAAAATCCGCAACATCCTGAGCGACCACCCCACCTATCTGACCTTTGACATCGACGGGTTGGACCCGGCCTTTGCCCCTGGCACCGGCACGCCGGTTTGGGGAGGCCTCACTAGTGGTCAGGCCAGCATCATCTTGCGCGACATTGCCGGTATCAATCTGGTCGGTGGTGACGTGGTCGAGGTCTCCCCCCCATTTGACACCACCGGCGCGACCGCCGTGGCCGGGGCGCATATTGCCCTAGAATTGATATGCCTCTGGGGATGGACGCGGCGTTAATTCGCACCCCTCTGGAAACCAGCACAAGCGCCCCTTAGGTTGCAGGCGTCGGGTGATCTACCTGGCGCGTCAAAGCGTATGATCTCTAAAACGGGGGCGCAGCGCTTAAGCCTGTGAGAGTGGGGTGCGGAAAATGACATTTCTATGGTTGATCGTTGTGCTGGCCATTGGCTTTGCCGTCTACGTGCGCGTGGCCCCAAGCGATCTTGCCAAGTGGCACAAGGAACCGCAGGTCGCCCATAACAGCGACAATGAGAACTCCGTTCGACGTCTGGTAATGTCTGGCCGCGACGGTTTGGCCCGGTTTCATCAAGTGGCGGTCGGTACGCCGCGCACCACCGTGCTTGCCGGCTCTGTTGACGAGGGCATGGTCACCTATGTGACCCGCTCCAAACTCCTGGCCTACCCCGACTACACCACCGCCTATCAGGACGGTGACATGCTCAAGGTCTATGGCCGCTCACGATTTGGACGCAAGGATTTTGGCGTGAACGCCAACCGCGTCGAGGCTTGGATCGACGCTCTGTAACGGCGCTTTCAGACTGGAGCTCAGGCATCCGGGCGAAATCTCCCGCCACATCGGTACATTCAGCGACATCTGGCACTGCGCCATGAACATGCGCCCATCCACCTGCAAACAGATGGTCTCACCAATCTCGATGCGCTGGCCTTGTTTGTCGGTACAATAACAATCCACCGGCACGCCGTTGATCATGCCATCCGCCGTGGCCGTGCTCGCCAAAAGGGCAAATATCAGGGTCAGCTGTTTCATACGCCCAGTATAGCGCAAACCCTGCCCTTGACCAAACCCGCGTATTGTCCCACTTAGCGGCATGATACCAATAGAACGACTGCATCAGATCACCCAACGTTTTGAGTTCCTTGAGGCCCAGATGGCCGAGGGCAGCGGCGATATTGCCGCGCTTGCCAAAGAGTATTCCGATCTCAAGCCGGTGGTGGAACAGGTGCAGGCCTACCAAAAGCTTCTCAGCGATATCGAAGAAGCCGAAGAGATGCTCTCTGATCCGGACATGAAAGACCTGGCCGAAGAAGAGCTGCCAGAATTGCGCGCCGCCCTGCCCGAATCCGAGCACGCTCTACAACTCGCACTCCTGCCCAAAGATGCGGCTGACGCCCGCCCCGCCATTCTGGAAATCCGCCCGGGCACTGGCGGCGACGAGGCGGCCTTGTTCGCCGGAGACCTCCTGCGCATGTACCAGCGCTATGCCGAAACCCGCGGCTGGAAGCTTGAAATCCTCGAAGAGAACGCCACCGAACTGGGCGGCATCAAAGAGGTGGTGGCGCATATCAAAGGCGAAAACGTCTTTGCCCGCATGAAATACGAATCCGGTGTGCACCGTGTACAGCGCGTGCCCACCACCGAAAGCGGAGGGCGCATTCACACTTCTGCTGCCACCGTGGCCGTGCTGCCCGAAGCCGAAGACGTGGACATCCAGATCGACGCCAACGACATCCGCATCGACACCATGCGCGCGTCCGGTTCTGGCGGTCAGCACGTGAACACCACCGATTCCGCCGTGCGCATCACCCACCTTCCTACTGGTATCATTGTAACCAGTTCCGAGAAATCGCAGCACCGCAACCGTGAGATCGCGATGCAGGTTCTGAAAACCCGTCTGTTTGATCTGGAGCGCCAACGTCTGGCCGATGAGCGCGCCGCCGAACGCGCCGGTCAAGTGGGCTCCGGCGACCGGTCCGAGCGCATCCGCACCTACAACTTCCCCCAAGGCCGCATGACCGACCACCGCATCAACCTCACGCTTTATAAGCTGGATCAGGTGATGGCAGGCGACCTTGATGAGACCATCGACGCACTCACGGCCGATGCACAGGCCACCGCACTGGCGGAGATGAACGGGTGACCGGCACCATCGCCGCGCTGGTGAAACGCGCTGTTGAGGTCTTGCAAGCCATCCCGGTCAACGATCCGGTCAAAGAAGCCCGCCTTCTGGTCAGTCACGCCACCGGCATACGCCCCGACCGTCTCACGTTGGAACTGCGCGAAGCGGCCACAGCGGAACAAGCCGCTGCACTGGAAGTGCTGCTGACTCGCCGCCAAGCCCGCGAGCCTGTGTCCCACATGCTTGGCAAACGCGCGTTTTACAATCACGAGTTCATCGTCACAGCCGACACACTGGATCCCCGCCCAGAAACCGAAATTCTCGTGTCGCTGGCCCTTGGGACGCGTTTCGCAAACGTGCTGGACATGGGCACCGGAACCGGCGCGATCATCCTGTCCATTCTGGCCGAGGCGCCAACTGCTAAAGGCGTCGCGACCGACCTCTCTGCCGCCGCTCTAACCGTGGCGACGCAAAACGCCGAGGCGTTTGAACTGGCGGATCGTCTGACTTTGCTGGAAAGCGATTGGTTCAGCAAAGTGGACCACACCTTCGACCTGATCGTCTCCAACCCGCCCTACATTGCACTCGACGAAATGCCCAAGCTCGCTCCTGAGCTGTCTTATGAGCCACGCTTGGCGCTCACCGATGAGGCGGATGGCCTCACCGCCTATCGCAAAATCGCCGCTGGCGCACCAGCGCACCTCAATGCGGGCGGCTGGCTCATGGTGGAAGTTGGCTGGCAACAAGGCCCAGACGTGGCCGCCCTCTTCACCGAAGCGGGCCTGACAAACGTCGCCATCAAGCCCGATCTGGACGGGCGCGACCGCGTGGTGATCGGTCAAAAGGCCTAAAACCCACGCAAATTTTCCCTTTTGCAAGCTTTGGCGCGATAAAAGCACTTGTGCGAACGCCCAAGGCGCAATATCAAGTTCGTGTCCTTTTGGTGGATGCCCCATTTGCGGGCGGTCCCGATTGGACATCAAGCCATAAATTGTCGCCCCCGGAAGACAGAGCGCACGAGGCGTGAAACGGGATGAGCGATTGCCATTGACCAAGGCTGGATTACAAAAACAATGAGATCTTCGAAGTCACGTTCGCGGAATAAATCTAACCGCAACCGTCCCTCCGGCAACATCGTCAACCGCGTGTTTGACAGCTCCGGCCCAGAGGGCAAGGTGCGAGGCACCCCTCAGCAGGTGATCGACAAATACAACCAGCTCGCCCGCGACAGCCAGTTGGGCAATGACCGCGTTGCCACGGAAAACTTCCAGCAGCATGCCGAACATTATCAGCGCATGCTGAACGAAGCGCAGCGCGAACAAGAAGCGCGCCGCGAAGAGCAGGACCGCCAGAACCGCGAACGTCAGGCCGAACGCGACCGCGAACGCCGCGAGCGCATGGAACGTCAGGAACGCGAAGGCAATGGCGGTGGCAACCGCGACAAAGCCCCTGCCCCTGTCGAAGCCGACGCGCAGCCCGTTGTAGACCCATCCGAAGCGGATCAGCCCGACCTGATCGTGGATGTGGCCGAAAGCAATCTGGTGGAGACACCAGAGGCCGAAACGCCTGCGCCCAAGAAAGCACCCCGCAAACGGGCACCGCGCAAAAAGGCGGAAGACAAGGCCGACGCACCAGCGGAGAAATCTGAGAAGAAACCACGCCGCTCCTCCAAAAAGGCTGAGGCCCCGGCAGAGTCTGCGCCTGTGGAAGAAAGCAAAGCCGCGGAATAATCCGGCCTGCTTATCAAACAACAAACCCCTCGCAAGCACACGCCTGCGAGGGGTTTTCTTTTGTCTGCTAGGTGCCTGACAGCGCAGCGTCAGCCCTGCGCCAGCACCTGATCCATCATCGCTTGCGTGCCTCGCGCCTGCTCCAGCGGCCAAGCATAGGTCTCGCCCTCCCGAATGGTGCGGCCAAAGGCTTCCACCTGCTGCACATATTGGTTCACCACCGGAAAGCGCTCGATCCGCTTGGTCTGATCCGGCATCGACATGTGTAACTCCGCCTGATCAAACTTGCCCGCGTTGAACGGACAGGTCAGCGTCATAAGCCCTTTCTCGCCATGGAAATGCACCTCTTGGCGCGGCGCTGAACGGATCGAGGTGTAGGCCTGATAGGTGAAGCCGTCAAAGGTGAAGCCCATGTCGGCAAAGGTGTCGACACCGTGCTCCCACTGCAGCCGCGCGTAATCAAGCTGCACCGGCTCCTGCCCGGTGGCAAACCGCACGCCGCCCATCACGTACACCCCAATGTCGCGCAGCCCGCCGCCGCCAGCCGCCGCCTGATTGCGAATGTTACCGGTGTCATCGTTGAAAAACGAAAACGCCGCATTCACATGCACCAATTTGCCTATCGCGCCCTCGGCCAACAGTGACTTCGCTCGTTGCCACTGCGGATGGTGCACAATCATATAAGCCTCCGCCGCCAACACCCCGGCCGCATCCCGCGCCTTGATCAATTTGTCGATTTCGGCCACATCCATGCCCACCGGCTTTTCAATCAACACCGGCTTGCCCGCCTCCAGCGCTTTGATCCCCCACTCTACGTGCAGGTGATTGGGCAGCGGGACATAAACCGCGTCAATTTCCGGATCGGCCAGCATGTCCTCATAGCTCTGATGATGCCGCACCCCGGGCGCAAAAGCCGCAAAACCCGCAACCTTATCAGCACTGGAAGACGCTACAGCAGCAAGCTGTGCCCCCTTGGCCGCATGGATCGCGGGCCCCATGGTGGTCTTGGCAAAATTGGCGGCTCCGAGGATGCCCCAACGGACAGGTGAGGTGGTCATGATAGCGCTCCCATTTGGTGCGCCCACCCTAGCCACTCCGCTCCAGCGGACAACAAAAAACCGGCCCATTGCGGGGCCGGTTTCGGTTTTTCATCTGCGAGGCGCTTAATGCGCGGCCAGCATCCCACGCGACGCCGCCAACTCGCGCATCCGTTTCTGCAGTTTTTCAAAGGCCCGCACCTCAATCTGACGGATCCGCTCACGGCTCACATCATACTGACCGCTCAGGTCTTCCAGGGTGACCGCCTTCTCCGCCAAACGGCGCTGAGTCAGAATGTCCTTCTCGCGATCGTTCAGCACGTGCATGGCCTCCACTAGAAGCTCGCGGCGGGCGTCCAGCTCGTCTTTTGCCTCATAGTCCGCAGCCTGGTTGGCGGTTTCATCTTCCAGCCAGTCCTGCCACTCCATGGTGCCTTCACCTTCGGTGCCAACCTGTGCGTTCAGCGAGGCATCCCCACCGGACAGGCGCCGGTTCATCGAAATCACCTCATCCTCGGTCACGCCAAGATCGGTGGCAATCCGCTGCACATTCTCTGGACGCAGGTCGCCATCTTCCAACGCACCAATCCGGGCTTTCGCCTTACGCAGGTTGAAGAACAGCTTCTTCTGCGCCGAGGTGGTGCCCAGCTTCACCATGGACCAGCTGCGCAGCACATATTCCTGAATGCTCGCACGGATCCACCACATGGCATAGGTCGCCAGACGGAAACCCTTTTCAGGGTCAAACTTCTTCACCGCTTGCATCAGACCGACGTTGGCCTCGGAAATCACTTCGGCCTGTGGCAAGCCATAGCCGCGATAACCCATGGCAATTTTGGCCGCGAGGCGTAGGTGCGACGTCACCATTTTATGCGCGGAATCAGCGTCTTGCTCTTCGACCCAGCGTTTGGCCAGCATGTACTCTTCTTCTGGCTCCAGAAGCGGGAACTTGCGAATTTCCTGAAGATACCGGTTGAGGCCACCTTCTGGTGTGGGTGCCGGCAGATTTTTGTAGTTGCTCATGGCGAATGCCTCCCTTGTCTGTCTTACGCTGCTTAAATGCGCGTATGTTTAAACCTTTAACATCCATGTAGGGCGCTAACGGACGGTTTCAACCTCGGCGCGCAAATTTCTGACTCTCATAGTAAGTTTTTCGCTGATGGCTTTCCATGGCTGACAGGATTTCTCACAGCCACGTGCAGTTTGTTACAGACAGAATTCCGCCCGTTACTGTCCGCCAAGGTCCGCGATCAACTGCGCCATATCCTCTGGCAAAGGCGCCTCAAACCGCAAGTCTTCGCCTGTCACCGGGTGCTCAAAACCCAACACAGCCGCATGCAACGCCTGCCGCGCAAAGGCTTTGGCCGCCGCCGCACCTTTCACGCCAATCGCCTTTTCGCCCAGTTTGCGCCGCCCGCCATAAACCGGATCGCCGATCAGCCCGTGGCCCGCATGGGCCATATGCACGCGGATTTGGTGTGTGCGCCCGGTTTCCAGCCAGCATTCCACCAATGAGGCCACCGCTGGATCGCCAAAAGGCTCGACAATCCGCACCCGTGTCACCGCATGACGCCCGCCTTCAAACAACACCGCCTGACGTTGCCGATCGGTCTTGTGCCGCGCCAGATGGGTGGTCACTTTCATGATGTTTCCAGGCTCAAAGTTCACCCCGCGCACACCCCGCAAACGCGGATCGTTGGCATCCGGTACGCCGTAACAGACCGCGCGGTAGTAGCGCTCTACCGTGTGGGCCTCAAACTGCGCCGCAAGGCCTTGGTGGGCCGCATCGGTTTTGGCCACCACCAGCAACCCGCTGGTTTCCTTGTCGATCCGATGCACAATCCCGGGCCGTTTCATGCCGCCCACCCCGGACAGCGTGTCGCCACAATGATGCAGCAGCGCATTCACCAGCGTGCCATTGGGCGTGCCCGGTGCCGGATGCACCACCATGCCCGCCGGTTTGTTGATCACAATCAGATCATCATCTTCCCAGATCACCTCAAGCGGGATGTCTTCCGGCCCAATGTGGCTTTCCTCGGCTACCGGAACGGTGATCACTACCAACTCGCCGCCCGCCACTTTGAGCTTGGGGTCGGTCACAACCGCGCCGTCCAGCGTCACGCTGCCCTCGGCAATCAGCTTTGCCAAGCGGGTGCGGCTCAAACTGGCTTCCACTGGCACATCGCGCGAAAGCGCCTTATCAAGACGCTTGGGCGGGTTGTCCGCAATCACAAATTCTACAAGGGCCTCAGCCATGGACTCTTCTCCGGAACCAATTGAACCCGCCAACCTGCGCTTCCTGCGCCTGTTGGTAACGGGCATGACGGTGGTTATGGTTGTCGGGCTTTTAGCCTTGGTTGTCCTGCTTGTCATGCGCTTCCGTGAAGATGGCCCAATCTTGCCGGAAAACCTTGTGCTGGAAGACGGCGCGGTGGCGCAGGCGGTCACGATGGGCGACGGCTGGGTGGCGATTGTGACCGAGGACAACCGCATTTTGATACACGACCGCATCACCGGCGCTTTGCGTCAGGAAGTGGTATTGTCTCCAGGCGCGTTTGGGGCGACGGTCAGCGAGTAAAGGGGCGTTGCCCCCGGCGCAGCAGGCTGCGCCTCCCCCAGGATATTTGTGGAATGAGAAGATCAGGGCAGGTGTTCCAACTGTTTGGTCTCAGCCTGCGCGGCAAATACCGGGATTGGATCGGCGTAGCCCTTGAGGCGCACGGCGGCCAGCTCTTTTAGGGTTATGCCTTCATCGACCAGATCACTGGTGTCTCGATCCACCAGCACCTGCCAAGGGCCCGCTTTAGCGCAGAGCCGCGCTGCCAAGTTCACGGTTGAGCCCAGCACCGTATAGTCCATCCGGTCGCGCGCCCCCATCGCCCCAAGCACCACGTCGCCTGAGGCGATGCCCACGCCCACGGCCAGTTCGCGCGCGCTTTGAGCCCCAAAAGACGCCGCCAACGCCTCTTTGATTTCCACGCCGCAGCGCACGGCGCGATCCTCTTTGTCCTCACCCACAAACATCGCCATCAGCTCATCCCCGACAAACTTGTCGATATCGCCGCCATGGCGCTCGACAATCTCTGACTGGATTTCAAAATAGCGGTTGAGCACCTCAATCACCTCTTCGGGCGGCACGGTTTCGGAAAACGCCGTGTAGCCGCGAATATCTGAGAACAGCATGGTCACCTCGCGCCGCTCGCCGCCCCGCCGCATCCGGTCGCCATCCCGGTTCTGTATGGCCGTCACCGTCTCATGGCTGACGAATTTCATAAGCTCCAGCCGCTCGCCCAATTGCCCGGCCATCACGTTGATCCGCCCCGCCAGATCGCCAATTTCGTCGCGCGAGCGCACGCCGTCCACCCGTTGTGAGAAATCGCCCTCGCCCACAGCATCCGCCACCCGGCCAATTTTCAAGATCGGACGTTTCAGGCGACGCGAGAAGATCAGCGCCCCAATCGAGGCCGCGGCAAAGCCCAGACTGCCGACAATCAAAATCCGCTGCATCATCTGAGTGACCACGGCATAGGCCGTCTCTTCGCTCAGCTCGGCAATCACCGCAAAAGGAAACCAATCCGGAAAGGCATAAGCCCCCAACATCGCTGTGCCATCTGGCCGCGCATAGGCCTCCAACGCATCTGCCCGCGCGCCTGCCACAATCAGCGGCATGGCAGAAGCCACGATCGCCCGGTCGGCCAAAACCTCCGGGGCCTCTACCAGCACGGCCCGTCCAGCATGATCCACAATGGTGATCTCACCCCGCGCGGTAAACGGATGGCGCAACACACTGCGCTGCAAGGTGTTCAGGTTGATACGTGCGCCCAACGTGAACTTGCGCCCGGCAATGATGCTTTCCATCGGCAAAGCCAAAGTCGCCAGCCAGTCCCCTGTGTCCGGCAATTGGCTGATCAGTGGTCGCCCAAACTGTCCGGTGCCCTCAATATTCGCCAGCAACTCATTGCTAATGGAGAGCGTCTGCACCGGGTCAAGGCCAACCTCTGCCAGCTGTGCAGCAAAATCTTCATTGCTCACCAGCACCGGAATGTCGGAGCCTTCCACGCTCAGCTGCAAGGACACCACATCCGGCAATTGCGCCATGCCCTCCGTCAACAGCGCCACCTTTAGCGCGACGTCCAGCTCAGGATTGTCCACACCAGAGCGGATCACCATCAACGGTGCCAGCCAACGGCCCTGATACAGGCTGTCAAACTCGCTGCGCAATTGCCCTGCCACGCTGGTGAGATCTTCATTCACCGCGCTTTTGAGCTCTTCGCGGGCAATCTGCACCAGGTTGTTGCCCACCAGCGCCAAAGGCACCACGGCGATCAACGCGGCGAATAGAAAGAACTTGAGCGGCAGCGGAAACCGCATCAATTGCCCTCACCCCGGGCCACGGCCAATACCTGCACGCTGTCGGTAGACACACCACAGGCCAATCCGGTGCTGTCGCGCGCAGTCACCGTGGCCGTATACGTGCCTGGCGCGCCGTAGGCATGGCGGGTCACTGCGCCATAGCCGCCTGCCCCGTCGCCAAATTGCCAGCTGACCTCTACGCCATGGCCATCCGGGTCGCTGACATCACTCACATCAAAGCGCAGCACGTCATGCGCCGCCCCCACCGGGGTTTCCCGGTCTTGGCCCGCGCTGATCACCGGCGCGGCATTCACCAATATCTCCGCCGTGTCCTGCCCCACGGCACAGCTGGCACCGCTGTCATCCGTCACAATCAAGGTTGCGGTCACAGGCCCCGCGGTATCAAACCGGCGGCTGACCTCTGCGCCCGCCAACTCCACCCCGTCTGAGAAGCGCCACAGCAGATCGGTAATCTTGCCATCCCGATCATACGCTCCAGCTCGAAACGAGACCTCTTCGCCCGGACAGACCACCCTGTCCGGTCCCGCATCGGCGGTTGGCGGCGCGTTCACCCGTGCATAGACCTGCTCCAACTGGCTGGAGTTTTCCAATCCTTTGCCATCATCCGTAGACACCGTGACCGGATACAGCCCCGGCGTAGCGTAGCGATGGGTCACCGCCGCGCCTTTGCCCGTGCCCCCGTCACCAAAATCCCAGGCCACCGCCACCCCAGGACCCACCGACAGTTCCCAGGCTTTGTCATCACCCGCGCATAATGCCCCGGCCACATCGACGCCGGTCAGCGGCGCTGGATTCACCTGCATCTCGCGGGTCCAAGAGGCGCTGCTATTGGCCACACCCGCATCATCGGTGACTTCCAGCGACAAGGCATAGACACCCGGCGTTTCATAGCGATGCACCACCGACACGCCCTCCGCCGTTTGACCGTCGCCAAAATCCCAAAGGTAGCGGGTGATCACCCCGTCGTTGTCCACCGCGCCAGTGGCGTCAAACCGCGTCAAAACGCCCGCCGCCACCTGAGCGGGTGCGTCCACCTCTGGCGTCGGCGCGGCGTTGATGAGGATCTTGTGGTGCGTGACCAATTGCCCGCAGTCCTGCGTGCCACCTTCAAGCGTTGTGGTCAGCGTCGCCAAATAGGCTCCCGGTTCGGCAAACGCATAAGACACTTCCGCGCCTTCGGCTGTGCCGCCATCCGAAAAGATCCAGTCATACCGCACCGGCTCGCCCGTACCGGCCGCGTCGCCCAAAACAGCGGCAAAGGCCACGGCATTGTTCACCGGCGCACGCTCCACCGCGTCAATGCGCTGGCTGCGCGCGGGCAAGACCTTCACATTGACTGTATCGGTGTCCAGCGGGCTGCATTCCCCAACCGCATCGCCAGTGATCGTGAGCGTGACCGCATAATCGCCCGCCCGCTCAAAGCTCTTGATTGGCGTCGCCCCGCTGGCCCGACTGCCATCACCAAAGGTCCATTCAAACCCGTTGACAGACCCATCGGCATCTGTGGAGCCACTGCCATCCATGCGCACCTCTTGATTGACACAGACCGTCATGTCCGGCCCCGCATTGGCAATTGGCCCCTCGCGCACAATCACCGCGATGCGGTCCAGATCCGACCCACGCGTGCTGCCGCTCTCATCTTCCACTTGAAGAGTGACCGGGTAAGTGCCTGGCATTTCGTAGGTTTTGGTTGGATTGATCACCTCAGACAACGTGCCATCGCCAAAGTCCCAGAGGTACTTTAACAGGTCGCCATCCTCATCCGCGCTGGCCGAGGCATCAAAGATGATCGACTGGCCAGAACACACATCTTTGTTGCCTCCCGCATCCGCCACCGGCGCGGCGTTGATGATCACCGTGGTGGCATCCACATCCCGCGCATTGCTCAGGCCGGTGCCATCATCCACCCGCAATGTGACTGGGTAGCTGCCCGCTTTGGGGAATACATGGCTGACCGTCTTGCCAATCACCGGCGCCGACCCGTCGCCAAAATCCCAGAGATACATCAGCGCGTCGCCATCCGCATCGCTGCTGCCACCAGCATCCAACGTGACCAACAACCGATCCGTATCAATCGCCGGACCCGCCTCTGCTTCGGGACGGTGGTTCACATGGATGGTCACGCTGTCCTGCGCGGTGGAATTGGCCACGCCGCTGCCATCCCGCACCACAAGCCGGGCGTTGTACACGCCCGCCACCGGCCAAGCGCGCTCCACCACTGCGGCCTCCAACGGGGCCTGCAAATCGTCAAACTCCCAGCGGTAGCCAGCCAGCAGCCCGTCTTTGTCAAAGCTTGAGCGCGCATCAAACCGCACCGTGTCATCTGGCGCCACGCGCAGATCCGGCCCCGCCTGCGCAACCGGCGACGCATTGACGGTGATCAACACCTCGCTCTCATCCACCGCGCCGCCACCGACAAAATCATCGGTCACTTTCAAGCGCACCCGATGCAGCCCCGGCGTTTCAAAGCGCTGCGCCACCCGCACGCCATCTTGCGTGCTGCCATCCTCAAACAGCCAAAGATACTGCGCCACCGTGCCATCCGGATCCACCGACGCGCCACCGTCGAGCACAAACTCCTCGTCCGGCGCGACGGTCAGCGCAGGCCCTGCGTCGGCAATGGGTCGACTGTTGACCACAACTTGCATCGTGTCCCGATGGCTGCTCTGAGGCGCCCCACTGTCGTCCGTGACCGTTAAGTCCACCTCGTAAACCCCTGGAATTTCATAGAAATGAAGCGGACTTAAACCTTCTGCGGTGCGCCCATCGCCAAACTCCCAAACGTACCGCGCAATCTGCCCGTCAATGTCACGCGACCCGCTGCCGTCAAACTGCACCTCTGACGCGGTGACAAACTGATCCGGCCCGGCCTCCGCCACCGGCCGCGTGTTCACAACCACCTCAAACCGGGTGCGCTGGGTGGCCGATTGCGTGCCGCTGTCATCAATCACGGTGAGGGTTACCTCGTAGACACCGGGGGTCGCCCAAGCGTATTCCGCAACCGGCCCCTCGCCCATGGCCCCATCGCCGAAGTCCCAGAGGTGCGACAGGATCACCCCATCTGCATCGCTGGAGCGGCTACCATCCAGAATCACCGCCTCCCCAACGGCCACCGGCGCCTCCGGCCCGTCGATCGCGGGCACAGGCGGCGCATTTACACGAATGGTCAAACGGTCCGTGCTTGTCGCATTGGCCACGCCGCTGTCATCGCGCACAGATAGGCCCACCTGATAGATCCCGGGCTGCTGATACACATGCGTTACACGGCTGCCATCGCGCTCTGTGCCATCCCCCAAGTCCCAAACATAGCCGGTGATGGCCCCATCCACGTCATAGCTCGCCGCCCCGTCCAGCGTGACCGCGCGCCCCACAATGGTGTTCACATCCGTGCCCGCCTCAGCCACCGGTGGGAAATTCACCATCACCAAACGGGTCGCCACGCCAAAGTTGCAGGGATGCACCGCGTCATCGCTCACCCGCAAAACCGCGCGATAGTCACCCGGCTCGGTGTAAACGTGGCTGGCCTCCACCGTGTCGGCTGCCGCTCCGTCGCCAAAGCTCCACAAATAACGCGTGATCGGGCTGTCAGACGGCAACGAGCCCGCGCCAGAAAACGGCACCACATCGCCCGGCGCTACCGTGATCGCGCTGCCCGCCACAGCCCGAGGCGCCACCCGCACATGCACCGGCACCTCGGCCTCCGCCCCGCGCGCCGCCCGTGTGCCCGGCAAGCGCACCCGCAACCGCGCATCATACCGCCCCGGTGCGCCGTAACTGTAAACAATCACCGGCTCTTCTGAGCTGGCGCCATCGCGGTAATCCCAGCGGTAGGCCAGCAGCGGATCGCCATCCGCCAAGCTGCCATCAAACGCCACGCTAGAACAATCCGCCAGCTCCCGCGCCCGTGGCAGCGCCTCTGGCCGCGCAGGCACTGGCGCCAAACGAGATGGCATCAGCATCGGCACCGCTTGTCCGTCCGCATCAAACAGGCTCAGCGTCACATCATTGGGCGTTTCAAACCCACCCTGAAGGGTCAGCGACAGAATATCCTCTCCCGTCAGCTCTTCGGCACGCACAACTTCACTGGCCCAGACATTCTGCCCCGAGGCGCGCAGCGCATAGTCCGAATACATCCGGTTCAGCCGCAAATCGCCCCGCGCCCCGTCAAAGTTCTGCACCGTCAGGTCCCCAGCGGTGGCCAGAAACTCCACGCGGGTGCCCGGTCCAGACCCGGGCCAGCGAATGGTCGGCTGATAGGCAATCATCTCCAGCCCCTCAGGCCGCCGATGCGCATCCCGCAGCAGGCTCACATCCACGTTGAACCCGTTGCCGTCATCACCGTCAGCGCCGAGCACCTCCAACCGGAACCAAGCACGGTCGCCAATCACCTCACCTTGCCGCGCGCGCACACTTCCCAGCGAGACCCACTGCTGATCGGTTTCTGCCTCGGACCCAAACTCGACTTCCCGCAAGACCTCGCCAGCACGCGCTGCCAAAACCGCATCACGGGTCACCTTGGAGGGCGTCTCGCCATCCGCAACCGGCACCGGCATGGGCACCCCACTGCGCGCGCCGTCACCGCCGTAGACCCGATAGACCGTGCGGGAATTGCCCCCGCCGCCATAGCGAAAATCATGCTCCCCCCGCATTTCCGGATCAAACACGCGCACATAAACTCTGTCGCGTAATTCACTCGGAACGCTAAAGAATATCACCTCACGATGATCGATATCACCCTCCCGCGTCGGTGCAGCGGAGCCGTACATAACCAATTGGCCGTGTTCCGCTGGCGACGCCACATCCTGCGCTTTGGCCTGTGCCTGCCAAAGCCCCCAAGCCGACAAAACTGCCACCATCAGTTTCAGCCAAGTCATGCGCGCGCTCCTCTTCATCGGATCACCTCATTGCCAGCGTAGTCCTGCACCACCACCTCGATCAGACGCATCTCTCCCGGTGTCGCCGGCAGGCTTGCCCGGCAAATGCCTCGGGCACTGTCACAGCGTAGGTAGCCCTCAAACTCTGCGTCCCCAACCTCAACCAGGTACGGCGCCGCCTGACGCAACCCGCTCACATCCTGCGCCGTAACCACAATCTCAACCGGCTCGTCTACGCCTTGTGGCCGGGCCATGCCTGCATCCAAAATCTCCGGTGGGCTGAGGTCCAAAAGCGTTTCCACCACAAGAACCCCAACATTGCCCGCCGCATCCACCGCGCGCAGCTCCAACAGGTTTTGCCCTTCGGTGAGTGCCGCCTGCATCGCAAAGCTGCCATCAAAGATGTCCTGCTTGGCGCCGTTGAGCTCCAACGTGACCGCATCCCCAAGGGTGCCCGTCAAGTCGATGGCTTTGTCCGTGGTGGCCCGCGGTGGCGGCACATCCAGCACCAGCTCCGGCGCGGCGCTGTCCCGCACCACAGCAAACGCCAACGTTCCGGTGGACACGCCACCTTCGGACAAAACCTCCACGCTGAACGCCCGCGGCTCCGAACCGACCGGCACCGTGATCGCCAAAACCCCACCTGCCGAAATGCGTGTGCGTCCGGCCTCTGCCCCAGCGACATCCCGCAAGACCACCTCTTGGCCTGGCTTGGCAGAAGTGGCGGCCACAACCGTCATCTCGGCATTGCGGCTCACCAAATGGCCGTCGCTGTCCCGCGCCAAATCCGGGTTCAGCGTCATCGTCGTTGCCACGCGGGGCACATAGCGCAACTGTCCGCGTTTTTCAGAGACATTGCCCGCCGGATCGGTTGCCACCAGCACAATCTGATTGGCCCCGGGGATCAGCTTCAGCGTGGTCTCAAATCCCCCATCCGCCGCCACATCCACGGCGATACCGTTCACCGTAAGCGCCACCCCCGCCTCAGACGCGCCCAGCACCGCAACGTCTGGCACCTCAACCAACACGCCGTCCGACGGCGCCAACAGCGTCAAAAACGGTGGTGTGCTGTCCTGGCGCAACTCAAACTGGCGCACTTCGCTCCATTTGCCAGGCAACCCAAGCCCGTCCAGCGCCGCGACACGCCAATAATGGGCACCGGGCGCCAGGCCAGCCACGTTAAAACTCAGGTCTTTCACACCCCATTCGGTGGCAATCATCTGGTTGAACGCCGGATCCCCCGCGACCTCAAACCAATAGCCGCTGGCCTCGGGATACTCCTGCCACGCCAGTTGCACACCCGCGCCATAGACATCCGCGCGGTCCATCGGCGCACTTAACAACGGCCACTCCAGCACTTGCGCCCGCGTGGCCACGCCGTCTTCCGTGATCACCACCCCCTCGTCTTGGCCAAGAGACACTTTGGTGGCGTCGGCTTCAATGTCGAGCGACGCTGTGTCGTAGTTCACAAACAGCGCCTTATCGGCCTCTTTCTTGATCCAGAAATCATCGCTGTCGGTGGTGGTCTGAATGCCCGGCACGTCAATCTCAAAGCTGTCACGATCCGACAGCTGATTGAGCAGCGCATAGAAATCGCCGTTGGCCAGCGACACTTTGGTGACCTCTTTGCCGGTGAGAGGATCAGAGCGCATCCGTTGAATGGTGGCATTGGAATTGGGGTTCAGACGCAGCCGGCTCAGATCGCGAAACGTCACCTGTGTGGTCGAGTTGGTCAGCGTGCGCACTTTCTCAAATTCTATCAGCACATCGTTCAGGTCTCGATCCGACCAGGCCGCCTCCGCAGGCTCCCGCCCCTCCACACGCCCATGAATATCTGTGATCAACGCCTCCGCCGCGCGGTCCCGTTGCGCCAGCGCAATTTCAAACGCCTCGGTCGCGTGCCCCGTCGCCGCCCCAGCAAACCGCACCACCTTGCGCCAGGCCCCTTCCCCGCGCGCACCAACCGCTGCGTCACGATCTGCTATCGCGGCGCCAATCTCCTGCGGCGCAAACAGCCGAGCGCCTTCTGAGGTGGCCTTCTGGATAGCGACCAAAGCCTCAGCCAACGCCGCATCGGCTGCCGCCACTTGCGCCACCGGCATCTGCAACACCGCCCCCGGCACTAGGTCCGCCGGTGAGGCCAACTTGTTGATCTGTAAAACCGTTGGCCAAAGGTCAGGATCGTTGAGATGCCGCCCCACAAAATCGCGCAGGGTCTCGTCGCCGCTATAGGCCACTTCGGTGTAGGGCACCTCCAACGGGTCCACGTCTGCCGATACCACTGGCGCGAGAGTTCCCACCACGCAGGCGGCCAGCAGGCCAAACCAACGCACAATTGTCTTCCTAGGGTTTTGGTCGTCCGCAGGAACACACATGCCTGCACTCCCAAAAGGGCCGTGAAAAGAAATTATGGTTAATAGGTCGTCTAATCGTTCTACAGCTTGGAACGCCGCGCAAGAATTTTGCCGTGTGGCACATCTATTGGCGCCTTGTTGGAAACAAAGGCGCCAAAACTTGCAGCATTCCCCTCAATTGAGAAACAGAATACGCGCTTTGGACCATTTCTCCAATGGAGATTTGGCACGAAACTATAGCCGGGCCTGTTGAGCAACGCAGTTGCCCCCGCCAAAATCTGCCTTCAAAGGCCACAGTTCGGTGGGCGCGCCTTCGGCAAGCAGAGCTCGCCCCCCTTGTTTTCAGACGCATCCAACTACCGACATCCCGTCTGTCTCGCTGGCGTGAACTCAACCCAAAATGGAACCTTTACCGCACGGGCTCAAATCAGGCATCGGCGTATCTGCCAAGCGCAACCCGCCGCACAGTCGACACGGCCAGACACATGCTTACTACAAACTGCAAAACCTCCAATCACGTGACTTTCCACTTATCCCTGCATTCGGCTGCATCCGACAGTTCACCCTTGTCCACTAAAACTCACTCCGGCGTCACACAAACGGCTCTGCAATCGCTAAAGACTCCGCACATCCCCAATTGAAAACATGTGATTTCGACGCGCCGATTCTGGCATGGCGCCTCCAAATCCTTACAAAAACACCAGCAAAACAAAGCGCAAAACGCAAATCACGCAAAAATAACGGTGGGTTTGGCAAATTCTGCTCAAGGAAAACAAACGAGGAGGGTCCCATGTCCCGCCCAAGCCCAACAGAGAGCACAACCGCCGCCCAAACCGCCGCCATGGATGCCCGTGAGGCCGCACTTGAGGCTCTGCGCGACATGTATTGCAACCGCGCGGATGTGACCGGCTATGACATCGGCTTCAAGCGGATTGGTGGTCTGGCCACCACCAAAGTCTGCCTGCGGGTGCATGTGGACGCCAAACTGCCCGAAGACGAGCTCGATCCGGCCACACGCATCGTACGCCTTATCAACGGATTTCCGGTGGATGTTGTCGCCAGCACTTACAAGGTGCACCGCGACCAGGGCGACAGTCAAAACACAGGCGCCACCACGCTTCTGTCTGGCAGCCCTTGCCAGCGCCGCGGCGCCAAAGCGGGCACCATTGGCGCCATTGCCATGGACCGCGCCACCGGTAAACCCGGCATCCTGTCCAACTGGCACGTGCTGTCCTCCCCTGAAGGGGCCGACAGTGATCTGGTCTATGGACATAGCACCGCCGCCCTGCCGATTGCGCGGTTGAAAAAATCCATGCTGTCGCGCCACGGCGATGCTGCTTTTGCCCCCCTCTCCGGTGCGACCCCTTGGCATCCCACCTTGAAACAACTCAATCTGCCACTGACCGGCGTGGCGCCGGCTGCGCTTGGCCGCATTCTGTGCAAATACGGCCGCACCACCGGTCTGACCCGCGCGCGGGTTGACGGCATTGGCACCTACAAAGTGGTACACACTCTCCCCAACGGCCGCCGCAAGACGGTGGAGATCGACGGCTTCCGCCTGATCCCGCAAGACCTCGCCGCGCCGCAAGCGGCGCTCAGCCTGCCCGGAGACAGCGGCGCCTGCTGGATCGATCCGGACACCGGCGATGCTGTTGGCCTGCATATGGCAGGCGAAGGGGATGACTGGCCGGAAGGGGACTGCGCGCTGGCCTGCCATATGGACAGGGTGCTGGAGTGTCTCGACCTGAGGCTTGCCACGTTGAGTGACCTGCACAGCACCAAGCAAGCGCCTGAGGCAACCAAGCCCGTCAACGCCCTGCATATGGTGCCCGGCATAAATAGTTCCGCCGCGGCTTTTGCCCCGCGGACCGTGAGCGACACCGACCAGATCTTCAGCGTTCAAGGCAACATCTGGACCGAGTTCCTCAAAACCATGCTGGCCCAACACCCGGAGTTTGTCCAAATCCCGTTCGACATCGAAGACGCGGTTGCCGACTACTTCGGCTACGGAACATCCGGTGAAGCGCTGCACGCCATAGTGCTCGCCTCTCCCGCGTTCCTGCGCGACGGCGCCGTGCCGGATCAGGCCGTACTGACCCGCGAAGTAACCTTTCGGGGTGTCTGCTTCCGCATTGCGGAGGCCTACCGCGCGCGGGGCTATTGCGTGACGGCCTAACCCGTCTGCCAAAGCACACTCCCCGTTGATGGGTCATCCCCCCGTCGACATCCGTTGACGCGCTCACATCCCCATTGGTGCGTCAACGTCCGGGGCGGTTGCGGGATCTGTCCTCCTGCAATCGCCCCACAATATTCATCACATCACGACAAAAGAGCGCACGCAGGCAGGATGGCAGCGCGGCCTGACGTCACGATGGACAATCAAGTTGAGGGGGGGTGGTACCGCCTCTCCGGCTCGAACGGAGGACCCCTGGTTCCACAAACCAGTGCTCTAACCAACTGAGCTAAGGCGGCAACAAGGGCGGTTTACCGTCCCCGTTCGGGGGATGCAAGCACCTAAAATGTAATTTTGTAGGTTTGTTCGATCTGGCTGCTCCCAAAGCTTGTCACGGGCTTCTCCGCCTCAAGCGCAAAGCCGTTTTTTTCATAAAGCGCACAGGCTGCGGCGTGACTCTTGTGGGTCCAGAGCGTCACCCCATCATAGCCCACGCCCCGCGCAAACCCCAAACAGGTGTCCAACAGAGCTGCCCCAAGCCGAATCCCCGCGCCTGCGGCAGCACCAAAAACAGACGCAGTTTGGCCCAACTTGGCTGCGGACTTTCTACACAGAAAATACTGCCCAACCGGTGCCCGTCATGCGCCGCAACCCAGCCGCGCTCGCGCACATCATCATGGTCCAGCAAAAACCGCCGCAGAATGGTCTCAACCAGGGGACCAAAACTGTCGTCAAAGCCCTCGTCCTCCGCATAGAGCGTGGCATGGGCTTCCACCAGCCAATCCAGATCCGCCTCCGCAAAGGGACGCAGCGTGATATCGTCAATCATAGTCGTTCCCTCGTCCGTTCTAGACAGGCTCAAAGCTGCGGTATTCTTGCCTTTGGGCCGCGATCACGATACCCGAATTCCCAAGATATGAGAACGTGCCCCTTGGGGCCACACATCCGCCAGGAGACAGTCATGGGCATCAACACCGAAAGCGACATCGAAGCCAACCTGCAAATCGGTCCCACAGATCAGGGGTTTGTGCGAATTTACATCGAGGGCGGCGGCATCGAAATCCCGATGGATTTTGACCCGGAAGAGGCGGAAGAAATTGCCGAAGAGATCCGCGCCGCTGCCGCCACCGCGCGCCAGATGGCGAAATAAATATTCAGGAGGGGCCAGCCCCTCCGCTGCAGCAACCTGCACCTCCTCCCCGGGATATTTGGGGGCTATGAATGCTCAGGGTCAGGTGAGGATTTCCCCTGGCCCTTTGAGTTCAAACCCGGTGATCTCAAACTCATAATACCCGTTACGGTCGCCTTTTTCAGCGCGCGCAATCAGTTTGCCCTCCGCGTTGCGAAACACCGCGTGTACGGTTTGGATCGCGCGGTAACACCAATCGCCATCCGGATAGTAAAACTTGACCATCATAGGCTGTCCTCCTCATTGGGCATCGGCGACAGCTTGGGATCGCGATAGCGCTGCAAACGCCGCGCCGCGTCGGTGGCGAATTTCTGGATCATCTTTTTGCGCCGCGCCGGGGCCAGCTTGTCCTCCGGCGCCATGCGGATGATCTCCGCATCATAGGCGTCCGCAAAGATCAGCCCCGTGCCTTCGGGCAACAAATCGGTCGGAAACTCCGTGTCCACCGCCCAGAAATAGCGGTCACACCACTCCAGATAGCCCTGCCATTTGTTGTCCGCCTGAAAATCGGCCCGGCTGGATTTGCATTCAATCACCCAAAGCTCGCCTTTAGGACCCAGCGCCATCACATCCACCCGAAGGCCCCGCGCCGGCACAAACTCCTCCATCGAGACATAGCCATGGCTGCGCAGGTGGCGGCTGACCCCGCGGGCGAGCAATTGGCCGGGCTGCAAGGTGATGAGGGACGTGTCTTCCATAGCAGCAGCGTGAACATTTAGGGAACAAAATTCAAGAGGCGATTTGCGCCCCCTGCCCCTTGCGCCCTCCCTGCGCTGCGCCTAGATAGAGGGTCGGCGGGTGCTGCCCTTCTCGTGATACGGTTGCATTCCGGTGGC
This sequence comes from Shimia sp., assembly GCF_022448905.1. GTDB lineage: Bacteria > Pseudomonadota > Alphaproteobacteria > Rhodobacterales > Rhodobacteraceae > Shimia. The sequence continues at coordinate 43,017 of NZ_JAKVCW010000003.1, read as the reverse complement.
CTTAAGCAATTCCGAGGGAGCTGGCTCTGTCCTGGTCCTGGCCTGGTTACCTGGCGCCCACCTGTATATACAGGTCCTCGGGAATGAGATAACCACACGGCTGCGTTTGCGGGCCCGCCACTTTACGCCTCACACAAACGTTCAATTGCATGGATCAAAGGTTCCAATTCCGCCGCATAAAATCCGGCGGCGTTGATGCCATTTGTCTCGATGATACGCAGACCAGCCTTTGCCCGGCAGATGTCAATGACATAGGCGGGCGCATAACCACTGTTAAGCTGCGCCATCTCCTGTCCAAATCTAAGGGCGTCCTCTGGTATGTCATGCACATACCCAACCTGCCCCGCCTGCTTGTAGCGCGAGTAGGTGACAACGCGGTCCTCGACCACCCAAAGGCGCCACTCCTCGTCAATGGCTTGCGGTTCCGTCAACATGACCAACGTGTCCGCCCGCAAGGAACCGATCGGTAGCTCCCCTTCAGGCAACGCCGAAACGCGCGCTGACAAGTCCGCAATGTCTTGAGCCGCCATAACGCGGCCTGGAACTTCCTTGCTGTCTTCTACCGGACGCAAGAACCACATCTTGCTGTCCCCCGAAAAGCAGCTTGCGCATTCGCCAAACGACATCACATGGGCATCCGTGCCATTGAGTAAGTATGGATGCCAAACAGACTGTTCTAGAAACGGCGCAATTCGAAACACCCCAGGCTCTAGCTGATCCGTTTCCGCATACTTCCACATGCTGTAGGCCCCAAACAACACCACAGCTTTCGGATCTTTAATCATTGGCTGAGGCGTCAGGTCACCGACAAAAGGGATAATTTTGTGCCAACTGACATCTCGCCCCAAAGACGTGAGCGCATCCCCAAGTTTCCGTGTGTCTTCAAAATCTTGCAGCAACCATTGCATGCCATTCACCTGTATTTCCAACGTGCTCGTACGATAGAAGGACACAACCCAGCGTCAACCGCAGCACACAGTTTCAAACCAAAATGCAGCTATTGCTTGGTTCGTGCACGCAAAGCCCCTACTCACTCCGGCTCCAGCCCACTTGCCTCCAGCATATCGTCCGGCTCCACGTGAATGGTGGTGCGCGCCTCGGGAATTTGCGCCCGAATGCTGTCTTCAATGGCATCACAGATCTCATGCGCGCGATGCACGGTCATCTGCCCGTCGACCACCAGATGAAACTCAATGAACACCACCCGACCAGCGCGCCGTGTTCTCAGGTCATGAATCTGTAAAGCCCCTTGGGATGCCCCTCTCACGGCGGCCTCGATCACCTCTCGTTCCTCAGACGCCACCGATGAATCCATCAGATCGCCCGCGGAGGAGACGACAACCTTCCAACCCTCTCGCAGAATGTTGAGCGCCACCACCGCCGCCAATACCGAGTCCAAGATGTGCCACCCGGTCACAGCAACCAGCAAAAGCCCCACCAAGACGCCTGCGGTGGTCCAAACGTCTGACATCAAGTGACGTCCGTTGGCCTCCAAAGCGGGTGAGCGCCGCTGTTGCCCGGCCCCAATCAAGACCCGCGCCCAAACGAAGTTCATCACCAAAGCAACACCGCTCACCGCCAAACCAACCGCACCGATCTCCGGCTGGGTCGACGCACCAAGCGCCATCACAGCCTCCTGCAGGATCAGCACAGCCGCCACCACAATGAGTGAGCCTTCGGCAATCGCGGAGAAATTCTCAGCCTTGTGATGCCCAAAGGGGTGCCCCTTGTCCGCAGGCCGCTCCGCGATCCAAATCGCCCCCCAGGCCAACACGGCTCCAGCCACATTCACAAACGATTCCATCGCATCGGAATAAAGCGCCACCGATCCGGTGAGACGCCAGGCAAAGATTTTCATGCACAGAACAGCGAGCGCCACAAGAATGCTGCCCGTTGCCAGTGCCTGAGAGGAAAAACTACGTGCCACGAGCCTGAAATTACCTGCATTATTTGGATCTTAAACGTCTCCCGCAGTGTTGCCCGTCTTTGAGGTGTCGCACAACCCGCGAGGCGGCATATGCGACACCCTTCCCCCCAAAACAGCAGATCACTTGACTCAGTACCAAAAGGTATCATATATGTTGAGATACCAAATGGTATCACTTAAGCGAGACAGCTATGCCCGACGCCTTACAACCCGTCTTCCGCGCCCTTGGCGACCCAACCCGTCGCGACATCCTGCGCCTGTTGGGACAGGAGCCCATGACCATCGCCGAGGTGGCCGACAACTTTGCCATGACCCGCGCCGCTGTGAAGAAGCATCTTGTGGTGCTCAGTGACGGCGGGCTGATCACCGTCGCCCCACGCGGTCGGGAAAAGGTCAATTCTCTCAACGCATTGGCGCTCAAACCTGCGTTGGAGTGGATGGGCTGGTTCGACCAATTCTGGGACGACCGTCTCGATGCATTGAAAACCGCAATTGAAAAGGAAACGACAGATGACACTGGACACAACAATGGCTGAACTTTCCCAGGACACCACCATTCGCAAATCGGTCTTTCTCGCCGCCCCCAAAGCCCGCGTTTGGGAGTTTTTGACCAAAGCCAACCTGCTCAACGAATGGTTCCACCCTTCCGAGAAGGACCTTTTAGAGGGCGAAGACTACACCCTGCGCTCCCAAAAAGACGGCGACCGCATGTGTTGGGGCAAAGTGGTCGAAGCCCGCCCGCACGACTACATGAAGTGGGATTTCACCGTTGGCCCGATGAACGGCAGCATGAGCACTGTCGAGTGGGAACTTACGGAGGCCCCCGGCGGCACACGCCTGACGTTGATCCACTCCGGACTGCCCACCAACGTAGACGGATTTGGCCTTGTCATGGCGCTGGACAAAGGCTGGCACGGCTTCCTGTCCAATCTGCACGACATGGAGTGACCCCAAACAAAAAGGCGCCCCGCATTGGGGCGCTTGAAGCTTACACAAAATCGACTGCCGATCAGCGGCGGATCTGACGCTGTTGCGGGGTGCGGCGGTCAATCTTGACCGGCACCGGCTCCGCCAGCATCACCGGCAGCGCGCTGCGCTTGCCACCACCAGGCTGGCTGTCATCTTTCATGCGCATGATCGCGATGCCAAACTGCACCCCGGCAAAGACAATGCCGTTCAGCACCCACATGACAATCACCGCCAGAACACCTTCAGAGCTACTGCTCACCAGATGCCAGAGATTGGCCACGTTGAAATACAGCAGCATCGCCACAAAAGCGGCGGAAATGGCGAACCCGATCGCCACCTGACGGATATAGAGTGAAATCAGCTTTGGCATGGCAGTGCCTCCTCACACACCATTAAACGACAGTCGTTTCAAAACGGCAAGTCACAGCTGCGCGACAGATTGGCCGCACCGCGACCAAAGCACAAAAAACGCGCAACCTTCCGATTGCGCGTCACAGTGACTTAGCAAAGTTAACGGAGAATAAACCGCCTTAAAACGCCTCTGGCTTGGCTTCGCGCGCCATGTGATCCAGCACCGCGTTCACAAACTTGCCCTCTTTGCCGTCCGGGAAGAAGGCATTGGCAATCGCCACATATTCGGTGATCGCCACTTTGGCTGGCACATCGCTTTGCAACAGCTCGGCACCCGCAGCACGGAACAGCGCCCGCAAGGTTGGGTCGATCCGGTCAATTGGCCATTTCGCCACCAAGGCACGGTCGGTCATCTGGTCGATCGGCGCCTGATAGTTCACCGCATCTTCGATGGTCTTGCGGAAGTGATCCACATCGCCTTCGATCATGTCAGTGCCATCATCCACCTCGGCACCAAAGCGGTGATCCAGAAACTCCACCCGCACCTGATCCACGGTCTGGCCGGAGTGCTCCATCTGAAAGAGCGCCTGCACCGCATAAAGGCGGGAAGCGGATTTCATCTTGCGTTTCTGGTTACCGGATAGGGTCATGCCGTCGGATTGTCCTTGAGTTCACCAGCGATCTTGATTTCCTCAGAAGCGGGCATAAAGCCGACTCCCTTGCGCTGAGCGCCCCACTTACGGCTCAACGCCACAAGATGCAAGGCCGCAGCCGCCGCGCCGCCCCCTTTGTTTTGATCTTTGGGATCAGCGCGCACTTCGGCCTGAGGGCGGTTTTCCACGGTCAGGATGCCGTTGCCAATGCACAGGCCTTGTAGGCCCAAGAGCTGGATCGCACGCGAGCTGTCGTTGCACACAGTTTCATAGTGGGTGGTCTCACCGCGAATGACACAGCCCAAGGCCACATAGCCATCAAAGTTGCTCATGCGCTCGGCGATGCCAATCGCCGTCGGGATTTCCAGCGCACCAGGCACTTCAACCACCTCATAGGTGCCGCCCACAGCTTCGATCTCGGCCACGGCACCGGCCAACATATTGTCGGCGATGTCCTTGTAATAAGGCGACATCACAATCGCCAGCTTCACCGGCTTGTCAAATTCCGCACGCGGCATGATGTAGTGTTTTTCAGCGCCAGCCATGACTTATTCCTCCGTCAGGATCGGGCGTGTGCCCACAATGGACAGCCCATAGGCGTCCAGACCAAGATATTTTGTTTGCGGGCTGTCTGTCAGCAGGATCAGCTCGCTGCAGCCTAGATTGGACAGGATCTGCGCCCCCAGACCGGTGCGCTTCACCGTGCGCGGACCTTCGTCCTCTTCGGCATACAGGCTGTGACGCACCTCGCGGAACAGGCAGACAACGCCCCGGCCCTCGTCTGCAATCTTGCGCATCGCCGCAGGTAGCTCGTTCACTGACTTCGGCCCCAAGCCCAATACATCGCTCGCTTCGTGCAGCGCGTGGGTCCGCGCCAAAACCGGCTCCGGCGTGGTGATGTCGCCTTTGATCATCACGACATGCTCAATGCCGTGAATCTGATCGGTGAAAATGCGCATCTCCCAATCGCCGCCATACTCAGACGTCACAGTTTCGCGCGAGGTTTCCACCACCTCATTGTCGTTACGCGAGCGATAGGCAATCAGATCGCTGATCGTGCCGATCTTCATGTCGTGCTTCTTGGCAAATTCCACCAACTCCGGCAGACGCGACATTGTGCCGTCTTCATTCATGATCTCACAGATCACAGCACTTGGGTGACAGCCCGCCAGACGGGAAATGTCCACGGAAGCTTCGGTATGACCGGCCCGCACCAACACGCCGCCACGTTTGGCGCGCAGCGGGAACACGTGACCCGGCGTGGCAATCGCCGCCATGGTGTTCTGCTCGTTGATCGCCGTGGCAATGGTCAGCGCGCGGTCGCCGGCAGAAATCCCGGTGCTCACCCCTTCACGGGCTTCAATCGACACGGTGAAGGCGGTTTCGTGACGGGACGAGTTGTTCACCGCCATCATCGGCAGGCCCAGACGGTCAATGCGCTCGGCTGTCATTGGCAGACAGATCAAGCCACGCCCGTGCGTCGCCATGAAGTTGATTGCATCCGCATCGGCAAACTCGGCTGGAATGATCAGATCGCCTTCGTTTTCGCGATCTTCATGGTCCACTAGGATATACATCTTGCCCGCTTTGGCGTCGGCAATGATCTCTTTAATTGGGCTGATCGCGTCGCGCAGGCTCTGCTCAACGGGTCCGGGCTTTTCAAAGGACATAAGGTCTCTCCGCTTGGTTGCGGCTCAGATAGCCCATGCGGGACGCGATTGCCAGTGCAGCCACGACGCCCCGACGCTCAAAAACGCAACGGCATTGTGCGCGGATGCGCAAACACGCGGGTGTTAGCGCTCCCTTTTCAGGAAGCACGCAGGCTCAGCTGTCGCTGAGCCTGACAAGGGGCGCTGCCCCTTCTTGGCCATGCCAATTCATCCCCGGGATATTTGGGGAAGGAGAAGACTTAGCAGCACCCTGAGGTTGCTGTTCCGCAGCCCCCTGCGGCGGCCACTTGTGGTGGCTCGTCTTTCATCCCGCGCCCAAGGTAGGTCACATCCGCCAGATAGAACTTGGTGAAGGCTTCTTCAAAGTCCTCGGAAACCGCTTTCTGCGCCAGCCCAGTGGCCATGATCGCCGCCTGCCAGGCCTGGGTTTTTGGACGGCCGTCCAGGAAATCATATCCAGTGTGGTCCTTGATGATCTGTGCTCGGTGCAAAAGCACCAGCCAAGCAATATCTACCACCCCAATTTGCTCACCGCCAAAAAACGGTCCGTCGCCAAGCGCTGCTTCGATCTTGTCAAACGCCGTGCCCAGCTTGGCCGATTTCTCCGCCAAGGTCTCTGCATCGCGGCTGCGCATGGTGCCACATTGCACAAGGTAGTTTTTCGCCGCCAGATAGCTCCATGCGCGGTTCAAAGCTTTCTGCTCCAGTGAGACATCCGCCTCTAGAGGCGCATAAGCCTCTTCGATATACTCAATGATGGCCTCACTCTCAAACAGCGCCACACCACTTTCGGTTACCATCACCGGCACTTGCCCGTTGGGTGACATGTCCAGAAACCACTGCGGCTTGTCAGACAGCGAGATGTACGCGACCTGATAGTCCAGCCCTTTGGCCTCCAGAAGCGCAGTCACCCGTTGCACAAACGGGCAGATTTTGAAGCTCACAATCTTGATCATTGTCTGTGTCCTTTTGATCTCTTTGACCTGAAGACGCGCGAGACGGGAAAAAGACGACAGATTTCTCAAACTTTTTCCATCAGCCTTGGTTTTTTTGCGACCCTTCCACATACTGCGTTCAAATTTCATGTATTTTTTGGAGAGCCCCATGTCCTTGCGAACTGTGTCTTTTGCCGCCCTGACCGCCGCCTGTCTGGCCCTGCCGGCCTTTGGCAGTGAAGAAAGCAAGACCTGGGAGGCCAGCCCGGAGGCCACGCAGTTTGTGAAAGACACCATTGTGCTTGGCATGTTGGCCAGCCCCTACGGCACCGGCTGGACCGAATATGAACAACTGCACACCTACTTCCAGCGGGCGCGCGACAACGGTATCACCGGCCATGAAATGACCCTCGCCGCCGCCGACATGTCCTGGGAGACCTTTCTGGAGCAGCACTACCACTTCCGCGCGGCCATGGCGCAGCAGCCGGAAAACTACCTGATCGTGAACGAAACCCGCGACATTGAGGCCGCGCATCTGCAAGGCAAAACCGCGGTGATCTGGAACAGCCAGACCGCCACCATCCTTAACGGTGATCTGAAAAAGATGGCCGCGCTCAAGGACATCGGCGTCAAATCCATGATCCTGGCTTACAACGACATCTTCCGCACCGGCTCGGGTCAACTGGCCGCCCAAAACGGCCGCGACATTGGCCTCACGCCCTGGGGCAAAAAGGTGATCGACGAAATGGTGCGCTTTGGCATCCTGCTCGATCTCAGCCACACCGGTTCCAAAACCGCCAATGACGCCATGGACTATGTGGATGCCACCTACCCCGGCGTGCCTTATGTTTACACCCACTCGGTTCCGGCCGGCCTCTACAAAAACGAGCCCAACGCCACGCCACAAGGCTGCTACCGCACCATTCCCGATGACGAAGCCCTGCGTGCGGCCAAATCCGGCGGCTATATCTCCCCCACATTTACGGAGTGGATGATGGACGGCATCTGGCCGGAAAACATCTCCCCTGCGCAGGCCGCAGACATGATCGACTACTATGTGAAACTCGTGGGCGTGGACCACGTCGGCATCGCCACCGATGACATGTTCTCCACCCAATTGGTGGTCGACTTCGCCACAGCCAACGCCGATATGTACAACGACGGCGGCTATATGATTGACGCCTTTAACAAAGGCGCCACCGGCAACGGCGAACTCGCAAAAATCCTCGCCGCCATCACTGATGATCTCTGGGCACGCGGCTACAGCAACGAAGACCTCGCCAAAATCTACGGCGGCAACAAAATGCGCGTCTTTGCCCAAGTCTGGGAAGGCAAACCGCCGGAGCAATTCCTACAGGAATACCCCGAACGCCTGCGCCTGCGTCAGGAGTTGGAAGGCAAATTCTTCAACCGCTGATCTGGCTCAACACCCGCCACAGCGCTTTTCTCTGGGGGCGTAGTCAAGGATCTCTCCCTGCGCGCCCAGTTCCATCGCGCAGCAAGCGCGATACTGATCCGCCATCTTCTCTCGCGCGGCCTTCACGCGAGATTTGAGCGTGCTGTAGGCCACCCCCATTTCGGCAGCGACCTCTTTTTGACGCCGCCCCTCCAGGTCCACAGCCCGCAGCAACGCGGCATCCTTATCTGGCAAGGCGGAGAGGAATACGCCGACGCAGCCTTCCAAGTCACGCAACGCACTCGCCTCTTCGGCGTGCCCATACCAAAGGTCATCTGCATCGATGGCCTGCGCCTTGCCTCGCGTGCGGTAAAAATCCACCGTCGCATTGCGCGCCACCTGAAACAACCAAGCGCGCAGCGCCGCCGGATCACGAACGTCGGACAAATGTGCATGGGTCTTGATCAGGATCTCCTGCAGCAAATCCTCCACATCCGCCTCGTTGGCCACCCGCTTGCGCAGAAAGCCCCGTAAGGCGCCGCTGTAGTCCTGCCAAATCTGATCCAACTGCATCTCACCTGTCCCGCGTTGCTCCCCCAAGACTGGGACGTTGGATGACAGACTGCAAGGCCCGCCTCTCAATGCACGGCCCAACATTCTCATTCCCAAAATATCCCGGGGGTCTGGGGGCTGGCCCCCAGCCTTCAAAATCTTAATGCCAATCACCGATGCAACAGGCGCAAAAATCGCACCTCCGCAAAACAGCCGCGATACAGATGGAATACCGACGTGTTGCGCACAGCGCGCGTTGGCTTAAGACCCCATCTCCGCCAGCCGCGCCACATAGCGCGCCAGCGTGTCGATCTCGAGGTTGATCTTGTCGCCGACTTTGGCATGACCCCAGGTGGTGACCTCTTTGGTATGCGGAATGATGTTCACGCCAAAGTCGCAGCCATCGACCTCATTCACCGTCAAAGACGTGCCATTCAGCGCCACAGAGCCTTTGGACGCAATGAATTTTGCCAGGCTTTCCGGGGCTTTGAAAGTAAACCGTGTGCTGTCGCCCTCGTCTTTCATCGCGACAATCTCGGCCACGCCGTCCACATGGCCGGACACGATATGGCCACCCAACTCGTCGCCCACCTTCAGCGCACGTTCCAAGTTCACAGGCCGCCCTTCACGCCAATCGCCAAGATTGGTTTTGGACACGGTTTCCGCTGAAATTTCAACATCATACCAGTCATCGCCCAAGGCAATTACGGTGAGACACACCCCATCGCTGGCAATCGACGCGCCCAGCTCAATACCTTTGGTGTCATAGGCGGTCTTGATGCGCGCCTTCAGGTCGCCGCGCTGCTCCAGGGCAACAATTTCGCCAACATCAGTGATAATTCCGGTAAACACGGGCCGCGCTCCATAGCTGTGATCGGCCTAAGACCTACAGCCCGAACCGCCCCAAGACAAGCCGCCCAAGCCGCGGCAAGTCATGACCATATTTTTGCCACGCCGCTGGGCTAACATCCCCTTAAGAGAAGGCGTATAGGTTTGACCGTTATGACAATTCCGTCCGGCGACAACAAAGTGTTCCTGTTCCTGCAAGGCCCCCACGGGCCGTTTTTTGCAGCGCTGGCACGCATGTTGCGCCGCTCTGGCGCCACGGTCTGGCGGGTCGGGTTCAACGCCGGGGACCGCGCCTTCTGGCCGCACCAGAAAAGCTTCATTCCTTATCTGGACACGCCCGAGGCCTGGCCCGAGACTTACAAAAATATCCTGACCGACAAAGGCGTTACCGACATTGTGCTCTATGGTGACGTGCGCCCGATCCATGCGCAGGCGGTGGAGATCTCCAAAGCGTCGGGCATCCGCGTGCATGTCTTTGAGGAAGGCTACCTGCGTCCCTATTGGGTGACCTATGAGCGCGGCGGCTCCAATGGCAACTCGCGCCTGATGAACATGGACATCGCGCAGATGGAGAAAGCGCTGGAAGGCTCCGATATGGAAACCCCGATGCCACCGGGCCATTGGGGCGACATGCGCCACCACGTCTTCTATGGCGCGCTCTACCACTGGTTTGTGATGTTCACCAACCGTAAGTTCCGCAATTTCAAACCGCACCGATCCTTGTCGGTCACACTTGAATTTCAGCTGTATTTGCAACGGCTTCTGCTGATGCCGCTCCACGCCATCGAACGCCGCATCGCCACGCTGCGCATCCGTTACGGCGGCTTCCCGTATCATCTCGCGCTGCTGCAACTCGAACACGACAGCAGCTTTCAGAAGCACTCGCCATTTGACACGATGTCCGACTTCCTGTCGCTGGTGATTGAGAACTTCGCCGACAGCGCGCCGCAGCATCACCATCTGGTGTTCAAAGCCCATCCGCTTGAGGACGGCCGCGTGCCCTTGCGCAAAGAAATCCGCAGGCTGTCCGCGCAGTTCGGCGTGTCCAAACGCGTGCACTACGTGCGCGGCGGCAAGCTTGCCCAACTCCTGAATGACACCCGCACTGCCGTGACCGTGAACTCCACCGCCGCACAACAGGTGCTCTGGCGTGGCATTCCGATCAAGGCCTTTGGCGACGCGGTGTTCAACCAGCCCGAGTTTGTCAGCACGCAGCCTTTGCCGGAATTCTTCGCCGCCGCCATGCGGCCCGACAACCGCGCGTATAAGACTTATCGCCGCTATCTGCTTGAAACCAGTCAGGTTCCAGGCGGCTTTTACTCCGCCCGTGGCCGCCGTCGTTTGATGCGCCAGGTGGTGGACATGATGCTGTCAGACCTCGATCCGTATCAGGCGCTGGCAGCTGGCACAGCGGCACCAAGGCAACAGTTGCGTCTGGTGAAATAGCGACCACAAGGTCTAGCGCTGGATTTTTAGTTAGGATTTCTGTAAGTTGTCTCAAAAAACTGAGGCAGAATAATCAGGTCGAGGAGACCGAGCAGTGAAATCCTTTGCATCCCGATGGGGGAAGTGCGCCGTAGTGTTGACTCTGGCGAGCACCGTTGCCGCATGTAACCTTGTGCCGCGCTCCGGCCCCAACAAAAGCGAAATCTACGCGGGTTCCGTGCAGAAAGAAGGCGATGCCTTTATTGTTGAAGTGAACGACCGGGTGTCACGCGCCACCGCCGTTGTGCCCGCGCTTGGTTTCTCCGACAGCTTCAAAAACGCCGGCCAACTTGGCTCCGATACGATTCGTCCCGGCGACATCTTGGCCCTCACAATCTGGGAAAACGTCGACAAGCCGCTGTTGGGTCCAGAAGGCCAAGTGGCTGCGGTGCTTGAGGAAGTTCAGGTCGACGGCGCAGGCTTTATCTTTGTGCCCTACGCCGGCCGCATCCGCGCAGCAGGCAACACGCCCGAAGGCATCCGCCGCATCATTTCCGCCAAACTCGAAGAGCAGACACCCGATCCACAGGTCGAAGTCCGCCGCGCGGCTGGCGACGGCTCCACTGTCTCGCTAGTGGGCACCGTGGGTGCACAAGGCGTCTACCCTATCGAGCGCCCAACCCGCACGCTCTCCACCATGCTGGCACAAGCTGGCGGCGTGACCATCGTGCCGGAGATCGCCCAGATCACCGTTCTGCGCGGCAGGGAAACCGGCCAGATCTGGTTCCAGGATCTTTATGACAACCCAGAACTCGACATTGCCCTGCGCGGCGGTGACCGCATTCTGGTCGAAGAAGACACCCGCGCCTTCACCGCGCTTGGCGCCACGGGCACCCAGAGTCGCGTGAACTTCTTCACCAAAGACCTCTCCGCGATTGAGGCCATTGCCCAGGTTGGCGGCTTGGTTGCCACCTCCAGTGACCCAACCGGCGTGTTCATCTTCCGCAACGAAGCAGACGTGGTCGCTAACAATGTCTTGGGCCGTAAAGACCTCGATGGCGCACAGCGTATGGTCTACGTACTGAACCTGACCAAGCCAAACGGCATGTTCACCGCCCGTGACTTCATCGTCCGCGACGGCGACACGCTTTACGTGACCGAAGCGCCGATCACCACCTGGAACAAAACCATTTCAGCCATCACCGGCACTTTGACATCGGCCGACACGCTCTTGGAAGTGGGCGGTATTAGCACAGGTGGCTGATCTTGATTAACCCAACAACCGAAGAAGCCGCCGGGAACACCAATCCCCGGCGGCTTTTTGCATTCAACGGCGGTTTCTTTTTCCAGAAACGCCTGCGCCGCATTCTGTCGCTCGCAGGGTATGAGCTGCGTTTCGGCCGCACCACGTCTGAGGACCTGATCGCGATCTGGGGCAACAGCCCCACCGCCCATCGCGGCCACGCCATGGCGGAAAAAACCGGCGCATCGCAGCTTTATGTCGAAGACGCCTTCCTGCGTTCCCTCTTCCCCGGACGCACCGGCAAAGAGCCCCCTATCGGCCTGATGATCGATGGCACCTGTCCGCATTTTGATCCCAACCAACCCTCTGATCTAGAACGCCTTCTCAAGCACGAACCGCTGGACGACTCGGTCCTTTTGAACCGCGCCCGTGGCGCCATTGAACGGCTCAAGGAAAACCACCTCACCAAGTACGCCGCGGTTGATCCGGACCTGCCTGCCCCCGATCCAGGCTATGTGCTGGTGATCGACCAAACCCGCGATGATGCGGCCGTTACCGCCTCTGGAGCCAATGATCTGCGCTTCCAAGAGATGCTGGTCATGGCGCAGGAGGAGAACCCTGGCGCGCGCATCTTGATCAAGACCCACCCAGAAACCCAGAACGGCGCCCGCGCGGGTTACTACAGTGAAAAAGACACCCGCGACAACGTCGCGCTCTACACCGATCCCATCAGCCCCTGGATACTGCTCGACGGCGCCATTGCCGTCTACACGGTCTCCTCACAACTTGGCTTCGAAGCCATTCTCGCCGGTCACAAACCGCGCATTTTTGGCCAACCATTCTACGCCGGCTGGGAGCTTACACAGGACGAGTTCCCGCTCTACCACCGCCAACGTCGCCTGACCCGCGCACAGCTTTTTGCCGCCGCGATGATCCTCTACCCAACATGGTATGATCCTTGCCGCGACAAGCTCTGTGAACTCGAAGACAGCCTTGAACAGCTCGCCGCCCAATCCCGCGCATGGCGCGAAGATCGCCACGGCTGGAACGCTTTCGGCATGCGCCTATGGAAGCGCAAACCGCTGCAAAAGTTCTTTGGCCGGTACAAAGCCCTGACCTTCGACAAGAAGCACTCCTCCCGCCCAGCCATGGTCTGGGCCAGCAAACCCGGCCCGGAACGTGCAACACGGATCGAAGACGGCTTCCTGCGCTCCCGCGGCCTTGGGGCGGAGCTGGTCCCACCTTTGTCCTTGGTCTGTGATGACCTCGGTATCTACTACGATCCCACACAGGAAAGCAGACTGGAGAGGTTGATCACAAAACGCGCCACCTTGCGCCCGGATCAACAGCTGCGTGCCGAGAGGCTTATTAAAGCGTTGAAAAAACATCGCATTACCAAATATAACCTTGGCGGCACCTCCTTCGATCTACCCGATGGTCACCGCATTCTGGTGCCTGGCCAAGTCGAGGACGACGCCTCCATCCTCACCGGCACCACTGGCATCACGACCAACCTCGCCCTGCTGAAAGCCGCCCGCGCCGCCAACCCAACCGCCCGCATTCTTTATAAGCCCCACCCCGATGTCGAAGCTGGCCTGCGCAAAGGGCAAATCTCACGCGAAGATGCGGAAGCACTAGCTGATATGGTGCTAGATCAGGCCGACATGGCCGCGCTTCTTAAAGAGGTCGAAGAGGTCTGGACCATGACCTCGCTTACCGGCTTCGAAGCACTGCTGCACGGCTGCAAAGTCACCACATTGGGCGCGCCATTCTACGCGGGCTGGGGCCTAACAGATGATCGCGGAGACATTCCCGCGCGCCGCACGGCGCAGCCAAGTCTCGAAGGCCTCGTACATGCCGCACTGATCGATTATCCGCGTTATCGCGACCCCGTATCCGGTCTGCCCTGTCCTGTCGAAGTAGCCCTAGAACGATTAGCCACCGGATACATCCCGCACCCCGGTTGGGGCAACCGCCTGTTGTCAAAACTGCAAGGCCGGTTCGCCAGTTATCAATCGCTCTGGCGCTGAGGCTCAACGCGGATGGCGCTGCGCCTCAATGCGGTGCCAGACGCTCATCACGTCCTGACCCATGCGCTGGTGTGACACCAGGTCAAACCGCGGCGCCTCCCCCAATCGCGCCAAGCCCATGGCGCCGATCGCCGGATGGCCTTCGGCCCCGATGACAACACCTGCGGAGAACGTGATTAACTCGTCCACCATGTCCGCCGCCAGCAAAGACGCCGCCAGCGCCCCGCCGCCTTCACAAAACACCCGCGTTAGCCCTTGTTTACCAAGCGCTTCCAGCACGCCTTTCGCAGACAAATGCACGCCCTCAAGCGGGCATGGCAACAACGTCGCCCCGAGGTCTCGCCACGTTTGTTGCAAGGAGGCATCCGCGTCTCTGCCGTGAATAATCCAGACCGGCACGTCTTTGGCCGTCTGCGCCAAGACACTCATCAAAGGCAGATCCAATCGCCGCGACACCACCACGCGCACCGGCTGCGCCACCTCGCCAAAGTCGCGCACAGTCAGCGACGGATCATCCGCCCGCGCTGTGCCGCCACCCACCATCACCGCATCGTGCCGCAGGCGCATGCCGTGCACAGCGCGGCGCGACTCCGGCCCGGTGATCCAGCGGCTTTCGCCTGTAGCCGTCGCAATCCGACCATCCAATGTGGTCGCCAGCTTCAAGGTTAGAAACGGACGCCCAAGATCGGTTTTTAGAAAGAACCCCTGGAGATCCCGTGCCGCTTCATACGCAAGCACGCCGGTGGTCACTTCAATGCCCGCCTCGCGCAACATCGCCAACCCGCGCCCAGACACGCGCGCGTCACTGTCTTCCACAGCCACCACCACACGCGCCACCTGCGCCGCGATCAACGCTTCAGCACAGGGCGGAGTTTGCCCATGATGGGCACAGGGCTCCAGCGTCACATAAGCCGTGGCACCACGAGCGGCCGCACCGGCCTGCGCCAAAGCCACCGGCTCCGCATGTGGCCGACCACCGGGCTGGGTCCAGCCCCGCCCGACAACACGTCCGTCTTTCACAATGACACAACCCACGGCCGGGTTTGGCCAGCAGACACCCTGACCGCGCCGGCCCAAGGAAAGGGCCAACGCCATGTAACGGCGATCAGTCACGTTTACTCCTCAGGAGATGGGTCGGGACGCAGTTCGCTTACAAATTTATCAAAGTCGTCGGCGGCTTGGAAGTTCTTGTAGACGCTGGCGAAGCGCACATAGGCCACGGTATCAATCCGCGCTAGGGCTTCCATGACAATCTCGCCAATGGTCTTGGAGGGGATATCTGTCTCGCCCATGCTCTCCAAACGCCGCACGATGCCGCTGATCATCTGATCGATGCGCTCTGGCTCCACCGGGCGTTTCTGCATGGAAATACGGATCGAGCGCTCCAGCTTGTCACGATCAAAGTCTTCGCGACGGCCGTTGGATTTCACCACCACCAGATCGCGCAGCTGCACACGTTCGTAGGTTGTGAACCGCCCGCCACACGCGGGGCAAAACCGGCGACGACGGATCGAGACATGATCCTCCGCAGGCCGCGAATCTTTCACCTGAGTGTCGATGTTTCCGCAAAACGGACAGCGCATAGACTTCCCCTTGTTTCATCTGCTCTTTGCCTGTGCCGCAATAAGTTACGGCGTGGGTTGGGTATTTTCCCAAGTTATCCACAGGCACTATAGGAGAGCTACAAGCCTTTGGGTAGAGGCAAAAAGCCACCCCAAGATAAGCGCTACTGGGAAAACACATCCGGCTTTCCCCCTGAAGATTTTCCGCCACGGCCCTATATCAACTTCAAAGGCCCAACGGTCTTTCCATTCATGCACCTAAATGCGCTGTCACACGTCTCGTGTGCGGCGCATTCCTGTGTTCAAACAGGTAAATCCCCTGCCAAGTTCCTAACGCCAGCTGTCCGTTTGAGACCGGAATGGAGAGTGAGACCGGCATCATCGCCGCTTTGATATGTGCGGGCATATCATCCGGCCCTTCGTAGGTGTGGGTCAGATAGCTCATTGACGGATCGGTTGTTGGTGGCACAAGGCGGTGAAAGAAGTTCTGCAAATCAGTCTGCACTTCCGGATCCGCATTTTCCTGAATGAGCAAACTGCACGAGGTGTGGCGCACAAACAGCGTGAGCAATCCCGAACGGTCACTTTGCGCCGCCCATCGTGTAATATCACGTGTGAACTCATACAGCCCAGGACCACGCGTGGCGACTTGAAACTCGGTTTGCATTGTGTTGGGCCTGTTAACTGGTGTCGCTGTTCTTCAGAGGCGCGCAACTGTTGCGCGCGCGACCAACGCTGTTGGCTTGCCCAACGCTTGGCCCCCAATTGCCGGCCCGCCCTGTCGCACCTGACACCTGCTCCGGAGGTTTCAAGGAAAACTGAGCCGCATCAGGACTGTTCATTGTGACACCGCGTCCGGCACCACCAACGGTATAGACCAGTGCATTGTCGGGCGCGCCAAGCTGCTGGCTCGCATAAGAACCCGCGCCACACCAGAAATCCGACTTACGCCCATTGGGCCTTGCGATCACTTCAAAGACATCGGCATTGACCGGGTTGACCCGCACACCGTTGCGTGCCGAAAACGCTGCACTTCCCCCAGTTTGACAGCCGATCAAAACCATCACGGAGACCGAAGCAACCAAATTGCCAGCGAACCGTTTCATATGACCTCCACCGGGGCTTATGTCAGGCCCAGAAGTTGTTGCGATCGATGTTGCAGTCTTGACGTGCAGCCCCCACCGACTTGCTGGAGCCCAGACGCGGCCCCCAACGACCTGAGCGCCCGGCGGCCCCCTGAACCGCTTGCGGCGGCTTTAAGGAGAACTGGGCCGTCTCAGGATTGGACGTTACCGTGCCAGCCCCGGTCCCACTAACGACATAAACCCGGGCGCTGTTCGGAGCACCCAGCTGACGGCTTGCGTAATCCCCGGCGCCGCACCAGAATTCAGCCTCAATGGCGTTTGGCCGCACACCGACTTCAAACACATCCGCATTTACGGGGGTCACTCGCACCCCACTTCGAGACACGAACCCACCGCCAGAGCTTGTCGACATACAGGCGCTCAACGCCAAAGCACCAGCCATAAAGCCAACCGTGCACTTCTTCATGCTTCTCTCCATTGCCGTGCCCATAAGCCGGCCATCACTAAAGCCCGTTTCAGAAAATCGCGAAAGGATCACCAATTATAAGACAGTAACGCCGCGCATCCGCCACAAACTCATCTTCGCCAATGCGAGGGCCGTAGGTCCCCTTGCGTCCTGTGGCGCCGCTTGCTTGACCTGCAGGCTTCAAAGAAAACTGGGCCGCATCCAGACTATCGGAGGTCACAGCACGCCCGGCCTCACCAACCACGTAGATGCGCGCACCAGCAGGCGCACCAAGCACTTGCCCCGCATAGTTGCCTGCACCACACCAATACTGCGCCATGGGGTTGCCACCCGGACGCGACATCACCTCAAACACATCTGCCGACACTTGATTAACACGGATATTGCCAACGGTCGCAAAATCGCTCGTCCCCAAGCCACCCGCATTAGCGCAAGCTGCCAACGTCAGAAATGCCAAAGCAGAAAGATGTTTCATCAAAATTCTCAGAAATTTGCACCCGCCCATGGTGGCGAGCACGTTCAGCCTAACTGCAATCTATCCAAGAGAAAAGGCCAGCAAAGCTGCTGACCTGTTCACTTTTTCGTCTTCGAGTGAAGTAACCTAACTGGCTCAGAAAATCTGATCGCCCATCTGGTCAATCATTTGCTTTGCCTTGCCAACAGAGGCCTCCGCCGCCTCACTCTGATCGCGCAGCACATCGGCCCGGATCAACGTATGGCTTTGGGCCTCGCCATTCACCACACCATCAATTCGTGCGGAAATGCGGAACTGACCACCATCCGGGATGGGACACGGCGTGATCTGATAGCCTTTGTATTCCACCGCTTGAACCGTCTTTTCAGCAGCGGCTTCTTTTGCACCGCCGCCGCCAAAAAGCTTCTTCAGAAACGACATGGCTTACTGATCCAGGAAGCTGCGCAGTTTGCGCGAGCGGCTTGGATGCTTCAGCTTGCGCAGCGCCTTCGCTTCAATTTGACGAATACGTTCGCGCGTCACACTGAACTGCTGACCCACTTCCTCAAGGGTGTGGTCCGTGTTCATGCCGATGCCAAAGCGCATCCGCAGAACCCGCTCCTCACGCGGAGTGAGGCTAGCCAGCACACGGGTGGTGGTCTCTTTGAGGTTCTCCTGAATGGCGCTGTCCAGAGGCAGCACAGCATTCTTATCCTCGATGAAATCACCCAGCTGACTGTCTTCTTCGTCCCCAATCGGAGTTTCCAGAGAGATCGGCTCTTTGGCGATTTTCATCACCTTGCGCACTTTCTCCAGAGGCATCTGCAGCTTCTCGGCCAGTTCCTCCGGCGTTGGCTCACGGCCGATCTCATGCAGCATCTGGCGGGATGTCCGCACCAGTTTGTTGATCGTTTCGATCATATGCACCGGAATACGGATCGTGCGCGCTTGGTCGGCAATCGAGCGGGTGATGGCCTGACGGATCCACCAGGTCGCATAGGTCGAGAACTTATAGCCGCGACGGTATTCAAACTTATCCACCGCCTTCATCAGGCCGATGTTACCTTCTTGAATAAGATCAAGGAATTGCAGGCCGCGATTGGTGTACTTTTTGGCAATCGAAATCACCAGACGCAGGTTGGCCTCAACCATTTCTTTCTTGGCCTGACGTGCCTCTTTTTCACCCTTCTGAACCTGCTGCACAATGCGGCGGAATTCCGGGATGTCCAAACCGACATACTGGCCCACTTGCGCCATGTCGTTGCGCAGCTCGGTGACCTTGTCGACAGAGCGCTCCATGAACATCTGCCAGCCACGGCCGGACTTCTCGGACATATCGTCGAGCCAGTTCGGGTCCAGCTCGCGACCACGGTACGCGTCGATAAACTCACGGCGGTTGATGCGGGCCTGGTCAGCCAGCTTCACCATAGAGCTGTCGATCTGCATGACACGGCGGTTGATGCCATACAGCTGGTCGATCAGCGCTTCGATACGGTTGTTGTGCAGGTGAAGCTCGTTCACCAACTCCACAATCTCGGAGCGCAGTTTCTGGTAGGTCGCCTCGTCTCCTTCAGAGAAAGAGCCATCTTCGTTCAGTGTCGCCGAGATACGCGCGTCCTGCATATCTGAGAGCATCGCAAAGTCACGTGCGATGATGTCGAGCGTCTCCAGAACCCGCGGCTTCAGCGCAGCTTCCATCGCAGCCAAGGACATGTTGGCCTGCTCGTCTTCGTCATCATCGTCGTCTTTGGCAATCGGGTTGCCGTCCGCATCAAGCTCTTGCTCGGCTTCCTTCTTCGGCGCAGAGGTCACATTGGCCGCTTCGGCCACCGGAGTTTCTCCGCCCTCTTCTTCACCATCCTCACCCATCTGGTTGCCAAAAGTGGTTTCCAGATCGATCACGTCGCGCAGCAGAATGTCTTCAGACAGAAGTTCATCGCGCCAGATGGTGATCGCCTGGAAGGTCAGTGGGCTTTCGCACAGACCGGCGATCATGGTGTTGCGGCCAGCCTCGATGCGCTTGGCAATCGCAATTTCGCCTTCTCGGCTCAGAAGCTCAACAGAGCCCATCTCGCGCAGGTACATGCGCACAGGGTCGTCGGTGCGATCGAGTTTTTCGTTGTTGCCAGAGGCAATTGCAACGCCACGGTTGGCAGAAGACGTGTCCACAACCGCGGTGGATTTGGCCTCTTCTTCCTCGGCTTCTTCGTCTTCGATGATGTTGATGCCCATCTCGGACAGCATCGACATCACGTCTTCGATTTGCTCAGAACTCACCTGATCTGGGGGCAGAACCTGGTTCAGCTGATCGTAGGTGATGTAGCCCTTCTCGCGAGCCTCAGCGATCATTTTCTTGACGGCGGCCTGACTCATATCGAGCGAGATTTCGGCGTCCTGATCGGCGGGCTTCTGGTCGTCGTTGTCCTTGGCGGCCATTAAGTGCTCCTGCAAGTTCGGCTGAAGGTGATTCGCTGGCTCCGAATCAACCCCGCAATAGGGTGATTCGCAACCCCACCGCGCCCGTTTTCTTCATGTGTTGCTTACAAGGCTGCGCCTTAGAGTTCTAACTCCGGCGTGGCGGCTTCCCGCCCCTTGTAAAATCGATCATATCTCGCAGCGCATCCAACGCTGCGCGTTCATCCTTGTCAATTGGCGCCCCATTGTCGCCAACAGCAAATTCGCCCCCGCCTTCATCGTCGAGACCGCTTTGCATAGCCTTGTTTCGCGCCTCTGCGGCCTGGCCCAAACGCCAGGTCATCGCCTCATCAGCCACGCTCATGAGATCTTCTTCCGCTTCGGCGATTTCTTCGCTCAAGCCCCGCACGGTTTTGAGCTTTGCGAGCTCCTCGGTCAGCGTCATGCGCGCAAGCGCCATGTCGCCGGGTTTGCGTACGGCGGGGGTGATGGCGACATGGGGTTGGCGTAGCAGGTTTTCAACCATCTCCGGCCCCAAAGCCATTTCCACATTGCTGCGCGGGTCCGGCGTGTTGGCATAGCGCAACAGCACGTCGCGCAGATAGGCGTTGTCCTGATCGAGACACTCCATGCTTTCGATCTCATATTCGAAATCATCCAGCAGTTCTGGATTGACCAAAGCGACCGCCAAAACCACCGCCTCGCGCACCCGCATCTCCACCGGGCCTTCGCTCGCGGCCAGCATCGAGGTCTTGGTGTGCACCTGAACTGTCGGCTGCGCATTCCACTTGCCCCGCCGACCACCGGAGAAGCCACCGCCACCGCCCCGCTGCGGACGAAACAGCTCATAACGCAGTTCCTTGATCGCCTCGCCATAGTGACTGCGGATCGACGGGTCCTGGATCAGTTTGATCTTTTGCTTGAGCAGTTTGTCGAGTGCGGCGCGGCGTTCCGGGCTGTCAAAGACCTTGCCCTCAATCTCACGTTGCCACAGCAGGTTCACCATCGGCATCGCGGCATCAAGCACCTTCTGCACCGCCCCTGCACCTTTGGCCTTAATCAGGTCGTCCGGGTCCTGCCCCTCTGGCATAATTGCAAAGCGCAGTGATTTTCCGGCCTCCAGCAGCGGCAGAGCCAAATCCACCACCCGCATCGCGGCGCGTATGCCCGCTTTATCGCCATCCAGCGCGATGATCGGCTCGTCCGAGATGCGCCACAGCAACTGTAACTGGTTTTCCGTGACCGCCGTACCCAATGGGGCCACCGACGCGCCAAACCCGGCCTCACAGAGTGCAATCACATCCATGTAGCCCTCGGCCACAATCAACGGCTGGCCTTTGCCCGCCGCCTCCCGCGCCGGGGCGTGATTGTAAAGACTGCGCCCCTTGTCAAACAGCTCTGTCTCGGGGCTGTTGAGATATTTGGCATTGTCATTGGGGTCCATCGCGCGACCACCAAAGGCGATACACTTGCCGCGCGCATCTCGGATCGGGAACATGATCCGGTTACGGAAGGTATCATAGGGCTTTCCGCCCTTATTCGACGGTTTGGCCAATCCGGCGCCGAGGATCAAGTCAGGTGCTACGCCTTTGCCGGTCAGCGCGTCCCACAGGCCTTGCCAGCCATCCGGTGCAAAACCAATGTCAAACCGATCCCGCGTTTCCTGCGCCATGCCGCGCTTGTCCAGATAGGCCCGTGCTTCCGCGCCTGCCCCGGCATTCAACATCAGCCGGAAATGCTGCACCGCCATTTCCATGACTTCTGCCAACTGCGTGCGCCGATCCGCCTTCTGCTGCGCCTGCGGATCGCGTTTGGGCATGGTCATCCCGGCCTCTTCGGCCAAGATCTCCACCGCCTCCATAAAACCGACATTCTCGGTTTCGGTCACAAATTTGATCGCGTCCCCTTTGGCGTGACAGCCAAAACAGTAGTAATATCCCTTGCGGTCATCCACATGAAAAGACGCAGTTTTTTCATGGTGAAACGGGCATGGTGACCACATGTCCCCCTTGCCCTGATTGGACTTGCGCGGGTCCCACATGACTTTGCGCCCCACCACGTCAACAATGGAGGTGCGGCTGCGAAGCTCATCTAGAAATCCGGGCGGTAAGGACATGGCAATCCGATCAGGTCAGTTTGAAGCGGACTTCTGCATTTCCTGAATTTGGTCCCAATTGTCCAGACACTGTTGCTCAACTTGTGCGCCCAGATCGATCTTTTTCAGGTCACGCTTTTTGGCACCATAAACCACAGGCGCAAAATGCGTGATTGCCGCGTTGTAGTTCTCCGGCCAGGTAGGTTCATTGGCGAGCAGATACTCTTCCAGGTCTTTGGCTTTCACACGATCCAGCCGGGCGTCCTGAATGGCCTTGATCACCTGCCCCTGGTATTTGCAGGTGTCTTCTTTGCCATCAGCGGCATAGGCTGCTGCGCTGCTCAGCATCAGCGCCACGAGAGTATAACGGACCATCAAGGCCTCCTGAATCACTTTAGACCCAAAGAGACTACCCGCGCGCGGCGACGCTTTCCATGGCCCTTTGCAAATCGTGAACAAGCGTCTTCGCCATGGAACGGAACGCCATGATCTGAAATGCCTGCTCCCCAACCCGTGTGATCGACACAGTCATATGCCCCAACATGGTGCGCGCCGTATGCCCCCGCTTGAAAGTCGCCGTCCGCACATTCACAGGCACAAGCCGCGCCAACACGTCTTCTGCGCCGACGCCTTCCAGCTTCACAACCGCCCAGGCATCGCTTTGGTCCACCACAGCGGCCTCGTTTTTGAGGCTCCAGTTGGGCGCAGGCCCCACCAGCATGGCTTGATCCCGCCCAAACCAAATGGCCCGCGCAGCCGCTGTGCCTGTGGCGCGATTTGGTTTTGGCATCGCCATGCCATGCGCGGATTTCAGCAACTCGGAGCAAGCCTCAAGCCGCCCCTTGTGCACCGTCAGCATCGTCAGGCTCACCGGTAGATCTTCAGCCAATGACACGTTGCCCACGGAGATCGGCAACAGCCCCTCACAAGGCGTCTTTGCAAGCAACTCAACCACGCATCCGCCCTCCTTCTGGATCAAAGAACACCGGATCACAGACCTCACAGCGCGCGGTCACACCGCGCAAGTGATCCACCATCATCACCTGTTCACCATGCCGCGCACGTCCATTGCGCAAGAACGCCAATCCCAGGAAGCTCTCAAAGGTTGGCGAGAACCCAACCGAGGTGGTGTATCCCAGTTCGTTTTCCCGCACCGGCTCCGCATCCACCTCAAACAAATGCGCCCCGGCAGTCAGTTGTTTCACCGCTCCCACCGGCTTTAAGCCCACCAGCTGCTCCCTCTCAGCCCCAGACAGCCCCGGCCGCTCGCTCATGGTTTTGCCAATGCAGTCCTTCTTCGTGCTCACCATGCGTTCCATACCAATGTCAAAAGCCGTCGTGCGCCCGTGAATTTCGGAATGGGTGATGAAACCTTTCTCGATGCGCAGCACATTTAGCGCCTCCATGCCATACGCCCCACCGCCCAGCGCCTCGGCCTTCTGCACCAGCACTTGGTACAGGCTCTCGCCATAGCGCGCGGGCACCGCAATCTCATAGGCGTGTTCCCCGCTAAACGAGATGCGGAACAACCGCCCCCGCACCCCACCAACACTGACCTCGCCACAGCCCATGAACGAGAAGCTCTCGTTGTCGATCTCCTCACCGACAATGCCGGACAGCACCTCACGCGACTTCGGCCCCGCGACCGCAAACTGCGCCCATTGCTCGGTCACCGACACCATCGAGACATCCAGCTCCGGTCGCAGGCACTGATACACATACTCCAAGTGCCGCATCACCGGCCCCGCCGCTGCCGTGGTCGTGGTCATCACGAAATGTTCCTCGCCCAATCGCGCAGTGGTGCCGTCGTCCATGACAGTGCCGTCTTCGCGCAACATCAAGCCATAGCGCACCTTACCCACTTTCAGCGTGCTGAAGGTATTGGTGTAGACAAAGTCCAACAACGCGCCCGCATCCGAGCCTTGAATGTCGATCTTGCCCAGCGTGGACACGTCACAGATACCAACCGCATTGCGCACCATCTGCACCTCACGGTCGCAGCTCTGCCGCCACTTAGTTTCGCCCGCCTTAGGGTAGAAACTTGGCCGATACCACAGCCCTGCTTCAATCATCGGCGCGCCATCGGTGACGCTGGCGTCATGGCTGGTGGTGAACCGCTCCGGCGCGAAGCCAACACCCTGCCCGCCTGCGCCCAGCGCGGCGATGCTCACCGGCACAAATGGCGGGCGGAAGGTGGTCGTGCCGGTCTCAGGGATCCCGCGCCCTGTCGCATCCGCCAAAACCGCCAACGCGCCCATGTTGGAATTCTTCCCCTGATCGGGCGCCATACCCTGTGTGGAGTAGCGTTTCATATGCTCCACCGAGCGGAAGTTCTCGGTCGCCGCCTGCTTCACGTCCTTGACGGTTACATCGTTCTGGAAATCCAACCACGCGCGCCCGCGACCAGCCACCGCCCAAAGCGGTTCCATGTTGTAGGGCGCATCCTCCGCCGATGGCAGATCCACATCCCCAACCTCAAAGCCCAGCGCCTCGACAGCCGCTTTTGCTTTCGCAGCGCCTTCTTGCATCGCGCCCATCGTTGAAAACGTCCCGTTGCCAGCCCCCGCCGTGGTCAAACCCGGCACCATACCGTCCACCGGGCCAAAACTCTGAATGTCCTCGCGCCACTCAGGACGCCCGTTCATGTGGCACGTCAGATGCACCGTCGGGTTCCAGCCGCCGGAAACCGCCAGACAATCGGTGCCAAGCTTCTCTTCCCCGCTGACCGTTCGGTAAGACACACTCTCCAGCGCCTTGCGCCCTCCGGTGTCACAAACTTCGGCCCCGTAGATCACCGGATAGCCTTGCCCATCTGGCCCATCTTTCCGACTGTCCAACACGGCGGTCACATGTACGCCCGCAGCCTTCAAGTCCCGCGCGGTGCGATGGCCATCATCGTTGTTGGTAAACACCGTCACCGCCCGCCCCGGCGCCACGCCATAGCGATGCAGATAGGTCCGCACCGCCGCCGCGCCCATGATCCCGGGTCGGTCATTGTTCTTAAATGCAATCGGCCGCTCAATGGCACCCGCGCAGAGGATCGCGTGCTTCGCCACAATGCGCCAGAAACATTCCAAAGGTCGCCCGTTTGCGCCGCTGAGGTGATTGCTCACCCGCTCCAGCGCACCAAAGGTGCCCTGATCATACGCGCCAGTGACCGTGGTGCGCGACATCAGGCGCACGTTGGGCATGGCTGCCAGTTCGTCCACCACATCCGCAGCCCATACTGCAGCCGGAATGCCATCAATCTCTTCGCGCTCGCCATTCAGACGCCCGCCCAGCACGCTGTCCTCGTCCGCCAAAAGCACGTCCGCGCCAGCCCGCGCCGCCGTCAACGCCGCCATGAGACCCGCCGGCCCCGCGCCAATCACCAAGACATCGCAGAAGGCAAATGCCTTTTCATAGATGCCTTCGTTGTGCTCCCCTGACAGCGCCCCCAAACCAGCGGAGCGGCGGATGATCGGCTCATACACCCGCTCCCAAAAGGCCTTGGGCCACATGAAGGTCTTGTAATAAAACCCCGCCCCAAGAAACGGCGCCGCCAGATCATTGATCGCCAACAGGTCCACATCCAGACTGGGCCACCGGTTCTGGCTGCGCACTTCCAGCCCGTCATAAACCTCCTGCGTCGTCGCCCGCACATTGGGCTCCTGATGTGCGCCGCGCCCAACGGTGACCAGCGCATTGGCCTCTTCCGAGCCCGCGCCCATCACGCCCCGTGGCCGATGATACTTAAACGACCGAGCCACCAGCTTGATGTCATTGGCCAGCAAGGCCGAGGCCACGGTATCCCCCACGAAGCCTTGCACCGTGTGGCCATCGAAAGTGAAGCTAACCGGCGTGCCCCGGTCCACCTGGCCTTTGCCCGCGATTCTCATGCGCTGACCTCCGTCACGTCAGACGCCAGTTCGGTTGCAAGCACCTCATGGGTCAGCGTGTTGCGTGTCACCACGATCCAAGCACCGCAACCGCCTTCGTGATACCAAAGGTCCCGCGTCACGCCCGCCGGGTTGTCGCGGTTGTGCAGATAGTCATCCCACACAACGTCGCTAGCCTCCGGATCAGGGCGGTTCAACGCCACTGCGTCCCCCTGATAGTAAAACTCGCGCCGATCACGTTCGCCACAATGCGGACAGGTCAATCTCATTTGCTTTCCCCATCACCGCTTGGACCATCAAAAACGGTCGCATCAGACACAACATAGACAGTCCGCGCCGCCTCACAACGCTGCGCATCCGCACGGAACAGCTTGTATTTCACCGCTTTGCCCGGCACCTCCGCCAGATCCACCGCCCCGCCACAACTGTCGGTTTCTCCCACCATCAAATAGCTGGTCTCAATCGTCATCGCGTCGCCACTGTCGCGTGTCACAAAGAAATTGCCGCCATCGCATTCCACGGTGCAGCCCTTGCGCCCGCCGCTGTCAAAACACAGCAGGAACTGGTCCAGCACCTGCCCCGCATGTTGAGTGCCCGCAACGTGCCCTTGGTTGGTAAACCCGACCAGCATATTGGCCAGCTTGTTCTGGTTCTCATCGCTGTAAATCCACAGCTGCATCCAATCGACCACCTGCGCCGGTTGGCCTGCGAGATGCGCATCAGTGTAATCCCGCACATAGCACCCTTCCGGCGGTCCTTCGGCCAGCACAGGCCCCGCCATCAAAGCACCGCTCAACAACACACTCTTGAAAACACCCGTCATCGCCGCCCCCTCAATGCAGATTGTGCTGAGAGCCGGTGCCCTCTTCATCCATGATGCTAACACCCGTGCGGAACCGATCCATCCGGAATTTCGCCGCATAGTCGTGATGCTGATCCGTCGCCATCAAATGTGCCATGCACCAGCCCGAAGCCGGAACCGCTTTGAACCCGCCGTAGTTCCAACCGCAATCAATGTAGAGCCCGTCGATGCCCTCCATCTTGTCAATGATCGGGCTGCCATCCGGCGTCATATCCATGATCCCGCCCCAAGAGCGCAGCACCTTGGCTTTGCCAATCATCGGCATCAGCGTCATGCCCGCTTCCATGACGTGCTCTTTCATGGGCAAGTTCCCGCGCTGCGCATAAGAACTGTAGAAATCCAGATCCCCACCAAACACCAAGCCGCCCTTGTCCGACTGGCTGATATAAAAATGCCCCATGCCAAAACTGATCACATGATCAATCACTGGCTTCAGCCCTTCGGTCACAAAGGCCTGCAACACATGGCTCTCGATTGGCAGGCGCCGCTCTGCCATGCCTGCCACCAGACCAGACCGCCCAGCCACAATAATCCCAACCTTCTTAGCCCGGATCGCACCGCGCGTGGTCTGCACGCCTTTCACAACCCCGCCCTCAATGTCGATGCCGGTCACTTCGCAGTTCTGCACCAGATCAACACCCCGATCTGACGCCCCGCGCGCATAGCCCCAGGCCACCGCATCATGCCGGGCCGTGCCACCGCGCGGATGGTACAACCCGCCATAGATCGGAAACCGCCCCTGCTCAAAATCGAGATAAGGCAGCATCTTGCGCACGCCCTCTCGGCTCAGCAGCTGCGCATCGTCCCCCTGATTAATCATCATATTGCCACGCCGCGCAAAGGCATCGCGCTGCCCATCGCTGTGGAACAGATTGATCAATCCCCGCTGGGAGAACATCACATTGTAGTTCAGCTCCTGCTCCAGCCCTTCCCAGAGCTTCATCGAATGGGAGTAAAACTCGCTGTTGCCCTGAAGGAAGTAATTGGCGCGCACAATCGTGGTGTTGCGCCCCACATTGCCACCACCCAGATAGCCCTTCTCGAGCACCGCAATATTGGTCATCCCATGGTTTTTGGCGAGGTAATAAGCCGTCGACAGACCGTGTCCGCCACCGCCAATAATCACCATATCATATTCCGGCTTCGGTTGCGCATCGCGCCAATGCGCGGTCCAGCCTTTATTGCCGGACAGTCCCTGTGCCAAAACCTTGAGGCCGGAAAACCGCATCTCTTTGCCTCCTGAATGCCCACTCTAGGCGTGTCTTCAAATCCGACACGACCTCCTGACATCAGGCGCAAAAAACACACGCGAGGATGGTCGCTTAGCGACAGAATGCGTCGCTAAACGCACAATTGCAATCAGGCTCTCTTAAGCCCTCAAAACGATAGAGAAAACGCCACGCCCAATAGCGGAGCCGTATTATAGCTCTGCTTGGACAGGGTTGCTCCAGTTGCGTTTTCCACCGCTAAACTGCCGTCCACTTCCGCGCCGGCAAACACTACAAAACTCATGCCCGGGTTCGGGTCGTAGGACAGGCTCATCACCACGGGCACGCTCTTGTCCTGCCCCACGTTGCCCCCTGCAAGCGCAAAGCGGTTGGTCTCTTGCCGGGCAGACAGGGTCAGCCCCCAGGTGTCACTCACGTCATACCGCAACGACAGACCCGGCCCCTGACTGGCACCGAGTGTCGGACCAGTACTCAAGCTCCATCGATTTGCGAACTGCCAGTCCAGCAACAGCGCTGGAAAGGCGTCATAGTCATCGCCGCCAAGCCCCTCAAATGCCCCAAGCGCCGGACCAATCACCAGATTGTCGCCCACCTCCCAGCTGACACCGGCAAACAATCCGGCACTTCGGCCATCACTTGCCGACGCACCAGAGGCATAACGGCTGCGCACAGATGGGGCCACAAACCAACGCATTCCGCGTTCCGTGCGTCCCGCCAAGGAGACTGTCACCGAACGCTCGTCTACCTTGTCCCAAAGCGCAGGCATTCCCACAAAATCATAGTCTGCCTGGCCAAAAGTCGCAGACACGCCGTAGCTGATCCCGCCCGGATTGCGATTGAACGCGCCGACGCGGCTGTACACACGGTCCGCCGAGAAACTCCCGCCGCCGTTGGTATCGCTGCTGTCTTGGTTCAGGTAGGCGCCATCAAGGCTGAAGATCCAGCCCTCAGGCGCTTGAGCAGATGCTGCACCAGCCGCGACACTCATCGCGGCAACTGTCAAAAAACGCATCACAGAAAATCCTCGAAATGTTTGGTCCATACAGCGTACGCGACCAGCCTCTCCAAGGATCACTCAAAACGAGAAAAGCGCGGGATGCCTCTCATGCGCAACACTTAGGGCGTCGCGGCCTTGCGTTCGGCCTTGGTCAACACACGCGGCTCCACCAGCGGCGCACCGTCTTGAAACAGAGGATTGTCCTTCACCTGCCCGCGCATCAGCGCCCCAAAATGCCGCGCCAAAACGTTGAAGCCCGCCTTGTTAAACCCGTAGTCCTTGAGGGGCTCGGTGCCAAACGGCGCGTCTTTGGTGTGCACCACGGCAATCACCTTGCCGATGGTCTTTTCAATCGCGTCAACCCGCATCGCAGGCACCGACACGCCGACAAAGGCCAATTTGGTGCCGCCCAGCGTGTTGAACACCGGCGTATCACAACAACTCGCATACCACCGCATCAAGCCTTTAGGTGACAGGCGCAGACAGGCCAGATGCTCCTGGCCTTTGACGAGTTCCAGATTGGCGGGAATGGTCTGATAAATGTCCGACCCATTGCGTGGCATCAACGTGTCTTCCGCACCCAGCGCTATTGCGCCCGCCTGACAATCTTTACAGTAACACTGCACATGTGAGCCCGTTTTCGGGCTCACATTCTTTAGCTTTGCACCAAACTGCCCACAGCGGCAGCTGATCGCGATATCACCCATCAAAGCCCTTTTGCACGGTAGCTGGACGCCACCTTGTCAATCGACACGAGGTAGGCCGCTGTGCGCAAATCCTCTACATCGGCACGGTCGTGCCACACATCTCGCATAGATTGATACGCAATGCGCATGGTGTCATCAAGACCAGAGCGCACGAGCTCCAGCTCTCCGGCACCGCGCAGGTACTTCTGTTTGAAACTGTCAGTCAGACTGTACTGGGTGCCCAGCGCGGCGCTGATCTTCTCTAGTTCATCCACCACCAACTGGTGACGGCTTTCTTCCTGACGCCGCTGCATCCGTCCAAAGCGGATGTGGCTGAGGTTTTTGACCCACTCGAAGTAGGACACGGTCACACCGCCGGCGTTGGCATACATATCCGGAATGATCACAGTGCCTTTCTTGCGCAGGATCTCATCTGCACCAGCCGTGACAGGACCGTTTGCAGCCTCAATGATCAACGGTGCCTGAATGCGCGCGGCGTTCTCCATGTTGATCACCCCTTCCAGCGCCGCTGGAATGAGGATGTCACAGGCTTCTTCCAGTATCTTGCCGCCTTCGCGGGTATAGGTCGCATCCGGATAACCAGACACACCACCGTGTTTGGCCAGCCACTGCTGCACCGCGTCGACATCGATGCCATCCTCATTGAAGAGCGCTCCATCACGTTCGATGATGCCAACAACCTTACAGCCGTCTTCATCCGACAAGAACTTTGCAGCGTGGTAGCCCACGTTTCCCAAACCCTGCACAATCACACGTTTGCCATCCAGCGTGCCATCAAGGCCCGCCTTCTCCACATCGCGCGCGTCGCGGAAGAACTCCTGCAGCGCATATTGCACGCCACGCCCGGTCGCTTCGACACGTCCAGAGATACCACCGGAGTTCAGCGGCTTGCCGGTCACACACGCGCGCGCGTTGATATCCGTGGTGTTCATGCGGGCATATTGGTCCGCAATCCAGGCCATCTCACGCTCGCCGGTGCCCATGTCAGGCGCAGGCACGTTCTGGGACGGGTGGATCAGGTCACGCTTGGCAAGTTCATAGGCAAACCGACGGGTGATGCGCTCCAGCTCATGTTCATCATATTTGCGTGGATCAATGCAAAGGCCGCCTTTAGAGCCGCCAAACGGCGCTTCCACCAGCGCACATTTGTAGGTCATCAGTGCCGCCAGCGCCTCGACCTCGTTTTGGTTCACACTTGGGGCAAAGCGGATACCACCTTTCACAGGCTCCATGTGTTCTGAGTGAACCGAGCGATAACCGGTAAAGGTCTGGATCTGGCCGCGCAAACGAACACCAAAACGCACGGTGTAAGTCGCATTACACACCCGGATCTTCTCCTCCAATCCCGGGGGCAAGTCCATCAGCGCCACCGCGCGATTGAACATCAGGTCAACACTTTCCCGAAAACTCGGTTCCTTAATAGCGCTCATCAACTTTCCTCCAGACAAGCAACACACTGCGACTCACTGCCACACTTACCGACTTAAGTATGAGTAAGGTCATAACGCCACCAAAGATAACAGATGAAAATGCGCAACACTCTGAGTTGCTGTCGTTGCCGCTACGGAAACAGAAGCCCCCCTACGCGCCAAACTGTCTCCAACCGACTGCAATAATTGACAAAAATCTTAATCTTTGCCTAACGAACTGCCAGCTTTTGCCCCAATTACGCCCCAATCCATTGAAATAAGATTTGCGACGCAGACCGTCTGGAGGCGGGGAGTCCCATGACGGGTGCGTCGCAGAGAGGTATGTAAAATGAAACAGTTTCAGGCACCGCACCGGCCACCTGTAACGCCGCGGCCAAAAGCACTTTGGCGGCTCGGCGCGCACCGTTTCCGCAAGGAAGAAGACGGTGTCATGGTTGGCTTCAGCGTTTTTCTTATTATTATGATGATCACGATCGGCGGCATCGGCGCTGATATCATGCTCGCGGAAATGCGCCGCACACAGCTCCAGCATACTTTGGACCGCGCCATTTTGGCTGCCGCAGATCTTGACCAGACCCGCCCAGCACAAGACGTTGTTGAAGACTACTTTGACAAAGCGGGGGTCGCTCATACGCTTAACGAGGTGACTGTATCACAATCGATCAATCACCGGACTGTAAGTGCAACTGCAGAAATTGAGTCCAATCTGGTCTACAGCACAATTGGACGTGACTTCAAAACCCTGATCCCCTCAACCCCTGCCCCAACGATGGACACGGATTATGATGGCGAACCAGATCACATTGCAGGTGGCTATACCACCGCGGAAGTGACGGCTCTAGAAAACAGCCTGCCTGAAAGAACCAGTGTGACCATCGGCGCCAGCGGCACCGCCGAAGAGCGTATTGGCAACATCGAAATTTCATTGGTTCTCGACGTTTCCGGTTCGATGAACAACAACAGCCGCTTGAGCAATCTGAAAGTGGCTGCCAAAGAGTTTGTCCAAACCATGGATGACACCACGGAAGACGACACCATGTCGATTTCCATTGTGCCTTACGCGGCGCAGGTCGCCACACCGGACGAGTTGATGAACGCTCTGACGACCAACGGTGAAAACCCGCTGGCCAACTGTCTGAACTTCCATGCAGCGGACTACAACGAAGCCTTCATCGATCCCTATCGCGAGTACGACCAAACCCTGCACGCCACCTGGAGCAGCAGCAGCTATGACCGCCGCCCCAGCAATGGCCATGTTGACGTGAACGCTTACACGGATTGTCGCGCCGAGAGCTCTCGCGAGCTGACGCTCATTCAAAACGACACGGACGCGTTGAAGACCTACATTGACAACATGTTCGGCAGCGGCAACACCTCGATCGACACCGGCATGAAATGGGGCACCGCCCTTCTTGACCCTGCCTTCCAACCGGTTGTGTCCAGCATGATCGACAGCACTGCCAGCGACAGCGGTTCAATTTCCAATGTTTTTGAGGGACGCCCTTACGACTACGGCAGCAATGAGTCCCTCAAAATCGTAGTTCTGATGTCGGATGGCCAAAACACCCGTCAACACTATGTGAACGACAACTACCGCTTGGGCAACTCCAACGTCTGGTACAACGAGCAGGAAGATTTCTATTCCCTGTATCTCGGCCAGGACGAAGGAGACGACGACAACGACGGTATCACGGATGAGCCAATTTACTTCTGGCCAGATGATGGTGTGTTCCGCAATCACGCCTACGGTGAAGGCACTTATGAGGTGACCGAAAAAGTCAACAGCGACATTTGTAAGTCCTATCGCAAGAACGGCACCTGTAAACGCTATAAGAAAATCAAGAAGACCATCACCGTAAGCGAGCCTGGCGAAGCCGAAGTGATTTCTTATGCCGATCTTTGGGCGCGGACCACGCCAAAATACGTGGCCGATGTGCTCTACGCTCCACTGATGGGCCAAGATGCTGCGCGCAGCGCCTGGTACTATCCGGTCATTGACGATGTTGGCTATGGCACCAAAGACGCCCGCACCCGCAGTGTCTGTGAAGCCGCCAAAGACAACGGCATCATCGTTTACACCATCGGCTTTGAGGCGCCAAACGCCGCACGCGTGGTGCTGCAGGACTGCGCGAGCTCTGACAGCCACTACTTCGATGTGCAGGGGCTCGAAATCCGCGACGCCTTCGCTGCCATTGCAACTTCCATCCGTCAGCTGAGGTTGATCCAATGATCCATTCGGTTCTCAAAAAAGCCCGCGCGATCCTCCGCAAGGAAGACGGTGCAGTCACGGTCGACTTTGTCATCATGGTGCCGTTCTATCTCGGTGTGTTTCTTGCCTCGGCGGAACTTGGCTTGATGTCACTCCGTTACGCCTACCTGGAAAGGTCCCTGGACGTGGCTGTGCGTGACATCCGTCTCTCCACCGGAAATGTTCCGTCACATGACGATCTCGTCCAACAGATTTGTGATGAGGCCAGCGTTATTCCTGACTGTACAAACAATCTGTCCCTTCAGATGTTCCAACGCGACCCACGCAATTGGGAAGCGGTCCCCGCAGCCAGCACATGTGGCTCTTTGCACGAGGATGACGCGGACGTTGACCCCGTG
The DNA here is from genome assembly GCF_022448905.1 of Shimia sp. Lineage (GTDB taxonomy): Bacteria > Pseudomonadota > Alphaproteobacteria > Rhodobacterales > Rhodobacteraceae > Shimia. The sequence goes on along the minus strand of NZ_JAKVCW010000003.1, from coordinate 9,230 downwards.
GTGCGGTTTGACGATGGCGCGGCCAATGAGCTGATGTATCTACGCGCCTGTGCTTCCGTTCGGGCCATTTTCCCAGGTGCATTGTTTGTGCCAGTTGCGGTTCGTAACAGCGAAGGGGAATACGCCCTGGTTGTCGAAAACACCTTTGTTCAGGAGCCTCGTTGATCCATGTCGATATTTAACCCACGCCAAGCTCTTGCGACGTTTCGTAAAGATTCCACTGGCTCCGTCGCTGTGGAAACTGCGCTGATCTTCCCAACCTTGCTGTTTGCTCTGTTCGTCATGATGAACATTTTTGACGCCTATCGCGCCAAATCGACAACCGAGAAGGCGGCCTTTGCTGTGTCCGATATGCTGTCTCGTGAAACGATGGCCGTAGATGCAAACTACATCGACGGCGCGCATGCGGTCCTGGAGCAAATGTCCACGGTGCGCAGCGGTCACGACCTGACTGTGAGCCATGTTTACTGGAGCGAACAAAGTAACGGGTCTGGAGAGCTTGTTTTGGCTTGGTCTCACAGCAATGACGGCGGCAGCGGCATCACCGCATCCGAGTTTGAGGCGATGAAGGACAAGTTGCCCGTACTGGTGCACGGAGAAAGCTTGATTGTTGTTGAAACATCGGCCCAGTACTCCCCGCCAATCCTGGCAGGATGGAATGGCACGCACGTTGACGCGCCCGTCTTGGATGGGAACGGCGACCCTGTTTTGGATCAAAATGGTGATGCAATGACCGAGCGCGTTCTCTCCCCAGACGCAAATCCGCTGAACATGGAAATCAGCACCTTTGTGTTCACCCGCCCCCGCTTTGCGCCGCAATTGGCCTGGAGCAACAGCTAAGACCGGGGCGTTGCTGCAAGGCGGAGCCTTTACCCCTCGGTTTGGCCCCGTTCCACCAGCAGCGCCTCAATGATCTGGGCCATGGATTTGGCTTCAGACCCGGGCGTGACGCCGCCAATGCCCACCCGACGGCCAAACGCCCACCAAAGCCCCGGTTGCCATCTGCGCGACCGGGGCTTTTTGAGATGCACGGTAAAGCCATTGGATGGCTTGAGGTCAAACATACCACGCCGAATGGCGGCAATATCGTCCAGCGTGGCAATCTCTTCGCCGGAGGTGCTGCGCATACCGTCGCGCGTCAGCTCGATACTGTGCTCGGTGGCCCGCCGCGTCGCCTCGGCCAACCACAGCGTCAAACCGCCAATGACCAGCAAGAACAGCCGCCAATGCCATGCCGGCGTCGTGGTCAGCGCGATGTAGATCAACACGCCCCCCAGCAAGAACAGCGTTGCCATGCCAAACAGGCGGCGCATGGGGGAAGCGGTGATGGTGGCCAGAACCTCTGGGAGGTCCGAAGTGTCTTGCGTGGTCATGTCTGTCCTGACGGAGTTAATACGGCATCGGATGCGCGCGATGCGCGGCGCTGATGTCTTTAAGCACTTCTGCGCTGAGCCGCAAATCGGCCCCCGCCAAAATTCGTTCTAGCTGATCCACCGTGGTGGCGCCAAAGATCGACGAACACATAAACGGCCGCTGCACCGTGAAGGCCATCGCCATATGCACCGAGTCCAATCCGTGTTTGTCGGCAATATCCAGATAGGCCTGCACCGCATCAAATACCCGAAGGCTCACCCGCCCGCCAAGATCGCCATTGATCGCCTTTCGCGACCCGTCCGGCGTCACGCCATTCTGATACTTGCCGGTCAACAGACCAGTGGCCAGCGGCGAAAACGCCAGGATGCCAACATCCTCATTGACGCAAAGTTCTGCCAAATCGGTATCCGCCATCCGGCACAACAGGGAATATTCATTCTGGATCGAGGCCACCCGTGGACCGCCTTTAACCTCAGACATCCGCACCCACTGTGCTGTGCCCCATGTGCTTTCGTTGGACAGGCCAAAGGCCCGAATGCGCCCCTTATCAACCTCTTTCTGCAACACCTCCAGCGCCTCTTCCATATGCGCCAGCGTGTCCGCCTTGTTTTGCCCTGATGGATCGAAATCCCAGTTTTGCCGGAACATGTAAGATCCGCGGTTGGGCCAGTGGAACTGATAGAGATCGATGTATTCGGTCTGTAAGCGCTTGAGAGACCCTTCAATCGCTTCGGGAATGGTCTTGGCCGAAATCAGCGCCCCGTCCCGCACATGCGCCAACCCTGCACCGGAATGTTTCGTCGCCAGCACCATGTCTTCACGCCGCCCGGTTTTGGCAAACCAGGTGCCGATGATTTCTTCGGTACGCCCCTGGGTTTCCGGGCTGATCGGATTCACCGGATACATCTCCGCCGCATCGACAAAATTGATGCCCGCGTCCAGCGACATATCAATCTGCTGATGCGCCTCCGCCTCACCTGTTTGCGTGCCAAAAGTCATGGTGCCGAGGCAAAACTCGGACACCTCGATGCCGGTGCGGCCCAAAGGGTTCATTTTCATGGAAGCTCATCCTGTCGCAAATCATTGCGCCTAACCTAGGGACTGTGGCGTTGATCGCAAGCGGATCACGGGGGCCAGCCCCCGCTTGGCTGCGCCAAGTCTCCCCCGGGATATTTTTGGAAGGAGAAGACTTGGATCAGCGCGCGCCTCGCGCGTGGAAGATAAATCCCAGAGTGTTGAGCAAAAGCTGCGCCGCCAAAATGGCGGTGGAGCCTGTGGGATCATAGTCCGGCGCCACTTCGACAAGGTCGATGCCCACCACCGCGTGTCGCTTGGCCAGCGCCTGCATCATCTCTAACACGTCGTAATACAGGAACCCGCCATGGCTTGGCGTTCCCGTGCCCGGCGCTATCGACGGGCAAAACGCGTCAATATCTACTGTCACATAAACCCGCGCGCCCTCCGGAATGCGGTTGACCAGCGCTTCTGCCCCCAGCTTGCGCGCCTGCCGCACGCTGAGGATATCGCTGCCCATCGCCCGGGCATCTTCATAGCCTTCTTTGGCGGTCGAACTGACGTTGCGAATGCCCACCTGCGTCAGACCGGTGACATAGTCCTTCTCCGCCGCCCGTCGCATCGGGTTGCCATGACCAAAGCGCACCCCATGGCGCTCATCGACAAAATCCAGATGCGCGTCGATCTGCAAAATGTGGATTGGCCCCTGATCGTCAAACGCGTTGATGCAGGGGATGTTGATCGAATGATCCCCACCAATGGTGACCGGCAATGCCCCCGCCTTCAGCATCGCCCGCACCCCGGCCTCGATATTGGCGTGGCTTTTGAGCGTGTCGGTATGCACGATGTCGGCATCCCCAATATCCACAATCCGCACCTCGCCGGGCAGATAGGTGGCGTCATCCTCATGGTCATAGGCCCCGGCATGGCCAAAGCTGAATAGCGTTGAGGCTTCGCGCACCGCCCGTGGCCCAAACCGCGCCCCGCTGCGCCATTGTGTGCCAAAATCAAACGGCGCGCCCATCACCGCCACATCGGCCTCAATCGCCGCCCAATCCGGCTGATACGGCCGCTTGCCAAAGGTCGAAATCCCCACAAACGGCAAATCCAGCCGCCCGCCCTCATAGCCATGTCCTGCCATCATCATCTCCCTGTTTGCTGCGACGGTGACGGATTTTTGCCCCGCCGTAAAGCATTCCCGATATTGAGAACAAAAGAGGAACGTGCTAATCTACCCCCATGGCCACACATCTCCTCAAACGCGCGCCCTCCCGCCCAGCAGATGCCCTTACCCCCTTGCCCGAGGTGGCCCTAACTCTGGCCCGCCTGCATGAAGCCTGCGGCCCGGCGCGCTACAGCTTTGCGCTGTGGCTGGCGCATCAGGCCAAAGGCCCGCTGTTCTGGATTGCCCCGGATTGGGGCGCGGCCCCGCTCAACCCCGCCGGCATGGCGCCCTTCCTCAACCCCGGCAGCGTGACCTTTGTCAGCCCGCGCCGCCCCGAAGAGGTGCTCTGGACCATGGAGGAGGTTCTGCGCGCCGGAACCGTGCCCTTGGTGGTGGCCGACCTGCCCGGCCCGCCCGCGCTCACCCCGGTACGCCGTCTGCACCTCGCCGCCGAAACCGGCGCCAAGGCCAGTGGCATGGCACCTTTGGGGCTTATCCTGACCCCCGGAGACGGCGGCGCACAGGGCATCGAAAGCCGCTGGCACATGGCACCGGATCACCGCGGTGACAGCGACACCTGGTCCCTCACCCGCCTGCGCGCCCGCAGCGCCCCGCCGCAAAGCTGGCAGCTCAGCGGCCTGCCCGATACCCCCAAACTGAGCCTACGGGACAGTGATGCCGAGATAGCCTGACGCCGCACGCATGACACGCGCCTGCAAGGCATCCGTGTCCGTTTCCCCCCGCAGCAAAGCACCATCAATCATACCGCGACACAGCGCTAGCAAATCCAAAGCCGCTACCTCCACATTCGCCATACCGTGACGTCGCAACACCCGTCGCAACACATCCAAAATTGCAGCCGTCAGCGCTGCGCCCTCTTCCGACAAAGGCACCAAAGCCGCTGCACGGTCCAAGGCTTGCGACAACTGCGGCCAGCCTTTCTGATGCGCAATGGTGGCCGCCACCAACGCCGCCAAAGCCCCGCGCAGATCACTGTCTCGATGCGCCACCTCCGCAGCCTGCAACCCGTTCAACAACCGCGTCCGCTTGGCCCGCACCATCTCAGAAACGATCGCCTCCTTGTTGGGGAAATACTGATACAGCGAGCCCACGGATACCCCCGCCCGCTCCGCCACCGCATTGGTATTGAAGCCTTCAAAACCCTGCGCCACCAAAATGTGAGCCGAGGCCTGCAAAATCGCATCCACAGTGGCCTGCGCCCGCGCCTGACGCGGCTTTTTGCGTGGATTTGCAGTCGGTTGCAGGGAAACCTTCATCGTCATAGCAAAGCGAGTCCAAAATACGAGTAATAACTCACATATTGACGGAAACATATAACAACACAAGGCTTTAGCATGCCCTACTTCGCTCACCACAGCATCCTGATCACTGGCGCCACAGGTGGCATCGGCCGCGCCTTAACCCACGCCCTCACCGAAGCTGGTGCCTTGGTTGTTGCCACCGGTCGCAGCACAGAGGCGCTTGAGCGCCTAACAGGGGCACCCTCTGACACGTTGAAGAAAATTCCGGCAGATCTGTCACATGCCGACGGGCGTGAGGCCTTACTGGCGCAGATCCAAAGCTACCATATCTCCGGCATCATCCACGCGGCTGGCGTCCAATTTTCCCAAAACATTCCGGAAGGCCTCGCCAAACATCCTCGTCAATCCGAGTTGGAACTTGCGCTTAATCTGCAAGCGCCTGTGCATCTCACAAGCGCTCTACTGCCCACTCTGGCACAGCACCCCAAACCCTTTGTTTCCGCCATCACTTCGTCGCTAGCTCTGGCGCCAAAGCGCGACGCACCCACATACTGCGCCACCAAAGCGGGATTGCGTCACTACTTGCGAGCTCTGCGCTATCAATGCGCCGATGCCATCCCGCAGCTGCTGGTGAACGAAGTCCTACCCGCGCTGGTGGACACCCCCATGACCGCGGGACGTGGCACAGGCAAAGACAGCCCGGAAAAAGTTGCCACACAAATCCTACGTGGACTGGTGGATCAAAAGACGGAAACCTGGATCGGCAAAGCTCGCTTGCTGCGCGGCATCAACCGGGTCAGCCCAGCTTTGGCGGCACGCATTTTGCGATAGCCACGCGCAAAAACGACACGCACAAGTCGAATTCCCACTAGTCATCACGCCGCAAACCGCCATGCTGCCCCCATGCGCATGATCATCACTTTCTCGGCCCTATTCCTCTCGGTCATACTCTTACAACTCAGCTCCGGGGGCGTGGGGCCATTGGATGCGCTCTCCGGCATCGCACTGAACTTCACCACAGAGCAGATCGGCCTGTTGGGCTCAGCACATTTTCTAGGCTTCTTCATTGGCTGTTGGTGGTCACCACGTCTGATGGGAAGCGTCGGTCACTCCCGCGCCTTTGCCACCTTCACCGCCATGGGCGCGATTGGGTTACTTGGCCACTTCATCATCGTCGACCCCTATGCCTGGGCGCTGATGCGAGTGGCCTCCGGTCTCTGCGTGGCGGGCTGTTTCACTGTGGTCGAAGCCTGGCTGCAATCCAAAGTGACCAACGAAACCCGTGGCCGCGCCATGGGTACCTATCGCGTGGTCGACATGATCGCCTCCCTCGGTGCCCAGTTGGTGATCAGCGTTTTGGAACCGGCGTCCTATGTGTCTTACAACCTGCTCGCCCTACTGTGCTGCGCAGCTCTTTTGCCGATCACTCTGACCACATCCCCGCAACCCAAAACGCCAAACGCTCCGCGCTTGCGCCCCAGCTTGGCTTACGCGCGCTCACCGTTGGCGGTTGCTGGCGTGATTGTCGCGGCCCTTAGCTCCGCCTCCTTCCGCATGGTGGGACCGGTCTATGGCACCGAAGTCGGGCTTCAGGTTGGTCAAATTGCGTGGTTCCTTGCCGCCTTTGTGCTCGGCGGAGCCATCGCGCAATATCCGGTTGGTTGGCTCGCCGACAAATTCGACCGCCGTTGGGTACTGATCTGGCTCTCCGCCGCCGCCGTGGTGTCTTGCGGCACAACCGTCGCCATGGGCGCTGGCAGCACCACAATGATCATGCTCAATGCGGCCTTCTTTGGCTTTACGTCTTTCCCGATCTACTCGGTCTCCGCCGCCCACGCCAATGACTTTGCCACATCTGAAGAACGCGTTGAACTCTCCGCCGCACTCATGTTCTTCTTTGCGGTCGGCGCCATCGGCACGCCGCTGTTTGCCTCCGGCCTGATCGAACGGTTTGGCCCGCCCGCGCTTTTCATCATGATTGCAGTTGGCCACGCGCTTCTGATTGTGTTTGGCCTGACCCGCATGTTGGCGCGACCAACGGCAGAACACCGCACCCGATACGTCTATGCCCCGCGCACCTCTTTCACGGTGGGGCGCATCACAAAACGTCAGCGTGAGAAGCCCAATCGCACAGAGGAAACGCCTCCAAACGAGGGCAAATAGCCGCCAGATTTGCACCTCCGCGATACAGTGGTGATACAGACGCGATACCGACGTGGAAATTCGCCTGTGGAACTGGCCTACTCTTTGGGCTAATGGGGTTTGAAACAGTTAAGGGACACCCACATGGCGCGCCATCTGATCACCTCGGCCTTGCCGTATATCAACGGCATCAAACACCTCGGCAATCTCGTTGGCAGCCAGCTGCCCGCCGATCTGTTCGCCCGCTATATGCGCGCACGCGGCCACGAAGTTCTGTTCCTCTGCGCCACCGATGAACACGGCACGCCCGCTGAGCTGGCCGCCGCAAAAGCGGGTAAAGATGTTGCCGATTACTGCGCTGAAATGCACGCTGTGCAGTCGGAAATTGCCGAAGGCTTCCGCCTGTCGTTTGACCACTACGGCCGCTCATCCAGCCCGGAAAACCACGCGCTGACTCAACACTTCGCCGGCCGCTTAGCCGACATGGGCCTGATCCGTGAAGTGTCTGAAAAGATGGTATATTCCAACGCCGATGGCCGTTTTCTCCCGGACCGCTACATCGAAGGCACCTGCCCCAACTGCGGTTTTGAAAGTGCGCGCGGCGATCAGTGTGACAACTGCACCAAACAGCTCGATCCCACCGATCTGATCAACCCCTATTCCACCATCTCTGGCTCCACCGATCTGGAAGAGCGTGAGACCAAACACCTGTTCCTGTGCCAGTCGCAAATGCGCGACAAATTGCAGGCCTGGATCGACAGCAAGACCGATTGGCCCGTGCTGACCACCTCGATCGCCAACAAATGGCTAAACGACGGCGACGGCCTGCAAGACCGCGGCATCACCCGCGATCTGGACTGGGGTGTGCCTGTTAAGAAAGGCGGCGAAGACTGGCCCGGCATGGAAGGCAAAGTCTTCTACGTCTGGTTTGACGCCCCCATCGAATACATCGCCTGCGCCCAAGAATGGGTAGCGGCTGACAAGGGCGCAGACTGGGAGCGCTGGTGGCGCACTGACAAAGGTGCCGACGACGTGACCTACACCCAGTTTATGGGCAAAGATAACGTCCCATTCCACACACTGTCCTTCCCGGCCACAATCCTCGGTTCTGAAGAACCCTGGAAAGCGGTGGATTACATCAAATCTTTCAACTACTTGAACTATGATGGCGGCCAATTTTCCACCTCACGTGGCCGAGGCGTCTTTATGGACCAGGCACTTGAAATCCTGCCGTCCGACTACTGGCGCTGGTGGCTCCTGAGCCATGCCCCGGAAAGCTCCGACAGCGAGTTCACCTGGGAAAACTTCCAGCAATCTGTGAACAAAGACCTCGCCGACGTGCTTGGCAACTTTGTCAGCCGTGTCACAAAGTTCTGCCGCTCCAAATTTGGCGCAGAGGTGCCAACTGGTGGCGAGCTGGGCGAAACCGAACAGGCGCTGATTGCTGAGCTGACCACCCGCATGCGCGCCTACGAAGAGCACATGACCGCCATGGAAGTCCGCAAATCGGCACAGGAGTTGCGTGCAATCTGGGTGGCTGGCAACGAATACCTGCAGTCCGCAGCGCCATGGTCCACCTTCAAGGAAGACCCGGAGAATGCCGCTGCGCAAATCCGCCTCGCTCTCAATCTGATCCGGATTTACGCTGTGATTTCAGCGCCTTTCATCCCGGATGCCTCTGCGACCCTGATGGCAGCTATGCAGTCTGACGACACGAATTGGCCGGACGATGTGGCTGCCGCGCTGGAAACGCTACAACCGGGTCACGCTTTCACGGTGCCGGATGTCACCTTCCGCAAGATAAGCGACGATGAACGCGAAGAGTGGCAAGAGAAATTCGCAGGCAAACGCGAGAGCTAAACCCCAAAAAGCGCGGTCAATCGGCCGCGCCGTTTTCTTTCAATCTCGGCCCCAAAACCACCACCCTGACAAAGGTCAAGGTCGAAACCCTCGACTCACGCTATCTCATTGGTCAAGATGAAGACGTGCACCAAGCATTGCACTTAGAGGAGATCGATCCATGGAAGCCATCCTGAACGTATTCTGGAGCATTATTGAAGCGCTCCCTCCAGTTGTATCCGCGTCCCTACTGATGTTGGGCATCAGCGTCTTTGTCGCGCTCATCCTGGGGTTCATTGTGGCCAGCATTGCTTCCGGCAGAGAAACCCGGACCTAACCAACCAAAAATTCCATCAAACTATCAGATAGTTACTGGTACCCGCGGCCGGACTCGAACCGGCACGGCCATAATCGGCCTAGAGATTTTAAGTCTC
>NZ_JAKVCW010000029.1 GCF_022448905.1 Shimia sp. | reverse complement strand
TTTTCAAACCGTGAAGCATGCCATTAGACGGAAATCAATGGGTCCTGACCCTAGGAATTCTGAGGGGCTCTTAGCTCTGGCAGGCAGGGGACCTGTCGCAATCACACGCAACAATCGAACACGCTATGTCCTGATGCGAATTGAAAAGTACGAGCGATTGCAGGAACGCGTCGTGTATTCTCTGCGGAAGAAGCGCCTGAGGAACACCTGGCTATGTTGAAGGAGAGCTTGGTTGAACTCGAGGGTCGTAAATGAGCGAGACCAAAAGGGCAGGGGTCAATTGTCCTTGAATAACTCTGACATGATCGCCTTGCCCTCTTCAATCGTCACATTCTACGTATAGCCCAGATGGCGCATGGGTGCGGTCAGTGATGCGTCGATCCTCTCGTATTCCGCCTGCCGCTCTTTGTTTTGAATATATATTCGATCGAGGCGGCTGACTTCATCCATTGGTTCTGCGAAATCGATTGCAACAAACTACTTCTGACGACAAGTGCAATCTACACCTTTTCCACAGCTGTAATGGCTGACGGGCACGCAAAATTGCCACTGGTTGAACTGCCAGGCATCGATGATTGTGACTATTGGGTGCCAGGCGAAGTGCACGCCGAAGGCAAACTGGAGGCGATGCAGGCGGTTGTCGGCAGCGAAGCTGTCAAGTTCAGCGGCACGCAGGATGGCCCAATTCAGATCGCTCTGATCTACCCATCTGCGTATACATCTGACTTCTGTGCGCGCAACTACATTGCGATGACCAAACGCCTCGAAGAACTGGATGTTGAATTCAAAACAACTGAATTTGCGAGCCGCCAGATCGGGCTCTGTTTGCAGTTTACCTATGCCAACCAAGTTGTGCAAGACGCGGACCTCTATGATTTCGTGATCTTTGGTCCTTCCGAACTTGCGATCCAGGCTGACAACATTGATAAAATGGCGCAGTCGGATGGGGTTTCGACCTTCGTTTGGGCATTCCACACACCTTTGAAGGATCTGAAGGCGCAGCCAGATGCATGGTTTGACTTCAGCTCTGCCGCAGGTGCTTTGACCATGTGTGACTATATGCTGGGCCGCCTTGGCAATGATGTGACCATGGCGATTAACCGCGGTATCCCTGGCATCACCGACAACCAGCGTTCCGGTGATTTCAAAGCCTGCGTCGAAGAAAAGGGCAACTGGACAACCGCCTATGAGCACTATGGGGAATACCAGCGTGAAGGCGGATTTGAAGGGACGTCCTTGATCATGCAGGCCTACCCAGAAGCCAAGATCATTCACAATGCGAACACCGCAATGGCGATGGGTTCCGTTGAGGCGCAAGTCGTAATGGGCAAAGAGAAAGAAATCTTCTCAACCGGTTGGGGCGGTACTGGCCTTGAGCTGGATGCGATCCGTCGCGGCGAGTTGGACGCAACCCCAATGCGCATGGGTGACGACGTTGGTGCTGCGACCGCAGAAGCGATTCAGGCGCATATGAAAGACCGTGCGGACGAGCTGCCGTTTGTCTTCCTTGGCCGTATCACGGTTGCTCATGACCAAATGTCTGCCGAAGAAATCGACGCACTGGAACAAGAAGCCTTCCGCTTCTCCGGTGTCGGCGCTCTTGAACGCTAAGGCAAAAATACCGGGCTGATTTCGCCCGGTATTCCCCAGAATTGGGATTGACCATCAATATTGTGACCGATAACACTGTGACCGGTCACATAGCAACCACCTAAGGAGATTCTCGTGGCGCAATCCATGATGCTCATTGAAAAATGCAGTCACTGTGTCAGCTGGTACGACATCGAAACTGGCGGGTTGCAAGGGCGTTTGGCTTTGCCGGATTACCCACATGAATTTGTTGTCGATGACGACTTTCACTATGCCTACGTCGGCCACTATGGGGTGCAGAACTCCGGCATTGATGGCACAGACGGTCGCTCCGTAATCGTTGTTGATATCCGCAAGCAAGAGATCGCACATACCTACGATCTGGGTGAGCACGCGCGCCCACATGGCATCGGCTTGGACGGGGAAGGGCGCCTTTATGTCCTTTCCGAATGGACGGGCCACCTATTGGTCAAAGAAAACCCACGTGCTTTCGATCAGGGCTGGGATCACATCACACCGACCGGCGGCACGAAATGTCACCTCTTTGCCCTGACACGAAATGGGCGCACGGCCTATTCCATGAACCTGACATCCGGTGATGTCACCGTTTTTGACCCTTACGACAAATCGGTCGAACCGATCTCAATCAAAACCGGTGAAAAACCCGAAGGCCGCTGTCTGCGCGAAGACTTAGGCATCCTCTATACTTCGCAGCGGATTTCCAACACCGTCGCCGTAATCGATACAGAAACCCTAGAGATCAAACGCCAGTTTCCAACGCCTGATGATCCTTGCCGCATCTACTATGATGATAAGCGCAATCGCCTTGTGACCATGAACCATTTCGGTGGGTCTTTCAGCGTCTTTGATGAAGCGACCGGAGAGATGCTCCACGAGCAGAAAACACCGGCGAACCCGCTTGCGCTTTGCATCGATGATGAAGCAGCCTTTGCCTATATCGCTATCGATTGTGAGCAGGTGCAGCGTTTCAACCTAGACACTTTCGAGGTCGTACAGACCTTTGACACCGGCAAGGAACCTGACGTGATGGTCATCCTGCCGGACGGATTTTCAAACCATTGGGAGATGAAGGCATGACGAAGCCTCGTATCGCCATCGTGCCGGGTGACCCTTCCGGCATTGGGCCTGAGTTGATTGCCAAACTGGTGAACGACGAAGGCATCCTAGACGCTGCAAATGTGCTTTTGGTTGGCGACAGTCATCTATGGCAGCGGGGCGCAGAACAATCCGATCTCGAGGTGCCGCTGAACACGATTTCCGAAGATGACATTGCAGAGCAATCTGGCATTTCACACCTGGAACAAGACACCATTGACGCAGCTGATATTCGAATTGCTGAAGTCACAGTTGCTGGCGGAACGACTTCGTTGCGCTGCCTCGATAAAGCGTTGGACCTGGCGCAAGAGGGGCTGGTTGATGGCGTTCTCTTTGGTCCGTTCAACAAGGCTGCAATGACCTCTGCGGGTCTGAATGCGGAAGACGAGCACAAGTATATGGCCCGCTATCTAGGCTATGAAGGCTACCACTCTGAGATCAACGTTTTGGACGAGCTGATGACGACTCGTGTGACGTCACACATTGGTCTGAAAGACGTCGCTGCGAATATCTCCGAAGAGGGCATTCTGAAAGCGGTGAATTTGGCGAATGACGCGCTGCGCAAAGCGGGTAAAGCTCGCCCAAGTATTGCCGTTGCGGCTCTGAATCCGCATGCTGGTGACAACGGGAAATTCGGTCGCGAAGAGATCGATATACTCGAACCCGCTGTCAAAAAAGCACAGGAAAAACAGATGGATGTGACGGGGCCTTGGCCGTCTGACACTGTTTTCCTGAAGGCAAAGCGCGGCGAAGTCGATGCGGTTGTGACCATGTATCATGACCAGGGTCAGATCGCGATTAAGCTGATGGGCTTTGAGCGCGGTGTGACTGTTGCGGGCGGTTTGCCGATCCCAGTGGCGACACCCGCGCACGGCACAGCTTTCGACATTGCGGGGCAGAACAAAGCCAACCTCGGTGCGACGCGGCAGGCCTTCGACCTGCTGGTGCGCATGGCCAAGACACACCGCGCTGAACGCAGCGCGGCTTAAGGAGAGACTCTCATGACTAAGATTAAATCCGTCCGCACACGCGCTTGGAACTGGACGGGGCCGACGGTTCCTCCGAAGGGCAATTTCTGCACCAACGCCTCTGATGTGCTGTGGGACAAGGGCGACGCGATGTCGTCGTTCCGGTTCCACAATTGGCTGACCTGCGAGATCGAAACCGAAGACGGAACCGTCGGCATCGGTAATGCGGCGCTTGCGCCGACCATCGTGAAAAAGGCTATCGACAAATGGTACGCGCCAATGGTGATCGGCGAAGACCCGTTTGATTATGCCTACATCTGGGAAAAGATGTACCGCCGTTCCCACGCCTGGGGCCGCAAAGGCATCGGCATGACAGCAATGTCAGCCATCGACCTCGCGATCTGGGATCTGATGGGCAAACTTTCTAGCAAGCCTGTGTTCAAGCTGCTTGGCGGCCGCACCAAAGAGAAAATCCCGGTCTATTATTCCAAGCTCTACGCGGGCTCGATCGAGTCCATGCAGGCAGAGGCCGAAGAGGCCAAGAAGAACAACTACCAAGGCTATAAGATGCGCTTTGGCTGGGGACCTAAGGATGGCATGGCTGGCATGCGGGAGAACCTGAAGCGTGTTGAAGCCGTGCGCGAAGTTGTTGGCTATGACGTCGACCTGATGCTTGAATGCTATCAGGGCTGGAACCTTGATTACACCAAGCGCATGCTGCCGAAACTGGCCAAATATGAACCGCGATGGCTGGAAGAGCCGGTGATTGCGGACGACGTGGAAGGCTACCGCGAGCTTAACGCGATGAACATAGTGCCGATCTCCGGTGGTGAGCACGAATTCTCGGTAATTGGCTGTAAAGACCTGATCGAGAAGAAAGCCGTTAGCGTTCTTCAGTACGATACCAACCGGGTAGGTGGTATCACTGCGGCGCAGAAGATCAATGCGATTGCCGAAGCCTTCCAAGTCCCGGTGATCCCGCATGCGGGTCAGATGCACAACTATCACCTGACCATGGCCAATGCGAACTGCATGATCAGCGAATACTTCCCGGTGCATGACGTCGAGGTCGGCAACGAACTCTTCTACTACATCTTCGAAGGCGATCCTGATGCGGTCGATGGTTTCCTTGATCTGGATGACAACCTGCCGGGTCTGGGCATTACGATCAGCGACAAACACCTCGAACACTTTGAGATTGAGGAATAAGCATGACTGTCAGCTACACAGGAATTTGGCCAGTTGCGCCAACGCCGTTCCATGAGGATGGCTCGCTTGATCTGGAAGGCATGAAACGTGTTCTGGATTGTTTGATCGACCAAGGGGCAGATGGGATTTGCATTCTGGCGAACTTTTCAGAACAGTTTTTGCTGGCCGATGACGAGCGCGAAATCCTGATGCGTCTCTGCATTGAACATATCGCCGGTCGTGTGCCGGTGATTGTGACCACCAGCCACTACGCCACCAAGATTGCAGTTGAACGCGCGCAATTTGCCAAGGGTTTAGGTGCAGACATCGTTATGATGATGCCGCCTTATCACGGCGCTTTGCTAAAAGGCTCACCGCAGCAGACCTATGATCAGTTCAAGGCTGTCGGCGAGGTTGGCATTCCGATCATGGTGCAGGATGCGCCACTCTCTGGTGTTGATCTGCCAGTGCCACTTCTCGTGAAGATGGCGCAAGAAATCGACATGGTGAAGCTCTTCAAAATCGAGTGCCCACGGGCGGCCAACAAACTGCGTGATCTGATCGCAGCGGGTGGTGATGCCATCGAGGCTCCGTTTGATGGTGAGGAGGCGATTACGCTTCTGGCGGATCTGGATGGCGGTGCAACCGGGTCCATGACCTCAGGTATGATCGTGGATCAGATCAAACCCGTTCTGACCCATTACTACGCAGGCAGAATGGAGGAGGCGACCGCCGCCTATGGTCACGTCGCGATGGCGATCAACCATGAAAACCGACAATGCGCTTGGCTCAGCTGTAAAGCGGCAATGGTCGAAGGTGGCGTGATCAAGTCTGAGGCCAGCCGTCACCCGATTGAGCCACTGCATCCGGCCATCCGCAAACGTCTGATTGACCTTTTGAAACCTCTGGACCCGATGGTCCTGAACTGGGGAAAGTAACATGATTTTTGGTAAGAACTTGATCGATGGGGCCTGGGTAGGCTCTGACGAATTGGCCGCGTCCCCTGATCTAGAGGGACAAAGCTTTGCTCAGGCGACAAGCGCGCAGGTGGATGAAGCTTGTCTCGCAGCTCGCCGCGACTTCCGTGCGTATAGTGGGACATCACGTGCGGACCGTGTCGCATTTTTACGTGCAATCGCCGAAGAGATGGATGCTCTGGGGGATGAGATCACTCAGGCTGGCATGGCAGAAACAGGTCTGCCTGAAGCGCGCCTTGTTAGCGAGCGTGGCCGTACATCTGGTCAGCTACGCATGTTTGCCGATTTGATCGAAGAAACAGGGTATCTCGATATCCGTAAAGACGGCGCCCTCCCTGATCGGACACCTCTCCCCCGTCCGGATCTGCGCCTGACGCACAAAGCCATCGGCCCCGTGGTCGTGTTTGGAGCGTCGAACTTCCCGCTGGCGTTTTCGACGGCAGGTGGCGACACGGCCTCTGCTTTGGCAGCGGGCTGCCCGGTGATCGTGAAAGGTCACGGCGCTCATGCTGGCACGGCTGAGCTGGTTGCCCAAGCGATTGCCAAAGCAATTGAACTGACCGGCATGCCGAAAGCGACCTTCCAGATGTTGCAAGGCTCCGGGCGCAAGGTTGGCAGCGCGCTGGTTCGGCATCCAGAGATCACTGCTGTGGGTTTCACCGGCTCGCTTGCAGGTGGCCGGGCGCTTTACGATCTGTGTCACGCGCGCCCATCCCCAATCCCGTTTTATGGCGAGCTAGGGTCTGTGAACCCAATGTTCTGTCTGCCCGCTGCTATGGAAACCCGTGCCGCTGAGATCGGAGCGGGTTGGGCGGCGTCGCTGACAATGGGGGCAGGGCAGTTCTGCACCAACCCTGGCGTTGCTGTGATGGTCAAAGGTCCCCAGGCCGCTGCTCTAGAAGAAGCCTGTGTTGGCGCTCTGAAGGGTGTGGCTGAACAGAAAATGTTGACCGATGGCATTCATGATGCCTTTGAAAGAGGCGTTCAGACCTTCAAAGAGCTCATGGTCGAGGTAGGCTCCTGTGGTGTTGTCTCATCCAAACGCTCTGCTTTGCCTGCGCTTTTCAAGGTTTCGGCAAAAGAGTGGATGGCAAACCATCAGCTGCAAGAAGAAGTCTTTGGCGCGGCAGGTATCATTGTTCTTTGCGAAGATGTTGCCGAAATGCAGGCGTTGGCCGAGACTTTGGAAGGTCAGCTGACAACCACGTTGCATTTGGATGAGGGCGACACGCCCTTAGCGGCGGGTCTTTTGCCTATCTTGGAAGAAAAGGCAGGCCGCATCCTAGCCAACGGGTTCCCAACCGGCGTCGAAGTTTGTTCTTCGATGATGCACGGCGGCCCATACCCGGCTAGCACGGATACGCGGGCAACATCCGTAGGGACTCTTGCGATTGTGCGGTGGCTGCGTCCGGTCAGCTATCAAAACATCCCAGATGCTCTGCTTCCTGCGGAACTTCAGGGCTAAATGATCTGATTGTGACCGGGAACAAACTGCTCTAATCTCTGAGAAAATCGGAGAATAACAATGGGCAGCAAAACTCCCGGTCACAAACCCGTCACGATGCGCGACGTTGCGAAAGCAGCAGGCGTATCGCGGATGACTGTCAGCCGCGCGTTGAAAAAAAACAGTCCGATTTCGAAAGAAACGCGCGAGCATATCCTGAAAGTTGTCAAAGACATGAATTATGTCCCCGACCAGATGGCCGGGTCACTGACAACAAAGAAATCAGGGTTTGTGGGTGTCCTTCTGCCCTCATTGAACAACCTTCACTTTGCACAGACCGTTCAGTCGCTGACCGAGGTTCTCGAAGAGCAGGGTTTGCAGTTGCTTTTGGGCCACACAGAATATAAGCCTGACCGGGAAGAGCAAATTGTTGAAACCATGCTTCGCCGGCGCCCCGAAGCCATGGTGCTGTCCTATGACGGTCACACAGAACGCACGGTTGAGCTTCTCCGTGATGCCTCCATACCGGTGGTCGAGATATGGGAGAAACCCAAAGCGCCGATAGAGCATATGGTAGGCTTTTCAAACGAGCAGGCTGCCTACGATATGACGCAAGCGCTGCTCGCGCGCGGTTTCAAGAATATCGTTTTCCTAGGCGAAAACGAAGATGACTGGACACGTGGTGCGGCAAGGCGCAAAGGCTTTAAGCGCGCTATGGCGGAAGCAGGGCGCAACCCCGATGCGGAGATCCGGTTTGGGGCGCCGCCATTGTCGATTGAAAACGGTGCAGCGGCCGTTGATCTGGTGCTGAAAGAATACCCCAATACGGATTGTGTTTTTTGTGTTTCAGACATGGCCGCCTTTGGTGTGCAAAGCCGCTTGAAGGCGATGAATGTGTCTGTTCCCGACCAGATTTCCGTGGTCGGTTTTGGTAACTTTGAAGTGTCGCGATTTGCCTCTCCGACCATAAGCACGGTTGTTGTGGACCCGGCTGCTATTGGTCAGGCGACAGGAAATCTGATCGTTAATCTGCTTGGCCCAGAAGAGAATGCACCCGAAACTGCGCAACATATCACTCTGCCGCCGACGATTGAGTTCCGCGATAGTCTGAAATCTTCCTAAACTAATTTTCTAAACCGTTGTTTTTCATAATTTTAATTTTCTATGTGACCGGTCACATAAGTGTTAGTGTGACCGGTAACAAGGCGGAGGAAGAATGCCCAAAATTCAGCTGGATAACCTCGTAAAACGGTACGGGGACTTCGAGGTTCTTCATGGAATCAACCTCGAGATGGAAGAAAACGAGTTCACCGTTTTCGTCGGGCCGTCAGGCTGCGGTAAGTCAACAACCCTGCGCATGATTGCCGGTCTGGAGACCGTTTCGGGTGGTGAGATTTACATCGACGGAAAACCTGTCAGTGGGCTTGAGCCAAAGGCGCGCGATCTTGCGATGGTTTTTCAAGACTATGCGCTTTATCCGCATATGGACGTGGCGCAGAACATGTCTTTTGCATTGCGACTGCAAAAAGCCCCAAAGTCCGAGATTAACGCCAAAGTCAAAGACGTCGCTAAGATGCTTGGCCTGACAGATTTCCTGCATCGTAAGCCGGGCGAGCTTTCCGGTGGTCAACGTCAGCGTGTTGCCATGGGGCGCGCATTGACCCGTGACAGCAGCACATTCCTGTTTGACGAACCGCTCTCTAATCTCGACGCAAAACTGCGTGGCCAGATGCGGGCCGAACTCGCACTGATGCGCCAGCAGGTTCAGAAGAACATGATCTACGTGACCCACGACCAGATCGAAGCCATGACCTTGGCGGATCGGATCGTTGTTATGCATGGTGGCTACATTCAGCAGCAGGGCACGCCGGCAGAGCTTTATAAGCGCCCAGTCAATAAGTTCGTTGCTGGGTTCCTCGGCTCACCGCCGATGAACTTCCTTGATGCCGAGCTGGCCGATGTGGACGGCAAGTTGGTTGTGAAAGGTTCAGGGTTCCAGATCGCTCTCCCTAAAGAGTGCGCTCATAGCCTGCCGGCCGCCGCAAAGGGCCCGGTGACGATGGGTATCCGCCCAGCCGACCTGACGTACGCACCCGATGCCTCTGACGATCAAAGCTTTCATCTTCAGGTTGTTGTCTCTGAATATATCGGCGCTCAATCGGTTCTGATCTGCGACTGCGCAGGACAGAAAGTCGAGGTTGAGCTAAAGTCTGACACCCCAATCGCGCTGGGAGAACAGCTGCGCTTTGAGGTCAACACAGACGCCATTCATCTATTCGATCGCGAAACGGAGGCCGCACTTTAGGCGGCACAAAACAGCAGTGGAGGAGCATATGCTGAATACTATCAAGAAGGTAGGGGCAGGCGTTACAGCCCTGACCTTGTCGACAACGCTGGCCTTGGCCAATCCTTACGAAGAATACGCAGGTGAAACACTGGTTGTGAACTTCCCAGCACACCCGCATTTTGATGCGGTGATGAAGGTGCTGCCGGAATTCACCAAAGAGACCGGTATTCGGGTTGAAGTCGATCAGCTTCAGTATCTGAAAATGCGTGAAAAGCAGACGCTGGAGCTGACAAAAAACAAAGGCGACTATGACCTGATCGCGTATGTGGTTTTCTCAAAGGCAGACTATGTCTACGCTGACCAGCTCGAGAACCTCGCGAAATACTTCATGAACCCAAAGCTGGCCGATCCGGGCTATGACGCAGGTGATTTGATTGACGGCTATGTCGGCAACATCGGTGTAGCGGGCGGTACAAAAGGCTACTTGCCGGGGCCAACTGGTTCCCTGTTTGGCATCCCATTTGGCTCTGAAACATCAATCCTGGGTTATCGTCAGGACATCTTTGATAAGCATGGTCTAGAGGTTCCAACCAACTACGAGGAACTGCTCGATGTTGCGTGTAAAATTCCTGAGCTAGAGCCAGGCATGGGCGGTCTCGCCTCGCGTGCGGCCTCTGGTCACCACGCATCCCACGCATTCCTGCTGCACCTGGCACCTCTCGGTGGTCGTATCTTTGACGACAACTGGAACCCAATTGTGAACAACGAAGCTGGCGTGAAAGCGGCTGAAGCGCTGAAAACCATCGTCGACTGCGGTGTAGAGGGGGCTGAAACCTTTGGCTTTGCAGAGGCGGGTGCATCCTTCCTGCAAGGTAATTCCGCGATGTTCCTCGACTCCACCGTCTTCGCGGGTCAGGTGAACAACCCATCCAAATCCAAAGTTGTGGGTAAGGTTGCTTGGGCGCCTCATCCAGTTGGCACACGTGCCGGTTCTCAGACGGGTGGTTTTGGCATCGGCATCCCAGGGAATGCGCAGAACAAAGACGCGGCCTTCCTGTTGATGCAGTGGCTGACCAGCAAGAACGCCGACAAGATGATCGCCATTGCGGGCGGTAACCCATCTCGTTTCTCAACCCATGCTGATCCAGAGGTTCTGGCCGTACACCCGCACCTCAAAGTCTTTGGTGAAGCGTTGAAAAACGCGGACCCTGACTGGCGTCCGATCATCCCAGTTTGGGGCAAAATCAACGCGGATATCGGCACTTCCCTGTCCAAGGTTCTGACCGAAGATGCGGACATCCAAGAGGCGTTGGATGGCGTGGCAGCACGTGCGCGCGACATCATGGAAGGCGCAGGCTACTACACCTGGAACTAAGTTTCCTCCCCCTCAGGAAAATGGGTGCCGCGGCACGCTCTGCGGCACCCGGTCAAAAAGCCAACCAAAGAATTGAAGGGCCTCATTCATGAGCGCTGTAGCAAGGGCCAATCGGCTCACCCCATACATGTTTCTTGCGCCTGCCACCGTCGTACTCGTTTTTGCGCTGCTCTACCCGATCGGGTATATGGTCTACGCCAGCTTTCTTGACTGGAGCCCAAGTCAACGTATTGGCGAAGCTGACTTTATTGGTCTGCGCAATTACGCAAACTTGCTTACAGATGCAGCTTTCTTGGAAAGCTTCTGGGTCACGATCAAGTTTGCCGCCGTCGTGGTGACGTTGGAAATGATCATCGGCGTCGGCCTTGCACTGCTACTGGATCGCAACATCCGTGGCCTGTCGCTTTTGCGTACGATTTTCATCCTGCCAATGATGATCGCCCCGATCGTTGTGGGTCTGATGTGGCGTTATATGTACCATCCCACCGTTGGTATCTTTAACCGGACCATCAAGAACCTCGGATTTGAACAGGGCATCCCTTGGCTGTCTGACAGCACCTGGTCCTTCATCGCGGTTGTCATTGCAGACGTCTGGCAGTGGACTCCATTTATCTTCATCCTCGCACTTGCCGCGATGCAATCCCTGCCACGCTCCGCGCTGGAAGCGGCGGAGATCGACGGTGCCAACGAATGGCAAAAGATTGTTTTGATCAAAATCCCGCTGATGATGCCGGTGCTGATCGTGACGCTACTATTGCGCCTGATCGATGCATTCAAAGTGCTTGAGGTGATCATGGTCTTGACCAACGGGGGACCGGGTTTATCGACCGAGATCGTGGCCCTGCGCATCTTCCGAACAGCTCAGGAATTCCAAGAGCTCGGTGAGGCTGCTGCGATGTCGAACCTTCTGCTCATCATGCTCATGGCACTGACCATTGGCATGTTCATGTACACGAAAATTCAAGAAGCCCGTACAGCGCGCATGCTGAAAGCGGCTCAAGCTGAGGACGAATAAAATGGCTGCCTCCACCGAAAAGCAAAATCCAGCGTTTTATGCGCTTCTGGCGGCCCTTGTGGTTATGTCCGTTGGTCCAATCGCCCTTATGCTGGCGACCTCGTTCAAGATGAACGTTGATATCTATGATGAAAGCGTCTCGGCCTTCTTCTTCACGCCAACCATCAGCAACTACGAGACCGTGTTGTGTAATGTCCTGTGGTATGAACCTGCGCATGTTGACTATTGCGATCCAACCTTCGGGCGCGCCTTAGGAAATTCGCTTTTCGTTGCGATTGTTTCGACCGCGTTGACGCTGGTGATTGGCTGTATGGCGGCCTACGCGTTGGTGCGATTTAAGTTCATGGGCCGCGGCACGGTCTCGATGACCACGCTCATGATGCGCATGGTGCCCCCTGCGGTCCTGCTTGTGCCTGTTTTCGGCATCTGGACCTTCCAATACGGCCTTGATCAGTCTCACATGGGGATCATCCTCGTCTACACGGCGATGAACTTGCCCTTCGTGATTTGGATCTTGCAGAGTTTCATCGTCCAAGTGCCAATCCAACTTGAAGAAGCCGCGCGCATGGACGGCGCGAACCCTATTCAGGTATTCTTCATGGTAGTTTTGCCGATCATCAAACCGGGTCTCGCAGCAGCAGCGATCTTTACCTTCCGTATTGCGTGGAACGAATTCCTTTTGGCCAACGCATTGCTCGGACGGTCCACTCGCACTGTGCCAGTCACCATAGTGAACTCGATCACGGAATATGACATCGACTGGGGAGTGATCATGGCGACCGGCATGTTACTGGCTGTGCCTCCAATCATCTTCACCTTCGCAGCGTCCCGCCAGATCATCACTGGCATGACAGCCGGAGCGGTCAAAGGCTAATGCTGGACTGGTTGCTCACTCCTATTGACCCAGCGCGCGCGCATGAGGTTGGCTTTGCGGTCTCTTGGCACGCGCGGCTGATGACCGTGGCATGGGGTGTTCTTGCCCCAATCGCGGTCGTTGCAGCGCGGTATCTGAAAGTGATGCCAGGACAGGACTGGCCACGGGAGCTTGATAACAAGACATGGTGGCATTGCCACTGGATGGGGCAGGTGCTGGCCTATGCGCTGTCGCTGATTGGCTTGGGTTTGATCCTGGGGGGCGGCGCGTCAGACGGTGTAAATGCGCTGCTGCACCAATGGCTTGGATATTCGGTTCTCGCCTTGGCAACGCTTCAGGTTTTGTTGGGAGTTTTCAGGGGCACGAAAGGCGGGCCAACGGCGCGTGCTACTGACGGCAGCCTGACGGGGGATCACTACGATATGACTCCTTGGCGTTTGAAGTTCGAGCTGCTGCACCGCGTCTTTGGTTATTTCGCTCTATTGATAGCAGCTGCGGCGATTGTTTCAGGTTTTTGGTATGCCAATGCGCCGCGTTGGATGTGGATCGTAATCGCGAACTGGTGGGTTGCTTTGCTGATCCTGTCGGCGGTTCTGCAACGTCGTGGTTTTGCGTTTGATACTTATCAGGCGATCTGGGGCCCGGACCCTGGATTGCCTGGCAATCGTATCCCCAAAACAGGTTGGGGGACACGCCGCGAGGACCATGCGATGAATTCGATATCTAAAGAAGGAGCTGAATGATGTTTGGCGTATTAGAAGGCACCGGGTTTGAAACTATCGAGCCTGAATTCAACGACTGCTTCATCGGTCATGCACGTGTTGAGCGCCTTTGGACAGGCGCGCGCTGGTCAGAAGGGCCAGCGTGGTTTCCCGCTGGGCGTTATTTGGTGTGGTCTGACATTCCAAGCAATCGCCTGATGCGATGGGATGAAACCGATGGCTCGGTTTCGGATTTCCGCAGGCCTTCGAACAACACCAATGGCAACACGGTAGACGGGCAGGGGCGGTTGGTGTCTTGTGAACACTTAACGCGGCGTGTGACCCGGACCGATTTTGATGGGACCGTTACAGTCATTGCGGATGCAGTAGAAGGTAAGCGATTGAACTCCCCAAATGATGTTGTGGTGAAGTCCGATGGCTCGATTTGGTTCACAGATCCCTCATATGGGATCATGATGGATTACGAGGGCGATCGCGCTGAGAGCGAAATCGGTGCCTGCCATGTCTACCGGTGGGACCCAGAGACGAAAGCCGTCTCTGCGGTCGCAACTGATTTCATCAAACCCAATGGCCTCGCCTTTTCCGAAGATGAGAAGTTCTTGTTTGTCTCAGATACCGGCGGCACCCATCAAGAGGGCGGCCCTGCACATATTCGAAAATTGCAGGTTTCTGACGATGGAAAGCAACTCACGAAAGGGACGGTGTTTGCTGATTGCACGAACGGCTTCTTTGATGGTTTCCGGTTGGACCGAGCGGGGCGGATCTGGAGCTCTGCTGCCGACGGAGTGCATTGCCTGAATGCGAACGGACGCTTGATCGGAAAAGTGCATATTCCAGAAATCGTTGGGAATGTTTGTTTTGGTGGCAGCAAGCTCAATCGGCTCTTTATCGCCGCGACTGGCTCGCTCTATTCAGCCTACTTAAACGTAAATGGATTGAAATGATCTTTAGTCGACCAGAAACAGGCTACGCAACACAACTAGAGGGAACATGATGCGCTGGTCGAGCGGCCGATCCCCCGGACATCAAGCGGGACATGCGCGCCTTTCTGGACGGCTCCTTCGTCGGTGAAGATCGCTCTCCCTTGGCCTATGTCGGATACAGAGTCGGAAAAAAACCGTGGCCTTGCCAGCCGTGAGCGACAAAGGCGGCTGGGGCAGTGTCAGAGGGATGTGACTTGAGGCGGGCAGGTTGGGGAAGTAGCGTTCAGGCATGGCCAACAAATCTCCCTTTCGCTACTTTCGTACCTCCCCAGAAGTCATCCGCCTAGCGGTGATGATGTACATCCGGTTTCCACTGTCGCTCAGGAACGTCGAAGATCTGCTACACGAACGCGGCATCGACGTGAGTTATGAATCTGTTCGGTTTTGGTGGCTGAGGTTTGGGCCGAAATTCGCCTCGGAAATCCGCAAGAGACGATCTCAATCGATGCGTTGTCACTCGAACTGGAAATGGCATCTGGACGAGATGTTTGTGAAGATAAACGGCGAGCGGTTCTACCTTTGGCGGGCTGTAGATCATGAGGGTGAAGTCCTGGAAAGCTATGTGACAAAGACCCGAGATAAGAAGGCAGCATTGAAATTTCTCAAGAAATCAATGCGTAGGTATGGCCGCCCAAATGCGATCGTGACAGACAAGCTACGCTCTTACGGCGCCGCGTTGAAGGAAATTGGCAACGCGGACCGGCAAGAAACTGGCCGCTGGGTGAATAATCGAGCCGAGAATTCCCATCTTCCATTTCGACGAAGGGAGAGGGCGATGCTGCGCTTCCGGCGATTGCGAAGTCTGCAGAAGTTCGTGTCCGTCCACGCCTCTGTTCTCAACCTATTCAACTCGGAGCGCAGCCTCCAATCCAGACCAAATTTCAAGTTAAACCGTGCTGCTGCTCTCTCTGAGTGGCGCCAACTTTGTGCGGATTGAAGAGCAGCATCACTGTCCCAGCTGAGACGAGTTCGAATCCGTCTGACAGCACCGAGAAATCAAATGGAACGAAGCAAGACCGAAACGTGAAAGTTTCAACGGTTGTTTCAAAAATGGCGGTCAAGGAGAGAGGAAATGACGCAAGTCATTGGTTTTATTGGAGGCGAGTACCGGAATCGAACCGGTGTACACGGATTTGCAATCCGG
>NZ_JAKVCW010000028.1 GCF_022448905.1 Shimia sp. | reverse complement strand
CTGCCGGGGTCGCCAAAACCACCTGAAAAATATGGCTTATTTACAGGACGTTGTGCAGAAGACTGCAAAAAGTCCCGTCAGCTTTCGGGCCGCAATCGACTGAAACGGCCGATTTCTCGTACAAAACCTGTACAAAATTCGCACGTTTGTGCGTATTTCGGGGGCCAATCATGAGCCACCATAGCTTTGATCCCGAAATCGCGGGACGTGTTGGCCTGAACGCGGCGGTGATTTTCCAGAACATTACCTTCTGGATCGAGAAGAACCAAGCCAATCGCCGCAACCTTCGAGACGGGCGGTATTGGACTTACAATTCGATCTCGGCCTTTAGTGAGTTGTTCCCATATCTGAGCGAAAAGCAGATCCGAACAGCGCTCGAAAAGCTGGTCAGCGCAGAGCTGATCATCAAGGGCAATTTCAGCGATGATCGTTATGATCGGACCTGTTGGTATGCCTTGGGCAACTCCATTTGCCCAAATGGGCAAATCGATCTGACCGAGAGGGAAAATGATGCATTTGCCCCTGAGGGCAAGCCATCTGCCCCTGAGGGCAAATCCTATAAGAACAGATATAAACCATATCAAAAACCAAATCCTTCGCACACGAAGGTAGCGGTGGAGGATGAGATTTCAGAAAAGATTTTGTCCGCCTACCCCGAGGATCGCGTTCGCGGCAAAGCGGTTTGTAACTCGCAAATCCGCCAAGCGCTGGCCGACGGAGTGGACGCCAAAGACCTCGAGGAGGCCGTGCGGACCTATGCGACCGAGAGCGAAGGCTTCACCCGCTCCAAGGTGTGCTTCTCCGACAATTGGTTCTCCTCTGGCCGTTGGTTGAAATACCTTCAGGAGGTTGAGGAAGCGCGAGAAGCGGGCAAAGCCAAAGAGGCTGAATTGCTGAAAGGTCTGGCCGATTGGGTCACGGACAAGCACCCCCTTTGCCGCCACATAACACCCGGCCAAGTGACCGCTTTGCTAGCCGCGAACCTAGTCAGCTCAGCTGAAATCGAAGCGGCGGGGCTTAGCGCATGAGTGCGATCGGTCTCCACAAAGAGCAGAGAGCAAGGTTACCCACCGATTACATCGGCGGGACTTGTGAGGGGCGGCCAGCCTCCCCTTCAAACCCCAACCAAACGCACGCAAGCGGCGTCAAAGAGGGCCTTTCCGAGAGCGTGATCTTTCGATGCACCCTGTCGGAAAAGGCCGCGCTTGTGGCCAAGGCGCGCGCCGCTGGCCTGCCCAATGCCACGCTGATGCGCGAGGCATTGGGGCTGACCGAGGCGCGTCGGCGCAAGCCCGTGCCTCGTGTTGACCCGAAGCTGACCTTTGCGATTGCCCGCGTCGGCGGCAACCTCAATCAACTTTCCCGCTGGATCAACGGCGCGGTCAAATCCGGCCGCGCGAGCCAGGTGGATGCGCTCAAGGTCGCGACGCAGCTTTTGGCCATCGAGCGACAATTGGCGCAGATCGTGGCGGCACACACGGGCGGTGGCGAATGATCATGTCGTTCTTCTCCACCGGTACGGGAGGCGGTGCAGCCCCCATCGACTACCTGACCGCGCGCGAAGTTCTGGCCTATGACGAGAACCGCGATCTGATCCGTGATGACAACGGCCAGCCGCAAACCAAGATCCGCGACCCGCTGCCCGAGGTGCTGCACGGTAATCCCGCTCAGACCCGCGACCTTATTGATGCGAGCCCCAACAAATGGAGCTACACGGCAGGTGTGATCAGCTTTGCCTACAGCGACGATCCCAGTCCCGCCGCCCAGCAAGAGGCCATTGAGCTATTTGAGGCTCTGGCCTTTGCTGGGCTGGACAGGGATCAATACGATTGTCTCTGGGTGCGCCACTCGCATGAAGGCAATGTCGAGCTGCACTTCTGCACGCCACGCCTTGAGCTGAGCACGGGCAAAGCGTTGAACATCGCACCGCCAGGCCATGAAAACGCCTTTTCCAGCCTGCGTGATTTGATGAACAAGACGCACGGTTGGGCAGACCCTTTGGAGCCAGATCGCGCTCGCGAAGTGAGGGCGACGATTGAAGCGCCGACGTGCGCGCAAGGTCGCGAAGCGCTGCACGATTGGATCCTCGATCAGATCAGCGTCGGCACCATCACCGACCGCGCCAGCATGATCGATGCTTTGACCGATGCAGGCTTTGATATCCCCCGTGCCAGCAAGAATTACATCACCGCCAAAGACCCCGACACCGGCGAGCGCTGGCGTTTGAAAGGAGAGATTTTCCATGACGACTGGCAAGCCGAACCGCCTCGCCGAGAAATTGAACGCGGACCTGGAGACAGTACGCAGCGACCACGCCGCCTTGATGGCATCTCAACTGGAGAGCTTCAGGAGCGATTTCAGCAGCATTGCGACCAGCGCGCTGCATACAATCGAGACCGATATCAGGTTCTTTCTGAGCGACAGCAGGAGCGAGTTGGAGAGGCGGAGCGAGACGATCAGGCGCTGGTTGACGATCTCACCCTGGGTGATCGTGGTGATGGTCTCATCCTGGATCGCGACAGTGCTGATCGCGAGTTGGTTTTGGATGGGCTTGATCACGAGCTCGGAGATGACGAGGCTTGGCCTGACACGGATCGAACAGGCTGGGCAGACATGGGTGACGCTGGACCCCGACCGGACCGAATTGAAGACCTGCACCATGGCCGGGACGCCGGTCATCTGTATCGAGATCAAGGAACCCTAGATGACACAGACCCTGACAACATTGGAACGCGAATTGCTCGCATCCGTCGAACGGTTGGTGACGGCCTGCGAGAGCTCAGCCAAGGAATTGCACGCCTTGGAGAAACGCTCGACCAGCAGGATCGAAAGCAAGGTGAATGGCTTGGCGCATTGCGTGGCGCTATTGATGAAATCACATCTCACGTCCGTCACCACATTGGCCGACTTGCTGCGCGAGGAGCAGAACTACGCGACGCTGCAGGCGGGGTTAGAGACCAGCTGGAAACTAGCGAAAGACGCCGAGAAGCGACTGAAAGAGAGTTAGACGCGAGAGATAGCCACCGCAGCGCCGGACATTCGCTTTGATCTAACTGCAAATGTTGGCGTGGTTCGAGGGTCTGCATTGGGAATCTTAGATTCGTTCTGCAGCAATTCACCACACGTCTGCGATTTCTTTGCTGGGTGCGTATGCGGATAAACCGGAACTTCATGTAGAATGCAGCGAATAGCTCGAAAGAGCCCTTAAAACAAATGCCGCAATTTAAACAAATATCCGCTTTCGCTGGCTATCTGGTGTCCTTGTTGAGCGCTTCTCGCCTCATTGTGATCTGACCCAGCGTGTGATGCGCTTGGCATGCCCATTCATTGCGCTAAGCTTGCCCGATGTGACCCCATAGAGGGTGTTTTCGTTCAGGACGAATAGAAAGACATCGAAGTCGACTTTTCCTTCCGGATCGTCGAAAGCGCCTGAGATGTGGAGCTGTGGCGGGATGTCATCTTCTTTGCACCCCAGGAGAAGGGAGAGCTCGTCACTGCTCACGAAGTCAGGCATTTTTGCCAGGAACTCTGCGCCATCATAGATCAACGCTGCATTCGGGGCTGCCAACACGAAGCGCGCGTTTTCAACAAATGTCGCCGGGAAAACTCCGGGCACGCCCCAATCCATAACCGACAGTCCGGACTCGGATTGCAAGATCTCGCCCGAGCCACCGTTCCTGGGCGGCAAAGCCATCGTTTTTCCGTTGAAACTCAACGTGCCCGCGCTGTTTTCGGCAATCCAGGTACCCGGAAGCGCCGCAACGAGTTCGTCTCGTGTTGAGGAACAGTCGAGCGCCCAAGGACTTGTCGGTGAGAAGAAAACCAACAGCAGAGCTAAGGAGCAAATTTTTCTAAACAAAGTGATGCCTTTCATTGTCGCACATAGTGACCGGTGATCAACGCCACGCAGTCTTGTGACCCACCTGCCATCTGCGCCAGAACTGCGTTGAGTTTCATATTGACCCGCCCCCAGACCGCGATGCGATCCGGCGCACGGGCTTGCATTCCCATGTTGACGATCACCGCCATGCCTGATCCTGCCGCTTCAGTGCCCATTTTGTAGGGCGTTGAGAAATATCCATTGGCCCCAACAGGTCGCCAGGTCTGAGCCGCTAACTCGGCATTGAAATCGCCCGGAGACCACCATGGCTTGGTGAAGGTAACACTTGTCGACGGGGTGCCACCTATCATTCCAAACGCAGCCGCTTCGACACCGGAAGGGCACCCCGTGGCGGTTACGTCGCTTATCTGCGCAATCCACGTGCCATCTACGGGATTGATTGCACCGATTTCAGCATCGCTGAACAATTCTATCGGGCCACCCTCAGCAGCAACCGTATCAAGGTCGATCGCGCCCGGACGTTCTGCAATCTCGTCAAGCTTGACGACCTTGTCCGTTACTTCTGGCAGCTTCGATGTCCGGTCTTCATCTGCCCAGACATCTGGGTTGAAAAGTTCAATTTCGCCTTCATAGGCGGGGACATGGCCGTCACCGCCCCAAAACCGATCGATATGCCCGATAGATTTTTGGGTCATCACTGCAAAGAGCTGGCCGTCCTTGTTCAGAACTAAACGCGGAAAGCCGCGTCTGTGAAGGTCATGAATATCAGCCCGCTTGACCAGTATCCTGCGCGCGATCCATCGTCCGGTGTACTCGATCCCGCCGTCCTGGAGGCGCCTGACCTCGGGGACATCCGGCCCGTCCCAGTTGCTATCCACCTCTTGAGCGGCACCATGGGTCGGTGAAATTGCGACCAGTGCAATTGCGAGTATGATCCCTCTCAGCATCAAAACACTCCTACCCTGAGCACCTTCCCGGTGCTGCCGATCATTGTCAAACCGTGAAAGACATTGTCCTGTCCATCCCATGCAGGGGGCCGCGAAAGCTGGATCTGCACGCCCAAACTGCCGCCGTCCTTTGCTGTAATGCCCGTGACTTCTGTGCTGCCTGATACCTGAATATTGGCTACCAACGGTACAGTTACCTGCACCTCAAGGCCGGTGGCTTCAGATGGATAAAGGGTCAATATTGCATTTACCGACGTAGTATCTTCCCCGGCGAGGTCAAAACTCACGATCCCAACAACATCAAACGTGTCGTTCGTATAGATTGTCCAAGCGGTGTTTAGTGTGGAGCTTGTGAATATTGCGTCCTCGCCCATCGTCTCGGCATGGGCTTTGCGATCTTCTGCCAGTTCCGCCTCAAGCAGCTTTTCGTTCTCATTTGCCACCCATGCTTCGAGGGTTTCAAATTGCGCGACGGTCTGACCATTGCTGTTTTGGGTCATGCAAAGCGTGCTGTTTTGAAGCCCCTCATTGCGTCCGTTTTCCGAAACCACCATGCAGTCCATTTCGCCCGCCATAACGATGGGGTGGACCGTGATCACATCGCCCGAGGAGAGATTTACGACATCAAACGAAGGCCGTCCTTCATTGTCTCGTTTCTCATTTGCCGCCCCAAATCCCTGATGAATGGGAATGTCTCCCAGGGCCAGTGTGTTGCTGAAATAGAGGCAGGCGGGTTGTGTGCACTGGAACTCCGTTTCTGGCACTGAACGTTTTGGCTCTGGCGCGCTCGACGGCTTTGGCTCTTGTGCTGTGGGCGGTCCTGTCATTGTGGCTTCGGTCGGCGGCGCTACGGCATCGGCGTCGTCTTCTAGTACCACATCGCCGACCGTGATTTGACCCAGGCTGATCTCACCATCCTGTGACGTTGCGCGATAGATCAGCTCATATACCCCCGGCCTGTCAGGCAGCGTGAGCTTGGGCGCACCATCCTCGGCCACATAGGCTTGCAGCCATTGACTGACCACCTCGGTGCCGTCGGCAGACCGCAAGGCAAGGGTGTTGTTGCGATAGGTGTCGCCCGAGATCTTGATCGGCACGGCCTGGCCTGGCTCGCCCTGCGTCACACCTTTCCAACGTAGCGGGGCATCCTCGGAAAAGGTGACCGGGAACCGCGCATTTGCCGCCCCAAGATCATAGCCTTGCAGCACGATGATCTCATAGTCACCGGCTGTCTCCGGCGCCATCAAACCATGTTCGGTAAAACCGGTGGTGTCGGAACCAAAGCGAGTTTCCCAGTCGATGCGCTGGTCATATTCCGTCGCACCGGCCGGAAACAGCGCAACCGTGTAGTCTGCATTGGCTTGCAAAGGATCGGTCACGCCCAGGAAGAACGCATGCTCTACTCCCAGCCGGTACGGGCCGCCCTCAAGTAGGACAAAGCTTGTGTCATTTGCGGTAAACGGGATCTCTACCTTTTGCGTTTCAGCCGCCAGCGTAACGGAAATTTCGCCATGCCCTCCTTCGCTAAGCGCCTCGAGTTTCCAGCCTCCCGCTGTGAGCTCTGCCGCTAGACCCTGAATGATCTGATCCGCGCCGCGCAATGTGCCTAAAACTTGTTTTTCACCGCTCTCGATGTTGGTGGCGCGTAGTGTCAGTTGAACCGGTCGCGCCGTGCCTTCGGCTTCAGCAATGACAATCTGAAAGCGGATGATTTCGCCGTTCTCGTTAGGTTGGTCAACAGCCACAGGGGCGTCTGCGACTTTTGTAAAAGCCTCCTGCAGCCCGGCCGCATCCTGTGCTTCGATAAACCGCCCCCCCGTATTGTCAGCGATGCACTGCAGTTCGGTCCGATCCGTGTCACTGCCCAGACCGAACCCAATCACATGAGCCGTAAAATCGATGCCATCGTCTTCAAGCTCGGTCGCCAAAGAACAGGGATCAGCGTTGCAGGTTTCAATGCCATCAGAAAACAGCAAAACGGTTGCCGCCTCTTCACGGTAACGTAGTTCCGCTGCCGCCAGGCGAATAGCGTCCGTCAGCGGCGTTTTTCCCTTCGGGCGCAATGACTGGATCTGATCGGCCACAGCAGCGCCGTTGTTGCCTCCGACAGCGACCATCATTTCGATATCCTGGCAGTCTCCTTTGCGGCGGTGCCCGTAAGCGATCAGGCCGATATTTTGGCCCGCCTCATCCCACACCGACTGCGCATTAGCGAAAGCGTCGCGCGCGATCTCAATCTTTGTCTCCCCATCTATTTGTCCCCACATCGATCCAGAAGCATCAAACACGATCATCACATTCGAAGTATCTTGCGCCTCTGCAGTGGCAATTGGGGAGAATAGGACAGAAAGGATAGCTGCTGAAATCCGCAGGGCACTCATCAGTGTTTTCATCTAGGCTACTCAACTCGATTGGACTTTCTCAAATATCCCTGTGCAACAGCAGGGTTGGCAATATATCAAAATCGATATATCGATTTGGCGGTATGGACCGAACTCTTCTCGAATGCGCCTATGGAATCGAAACTGCCCGCACACCCGACGGCGCATGGGACCGCTTTGTTTATACGCTAGCCCGTTTCAAATTGGACAAAGTCATCTATGTGACGCGCAACGATGGCGCTCCGCCTGATTGGTTTATCAGATCAACGCTGCCCAATGAATGGCCGCGAACTCTGGTGAAGGAACCTGATTTTCGTGAACCATTTGTTGCGTATTGCTGTTCGACATTCGAGCCCACAAAACTGGGCATAGAATACCTTGATCTGAACGATCACTACGTTGACGACTACACGCGTAACTATATTCAAGAAGTTCGCGAATTTGGTTGGCATGCAGGGATCGGTATTCCAACTGCCCTGAAAGGGTCAGGCCGCCACGGTGGATTCATTTTAGGCAATTCACTGATGCGATATGATTTCGAAAGAACAGTCATGCCGCTGGTCGATGATCTTCGCACGCTTTGTCTTGTTGCAAACGCGCGTTTCGAAGCATGGCGAAAAGGGGACATTCACACCGGTGAAGCGCTCCCTTTAAGCCCGCGCGAGTCGCAGACCATGGACCTGCTGTCAAAAGGCTTTCGTCCAAAACACATTGCAGACTCGCTTGGTCTTAAGGAATCTTCTGTTCGCCTGTATCTCAAAAACGCCAAAAGCAAACTTGGCGCGGCGAACAACCAAGATGCGGTCAGATTGTTCTTAATGCGGCGCTAGGCGCAGCTCACCCGAGCTGTAAGGGCATTGGCTCTGTATATGCCGAAGTGGCCAAAAGCGCCCTTGCACCTGCGAATTGGATGGATGTAGCCCCGCAATGCAGACATTCGCGCATTCGCTGCGAAAGTTCACTTTGTCCGCATTGCAGACCTTGATGTGGCGTGCGGCGAAGGTCCGCTGAGCGGACAAATCGGCATTTCGCTGCGGCTGCTCAAATGTCTGCTTTCTGTTGCCTATCAAAGAAAGTGCTCGTTTCTGACGTCTAAGGAAGCGTACTAGTTTTAACCAATACGCCCGACGGAAGAAGCCCAATCGGGCATGCCTGTATGCGATGCCACGCGGTAAAACATGGCATCGGCATCTTTGAGGAACCCTCCACTTATTGCTAGGGGCTCCCGTAACCGCCACCACCGGGCGTTTTCATGATGAAGGTATCTCCTTTGGCCAATTCGGCTTGGTCATTGCCATACAAGAGTTCGATTTCACCGTTTACTCGCTGCACCGAGTTTTCACCTGTCGCGCCAGACGCACCCTCGCGCGCGCCCTGCGGTGGAACGATCCGGTGAGAGCTTAGGGTGGTGACGGTCATTGCCTCGTTGAAGGTCAGTCGACGTATTATACCGTTGCCTCCGACGAATTTTCCGAGCCCGCCGGAGCCTTGACGTATAGAGAATTCGTCAACGCGAACGGGGAACCGGGTTTCAAGAACTTCCGGGTCCGTCATGCGCGTGTTTGTCATGTGGCTGTGTACCGCGCTCGTACCGTGGAAACTGTCTCCGGCACCAGTGCCGCCGCAGATTGTTTCATAGTTTTGATAGACATCGTTGCCGTAAACAAAGTTGTTCATGGTTCCCTGACTGCCTGCGATGACGCCAAGTGCGCCATAGAGCGTATCAGCAATGGATTGGCTCACTTCGGTGTTTCCGGAGATTACAGCCGCTGGGGCCTTGGGGTTGATCATCGAGCCTTCAGGAACGATCAGCGTCAGCGGTTTGAGACACCCTTCGTTCATCGGGATGTCGCGGCCCACAAGCGTCCTAAAGACGTAGAGAACAACCGCCCGGCAGATCGCCATTGGCGCATTGTAATTCAGAGGACTCTGGGGAGAAGTTCCAGTGAAATCAATCGTTGCAGACCGGCCCGCCCGATCAACGCGAATCTCAACCTCGATCTTTGCGCCGCTGTCCATCGGATAGCTAAATTTGCCGTCCTTCAGAACATCTAGAACACGCCGCACGCTTTCTTCAGCATTGTCTTGAACATGGCCCATATAGGCATGAACCGCGTTGATCCCGAACTGTCTTGTGATCTTTTGTAACTCGGCAACACCGGTCGCGTTCGCTGCAATCTGCGCTGCGAGATCGGCCATGTTCTGATCAACGTTCCGGCACGGATAAGTGCCAGAAGCCAAGAGCTCGCGTGTCGCACGATCCCGCAGTTGCCCTTTTTCAACGAGAAGGAAGTTGTCTATCACGACGCCTTCTTCTTCGCTTGTGCGGCTGTCGGGTGGAGCCGACCCTGGCGTCTTTCCACCGATGTCAGCATGGTGCCCACGCGACGCGACAGTATATAGAATGCTCTCGCCGTCTTCATCAAAAACGGGCGTGATCACTGTCACGTCGGGCAGATGAGTGCCGCCATTATAGGGGTTGTTCATCATAAACACGTCGCCGGGTCGGATTTTTCCCTCGTTCTCGCGCAATACGGTTCGCACGCTTTCCGACATGGACCCAAGATGCACAGGCACATGCGGTGCGTTAGCAACCAGATCACCATTCTGGTCGAAAATGGCACAGGAGAAATCCAAGCGCTCTTTGATGTTCACCGAGTAAGCCGTATTGGCCAACGTTGCGCCCATTTGCTCAGCAATTGACATGAAAAGGTTGTTGAACACTTCGAGCATTACAGGATCAACTGAGGTTCCTATCGCCTCGGCCCGTTTAATCGGCACAGCCCGTTCCAGGATCAGGTTGCCGCCCTTGGCACAGGTGGCGCGCCAGCCTGGTTCAACAACGTTGGTGCCGGTCGGCTCGGTCAGAATGACCGGCCCTTCGAGGGATTCACCCAATGTTAGGCTCGCGCGGTTCACCAAGGGAACGTCCTGCCACCTGCCCTCAAAGCAGACGGAGACTGTCGTCTTTTCCATCTTGGTGTCTTGCGGATCAGGCAGGCTCACCTGTTCACCGGTTTGACCGATGGCTTCGACGATCAGCACATCAATGATCAGATCGCGGCTATCTGGTGCAAATCCAAACCGTTGCTGATGCGCTGCAATGAAATCCGCTTCCATGTCAGAAGGTGCGCCAAAGGCCACTTCCAGGCTTTGCTGTGCATCGCGAGGCCGGATCTGCGCCCGCTTAGAGATAGCAATGTCGGTGGGGTCGATGCCCTGACCTTTCACCTCATCCCCTGCCACCTGAGCCATGGCATCCAGTGCCGCACTCGCGCCGGTATCAGTAAGAGGTCGCTCAAACTGCTGTTCGCGCATCGCCCGCACATCCGCCAGCCCCATGCCAAAGGCAGACAAAACGCCTGCAAACGGATGGATAAAGATGCTCTCCATACCCAAAGCATCGGCCACAAGACAGGCGTGCTGACCGCCAGCGCCGCCAAAGCAGTTCATTGTGTATTGCGTCACGTCATAGCCACGCTGAACGCTGATTTGCTTGATCGCATTGGCCATGTTTTCAACTGCGATTCGCAGGAAGCCTTCGGCAAGCTCTTCTGGCGACTTTCCATCACCGATCTCTGCCGCCAGCTCTTCAAACTTTTGGCATACTGTATCTTTGTCGAGTGGCTGGTCAGCATCTGGCCCAAAAACATGCGGGAAGTGATCTGGATTCAATTTACCCAAGAGCACGTTACAATCCGTAACAGTCAGCGGACCACCGCGACGGTAGGCGGCTGGGCCAGGATTTGAGCCTGCGCTTTCCGGGCCAACCTGCATCCTGCCGTCTCTGTACGAGAGGATCGAGCCGCCA
This sequence comes from Shimia sp., assembly GCF_022448905.1. GTDB lineage: Bacteria > Pseudomonadota > Alphaproteobacteria > Rhodobacterales > Rhodobacteraceae > Shimia. Next base: position 7,544 of record NZ_JAKVCW010000028.1, on the reverse strand, counting down.
CCTGCCGCGACAGTATGAATGGACATCATGGGTGCCCGCATTCGCACGCCTGCGACCTCGGTCTCAAACGAACGTTCGAATTCTCCGGCATAGTGGCACACGTCTGTAGAGGTGCCGCCCATATCGAAGCCAATCAGCTTTTCAAAGCCCAGCTCAGCTGCAGATCGAACCATGCCGACCACCCCGCCAGCGGGTCCAGACAGGATGGCATCGCGACCATGGAATAGCCGAGCATCGGTCAAGCCACCATTTGATTGCATGAACATCAATCGCTCACATCCGCCGGAATGTGCGCCAAGCGCTTCGGCAACCTGATCGACATAGCGGCGCAAAATCGGGGACAGATAGGCATCAACAACGGCTGTGTCGCCACGGCCCACGAGTTTAATCAGTGGGCTGACCTCGTGACTGAGAGAAATCTGATCAAAGCCAGACTGTCTTGCCATCTCGCCAAGGCGTTTTTCATGATCTGGGAAGCGGTAACTGTGCATTAGCGCAATGGCTACGGACCGATACCCTTTGCCATAGGCCCGTGACAGAGCCTCGCGTGCGGCAGTGCAATTGAGCGGGGAAAGGATATTGCCATCCGCGTCCAGCCGTTCTTCAACCTCGACAACATCCTCATACAGCAGCTCGGGTAATTGGATATTCAGATCAAAGAGCTTGGGACGGTTTTGATACCCGATCCGCAAAAGGTCCTTCATGCCTTTGGTGATGAACAGAACCGTCCGCTCACCCTTTCGCTCTAGCAGAGCGTTGGTCGCAACGGTCGTGCCCATTTTGACGGCCTCGATAAATCCGCTCGGCACGGGCGTATCGGCTTTGAGATCGAGCAACTCACGGATGCCATGAACGGCCGCGTCCTTGTAGACTTCCGGGTTCTCCGACAGAAGTTTATGTGTTTTTAAGTCGCCTGTTGGGGACTTCGCTACGATGTCGGTGAACGTGCCACCACGGTCTACCCAAAATTGCCACATCGGACAGTTCTCCTTCGTTTGCAGCCGTTTGGCCGCAGCATTCAGATTAATTCAGTCTGGTTAGGTCGCTATTCTAGGATGGCTGGCAGCCAGAGAGCGATTTCCGGGAACGCGATCAAGGCGAAGGCCATCGCGAGCATAGTCAAGCAGTAGGGCAACGCCCCAAGCATCACTTCGTTTAAATTCCCCGACTTCCGTGCGCCCTGGACCACATACAGGTTCAATCCAACAGGCGGAGTGATCAGCGCCATTTCAATTAAGACGATCATTAGAATGCCGAACCAAATCACATCATAACCTTGCGCCAGAACCATCGGGACGATGATTGGGATTGTTACGACCATCAACGACAGGGTCTCGATAAAGAAGCCCAAGACGATATAGATCAACACCACCACCATGATGAAACCGAGAGGCGAGAGGCCTAAACCTTCGAGGAAAGTTGTCAGCTCGCGACCGAGTCCAGCAGAGGAAAGTGTGAAATTCAAAAACGAGGCACCGATGATGATCAGCATGATCATTGACGTGACCTTGATCGTGCCGAGTAGGCTTTCGCGCATCATTGTCCAGTTCACCCCGCCAAAAGCCAGCGCGATAAGCAACGCACCTGCAACACCGACGGCTGCGGCCTCAGTTGGGGTAGCCCATCCGCGATAGATCGACCCCACAATGAGTGCGAATAGGACGAGGATTGGCACTAGGTCAACGAGCGCCCTCGCCATTTGCAGGAATGGGAACACCCGGCGGTTGCCGCCCAGTTCAGGGCGGATCGTACAAAGGATGGCCGTAATCATCAGAAAGGCCAGCGCAAGTCCCAGCCCCGGCAAAAGACCGGCCAGGAACAGTTGCGGGATCGAGGATTGTGTCAGAAAACCGTAGACGATCAGGTTGATCGACGGCGGGATCATTATCCCAAGCGTTCCGCCAGCAGCGATAGCACCAGAAAAGAGCTTCGGGTCATATCCCAGCTTTTCCGCCTGTGGCATCGCCACTGTAGCGACAGTTGCTGCGGTCGCAACCGATGAGCCAGAAGTGGCAGAGAACATCGTTGCGGTTGCGACGTTGGCGTGGACCAGACCGCCCGGGAGCCAACTGACCCAGCGATCCAGCGCAGCATAGGTGCGGGTGGCAACGCCAGAACGTACAAGGATTTCACCCAATAGGACAAAGAATGGGATCGCGATCAGCGTTGCTGAACTCGATGACGACCAGACCATATTGCCCAGTGCGCGGCTCAGTGGGAAGTTCGAGAAAAACTGGTCGACACCAAAGCCCAAAAGAAAAAGAACGATGCCGACGGGAATGGAAAGTGCCAGCAGTGCCAGCAACCCGGCTGAAACATAGGTAATCATTTCAAGGTATCCAGTTCTGCAAACGCGCCGATAAAGGTTTCTGTTTCGCTTCCACGCCCACGCACGAACAGACTGATTGCTGCGAGCGTGACAAGGCACGCCATGATAGCAAACCAGACCCAACCCGCGAACCAAGGGACTTGTACCCAAGCTAGTGGAGTTGCAAGGGGCGTGTTTGCTCTGCTGCCATTTTCGACTGCGCGTTCCACGACCGGCCAGCATTTAATGGCAATCGTCACCACAACCCAAGACATGATAATCATTGAAAACACATCGAAGAGTGCGCGCAATGTACCTTGCATGCGCGATCTCAGAAGGTCGATGCGGATATGGCCAAGCTCCAACAATGCGAAGGCCATACCCCATGAGCTGACGAGTGCCATCGCATAGCCTGCCAACTCTTCAGATCCGCCAAAGGACGCATGGACCTGGCGAAGTACAATATCTGCGACCACAAAGGCCGCCATTCCCAAAAGGACAAGGCCAACCACAATCGCGATGGTATGATTGATCTTTCGAAGCCTATTGATCAACGCCAGTTCCATTTTGAACGTCTCCTTGTCAAAAGCGGTTATTACTCGATTGTCACACCGACAACTTGACCAACGGACTCGTTCCAGCGCGTCGCCCAGTCATCACCTGCACGTTCTGCCCAATCAGGAAGGACTTCGCCGATCAGAATACCGCGGGCCGTTTCAAAATCTGCGTCGGAAATCTCGACGAGAGCCATGTCGCGCGCCTCACCTGCCGTACAAGCGCCGTTTCCTGTCAGACAGGCGATGTCATTGATCAGAGCATCTTGGGCGCTGGCCCAAGCAGGTTCTTCAAACCCTGCCGAAATCTGTTCGCGGATCAGATTTTGATCGCTTTCACTCAGGCCATCCCATTTGTCTGCGTTCATGGCGGTTACGACGTGGTCCCAGCCGCCCAAAGGAATTGGCAGAAGGTGGGTCGAGACTTCCCACCAACCCGCAGAATACCCCGAACCGGCACCTGTCACAGCGCAGTCAACAACGCCATTCTGAAGTGCGCCTGGAACTTCTGAGAAGGAGACGTTGACGCCTTCGGCACCAAGAGCTTCGAGGAAAAGAGCGGTCATGCGACCAGACGCACGAACTTTCAAACCTTCCAAATCGGAAAAGCTGCTGATCTCGGCATTGCAGAAAACGACCTGCGGCGGGTACGGCGCGATTGCCAAAACCTCGGCATTGAAACGATCACGATAGATGTAAGACACCATCGGGCGGGCGGCATCGACCATTGCGCGAGCTTCGTCCGCTGTCAGCGCCAGCAAGGGAACATCAAGGCCTTCAAGCTCAGGCGCATCGCCAACTGCATAGTCGGCAACCGTCATTGCGACATCGTAAACGCCTTGTCCGAGAAGCGGGTAAATCTCAGACAGCCCAAGACCCATCTGGTTGTGTGTCGTCAGCTCAACGTTGAAGTCGCCGGCTGCGGGTAAGGTCTCGGACCAGAAAGGTGCCTCATACTGTTTGTGCAAAGGCAGGCTCGACCAGCTTCCGACGACAGAAAGATCCTCGGCAATAGCAGGTGCGGCAATGGCTGTGGTCGCGGCAAGCACGCTTAATGTACGTTTCATATTTTCTCTCCTTGTTGGGTTGGTTCTTGATAGATTGTTGTTTCTGCATCCTCGGGCACGTCAGTGATCAGCATGTGTCCAGGCGCATGAGTGATGCAAAGGGGGAGCTTTGCAGCTCTGAGGACGTTTTGCGGAGTTACGCCGCAAGCCCAATAGACCGGCACCTCGCCGGGTTTGACCTCAACCGGATCACCATAATCGGGCTGACTGAGATCGGAGATGCCAATGGATGATGGATCGCCCATGCCAATTGGAGCACCATGCGCTTGTGGGTATTTCGCACTGATGACTTTTGCTTTTTCAATCTGTTCTTCGCGCAAAGGCCGCATTGTGACGACCATATTTCCGAAAAATGGTCCTGCGGATGAAAGCGCGATATTGGTCCGAAACATAGGGACGTTCCGGCCCATCTCGATATGGCGGACCGGAATATTTGCACGGATAAGTGCGTTCTCGAACGTAAATGAACACCCCAATGCGATAGTGACCAGCTTGTCGGTCCACAACGATGAGATGTCCGTCACTTCTTCTACGAACCTACCGTTCCGAAAAACCCTGTAGCGTGGCACATCTGTTCGTATGTCGATGTCACGACCTAGCGTTGGCAGCATCGGGTTGCCAGTGTCTCCGACGCCAACAACTGGGCAGGGCTTCGGGTTGCGTTGGCAGAACCGTAGAAAGTCCAGTGCGTACTGCTCAGGGAGAATAGCAAGATTGCACTGGAGCTTTCCAGGGGCCAGTCCCGACGTATGTGCGTCATACTGACTTGCTCTTATACGCGTCCTGATCTCTTCGCTCGAAAGGAGTGAAACTTCGATCTCGTTCGACTGGGTATTTGACATTTTGGCCCCTGTGAATTTGTCACCAAACCTTCACACACAGGCACCATTCAATCAAATTATCATTATTTATTCATACCGATAGAATTTTTGAAACTATCTTGGGTGTGCGTTGTGCCACTCAACCGCAACGTCTCGGGCAATTTCCGCACTGTTTTCAGCAAGAAAGCTCCTCGGCTCTGCAAGATACGAGGCCGTAAATTCCAATGCAGGAGGCACAAAGCCCGGATCAAATTCCTCGACTTCGCCAGTTTCCAAATAAGGGGCCGCAAGGACACGAGGGTGAGGACCGACGGCGATTCCCGCTGCAATCATCTTAAGGCTCGCCGACAATGAAGCTGATGTGAACACTCGGGATTTGGGGCCGACGAGCCTCGCCAATTCGGATGTCAGCTCGCGATATGGTCGGGTCTGACTAGAGTATGAAATGATCGGGACTTCCGAGAGATCAATCTCACCCAGCTCTCTGGATTTGTACCAATGTAGATCAAATTGCGGCAGAGCTACGTTGTTGACGGAATACTCGGAGACAGGACCCATCAGGAAGGCCAGATCGAGCCTACGCTCCAATAGATATTCGCGGAGATTAATTGAAATATCGACAGTCAGGTCAACATTTACCTTCGGGAACTGAGTGCTGAAGGCCTTGATGAACGATGGTAGCCATGCTTGTGCAATGGTTTCGGAAGCCCCGAGCCGAAACAAGCCTTCTGTCTCGGCTGGGTTAGCAACTCGATTTTTGATTTCCTCCTCAACGAACAACATCTGCTCGGCGTAGCCCAGAAGCTGTTGGCCTTTCTTGGTAAGGATCAATTGGCCTGGACCGCGCTCGAAGAGCTTGGCCTCCAGCTCTTCTTCAAGGTTCGAAATGCGTGTTGATACTGCGGGCTGAGACAGATGCAATCGGTCTGATGCTTTGCGAAAGCCACCAAGGCGTGCAACCCAAAGAAAAGTACGGAGTTGTTCGAAGGTCATGCCCATTCAAAACATTTATCGAGTTACACTTCAATCTATCACTTCTTTACAGATCAGGACGAATTTTCCAACCGGTGCTGCAGAACGTTGAATCCAGAAACACGGCCATTCGTAGTTTGCGCAGCATCGGTCGAAATGGGCTCTTTCCGGCCGTTAGCTGCGTTTTGCACCAAGGTCCGCAGTGAGTATCGTTAATGCTTGAAACAATTATCTCTGTGCCAGGTTACAAACTCGGTCCTTGGCCGGTTGGCGAAGCGGTCCGGCACCAAGATCTTGCCGGACGAGTTGATCATCGATGTCACAGCTTCGATATCGTTGCTTTGTCGGGAAACCAGAATTGTCAAGTCGTCTGCCAACCCTACGAGGCCGCGATCAAACATCCAATGCGCGGTTCCGGACAGGGCGAGTCCGTTGCTGACAATGTCGGGGCCGTCATGCTCTACAGGTCTGATATGAGCGGCTTCTACTTCAGCGCGGCCACCGCCATTGATCAGGCGTAAACCAGTGATGGCGCAGTGCTCGCCGTAGGCGCGCAGGACGTTCTTTCTGAAATTGCGATCGCGAACCGCGCGATTGGTCAGTTGGTTGACGCGTTCCCGTGCAGGCACGTGTTGGAAAGGTGCTTGCGCGTCCTGAAACCCTGGCAACTGCATCGTGTCGCCCACGCGTGGCAGGATGTCCTCATCTCGTCCAAGACCACGTTCAACTATTCGGGCGAAGTCTTCAGCTGAAAGGGTTCTTACTGCGGCTTGCGCGCGTCCGGATATCTTGCCTTGCTCGTTCAGCAATCCTCTTTCGATGATTGAGTTCTCGTCCCGGAATGAAACTGGGTCGCCGAAATCAAGATACGTTCCCGGCTCAATCACGGCCAAGAACATGTCCGGTTTCCTAGGATCCGGAATGATCTCCTGAACCTTAGCGACAGAAAAATAGCCTTTGGTCTCTTTGACCTTGCTTGGCTCCAGGTAGACGATCCAATCCCCTTCGCACTGTTGGGCGCGAGAGAGGTATTGCTTGGGAAACTGATACCGCTCCGAGGGAATGTCGTCGTAGATCGAGTCGCTGCGGTGGATGAAGATGCCGAAAGCCATCGGTTCAACCGCGTTGGAGACGTTCCAGCTTTCGATCGGCCGCGCGAAGGGTCAGCACCGCACCTGTCAAAAATGGAAGCGCCAAGCCAGCTGCGGCGATAGCAAAAATCAGGATGGCAGCAAAAACCGAGTATTCGGCGGACTGTTGTGCCAATGACAATTGACCCAAGCCAATCAGGTAAAAGACGCTGGTTCCCAGTAAGATCAGGTAAAGCGGCCCAAAGGGTTCAATCACCTCACGACGGGTGCGCTCCAAGACTGAGTGTCGCAACATGTCCCAGCGTTTGCTTGCCTTGTTCACCAGATTACTCCCTTACCAGCTCAATCCATGTGTGCACATCATCATCCGTCACTTCACGGCCTTCGACATGCGATTGATACCAGCGCGCGACGATGGCCCCGCGCTTCTCGCTTTTGACTTTTATGCCCTCGTCGGTGAGGTGCTTATCCAGCGAGCTTTCGATGTGTTTGAGGGCCTCGAAATCATGCCCAGCCCGAATGGATTTGGTGCCCAAAAGTAGCCAGGCGACGTCAATATCGTAGCGGCATTGCATCTTGACGAGGGCCTCGACCGGGACGCCGCGTTTGCCTTTTTCGTAGCTATGATAGGCACGATGTGACACGCCAATAGCTTCAGCCATAGCAGCCTGAGAAACGCCTATCTGTCTGACGTCAGCACCTATGGGTCCAATTAGGGTGATTTGATAAGG
>NZ_JAKVCW010000027.1 GCF_022448905.1 Shimia sp. | reverse complement strand
GCTCGTCAGGCTCATAACCTGAAGGTCGCAGGTTCAAATCCTGCTCCCGCAACCACTGAAAATTGACTCCCGGCTCGCAAAACAGCGCCCGGGAGTTTTTCTTTTTCCAAACCTCCGTAAGCCCCTAAGATCCCAGCACAATCACCGTGAAGCGTGATCGTGTAGCCGCCCTGTGCTTCAGGATCAGGTGCGAGAACCACAGTCTCAATCATATCAGCCAGAGCCTCATGGGCGCGCTGAACGATTGCAGGGTCTCGAAGAGTGTCTTCAAGCGAGCGCACGAGTGCACCGTAGGCCGCTGGCAGGTCGGGCATCTCAAAGGGCTCCTTAGCGGTGTGTGCGAGGGCATCGAGCTTGGCGGCCAAGGCCTCACGTTCGGTCTTCCGTTGCTCCAGACGCGGCAGAAGCAGACCCGCTTGACCGGCGCCGTCTTCTATCTGGTCCAGAATGCGCGCCATCTTCACGTCCAGTGCTGCAATCGCTTTTTCCAAGGTTCTCCGGTCATCACCTTCTGACTTGTGCAATGCATTGAGCTCTCCGCTAACATTGATGACGAAGGCTTCCAGGTTCTCCGGTGCCAGTAGCTTTGCTTTGAGGCTTGCGAGAACTCGGCCCTCGACTTGTTGTCGGGTTATTGTGTTTGCGTTGTCGCAGGCACCGGTGCGTTTGCGCGTTGAGCAGCCGTAACGGTCCTTAGCCTGGATTGCCATATTGCCTCCACAGCAACCGCATTTGAGAAGCCCGGACAGAAGGAATTTTTTGCGGTGAGAACGGTTGAGGGCCAGTCCTGTCATAGGGTCTGTGGCCATCTCGCGTGAAATGGACCTCAGGCGATCGGAGACCGCATTCCAGAGATCTTGCGGAACTATCCGCAAATCGGGGGCATCGACGACGAGAGGGTCATCACCAGGTATGGAAGTGCGCTTTCCGGTCTTCGGATCCTTCCGAAACTTCATCTGACCATAGCTGATTTGACCGATGTAGGTGCGGTTGCGAAGTATGCCGGTTTGCCGTTTTGCATTCCCTCGGATCGTCGATGACTGCCAAAGGCCACCGGAAGGGCCGGGGATACCCTCGGCATTCAACGCTGCTGCAATTTTGGCAGGCGCCAACCCGTTTGCGAAGTCTTTAAAGATGCGACGAACGACTTCAGCCTTCTCTTCGTTGATGACGCGGTTTTGGACCGTAGTAGGCGAGACGTCATAGCCGTAGGCAATGCCAGCTGCGACGCGTCCTCGGTGGGTCGAGCCGAGCTGACCACGTTTGGTTTTTGCGCCTAGATCTTTGGAAAACTGTTGCGCCATCATGCCAAAGACCGCCGCGTGAATTGGCGTAATCTCACCGGTGTTGACGGCATGAAGTGACTGACCGCGAAACGCGAGTTGGTCGCATAGATCTGTTACGTCAGCAGTGCGTCGGCTTAGTCGGTCAATGGCTTCCGCCAGGACAATGTCAAACGCGCCAGCTTTGGAGCCACGCAACATGCGCTGGTAGTCTGGGCGTGCTGCAGATTGCCCCGACATCTCTTTGTCTATGTAGATGGCAGCGACTTCCCAGCCTTTGCTTTCCGCATAGGCGCGACACAGCCGGATCTGGTCTTCGATGGAGCAAGCGTCCTGAAGCACAGACGAATAGCGGGCGTAGATTGCGACAAGTAGGGACATACTTATTGTTCCTTTTGCGGGCGTGGTGCGTGGTTGTTGTTTGCGGCTGAAAGCGTCGCGACGTAGCGCTCAGCAAGAAGTCCAATAAGAACTTCAACAGAAGCGGGGGAGCGGTCGGTCTTGGTCGTCATGAGTAGTGTCCTCGTTGGTGGGAAACGGGGTTCCCGGTTGCTGTTTTGAGGACCTCTGACGCTTTGAAAATTTGAGAAGCGAGTTTGAAAAGAAAACTGGTGAACCTGACGAAAACTCCGTCAGGCCGCTGATATTTATAGAAAAGAAATTTGCAATTTAGTCGCGAATTCCACGATGCCAGCCCACGTCGCGCTCGGCTGCGAGCAAATCACGCACACGATTAGAAAGCGAAATCGCTTGCTGAAGTTCTTGTGCAATCCGGTCGAAAATCTCGGCACAATCTTCCGGGTGTTCCATGTCGGCGATCTGCGTTCTGAGGGCATGTGCGGCGTCTAAAAAGCGATCGTTTAGCAAGCGTCGCTTCTCCACCGCTTGTCGAAGTTCGGTGACGTCAGCGGCAGTCGATCGGTCCAACCGTATCGTCAGGGATGCGAGGTCTTCGAGGGCTTTGCGCGCGGCCTGCAGGCCGTTTGCGGTGAGTTCTTCCAGGCGGTCGAAATCGTCGCGCGCGGTTGGCTGTAGGAACAGCGCAACGCGGTGAGAGTTGTCGTTCGGGAAATGTGTTGGGGCAGGGATCATTGTGTCTCTTTCTGGGTAGGGCGAGCACCTGCCGACCTCACTTGGAAGGTCGGCAAGCGCTGGCGAAATGGAAGAAGGTTGCAGGCGCATCGGCGCCTTCAAGCTGCTGATCAGGTCATATCTTCGCCGCGCAGGGTCTGTGCGATTTGCTCAGATCGGCGCAGACGACCGAGCGTCAAAAGCGCACCGCGCAACTGCATCAGAGGCTGGATCATCTCGTGCAGATCCTGAGCACCTGAGCGTAATATCTGATCGAGAGGCTTTCCCGAGGTGTGTCGCGATGAGACATGGACATCTCCTGGGAGACCAGGATCCGCAACCGCCATCAATGGCAGTAGAACTTGTTCCAGAGCGTCGAGATCTCGCGCGGAAAATATCTTCTCTTGTGCGATCTGCGCAGATAGCCGGCGCGCAGCGTCCTCGTTTCTTCGATCTATCCAATACTCCGAGAGTTGATCCAACGCGTTGTGCGAGCTGGATGCCAGCGTCAGTGCCTGAAACACGGCCGCCTGAATTGGATCATAGTCGAGATTTGGCTCAGACATTGATCGTCTCCCATGTGGTTTTGTGAGACTTGGAACGCCGCTCGACGGTGACTGGACGAAGGCCGCCGGCGTTGCGCCGCTGTCGCCCGAGAAAATCACGTCGGATGTCGCGTTCTGCGTGGATGCGTGCACGCACGCGGTGCATACGATCACTCGCCGGGCCGGTCAGTCGACCGAGCACAGGTGTGCTGATCTCAGAGCTCAGTTCGAAGCCTGGATGGTCGAGCGACACGAGGACCCTCCGCGCAGCGTAGAAGCGGGTTGGGCGGTGAAGAGCAGCCGAAGCACGATCCTTCTCTGAGCGCACATCTACGCAGTAGGCGGCTTTGCGCGATCGCGGATTAGACGTGCCGTATGCGAGAGATGCAAAGCGGCCAACGTCGGTCTCTTCCACATCGAGCACGAGCGCAGGGCGCACTTTGGGATCGTTTGAGCCGTCAGTCTCATGAGGAAAGCGAAACGCGACTACGTCGCCGGTTTGCAAGCTGTCTTGCCACACGGCAGGCAGCACAACGTCTTGGGAAAGGATATCGGTCATTGGGATCTCCAATTGGAACAAACATCACGTCTTATTCTGAAAGGGGTTGGTCCCCGTTCTCAGATGCGCGACACAGGGTCTGCGCAGCTGAGAACGGGCGTCCTGCACCTGTGGCACCCACCGCTTTGCAGCCTCAACGAGGCCAGAGCTGGGAGGGGTTTGGGGAGGGTCGGCGAAGGACCTTCCTCAAGAGCACGGGGTCTTGGGGCGGTATGCGGAATACCCCCTGAGCCGGTCGGGAGACGCCCTTGGAGTGCAGAGGAGCGTGGCGAACGTTCCTTTGCCGCCCGCCGCGCAGGTGGCCGGCGGCAGCACGGGGTTCGGGGCAGCGCCCCGACGAACGACAGCCAGAGCGGTTTCCAACGGAAACTGCGCGGGCTGATTAGTGAGTAACTTTCCCTGCGCAGCCAAGCAGCGCTCTGGTCAAGATGGTGCCTCAAACCTTTGATGCACAAGTTTGCGACCGCGGACCCACTTCCCGTCCTCACAAGGAGGGGACGACATCATGGGCCACGAGATCAGAAAGGCCGACAAAAGACATCCAGTGGTGCTGCGGATGGAGGGCCTCTTTCCGGCGGATCTGGGCGGCTATGAGCGGCATCGCACGCGAAAAGGCGGTGATCTTGGTCACGTGGATGAGACACGCTCAAACCGGAACCGTCGCCTGATCGGCGGCGAAGACTGGGCGCAGCGCGCCATCGCAGAGATTGAAAGCATGCGTGCGGAAAACTTCGCCAAAGAGCTTGAAGGGCTGAAGAAGCGGCGCCGCAAGGCGGAGCTTGCCAAGCGGGTTGTAGAGGGACCCAAGGATCCTTGGCGCGGCACACGGCATGGGCCCTTGCGCGAAGTGATCATCACGGCGCATCAGGATTGGTTTACGGCTTTTGATCAAGGCAACATGGATGATCTGTTCGGAGAGAGCCGAGAGGACCGCTTTGAACAGATAGCTGTGGCCTGGCTCAAAGACAGCTTCGGTGACGACGTGATCCACGCTCGCGCGGATCTCGATGAAACCACGTATCATATCCACGCCATTGTCATGCCGCGTTCGCAAATAAAGGACGGGCGCAAGATGTTGCAGCCGTCAAAACATCCGCTGATCAAAGACTATGAGAAGGCGCAGGACAGTGTTGGCGAGTGGTTCTCAGGACTGGGATTGAAGCGCGGTGAGCGGCGCAAGCAGGCGTTACGCGAGGCGGTGCAGAAGCATCGTGAAGCACAGAAAGCGCAAGACAAAGATGCTGAAATGCCAGTCGAACTTCCACAGCATGTGGAGCATGTCAGCCCGCGTGAATGGCGTGAAAGAAAGGAGCGGCAGTTGGCAGGCCGTGAAGCCAGCGTAGGCAAGCGCGAGAAAGAAGCCGCGACCAACATAAAGATCGCCAACGCTGTCGCCGCCGGGGATCCTCAAGTGCTTGCACAGGTAGCGCAACCGGATGGGAAGTCTGCTGCCGCGCGTCTGTTTGGAAAAGCGTTTGCTACCTTACGCGCGAACTCCCGTAAGGCCGCGCAGAAAGAAGCGCGCGGGGAAGTGCAGGCGCAATTTGACGAGATCAAAGCGGCGGATGATGCGATTGTGGAAGCGGCTGCTGCGTTGCCAGAGGCGGCGCGCAAGAAGATCGTTGAAGCACGCAAGTCGTTGGTGGGGCGCATCACCGCGCTCAAGCGGTCGGTTCACAAGTGGGCGAAGTCAAACCCCAAAGACGGTCCGGAAGTCTGAGGGGAGTCAAACCTCTCCCAAACTTTTTTCTCTCTGAGGTGCAACGATCCTACTTGGTGTTCGTCGAACGCGGCATGGTGCCGCCTCGCCAGTCACTGGGGGCTTTGCTCCCTAAACTCACTTGGTCAAAAAAGGGGGACTCTTATGGACCTACCAACAGACCTCACCCCGGCGCAGTTGCGTGCGCTTGGGATCATTGCCGGTATCGGCGAAACGCGGGCCGAAGCCCGCGCGAAGATCAAAAAGGCACTTGCGGACACGCTCCCCAAGTTCCTTGAAGCGGCGTCGAAAGACGAAGATTTGCTCCGCAAAATCTTTGTCCTCTTTGAAACGGTTGCTACGGCGACAAACGCTTCAAGAATCCAGCTTCATCCACTGCGCCCTGAGGGCATCGACCAAGAGGTCGAGAAACTGCGGGAGGCAAGAAAGCCCAAGGCGAAGATGAAACAAAAGCCGGAGGCAAAACCCGGGACGTGAAGCGCCCTCTGTTAGGATCGCAAAGAAAAAGGGGCGCGGCTTTGGCCGCGCCGTTATGCGTATTGAGGATTATGCCGGCTACTCGGGCCGAGGCTCCGCGTCGAAACGAGCAAGCAAAGACGACAGCTCGGCCTGGGTGTAAAGGCCAGATGTCTCAACCGCTTTGCCGATCGCCAACCAGTGCAATGCCTGAGCCTTAATCGTCCGGTCGTGAACCAGTGCCTCTCGGCGGAGATGTTCGTAAAGATCAGGACGAAGAGTGATGTAGCGGGGCATGGGAGGCCTTTCCAATATGATGCGCTGCAATACGAAGTGCAGAGAATGGGAAAGGCAGGTGGCGGCCCGAACGGATTTTCAACCGAAAACGCATTTGCAACAATGTTCCCCGCCAAACAGAGCATTCAAGGGGGCTGGAAGTTCGTTAAGTTGCCCGAAGACCGTAGCGAGCAACATTCGGGCCCCTCTGAGTTTAAGTTGAGAGGCTGTTTCATAGGCGGACCACAATTCATCTTTTGAGGGTCAGTCAGGGGCTGGCCCTAGCGACTGCCGTATCCGTATTTCCGTTGCGAGCTCTAGGGTGTGTCCATTCTGATCTCCTCGAAGGATTTGAAGGAGCATATCAGCGGCACAGCGCCCCATTTCCCTGTGTGGCACATGCACCGTCGTTAAAGGGGGTTCCGCGAGGGTGGCAATTTCGATGTCGTCGAAACCTGTCAGAGAGAGGTCGTCTGGCACTTTCATCCCCATTTCTCTTACAGCCCGCAGTGCTCCAACTGCCAACACATCATTTACACACATCACAGCCGTGGTCTGCGGCGCCTCGGTCATAACTTGGCGGAAGGCTCGCTCGCCGGTCTCAATTCCGTAAGGAGTTTCCACCACTACAAGGTCGGCTGGGTTTTGCCCGGCCTGAGAGATAGCGTCTCGAATGCCGTCTACCCGCTCTCTTGCACGATCATTGGAAGCTGTGGGGGCCGATATGCATGCGATGTGCTGGTGCCCTTGAGCAATCACTTGCCGGGCAAGTTCTGTCATGGCCGCACGATTGTCGAAGCCAACAGTTGGACGCTTCTCCTCAGGTTTAAAAGACCATGCAATCAACGTCGGAACCTGTTGCTTGGCGAGAAACGCATAGATGTCGGGGGCGCGATCATATCCAATGAGCAAAAGGCCGTCCGCGCCACGAGCCACCAATGCGCGCACCTGCTGTTCCTCCAGCTCCGCATCATACGCTGACGAAGCAACCAGCAGCGTTTTTCCGTGACGCCCCAACTCTTCCTGAAAGGCTTGAAGGCCACGTGCAAAAACAGCGTTTTCCATTGTCGGGATCACGGCGGCAATGGTGTTTGTTTGACGCGCCGCAAGCGCCTGTGCGCCAAAATTTGGCGCATACCCCAATTCCCGAACAGCTTTCATAACGCGTTTGCGCGTTTTTTCCCCGACCCGTTCCGGAGAGTTCAGGCAGCGCGACACCGTGGCGGTGGACACGTTTGCGTGCTGCGCCACATCCGCAAGAGTTGGGACTCCATTGTTTTTTGTGCTGTTTGTCATCGGCTTTCTTGGCAGTTCGGTGTCCAGCTAACTTATGTAATTGCCAGACAATAGTCCGAAATTCCAGCGGAGCATAACACACCCAAAATGTAAGCGCTTGCATTAAGAAATGTAAGCGCTTACATTCAGGCCGACTCGGTTCGGGAACGTGGATTAGTGAGGGAGGTCACATGCCATACCTGATTGCAGCAATACTTCTGATGGCGTTCGTTTTGAACGTTGTGATCGGAGTGGTGTCTAAGGCGCCTCCGGTAAATGTTGTCGGGGAAATGCTGATTTTGTTTGGGGCGGCAATTGCCTTCTCCATCGGGATTCTCCGCAGCGAGGCGAAAAGAATTTCAGAAGACGAAAAGGCCTCAAAGTAGGCCAAACGACGTCCAAACGGGAGGAAAACGCATGGACAAATCAAAACTGGAACTAAAGTCGGCGGAGCGTCGAAATTTCCTGAAACTTACGGGATCCGGCGCATTTACGGCGGCGATGGTTGCGGGCGCTTCCGGCGTGCTGTGGTCGAGCGAGGCCTCTGCTCAAACAGCGGCTGAAGAGCGCGACAGAGAGGCCGCTGCGGACTTCAAAATGACTCTCGCGACAGCCTATGTACTGGGCGCATCGCGCAGCTATCCGATCATGCAGCTGGACCTGAAAGAGAACATCCAGAACATGACGAATGGAAAGGTCTACGTAAAACTGGCTCCGGGTGGTCAACTGGGTGCCGGCGGCGCCTTGGCACAAGCGGTTCAGGGCGGCACGATCCAATGTGCACAACACTCTTTGGCAAACTTCGCGCCATTCGCCAGCGTTGTCGATCTGATCAACCTGCCCTACTTCTGCGGCTCTAACCAGCGGTTCACAAACCTGACCTCCTCGGACACGTGGAAGTCGGAAGTTGATCCAAAGATCGCAGCCTCCGGTTTCAAAGCGTTGATGTACATCGTGATTGACCCGCGCGTGGTCGCAGTCCGCAAGGGTGGAAACGCCATCATCACCCCAGGCGACATGTCCGGTGTTAAGTTCCGTGTTCCAGGCTCCAAAATGCTGCAGCAGTATTATGGCATGGTTGGCGCGAACCCGACGCCCGTGGCTTGGGGGGAAACTCCTTCAGCGATCCGGCAGGGTGTTGCAGACGCGCTCGACCCGTCCGTGGGCGCCCTGCACGTGTTTGGCTTTGGCGAGATTCTCAGCCACGTGACCTTCACGCAAGCGGTTCCAGACAGCCAAGTCTATTCGGTCAACCTGGAATGGTTCAACAGCCTGCCGACAGATGTCAAAGAAGGCATCGAGTTTGCTGGCGAAGTGACCCAGCAACAGAACCTCTCCAAAGTGCCATCCGCACGGTCCTATGCGATGTCGCAACTGGTCAAGAACGGTGTGGAATTCCACTCCCTTTCCGAAGACCAGCTGGCCGAGTGGAAGGACGTTGGTGGATACCAGCGCAGCGAGTGGGACAGCTTCAAAACGGAGCTGGCCGGGTCGATGGATACCTTTGCGAAGCTCGAAGAGGCCGCAAACACGCGTGCCAAGTACTACGTGCACGACGCGTGACGTCTATTTGGCCGGCGTGAAAGCGCCGGCCAAATATCTCTTGATTTCATAACTCAGCAAAGTCAGTCGCCGAATGCGACTGGGGGCAGGAAACCATGTCTAAGCTCTTTCGAGCGATTGATAAAAACGCGGAGCGGTGGCTGCTACTCGTTTTCTACGTCATGCTTGTAGGCACGATGTTCATCGAAGTGGTCCGTCGGGAAGTATTCGCCTATTCATCCATCTGGGGTGAAGAAATTGTCCGGTATGCGTTCATTTATCTCGCATGGATTGGCGCGGCCGCTGCCGTTAAAGAACGGGGCCACATTCGCATTGATGTTCTGATGCACTACGTGCCGCGGCAGGTGAAATCACTGCTGTATATCTTTGGCGATCTTGTGATGTTCGTTGTGGCACTGTTTGCGATCTATTGGTCGTGGGAAACGGTCCATGTTTCCTGGAAATTCGGGTCCGTCACACACGGATTGCGAATAAGTCAGGTCTTTTTCCTTTTTGCGGTGCCGTTTGGCTTTGCGTTGGTCATTTTCCGGCTGGTGCAATCCTTTCTCCGTGATCTTGCCGACCTTCGAGTGGGCCGTCCCGTCTACGAAGGCGACAAGCTGTTTGATTAAGCGAGGGCTCACACCATGATGTGGCAACAAATGGGTGCCCAAGCCCTCGAATTGGGATGGGACTTTTACGCTTCCGTACTTCTGTTTATCGCGCTCGTCGCGCTTGCTGTGCCCGTCTGGGCAGCCATTGGAGCAGCGACGATCACGATGTTGTTGATGTCTGGGGCCCTGCCCCTAAGCCTGCTTGGCGAAAAGCTTTTCTCCGGCATTGATGCCTTTGCATTGACGGCCGTACCGCTCTTCATTCTAACGGGTGACGTTCTCGTCAGGACCGGATTGAGCAGAAAGTTCCTCGACGTGGCCGAGGCCCTCACGTGTTGGGCAAAAGGCGGGTTTGGCTCTGCCACCGTTTTGGTGTGCGGCATGTTCGCTGCGATCTCTGGATCTGACGCCGCCGGCGCAGCAGCCGTTGGTCGGATGACCATCGACAGGTTGGTGGAGAGCGGATACCCGCGCCCTTACGCCTGCGCTTTGGTGGCAGCAGGTGCCTGTACAGGTATCCTTATCCCGCCGTCCATTGCCTATATCATCATTGGCCTCGTTCTGGGCATAGCGGTGTCAACGCTGTTCCTTGCCGCGCTGATCCCGGGCCTTTTGATCCTGACAGCAATCCTTGTGACCAACATTGTGATGAACCGCCTCAACCTCTGGGAAGGCGGCGGCATGATGACCGCGGCCGAGTGGCGCAGCAATCTTTGGAAGACTGTGAAATCCGGTTGGTACGCTTTCTTGGTGCCGGGCATCATATTCTACGGCATTTTCTCCGGCCGCTTGACGCCCACCGAGGCGGGCGCAGTGGCAGTGGTGGTAACCATTGCCATGGGGTTCCTTCTGGGTACGCTTAAGCTCAGCGACTTTCCGGCGATGCTGGTCAGTTCGGCAAAGGTGAACGGGGTAATCCTGCCGATCATCGCCTTTTCGATCCCGCTCGCAGAGGCGCTAGCGATCATTGGGGTGCCGCAGGGCTTTGTCGGTGCGCTCACCTCCATGACAACAAATGAGTACATGCTGATCGCGATCATGGTTCTGATCCTTGTCGCCGCTGGCTGCGTCATGGAGACAACGCCCAACATCGTGATCCTTGCACCGATCCTTTATCCGTTGGCGCAAGAAATCGAAATGAACCAGATCCAGTTCTGCATCATGATGATCACCGCACTGGGTGTTGGCTTCATCACACCTCCTCTGGGGCTCAACCTGTTTGTGGTGTCAGGCATCACCGGGGAATCCATTCTCAAGATTGCCTACCGCGCCATCCCCTTTGTTTTCTTCATGCTGATCGTGACGTTGATGATCGCCTACATTCCGGCGTTCTCCACCTCACTTCTGCCTGATCTCTATCGATAAGCCGCCAAGAGACGCGGTTAAAAAAGGACACGTTAAATGACTCGTGAATATCTAAAGAAAGCCACTCTGACTGCGCGCAGCGGCGCGTCCGATGTCCATGATATCGTTCAGGGAATTTTGAGCGACATCGAAGAAGGTGGCGACGCAAAGGCGCTCGAATACGCCGCCAAGTTTGACAAGTATGAAGGCAATGTCCTGCTCAGCGATGCCGAAATTGAGGCGGCCATCGCCGCCGTTCCGGAAAAGCTGAAACGTGACATCGAGTTCAGCCACCGAAACGTCAAAAAATTTGCCGAAGCTCAAAAAGCGTCGATGACAGACATCGCGGTAGAAGTTGTGCCTGGGATGACCGCCGGCCAAAGGATGATTCCTGTAGAGGCTGCCGGGTGCTACGTGCCGGGCGGGCGCTACAGCCACATTGCCAGCGCCATCATGACCGTCACCACGGCGAAAGTTGCGGGTTGCAAACACATCGTGGCGTGCTCGCCACCCCGTCCGGGCATTGGTGTTGCCCCGGCCATCGTCTATGCCGCGCATATTTCCGGCGCAGACAAAATCATGGCCATGGGAGGCGTGCAGGGTGTCGCGGCAATGACCTTTGGGCTTTTTGGCCTACCCAAAGCCAACATTCTTGTGGGTCCGGGCAATCAGTTTGTGGCAGAAGCCAAGCGCATTCTCTTCGGACGCGTGGGCATCGATATGATCGCTGGTCCGACTGATAGCCTGATCCTTGCGGATGCGTCCGCGGATCCAATGGTGGTTGCAACCGACCTCGTGGGGCAAGCGGAACATGGCTATAACTCCCCGGTTTGGCTGGTGACCGACAATCGTGGCCTGGCCGAAGAGGTTATGCGTTTGGTTCCGGTGCTGATCGAGGACCTGCCGGAGGTGAACCGCGAAAACGCGACAGCTGCCTGGCGTGATTACGCAGAAGTCATCCTTTGCGCTGATCGCAACGAAATGGCGGCAACCTCTGATGACTACGCGCCGGAACATTTGACGGTAATGGCCGGCGACCTTGGTTGGTGGCTGGATCAATTGACATGTTACGGGTCGCTCTTCCTTGGTGAGGAGACAACAGTGGCTTTCGGTGACAAAGCATCCGGTACCAATCACGTGCTTCCCACAAGCCGTGCCGCCACCTACACCGGCGGTCTCAGTGTCCATAAATACATGAAGATCGTGACCTGGCAGCGGTCCACTGCCGACGCAATGAAACCGATAGCAGAGGCAACCGCCCGGATCTCTCGCCTTGAGGGCATGGAAGCCCATGCACGGACCGCAGATATCCGCCTGGCCAAATTCTTTCCGGATGAAGCCTTTGATTTGACTGCGGAAGATTGATCCAAACTATGACTTATCATCCTGATCTCAGTGGACATGTCGCGCTCGTTACCGGGGCCAGCTCTGGTCTCGGTCGCCGCTCGGCAGAAGTCTTGTCGCAGGCTGGCGCCCAAGTTGTGGGGGTGGCCCGACGTTCAGATGCGCTGGCAGAACTGAAACAGATTCACGCTTTGCCCTGGGATCTTTCGGAACGTGATGGCCTAAGCGCATTGGCGCAAGCGGCATCTGAGCCGTTTGGGCCTCCGGATATCTTGGTGCATGCGGCCGGGATCAACACCCGGGAGGTTGCAGATGATGTGACGCTTGAGGGCTGGGACATCACCATTGAGCTCAATCTGGCAGTACCCTTTTTTCTGTCTCAGCACCTCGTGACCAATATGAAGACCAAAGGCTGGGGGCGTATTGTCAATTTCGCGTCTTTACAGTCAAGCCGAGCCTTTCCTGCCGGCCTGAGTTACGGGGCTTCCAAAGGGGGCGTGGCGCAGCTCACAAGGGCAATGGCAGAAGCTTGGTCCTCCAGCGGCATTTGCGTGAATGCCATTGGCCCCGGCTTCTTTCGGACCGAACTGACGGCTGCGGTTTTTGATGATCCTGACCGTGCAGCGCGCAATGCGGCCCAAACCTGCGTGGGACGAAACGGCGAGCCAGAGGACATTGACGGGCCTTTGATGTTCTTTTGTTCTGATGCCTGCGCCTACGTGACCGGACAGGTTCTAATGGTCGACGGGGGGTTCTCGGCGAAATGAAAGCTCTTGTTTATACCGGCGTGGAGGCAGTCGAACATCAGGTTGTTGCTGATCCGGTGGCGGCTCAAGGCGAAACACTGGTACACATTGACAGCGTCGGTATTTGTGGCTCGGACATGCACGCCTTCCTGGGGCATGACGAGCGACGCCCAGCACCGTTGATCCTCGGGCATGAAGGTGCAGGTGTGACATCGGACGGGCGGCGGGTGACGATCAACCCCCTTGTGACCGATCCGACCAGTGTCGCAAGCCGGTCTGGCCGTGAAAACCTTTGTTCTTCCAGACAGATTATTTCCATGCCGCCACGCGAAGGCGCCTTTGCCGAACAGGTTGCCATTCCAGAGCGCAATTTGGTCGAGGTTCCTGAGCATATCACGTTGGCGCAGGCTGCTCTGGCCGAGCCGATCGCCGTGAGTTGGCACGCAGTCCGGTTGGGTCTTGCCGCCTTGCATCCGGCAGACCAACGGCGCGCTCATGTTCTTGGAGGCGGTGCCATCGGTGTCGCCGCGGTGCTTGCTCTCAAGGCAATGGGGATTGAGAGCGTCACGCTCTCTGAACCAAATGGCGCGCGTGCCGCTTACTTGCGCGATGTTTGTGACATCGATGTTGTTCAGGAGCCGGAACAAAATGCGCCCTTGGTGATTGACGCCGTAGGGTTTGCATCCACAAGAGCTGCGGCTTGTGCGCTCGTCAGCCCTGGTGGCGTTATCCTTCACATCGGTCTTGGCAGCTCTGATGGGGGGCTGGATATCCGGCGGATCACGCTTCAGGAAATCACCCTTATCGGCACCTATACCTACACGGCTCAGGACTTTCGCGACACCTGTGCGGCGATGTTCGAGGGTCGCCTCGGCGCGCTCGACTGGTTTGAAACCCGCGCGCTTGCAGATGGAGCCGCGGCTTTTGCCGACCTTCGCGCAGGTAAAACACACGCCCCCAAAATCATTCTTAAACCATGACGAAATTGGAGAACTAAATGTCAAATCCAGCACCCAATGAAATACCGCACCTGCTGGTGCATGAGGAGGCTGACAATGTCGGCGTAGTGGTGGTCGAAGGGCTGACCGCAGGCACTGACATGCTCTGCTGTATCACACATGATAATTCGACGTTCCGCCTCACTGCGGGAGATGATGTCCCTATTGGGCACAAGATCGCGCTGGTCGATCTTAAAGATGGCGGCACCGCAATCAAATACGGCGAAGATATCGGAAAAATTATCGCTGACATCCCCCGGGGTGCACACGTCCACACCCACAATTGCAAAACCAAACGCTGGTAAGGAGCCTGACACCATGGCATCGAAATATTCTAACATCACCTTCCAGGGTTTCCGGCGTGAGAACGGGCGCGTAGGCGTGCGCAACCACGTGATCATCCTCCCGGTCGACGACATTTCAAACGCAGCCTGTGAAGCGGTTGCAAACAATGTCAAAGGCACCATGGCCATTCCTCATGCCTATGGTCGCCTGCAATTTGGTGAGGACCTGGACACACATTTCCGCACGATTATTGGAACCGGTGCCAACCCGAATGTGCATTCGGTTGTCGTGATCGGGATTGAGCCAGAATGGACCAAACGGATCGCGGACGGTATCCGGACCACCGGCAAGGAAGTTGCCGAATTTTCCATCGAGCAGAAGGGCGACTTTGAAACCATTCGCGCAGCCTCTTGGGCCGCGAAGGACTTTGTGCACAAGGCAACAGAAATCCAGCGGGAAGAGTGTTCAATCTCGGAACTTTGGGTGTCTACAAAATGCGGGGAAAGCGACACAACAACGGGTCTCGGATCATGTCCAACCGTTGGCAACATGTACGACAAGCTTCTCCCCGAAGGGATCACCGGATTCTTTGGTGAGACGTCCGAGATCACCGGTGCAGAACACATCTGTCAGAAGCGCGCCGTCAACGAGGAAGTTGGCGAGCGGTGGTATAAGATGTGGAAGGCCTATCAGGATGACGTCATCTTTGCGCACCAGACCGACGATCTGAGTGACAGCCAGCCGACCAAAGGCAATATCTTGGGTGGTTTGACCACCATCGAAGAGAAGGCTCTTGGCAACCTTGAAAAAATCGGCCGTACGTCCCAATACATCGACATTCTGGAACCTGCGGAACAGCCAAGTTCCGGAGATGGCCTATACTTCATGGACAGTTCATCTGCGGCGGCGGAATGTGTGACGTTGATGGCTGCCGGTGGCGCCGTTGTTCACACGTTCCCAACGGGACAAGGCAACGTGGTCGGTAACCCGATTGTGCCTGTGATCAAGATCACTGCAAACCCGCGCACTGTGCGCACAATGGGCGAGCATGTGGATGTGGATGTTTCCGGTATCCTGCGTCGCGAGCAAACAATAGACGAGGCCGGCGACGAGCTTATCGACATGATCCGCCGCACGGCCAACGGCCGCAATACTGCTGCAGAAGCTCTGGGACATCGTGAGTTCTCGATGACCAAACTCTATCGCAGCGCTTAAAAATCTCTCGTGGCGGCCCATTGCGTTCTGCATGGGCCGCCCTTGTTTTGAGTTGGAATACCTATGACTGACGTAGTTCGGATTACGGTGTCGGAAGCCACGGCACTGCTGACGGCAGTGTTTGAAAGGGCCGGCGCCTCTGCGTCGGTCGCGTCTTGCGTATCGCGCGCGCTTGTTGCAGCTGAAAGCGAAGGACAGATTGGCCATGGGTTTAGTCGGGTCGCTGATTATGTGGCACAGATCCGCAGCGGCAAGATCAATGTGGATGCCAAACCAATTCTGGAGCGCCGGGCGCCAGCGGCTCTGCACGTGAAGGCTGGACACGGATTTGCTTATCCCGCGTTGGACGTCGCTTTGCAGGCGGGTATTCCGTTGGCGCGGGAAATGGGTGTTGCGGTTACGACAGTCGGGAACTCTCACCATTGCGGCGCCATGTCCATTCAGGTCGAGCGGATCGCTGAGGCTGGACTGATCGGTGTGATGGTTGCAAATGCCCCTAAAGCCATCGCGCCATGGGGGGCGAAAGACGCAGTCTTTGGCACCAACCCAATTGCTTTTGCAACCCCCGTGGCGAAAGCTCCTCCTCTGGTGATTGATCTGTCGCTGTCTATCGTTGCGCGCGGCAAGGTTATGGCCGCTCACAAAGCCGGCAAATCCATCCCAGAAGGCTGGGCATTGGACCGTGCAGGACGGTCAACCACGGATGCGGCATCGGCACTGGAGGGCAGCATGTTGCCGATCGGTGAAGCAAAGGGCACTGCGCTGGCCTTAATGGTCGAAATTCTTGCTGCTGCGCTTTCGGGCAGTGCCTTTAGCCGTGACGCCGGTTCCTTTTTTACCGCTGACGGCGACCTGCCCAATGTCGGGCAAACCTTGATTGCGATCCACCCCGGCGGCGGCACGGAATTCGGCGAGCGCATTTCCGACTTGCTTGGCTACATCGCTTCTTTGGAGGGGGCTCGCTTGCCCGGTGATCGTCGTCGAAAGTCTATCGAACTGGCAAAGAGCAACGGCCTCAGTGTTCCCGTCCATCTTTTCAATCAGGCGCTACACCTGGCAGGTGAGCTGCCGCAACAGACATTACAGTCCGGGGTTTGAGCGAAAAAATGGACATATCGCGGCGAATTTCAGGGCTTCAACGCCTCGTACCGGGGCTAATGATTGCCTTGCTCATTGCGATGGCCAGCCAGTTCATTTCTGAACACTATGGCGCCCCTGCCATGTTACTTGCCTTGCTCTTTGGCATCAGCTTGAACTTTCTCGCAGACCACCCGGAATGCAGCGGCGGGATTTCCTTTGGTGCCCGCAACGTGCTGCGCCTCGGGGTGGCGCTACTTGGGCTCCGCATCAGCTTTGACATGATCTGGATTTTGGGCTGGCCGGTCGTCGGACTGGTCGTTTCAATGGTGCCTTTGACCATCGTGTTCGGTTTGCTTGTGTCCCGGTTATTCGGCTTCAAATTTCGCTTTGCGTTTCTTTCGGCAGGCGCCGTCGCGATTTGCGGCGCCTCGGCGGCAATTGCAATCGCAGCGATTCTGCCAAAGGACGCAAAATCTGAAGACCGCCTGGTCTTTACCGTTGTTGGCGTCACCCTGTTGTCGACGGTCGCCATGATCACCTACCCGATCCTGAGCCAATACCTGGGTTTCAGTGATCAAATGGCGGGCATCTACTTGGGTGCAACAATTCACGACGTGGCCCAAGTGGTTGGTGCCGGATTTTCGATTTCACCAGAAGCCGGAGAAACCGCAACCTTGGTCAAGTTGCTGCGCGTTGCGATGCTGGCGCCTGTCATTGTTGTAGCCTCTCTTTTGTTGCGGGGAAAAACTGATCGGGTATCCGACACTGAGCGTCCCCCTATCATACCGTTGTTTGTTCTGGGGTTTCTCGGTCTCGCCACTCTTAACTCGGTTATGACCCTGCCCGACGCTTTGCTGATTTTTGTTGCCAATGGCTCACAGTGGTTATTGCTCAGCGCGATCGCAGCGGTGGGGCTCAAAACAAAGCCTGCCGAAGTCTTGAAAGTGGGACGCGCAGCTGCAGGTTTGCTTGTGGTTGAAACGCTGTTTCTGGCCGTCCTCGTCGCGTTGGCCCTTTCCATTCTTCCCCTCGATGTCACTTCAAAAGTCTAAGGAGAATTCGCATGTATAAATCCATTTTGATCCCCGTCGCGCTTGATCATGAAGAACTGGTCAAAGACAAAATCGTTTCCGCGCGCAAGGTTCTGGCGTCTGGTGGAAAAATCACTCTGCTGACAGTACTCGAGCAAATCCCCGGGTTCACCGCGGAGTTTGTTACGGTGAAATCCGAAAACCACCTGACTGACAAAATCATGGGTAAACTAAAGGCACTTGCCGGTGACGACGGCGACATAGACTGTAATGTCACAACTGGCAAACCCGGAGTGCGCATCACCGAATTCGCACAGGATATTAGTGCCGAGTTGATCATTGTTGGCGCGCACCACCCCTCTGCAAAAGACTACTTCCTCGGATCGACAGCTGCGCGGGTCTCTCGAAGAGCGACATGCTCTGTTCTCGTCCACCGCGGTTGAGCTGACCAACCCTGCGGAGCGGCTTACGGATGGCAAAAATACACAAACCAGTGCCAGGCTCACGTCAAGAGAGCGTTTTGGAAACGAACGGACAAGGGGATGGGTCATCTCTTGCGGACCAGCCATACGACGGCCGACGGCTCTCCTACGCCAGCACCTTTACCAACCCCGCCCAACAACGCGCCATTCAAGCCATCGAACTCGCAACAGCCAAAATGAGTCTGTTGCGCAAGATTCGACGTTTTGAAGCTATGGGAGTGCCACACGGACAGGCATTTTGGGCGAAGGCTCTGGATGTGATGGGTATCGATATTGAAACCCCGCGGGAAGAAATTGAACGGATTCCCAAAACCGGCCCGGTTGTCATCACAGCAAATCACCCGCACGGTCTCGTGGATGGAATGGTTATGGCGGAACTCATTGGCCGGGTCCGTCCGGATTACAAAATTCTCACTCGATCACTGCTCACTGGCGTCGGTGAGATTGACGAATTCATGATCCCAGTCCCCTTTGCCCATGAATCCGAGGCCCTGCACAAAAGTCTGTTGATGCGGAAGCGCGCAATGGAACACCTGAAACATGGAGGATTGGTGGCACTTTTCCCGGCCGGCGTGGTCGCGTCTTCCGACCGTTGGTTTGGCCCCGCGATAGAGCGACCTTGGAGTGCATTTACGGCCAAGATGATACAAAGGTCGTGCGCCACAGTGGTGCCTATCAAGTTCCCTGGGCAGAACAGTCGCGCCTATCAGATTGCGAGCAGGACGTCACAAACGCTGCGGCAGGGTTTGTTGCTCTATGAAGTTAAACATGCACTCAATAAATCGCAGCGACCTTATGTTGGCGATCCAATCCAGCCCGCAGATATTGAAGGATGGGCTGGCGACCCAATGGGCTTGGTTCATTGGCTGCGGGAAGAGACGCTTGGACTGGGTCTCTAGATCGAATCTACGATGGGAGGCCGCCTAAGGCGAAAACGGGAGTTGTCGCTATTTTGCTAATTCTACTTTGTTTTACCGATGTGTTTCTACCAATTTCGCACTGCCGGCTTTTTAGGACGGCAGGCTTTTGGTACCTCGTATGCTGATGGAGTGACCATCGCAATTTCCTGCCAACCTTCTGGTGTTTTTTTCGCAAGCGTGTCCCTTGCGTTCAATTTCCAATGCATTTGGTAGCCCTCGTGAAGGATCACTCCGAACGACAGGCCTCCATTGGGACAACTCGCAGAAAAAGTTCGCTATCCGCCAAAACTGCTGAAGGTCAAGAATTGCCCAAACTGGTTGATGATCAAGGGCAACTGTCGGTGGTATCATGCTCCCGCAACCAGCACAGACGAACAACAAGCCGCCGCAAGGCGGATTTGTTCGTTTTGACCTGCACCCAAAGTTAGAAAGCCCGCCAATTCTCCAATCAGTTCGAGGGCCAAACTCCCATCAGCATTAGGCGCAAGACGAATGCTCTCCAGCAGGGAGCGGATGATCGTGGTGGCTTCTGATTTGGTCGCCGGGCCGTTCAGTGCTTTGGTCAGGTTGGTGACCTTGGTGCCGTACACCTCGGAGAGGTTGGGGGGCCGCAAAACGGGCGCAGGGGGCTCGGCATTTGCCAACGCCAACTGACCGGCAAGAGCGCTCTCAAGTTCCAAAGTCAGCTTCCCTGTCTCAGCCGCCGGGTGGAGCGCAATGCGATCAATCAGCCCGCGTAGAGCCTCCCCCGAGGTGTCGCAATGGTCGGCTTGATCCAATTCCCGCACTTAGGTTTGAAGACGCTCCCGGTAGGTTGCCGCCATTCCCGGATGCAGGCGCAGCTTCGCGGTAGAGCCGTCTGAGCTTTTTGGGGTTCGTTTGCCAGCCCTGCCGTTCCACCATCATATGCAGCCGCCGATAGTCGAACAGGCGACGGTCTTCCGCGAAGATCTCCTAGGCGTCGCGCAGCTCCGTGTCATCGGGCCGGCGCGATTGATACCGCACCTTGGCCGATCCACCACCAGAGCAGCGCACGCCTGACGCTGGTTCACCTGATGCACCTCTATCAAATGAACCACCACTTTCCGCTCGGCGTCGGTGTCCCCCCATTTGTGTTCCTATCCCGTAACAGCGCAGTGTCGCGCATCTGCGCCGCCAGTATCGCGTTCTCGTCTGCCAGCGTCCGAAGCCTCTTTGCGTCTGCCGGATTCGTCCCGTTTACTTGCTCTTGTATTCGCAAAAGCTGCCCTGGCCGTTCCCGAAGCGTCTACACGCGTCAGCCTTGTCTCGCCAGCTACCTGGTCATTTATCATCTGTATGATCTGCTCGTCGGTGAATCTCGCCTTCAGTGCGCCGTCCCAAAAGGTGGGGAGAAACTACACAAAACGGCGGCGGAGTTAGGGGCTTTGGCCCATTGGATGTTCGCTCCGTTTCTGGTCCAAGCTTCATGCGATTTTTCGGGTTTCGTTCACTTGGGCTGCAAACTCGATTGTGGTGAAGTTCGGTCGATGCGGTTATTGCCGGATCGCCGCTTTGCTGAGAGTTGTAGGCTGGCTAGCAAACGACAAATGGGTCGAAGGTCTATGGCGCCGCTCTGGCCGAGGGGCGCCAACTTTGTTTCGAACCAAGGGCAGAAATTCTGTCCCCGCTGAGACTGGTTCAAGTTGGTGTGACAGCCCCATTATGCTGTTGAGGTTGGAGGTGGTTTTTGAGTCGATGCGATAGTGAGGGCCTTGGGGTAGCTGTCTGACGTCAGCACCTATGGGTCCAATTAGGGTGATTTGATAAGGGAGAG
>NZ_JAKVCW010000026.1 GCF_022448905.1 Shimia sp. | reverse complement strand
GGCCATGCTCCCGCCAAAACGCCTCAGGATCAGACACTGACGCCGCGTACATCTCTTGGTACTTATCTGCAGTGATGATGGCGTTTTCTGCCAGTTCTTTGGATGGGGGAAATGTGGTGTCAGACATATTGGACCTCGAATAGGAATTCTTTGGGGGCGAGGTTAGGGGGCTGCGCCGCGAGGTCAACTCGACTTTTGGCGCAACCCCAAATTGTCGGCGTCAGATCGCCAGATATTCGGCGCGCAGCTCTTCGTTTTCGAGAACTTCGTTGGCGGAGCCATCAAAGACCACCGAGCCGGTGTCGAGGATCACAGCGCGATCCGCGAGTTCCAGCGCGCGCACAGCGTTCTGTTCCACGATCACGGTGGTGATGCCTTGCTCTTTGATGATGCGCAGAGTCTTTTCGATCTCGTCCACAATCACCGGTGCGAGGCCTTCATAAGGTTCGTCCAGCAGCAGCACTTTGATGTCGCGGCTGAGGGCGCGGGCGATGGCCAGCATTTGCTGTTCACCACCGGAGAGCGTGACACCTTCTTGCTTGCGGCGTTCGCCAAGGCGCGGGAAGAGTTCGTAGAGGCGTTCAATCGACCAGCCGATGGGCGGAGCGATCTGGGCCAGTTGGATGTTTTCTTCCACCGTCAGGCCAGGAATGATCGAGCGATCTTCCGGCACCAGACCGATGCCTGCCTGTGCGGCCTCATAGCTTTTCATCAGGTGCAGCGGTTTGTGATCGAGCCAAATTTCGCCGTGGGTCACCTGTGGGTCGTCCATGCGCGCAATGGAACGCAGGGTCGAGGTTTTGCCTGCCCCGTTGCGGCCCAAGAGCGCAAGGATTTCGCCTTCGTGCACGTTGAAGCTGATATTTTGAACGATGTAGCTCTCGCCATAATAACTCTCCATGTTCCAAACGGAGAGGTAGGCGGGGGCGGTTTCGGCCAGATTGTGGCCTTTGGAAAAGTCGGGTTTGACGTTCATTGTTTTGGTCTCCCCGTCCCGGGCTTGACCCGGGACCTCTTGTTGGTGTCGCGAGGCCTCGGATCAGGTCCGGGGCGCGATGATGTGCCTTATGCGGTTTCGCCGAGGTACGCTTCGCGCACTTTCGGGTGACCTTTGATGTTTTCAGGATCGTCTTCGACCAGCGGTGTGCCCTGTGCCAGCACGGTGATGCGCTGTGCCAGAGAGAACACCACATGCATGTCGTGTTCGATGATGGCGATGGTGATGTCGCGCTCGTCGCTGATTTGCTTGAGAAGATCGATGGTGTTGTTGGTGTCGGCCCGCGCCATACCGGCAGTGGGTTCGTCCAGCAGCAGAAGGCGGGGCTCCTGCGCCAGACACATGCCGATTTCCAGACGACGTTTGTCACCGCGGGACATGGAGGCCGCGTGCATGTGATGCTTGTCGGCCATATTCATGTCGACGAGCATCGACTCGGCTTTTTCCACGATGTCCTTTTCACGCATCATGTCTTCGATGGCGCGCATCCGGAAGGCCCCGTCCCGCTTGGCAAAGCAGGGGATCATCATGTTTTCCAACACGGTCAGGTCCCCAAAGATTTCCGGGGTCTGGAACACGCGGGAAATGCCCATCTGGTTGATCTCGTGTGGGGTGCGGCCCAGCACCGACTGGCCGTCAAACATGACAGAACCGGTGTCCGGGATGAGCTTGCCCACGAGGCAGTTCAGTAGGGTGGATTTCCCGGCCCCGTTGGGGCCGATGATTGCGTGTACGGTGTTTTCCTTGACGGAGAGGTTCACGTCACCGAGGGCCTGAAGACCGCCGAACCGCTTGCCTACGTCTTTGACTTCGAGAATTCCCATATCTCTTGTCTCCTTATTCTGCAGGTTCAGTGGAGCCGCCAGTGTCTTTGGCTTTGCCACGGTTTTTGATCCACTTGCCAATGCGCTGACCACCTTCGACCAGGCCACCTGGCAGGAAGATCACGACCAGCATGAAGAGGATGCCGAGGGTGAGGTGCCAGCCTTTGCCGATGAACGGGTAGACCAGGAAGACGATGAAGTCTTCGAGACCGTCTGGCATAAAGGCGAACCACTCGTGCAGAACGTCTTTGTTGATCTTGGACAGGATGTTTTCCATGTACTTGATCACACCTGCGCCCAGTACCGGACCGATCAGGGTGCCAACACCGCCCAGGATGGTCATCAGAACCACCTCACCGGAGGCTGTCCAGAACATACGCTCCGGACCCACTTGGGTGTCCATGGCCACCAGAAGACCACCCGCGAGACCCGCATACATGCCGGAGATCACAAAGGCTGCCAGCGTGTGCGGACGTGGGTTCAGACCAGTGTAAGACATACGGGTCTGGTTGGATTTGATCGCACGCAGCATCAGGCCAAATGGGCTGCGGAAAATGCGGATCGAGACATAGAAGGCAATCAGCATCACGATGGCTGCAATGTAGTAGCCAGCGTTGAAGGTGAAGAGCCAGTCGCCGATGTTGAGCTCAAAGCTCTGACGCATATCCATGCCAAACAGGTTGGCGCGACCGGTTTCGCCTTCTTCCAAGCTGGAGAAGATTGGACGGTCGGTGGATTTGATCTGCAGGCCGGTTTCACCGCCGGTGATTGGCGTGAGAACCGAGTAGGCCAGAGCGTAAGACATCTGTGCAAAGGCGAGTGTCAGGATCGAGAAGTAGATGCCTGAGCGGCGCAGACAGATGTAGCCCACAGCGACCGAGAAGATACCCGCCACGATCACACCCATAAAGATGGCCGGGATCACGTTGAGCGAGACCAGCTTCATCATCCAGATGGCGCCGTAAGAGCCCACGCCCAGGAAGGCGGCGTGACCAAAGCTGAGGTAGCCGGTGAGGCCGAACAGCAGGTTGAAGCCAATGGCGAAGATGCCGAAGATCACAAAGCGCTGCATCAGGTCGGGGTAACCCGCGTTGAATTGCGCCATACCGGAGCTTTCCGGGAAGGGGTTGAGAATGAAGGGCGCCAGCATGGTCAGCCCGGTAACGATCAGCATAAGCTGAAGATCTTTTTTGTTGAGACCGAGCATGAGTTAGTCCTCCATGACGCCCTTGCGGCCCATCAGGCCCCGTGGACGGGTCAGCAGAATGATGATGGCGACGAGGTAGATGATGATCTGGTTCAGACCCGGCAGGATCTCCAGAACCTCGCGCATGGAGGCGAAACTTTCCAAAATGCCCAGCAGGAAGCCTGCCAGTACGGCACCTGGCAGCGAGCCCATGCCGCCAACAACCACCACAACAAAGCTCAGCACCAGGAAGTCCATGCCCATGTGATAGTTTGGCGAATTGATTGGCGTGTACATCACCCCGGCCAGACCGGCGACGGCGGCGGCAAGGCCAAACATGATGGTGAAGCGCTTGTCGATGTTGATGCCCAGAAGGCCGACGGTTTCGCGGTCCGCCATACCGGCGCGCACAACCATGCCGAAGGTGGTGTATTGCAGGAAGGCAAACACGGCACCGATGATGATGGCTGAGAAGATGAAGTAGATGATCCGCCAGTAAGGATAGATGATCAGGTTGGGATCAAAGCCAAGCATGGCTCCGAAATCCAGCGATCCGGCAAAGGCCTGCGGGGCAGGGGTCGGGATCGGGTTGGCGCCGTAGAAATATTTGATCACTTCCTGCAGCACGATGGCCAGACCAAAGGTCACAAGGATCTGGTCGGCGTGCGGGCGGTTGTAGAAGTGTTTGATCAGGCCGCGTTCCATGGCGTAGCCCACGAACATCATCACCGGGACGGTGAACAGGATCGACAGGGGGACGGCCCAGTCGATGATCGCGTCGCCGGTGGCCTGGCCAAAGAGGTCATGCAGATAAGGCACGTCAACTTTCAGTGGGTTGCCAAGAAAGTCTGTCTGGGTCTCATCCACAACAGTGTGTGAGAGGGTCAAGATGCGGCTGAAGGTCACCGCGCAGAAGGCACCGATCATGAACAGCGCGCCGTGCGCAAAGTTCACAACACCCAAGGTGCCAAAGATCAGGGTAAGGCCAAGTGCGATCAACGCATATGCGGATCCCTTGTCCAACCCGTTCAGAATTTGAAGGATAATTGCTTCCATCGGTCCGTCCCTGTGGTTGTCCGATTTCGCCTATGCTGGCGAAGTGGGGCGGGCATTGCTGCCCGCCCGAATTGGGGCGTGATTACGCGCCGTTGTTGCAGGCACCCAGGGTGGCCTCTGGGCCGCCCATCTGTGGGTGATCAGGTGCATAGGTCACCTGCTCAACCGGGGTCACCTCAACGATTTCCAGAAGGTCGAACTCGGAAGTCGGGTTCTCTTTACCCTTCACAACCAGCACGTCCTTGAAGCACTGGTGGTCAGCGCCGCGATACAGCGTCTTACCGTTGCCCAGACCGTCGAACTCATAGTCTTCCAGAGCTTCTGCAACCGCACATGGGGCGAAGGAGCCCGCACGCTGAACGGCGTCTGCATAGAGCAGGGTCTGCACGTAGGTGGTGTGCGCCGCCTGGGATGGTGGGAAGCCGTATTTGGTGCCGAAGGATTTAACGAAGGCTTTGGAGCCCTCATCCTGCAGGGACCAGTGCCAGTTGGTGGAGCCGAAGATGCCCTTCACGTTGGCACCCGCACCCTTCGCCATCAGGCGGGAGTAGAGTGGAACAACGATCTGGAAGTCTTTGCCGTTCACCTGCTTGTCACGCAGACCAAACTGAACCGCGTTGGTCAGCGAGTTCACCATGTTGCCGCCGTAGTGGTTCAGAACCAGCGTGTCGGCACCGGATTGCAGAACAGGCGCGATGTAGGAGGAGAAGTCGGTCTGTGTCAGCGGTGTTTTCACAGCTGCAACAGTTTCCCAACCCATGGCCTCAGTGGAGGCGCGGACCGCTTCTTCGGTTGTGTAACCCCAGTTGTAGTCGGCGGTCAGGTGATAGGCTTTACGGTCATTGCCGTAAGCGTTTGCCAGAACCGGCGCCAGAGCGGCACCCGACATGTACGAGTTGAAGAAGTGACGGAAGCCGTTGGCTTTCTTGTCTTTACCGGTGGTGTCGTTGGAGTGGGTCAGACCCGCCATAAAGATCACGCCCGCCTCTTGGCAGAGCGCCTGTACGGCCACAGCCACACCAGAGGACGAACCGCCGGTGATCATGATAGCGCCGTCTTTTTCGATCATGGACTTGGCGGATGCGCGCGCGGCGTCAGACTTGGTCTGGGTGTCGCCGGTGACGTATTCCACTTTCTTGCCCAGGATACCTGTGCCGTCCAGTGCTTTGGAGCTGAAGGTGTTCAGCATGCCGCCGTCGCCGCCACCGTTCAGGTGCTCAACAGCCAGCTGGTAGGCGCGCAGTTCGTCGGCACCCTCGTCCGCGTAAGGACCGGTCTGTGGCACGTTGAAGCCCAGAGTTACGGTGCCGCCAGTGGGTTCGTTGGTGAACGCATGTGCGGACTGAGCCGTAAAGATCGTTGGCAGCGCCAGACCAGCACCGGCGACGGCACTGGTTTTGAGCAAGCCACGACGTGTGAAGTTGCTTTTGGACATATAATCCTCCCGTTGTGTCATTTGTGGATTGGGCTCCTCTTCCCGCACCACAGGCACTATTCGTGCAAAACTATTATCGGCGGCGCTCCGAAAATTTCGCAACAACTGCTTTCAAAGACACAATTTTTTTGTAAAGTAATTCGCATTGCTCTGCAGCAAAATGTAAATTTATTATTTTGCAGTGCAGAAAGTGTTTGAAACTGAGGGGAAAGCCAATGGTCCAGCAAACCCTAGCAGGCAGTCGCATCAGAGAGCGCCGCGTGATGGCGGGCTTACGCCAGGCCGAACTTGCAAAGCAGGTCGGAATCTCCGGCAGTTACCTCAACTTGATCGAGCACAACCGCCGCAGAATCGGCGGGAAGCTCTTAAACGACATCGCTCAGGCCCTCAACGTAGAGCCTTCATTGTTAAGTGAAGGTGCAGAGGCGGCGCTTTTGTCGGCGTTGCGTGAGGCGGCGGCGGTCACGGATGCTGTGGCGCCGGAGCTTGAGCGTGGCGACGAGTTTGCCGGGCGGTTTCCGGGCTGGGCCGGGTTGATTGCGGATCAGCACAAGCGGCTGAGAAGTTTGGAGCACACGGCAGCGACATTGACCGACCGGCTCACACATGACCCGCATTTGGCGACCTCAGTGCATGAAATGTTGACCATGGTGACCGCGATCCGCTCGACGGCGGGGATTTTGGCGGACACCAAGGAGATTGAACCGGAGTGGCGCAATCGTTTTCACCGCAACCTGAATGAGGACAGTCAGCGACTTGCGGAAGGGGCAGAGCAGCTGGTGGCCTATCTGGATGATGCGGGCGATGCCTCGGCGGGCATGACGTTGCCCTTGGAGGAGGTGGAGGCGATGCTTGAAGTGCATAAGTTCCGCTTTGACAGCCTGGTCAACGCCACACCGGATGAGCTCTCCGCGTTTATTGGCAATCAGGCGCAACTGACCTCGGATGCGGCGCGGGACATGGCTATGACGGTGGTGCGGCAACTGCGGGCGGACGCGCGGTTGTTGTCTTTGGACATGCTGGAGCGCCAGGTCAGCGACGGCGTTGTGGAACCGGCGCGGATTGCTTCGGACTACGGCGTGCCGCTTAGCACCGTGTTGCGCCGCTTGGCGGCGGTGTCTGATGATATGCTGCCGATGCCGCTTGGGCTGGTCATGTGTGATGCCTCCGGCACTTTGATGTTGCGAAAGCCGGTGGAAGGCTTTGCCATTCCACGCTTTTCTGGCGCGTGCCCGAAGTGGCCGCTGTTTCAGGCCTTGTCACGTCCGATGCAAGCCTTGCGACAGACGGTCACCATGACCGGGCGCGAAGCCAAGCGGTTTGATTGCTATGCGGTGAGTGAGCCGATTGGCACCATTCAGCTCAACGTGGCGCCTCTGTATCACAGTTATATGTTGATTGTGCCGCTTGAAGAAGCTGGCGATACCGAGGCAGAGGTGGGGTCGTCCTGTCGTGTCTGTCCGCTGGAGGACTGTGAAGGCCGGCGGGAGCCGTCTTTGCTGGCGGATGTGGGGTAACGTGGGAAAATCTCTTTTCTTTTTGTGGACGACCGCTAAGAATGGCGCACCGCTTGTGGACTTTTTGGGAGGGGAGGCTGCATGGGCAAAAACGTGCTAGTCATCGAAGATGAGCCCAACATCATCGAAGCGATCAGCTTCATCCTGTCTCGTGACGGCTGGTCCGTCGCGACCCATTCCAATGGGCATGACGCGGTTGGGGTGGTGCAGAATGCGATGCCCGATTTGGTCATTCTGGACGTGATGCTGCCGGGCAAAACCGGGTATGACATCCTGCGCGAGCTGCGCAGCGAAGATGCCACACAGGGCCTTCCCGTGCTGATGTTGACTGCCAAGGGACAGGTCAAAGACCGCGAGATGGCGGAGCGCGCCGGCGCAAGCCGCTTTATGACCAAGCCGTTTTCCAACGCCGAGGTGCTGGACGCGGTGCGCGAGTTGGTGACGGGGTGAGCCCCAAACACAATATTCCTTTTCTGGAGCGGCAGAGTTACCGCCGCCGCCGGTTGATTGACACAATCCGCATGTTGCCTGTGATGGGTGCGGTGCTCTGGGCGGTGCCATTATTGTGGCGCCAATCTGAGGACAGCGGCACGGTGATGACGTCTGACGCTATCATTTACATCTTTCTGGTCTGGTTGCTCATGGTGGTTGGCGGTGCATGGTTGTCCCGCAGCCTCAAGCGCAGCGATGCGGAGGAGACGGAGCGAGAACGCTGATGGGCACGCTCAATATTCTGGTTGGCGTCTGTCTGATCTACGTCGTGTTTCTGTTCCTGATCGCCTTTGCAGCAGAGCGCGCGGCGCTGGAAGGCAAAGGCGGATGGCTGCGCAGCCCTTTGATCTACACCTTGTCGCTGTCGATCTATTGCACGGCCTGGACGTTTTACGGCGCGGTCGGCTATGCGGCGCGGTCCGGCCTTGAGTATCTGACGATCTATATTGGCCCGTCGCTGGTGATGATTGGTTGGTGGTGGCTGTTGCGCAAGCTGGTGCGGATTGGGCGCAGCCAGCGCATCACCTCGATTGCCGATTTGATCTCGTCGCGCTACGGGAAATCCAACCTTTTGGCGGTTGGCGTAACCGTCTTGGCGGTGATTGGCACGACGCCGTATATCGCGCTTCAGTTACAATCTGTAACTGTAAGCTTTGACGTTTTTTCAAGTGCTTACGGCGCGGAGTTAACGGAAGCAACGCAAGGCAGTAACGCGCTTTTGGTGGCGGCGGGGCTTGCGCTGTTTACCATTGTGTTTGGCACGCGCAATTTGGACGTCAACGAGCGGCACCACGGGGTGGTGATGGCGGTTGCGGTGGAAGCGATTGTGAAGCTGTTTGCGCTGTTGGCGGTGGGCATCTTTGTGGTCTGGGGCCTGGGCGGAGGGGTAAGCGAAACCCTGGCGCGGATCGATGCCAGCGAGATTGGCCAGTGGCAGATGCGCGGGGACCGCTGGGCGACGTTGATTTTCCTCTCCGGGGCGGCGTTCCTATGTCTGCCACGGATGTTCCAGGTCATGGTGGTTGAGAATGAAGATGAGGATCACCTGCGCACCGCAAGCTGGGCCTTTCCTGCTTACCTGATGATCATGAGCCTGTTTGTGGTGCCGATTGCGGTGGTGGGGTTGGACCTCATGCCAGCGGGCAGCAACCCGGACTTTTTTGTGCTGACCGTGCCTTTGGCCACAGGCAATGACGCTCTGGCGATGTTGAGTTTTATTGGCGGATTTTCCAGCGCGACCTCCATGGTGATTGTGGCGGCGCTGGCGCTGTCGACCATGGTGTCCAACCATATTGTGATGCCGATCTGGCTCAGCACGCAGAGCGTCGGTGCGTCCGTGTCTGGTGACGTGCGCCACGTGGTGCTGCTGTCGCGGCGGATTTCCATCGGGGCTGTGGTGTTCCTTGGATATTTGTATTTCCGCTTGTCGGGTGGCGGCACGGCGCTGGCTTCGATCGGTTTGATTTCCTTTGCCGGGGTGGCGCAGTTTCTGCCGGTGTTGATCGGCGGGATTTTCTGGCGTGGGGCGACGCGCACGGGGGCTTTTGTTGGCCTGACCGTGGGCTTTTTAATCTGGGCCTACACGCTTTTGCTGCCGAGCTTTGGCGCGGGCACGCTGGTGTCGGAAGCGATGCTGACCGAAGGCCCGATGGGGTTGAGCTGGCTGCGGCCGCAGGCGTTCTTTGGCATCACTGGGATGGATCCGCTGGTACATGCAGTGTTCTGGTCTATCTTGTTGAACACAATGAGTTTCTTTGTCGCTTCTCTGGTGGGATTCCCGTCGCCGTTGGAACGGTTGCAGGGGGCGCAGTTTGTGAATGTATTTGAGCACAGCTCCACACCGCAAAGCTGGGCGGGCAGCCTGGCGCAGACTGAAGACCTGATGGTCATGGCGCAGCGCATCATCGGTGCGCGGGAGGCGCAGAACCTGTTTGAGCGGGAGGCGAAACGACAGGGCATGAGTGGTCTTTTGCCGGAACCGTCGCCGGACTTTTTGCAACGTTTGGAGCGGGAATTGGCCGGGTCGGTGGGCGCGGCAACGGCGCATGCGATGATTGGGCAGATTGTCGGGGGCGCGTCGGTGTCGGTGGAAGACCTGATGGCGGTGGCCGATGAAACCGCGCAGATGATGGAATATTCCAGCAAGCTGGAAGCCAAATCCGAAGAGCAGGCCCGCACCGCGCGGCAATTGCGGCAGGCCAATGAAAAGCTGACACTGATTTCAGAGCAGAAAGACAGCTTCCTCAGCCAGGTGAGCCATGAGCTGCGCACGCCGATGACCTCGATCCGGGCGTTTTCGGAGATTCTGCGGGACAGTGATCGGCTCAGTGAGGATGAAAAGATCAAATACAGCTCGATCATCCATGACGAAGCGCTACGCCTGACGCGGCTTTTGGATGATCTGTTGGATCTGAGCGTGCTGGAAAGCGGGCGGGTGAACCTTAACATGCAAAGCGGGTCGCTTAAAGGTATTCTGGATCACGCTGTGGCCAGTGCCTTGACCGGCGCTGGTGCCGATAAGATGCAGGTGGTGCGCAATGCTGCCTATGAGGAGATCACCCTGAACACTGATCTGGACCGCCTGAGCCAGGTATTCATCAACCTCATTGGAAACGCGCAGAAATATTGCGATGCCAATGCGCCGAAACTGCGCATTGAAGTTGGGCGCAGCAATGGCGCTTTGGTGGTGGATTTCATCGACAACGGCAGTGGCATTCCCAAAACCGAACAGGCGGTGATCTTTGAGAAGTTCTCCCGCACGGGCGAGCAGAAGGTCAAAGGCGCGGGGCTTGGGTTGGCGATTTGTCGCGAGATCATGACTCGCTTGGGCGGCGCGGTGGAATACCTGCCGGGACAGGGCGGCGCGGCGTTTCGGGTGACCTTGCCCGAAGAGGTCGCGCTGGCGGCGCAATAGGCACAATTTCACACGGATTTTGAAGGTCTCGTAGAGGCTCTATTAACCTTATTGCGGCACATCTGTCCTGTAAGGAGCCACAAACAGGGCAGATCCGGATATGAGTGAAACTCAAGCCACTTCAATTCTACGTCGTAAAGCAGCGGATGGGCGGACCGAGCACCAGGCGCGCGCTATGACCCCCAACAAGGCCCTGCGCCTTGGCCTCGCTTTGGCGGCGGAAAAGGGTATGGATCTGGCGCTGGATGTGACTGATGTGCGCCATGTAAAGCTGCCGCACCGCGCCGTTGAGGTGACGCTGGACAATGAATCTCTGTTGATCTTGCTTGAAGGGCAGAATGGTGAGCCCGGTGCCCTGGCGATGGATATGCAAGTGATGGCGGGGCTGGTGGAGTTCCAAACCCTTGGTCAGGTTGTTCCCAAGCCTGTGACAGATCGGGTGCCCACCAAGGTGGATGCCGCACTGATCACGCCGTTTCTGGAAGATGCACTGATGCGCTATGTGCGCATGTTGGCGGAAGAGGGCGAGGCGCCATACTGGCTGCAGCACTATAAATTTGGCGCAATGATGCAGGACACGCGGACGCTGTCGTTGGCGATGACCGCGCAGGATTATCAAATGTTTGTACTCGACGTGAAACTCGAGCGGGGAAAGAAAACCGGCACCATGGCGTTGCTGTTCCCGGATGTGCAGGTGCTGGTCAATGAGCCAGAAGACGATGCGGAAACCGACGCCGAGAAATTCCAGAACGGCGTGAAAGAAGCCAGCACCGTGCTGAACGCGGTGGTGGGCAAGATCAGCTTGCCGATTGCGCAGATTCAGGCGTTGCAAGCGGGGGATACGCTGCCGTTGTCGGAAGAAGCGATGCAAAACGCCACGCTGGAAGCGTTGACCGGCGAAGAGATTGCCGAGGTGCGCATTGGGCAGCTCAATGGCATGCGCGCGGTCTGTGTGCCGGGACTGGTGGGCGCGGCGCCTGCTGCGGCCCCGTCTACAGAGCTGGCGGTGCCGGATATGCCGGATATGGGTATGCCGGATATGGGCGCGCCCGAGATGCCGGCGATGGATATGCCTGCCATGGACATGCCGGGGATGGACATGCCAGAGATGGGCGGCATGGATGATATTGGTGGCGATTTGCCGGGCATGGCGGAAATGCCTGCACTGGATGGTGGCGGCTTGCCAGATATGGGGGGTGACCTTCCTGATCTTGGCGGCGATTTGCCGGATCTGGGAGGCGGTGGACTGCCGGACCTTGAGCCAATGGGCGAGATGGGCGTTGGCCTGGACGCGGACAATGGCATGGAAGATTTCGCCGGGTTGGATGATCTCGATGATCTGATCCAGTTGGGCAATGATGATATAGGCGATCCGGCGGCGCTGGCCGATCTGGATTTGACAGGCACGTAAGACTTTCGAGCAGTCTTGACGAGCAAACGCAAAAAAGCCCCGCCGGAAGAGCGGGGCTTTTTGTTTGTCAGGTCAGATGTTTAGCCTTGCGATTTGATCGCTTCCAGATGTGGCACCAGGCTGGAGACATCATAGCCGCCATTGGCGGCGGCGTTCACGATGTCGGCCACCTCCATCTCCATGGCCTGAGACAGCGCCCAGCAGATGGTGGAGCGGGTGCCAGAGCGGCAGTAGGCCAGCACCTTGCCGTCACAGCCAGCGGCGCTGTCGCGTTGCAGCGCCTGACGGTCCGGGGTCATCGTGTCCATGGTCAGCGGGTTGACCACATACTGCAGGCCAGCCGCTTCGGCGGCGGCGCGCATGGTCTCGGAGTGCTGATCCGGGCCGACCTCATTGTCAGGACGGTTGTTGATGACAAGCCCAAAGCCAGCGTCGGCAAGGGCGGCAAAATCTGCGGCGTCAATCTGAGGCGCGGCAAAGAAGCGGTCGGTGATCTGACGAATATCCATGGCGATTGC
This sequence comes from Shimia sp., assembly GCF_022448905.1. GTDB lineage: Bacteria > Pseudomonadota > Alphaproteobacteria > Rhodobacterales > Rhodobacteraceae > Shimia. The sequence continues at coordinate 24,919 of NZ_JAKVCW010000026.1, read as the reverse complement.
TTACTCGGCAGGGACGGCGCTGTCCAGTTGCGCGCGCGCCAGAGGGGCCAACGCCATGCCAGCAATCATGGCGGCGAAGAACACCCAATGCGGCCAGCCGCCATAGCTGAGCGAGGCCACGGCGGGGCCAGGGCACAGACCCGCGAGACCCCAGCCAACGCCAAACAGAACGGAGCCGAGCACAAGATTGCGCCCAAGCTTTGGTTCAGGCGGCTTCGGGAACTCCCCGCCGACAATCGGCTTGCGGCCATTTGTGAGCAGCCAAGCAATGGCCATTGGGATGATTGCGCCGCCCATGACAAAGGCCAGCGTCGGGTCCCAGTTGCCAAAGACGTCCAGCCAGCCCTGCACCTTGGTGGTGTCGGTCATGCCGGAAATGAACAGGCCTGCGCCAAAAAGGCCGCCTGCGAGCAGAGCGAGAAGACTGCGGCTCATCAGATCACTCCCAACAGGTGGCGGAAGAGTACGACTGTGAGGCCACCGGCCATGATGTAGAACACGGTGGCCACAATCCCGCGCAACGACAAGCGGGAGATGCCACAAACGCCGTGCCCGGAGGTGCAGCCATTGGCGAGGCGAGTGCCGACGCCCACACATAGACCTGCGGCGATCAGGACCGCCACGTTGGTGGTGGCATGTGTGTCCACGTCAGAGAACAGCGGGTAGAGCAGCACCGGCACCAGAAAAACACCGGCGAGGAAGGCCAGACGTTCGGCCATATTGCTTTTGCCGGAGCCATCAACGAGACCGCCGATGATGCCGCTGGCGCCCATGACGCGGCCGTTGCCGAGCAGAAAGACGGCGCCGCCGAGGCCAATAAGGAGGCCGCCGCCCAGCCCGAAGAGCCAGTCGGTTGGTATTGCGTTCAGTATGATTTTTCCTTTGATGTTAGCGCTTTAAGGATCAAAGTTTATTTACGGGAACCTTGAGGAAGACATCGCCTTCTTCATCGGGTTCCGGCATTTGCCCGGCGCGCATGTTCACTTGGAGCGACGGGATGATGAGTTTCGGCATGGCCAAAGAGGCATCACGCGTGTCGCGCATTTCGACAAAGCTGTCTTTGTCAGCGCCGTCGCCTACATGCACGTTGTTGGCCTTTTGCTCGCCTACTGTGGTTTCCCAAGCGTATTCATCTCGGCCCGGCGCTTTGTAGTCATGACCAACAAAAATGCGGGTCTCGTCCGGCAAGGCGAGGATTTTCTGGATCGACTGATAGAGCGTCTCGGAAGAGCCGCCGGGGAAATCACAGCGGGCGGTGCCGAAATCTGGCATAAACAGTGTGTCACCCACAAAGGCCGCATCGCCGATGACGTAGGTCATGCAGGCGGGGGTGTGGCCGGGGGTGTGCAGCACGTCGCCGCGCAATTGGCCAATCATGAAGCTGTCGCCTTCTTCAAACAGCTTGTCGAACTGGCTGCCGTCTCGCTGGAACTCCGTGCCTTCGTTGAAAACCTTGCCGAAGGTGTCCTGCACAATGGTGATGTTTTTGCCGATGCCGATTTTACCGCCGATCTTTTCCTGCAGGTAAGGCGCGGCGGAGAGGTGGTCGGCATGTACATGGCTCTCGAGGATCCACTCCACTTTCAGGTTGTTCTCCTGAACGTGGGCAATGATCTCATCGGCGGATTTTGTGTCGGTGCGGCCAGAGCTGTAGTCAAAGTCCAGCACGCTGTCGATGATGGCGCAGGATGTGCCCTCCGGGTCTTTCACAACAAAAGAGATGGTGTTCGTCGCTTCGTCAAAAAAGGCTGTTACGTCGGGGGTCATGGCGATTCCTCTATTTGGTGGCAAACATATATGAAAGATTGCATGTGTTTCAAGATGGGCGTGATATGTGCTAAAAACATGCGCAGTGCGGCGTGTTTTTGGGCAGCTATTGATGTGAATCAAGGCGCAGATTTGGGGTGGCTGTCAAGGTGCGTGCGGGTTTTGAAGCCGTGCCCTTGCGCGGTGGCCCCGGCAATGGAGACGACGATGACAGATCACAGCACATACAAAGCTGCCCTGCTTAAACGCTTGTCAGAGCTGGATAAACGGCTGCACGCGATCGAGGCTGAGCTGGACGCGCCGCACTCTAAAGATTGGGATGAAGCGGCGGTTGAGCATGAGGGTGACGAGGTGCTTGAAGGGCTTGGCACCAGTGGCCAAGAGGAAATCCGCCGAATTCAGGCTGCCTTGGAACGTTTGCGTGAGGGCGCGTATGGTTTCTGTGTAAAGTGTGGAGAGGAAATTTCCGATGCTCGCCTTAAGGTGGTGCCGGACGCCCCGCTATGCAGTGATTGTGCCGCTGGTTAAAGCACTCTGCCATTTTTAGGTTTTGAGAAATACGTTTGGGAGGACGTTACATGACTGTCGAACATCTATTGAACCGCGCGGAAGCGCTGGAAACCAAAATTCACAAGGCGGACGATATGGACCGCTATGAGCTGCATCAGCAGTTGCACCGCACTTTGATGAACATCGAGCAAAGTGGTGGTCGTGTGCCCGCGCGTCTGCGCCGGTTGGATCTTGATCTGCTGGATCAGGAGATCGAAGACAGTTTTGACAATATGCCGGTGTAACGCTGGTCATTGGCCTGACGCAGTGTGACAGATGTGCCGACCTGTGCAGCCCTGTGGATAACTGGGCTTGCGCGGCGGCTTTGTGCGGCTAAACTCTGAAAACACAAAGGCTTGCGCCGAAGTTTGTCAGGGTTTTGAGGCATGACGCAGTTGCTAGATTATGCGGTCGAAGGCGGGGTTGCGGTCCTGTCGATGAACCATCCGCCCACCAATGCGCTGACCGCAGAATTGCGTGCGGCGGTGTATGACGCTTTGCAGACCGCGCTTGCGGACAAGATGGTGGGCGCGATTGCGCTTCTGGGCAGTGGCGCGGAGTTTTCCGCCGGGCGCGATTATTCTGAACTTGGCAAACCAATTGCGCATCCCAATCTGGCAGAGCTGTGTGCTGCGGTTGAGACCGCGGGCAAGCCGGTGGTTGCTGGCTTGTCGGGCGCGGTGATGGGCGGTGGGCTGGAGCTGGCCTGGGCCTGCCATTACCGTGTGGCCCTAAGCAGCACGCAGGTCGCCATGCCCGAAGTCGCGCTTGGCGTAATGCCCGGGGCAGGGGGTACGCAACGTGCGCCACGCCTGTTGGGGGCGGATACAGCGCTCAATATCCTGTTGTCCGGTGTGATGATGCCGATCACCTCCGCTGAGGTGGCGGGTATGGTGGACGAGATTGTTGAAGGTGATCTGCGCGAGGCCACTGTGCTTTTTGCGCTCAACTGTATTGCCAAATACAAACCCGCACGGCCAACGGCGGATGCCACCGGTGGGATTGCCGATTTCCAGGCGTTCCAGGCGGGCGTGAGCAAATGGGAAAAGCGCATCGACCCGCGGGGGCAGGATGCCGCTTTGGCCATTTTGGAGTGCGTGAAAGCTGCGCCTTTGCTGCCGTTTGAGGTTGGTCTGGAGTTTGAGCGCGAGCGGTTTGAAGAATTGGTGACCTCCGATCAGAGCCGGGCCCTGCGCCATGTGGCGCTGGCGGAGCGGCGGGCGACACGTTTGCCGGAGATGCATCAGGCCGACCCCCGTCCAGTGAAAATACTCGGCGTTGTGGTCGGCGCGGATCGTGTGGGCGCGGATTTGGCGCTGGCGGCTTTGCAGCATGGCTTGTCGGTGGTGTTGACCGCGCAGGTGCCTGCGGCGTTGGAGCTGGCGCAACGGCGGATCGAGGCGGCATTGCAGCGCATGGTGACCAGTGGCCGCATCGAAGATGTCGCGTCGCGCGAGATGTTGGCGCGTTTGCGTGCCGAAGCGGATCTGGTGGCTTTGGCGCGGGCCGATTTGGTGATTGAAGCCATCGGTCAGGGGCGTGAGATTTCGCGCCAGATTGCGGCGCAGCTGGACGGGATTGTCAAAGACGGCGCGGTGATTGCGGTGCATGATGATGCGGCGCAGATCGGACCGGTGGCGCAGGCCACGGGCAGCCCGCAGGATGTGGTTGGCCTTTATGTGCCAAACCTGCATCTGCGCACCTCCGGAGTGGAGGTCGCAGTGGGCAAAAGCACGGGGCCTGAGGCGGTTGCGACGCTGTTTGCCATGCTGAGCGCTATGGGGTTCCTGCCGCTGCGGGCCAAGACCTACAACGGTTTGATTGGTCAAAACGTGATGGGGGCCTGCATCCGCGCGGCGGAGGATTTGCTGCGCATTGGCGCGGACCCTTACGAGATTGACCGGGTCATGCACAGCTGGGGCTTCTCGCTGGGGCCGTTTCAAATTGCCGATGCTCTGGGGCTGAATGCGCCGGGGCTGCGCACGGCTCAGGCGGGGATCAGCACGGTGCTGTATCGTATGGGCCGCGAAGGGCGTGGGGCGCAGCGGGGGTGGTATCAGTATTCGCAAGAGCACCCGTTTGGTGCGGCAGATGCGGACACGCGGAACATCGTGCGCGCGGTGATCGAAGAAGACCCCAAACCGGTCAGCAATGTGGGCGTGCGTGATGTGGACATTGAAAAGACCTGCCTCGCGGCGATGGCCAACGCCGGGGCACGACTATTGCGTATAGGTGTCGCTTCCAAACCGTCAGACATTGATGTGGCCATGATCCACGGCTTTGGCTTCCCGCGCTGGCTGGGCGGCCCAATGCAGGCGGCGGACGATCACGGGTTGATCGATCTACGCAACCACGTGCGCAAGTTGGCAGAGCCGGGGGATGCCTTCTGGAAACCGGAGCCGCTGTTTGACACGCTTATCAAAAACGGGCGCGGTTTTGGGGCGCTCAATGGCTGAGGCTTAGGGGCAGGACACTTAGGACAGGGAAATCCCGACCATCACCACCATCAGGCCAATCACAGACAGGAACAGCGCGCCGAGGTTCAGCGGCACGACCTTCTGAACCGCTGCGCGCAGCTCTTCGTCTGACAGGCCAGCCTTGCGGGCTTTGGCGACTTTCACGATGGAGAGCAGCAGGCCCAGCAGGCCAATCACCGACATAAGGGCTCCAGCCCAGATCATCCATTGCATCGCAGACGTCCTCTTTTGCGGGCGCATTTGGGGGCGCACCCTGTCTGGACAGGGCAGCTACCGGATTGTTGGCACACGCGCAAGACGGGGGACACGCGGCATTTGGCACAGATCACGGGAAATGGCGAAGCGGGCCTTGCATGGCAGCGCGGTTTGCGGTCTATAGCTGCGTTAATCTTGGCGCCCGCGCGGCGCGCATAATCGGCACAAAATGAGGTCAGACATGAGCGAAGGCACATCTTCGGACGCGCAATACGGCGTCACCGGTCAGGAACTGAAACAGTTCATCGAGCGCGTCGAGCGTTTGGAACTTGAGAAAGCCGAAGTGGCTGAGCAGATCAAAGAGGTCTTTGCAGAGATGAAAGGCCGCGGCTTTGACGTGAAGGCAATCCGCACAATAATCCGCGAGCGCAAGCAGGACCCCAATGATGTGGCCGAGCAGGAAGCGGTGATTGACATGTATAAGTCAGCGTTGGGCATGGCATAAGGTTCATCACGAAAGCGACTCTCAAGAGGCTCTCCATTGGAGGGCCTTTTTGTTTTTTGGCAAGTGCCGCATTGACCGACACCTTGGATGAGATACCCTGACTGCGTTGGGCGCTGCGTTTTTGGCGGCCGCGTCCCTGTTGCGTGTTTAAGGATTTTGTCATGGGCTATTTGAAACGAGCTTGCCGCTTTGCGGTGACACTTCTTTTGGGGCTCGTGCCTTCTTTTGTTACAGCGGACGATGCGGCTGACGCAAACAATCCGCTGGCAAATGTGCGCGCCTTTAATATTCAAGGGTACTACTTGAATGATTTTAGTGGCTTGCCCAGTGATACCGACGGGTTTCAAACGGTCTTACGCTATGCGCAGCCACTCAAAATTGGGGACACCAATTGGCTTATGCGTGCCTCATTGCCTTACAATTCGCTGCCTATTGGGGCGGGCAATACAACGGTCAGCGGCATTGGCGATGTGGATGTCTTTATGGCCTATCAGTTTGACACCCGTCCCGGCATCAGCTTCGGCATTGGGCCTCAAGTGGTTGCTCCCACGGCCTCTGACGATCGGCTCGGTGCAGATCAATGGCAGCTTGGCCTCGCCAATGTCTACTTCAACGGCACCTCACCTCAGTTCCAATATGGCTACCTGTTGATTTACCGGACTGGTGTTGGCAGTACGCCAGCTGGCCGCAAGCGGCCTGAGGTCGGGGCGTTTCAGCCATTTTGGTTCTACCAACTGGGCAAAGGCTGGTACACCGGTGGCGCGCCAATCTGGAACTATGATTTTACCACCGACAACTACAATGTGCCCTTCGGGTTGCGGTTGGGAAAAGTTCAACAGTTCGGTTCAACTACAGCTAATATTTTTGTGGAGCCGCAATGGTCCTTGGCCAGTCGTGGCAACGGCCAGCCTCAGTTTCAGCTCTACGCGGCGGTAAACCTACAATTCCGATAGTTGGGTACGCCTTATGGCGTTAGAACCGTTACGCCGGGAATGCGCTCGATCCGATAAACGTCTTCGTCATAGGCCTGCGTCATGTGGTCGACCATGGGTACGGTCCAGCCAGGCAAGTCGAGCTCTTCTTCGATTTCGTCTTCGATGGCGAATTTATCTAAGAACGCAGCATAGATGCGTCGTTTCTGGATTTCGGTCACGCCGGGGTGATCTGCCAGGAAGGCTTCCAGCCGCGCCATGCCTTCGTCGCTCATGATACTGCGGAGCAAATCCGTGCCACCTGCAACTGGGGTGGCTGGATCCAACCCTGCCATATCGCGCATGATCTCTTCCCATATGATCGGGGTGTCTTCGTTGCACCAAACTGTGACCGGCATATGTGGCACGGCATCGCGGATGCGCAGGATCAACTCGGACCAGCGCAGTGCCAGTGGATCGCAATTGTCGGTAACTTCCTCGATGGGGTGGTTGGGCGAGGCGGCGACAAGTGCGGGCACAAAGGTGGCCGGATTGCGGATTGCCATGAAGATCTCCAGATCTTCGCCGTAAAACAACGAAGACACGCCGCGCAAACGGTCGCCAGCCGTCGGAAACAGGCAATTGTCGCGGATTGCGCGGCGGGGCACACCAAAGAAGTTGTCGTTGGACAGGATCATACGGTCCGGTTTGGCGTCCCCAATCATGCCGCCCATGATCGCGCCTTTGTAGTCGGCTGCCATGGTGGCATTGTTCATCTGCCCAAGCGTGTCGCGGATTTGGCGACGATAGGTGGATTGGGGCGGCAGAGCGATGCCATTCTGCGCCAGCAGATCCCGGTTTTGGCTCAGGCTGCCGAGCAGTTTGCCCTCGTCTGTGAAATGCGCGCCCGCGTGAAGTACAATCTGCATGTTCTTTTCGTTGTTGGATTGTGCTGTAACAAGTATAGCCTCGTTTCTGGACAGTAAAACCAGATTCAGGCAACACAAGGGCGCGATAAAGGAATCCCCTGTGCAATCACATGTGACAACACCGCCCTCCGCACAAAACTCAACGCCCAAGGCGTTGAAAAGATGGTTGTCTTTTGACCCGTGGTCCTTGGGGGCGCTGTTTGTCGCAACTGTTGTGCTTGCGCCGATCCTGGCGGTGATTTGGATTGCGTTTCATCCGGTTGAAAATATCTGGCCGCATTTGCTGTCCACCACACTGCCACGCTACATGCGCAATACGCTGGTTTTGATGGTCTCGGTTGGTGTGCTCGCGGCCGCGATGGGTGCAACAACGGCTTGGCTGGTGACGCGCTATCGCTTTCCCGGGGTGCGCTGGATTCAATGGGCTCTGCTGTTGCCGCTGGCCATTCCTGCCTATGTCGGCGCCTATGCTCTGGTAGATTTTCTGGAATACGCGGGACCGGTTCAAACCGGCTTGCGTGACCTGTTTGGGTGGCAAACAAGCCGCGATTATTGGTTCCCGGAAATTCGTTCCATGGGCGCGGCGATCATCGTGTTGTCCGCTGCTTTGTTTCCCTACGTCTATATTCTGGCCCGCGCGGCATACCGGGAGCAGTTCGGCGCTTCCGAAGAAGTGGCGCGATCTTTGGGGGCGGGGCCGTTTGCGCGGTTCTGGCGCGTGGGGCTGCCAATGGCCCGCCCGGCGATTGCCGCCGGCACCGCCATTGTGATGATGGAAACTGTGAATGACTTTGGCACTGTGGATTATTTTGCCGTGCAGACCCTGACCACCGGGATTTTCAGCGTTTGGTTGGAAAGCAACAACGCAGGTGGTGCAGCACAGATTTCCAGCGTGGTGCTGATGCTGGTGATCCTGCTGGTCACGATGGAAAAAATCAGCCGCCGGAAGGTGCAGTTTTTTAGCCTGAGCAACCGCAACCGCCCGGCTGAGCCGGTGCAGTTGACAGGGGTTTGGGGCTGGATGGCCTTCGTCACCTGTCTGCTACCCTTCCTAATCGGGTTTGTGATGCCGTTTCTGGTGATTGCGGACAACGCCGCAAGCAGTCTGGAGCAATGGCGGGACCCTGCCTTGTACGAGGCGCTTTGGAATACGTTGCGGGTCTGCGGCATTGCTGCGGTGCTGACCGTGGTCGCTGGTGTTTTGATGGTCTACGGCGTACGCCTGTCAGGCCGCAGCCTGCCGCGCTTGCTGTTGCCTATCACCACAATTGGCTATGCGGCACCTGGCGCGGTTTTGGGCGTGGGCATTCTGATCCCGCTGGCGGCGCTTGACCACAAACTGGCGGATCTGATCGAGACGATGACAGGCTCCCCAACCGGATTGATTCTCACCGGCTCATCCTTTGCTCTGATTCTGGCCTACTGCGTGCGATTCTTTGCCATTGCCCAAGGCGCGGCAGATGGCGCTATGGGGCGCGTGGCGCCCAGTTTGCCAATGGCAGCCCGGTCTTTGGGGCGTACAAAAGGACAAGTTTTGGGCGAAGTTTACCTGCCGCTGGTGCGTGCCTCGATTGGTTCCGCACTGCTTCTGGTCTTTGTGGATTGCGTGAAAGAGCTGCCCGCGACCATGCTTTTGCGCCCGTTTAACTTTGATACATTGGCCACACGCGTGCACGAGCAGGCCAGTTTGGAGAACCTGCCGGACGCCAGCCCCGGCGCGATCATGATTGTTTTGGTGGGGCTTGTGGCGGTTGGACTGCTGGCCCGCGCAAATCGCTAAAAAAGCCTCTTGCAGGTTCTGATCGAAGGCCTTAAACGAAGCTCCAGTGCCCCTATAGCTCAGCTGGTAGAGCAACTGATTTGTAATCAGTAGGTCCGCGGTTCGAGTCCGTGTGGGGGCACCATAAAATTCAATGACTTAGCGGTGAATTTGCTGAATGTGTCATTTTGGTTTCCCAGTATGTTTCCCACTTTCATGTTCTGTTTGTGTTCTGTTCTCGCGTAGCTGAACCACCTCGTCTGCGAGTCGTTTTTGGTTTGCGCCACTGGAGTACTTCGCAACCATGCTGCGGGCCTTATGGCCAGTGATCGCTGCGATCTGCGCATCTGTAGCCCCGAGTTCCGCGAGCTTTGAGGCCGCACTGTATCGCAGGCCATGCAGTGAATAGGCGCGGGTTTTGGCCTTGTTTGAAATTCGGGTTAGCCGTTGTGCAGCGCCGCTATATGTAAGGGGCGCGCCGGTCTGGCTGGTGAGGATGAATATCCCGCGTTTTTCGGTTTGCCTCAGAATGTCCAAAAGCTCATTCGTGCAGGGCACCCATATCTTTGTGCCTGTTTTATTCTGCGCCACAAAGATGCCCTTGCCGTCAAAGTCAGACCATTTCATTTTGATGAGATCGCCCGCACGTTGGCCAGTGCCTAGGGCGAGTTCAAAGAGCAGGGCGGCCTCTGGTGTCGCTTGCGCTCTAAACGCCTCAATGGCCCATTCCGGCCAAGGCGTGTGGCCTTCCCCCTCTTTTAGCTTGCGAACCCCTTTTGCGGGGTTGTCGGCGCGCCATCCGAGATCGATGGCGAGTTCGAACAGAACGGAAATCACTTGCAGGGTGTAATTTGCTGTCCGCGGTTTGTCTGAGTTCGCCTGTTGGATCGCAATGGCGTGCTTGCGCTGAAATTTCAGAGTGTCCTTGGTGCCGACGCGCTGACGCAAATATTCAAGATAGCGGCTGTATTCGCGCTTTGTGACAGGCTTGAGATCGATCCAGCGGGGGCTTTTCTTATAGAGCAGGATCAGGTTGTTCCAGGAAGTTTTGCGTTCGGCTAGGTCGCCACCGCGCATTAAGCGCCAATATGCCTTGTCGTATTCTTCGCTGGATGGATCGTCAGGTAAGCGGGTGTATTTGCCGTCTTTGCGGAAATACTGATAGGTGCGGCCTTTAATGACTTTGGTTGTGGTGAACTTCTTTCTTACCATTGAATTTCCTCATACCCATCCGCTTTCTCACCTCTGGCAATAGCCTTTAATTCGTCAGTTTCCCAACGTTCATGGGGTCCGATCTGTTGCGGCTTGGGTAAAACGCCCTCTTCCACCAATGCTAGAAATTCGCCCTGCGTCATCTCAAAGAGCGCAGCGGCGGTTTTGGCGGTGGCAAAAAGGGGCGTGTGTTGACCCATTACTCGATGTACTTTCGGACGCGCTTCACCGCCTCTGTGCTCGTGTCAGTCATTGGGGGCCTCCATACCCTTCTCCGCTGTAAATGGCTTCGGCGAATGCCTCTTGAGGGGTGCTGCCGGTACCCTCGACACGCTCAAACGGCTTGCTCATGTGGTGGGAAATTACTTCCCAAACCGTATCGCTATCTCCAGTGTCCGCAATTGGTTCGGCACGGCACCGAACATCCCAGCACTCGCTTTCCAGCCGATCCCAAATTTCCGTTACAGTTTTGGCTATGGCGTCTTGTGGCGGTGTAACAAAGGCGCTGCGGATGCGGGCTTCGTAGTGCCGTTGTGCGTCCATCTTCGCTTGGAACAAGGAACCACGAACTTCGCCCTCCCATTGCTCTATACGGCCACTTTCATGAAACAACTCAATCCAAGCATAGTGGCGACCACCACAAATGCCGACATAATACGTTCCAAAAATGGTCTTTGCGCCGTGCGTGTAGTTGTTTTGCTTGGATGGGTTCCACCACGCCAACTGCCCGATGACGCCGCCCATGGCCTTTAGCTCGTCACGTTCATTGAGGAGAGTGCGGAGGGCGTTGGCTGTGGCTTCGTGCACCTCCAAGGTTTCTTTTCCGCGCTCAAGGCGCAGTTTGCTACCGGCACCAGATGCCAGTGTTTTGAACAAAGCGACCCGCTTGTCATATTCTTGGGCCAGCCTTTCCACCGCCTTTGTGCTTGTGTCAGTCATGTCGATGCTCCTGTGTGGCGATGAGGGTGCCTATGGTGATGGTTTTGATCATGCGGCTTCTCCCTTCGTTGCAGTATATTCTTCGCAAAAGAGACCGCATGGCGGCATAGTCCACAAAGGTCTCCCCTTTGCTGAAGGGTCCAATTCGTCCAGGAAGATACGTTGGCCTTTTACTCGTGCCAGCCGGACGCCAAGCCGTCTGGACTGTTCCGCGCGCTGCTGAAAAACGTCAGGAAAGGTTTCGCGGACTAGATTCCAATATGTCGGGCTAGTTGCCTTAACGCAGCCAATGCAATTGGCGTTGGGGTAGCCGAGGCCGTATATCGCTGGCAGGTCAATGCCAGCGGAGCGAACCATATCGCCACAGTCTGACTTGGTCATGCCCGCGTCGATCAAAATCGGAAGCAGGTTTTGACGCTCAAGCTTTACGAAGCTCTCATGCCGCGCCTTTTCTTCGACGGTGTAGCCCATCACATGCCATTCTGGGGAGTTGATGGCTTCCCACTCCTGTCGAGCCTCAATTTTCAAGTGTCGAGTGCAGGGCGCTCCTTTGGGGAATGACATCGCCTTTCTGTGGTTCCACACATCAACGCAAGAACCGCTTGGATACTTTGATGCGTTGTAGAGCTCAATTTCTACTCCGCACCACTCCGCGACCTCTCGGCAAAAGCGACGATTATCCTTGTGCTCTTCTGCAATCGGCTGGTTAATCGCCCGAACGTTTTCGGCGCCGTACTCTTCGATTGTAAGCTTCAAGGCTGCCGCGCTGGCGGCTCCGCAGGAAAACCAAACAGCAATCATTCCGTCTCTCTCCTTCTTCATTGACCCGCTTGGGGGTTAGGCTGCTAGGGCTTCGGCTGTGAGGTGTTGGCAATTGGCTGCGCAAAGCGCTTCGGCCAGATCCGGGCAAACGCTGTTGCCAACGCAGCTGACCTGCACGGACTTGGTGAAGTCCTCAAAGGTCCAATCGTCGCCGTCTTGGTGCCAGACGCCTTCGATCACGTAATCGGATTGGAATCCTTGGGCGTTGAACAGCTCACGCGGTGTCAGCATCCGCATTCCGATGTCCACCACCACGAAGGTTTCGCCTTCGATTTTCAGTGTGACAAACTCGCCGCCGTCCCAAGCGTCGTGGGCCCGCAGGAACTCGGTCACCTCACGGGCGCGGGCTTCGTGCTCCGGACCAAAAATAGGCGAAATGTCCGCTTGGACGTGGCTGAAACGATCCCGCACCGTGATCGTGTGGCAAGGTTCGTCTGCGCGGGCGCCATCGCCGGTGCCGTAGTATTTGGCAAACCATGGGGCAACCAACTGCTGCTGTGATCCAGTGGCGGTCAGGGCAGAAATTGGGGTGTCGACGGGGCGACCGGGATTGAACCCGCTGCGCGCTTTGTTGTGCTGGGCCAGAAAGGCCGCCACAGGCGCGTGCTTGATCCCACCGGCCACGATGGGTCCCTGAGGGGCGTGTGGGTCAAGGCAGCGCGGCGATTGGCCTTTTCGCTCGCCGTAGCCGGTCTGCACCAGCGCCGGAATGATCACCGCGTTCTGGTCCTTACGGCTGGCGCATATCGTGTGCATTGGGTCCAGCGGGTCGCGGTTCCGGCCACCTTGCTGCGCATAGGTTAGGATCGGTGCGATTAATCCAGTTTTGTCGCCGCCACCCGCTGTGATTGTAGGTGCGGGAGCCGTTGTAGCCTGCCCAACCGATTGGCCGAAATGCCGGATCAGGGTAGGGGCAACCAACGCCGAATTTCCGCCGCCGGCCAAAACAGTCGGGTGTGGGCCCGCAACTGAGCTATCCCGACGTGCCGTGCCTTTCAGGCTCATCAATTGCGGAGCAATGGTCCCCAACGGCGCGGCCCCTCCAGGCCGTTTGATGAAGCTGTTTGCTGTGATGGTTGACAGCGGGTAACGAATGTCTTGCCCCGTTGCGCCGGTGTTGAACCGGATGATTGATGGAACGACCACCGCTTTTTCACCTCGGTTCGCCCCCGTGATGGTCTTAAACGGCACAGTGGCGTCTTCCACCCGTCCACCGTGGGTCAGGTTTACGAGATAGGGCTTTTGGGCTTCCAGTACGTAGCGCTTCATTCCGCGCGCCACGCGCGCCAGTGTGTTCTGAGCAAGGGGGCGCTTTGCAGTCAGGCTATACTTGGCCTTGATCTCTGCGCTGGTGTCAAAGATCGAGGGGCAGGGCAATGACCAATCAATACACTCCGCGGCTGTGCGCCATGGTTTGAGCTTGCCCGCGTGGACTTCTTTGCAGTTTGGATCGCCATGCGTAGGCTTGGGCCATGCAATAGGCTGTCCGTCGCAACGGGCGATCATAAAGAAACGCTTGCGGATGGTTGGGGCGCCATAGTCACAGCCGCGAAGCTCGCGCCACTGAACCTTATAGCCAAGGTCGCGAAGCGCTTTCATCCACTCTTCAAAGATCACGCCTTCAAGACCTTTGATCACGCGGCCTTCGTCACACAAAGGCCCCCATGTCTTAAATTCTTCAACGTTCTCCATCAGGATTACATCGGGCCGTTCGTTTTTGGGAAGGCGAGCCCATCGCACTACAGCCCATGCCAGATCACGGATGTTCCGGTCTTTGGGTTTGCCGCCTTTGGCCTTAGAGAAGTGCTTGCAGTCTGGGCTTGCCCATAAGAGGCCAATCTTGCGACCCTTATTTACTTGGGCCGGTTCAACATCCCAAATATTGCTGTCCAGGTGTAGGGTTTCGGGGTGATTTGCAGCATGGAGCGCCAGTGCGTCGGCGTTGTGATTGATGGCAACGTCTGGGCTCCTGCCTAAAGCTTGCTCAATACCCTCAGAAGCGCCACCTCCTCCGGCAAAGCAGTCAATGATCATGGGGAAGTCAGCGAAATTTGTCATATAGAAATCCCTGTGAAAAGGCTCAGGCGCGGCGAACCACAGTCCCGTCCATTTTTCTTTTCCACTGGCTGTCTTTGGACCCAGCCAAGCGGCTTTTAGGCTTGTGAATGCCAAGGTGTTTCTTGCGCACACGGTCGCACTTCGCCTTGGTTTTCGCGTCCGCACGTGTCTTCTTTTTGTGTTCGGTGTGCAGGGCAGGCGCGAGATTGGACTCGCGGTTCTCTCCCCCTGCCGCCAATGGAATGACGTGATCAGCTTCCCACTTTTCTCCGGCCGCGATTTTGCGACCGGAGATGTGGCAGGCGCCCTTGTGGGCTTCGAAGACCCGCAGGCGCACCCGCGCCGGAATAGCGGTGTCGGGCGTTGCGCCAATCCATTCTGGGACGCTGCGCTTGCTCATGCCGCCACCCCGAGAATGCTGTGACCCCAATCCAGTACGGCTTGCTTGCTCGCTTGAAAGCGCTCCTTGCCCATGGCCTTGTAGCTTTGGCTGTGTGGAGTGGAGCAGATAACGAAGTTTTTGCGCACGATGACGAGGGCGTAGCCATGTGCCTTGCGCGCTAGATTGGCGATCACCGGTGCGGCTGCACATGCTGCTGCCTTGCTTTCAAAAACGATGGTCTCTGTGTCGCAATGACCGGTAGCGATCAGGCCGTGCTTGCGAAACGCGTCGGCGCTTTTTGCGTAAGGTGCACTTGCTTGGTGATGGGGGAGATTGGCCCACAGGTCATTGATCTCGGCAAACTGCTGGTTGTGGCTGGCGCGACTGCGTTGTTGTTCGCGCAGTTTGTCGGCAAGGGCGTCGGCATAGGTTTTGGGAACCCATTCCTCACCATCGATGACCATGCTGGCAGGGCGTAGGTTTAGTGGGTGCTGGCTCATTAGTTTGCTCCCAAGATGGTTCGTTCAAGGACCGCGTTTGACAGTTCGTCTGGATCAATTCCGTAGGCTTTTCCGACCTCCACAAAGAGCGCGGCGTGATTGGCTCCCTGAGGCGATTTCATGGCCGCTTCCTCGCGTGCGAGGTATTCATCAACTGCTTTAGGCATGTTTTCTAAAGTCATGACTTTAAACCTTAAAACGGGATTGGTGTTTGTCGTCTGGAGCGAGTTTTTGGATCGTGGACCGCGTCAGGCAGCCTCCGCCTCATAGGAAGCCATACAGCTTTGGAAGCAGTCGAAGACATCTTGGAACAGGTGGTTGTGCTTCTTGTCCAAGGCCTCAATGATCTGCTCGCGTTTGTTCCAGACGTTGTTGACGCCTTTCGCGGTTTTCATCCCGCGCATGTCGGCAATGATCTGAGAGGCAAAAGCGTCGGCTTTCTCCGCGTCGGTCGCGTCGTCTGGCAAGTTGTCCAATACCCCGTCGATCCAAGCGTCCTTGAGGCCATTCGAGATTGCGCGGCCTTCATTGCGTCCAGTGACGCTCAAGTCGTCTGCGTCGACGTCTTCATCCGCAGCGACGCCAAGGAGCGCGGTCAATGAGTATCGGCGCGCATAGGTCAGGGCGGCTCCGATCTTCTGGATGTTGTTCATGCGACCAGTACCGTCTTGAACGAGAGGGTAGCGGCTGACGAGCGTTGCGCCGGTCTCATGGGCGAGAGTGGTTTCCAACTTGTCACCCGCGATCGACTGAAAGATTGAAAGCCCGTTTTTTGAGAGAATGGGGCGGACAGCGCGGAGAATGTCGGCGATGTCTGCGTATTTGTATCCGTGGCCTGTCTTGTTCTTTGGGATTTCGGGGAATTCACCCTGTGCCTTTGCAAGTGCTGCATACAGCGGCCCCATGTTTGGGGTTGGGCGGCGATCTGATTTGCTCAAGATGCTGGAGGTCATAATTCGTTCCTTCAAAACTGGAGCGGGCAGGGGCTTACGCAGCCTCTTGCTCGCTTTCCTCAATGCGGTTGATTGCTTCGAAACCGATCATCTTTTCCGTCCACTCGCGGGAGCGGTAGATCTTGGTCACCCCATCGTCGATGCTGACGCCATCGACGGTGATGAAGCCGCTGGTGTTGGTGGAGAGATAGGCAATGACTTCTTCGCCGTTTTCGTTTTCCGGATCGCATTCTTCGACCCAGATATCGGTCACATCGACCTCGAGTTCGGCGTTAGTCCAAGATGGTGTTTTGATCGATTGATACTGCATATCTCTTCCTCCGATGAAGATGAGATAGTATGGACAAAAGTCCACGTCAAGCCAAAAGTGGACAAAAGTCCATCGGATGAGGGTTGGTTCTCTGTGGCAAGGCGAGCTCGAGTTGCGGTCATGCATCGCTCGTTTTATTGGTATGGGAAAAATTGACGTACGTACTGCTGTTAAGTCACTCGGCTAGAGCGCAAATAGAGTGCTAGTTCTGCAGCTTACAAGACGCACATAAGGGGAGATGAACCGCACGCTGGCTCGCAAAATACCAGAAACTTGCGGTTACAAACTGGACTTGATGGTTCGTTTGTGGGGGGGATAGCTGACAACTAGTGGGGCTAAGATTTTATTGTGAAAGCCTTAACGGTACTCTTCAGTCAGTTCCTTTTTAACGCTTTTTTCTTTTGTCCACCGCTGCTCGGGCTGCAACGATGATGAACTCGCGCTCTTCCTCGGAGAGTTGGGAAAGTAGGCCAACGGCCTCCAGGTAAGGTGATGTTTCTGTATCCTTGAGGAATTGATCAAGAGTCTTACCGAACGCTTCCGCTACACGTCTCGCGTCATCTACGTTCGTTTTCGCAGAGTCTCTTTGTTTGAGTTTGTTCAGCTGGTCTTTTGACACGCCGGAGCGACGGGCTACCTCAGCTACAGACAGGCCGGAGGCCCCAAGTTCAGCCAAAAATGCGTCTCGAAACGTTCTTTCCATGGACCGTTTATACATTTGAACGCCGACACTTTGATAGCGGACAAAAGTCCATTGACGGGAAGTGGACAAAAGTCCATATTGCCGCCATGACGGATGAACAAGAAAAGTTAGTGAGGCGAATAGAGGCGGCATCTGAGCGTGCCGGTTTATCTGCCGCAACGATCTGCGAACGGGCTGTCAGAAACAGTCGATTGTATGACCGTCTGAAGTCCGGCGGAAGTTGCACGTATGAAACTGGCGGGAAAATTCATTCATTCATAGACACGCTCGAGGCTCAGGAGAAAAGGCAACATGATCTTTGATCCTCGTGCACTGCAAACTGATGTCGCCTTCATTCGTTGTGGGGCGCCATTTGGTCGTCGGCCAAAGGATTCGACGCTCTCAAACTGCACGCACAGCACTCCCTTCACAACAAAAACGGGTTTTAGAATGTCTGATCTTCTGTACGCCAACATGTTCCGTCGCCTTGTCAATAAGACGGGTGGGGTAGAGGCAGCCTGCGCCACGGTTTCTGCGTTGCTAGGGCATGAAATCTCCAAGGGGACGATCTCTCGGATCCAGAACGGGTTCGCTGCGGTGCCGATGATCTACGTCTACGCGTTGGAAGACGCGACGGGCGACTATCGGTTTACAAAACTGCGCGCCAAGGAAGTTGAAGACCGCGTGGCGGCAAAGGAAGGTCCGTCAATAACGCGGCTTGCCGGTGAAGTCGGCAAGGAGGCCGGTGAGGCTGTAAACGCGCTGATCCTTGCGGCCGAAACCGGCGATCCCAAAGCCATGGCAGAAGCTCGTGTTGAAGTGGAAGAAATGCTTCACGCTGGAGAGACCGCGCTTTCCACAATCGAGAAGTTGAAGGCGTAATGTCTGAGCCGCTGCGCCCCAAACTCACTTCAGAAGACGGGTATGCCGTAATACGCATCCCGTTGACCGAAGTGCATGGGCTACGCGTAGCGCTCAATGAATGCCCGTGTGTAGCAACCAAGTCTTCCAGAACAAAATCAATCAGAAAGCGGCTAGCGATAGCCCTTGGCAGGCTGGAGGCGCGATAATGGCAGTTACTCAAGCAGAGGTCGTGCGTCGCCTTCAAGCAGGAGAGACACTTCTCTGCTCACTTCCCGTTGGAGATTGTTCGACAGACAAGCCCATCTATTTCCTGTCCGGTGGTGGTCGCGTCACAACGGCCACTTACCGGAAGTTGACACCAGAAATGGAAGCAGTCTCGCCGGGGCTATTTGAGGACGTGGAGCCTCAAGAATGGCGGTGGGTGAAGACATGAGCAACCTCGTTACCTCACTGCTTCGCAGCAAGAACCTCGGCATTGGGCTGAGTGCTAAGTCTGTAATCCTGTTGATGGGCGATATCGCCAGCGACGATGGGCAGGGGATTTGGGCTTCCAAAGGCACAATGGCGAGAGAGTTAGAGACCACTGAGCGCACTGTTCAGCGGCAAATCTCCGCACTCGAAAGCGCAGGCTTCATCGAGGAAGTAGGCAAGCGAAGACACAGAAACGGCTTCACAGTCGAGTACAGAATTTGCTTAAGCGTCGTGTCCAGTTGTCCAAATGCAGGCGGTATACCGGTGGCAGATCGGCATTCGACCCCCGACGGTGTGTCACCCCAACCCCCGACAGGCTGTCACCCCACGGACGAGACCCCTGACAGTGTGTCACCGGTACCCCTGACAGGCTGTCACCCCACAGACGAGACCCCTGACAGTGTGTCACCCGTACCCCCGACAGAGTGTCACCCCATAAACGTGACCCCCGACAGTGTGTCACCCCAAGATACGACAGTGTGTCACCCCTCGGCGGGCACCCCCGACACAGTGTCACCGGTACCCCCGACAGAGTGTCACCCAAACCAAAATAAACCATCCAATAAAGTTAATAATATTAGTGAAGGGCAAAAGATCAGCGATGCGCTAACGCGGTTCGCTGGCCTCGATGCGGTGTCTAGTTTCGTCGCCTATCGCCGGAAGATCAAAAAACCACTCACGGTCACGGCGGCCAAGCGACTGGCCGAGCAGCTACGCCAAATCGAGGCCAGAGGTGGCGACGCCTCTGACGCCCTAGGACTCGCCGAGGAACGCGGCTGGCAGTCCGTCAAAGCCGATTGGTACTTCAACGAAAAAGGGCAGGGCAATGACCAACGCTCCCGCAGCAGTTTCCAAGCTTCCAACACCGACCCCACGACTGACGCAATCGCTATCGCCGCACGAAGTCGAAGACCATCGGGCCCGGATCGCGTTCGAGGTTGAAATCATCATGCAGGGATACTGGCAAGCTCCACTTTCGCCTGAAATGAAGGGCGCTGTTCTCGCCGATTGGTGCGACGAGCTCGAGGACTGGCCGCAGGATCAGGTGCGGGCAGCGCTGCGCGATTGGCGGCGACGCAATCCGTCGAAAAAACCGAACCCCGGGCACATCTCAGAAATCCTCAAAGCATGGCGGGGCAGGGACTACGTGGCGAGCCTGCCACCCAAACAGGAAGCCCCTCGAGGAGAGCGCTGCGGAAAGAAACGTGCCGAGGAAATCATTGCCGAGGTCGGTTTCCAGCTGAAGAGATTTGGAGGTGGGCAATGAGACTGGTCTCAACGATCTACAGCAAAGGTCCAGACGAACGCGATCACGCACAGCTTCTGAAGAACCGCGACAAAGCCCGCGTGGCGCTCTGGCACAAGGAAGGCATCGCCGCAATCGACCCAAAAGAAATCAACGATGATTGGATCAAGCAGATGGTGATCAACATCGCAACCGAGCAGTACGGAGCGCGCAAAAATGGGGAAGGGTGACCGCCGCGGGAAGTCCAAAAAGCAACCGCTGGATTTGCCAGGATTGGCGCCAACACCGCGCCCCAAGAAGCGAGGCAAGGCCCGTATGGCAGAGATTGGCCAGGAACGCGATCCGCAGCGCACGGTGCTGTCCGCACGAGCGCGAATGATGGGGCAGGAGGACACAGTACAGAACCGCCAGAAAATGCGCAGCCAAGCGCTAGGAGAGGCCGCAGGGCGCGCCATTTACCTCGCATGCGACGAGGAGGAAGCTGGCAAGCTTTGGAGCATATACGCGGCGTTTACGGCGACCGAGGCGCGCTATGCCAAAGTCGTTCTCTGCAAGAGCCTTCACGCGAAGGGCACTCGGATCGAAATGATGCCGGAGCGGTTTGAAACGCGGGCGGACGACAAGCCGGATTTGCGCAGCGAAGACGAACGCCACCGCGACGCCGTGAATGACTGGATGCGCTGGCGGGGGTACATTGGGCAGTTGCGAAGCGATCAGCAGTTTGCGCTGTTTGGGGTCGTAAGGGGGCGGGTTGAGCCAGTTGTTGAGGCGAGGCTCACGCGGGTAGGGGAACGATTTGTGGGCGCGTTGCGGGCGCTTGCGGCGGTTGTTGATACAAGGTAGTAACAGCGGCTCTCAGCCCGAATTAGACATGACCACCCGACGCTTTGGGCGGGAAACCGAAACTCGCTGCGACACGCGTCAAAGTCGGTACTTTTAAGTAAAGTAGGAGTTCATGAAAGATAAGTGTTGATACCAGACACAAAGCGAAGGGCATTAATTATTCAACTAGGAAAAAAACCAAACCGACCTTGATCCAACGTACCGGAGAAATGCTCGACGCGTGTGCCCAGCTCCACGTCGGAAGGAGGGTCGGTGTTCTCGACAACGATGACTTGGCGATCTTTCTGCAACTGCAAGAGAAAGCGGTAAAAATTGCCGTTAAGATCAGTTCGAGATAAGTCATCGTCATCCCCATCAGGCTCCTTATAAGAAAGCAAAGGCGAATCCAAAATTACAAATCCCGGATGCGCAGAATCTTTTTTTGCACAATATTCCAAAAGTGAAATAGAAAATGCAGCCTGGGTTATCGCGCGAAGGCCCTTTCCAAAGGAAACCCGCGGTTTTCCCGAAATTACCAAGTCCTTGGATTGAAGGTCAAAGTGGACATGGTCTGCACCAGGAAACCCCCAACTCTGAAGTGTTTTTTGCACCAATTCAGAAAATGGTGAAATCACTGTGTCTGTAAGCGTCCTAATTGGCATTTCAGTCGGGGCCGTAACAGTCGAGTTGTTGCTTTCTAACCGGGACTTGCGATCTAGAAGATCGCTTTTTGTTTCGAGAACTCCCAACGCCTCGCGTACGTCGGCGCCCTTATCGGCCAGCTTTTTATAAGACGTCCGAAGCTTTCGTAGATCAGGTGCAATCACCCCCTGTAGTTCGGCATTTTGTTTTTTCAAATTTTGATCGATTCTTGGAAGAGCACCTTCCAAAATGGTCTTTTCCTTTTTTAGCGCGCCGATTGTCTCGGCTAACTCTTCGGCTCGCCGTTCTATTTTTTCGATTTCCGAGCTTGCTGCCGCGGTGACACGAGCAACATCGTTATCGCACGTAGCACCATTTTTATGATGCTGCGCTTCGGCGCCACACATCGGGCAAACATCTGTGTCAATAGCAGCGATGATGCTACCAGCCTCGCGTATGCCCATCAGTCGTTCGATATCGGAATTGTAGTGCTCACGCAGGAGTTTGAACCTGTCCAGAAGCGTTACTACTTCTGTGTACCGATCTCGATTCTCTTCGCGGCGCTGCATGAATTTTCGAACGTTTGACGAAACCTTGCGGTATTGCGCTTCAGTCACCGCGAGCAAACTGGATCTAGCTTCCATTGCATTGTTCAATCGTTCTTTCTGATTGGTTAAATCATCTTTCGACCCGCTAATGTCCTTTATCTTCCGATCGGCTTCAGCGATCAGCAGATCCAGAAGTTCCAGTTGCGCTTCACGTTTTTGTTCTTCTGGGGTCTTTTTCTTATGAGAAACGAGCGCAGAATCGTCCACTCCTGTTAAAAGTAGACGAAACACCGACGTATTGGCTGTGTCAGCCACCACGTTGCCATCTGAAAGCGGTGACCGTTTCTGAATGATCTCTTCCTCGTTGACTATGCAAAGGCGTGCAAGATTCCTGAAGCTGAGGTTTTGGGTCTCGTCTTTTGCGTTCTTCCTAATTCTCTTTCCGTTAAGGCCAATCTTGTTCAACAGGAACGCCGACAGGTTGTCCTGGTCTTTTGCGCTATGTGTTTCACTGAGGACTCTTCCCTCGGCTTCCGGAAGTGTGTAAGTGTAAGCCCCCTCATGGACCTCAAAAGCACCGCCGCTCATGCTTCGACGGGCAGTAACCACATCATTTTCTGAAAGCCTAAGAACCAACAAAATTTGCTCGTATCCGACGGATTGGGGAATGTCCTTAAGTGGCCCCTTGGCACCGAACATGAAGTCAATTGCTTCAACGATGAATGACTTACCCGTATCAGATGCGCCATAAATTACGTTTAAGCCGTCTTGGAAGTGAACTACCGCGGCCTCCCTTTCAGGCCCATGAAATGCGATGCTCTGGATTTGAATTCCGGAAAAACTCATAGGCCACCTTTAGTTTCGTCTTGGAATTCAGAGACCCAGTCTGTCAGGAGGCTACGCATATGATCTTCAAAAGCATCGTCCGAATACGTTGCAAAAAAATCAGCGATCCACTTCGCACGATACCGTAACTGCTCTGAGTAACTCGTGCACAGAGCATCCACAAAGAAAGATGAATACTCGCCTGCACGATAATATATGCCTTTTCGTGTTATTGATCGCTCCACCAATTCGCGAGACATCATAAGATCAAGGCTCTCGGAAACTGCCTTGCGCCGAACCTGCGTGACGGGCGTCATGATGGGAGTTGACGGATGGATGTCTGGCGGTCCGCCTAGCAAGCTAGTCCTTACCAGGAGATAATCTAATGCGGTGAGGCGCTGAATATCCAACTCTTTAGGAAAGCTGGCGTGCAAGCAAAGCACTGCACGCATACCGGTTTCTAACGGACCATTGAAAGGCGTAATTGTTTCTGGTGCTACTGCTTCCATACGAGTTTTCCATCGTTGGCGAGTTGATGGCATACACCCCGTCGGGCAACAGGACGTGCAACTTTATTTAGAGGATGTGCGTCCAGAGCTAAGCTCTGAGCGGTGTTCGTCACGGCCAACACTCGCTTATAGCCATCGTCATGCGGCATGTCGCTGGTGTCGATAACCCCATCATGGACTTCGTCCTGTAAAGATTCAAAAGTGCCCGGCTCCGTTTTGTCTCGAACAAAAACCCTGAGGCCCTCTGCATCAAAGAATGCCTCACGTGATCTGTTTAGGTGGTTTCTCAGTTGTCTCCATTTGTTCAAGTCACTGATGGAGACCGCTTCTAAACCTATGTGTTCCGCGTAGGCATCCAAAAGGCACTCTACATACGTTTTCTCGGCCTCTGAAACCTCTTCGGGTGGTTTCTCAGCTTTTGGTCTTGCCGGAAGCCCGCCACCGAAACGTTTGTTGTAAAACGGGGTCTTCGTACGGAACTGTTCTAACACCCAACGCGTTGAGGGAGCGCGAAAAATCCGAAAGTCGAATTCGTCTACATACTCTTTGAAATCACCTGAAAGCTCAACAATCTTAATGTCTTTTGTTTTTGTAATATTGCCGGAGATCATTTTATCCCACTCACTAATAACCTTCTCCTTAAGATTTGGAGCATGGTTAATCAGATGGGAAAGCGTTGGAGACGCGCCCTTCGGGGCGATGTAAAAGCACTGTTGCGGCGCAGTATAGGTGCCTAAGAAGGAGTACCACAGTATCTTTCCGATTTCGGGCGCGACATCTTTGAATCCCAATGGCGCTCTCTGGTAACACTTGCACTGGTAATTGTCCCAAACTCCCGCAAACCTGTCGCGATCCCGAAAGCCAGCAACATCAATGCCCTTGTCGCCTGAACCCGGGGCATGGTCAGTATCGATGTACTCACTCTCAAGTGAATGAACCCATTCATGGGTAAAATCTTCCCACTGATCTGCATTATAGCTTGCTACAATATGGAGTGGATCTAGCTTAGGCCCGTTTTCAAATTCAATAGCAGACTGTTCAGAGTCGGAGCCAGTTTCAGCAATGGCAGGTTCAGTTTCTTCCATGATGCGACGGCATCCAGTTCAAATCAATCTCTTCATTTTGCTAGCACCATAACGAGTGTATCGGAGCGCGCAATCCACAACGAATAGTTGAGGTCGTTTTTTGCTACCCGGTCGGTATCACTCCGTGGCGCATATAAACGACTTACATATGTCCGCTTTAGGTACGCAGCACTGCAGCAGAACATCTCACGATGGATGTCTCCTTTGGGCCGTTCGTCAAACTTTGCAAAGAGCGCTATCTGCGCGATGCCGACATTGATACCTCCTGTTGTCGCATGGCAGGCGATTGCTGGGGTTATCTTTGATGTCCGAAGGTTTGCTCCCGGCCCTTAGGAGACATTGGTCATCTGCACCTTGGGCGGGAACCGGACATTCGCCACGAGCGCGAACACTTTATGGCCCATAGGCAAGCGGTCATTCGCCGCCCAGCCTCTCGCCCCAATACCCGCAAGTGTTCTGCAGACGTTGCTATCCTGTTATGATTGGGGGTATTGCGAAGTTCAAAACATACGTTTTCGACGCCAGTAGGCTTCGGCGGATGGCACTCCAAAGTGAACCTTAAAACGGACCGTTTTCAAGAGACTAAAGTTATCAAGTTCCCAAAGGATTGAGTTCTGGTAGATTTTTGACAAGTTCAGCGCATTCAATGAAATCGCATATGGTCAAAGCACAAGGCAACAGCTTAGGGTGCATCAGAGACAAGCCATTGGAGTTAGATAGATAATGAAGGGACAATTCCCGCAGTTCGACCCAGGCGCCAAAGTTGACTACAAAGCTATTTGGGAAACGTCCTTATTCGTGTTCGACACTAATGTGTTGTTGAACTTGTACCGCTACCAAACTTCGACTCGTGATCAGCTTTTGGACATTTTGAGTAAGCTGTCTGATCGTATCTGGATACCTCATCATGTGGCATTAGAGTTTCAGCGAAACCGCTTTACCGTCCTTGCTGATCAG
>NZ_JAKVCW010000025.1 GCF_022448905.1 Shimia sp. | reverse complement strand
TTCCTGTCCGCCATCGCCCTCGCAGCTCTCGTTATTTACTGGCTATGAGTCCTGACCCTAGGCATGTTGCAACCAGAAGTATTTTCTTACGCATTCGGGTCACTCCATCGGGTTGATATGCTCTTCCGGCGCGGAAGAGGGCTAAGCGTCATGAGTGCCTGGCATTTGCTGACTTGAAGTTCCATGGCATGAGCTCGTCGATGCGGGATGCTGGATGGCCTTGCGCGATGGCTTCGAGTGTTGCCCTGAGATAGGCGTAGGGCTCGACACCGTTGAGCTTGCATGTCTCAATCAGTGAGGCGATGCGCCCCCATGTTCTGCCACCCTCATCATGGCCCGCGAAGAGTGCGTTCTTACGATTGAGGGCAATCGGCCGGATGGCGCGTTCGACCACATTGCTGTCCATCTCGATAGTTCCGTCCTGAAGGAAGAGCTTCAGCCCCTCCATGTGCTTGGCAATGTAGCTGAGCTTCTCACCCAGCCGGGACTTTGTGGAGATCCGGGCACGAACGGTTCTGAGCCAGTCTTCAAAGTCAGCCAAAAGCGGCGCGGTTTTTCCTGGTGCAGCGCGCGGCGGGTCTCAGCTGACTGGCCCCTGATCTCCACCTCAACCTTGTAGAACGCCTTGATCCTCTTGAGCCCCTCAGCGGCAATGGGCGAGCCAACGCGGTCATGGACTTCCTTGAGCTTGCGCCGCGCATGTGCCCAGCAATAGGCCAGTTTGACAGGCCCGCCCTTACGCTCTGGTTGGGCTAGGGCATTATAGCCTGCATAGCCGTCCACCTGCAGCGTCCCACTGAAGCCTGTCAGGAAGTCAGTCGCATGTTTGCCGCCCCGCCCGTCGGCATAGCAGAAGACGACACCAGGTGGTGCTGTCCCGCCAAACGGGCGCTCATCACGGGCGATGGCCAGAGATAACTGGTCTTGGTTCTGCCGCGTCCGGGATCCAGCACAGGGCAGCGGGTCTCATCAGCAAAGAGCTTGTCTGATCTCTTCAGATCCTTGAGCATGTGATCCACCACTGGGGCGAGGTGGAAGGACATCTTGCCCATCCAGTTGGCCAATGTGGCGCGGTCCAGCTGGAGGCCGGAGCGGGCGTGGATCTGGGATTGCCGATAAAGCGGGTTGTGATCGGCGTATTTGCAGACCCCAACGTAAGCCACAAACGCCTTTGTCGGCAGACCACCTTCAATCAGATAGACAGGGGACGGGGCTTGTGTCACGCCACCGTCCTTGTTCGGGCATGCGTACTTTGGCCGGACCGTCACAATCACCCGGAACTGGGCTGGCACGATATCAAGGCGCTCGCTGCGATCCTCGCCGATCTTCACCATCTCCCCACAGCCACAGGGGCAGACAACATTGTCGGGCTCGATCACCTGTTCAATCCGCTCAAGGTGATCTGGTAGATTACCGAGGTTGCGCTGTGGCGGGCGGCGCTTCTTGCGCGGCGTTGTCATCTCTATGCTGTCGGACTGGGCCTGCGCCTCGGCAGTCGCAACCTCAAGATCCTCAAACGCCAGTTGCCGCTCATCCTCGGTGAAACATTCCGACTTCGGGCCATAGAGCAGGTGATTGAGTTCCTTGACCATATGCTCCAACCGCGCGTTCACGGCCTCAAGCTCGGCATTCTGCGTGGCAAAGCTCGCGTTGCTCTCGGTCAGGGCCGAGATCTGTTCTGCCAGCCTTTCCGCGTCCGTCTGCGCTGCCAAAAGCACCTTCCACACCTCAGCAGGAAGAGCATTCAAATCAAGGGATTTAAGCGCGTCAAACATGGGGAAAATTTACCAGAATAGCCCCGTGTTTGCACGGCTGCTAGCCCCAAATATCGTGCGCCGATTCACTCTGTCGCACCTGGTCTGCGGGTCCGCCGCGCCACCACACGACGCCAGTCCAAACCCTCAAACAGGGCTTCAAATTGCGCCTTCGTCAGCCGCATTTTGCCATCCTGAACCTTCGGCCAAGAGAACTTGTCCTGTTCCAGACGCTTGTAACACAGCACCAAGCCAGACCCATCCCAGAGCAGCACTTTGATGCGGTCACCACGCTTAGCGCGGAACACAACAATCACGCCGGAATGCGGATCAAGCCCAAGCTCACGCTCAGCCAGTGCCGCCAAGCCATCATGCCCCTTGCGGAAGTCAACTGGCTTGGTCGCGATCACGATCCGAACCGCCTGACTGGGATAGATCATCGGCCTTGCCCCAGAAGCTTTGCGATATCTGCAATCCGCTTGGGCGTAGTATTCTTTGGCAGGCGAACAGATACAGCACCGCAGAAAATCTCAATACCATCAAACGGCGCGGGAAACGCATCCGCCAGCACTGAAAGCTCAGCAAAAGAAGAAACAGAACATTAATCTCGCTCCGCCTTGCGCCTCATAGCCGTACGCCAGCCCGATAGTTGCGACGCCACAATACCATGTCGCCGTGCAACACCGGCAACCGTCGCGCCCGGCTTATACGTCGGCGCCGAATGCGGTTGTCAAGCCGAAGTGGGCAGCGCGTCCGCCATGGCCGCGGCTGGGCTCTGCGCCGCGCTCGGCGGAAACAACGAGCAGGTCGAGAACGCCGCCGAAGTCGCGCTGGAGCATCACCTCGGCATGACCTGCGACCCGGTGAAGGGCCTGGTGCAGGTGCCCTGCATCGAGCGCAACGGCATGGGCGCGATCAAGGCGGTCAACGCCGCATCGCTGGCGTTGCACGGTGACGGCACGCATTTCATGCCGCTCGACAATTACATCGAGACTATGCGCCAGACCGGTATGGATATGGGCGGCAGGTACAAGGAAACCTCGCTGGGCGGGCTGGCGGTCAACCTGCCGGAGTGCTAGGCGAGTCGGCAGGCCGCACCATGCTGAATACTAAAACCGATTTGCCGCAAAGAACTCACCGGTCGGCTTTGTTGATGTCGTGGATGCCTCCCCCTGACGGCGTCGCAATGTGCCAATGTGATGTTTGTTGAAGCCATCACATGAGGAGAAAGCATCCATGTCTGAGGTTACGATAATTGGGATTGATTTGGCAAAACGTGTCTTCCAACTCCATGGGGCATGTCAGGATGGGTCTGTCGCGTTTCGCAAGAAGCTGTCTCGTGGTCAATTGCTGTCGTTTGTCGCTCGGCATCCAAAGTGCGTTATTGCCATGGAAGCTTGTGCGACAGCGCATGGCTGGGGTCGCGAGTTCGCGAAGCTGGGGCATGAGGTGCGCCTGATCCCACCGGTTTACGTGAAGCCTTTCGTCAAGCGCCAGAAGAACGATGTTGCTGACGCCGAGGCGATTGTTGAGGCAGCTATGCGACCCACCATGCGCTTTGTCGCATTGAAGACGGAAGATCAACAGGCCCGGGCCATGCTGTTTCGCACGCGCCAGATGTTTGTTGGTCCACGGACCCAGCTGATCAACGCCTTGCGCGGGCATCTTGCTGAGCATGGGCTGATAGCAGCCAGAGGACCCGCTCATTTGAAGCGCCTTGCAGATGCAATTGCGGACAATGACACAGCGCTACCAAAGAGTGTCCGCGAACTGGGCCAGGTGTATCTGGAACAGATCAAAGGCCTGAATGCGCGGATTGTGGAGCTTGACGTGAAGATGAGACACGCCGCCAGAGCAGCCGGTATGACGCGGCGTATACAAACCATGCCGGGCGTTGGCCCCATCACGGCACTTGCGATTGAGACATTTGCGCCTGACTTGGCCAGCTTCCGGCGCGGGCAGGACTTTTCCGCGTGGCTTGGTCTTGTGCCGAAGCAACACTCAACGAGAGGCAAGTCTCGGCTGGGCAAAACGTCAAAGATGGGACAGCGCGACATCCGTACGCTCCTAATCTCCTGTGCGATGGCCGTTCTCCAAGCGGTCGAGCGGTTCGACACCCCCGGAAATGAGTGGCTCAAGCGCCTGCTGGCTCGAAAACTCCGCATGGTCGCCGCCATCGCGTTGGCAAACAAGATGGCACGTGGCCTCTGGGCGATGATCACGAAACAGGAGGAATACCGGAACCCGGTGGCAGCATTGGTCTAAGCGCCCTGCGCTAATCAATCTGTCCCGGTCGTCAGGATTGTGAGGAGGTCGCTGAACAGTAAGGGCATAGGATCGATCAGATCCGGGTCAGAGAAAGCAGCATTTGTGCTGGAGCCAATGAGCTCGGTTTGTTGATATGCTTCTGATCCGCGCATCGCCATACCGGCCCGCGGCCCGATCAGTGCCGCAACGAGAGGCCTGATACATGACCGCACCCGATCACGCGCTCGAAATGTTCAAAAACCACTTGCACCAAAGGAGGCATCCATACATGCACAAATCGGGTTCCCAGCACACTTCCCCTTTCCGCGGATGGACTTATCCTACGGGCTCTGTGACGGGTATGCCAAGAGCTGTGTAGCGGTTGAGCACGGCGATCCGGACATGGAGCTCAGCGACCTGCCGGTCGAAGTCTCGTGCCATGAGGCTTTGGCCAGGGAGCTTGACGCAGTTCATCTTTTTTTCTGCGCTGCTACGGCGGTGATACCCGGTTAACTATCGCCAGAGTGCCCGTCCGAGATATCTGCAAGCTCTCACGGCTTCATTTCGCGCTACAGCACCTCCCGTGGTTGGCTTCCAGATTTGGGCATTCTTGCGCGGTGGGATGATGGCAGCGGCACCTCGAGCGGCAATCATATTGTGACATCGTCGTGTATCGTAGACCCCGTCAGCGGTGACCGTGGTGATCTCCTGGTCGGATGGGATCTGCTCCAACAGGTCGGGCAACATCGGGGCGTCGCCGACGTTGCTTGTGGTGACGCCGACCGCACGGATCTCCAGTGTTTCCTCATCCATTCCGAGATGCAGCTTGCGCCACAGGCGCTTCCTGGACCCGCCATGCTTACGCGCATTCCACTCGCCTTCACCCTCGGCCTTGATCCCGGTCGCGTCGATCAACAGGTGGAGCGGCCCCGATCCACCACGATAAGGGATGGCAACATTCAATGTCTTCTGGCGGCGACACAGGGTGCTGAAGTTCGGCACTTTCCAGTCAAGCTCGGCCAGCAGCAGCAGGCTTTCGACGAATCCGGTCGTTTGCCGCAGGGGCATGCCGAACAGGACCTTCATCGTAAGGCAAACCTAGATCGCTGCGTCGCTGAACTCAGGCTGACGACCACGCTTTCCCGTCGGAGCCGCCTGCCATGGCGTCTCAGGATCAAACCAAATCGATAGCGAACCGCGCTGCTTCAACGCAGTGTTGTACGAAGGCCAGTTCCTGGTCTTTTACTTCGCAGGGCACCAACTGCTCATACACCTAAGCTACACGATTGAATTCACACAGGGAATCCCGCAAGCTATTTGTTCACAAAAGCCGACGCCTCACGAAAAAATGAAGCAAGAGTTGAGCCTCGTTTCCTTTGAAGCTGAGTTGGCCACCGCAATTACCCGCGCCGGTGAGACCCTCAGTACCACTTGGTGATGGTTTTGAGTTACACGAACAGGAATTGGTCAGCCGAAAGATCACTTATGGGTGCCGCGAAGGCAAATCATACCGTGCCGAAAGATACGCTTCGATATGTCTGGTGTTGTCGATCCTGCGCGTTTTGCCGATGCCCTCAACGGACCATTGGCTCGAAATGTCATCGTCACCTTTTCGGAAAACCAGCTGCGGGCAGGACTGATTTTCATGCCCAGCAAGATCAGGCAGGGCGCCACGCGGTTTTGCAAAGTCAACATATTCAATCTTCAGGGCCTGACGCAGGGAATGGAATGCCGAAAGCAGGCCTTCAATCTTGATGCAATCGGGGCAATAGAAGGTGCCTGTTCCGGCATCCGGATCAATGAATTGTGTTTTGAGAAGATACAATGTCGGATGTGTGGTTTCAGTCATAGGTAACGTCCTTGCGTCTAAATGAACCAACTGGTCAGTACTTTTGTCTGCGATCGGATGTCAAGTCGGCAGCAGCAGCCAGGGCGGTAGGTGTGCTGGGTATTGAGGCGGTGCCAATTGAGCGCAAAATCGCATGGGTCAAACAGTACAACCAGTCTCATCGCAAACGGCGGATACATCGTCTTCGGACGTGTCAGAGTTTGGTTGGACGTGTGTTTCACCCAACAAAGTGGCAATTTCTGCTCCGAGGAACAATTCGGACACATCTCCAAAATGATTGACCCGCAACTCTCCAGATTTGTCGATCAGGATTAGACTGGGTGTGCCACGCATCCGATAGGATGCCATCGTTTTCGGCATGGGACCGGTGCCTGGTTGGTCAACCCCGACCGGAAAATTGATGCGGTATTCGTGCAAGAAAGCCGCCAATGACACCGGGGTCATCGCATCATGATGTTCGAAAACAGTATGCAACCCCAAAACGGCCACCTTGTCTTGTGGGAATGAAGCGTGGATCTTTTTCGCAAGCGGCAGACCATGCATGACGCAACCTGGACATAGCATTTGAAATGCCTCGATCACGACGACTTTGCCACGCAACTTCGCGAGTGTCAGTTCTTCATTTGTGTTGAACCATTTCTGGATTTTCAACTCTGGTGCGGGCATGTCTACTCCCTCCAGAAATTATTGACGACCGCGACGGTGTGCAAGTTCGTGGCGACAGTCGTCGAAATGTTGATCAACGCTGTCGGGTCGGTTTCGTAAATTGCTCGAAGGCGCTCTCGAATTTCCGCGTCGATTTGGGTCTTTTTGACGGCAACACGCGACAGTTTGATCGCAAGCTCATACCCGTCCTGTGGTGTTTGGGTGATCAGGGTTGGCAACCATTCTTCGGCCATAGCTTGTCCTTTCCTCCAAGAAGGCCGCGCGGCTTGAGGACCGCGCGGATTTGATTTAGTCAATCTTTCCGGGCAGGCTGAGGTTGCCGGAGGCGACGTCAAATACATCGGTCACGCAGAACAATGGGGCGTGGATGTTGGCATTCACCCGAAGTGCCGCGGTCACACCGTCATAGTTGACACCAGACACATCGAGGCTCTGATCAAAGGCCACGTTTACGCTGATTTCAGGCCCATCGAAAACCGGTGTAAAACCGGGGCTGTCCAAAAGGATTGGCAGGCCGGGCCATGTCGCGGGCAGATTGGGGGTCGTACCTTCGGGGATGTCCTTGACGGTCAGGGCTCCGGGGCCGCAGGCCTCATCTGGCACCAAGACAACCCAGTGGCTGTGCCATGTGTTTCCATCGTTGGCGACATCGCCGTCCCCGTTCTCGTCAAAAAGAGGCGTGTCATCAAAATCTGGATGGGTGGCTGCGGCCATGGCCAAAATGCCAGCGCCTTCATCGAAGCCAACGCTCGAAGGATCGAGAGTGGTTGGCCAGACATAAGCGTATGCCGGAGCACCGCTTAAAGCACCTGCAGGTGTGGGCTTTTCAGCGCCTGCGACGCCATTTGTTGTCATATGGAAGGTGACAACGTTGCCATTGCGATGTGCATGGGTGGCCAGAATATCGAAGGCCGCCACTTTCGAGGCGTCGGCGCTTGATGTTACCGCGCCTTCTTGCGCGCTTGCATGCGGGTGAGCGTGATCACCTCCCGCAAAGGCTGCACCTGCGGTCAGAGCCGCTGCAACGACGGAAAATTTCAGAGTGTTCATAACAAGTCCTCTTAGGCTAGTTTCGTGAATCGCATATAGTAGCGACTCGATACTATTGCAATAGTGATATCGACTCGCTATATTTTTTCCATGACACCTCAGACACACCTCAGAGAACAGATCGCTCGCCTCGCCCGCCTTGATGCAGCGACCGGATGGGTCGGGGATCTCAACCCCACGCAACGCGCGGCGATCAGCTATCTGGCGCGCGCCAATCGGTTTTCCCGCAGTCCCTCCCATCTCTCCGGTTACCTCGGAACCACACGGGGGACAGTGTCCCAAACCCTGAAATCCCTGCTTCAGAAGGGCTATGTCACGGAGCAGCGTTCTGAAACGGACAAGCGCGTAATCAGCTTTGAGTTGACGGATCGGGGCCAAAAGATAGCCGAAACTCCGACACCTCTTGATGCGGTGCTGAAAGAGCTAAGTGACGAGGATCAGCAATCGCTTCAACATATTTTGTCGCGCGCAATGCGGCGCGTTCTGGCGCAGAACCAAGGCCCTGAATTCGGCCCTTGCAGAACCTGCGTATACCACAGTAGAGGTGAGGCTGGCTCGGAATGCAGCCTTCTTTCCGTCGCGCTGACGAAACAGGAGAGCGACCAGATTTGCTTTGAACAGGTGAGCGCATGACCCAAGGGTTTGAAACAGTCAGGATTGAAGGCGTATTTCTCGGTGGGATTAAGGAACGATGGCAGGGCAAACCTGCGTCGGCCATTGGCAAAACTGCAGTCTCCGAGCGGCAGAAGATTGATGAATTCGGATTCACAGGCGACGCGCAGGCAGATCTCAATCACCATGGCGGCCATGACAAGGCCATTCACCACTATGCAATAGATCACTATCCAAGCTGGATTGCAGAAGCAGAAATCCCTGAGGGTACGGTGCCAGCCGCCTTTGGTGAAAACATCGTGACATATGGCCTGACCGAAGACACGCTCTGCGTCGGCGATATTTTGAAGCTGGGCAGTGCAACCGTGCAAATAAGCCAGGGTCGACAGCCTTGTTGGAAAGTATCCGAATTCACAAAAAACAAACGCATGGCCTAGGCTCAGGACCCATTGATTTCCGGTTGGCGGCGTGATTCACGGTTCGAAAACGAACGGTGAGCATGTCTGATCTTTTCTGGTTAACGGATGCGCAAATGGCGCGTCTTGAGCCCTTCTTCCCGAAGCCCCTCGGCAAACCTCGTGTCGATGATCGACGCGTGCTAAGCGGGATTATCTTCATTAACCGCAATGGCTTACGATGGCGCGATGCACCCAAGGAGTACGGACCGCATAAGACGCTTTATAACCGCTGGAAGCGGTGGAGCGATAAGGGCATCTTTGCACAGATGATGATAGGGCTTGCGGCCGAGCGCGGCGAAGAAAAGACCGTCATGATCGACGCAACCTATCTGAAAGCACATCGAACAGCGATCAGCATGGGCGTCAAAAAGGGGGGGCGCGATCGTCTGATTGGCCG
Source organism: Shimia sp. (assembly GCF_022448905.1). Lineage (GTDB taxonomy): Bacteria > Pseudomonadota > Alphaproteobacteria > Rhodobacterales > Rhodobacteraceae > Shimia. The sequence continues at coordinate 29,194 of NZ_JAKVCW010000025.1, read as the reverse complement.
CACTAAGGGTGGCATGAACACGAAGCTGCACGCCATCTGCGACAGCCAAGGCCGACCGCTGAACCTGTTCGTGACCGCCGGACAAGTCAGCGACTACATCGGCGCGCGGGCGTTGCTGCGCGGTCTGCCGAAGGTCGACTGGCTGCTTGGCGACAGAGGCTATGATGCCGATTGGTTCAGAGAGGCGTTAAAAGGCAAAGGGATACGCCCCTGCATCCCAGGTCGTAAGCGACGTAAGAAGACCGTGAAATACGACAAGCGCCGCTACAAACGACGAAACCGCATCGAGATCATGTTCGGCAGGTTGAAGGACTGGCGGCGGGTGGCAACTCGATACGACAGATGTCCAAAAGTCTTTCTGTCCGCAATCGCTCTCGCGGCACTCGTTATCTATTGGCTATGAGTCCTGACCCTAGGCCCTCATTGGTTCCAGAAACTCTGACGACGGACAATATGATTCTATCGCGGACCGATATCAAATGAAGGAAACTCTCTTTACCGGTAAAAAAACCATTTTTTGCAATATTGCCTCATCGGTCTTTTTCCTGGAGTATTTTTTACTGAGTTGGATAGAAAGCACCTATCCGAGGCAACGGGTCAAGTCTTGTCACTATAGCTTAGGGGGCCTGACTTTTTGAGGTTTGGATTTCAGCAAGGAGACTCAAACAAATTGAAGCTAAGTCGAATTCATCATACCGCATTGATATGTGCAGATTACCAACGGTCCAAAGCCTTCTATGTGGACCTGCTTGGCTTCAAAGTTATTGCGGAAAACTATCGCCAGTCGCGCGATAGTTGGAAACTTGACCTCGCGCTGCCCGACGGTAGCCAATTAGAATTGTTTTCGTTTCCTAATCCGCCTGAACGCACTTCACGCCCTGAAGCTTGCGGACTTCGCCATATTGCATTTGCTGTTGAAGACATGGACGCAGCTGTCGCTGAACTAGAGGCTGCGAATGTCGAGGTCGAACCACTGCGGGTGGATGAATTCACTGGCGCGCGCTTTACGTTCTTTACTGACCCAGACTGTTTGCCAATCGAGCTCTACGAAACCAACCCAAACTAGCAGGAAGCTCCCCTTAAGCGAACACACTCCGCGGTTACAAACCCACAGCCAGAACCACTCAAACACCACGTCCGCCAGCGCCACTTACCTCCTCACGCTCAGCGAGCCGTTGACAGTTTGGAACGTTCCACATATCTATCAATTCAAACTGGAACGATCCCAAAAAGGCTTGCCTTGCGAAGCAATGCGGATGGTTTGGACATTATTCCAGAGTTAGGTTGGGAGATATAAAGATGACGCAAGTCAGGGTCGCAGTTCTTGGCGCTTCAGGTTGGATGGGCAAGGTTCATACGATGGCCTATCAGACCTTTCCGCATTTTCTAGGTGCGGAGTCGGGCACGGCCAAGGTGGTCGCTTTGGTGGAGGCAAATCCAAAAGCCGCCGAAGAGCTGGCGTTCCGCGCGCCTGAGGCGAAGATCTTAAACGATTGGAAGGCTGCCATTTCCGACCCGGACATCGACCTGATCGACATCTGTCTGCCAGACAGCCTGCATTATGAGGTGGCGAAAGCCGCCCTGCTGGCTGGCAAGCATGTCTATTGTGAAAAACCGCTGGCAGATACCGCAGCCGAAGCGCGCGAGCTGGCGGATATCGCCAAAGAAAAAGGTGTGATTACTCGTGTCGGTCATGCCTTTCCACGCAACCCTGTGCATGATCTCGCAAAGGAAATAATCGACGCAGGTGAGATCGGCGAGATCAAGATGTTCAAAGGCTGCCAGCACGTCGACATGTATGGTGACCCGTTGGCACCCTACATGTGGCGGGCAAACGGCGAGCTGGCCCCAACGGGCATTGTCGGAGACACCGGAAGTCACATTTTCAGCTTCATGGAATTCCTCATTGGCCGCGTCAGCTCATTGATTGCGGACAATTTTATTGTCACCGACAAACGTCCGATGGTGAACGGCTTGGCTTATGGCGAGGAAACCAAGTTGACCGGCCACGAAGAATGGGCCGACATCACCAATCCTGACGGAACCAACCTGCTGTGTACTTTTGTTAATGGCGCCCGCGGTATTGTGGATTTCAGCCGCGTTGCGACCGGGCGCAAATTCATGCAGACCTATGAGATTTACGGCACCAAAGGCAGCCTGGCCTACACCTACGATGAGGTGAACCGACTCCGATTTTATTCCAATGAAGATGCCAATGGCCGCCGCGGCTATCGTGAAATCGACGTCGGTCCGGAAAACGAAACCTTCCGATCCTTCCTGCCACTTCCGAACTTTGCACTTGGATACAATGAAAGCAAGATCATCGAAGTGGCCGAAGTGGTGAAATCCATCGTTTCAAATCAGCCCATGTGGCCAACCTTTGAAACGGGACATCACATTTGTCAGATGGTTGACGCCTGCATGGAATCTTCACGCAAAAAGAGTTGGGTCGAACTGACTTAATCGCTGCTTCCCTTAAAATTGGACCTTCAAAGTGCCTCAGCCAATCCCACAGCATATCCTTGATGCGCTCACCGATGTGGAAATGCCGCATCTGCAACCCGAACCGGAGTTCCCCGACCAGATCGACATTGGCGGCCATAGGTTGCCGCTCTATCGCTGCGAAAGCCTTGTGGTCGGAAGCGGGGCTGCAGGGCTGCGTGCCTCGGTTGAACTCAAGCGCCGCAACGTCGATGTCGCCATTGTCAGCCAAAGCGCCTGGGGGGGCACATCTGCCTGTTCTGGATCTGACAAGCAGACGCTACACACTGCAAATACCGCGGATCAGGGCGACAATTTCAAGGACATGGCTAGGGCCATTCGCGCCGGCGGCGCAATGGATGAAGACACCGCCTATATCGAAGCTGTGGGTTCCGCACGCGCCATGGCCTCTTTGCAGTTTCTGGGCCTGCCTTTGCCGCAAGATCACCTGGGCGGCACTTTGCGCTACAAAACGGACCATGACGAAATTGGCCGCGCAACCAGCTGCGGTCCAAGAACGTCGCGCCTGATGGTTCAGGTCTTGGCGAAAGAGGCGATCCAGCAGAACATTGCCTTCTTTAACCGCACAACAGCGGTCAAACTGCTGACCTCTGGCCAGGGGGATGACCGCAAAGTGCTTGGATTGCTCGCGATCCGCGCCAAGGAGCAATCTGACAGTAACCCATATGGTTTGGTGCTGTTCAAGTTTGAATCCTGCGTGATTGCAGCGGGCGGCCCCGGTGAACTGTACCGAGACAGTGTGTTCCCCAATGGCTGTTTCGGCACTTTAGGCATGGCCTTGGAAAGCGGGCTTGCGCTGACAAACATCACGGAGAGCCAATTTGGGATCGGAACCCGCCGCGAAGGTTTCCCTTGGAACCTGTCCGGCACCTACGTGCAGGTCATCCCACATATCTATTCCGTCGATGACGCAGGCGAAGAACACCATTTCCTGGCCGATTATTACCGCACCACGCAAGAGCTGGCCTCAAACGTGTTCCGCAAGGGCTACCAATGGCCATTCCACGCAACGCGCATGCTGGACTTTGGATCGAGCCTCGTGGATCTGGCGATTTTCCGGGAAAGCCAAAAGGGCCGTCGCGTCTTTATGGATTTCAACCGCAATCCGCTGCCGGTGCCCGGCGATCTGGACTTCAGTCTGGAACGGCTGGATGAGGACGTGCGCACATACCTGGCAAATGCCGGTGCAGACCACAAAATGCCCATCGAGCGCTTGCGCCATATGAACCCGCTCGCGATCGAACTTTATCGTCGCTATAAGATTGATATTGCTGAAGAACCACTCGAGTTTGCGGTAAACAACCAGCATATGAACGGCGGCATCGCTGTCGACACCTGGGGACGCAGCAACATGCCCGGAATCTATGCAATCGGCGAGGCGTCGGGCACCCATGGCGTCACACGTCCGGGTGGTTCGGCGCTGAATGCCGGACAGGTGTTTGGCACCCGCGTTGCCGAACATATCGCCGCCAGCAAGTCATGCACTCCAACGGATGTCGCAGAGCTGGAAGGGTCTGCGACCGAGACTCTTGATCAGATCAAGACCCTATTGCGCCCAGACAGCGCGCTGGATGCAAAATCCGTGCGCGAAGAAGTCCAGGCACGCATGAGCGACTACGCGGGCATTCTCTGTACACAAGAAGAGGTGAAAACCGCCCTTGAGGCAGCCTGCGCATTGAACGCACGCATTCGCGACAATGGGCTGTCCTTTGATCGGCCCAGCGAAATCGCACGCGTCCTCCAATGGCAGCAAATGGCTCTGGCCTCAGAGGCCGTGCTGGCGGCGCTGAATCATTTCATCGCCAATGGCGGCGGAAGCCGAGGCGCCCGCGCCGTGTGTGACCAGGCGGGATCGGCCCTGCCCCAGTCGCGCAGCGGACCGCTGAACGACCTGCGTTTTCGTGTCGAAAATGATGCCGACAAAGAAAAGCAGGTTCTGGTCCGTCTTGAAGGCAATCAGATGATGCTATCCGAACGACTAAACCGGGCATTTGATGAAGACGCAAAGGCGTTTTTCGAACGCGATTGGCCCGCTTGGTTGACAGGCGGCGTCTACGACATCGTCGGAAAAGAAAGTTAAACTGTGTTAGAATTTCAATCCAAGAATGCTCTCTCTATTGGTGAGGCCATGATCGAGATGGCACCTGTTGGCGGTGGCTTGTACCAGCAGGGCTTCGCCGGAGACACCTTCAACACTGTTTGGCATATGGCGCAGCTGCTTGATGGGCAGTCAAAGGTTGGATTTCTCACCAAGGTTGGTCAGGATTCCTTGTCAGATGCCTTTGTTTCGGAACTGCGAAACGACGGTTTGGACGTGGCCATGATCGGCCGCGATCCAGCTCGGACCATGGGCCTCTACATGATCGAGCTTGATGGCGTGGAGCGCAGCTTTCACTATTGGCGCGACAGCTCTGCCGCCCGAGCCCTCGCAGAAGATCCGGCATGGCTAACCTCCCACTTCATGGGCACAGGACTGATCCACTTGAGTGGTATCACGCTGGCTATCCTCAGCGACACAGCACGCGATAACCTTTTGGCAGCCCTCAGCGATGCCCGCACCGCGGGGGCTCGGGTGTCCTTTGATCCAAACATTCGGCCGAGTCTATGGGCGTCAAAGACCGGAATTCAAGAAACCATCGCCATGTTCCTGGAACAATGCGACATTGCCCTGCCCAGCTTTGACGATGAACAGACCCATTGGGGGGATCAAACCCCAGAGGACACGCTTAACCGCTTTGCAGCGGCGGGTCTGACTGAAGTCGTCCTCAAAAATGGCGCAGACTCCGTTGCGGCCTTGGTCAATGGTACTGAGCACCTGATCGCAACGCCCAAGGTTACTGGCTTGCGCGACACCTCCGGCGCAGGCGATGCCTTTAACGCAGGGTATCTGAGCGCGCGTTTGCAGGGTAGCGGTCCGGTTGAGGCAATCCGCCAAGGGCAGTTGGTCGCCGGGGAAGTGATCCAACATTTCGGCGCGCGAATCCCAAAGTCAGAATTAGTGAAGCTCGCCCAAAAATAGCGTTTTCAACCAGTCAGAGTCACACAATTTGCCCCCATTTCCGATTAGGGGGCATTTTTGTTTAAGCGCGCTGCGCAAGTTCCAAAGCTTCTTTGGCATTTGCCGTGATTTGCGCCCAGTTCTCCGAAGCAATGTCAGAGCGCGTGGCAATCCAGCTGCCGCCGACGGCTTTCACCGGCCCGTAGGATAGCCAGTCCTGCATGTTGCCCAGCGACACACCGCCGGTTGGATTAAAGCCAATTCCAGTGTGTAAATGCGGCCCGGCGATGTTTTGCAGCATCTTCAACCCTCCCACAGCCATGGCAGGGAAGAACTTTACCAACTTACAATTGGCGCGCAGGGCCAGCTGCAAATCAGAGGGTGTCATGATGCCCGGGGCAAAGGGCAGCTCCCGCTTAACCGCGTGGGCCAGCACGTCTTTGTCGATACCCGGTGACAATGCAAATTGCGCACCGGCATCGACCGCAGCATCAAGCTGCGCTTCTGCCAACACGGTGCCCGCCCCGACAAACATCTCTGGGCGATGGGTAGTGATCTTCGAAATCGCATTTGCTGCTGCCTCGGTACGGAAAGTGATTTCGGCTATCGGCAGACCGCCAGCGATCAACGCATCTGCAAGTGGCAGTGCGTGATCTGGATCATCCAGCACGATTACTGGGACAACTCCGATTTTGGCAATCTGGTCAAATACACTCATGGTTCGCCTTCTTTCTATTGTCTAGATAGGCCCTGATCCGGTTGGGTAGCGTGTCACACGCCCGTGCAATCATTCCACAGGAGGTTTTGGTTTGGGTTATGCCGCTAGGTAGTGTCCCTGAGAATCAGTTCGACTGGCGTCCGATGTTTCACAACCGGTGCGTTCCCCTGTTCAATCCAATGCACAATGGTCTCTGCGGACCATTTGCCTATGGCATCAATGCCGCAACTGACTGATGAAATTGCCGGATATGCCTGCGCAGCGTCTTCAATATCGTCAAAACCCACGATCAAGAAATCATTGCCCACGGCCCTGCCCGCTTCGCGCATCCCGCTGTTCAATCCAAGGGCAACCAAATCGTTGAAGCAGACTGCGGCATCAAGCTCCGGATGGTTCTGCTGGATGTCCTTGGCTGTCTTGCGCCCGAAATCACGAGTTGAGTCCCCGGTTATAATTGTGGGCTGCAGTCCTTCCCGTTGGATGACTGCCAGATACCCGGACATGCGTTCGTCCGTTACGGCAAATCCTTCTCGCCCGCCGACAAATGCGATGTTTTTGGCACCAGTACGAATCATATGTTCTGTCGCCGCCACACTTCCAACCCTGTAATCTGGCGCTATGAACGGGAACGTCTCAACCCTTTCGTCAACGCGCCGCAAGACCTGCAGTGCCGGCAATTGGGCACGCTCAATTGCATCAAATGTTGCGTCGGTGTCACCATAGGCTGGGCAAATGATGAAAGCAGAAACACCGTGCTCGATCATAGACAGCACGACCTGGTCTTGCAGCTGAGCACTTTCATCGGTGTTGGCGATCACGACCGCATAGCCCTTTTCAGAGAGCGCCATCTGAAGCGACGTCGCAAACTCTGTGAAGAAAGGGTTGCGAAGGTTATTGATCACTAGTCCAATCAAAGCTGCATTGGATTGACGCATATTTGCGGCAGAACGATTGTAGACATAGCCAATCTCCGACATCGCCTGGCGTACCTGTTTCCGCGTTTCATCACGGACGGTCCTGCTGTTCTGCAACACCAAAGAAACAGTGGATTTCGAGACACCCGCTTTCTTGGCAACGTCAATAATTGTGGGTCGTTTTTTCACCATGCGTACTGCTTGGCCTCATCCAAATTTCTAATATTCTAAACGTAGACAGGGCGTTCGCCAATCGAATTGCGCGCTTTAGCCGTCAAACTGATAGTCAAAAACCAGAATGCCGTCGATTCCGCCCACTGCGCAGTCGACGAGCTGCGCGCCAAGAGCCTTATGTGCCCCATTATCTGCATAGGCTTGCAAACCGTCCCAATCCGTAAAGTCTATGACCATCCCATGCATAAAGCCACGCTCCATCATTTCGGGGCTTTCACTGTGCCCGCTGGAATAGCGCAGCATTTGTGGCACCTGAGATTTCACCGTTTCTAGCAAAGAGAAGATTTCAGCCACACGTTCGTCACTAGTCTCCGGTTTGAAATTTATCAGCACGATATGCCTGATCATTTTCACGCTCCCATTTGCATGTCGTTATCTTGTTTGATCATACCTGCAGCCTTTTCACCGATCATGATCGCGGCTGCATTGGTATTTGAGGAAATCACTGTCGGCATGATTGAATTATCGACCACGCGCAGGCCCTCAATTCCGTTCATTCGTAGGCGAATATCGACAACAGCGTTGTCGTCCGCTCCCATTCGGCAGGTACCCGCACAATGGTGCGATGTCTTGGAGTGTTCCGAAATGAAGTCAAAGTAGTCTTGGTCGCTCTTTACATCGGGCCCAGGCAAACGCTCGGCCTTAATGTATTTACTAAGCGGAGATTGGGACAAAATCTCCTGTGTCAACTTCAGGCCCCGTATCGACATTTCGCGATCTGACGGATCTTGCAAATAGTTCGGGTCGATCAGCGGTGCTTTCGCTGGATCAGCACTTTGCAGACGCACCGAGCCACGCGATCTTGGACGCAAATAGCAGGAATTCAGTGTGACCCCGCCCTGCGGCATTGCAGCGACTCCATGTTCGATCCCGGTACCCAGCCCAAGGTGGAATTGAATATCTGGAGAACGAGCGTCTGGATCAGCATACCAAAAGCCTCCCGTTTCAAACAGCGAGGAGGCAACCGGTCCCTTGCGGGTAAAGAGATATTGCAGGCCGGCATAAGCCGCCCAATGTGGTTTCGCATAGCGATCATAGCTAAAGGGTCCGCTCAGTTCACTAATGCAATACAGATCAAGATGGTCCTGCAGATTAGACCCGATCTCGGATTGATCCATCACAACATCGATGTTCAGCGACTGAAGATGGTCCGCTGGACCAATGCCGGATAATTGCAACAGTCGCGGGGAGCCAATGGCGCCGGAACACAGCAGCACTTCGCGATCTGCGTGCAGCTTTGTGCCATCCAGCATCTCGACACCAACAGCGCGGCCAAATTCAACAATGATGCGCCTCACCTGCGCCCCGAGCTTAACGGTCAGGTTTTTACGGTGTTTGTTTGGCGCCACATAGGCCATTGCCGCGGAAGAGCGGCGCACATTTCGTTGATTCAGCTGATAATAGCAAACCCCATCCTGCTGTGCGCCGTTGACATCCATGTTCCGAGGGATGCCAAGCTCTGCAGCGGCTTGAAAATAGGCTTCACAGATTCGCAGCGGTGCACTGGGCTCGCTGACACCAAGCGGGCCGCCTTTGCCATGGTAGCGATTTTCGTAAGTTTCGTTGTCCTCAGCTTTACGGAAGTAGGGCAGGACATCTTCATATCCCCAGCCCTTGCAGCCCATCTGCTGCCAATCGTCATAATCCTGCGCGTTGCCACGGGTATAGACCTGAGCGTTGATGGCCGAACCACCGCCCATAACCTTGGCTTGGGTATACCGGAACACTTTGTTTTGCATATGTTTTTGCGGTACAGTGTCCCATCCCCAGGACCCGATCCCCTTGGTCATCTTCGCAAAACCGGCCGGCAGATGATAAAATGGATGCCGGTCACCGCCACCCGCTTCCAGCAGCAAGACATTGACCGCTGGATCCTCTGACAGACGTCCGGCCAGAACCGACCCGGCAGAACCGCCGCCGATGATGATGAAATCAAAACCCTGAGACATATCACTTTCCTCGATGCGTGCCGCGTGGATGCCAAAGCATTCAAGCAGCCTTTCGTTCTTGATTTATATGGTCGCAGACGCGCAATGCCTGGGCCGCGATGGTCAACGCAGGATTCACCGCCGCTGATGTCGGCAAAAAGCTGGAATCCATAACGAAGAAATTTGGATGATCATGTGCGCGGCAATGCAAGTCGAGCACAGTCTGCATGGGATCGATCCCAAAGCGGGCCGTCCCGCATTGGTGCGAAGGGATACAGTGATCAAAGGCACAGGACAGAACCATTGGATACTCCGCCTTGCGGAAGACCGTTTTGGCGCGTTTCACTAACGCTTCATGCGTGCGCCAATTAGTGCGTTTCCAATCCAGTTTGATCTTACCGTTGGTCACGGTAACGCAGCTGTCAAACTGCGGAAGGTCCTCGCTCATTACATACCAATCCACCGAACGCCGCGCGACTAGCTTGACCATCCAGAGCGGTAGCCCAGATTGCACCGCCAAGATGTTTCCAGAGATCCTTCCCATCAACTGCACGTTGCCCAAAGGGGAATCCTGAGGGCCGCCAGATAGGTAGAAATCGTTGAGTTGCAGCGTCTTTTGGTAGACGGAGGTATTCCGCCGAAACGGATGGATTGCCAAGACCGCCGTGCAATTATGGTTCATGAAATTGCGTCCAACCATGTCCGACCGATTGGCCAGCCCTGTCGGGTGATTTTCATTGGCCGATTGCAACAGCAAAGCCGCGGAATTCGCGGCACCCGCCGCAAGGATAACCTGTTTGGGCGACACGGATTTTGCCACACCGCCCTGCAGATAGGTCACTTTGGAAATGCGACCATCCCTTCCGGCCTCCAAGCCTTGCACCAAACAGCCTGTTACCAAGGTTAGATTTGGGATTTGAAGGGCCTTCGTCAGAGAAATTGTCTGTGCATCATGTTTGGCGCCGGTGGTATCTGGATAGGCGTCCCAAGGCGTGGCGGCACGTTTGGACCAGGCGCCGACATCAATCCCCAAAGGCAGCGACAATGGGGTCACACCGGCGCGCTTAAGGTATCCGCGCACATCAGAAATGCTCGCTTCATCTGCGATCGGCGCATGAGGGTATGATCCGGAGTGCTTAGGCTCCGATGGATCTTGTGACGCATCCCCTGACACCTCAAACAGCTCTTCCGCTTTCTGATACCAAGGCTCTAATTCGTCATAGGAGATCGGCCAGGCCGGAGAGACACCTCCGAGGTGCTGCATCTCTTGAAAATCTTCTGCGCGATACCTGAGCAAAACTGCGCCGTAGAACTTAGAATTCCCACCCACAACGTAGTAGTTACCGGGACTAAACGGCTGGTTGTCTTCATCCAGCCAGGTTTCTTCAGGGCGGAAAACCCCGTCACGGAAAATCGCGATGTCATCTCGCGCAGCGGGGGTGTCCGATAGGGCCTCCCCGCGCTCGAGAATTACGATCCTACGACCTGAAGGGGCAAGCGCTGCCGCAATGGTCGCGCCGCCCATACCTGAGCCGATGATCACGATATCCGCCGGTTGCGACATTAGGAAATACGCTTCTCGGTTTTCGGATCAAAGACAACAGCTTTGTCCATATTGATTGCAAACCGCACATCGTCTCCTGGACGCACCTGCACGTCAGCACGCATCCGCGCGTTGCATTCTGTGCCGCCAAGCGTAGTGGTCACAAAAGTGTCGGACCCGGCCGGTTCCGTCACCAGTACACGGCTGTCAAACTCAACAACGTTGGCTGCGTCACGATCTGCCCCACCTGGATCGGTCAGAGCCTCTGGGCGCACGCCCAGAGTGACTGTTTGACCAGCATAGGACTTCAGCTCTGCAGAGGCGTTCAGGAACGGTAGCAGAATTGTTTTCCCGTGACCGTTTGTAGTCTGGGCAGCAATGCCCTGATCGGTTTCAACAATCTTGACGGAGACCAGGTTCATCGATGGCGAGCCCATAAACGTGGCGACAAACAGGTTTGCCGGCGTGTCATAGATCTCTTTCGGGGTGCCAAGCTGCTGAACATAGCCGCCGTTCATCACCGCAATCCGTGTCGAAAGCGTCAGTGCCTCGATTTGGTCGTGTGTCACGTAGACAATGGTTGTGCCCAGTTTCTGGTGCAGCTTTTTGATCTCTGTGCGCATATCCACGCGCAGCTTGGCATCCAGGTTGGATAACGGTTCGTCAAAAAGGAACACATCCGGATCACGCACCAGCGCGCGGCCCATGGCAACGCGTTGACGTTGACCACCTGACAGCTGGCCCGGTTTGCGATCAAGCAGAGGTTCGATCTGCAACAGCTTAGCCACCTCGGCCATGGCCTTTTCACGCTCAGGCTTCGGCACGCCATGCATTTCCAGGCCGAAGGTGATGTTCTGGCCAACCGACATGTTCGGATAAAGCGCGTAGGATTGGAACACCATGGCAATGTTGCGATTGGACGGGTGCACCCCGTTCATTGCGTTGCCCTTGATGGCGATCTGGCCGGTGGTGATGTCCTCAAGCCCTGCAATCATGTTTAAGAGCGTGGATTTACCACACCCAGATGGGCCTACCAGTACGAGGAATTCACCTTCTTCAACCTGAATGTCGACGTTGTGTAGAACCTCAACAGAGCCGTAGGATTTTGTGGCGTTATTGATGTCAAGAAAGCCCATGGGTTTCTCCTAAATATTAAGTTACGGGCACAGCCCATGGATGAACATTGGCCCACCCTCGGTTGGCGGGCCAAACGATATCACAGCGCTAAAAGAATGGACTCTGCCAGAAGGGCAGCTCCTTCTTCTGCTGAAACGTCGCTGTTAAAGAATTCGGTGATCGCATCAGTGGCCGCCCCGACGATCGCTGCAGGCGCAGCGTGGGTTCCTGCAAAGGTCGGCACAGCCTGACCAGCCAGGTCGGTTTCAGCCAAATCAGAGGCTGTCGCCTGAGCGCAGCTGTCCAAAGCTGACAGATCAAGATCCTTGCGTGCTGGGATCGCCCCCTTCGACTGATTGAAGGAAATCTGCACTGCCGGATCCATAATCGCTGCCGCAAGCGTTTCTTGACCGGCTTTGCGATCCGCATCTTTCTGATCAAAGAAGGAAAGCGAGTTCACTAGGTAAACGAAGCCATCACCAACTTTCTTTGGAACTGGAATACAGGCAAAGTCATCCCCTGCGGCAAGACCTGCATTGGTGAACTCACCTTTGGCCCAGTCGCCCATGATCTGCATGGCTGCCTGCCCATTGATGACCATTGCCGTGGCGAGGTTCCAATCGCGGCCAGGTGCATTTTCATCGACCATTGCACGCAGTTCTGCCAATTGCTTGAATACCGCGACCATAGTGTCAGATCGCAAGCTTTCTTCTTTTAGCTCCACAAGCGCTGACTTGTAAAAGTCAGCCCCTCCGACCCCAAGCGCAACGGCTTCAAACATATAGACTTCTTGCCAGGCCTGTCCCCCGTGTGCGAGAGGAAGGATTCCCGCCTCCAGAAACTTAGGCGCCAGGGCGTTAAATTCGGTCCACGTCTTTGGGAAGTCTGCGCCGATTGCATCAAAGGCTAATTTGCTTGCCCAGATCATGTCGGTGCGATGCACATTAGTAGGAGCAGAGACGTAGTGACCTTCGATTTTCGTGAAATCCTTCACGGCCTGTGGCAGTGCGGCATCCCAACCGTTCGCGGCCGCTACGGCATCCACGTCACCTAGCAGGCCTTCTTTTGACCAGTCGATGATATTCTGCCCCAGCATCAGCATTGCGGTTGGCGGATTACCCGCCGCAATGCGTGCCTGAAGAACAGTTTTGGCATTGTCGCCACCGCCACCTGCGACCGGAGCGTCCTCCCATTCTACGCCAGCTTCGATGACCTTTTGGCGCACGGCGGACAGCGCGGCCGCTTCGCCACCCGATGTCCAGAAGTGCATCACCTCGACGCTTGGCTCGGCGATCGCCGTATGAACGGAAAGCAGTGCAGACGTCGTTACCGTTCCAACCAGGATTTTGCTCATGGTATTTTTAAAGATTTTCAAGTTTCTCTCCTCCTAAAAACGTTTCCCTAACCTTTTACCGATCCAGCCATCAGACCGCGGACGAAGTAGCGACCCGCGACAATGTAGACGAGCAAGGTGGGCAAAGCCGCAAGAATGGCCCCGGCAAAGTGCACGTTGTACTGTTTGACCCCATGCGAGGAGTTCACCAGATTATTCAGCGCGACCGTCATGGGTTGACTGTCCAGATCGGCAAAGGATGCGCCAAACAGGAAGTCATTCCAGATGTTTGTGAACTGCCAAATGACGCTCACAACGATGATTGGGCCGGAACTTGGCAGCAAGATGCGCTGGAAGATGCGGAAAAAACCCGCGCCATCAATCTGCGCCGCTCGGATCAGCTCGGTCGGGAAAACTTGATAGTAGTTCTTGAAGTAGAGCGTGGTGAAGCCAAGACCAAAGATGACGTGGACAAAAACCAGACCCGGGGTGGAACCCGCCATGCCAGTCAGACCCAGAACGCGTGCCATAGGGATCAGAACGATCTGGAACGGAATGAAGCAGGCAAACAGCATGAAGCCGAAGGTCATCGTGTCATATTTGAACCGCCATTTTGTTAAAACATAGCCGTTCAGCGCCCCCAGAATGGTCGAGATCGCAACCGCTGGCACCACCATCTTGATGGAGTTCCAGAAGTACGGACGCAGGCCGGTTGGCTCAACGCCGATCTGGGCTGTGGCCCAGGCTTCGCGCCAAGGTTCAAAGGTCCAGACTTTTGGCAATGCCATCATATTACCGCCGGTGATTTCAGACAGCGGTTTTACCGAGTTCACCACCATCACGCCGAAGGGCAACAGATAGAACAGCGCAAAAAGCAGAAGGACAAGATAGAGGAAAGTGCGGGTGATGCGTCCAGTGCGGATCGCAGTATCAGAGCTTGCGACAGCCATTATTTCTTCTCCCGCAATTCAGAGTACAGGTAAGGCACCATGATCGCGACGATGGTCAGCAGCATGATCACAGCAGAGCTGGCACCGATGCCCATTTGGTTGCGGGTAAAGGTGTAAGAATACATGAATGTGGCCGGAACTTCCGTAGCACGCCCAGGACCGCCGCCTGTCAACGCGACCACAAGGTCATAGGACTTGATCGCTAGGTGACTGAGGATCACAAAGGCCGACAGAAAAGCGGGGCGCAGCTGCGGAATGATGATGCGACGATAAAGTTGGAAGTTGCTCGCGCCATCCATCTGGGCCGCTTTCAGCATCTCGTTGTCGATGCCACGCAAACCAGCGAGGAACATAGCCATCACAAATCCCGAAGATTGCCAAACCGCTGCCAATACGACGGTGTAAATCGCGAAGTCACGGTTCTTGATCCAGTCGAAGCTAAAGCTCTCCCAGCCCCAGAGATGCATGGTGTGTTCAAGGCCGATGCCCGGATCCAGGAACCATTTCCACGCTGTACCGGTCACGATGAAGCTCAGCGCCATCGGATAGAGGTAGATAGGGCGCAGGATGCTTTCACCGCGAATTTTCTGATCCAAAAAGATCGCGAGCAGCAGACCAATGACGGTACAGAATATAATATAAAGACTTGAGAATACGACCAAATTGCTGACGGCAATATCCCAATGGCGCAGTCGGAAAAGCTTATCGTAGTTTTCAAACCCCACCCAACCATAGCTTGGCAAGATTCGACTGTCGGTGAAGCTAAGATAAACCGAGAAAAAGATGAAACCGTAAACAAAAACAATGATCAGAGCCAAGGACGGTGACAGCACCAGCTTTGGAATCCAGCTTTGAAGTCGGGTTCGAAAATCGGGCTTTGTTGCCGCCGAGCGTCTGACAGCAGGATCGGTGATCTGCATTGTCATAGCATCCCCCTCATAGGTTGGTATTTCTGGTAGTTGGGGCCATTAGGCCCCAAACCAGTGTAGTGTCATTTTGCGATGGAAACCGCGTCGACCAGCTCTTCCGCTGCAGTTCCGGCATCAAACTCACCATTGAAGTGAGCTGTCACAACGTCATAAATCGCGTTTTTGATGCCGGCAGGCGCTGCGTGGCCATGCGCCATGGAACCAAACAGGTTGCCAGTGTGCGCTGCGGCGGCCAGATCTGCGATCGCTTTCTTACCGCAGGCATCAAACGCCTCGTCGCTCACGTCGGTCCGCGCAGGCGCAGAACCTTTCACCACGTTGAACGCCGACTGGAAAGACGGCGACAGAATCGCGCTCGCCAGAGAAGCTTGTTCAGATGAAACATCGCCGCCTTGGTCAAACAGAGCAAATTGGTCCGCGTTGAAGGTCACCTGATCCGCCGTGCCAGGGAAACGGAAGCAGAGAAAGTCTTCACCAGGAACCTTGCCGGCGTTGATGAACTCACCCTTCGCCCAATCGCCCATCAGCTGGAACGCAGCGTCGCCGTTGATAACCATGGCAGTTGCCAGGTTCCAATCACGACCAGAGAAGTTTTCGTCAACGTTTGCACGGATCACGTCCATGCGACGGAAGGCTTCAACCATGGTGTCAGATCCAAGGGCACCTTCGTCCAGATCGACGAAAGCAGACTTGTAGAAGTCCGGACCACCGGTGGACATGGCGATGGCATCAAATACGGTGGCTTCCTGCCATGCCTGACCGCCATGCGCGATTGGCGTTACGCCAGCCGCAGACAGGGTCGCCAGCGCCGCTTCGAACTCTTCCCAAGTGGTTGGAACAGCGATGCCATTGGCGTCCAAAACAGATTTGTTGGCCCAGACCCAGTTTGTGGAGTGCACGTTCACCGGCGCAGAAACCCACTTGCCGTCGTGTTTGGCAAAGGCTTGCAGAGCTTCTGGAACTACCGCGTCCCAGCCTTCGGCTTCGGCCACAGCGTTCAGGTCAGCCAAGGCGCCTTCGCCTGCCCAATCCAGGATGTCAAAACCCAGCATTTGAACGGCAGTTGGGGCGTTGCCAGCTGTGACGCGCGCACGCAGCACGGTCATGGCGCTTTCGCCACCGCCGCCAGCAACAGGCATGTCGTTCCAGCCGATGCCCTGACCTTCCAGGTCTTGCTTCAGAACGTTCAGAGCGGAAGCTTCGCCGCCTGAAGTCCACCAGTGCAGAACTTCAACGTCCCCGGCAGCTGCCACGTTTGCGGACATGCCGCCAATGACCAAAGCGGTCGATATTTTCAGGATTGTCTTACGCATGGTATCCTCCCAGTTTGCGTTAATTTTGATCCGTCGTTGCGGATCAAATCCAGTTTGCGCGCGTGCGGCCAATCCGCATTTGTACGGTCTTCACCTCAAGGAACTCTTCGAGCCCATAGCGACCCAACTCGCGGCCTTGGCCGCTTTCTTTCACGCCGCCGAACGGCATTTCAGGGTAGCCATCCATCCAGGTGTTGGTCCAAACGGTGCCAGCCTGAACGCGGCGGCTAAACTCCAGACAGGTATGGATATTTTCGCTCCAGACCCCGGCGGAAAGTCCGTAAGAGGCGCCATTGGCCAGATCGAGCGCCTGATCCATGGTTTTGAAGGTCAAAACCGACAGAACCGGGCCAAAGACTTCTTCGCGGGCGATGGGCATATCGGGGGTCAGATTGCTGACCACAGTTGGCGCAAAGAAGGCGCCATCCATGCCATCAACCGACAGTGGTGCGCCACCAATTTCAACCTTGGCACCTGCGGCAACGGCGTCTTCAACGTAGCTGCTGATTTTGTCGAAATGACTTTGGTGAATGATCGCGCCCACCTTGGTGTCAGGGTTCAATGGATCCCCAAACGGCACTTCGCGGCTTAGCTCAACAACGCGACGTGTGACCTCTTCGGCGATGTCTTCATGCACGATAATCCGCGATCCAGAGTTACAGCACTCGCCCGCGTTGAAGTAGATGCCAAAGACAATCGCGTCGATCGCGCTGTCCAGATCAGCATCCGGGAACAGAACCTGAGGGTTCTTACCGCCCAGTTCAGAAGACACTTTTTTCAAAGTATCCGCGGTGGCTTTTTCAATGGCTTTACCGACGGCCGTTGACCCAGTGAAGCTGACCATATCGACATCTTCATGTGTGGTCATGATGCTGCCGACCGGATCGCCAAACCCTTGAACGATATTCACCACGCCGGCAGGAATGCCAGCCTCGATCAGTAGCTCACCGAGGATGGCGGTTGTCGAAGGGGTCAATTCCGATGGTTTCACAACCGCTGTGCAACCCGCTGCCAAAGCATAGGGCAGTTTCTGACTGACAATCAGGAAGGGAAAATTCCATGGACAAATGATGGAGACAACGCCGATAGGTTCTTTCAGAACCACACCCAGCATATCCTTACCCAGAGTGTTATGGCTGTCGCCATGCAGAGTCCGCGCCAGCGACGCCGCATAACGCCATAGATCCGCAGCCCCTTCGATTTCACCTTCGGCCTGTGAAATCGGCTTGCCACTTTCCAGGACTTCCAAACGCGCGATCCGGCCGCGGTTTTCGTCAATCATATCAGCGACTTTCAACAAGATTGTGGCACGGTCTTTGCCAGAAAGATCGGACCATAGGCCAGCATCAAAAGCTTTACGTGCGGCGGCGATGGCAGCTTCTGTTTCTGCGGCACCGCCTTTGGCGATGCGCGACACCAATGTGCCATGGGCCGGTGATTGGCGCTCAAATGTGGCCCCGTCTGCGCTGTCGATCCAAACGCCATCAACCAAATGGCGCACTTCATTCAGCGCATCATCTGGTGACTGGCTGGCGGCAATAAGGGTGTAATCGTGAGCAGTCATGTTATTTTCCCGAGAAATCTGGAGAGCGTTTTTCCGAGAAGGCGGCGACGCCTTCGGATTTGTCGTCAGAGGTGGCAATCAGGCCACCGCCAAGCGCTTCGATCAGTGCAGCGCTGTCTTCTCCGGCGCCGGCATGGATCATATTTTTGCTGATTTCGGTCGCGCGTGGAGAAAGTTTCGCCGCGTTCGCGGCGATGTCCAGCGCAACAGACATCGGATCATCTACCACCTCGGAGACCAACCCAAGCTGATGGGCACGATCAGCGGACAGCTGGCGACCAAACAACGCCATTTCTTTAATCACCCCTTCGGGGATCAAGCGTTGCAGCCGTTGCGTGCCGGACCAACCAGGCACCACGCCAACCTGCGCTTCGGGCAGAGCAATGCGGGCCTTCGGCGCCATCACGCGAATGTCGCAGGCGGTGGCCAGTTCCAGGCCACCCCCAAAGGCATGACCATTCAAAACGGCAATTGTTGGTTTAGAAAGGCGGGCGAGACGATCAAAAATACGATGACCGTCCCGCACCCAGGAGCGCGCAAAACGCGCGGGAGGTAACTTGGCCCAGGCAGCGATATCTGCCCCAACACAAAATGCTTTTGGATGGTCGCCCGAAATCAGCACAACGCGCACATCCGCGTCCACATCCAACGCATCGCAATGGGCTGCAAGCTGCGCAAGCATATCGGGCGTCAATGCGTTCAGTTTGGTCGGATTAGACACCAGAAGCGTTGCGATTGCGCCTTCGATTTTCAGATCAATGCGGCTCATAGCGCCAACCCCATCGGGGCCTCCTGCAACAGCGCCTTGGACATCACCGTTGCGTTTTCCGCAACCTGCACGCAGCCATTGGATGCGGCCACGATGTCCTGCGCCGGATCAATTCCTGGCATGATTTCAAAAGCTTCCAGACCTTGATCCGTCAAACGCATGGCACAGCGTTCGGTGATATAGATCACCTCTTGACCCAGCTCCAAAGCGCGTTGGCCTGAAAAAGTCACATGTTCGACCTGCTCCACCATCTTGGTGAACTTGCCTGGCTGGCTGATTGTCAGACCCTCTTCGGTGATGTCCAGTTTGGCACCAGCTTCGAAATAGCCCGAGAATACGATTTTCTTGGCATTGGCGACGATATCGACAAAGCCACCGCACCCGGCGGTCAGGTAAGGTTTTTTACCGAGCTTGGAAACATTCACATTCCCTTCCACGTCTACTTCGAGGAACGACAAGAACGTGACGTCAAACCCACCGCCTTGGAAATAGGTGAACTGCTGAGGCGACGGCACATAAGCATCTGCATTGGACGCGCAGCCAAAGGCAAAGCCTGTCAATGGGACACCGCCCACGGCGCCTTGTTCAATCGCCCAGGTCACCGCCTGCGCCTGTTCTTCTTCGATCAAAATACGCGGCACTTGCGCGGAAATGCCAAAGCCCAGGTTGGCCGTCTGACCTGCTTTCAGCTCCAGCGCGGCACGGCGTGCCAACACTTTCTCAACAGAGAGCTCCGGAATGGAAAACCCATTGAGAGGGCGCATGATCTCACCTGAAATCGCGGGGTCATTTTGTGTTTCTGTGGTCTGTTTCTGGTCGGGATCAATCACAATCAAATCCACCAGATGGCCCGGCACACGCACGTCATGTGGATTCAAACTGCCGCGGTTGGTGACACGTTTGACCTGTGCAATCACCAGACCACCATGATTGCGCACAGCGATGGCCTGTTCCAGCCCTCCAAGATAGGCCCCTTCATGTTCATAGGTCAGGTTGCCGTGTTCATCCGCAGTGGTCGCCCGCAGGATGGCCACATTGGGTACAATATTGGGGAAATGCAGCCAGGTCTCGCCCGCAAGCTCCTGACGGAACACAATCGGCGCTTCCGCGGCTTTTTCATTCATGGCACAGCCTTCGCGGATCGGGTCCGCAAAGGTCTCCATGCCCACCTGGGTCAACACACCCGGGCGGCGGGCAGCGACGTCGCGGTGCATATCAAACATGATGCCAGACGGCACATTGTAGGCCGCAATTCGGTTTTCAACGATCATCTTCCAAATTTCAGGCATTTCCTTGGAGGACGGTCCCGACGGGTAGCTGCCAGCCAACACGCGGCTCAGCAGACCGTCTTTGGCAATATGATCAATGCCCTTGATGCCATACATGTCGCCTGCCGCAATCGGATGCAGCGTGGTCAGATTGCGGGGTTCACCCGTTGCGTCAAACCGCTCCCCCAGGGCTTGCAGAACCAGGTCGGGGCAGCCCAATCCCGAAGAAGAGGACACAGAGACAACCTGCCCGTCTTCAATCCGGGTAACCGCGTCAGATGCAGAGACAACTTTTGACATGATCACACTCCGCAATAGTCAACTTTGGTGGCTTGGCCAGAGACCGCTGCCTGTTTCACGGCTTCGGCCACGGCCAAAGATTTCACACCATCCACGCCCGTGGCGGATGGTTGGCCTTTGCCATCGATCGCCGCAGCAAACTGCGCCATCGTGCGGTCATACAGAGCGTACCCACCCTGAGCGCCGATTGCGCCAATCATACGTTCAGCAGCAATCTTGCTGGCTCCGATCAATCCCCAATACATCCAGCGAATCCTTTTGGAACGTTCCATTCTCCACAAAATACATATGGAACGTTCCATTAGTCAATGGCATATGGGCATGGGGCGAAGTATTTGGGAAAACTCGCCCAACTGGCCGAGGTTGCTGATCCCTTCCTTCCCGAAGGCGTAGTGGCACACGAGGCTTATTCTGCTGAGCTTCGGAAAAACCATGGTAGAAAATCCGGGTTTTGGGGGCGGGTTGGGTAGACCGGGTTTTTCATCCAAGACGGTTTGATCACGGTTTGCACCGGATATTTGGGGTCACTCCGTCACAGCAGAAATTCATCCGAATATGCTGTCAATATCAGATGTAGAGCCCTTGCTGCGTGTTCTGACCAAAAGCTCTAGTTCGAGGGCTGCCAGCAGGGCCAGGATCGTGTCGAGCTTTGTTCCACCCCGCCCGGCCTCAACTTTCGATATCATTTCCTGCCAAACACCGCTGCGTGTGTCGAGATCGGCCTGCGTCAAGTTTTTCTCTAGACGAGCCTGACGGATCGCATGTCCAAGATCTCGGGGAATTCGAACGAAGTTCTTCAAGCCTGCCTCCAGCGCCGCCGCCTATGATGCCTAGATCATAAACTCTCCATATGGTCTAAGGATCATAAACGTAGCAGTCTAGCCCACGACAACTTACGCTGCAGCGTAATTTTCCTATTCTTGCGCTGTAGCGTAAATTTCACACCAGTTCTACTTTTTGCCCTATGCCAGTTGCTCCTACCGAGGGGTTGTTCCATGGCCCGTTGACTTTCAGAAAAACATACCTCTATTTCTGACAAGGAGTCGAACATGATTACGTCAAACATAAAGCAACGCATCATCGGAAAAGGTCGCGGCGCAATCTTTGCGCCGACCGATTTTCTCGACATCGGATCCCGCGCAAGCGTAGATCAGGCCTTGTCACGCCTTGCTGATCAGGGTGTGATCCGGCGACTGGCGCGGGGGCTGTATGACTACCCGAAGAAGAGCCCGCGCTTCGGGTTTCTGTCGCCTTCCGCCGATGACATCGCAAAGGCTGTTGCTCGAAAGTACGGTCCGATCTTGCAACCTTCTCCTTCGATGGCTGCCAATCAGCTGGGCCTTTCCACTCAGGTACCATCCAAGCCGACCTATATGACCTACGGCCCGACCCGCACCAAGAAAGTTGGACGGCAAGTTATCCAGTTCCGCAAGGCATCCCCCAAAACATTGGTCAGCGCAGGACATAAGACTGGGGTTATCTTCCAGGCGTTGCGTTATGTCGGCAAAGACCGTGTGGACAGCCAAATCGTCGACCGCCTTTCACGCGCACTGGACGACAATGATCTGAAGCTCTTGGAAAAGCAAAGCAGGCACCTACCTGCATGGATGCATCCTATAGTGCGACAGATTGTAGAGCATAAATGAATGTGGATCATTTGGTCGACGACCGATTACTCCTTAAAGACCAGCTTTGCAGGGAGCTCCACTTGCACCAGTCTCTGAACGCCTACCTCCTGAACAGCTCGATATATTCGTTGAAAACAAACAGTCGATTTCGGCGTTGCCCCGTAACTTCAACCAAAACACCGTGACTGACCATATCGGTTATCAGCGCGGATGCGGTATTGC
The DNA here is from genome assembly GCF_022448905.1 of Shimia sp. Taxonomy (GTDB): domain Bacteria; phylum Pseudomonadota; class Alphaproteobacteria; order Rhodobacterales; family Rhodobacteraceae; genus Shimia. The sequence goes on along the minus strand of NZ_JAKVCW010000025.1, from coordinate 6,965 downwards.
CGGTAGCCCCAATGATTTCGGCCACCATTTTCACATCCACAACAGGACGCGCGTACAGGTGCCGTATCAGCGCCTGCGCGTTGTCTTGTCGGCGCGCGCTGAACCGAGGCAGTACATCTCGTTCGATCCGTTCCTTGATTGCCAAAATAGACCGGAATACGTCTGCTGAAGCGCGTGCTGTTTCTTCAACGCCATGGAGAAAAAACACCAGCCATTCCCGCAAGTGATTGCCCTGGCGCACGGCCATCAAGTGATCCACATACGCGGTCTTGTTACGTTCAAAATAGTCCGACAGATACAGCGCTGGCCGCACTAGCAACCCCTCTGACGCAAGATATAGCGATATCAGCAAGCGCCCCAGACGCCCGTTACCGTCCAAAAACGGGTGAATTGTCTCAAACTGGTAGTGCCCAATGGCAATTCGCACCAGTGGATGCACAAACAGATGGGCAGCGTGCAAAAATGCTTCCAGATCACCCATCAGATCTGGAACATGGTCATGATGCGGCGGCACAAACACGGCGTTTTTCAAGCTGACCCCGATCCAGTTCTGACTGGTGCGAAACTGTCCAGGCTGTTTCTGCTGACCACGTACTCCAGAAAGCAATATTTCATGCGTTTGACGCAGCAATCGGTTCGACAATGGTAACTCGTCTAGGGCTTCAATCGCAAAGTTGATCGCTTGGATATAGTTTTGCACCTCGGCCCAGTCGTCGCGCTCTTCTGGGTTCAGGTCATCAGCATCCTTGAATGCATCTTCGATGTTGGTTTGAGTACCTTCGATCCGGCTGGATTGGGTGGCCTCCTTTGCGACATACATGCGAATGAAGAACTCGATATCGGGGATCAGCTGTGCAAAGGCGTTCAACTCTCCCAGGGCACGGTCAGCGCGACCTAGGAGTTCTGACAGTTCGGGGTCAGCTACAACCCATTCATGACAAATGGTTTCTGGCAGAAATACCTTATATTCGTACTGATATTCAAGTTGACCAGATTTGAAGTTCGCGATGTCCATATCTGAGAAAACACTCTACTTTCTACGTTACTGGAACCCTTATCTCAATTTCTGCGCTTGCCGCAACCACAACCTCAGAAACACCTGCACTTTTTGAGATATAGACTTCCCAATCTCAAATTTCGCAACAACTCTCATGCCTGCAGCCCCGCAGCGCGCACCTGCTCAGGCGTCACTAGCTTTGATGCGATCAAATCCTCGATCTGCCGGTTGGTGATGTGGCGGCACAGGGGATGCTGCTCGTGGATCCACTCGGCGAGACTCGCACGGCCCTTGGCTTCGGCCGCTCGCGCCTTCTCTCGGTCCGCCTGTACCTGGGCAAGCCCCTTCTCCCAACGCCGCATCTTGAACCAGTTGTCCGAGAAACAGACCTTGCTGCGCGTGTAGCCTTCGCTTTCCTTGGCGTACGCTGTGACCGCTTGCTTCAGATCAAAGACGGGGCATGTATGAAGTTTCGTCAAGCGAGTTTGCCTCGCGCGCGATGAAGGCGGGTTTTGCGGTCGTTCCAATGGGTGATTATCTAGATATTCTCGGCAGGCCAGAGATAAGTTGGAAGATGTATCGACTAGATCGAACTCCCAACAATAAGTTCAGTGATGACTGATCCTTTCGTACAAAAGGAGGCGCAGGAAAATTTGCCGCCGAACGTCGTAGCGCATGCTCCAATCGACGCCCCAGCCGTTTCAGTCAATTTAGAATAATCTCTCAGGAAGCATTCCGGCAATTACACTGAATCTGGCGTAGAAAGCTGCAACTGCTGTACCGGACCTAGAAAATGCTCGCAGAAAATATGATCTACCGACCATAAGCCGGAAATATGATCCGCGGATCATACGGTATGAAAGGTAGTCGCCCGACATCGTATGCCAACAGCAATGGCTTCTTCACGCAAAGGCAATGACAACGAGACGGGCATGGCGTGTTGGGTCCAGCCGCGCCCTTTGCGTGTCCGTCGAAGTGCTTCGCCGATCTGCTCTGCCGCTCGAGCTGTGAGGTCCATGATACAGCTCTTTTTACGGCTTAGCGTAAATCAAAACAAATTACGCTGCAGCGTAAATATTTGAACTTTACGCCACATCCAAAGGTCACACTCATGCGCGCGCTAAATCCGCTTCCTCGTGCTCGAAGGCTGTCGTCATCTCTTTGATCTCCCTCTCCGGAGCACCCAAGACACGTGCAACGTCACGCCAAGCCATAGTCGCCTCGGCCACCTCTGCAATTATTCGATCGGCCTCCTGGATTTCGAGAAGATAGGATTCATGTTGTGCGCGGTGCAGGTCGATACTGGCATCCGGATTGTCGTCGTCGACATAGCTCTTGAGCACGCGTGGTTGGTTCGGCACAGGATTGATGTCGTAGGCCGGTGAGAGGTGCCAGCCACCCCGCCCACGCAGAAATCCATGATTGCGCATATGGTCATCAAGATTCGTGACGAGAATGGAAAAGGCAACCCGCCGGTAGAGCTCTTCGCGGTCTTGGTCGGGAGTGACGCTTTCCGACGTGATAATATCTGCCAGGTCCAAATAGCTGTAGCTTTCGCCATCTCGACCACCCAGCATCGCCATGGCCGAAATGAACGGGATCCTGCCGTCATCGTTCCGGTCAAACCGATGGGACAAGAAAACCGGCTTATCGCCCGCCATCTCAACCGTGTGATCCGAAACCGTAATCCCAGCGCGCCTTGCCAGCTCCAAAGCAATGGCTTCCCAGCGTTCCACGCAATAGGTGTCCGTCTCTTTCGGGAACTTCGCAACAGAAAGACGACCGTGTTGGTCAAGAATGCTCGCCTTTGGTCGTGCGCCTCCCAGGGAACTTCCCGGAGCAAACAGCATTTTGAGATCCTCAGTGGTCTCTTCCCCTCGAAGAACGCGCTGAGAGGCGTGGAGCAAATCCCCGAGGCTAACGAGCGCAGGCACTCCTATGCCCTCACGCGCTTGAAACTCGTCATCGACCTTGAAGCGCAGTGCACCCAAACGGGTCTCGTCATTTACCCCAAGCAGGTAATCTGTCTCTTGCAGAGTTCTCGGACGTCGCCCCTCGGCCTCTGCCATGCGGCCCTCAAAGCGACGCATCACTGTTCTACCCCAGGTGTCAGGGGCAGAATCCCCCAGCGGGGCTAGCATGTCCTGCCCTGCCTCAGGCACGAACTGCCCTTTGACGAGAGGCATACTCGGCGAAAGCCCAAAAGCATTTTCGTCGCCAAGCCAATCGTCATGATAGGTAAAGGACACCCGCTCTCTGCCCCGCCCAGCTGTGCGGTGTAGCGTGCCGACCCGCTTCAACCCTTTCCAGTCGATCCAGACCTCAACCATTTTTCAGTCTCGCACGCTGAGGCAGGTCATCCAGCGCCATCTGTTCACCAACCGGGTCATCAAGATCCCCCCAACCTTTCAGGAGGCCAAGCGCCTGCAACACTGCCACGTAGGTGCCGATCTTAACTGCGGGATTCCCGTTTTCGATCTTGGCGATGGTCTGCCGCGTTGTTCCAGCGCGCTGCGCGACAATCTCAGCAGTGAGCCTTCGACGCAGGCGCGCAATGCGAATGTTCTCACCAAGCGTCATGAGTTCCTTACGCGCCGCCCGGGGCATTTTGATCGGAACAGCCATAATGAATTCTCCAGGAAACACAAAACATTACTACGTTACACTGAGAGAACATTAACGTCAACGCACGGTATCTAAGACCACAGGCTACTCACCCAAACGAAAATCAGACCTTATGTTATCTCAAGAGAACATTGAGCATCTTAAGGTTACCTCTACGAGGCACTACCGAGCCAAACCATAGTGGATGTACGCTCACTTCACCAATCTCACACAACGCATCCGTTCGCGCGAAGAAATTTCCATGCCTTCTTTCGGAAGTCACGCCTGCAGTCCCGCAGCGCGCACCTGCTCGGGAGTTACCAGCTTTGACGCAATCAAGTCCTCGATCTGCCGGTTGGTGATGTGGCGGCACAGGGGATGGCGCTCGTGGATCCACTCTGCGAGGCTCGCGCGGCCTTTGGCTTCGGCTTCTCGCGCCTTCTCGTGGTCCGCCTTTACTTGGGCGAGCCCTTTTTTCCAACGTCGCATCTTGAACCAATTGTCCGAGAAACAGACCTTGCTGCGCGTGTAGCCCTCGCTTTCCTTCGCATAGGCTTTGACCGCCTGAAGCAGGTCATCGGGCTTCACCCCCGCAATCACAGCCACTGCGATCAGGCGCAAAGTAGTTCGCCGGTCTCGGATCCTGTCTTCGGGATAGGCTGCTAGGATCTTTTTAAGTTCAAGATCTTCAACCTCCGCCGCCGCCTCGCGCTTGCGCGTAGGTGGTTTATGGATGGTTTTAGGATGGTTTGGGGTCCACCGTGAACCCCGTACCCCGTTCACTGTGGTCCCCGTACCGGGTTCAGGCTGGACGGGGTTCACAGTGGCCCCCGTCTCAATCTCGGGCTCCGCCGTGGGTTCCAGCGCGGTCACGCGCTCCAGAACGATGCGGTAAATGACGGTGTAGCCGTTCTTGCAGTGCCGCCGCCCTGTCTCGATCAAGATGCCTTCTCGGAGAAAGTCGATGATGGTGCGCTTGACAGTGCTCTCGCTTAGTTCCGTATGGCGTTGGATCGTCCCCTTGGAGCACCAGATACCCGAACCGTCGTCGCTCGCCTTGTCGGCCAAGAACATGATGATCTGCTTGCGCGCGGCGCTGCCAAAGCGGCGCTCGGCGCATTCGTTTGCGATGCGCCAGCTCATTGGATCACCTCACCGGTCAGAGGTCGCGAAAAAGTCGACTGAGCGTTTGCGGTGCGCCGCTGGCCCATGCTAATATGGTCCGAAAGCTGACAGGCTTTTTCTATTTGGCCCCGGTTCACAGTTGCCGCTGTGACGGGGCCTTTTTCGTTTTGAACTGGCGAATTTGGCTTTGAAACTTTCGCTTTTTGTTCACTTTTTGTCAGGGGGTGTTTTGCACCCTTAAGCCGTTGGTTTTGCAAGCTCTCTTTCTGGATTGCAAATCCGTGTACACCGGTTCGATTCCGGTACTCGCCTCCACATAAATCATGCAAGACACTGTTTTATAATGATATTTTTTCCGGCGAGCGGAGCGGGACGCCACCCACCCACCCAACCGGATGAAATTTACGTAAGAACACTTTTCACTTAGTTAAGGCTCCTACCGTGTTATCGAATGTTCAGGTGTGAATCGGAATTCAGTACTGGCTCTGCCTCCGAATTGATACGCCTTGATGATTATGATGCCTCAGCGAGGCGCGCCAAAAGCAGATCAATATTCGCGCGGCCATACATCTGGAGTTGTAGTAACGTATTCAGTAGATTGGTTTTGCCCTCAGTCAGCCCATTCGGCCAAAGATCCTACAAAAGAGCTTCAACGGTGGTTTTGTCACTTCAAAAGGCCCTCGCCGACAGACGCAGTTTTACTGTCTTTGGCCGCATCCGGACAAGCAGCAATTCTCCTTCGACCGCGTTGCGCACCATGTCTGTTAACTGACCTTCCAATACCCGAGTCACTGCTAGTTTCAGCAACCCACTCCGATCCGCGCACCATCTGGAGTTGATTTGGTTCTGGACAACCAATTTAGATCCAGTCCTTGGGATCTCCCTCTGTTCGGTGATCCTTTGGAACATGGGCTTCCAGACCGCCCTTCTCTTTTGCTCTAGCCACTACCGAAGCATGTATCCTTGCTCCAACAGGCACAATTCTGGGTCTTTCCTTTGTCATCCCTATCCTGGACATGCCATCACGTTTCGTTGGCAAGGGGACATACTCCAAAACCTTCCAGGCAAGATTCATGGAGGTATGTCGGTCGGCAAGTGCATCTGGTTGCGAGTACGGCTTCTCTGGGTTCGTACCCAGAACAATTCGGTTCACAGTTTGGGAAACAAACTCGAGCCCTATTTCCCTTGCCTCTTCGATCATCCACTGAAGCGGAATCTTCGCCAGGCCTGACTGATCCTCTTTGTACCCACCTCCAACATCTCCGTGAGATCCATTAAACCAAACTTCTAAAGCGTCCTGTGGAACGGCTTTATCCGTGGCAAAGGGATTCTGATGATAAACCTGATCATTCGGCCAGAGGAGTGCTCGAAACATCCTCCTCCGTTCATCTAAAGCAACAGCGTGGCGCACGCTCTCAACTCCAGGGTTTCTAGAGGTTGAAGCATGGTGTTTGAGTTGCGGCAAAATTCCAGGGCCGGGTTCAATAACCGATGCTACAGTATCGAAGAGACCCAGAAACCTCACTGGCGGACGATCTGTGGCCAATATCCTTTCGTAGAGCCGGACTTCTGCGAATTGATCGTCGTCAGCACTCTCTCCAATCCGCTTGTAAGCTCGATAGGCATAGTCGACGAGGTTTAGGTTCCGAGGTTTAATCAAACCAATCGTGTAGATGAAACCGGCCAATATCCGCGCCGTATACGCGCCACGTGAGAAACCGAAGAGATAGATACGATCACGCTCGCCATCGCCGGCTTTGCCGTCGCTGTAATTCTCGACAAGGAACCGATAGGCTTCCTTAACGTTGTGATCGATGCCGGCCCCAGTTGCCATGCCCCATAATTCCGAAGCTTTTTGAACGCGACGTGACCACGTTCCTTGAGCACCCATCGTTCCAACACCTGGGTCGTAGTAGACGAGTTGGGTCTCGCTCTTTCGAAGGCATCCGTAGAGGCGCAGTATGTTAGTGCGCTGTGACGTGATCCCGTTTGAGGTGCCGTCCAGCAATATCACGATGTTTTTCGGCATGTTCTCTGCCTACACTGTTTCTTCAATACGCTGCCGGAAGCCTTCCATCCATGCAATGACCATGGCCGAGTAAGGTGCGCTTTCGTCACACATATCAATAAGTTCGGCCACGATCGCATCTCCGAACCCGTCGAGCTGCACTCCAGCGCTGTTTATTGTCCGTCGTCAAAGTTTTTGGAACCAAAAGCGGCGTGAACTAAGAGAGTGTTC
>NZ_JAKVCW010000024.1 GCF_022448905.1 Shimia sp. | reverse complement strand
CAAATGCGTCAGGCGCGGAAGCCCAGAAGATGTCCGCCGTGTTGGCGTCCGAAATCTCTTGAATGTATTTCACACCTGCGGAGGTCTTCTTGTTCAGGATCTCCAGATCAATGCCCGGGTTGGCCGCTTCAAAGGCCGCCTCAATTGGGCCGGTCATCGAGTTGGGGAACGAGGTGACCACAACCACCTTGTCCGCCGCAAAGGCTGCGGATGCGGAGCTCAGGGCCAGAGCGGCCACAGATGCGCGAAAAGTTCGTTTCATATTTTCCTCCCATGGATGGGCCACACAAGTATAGCCCAACAATGGCCAAACCCTAGCGAGCCAATCTCAAAAGGCTCAACGGATGATTTCGAAACCGTTTTGATTGTGGGTTTGGGTCAATTTTGACACGTGAAATTGTGTCAAATTTGACCGGTTTTTAGTCGATGCCGCAGTGCTTCAGGCGCAGGTAAAGCCGTTTGCGCGGGATGCCGAGCAACTCTGCCGCCGCCGCCTTGCGTCCACCACTTTGAATCAGTGCGTTGCTGAGCAGCTCGCGTTCGTGTCGCAGCATGGCCTCGTCATAGGTTTCCGTGACAGCCGCCGAGGCCCGTTCGTCCAAACGCACGGTCAAGCCCACCACCAGCTTTTCAGCCACGTTGCGCAATTCCCGCACGTTGCCAGGCCAGGTGTATTTGCCAAGTGCATCCAGATCCGGCACCGGCAACGCCTTTTGGGATTTTCCATGGCGCGCGGCGGCGCGCTGAATGAAATGATCCAGCAGGACAAACACATCCCGTCCACGTTCTTTGAGCGGCGGCATTTCAATCTGGGCCACATTGATCCGGTACAGCAAATCGCTGCGCAGCTTGCCCTCGGCGAGCAGTTCCTCCGGCTTCTGACTGACAGAGGCCACAACGCGCGGCGCATCGGCGCTGTCAAAAATCCGCAGCAACTGCGCCTGCAGTTGATCGGACAGGGCTTCCACGTCCTGCAAATGTAGCGTGCCGCCTGATGCCCGCGCCACCGCGCCGCCGTCCTCAAACAACGTGCGCTCAATGGTGTCTTGCGACACGGCGGAACAGTTCACCACAACAAATGCACCGCCGGCATTGGGTGACAAATCGTGGATCGCCCGCGCGGCGGCGGTCTTGCCGGTGCCGTCCTGCCCCCACAACAACACATCCACTTGCAAAGGCGCCACCGCCTGCAGGTCTCGCCGCACAAACCGCATGACTTTGGAGCGCCCCATAAGCCGTTCGTCCAACGGCAGCGTATCGCGGGTCTTATGTTGCAGGTTGGTCAACTCCACCTGAAGACTGCGCATTTTCAAGGCCCGCAAAACCACTTGATGCAGGTGATCCGGATGCACCGGTTTTTCCAAGAACTCAAAGGCCCCGTTGCGCATCGCCTGCACTGCTACCGGCACATCCCCGTGGCCGGTGAACAGGATCACAGGCACATCCGGCGCAAGCCGTTTGACCTCTTCTTGAAAGGCCAGCCCGTCCATGCCGGGCATGCGAATGTCGCTGAGCACCACTCCTGGCCATTCGGGGTCCAAAGCTTCCAACGCATCCGCTGCGCGGGCAAAGCCTTTCGCGGCCAGTTTGTGTTTTTCAAAGGTGTCCAGAACCGCCTCGCGCAGATCGTCGTCGTCATCCACCAAGATTATCTGCGGCTGCATCTGCTCCCCCTGTGCGTAGAACAAGCGTTGCCGTTGCACCCGGCCCATCCGTGTTGGGGCTCAGTTGCAAGTCGCCGTTCAGGTCTTTCATGATGTTGTAGGAAATCGACAAGCCCAGTCCCAGCCCCTTTCCAACCTCCTTGGTGGTCACAAAAGGGTCCAGCGCTTCGGCGGCAGGGATCAGGTCAAACCCGGCACCATTGTCGCGCACCGCGAGATGCACGGCGTTGTCGATCAATTGCGCGCTGATGGAGATCTGGCCGGGCCGCTCTGCTTGCTGGGTGGCGTCCAGAGCGTTGGACAGGATGTTGACCAGCACCTGTTCGATCAGAATTTTGTCGCCAATCACAGTCAACTGGGGCAGGTCGTTCGCCACCGTGATCTCGGTGGCCTCCTGCGTGATGCGTGCTTTCAAGAGCGCCAGAGAGTCACTCACCAGTTCATCCAGAGGCAGCCTGTCCTCACTGAATTCGGAGCGCCGTGCAAAATTGCGCAGGTAGGCGATCGTGCGGGTCATGCGATCAATCAGACCGTCCAGACGGGCCAGTTGCCGCGCGGTCATCTCGGCATCGCCTTCGGTCACATAGTCTTCCAGCAATTGCAAACGGTGCTGCATTGCGGCTAGCGGCTGGTTCAGTTCATGCGCAATCCCGGCCGACATCTGTCCCAGTGCGGCCATCTTCCCTGCCTGGATCAATTCCATCTGCGTTTGTTTGAGGGTCTCAACGGCGCGCCGGCGTTCCTGCACTTCGGTTTCCAGGGACATCAGCGCCGCATCGCGGGTTTGAATGGAGCGTTCAAACTCGGAAATCGCCACGGACAGTTGCACAATTTCATCGTCTTCTTTGTTGGGTGGCAGCATTAGGTTCTGACCCTGCGCGATGTCACTCAACCGTTTGGTCATCCGCCGCAGCGGGCGCACAATCCCGGTCCGGATATAGCCAAACAACACGCCAAACCCGATCATCGCCGCCAGCGCGGTTAGGCCAATCAACCACCTGATGGCCAAGGTTGTGTCCTGCCGCGACCGCTCAGTCTGAGCCAAAATCCGCGCCCGCTGCTCTTGACCCGCAGCCGACAGCACAAGTTGCAAATTGCCCAGGTCGGTTTGCAGCGCCGCTAGGCTTGCAAGCATATCGGCTTGCGCGTCCAGCCACGCCAGTCGCAAGCGAAACACGCCGGTCTCGCTGGTCGCAACTGGCACCAAGGCTTCCACAGATTGCCGGAGAGTGGTCAGTTCGGGCTTGTCGTCAAGCTGGGTCCGAAGACCAGCAATGCGCACCAAGGCATCGTCCGTCAGCCCTTGTAACTGCGCCAGCCGCTGCCGGTTTTCCGCCACCGCCGCCTGAAAAATCAACGTCACGGTATTGGCTGTGCTGTCCCCCAGTCGCCGCACGGTATCGCGCTGTTGGCCTTCGTTTTCGATCAACCGCGCCTGCCGTGCACGAAAATCCGGGTCCGCACTGGTCACCAGACTGCTCATGGCAATGGAAATGTTGAAGGCAAAGTCACTCAGCAGCGGGTCGACCTCATCCTGCACATCCGCATTCAACCACCGCAGCGTATTGAGCTGCGCGCCCATCTCACGCTCCGACTGCCCAATCGCCCCCTGCAGCCTCTGGATCTCCGACAGTCCTTCACTCACACGCGCAACAATCTCCGGCGCCTCTCCAGTGCCTTCTGTCTGTGAAATCGGGGTGAGACTGGCCGTCAGACCAGAAACAATCTCTCCCAACTCCAATTGCGCCGCCATGTCCGGCGTCCCGCTTTGCCCCACAATCTGCGTCGCCACAGTGGACAGCTGCGCCGAATACTCCGCCAATGCACTCACTGCCGCCAGTGCCGGGATTTGCTCAGACGCAATCGCCGCATAATCGCGCTGCGCCTTCAGGAAAAACAGGATCGACACCGCCAGCACCAGCCACACCGTCAGGATGATGCCAGAGATCGTGAGTAGCAGTCGGTTCCACACCGACGCGCGGGTCAAAACAGGGGGCAGTCTCATTCGTCGCGCACCAAGGCGTTGGCCCGTTCCGCTTCCAACACCCGCAGCAAGCGGCCCGCCTCGCTCAGCAAAACCTGCGACGCCGCGCGCCACTCCTGCAAACTGGCCTCTTGCCGCTCAGACAATGTGGCAAAGGCATTGGCATTCGTCGCCCGCCCCTCGTTGCCCACAGCGTCCTCTGCAATTGGCATGGTGGTCAGCAGCCGGCGAATGTCATGCATTGCCACGGTAGGCGCCGCCTGTTCGGCTTCTAGCGCCCGCAGCCTGCGCCACGCCTCCCGGCGCGTGTCAAACATCTCAAACACAAAAGCATCAAACAGCGCGTTCACCGCCCAATACCGTTCACTCGCAAGCGCCGCATCATACTCCAGCCAGTTCAATGTCAACGCATCTTCCAGCACCTGATGATAGAGTGCCGTGGCCTCAGCCCGGATATGCGCCGCATGTGGCGTGCGCGCAATCTCCGGCGTCATTAACAGCCGCTGCCCCGCGTCAGAGATCACAAAGTCCACAAAGGCCCGGGCCTGTTCCGGTGTCTTGCCATCCGCCAGTACCGCAATGCGGGCGGTGGTGACCATGACCGGCGTTCCATAGACAAAACTCAGATCTTCGTCCGCGCGAGAATGGGCGAGAAAATCGATGGTCAGCCCTATGTCAAACCGCCCGTTTGCCACGCCATCCAGGACAGTGAAGCTGCGCGCGGTGATGGTGCTAAGATTGCCCGCGAGTTCCAGCAAATAGGCCCAACCCTCCTGCCAGCCGCGCACCTGCAAGGAACGTTCCAGCACCATATGCGTGGACCCCGACCGTGAAGGACGGGCCATGGCAATTGCACCCGCGTTTTCCGGTGCCAAGAGCGCATCCCAACCTGCGGAGGCCGCAGCTGCGCGGCTTTGTTTTTGGGTCCACCCCAGGGCCGAATACGCAAAAGAATGCACATCGGGTGCACCGGTGGCTGGTAAAGCCGCCAGATGCCCGTTCTGTTGCAGCAACTCAAAGGCTTCCGGTGAGGAGGACCAGAACACATCAAATTGCCGCTCGTTGCCGCGCAGGATTTCATCCACCGAGGCGTTGGTATTTTTGTTGAGCGTGATGACGTCCACGTCGGGATGCTGCTTGGAAAACGCGGCCACAAACGGCTGATAAAAACCGGGTGGCATGGAGGTCAAAACCCGGAGCTGTTGGGCATAGAGTTGCGTGCCCAGAAGGCTCACCACCAGCGCGGCCAAAGCGGTCTTGCCGCTTCGCATACCTCGCCATTGTGTTCCCGAAAGTCTCACCTAGTCTCCCCCTAACACGTCCGCTTCGGCTCCCAATACAGGCCAAAAGTGCGTGTCGTGGCAGCATAACGTGCGATCTTGGGCTGGCAACCGGCCGCGTGAGGTGCGTCTATCGTTGGGAAAAATTCAAAGAAACTGCGCATTTGCATGTCAGGCAATAGGTCGTGTACGCTGAAAACACGCTGGCAATTTACCGATATGATGAGGTCAAACCATGGAAAAACGACGCATTGTCTCCTCTCGCCACCTTGCTGAAGGCGACGGTTGGGAAGCCTCGGAAGTCGAATACGGCATGATCATTGCCTACAATGCTTTTTCGCGCTGGATGACCCGCTGCATGGCGGCGGCGGGCAATGCCGATATGACGCCGCTGGAGATTCTGGTGCTGCACAACCTCAATCATCGGGATCGGGATAAGCGTCTGACAGATATTGGTTTTCTACTGAATATCGAGGACAGCCACACCGTCAACTACGCGCTCAAGAAGCTGTTGAAAATGGGGCTGATTGAATCCGAGAAACGCGGCAAAGAAGTGTTCTATCGCCCGTCTGAGGCTGGGATTGCGCTATGTGAAGGCTATCGCACCGTGCGCGATCGCTGTTTTGTCGAAGGGCTGTCGCGTTTGGATATGACCGGAGACGACATGCGCGACATCGCCTCCAGTCTGCGTTTGTTGTCCGGCCAATATGATCAGGCCAGCCGGGCCGCCGCCTCGCTTTAGCGGCTCATCAGTTCGGGCAGGTAGGTCACGATCTGCGGGAACACCGCGATCAGACCCACACCAACGAGCAACAACAGGAAGAAGGGGAAGGCCGCTTTGGCCACCTCAAGGATGTTGATGCCGGTCATGCCTTGGATGACAAACAGGTTGAAGCCCACCGGTGGGGTGATCTGGCTCATCTCCACCACGATCACGAGGTAGATGCCAAACCACAGCGGGTCGATGCCAACGGCGGCGATCATTGGCATGATGATGGAGGTGGTCAGCACCACCACTGAAATCCCGTCCAAGAAGCAGCCAAGGATGATGAAGAAGATGGTCAGCGCCAAGAGCAACATAGGCGCAGAGAGGTTCATCTCAGCAATCCAGGTCGCGAGGTTGCGAGGCAGGCCGGTGAAGCCCATCGCCACAGACAAGTAAGCCGCGCCAAGCAGGATAAAGGCAATCATGCAGGAGGTGCGCGTGGCAGACAGCAGCGCATCCATGAACAGCTTCCAGCTAAACCCGCCGGAGAGCCATGCAAGCAATGTTGCCAGAACCACGCCCAAGGCGGCTGCGTCTGTAGGAGATGCCAAACCTGTATAGATGGAGCCAATAACGCCAATGATCAGGAGAGCCACCGGGATCAGATTGCGGGAGGCTTTGATGCGCTCTGCAAAGCTGAACTGTTTGGCCTCTTGTGGGATCAATTCCGGGTTCATCCAGGCGCGCACGGCCACATAGCCTGCGAAGAGGGTGATCAGCATCACGCCCGGCAACACCCCCGCAATGAACAGGCGGGCAATGGATTGCTCCGTGGCCACCCCATAGACGATCAGGATGATCGACGGCGGTATCAAAAGGCCCAGCGTGGCCGAACCCGCCAATGTGCCTAGGATCAGGCTTTGTGGATAGCCGCGCTCGGTCAGCTCGGGCACGGACATCCGGCCAATCGTGGCGGCTGTGGCAGCAGAAGAGCCAGACACGGCGGCAAAGATAGCGCAGCCAAAGACGTTCACATGCAAAAGCCGTCCCGGCGCGCGGCCCAGCCAAGGGGCTAGACCGGAGAACATGTCGTTGCTCAGGCGCGAGCGTAACAGGATTTCTCCCATCAGGATAAACAAGGGCAGGGCGGTCAGCGCCCAGCTGTGGGAGTGTCCCCAGAAGGTTGTCGCCAGCACCAGTCCAGCCGGAGCGTTAGAAAAGGCCAACAGCGCCACAAGCGCGACCACGCCCAGCGAAATTGCCACCCATAGGCCCGCGGCGAGACAAACCAACAAAAGACCCAAAAGGATCAGAGCAATCAACGGATCAGCCATGGCTTAGACCTCATCTGGGGTGTTGAGCACCGAGGTGCCGGTGGTGATCAGGTCGACCAATGAGTGCAGCAGGGCGATCAACAAGAGCCCCATGCCAAAGGTCATGGCGGATTGTGGCAGCCAAAGCGGCACGGGGATGATGCCGTTGGACACATCGCCGTAGTGCAGGCTTTCCAGCACCAGCGCGCCGCTGAAGTAGAGCGCGTAACCAACAAAGACGCTGGCGACGGTGAGGGCGAGGAATTCGGCGATCAGTACAACGCGGGGAGACAGGCGTTGCACCACTAGGTTCACGCGGATGTGCCCGCCTGAGCGCAATGTGTAAGCCATGGCCAGGAAGGTGGCGCCTGCGAGCATAAAGCCTGCGAAATCTGCATAGGACGGAATGGTTGAGGGCAACACGCCGGGCATCAAACGGCCCATACCGTTGAGCACAATCTGCGCACTGATCAACAGGCATATCGCCAGGATCAGAAAGGCGCTGAGCATCCCTGCGGCCTTGTAGGTTGCGTTTAGAATTCGGCGCATGACAAACCTCTCCCCATCGGTTTGGTGGCACAAAAAGACCGGCGGCACGGGGTGTCGCCGGTCTCTCGTGAGTGGTGGTTATTGCTGGTACGTGGTCAGGATCGACAGCGCGGCGTCAGACGCATTGGCTTTCCAGTTGTCCAGCATTTTGGTGCCGATGCCCTGCAGGCCTTCGACCAGTTCTGCGCTTGGCTCGTAAACGGTAATGCCGTTTGCTGCGAGCTCGGCAGTTTTCGCCTCAGCTTCCGCTGCAGACATCTCCCAGCCGCGGGTTTCCGCCGTGGCCGCTGCAGCCAGAACGGCCGCTTTGGTGTCATCGCTCAGCTTGTCAAACACACGCTGGTTCACAACCACGATGTTCTTTGGCACCCAGGCGTTGATTGGGCTGTAGTGGGTCACAAAATCCCACGCGGTGGAGTTCACGCCAGTGGACGGTGAGGTGATCATCGCCTGTACCTGACCGGTGGAGAACGCCTGCGGAATGTTGGAAGCCTCAACCTGCACCGGCGCGGCACCAGCCAGCGTGGCAAACTCTTCTAACGCCGCGTTATAAGCGCGGAACCGCAGACCGTTCAGGTCGTCCACAGTGGCAATCTCACCGTTCGTGTAGAGACCCTGCGCAGGCCATGGCACGGAGAACAGCGGCACCAGACCTTGCTCGGCCAGCAGTTCAGTCACAACCGGCTTCTGCGCATCCCAGAGCTTCTTGGCTTCGTCGTAAGAGGTCGCCACCAGCGGCTGGCTGTCGATGCCATAGGCCAGGTCTTCGTTGGACAGGCGGGACAGGAAGAACTCACCAGCAGGCACCTGACGTGAGCGCACGGCGTTTTTAATCTCCGCATGTGGGATCAGCGAGCCGGCACTGTGCAGGGTGATGTCCAGATCGCCATTGGTGGCTTCACGCACATCATCGGCAAATTGCGCGATGTTCTGGGTGTGGAAGGTGCTGTCGCCATAAGGCGTCGGCATGTCCCAGGCATCAGCAAATGCAGGCGCGGCGCAGGCCAGCGCCGCCGAAAAGGCGATTACATGTTTCATAGGTTGCTCCCTGTTCGTTTTCTTGATTCTTACAATCACATAACGTTGACAAATTGTCAGCGTTATAAACATAAAGCAACAATAAAGTTGATTCGAGGAGAACGGCATGTCCACGCAACCAGCAGAGAAGTGGCAGTTTTGGGTCGACCGTGGCGGCACGTTCACGGACATCGTGGCCAAGGCCCCGGACGGTGCGCTGCACAGCCATAAGCTCTTGTCCGAAAACCCGGAAATCTATCGGGACGCGGCGGTGCATGGCATTCGTACGCTGCTGAAACTGGACGCCGACACAGCGATTCCCGAAGGTAAAATCGCTGCTGTAAAAATGGGCACCACGGTTGCGACCAACGCACTTTTGGAACGCAAGGGCGAGCCGGTGGTGCTGCTGATCACCAAAGGCCTGCGCGATTTGCTGCGGATCGGGTACCAGAATCGCCCGAAACTTTTTGACCTCGACATCCAACTGCCGGAACTCCTCTATGATGAGGTCATCGAAATTGACGAACGTCTGGATGCGGACGGCAACATCATCACCGAACTGGACGAAAGCGCTGCCCGCGCCGCGCTGGCCGAGGCCCACGCCAAAGGCTTCCGCTCTGTGGCCATCGCCCTCATGCACGCCTACCGCTTCCCGGATCACGAACAGCGTCTTGGCAAACTGGCTGAGGAGATCGGCTTCTCTCAAATCTCACTTAGCCACGAGGCCAGCCCGCTGATCAAGCTGGTGGGTCGCGGCGACACCGCTGTGGTGGACGCCTACCTCTCGCCGATCCTGCGCCGCTATGTGGATCAGGTCGCCGATGCGCTGGGTACCGACCAAGGCGGCTGTGACCGTCTGATGTTCATGCAGTCCAACGGTGGCCTGACTGACGCAAGCCTGTTTCAGGGCCGCGACGCTATTTTGTCCGGTCCCGCCGGCGGCGTTGTCGGCATGGTGCGCTCTGCGGCCGAACTAGGTTTTGACAAACTCATCGGCTTTGACATGGGCGGCACCTCCACCGACGTCTGCCACTACGCGGGCGAATACGAACGCTCCTTTGAAACCGAAGTCGCCGGTGTGCGTATGCGCGCGCCCATGATGTCGATCCATACGGTGGCGGCAGGCGGCGGCTCGATCCTCACTTACCGCGACGGTCGTATGCAGGTGGGTCCAGAAAGCGCCGGAGCAAATCCCGGACCCTGCGCCTACCGCCGGGGCGGTCCACTCACGGTCACCGATTGCAACGTCTTGCTGGGCAAACTGCACCCCGATCACTTCCCGCACGTTTTTGGCCCCAACGGCGACCTGCCGCTGGATGCGGACGCCGTGCGCGCCAAGTTCGAAGCGCTGAAGGCCGAAATTGGCACCGACAAATCGGTGGAAGACCTGGCCGAAGGCTTCCTGCGTATCGCCGTGGAAAACATGGCCAACGCGATCAAGAAAATCTCTGTGCAGCGTGGCTATGACGTGACCCGCTACACCATGAACTGCTTTGGTGGCGCTGGCGGTCAACACGCCTGTCTGGTGGCCGATGCGCTGGGCATGGAAAGCATCTTCATCCACCCCTTTGCCGGCGTGCTCTCTGCCTTTGGCATGGGGCTGGCCGACATCCGCGCCATGCGTGAGGCGCAACTGGGCTGCGCGCTGGAAGACAGCAACGCCGCGGCGCAGTTGGCCGATATTGCCGCCGCCGCCCGAGCCGAGGTCGCCAGTCAGGGTGTGGCCGAGGCTGACATCATCGTGGAACAACGCGCCCACATCCGCCCGCAGGGCGCACAGCAGAGCCTGCCGGTGGCGTTTGGCAATGCGGACAAAATGCGTGCTGACTTTGTCACCGCCCACAAACAACGTTTTGGCTTTGCACCCGACACCGATGATCTGATCATCGACGTGTTGGAGGCCGAGGCCGTGGGCCAAACCGGCGAGCCGGTGACCATGCCAAACCCAGCTGGCGCCGCGCGGACCGATGCCACTGTGCCGTTCCACCTGAACGGCGCGTGGCAGGACATCCCGTTGGTTGACCGAACCACATTGGCCGTGGGCGACAGCGTGACCGGCCCGGCGATCCTGACCGAAACCACCGGCACCAATATGATCGAAGACGGCTGGCAGGCGACCTGTGCCGCGGGCGGCAACCTCGTGCTGAAACGCATTGTGCCTCTGGCCCGCAAAGAAGCGATTGGCACTTCCGTTGATCCGGTCATGCTGGAGGTGTTCAACAACCTCTTTATGTCGATTGCCGAACAGATGGGCGCCACTCTGGCCAACACCGCGTATTCGGTGAACATCAAAGAGCGTTATGATTTCTCCTGTGCGATCTTTGACCAAAACGGCGATCTGGTGGCCAACGCGCCCCACGTGCCGGTGCATCTTGGCTCCATGTCCGAAAGCGTACGCACCGTTTTGCACGCCAACGCAGACAAAATCCGTCCCGGCGACGTGTTCATGATGAACAACCCGTTCAACGGCGGCACCCACCTGCCGGACGTGACCGTCATCACACCTGTGTTTGACGCGGCAGGGGAAAACATCCTCTACACCGTTGCGTCTCGCGGCCACCACGCCGACATTGGCGGCAAGACCCCGGGTTCCGCCCCGCCCGACAGCCGCACGATTGATGAAGAAGGTATCGTGATCGACAACTTCCTGTTGGTGGATCGCGGCACTTTGCGTGAAGAGGACGCGCGAGACCTGCTCGCGTCAGGCCCATATCCTTGTCGCAACGTCGATCAGAATATGGCCGACCTCGCCGCACAGATCGCGGCCAACGAAACCGGCGCAACCGAGCTGCGCAAGATCACCACGCAATTCGGCCACGGCACGGTGCAGGCTTACATGGGCCACGTGCAGGACAACGCCGAAGAGAGCGTGCGCCGTGTGCTCGATGTGCTGCATGATTGCAGCTTCTCTTATCCGCTGGACGACGGTGCCAAGATCGAGGTGGCCATTTCCGTCGACAAGGTCGCGCGCAGCGCCACCATCGACTTTACCGGCACCTCCGATCAAAGCCCGCTCAACTACAACGCGCCCATGGCGATCTGTCGAGCGGTGGTGCTCTATGTCTTCCGCACCATGGTGGGCAGCGACATCCCGATGAACGAAGGCTGTCTGAAGCCATTGAGCCTGATTGTGCCCGAAGGCAGCATGATCAATCCGAAGTATCCAGCGGCCGTGATCTCCGGCAACACCGAAGTCAGTCAGGCGATCTGTGACACGCTCTACGGCGCGCTGGGCGTGATTGCTGGCAGCCAAGGCACCATGAACAACTTTGTTTATGGCAACGACACGCATCAGAACTACGAAACCATCTGTGGCGGCACCGGCGCTGGCGACGGCTTTGATGGCACCAGCGCCGTACACAGCCACATGACAAACACACGGATGACCGATCCCGAGGTTCTGGAAACCCGTTTTCCGGTGCGGGTGGATGAGTTTTCGATCCGCCACAGGTCCGGCGGGCAGGGGCAGACCTCCGGCGGCAACGGCATTGTGCGCCGCTTGCGGTTCAACGAGCCAATGACTGTCACTGTACTGTCCTCGCATCGCGTGGTGCCACCCCATGGCGCACAAGGCGGTGGAGCTGGCGCGGTTGGGGAAAACAGCGTCGTGCGCGCAGATGGCGCCGTGTTGGAGCTGAAAGGCAACGACCAGGCGTCTCTTGAAGTGGGCGACGTGTTTGTGATGAAAACGCCCGGTGGCGGTGGTTTTGGCGCGCTCTAAGCGCCAAAATACGCACCTCCGTGATACAGTCGCGATACAGACGTAATACCGACGTCCCAAATTCGTACATTTGGGGCGTCCTTTGAGAGGCAGAATGACACATAAGCCAACCATCCTGGTGTCCGGATACGGCTCCTGGGCCAAAGCCAAAAACAACCCAGCCGCTTTGGTCGCGGCGCGTCTTGGACAAGAAGAGTTTGAGTGCTGCGATCTTGTGGCGGTTGAGCTGGATGTCGACACTAACGCCCTGCAGGATAACATAAATCGCCTTCTGGATACGCATCAACCCGACGGTTGGATCGGTCTTGGCGTGTCCGGCGCAGCGGTGGTGCAGCCGGAAATGGTGGGTATCAACTGGCGCCATTTCAGCGTGCCCGACGTCACCGGTGCCCACCTCCGCGCCACCCCGATCGTCGAAAACGGCCCCGCCGCCTACAACGCCACCCTCCCATGCGTCGAGATGGTCACCCACCTCCGCGCCAACCACATCCCCGCCGCCCTGTCATTTTCGGCTGGGACACACCTCTGTAATCAGCTGATCTACACGCTTGCGCACATGGCGGCGCAGCGCGGAATTGCACTGCGAAGTGGGTTTGTGCACCTTCCGCAGTCGCCTGAAAATATTGCGGAAAAGAGCGGCTTGGAGGAGTATGGCGCGTCCATGGATCTTGCGACATCCACCCGTGCGATCAGGCTCTGTGTGGAACTTTTGGCAGCCAAATTGGCTGCCTAAACCAGCTCAATCAGTCGGCAAAAAGATACTCAGTCCGCGCGATGTCGCGGGCTTGTTCCTCTGAGATGTGCAGGAAGTTCATCACTGCTGCCACATGTTCCTCTTCGCTGCCGGATTGCACCATACGGTTTACGTTTTCAAACTCCGCGTCCCGAATACGATCACTCTCACTCAGGATGTCGCGCCGAATGGTTGGCAGCAGCCGTTCCAATGTTTCCGGCGAGGTTTGCTCTCCCGCCAAACCAATGCGAATGGCATGGCCCGTGAGATACTCATCGGAGAAATCACACTGTATTTCCAACATTCTAGTGGTCGAACGATCGCCAAAGAAGTCCTGCATCAGGTCCATGGCGCTGGGGTCGAGACAGACCACAAGGCGGTTGGTGTCGTAGTAGTCAAACAGCATGCGCATCAGTGCGCGACGGTGTCGTGTGCGTTTGTTCAAGGTCGATTGGATGCCGCCGAGGTCGGGAAGCGGGGTGCTTTCCTCGTTAAAGAGATAGGCAATCGTGGGAAGATCCGTGACTTGGTCGATCTTTTCCAGTAACCTTTTGGCAACATGCCATTTTTTGCAAACGATCAGCATCAGTTCGCGATCGCGCCCCAGCGTACTTTCAGTTTCCCAGAACCGGCTGGCAAAGCGTTTGCCCTGCCGACCGCGTCCGGTGAGAAACTTGAATAGGCTTGGGCCTTCTGCTGAGATTTGGAAGTTCACACCTTCTTCGGCGTAAAGTTGCCCCAACCGCTCCTTGAGATCCAAAGCGTCGGGGCTGATTTTTCGGGCAAAAAGATAGTCTTGGCTGATCAGAAGGTCGTAGTGATCGTTGTAAAATGTCAGCGGCATTCCGTAGTCGGTGAACATTAGGAACGTTAGGGTGCGCGTGCGAATTTCATTGGTGGGCACCAAGTGTCGGACGATGGTCTGAAAAAAGGTCTCGTCCGGAATCCAGGTTGTGCGGAAAAAGCGCATCACGTCGCGGCGGGATTCTGTGAAATGCAGAACCGCTTCAATGGTTTGTCGACGCAGGCACCACCATTGGCTGCCGATCATCACTTGAATGTCCGCAGGAATGTCGCGCGTCAGGCCAAGCTTTTTCTGCAAGTTGTAGGTCGCATAAAAGCGTCGTTTTTGGGTGCGTTCATTGAACCAATGGCGGTAGATCAACCGCTCTGACTTCATACCGGTTTTGATCCAGTCGCTCTCAAAAAAGTCAAAGCTTTCAATGAAGTCGACATCATTGTCATCAAGAAATTCGTGGATGTATTCCGACGATTTGATCACCATGCAGTCGCCAGACAGCATGTAGAAGTGCGAGGCGCGCGGGAATTTTTTAACAGCGGTTTGCACTGCGTAGAGCGTGGCCTCTATCAGGCTCCATTCACCCCAGCCGCATTTGATGCGCTTTTCAGAAAACGCCACGTTTGGGTTTGGGCCAAGCACCTCTTGCAGCAAGGCAAAATGCTCTGGTTTGGCGCGGGCATCAAAATGGATGGAGATATAATCCCCGGTTGCGGTAAGCCGTTCTGCCTGCTTGATGATCGCCTCAGGATCCTTGTGGCACAGAAGAATGTAAGCAATTCTCGCCATCTAGCTTCTTCGATCCCTACTTTGACGTCCTGTGTTTATCCATTTAAAGATGAAAGCGCGTTGAATAAACAGGCTTTGTTCGGAATTTTTTGACACGCGCTCAGACCGTGACCAAAGCAATAACCACGGCGGCTATGGAGGCAGAAACATGGGATTTCCCGGCACTTGGATGACGGAAAGCGAAAGTGTGGTGTATCGAGTTGTGCCAAAATGCGCATGCTCCACCATCGGTCAGATCATGTTCTACTCGGATCATGGCGAGTTTTTTGACGGCGATATCCACGACGCCAAAGGTGGCATGCACAAGTGGGCTATTGAAGCAAGCCATCAGCCGATCACCGATAACGTGCGTGAGCACCGGTCCTATGCGTTTACCTGTGTGCGTAACCCATACACGCGGATCCTGTCCTCATTCTTTGACAAGATTTGCGGCATCCAGCGGAACGGCAAACGCTACCGTGGTAACCTTGTGCCGATGCTGATCCAGAAATATGGGATTGAGGTTGGTGGCGATGACGGCAAGCAGGAGTTTGACCAGATTCAAAGTTTCCGCCGGTTCTTGTTGTTTGCGCGCGACACCATCCGCTGGCGCCGACCAATGGATCCCGACATTCATTGGTCCGCCATGTCCGGCCACGTGTCGACCTTCATCGTAAACGGCGGCACCTACGACAAAATCTTCTGGACCGAGCAGTTTAACGACGGGATGCAAGGCGTTTTGGACCATATCGAAACACCCCATGTTGTTGATCTGACACAAATTCCCCGGTTCAACGAGTCCGAAGGGCATGGGCCAAAGCGGGCACATCCGGTGGAAGATTACTTCGACGATCTGTCGATGCATCTGGTCTATGAGATCTACAAGCGCGACTTCCAGCTGTTCAAATATGACTTCGAAAACCCGGGTAACAAAATGCCAATTGGCGAAATTGACCTGGATGAGGTGCACGCCAAGCTGGGCGATTAAGTCAGAAACATTTGGATTTTGAACCTTTTGAGGCCGCGCTTTTGATCGAGCGCGGCTTTTTGATGTTTGTGTGACGTTTTGGTCGCCAAGAGGAGCCTCTCCTTGCCCATTGGCACCCCATTCGCTAAAGGCACTGACGTAATTATTTCACAAGGACCATAGCGATGGCCAAGCAGAAGAAAGCCCCACGTCCTAAGGCAATCACGCCGAAGGGCTTCCGCGACTATTTTGGTGTTGAGGTGACCGAGCGCACCGAGATGCTGCATCAGATCGCTGGGGTGTATCATCGCTATGGTTTTGAAGCTTTGGAAAGCAGCGCGGTGGAAACCGTTGAGGCGCTGGGAAAGTTCCTGCCAGACGTGGATCGCCCCAACGAAGGCGTGTTTGCCTGGCAGGAGTTTGACGAGAAAGACAACGGCGACTGGATGGCGTTGCGCTACGACCTGACCGCGCCGTTGGCGCGTGTTTATGCGCAGCACCGCAATGATTTGCCCAACCCCTATCGCCGGTACGCAATGGGGCCAGTGTGGCGCAATGAGAAGCCGGGGCCCGGTCGGTACCGTCAGTTTTATCAATGTGATGCGGATACAGTAGGCACAGCGTCTATGGCGGCGGATGCCGAGATTTGCGCGATGCTTGCGGACACGTTGGAAACCGTCGGCATTCCGCGCGGGGATTTCCTTGTGCGGGTGAACAACCGCAAAGTCATGAACGGCGTGCTGGAAGTTATGGGGCTTGGCGAAGATCAAGCGGCCAAAGACAACGTGCTGCGCACCATCGATAAGTTCGACAAGGTGGGCGAGAGCGGCGCGCGCGAATTGCTCGGTAAGGGTCGTTTGGATGCCTCTGGCGCCTACATCGATGGCGTTGGTTTGAGCGACGACCAAATCGAGCCGGTGATCGCGTTTTTGACCTCCAAAGCGGGCGACGTGTCAAAGACCTTTGAAAACCTGCGTGGGGCGGTTGGCGCCTCTGCTGTGGGGGCTGAAGGGATTGCTGAACTGGAGCAGATCGGGGATCTGCTGGCTGCGGGTGGCTATGGCAGTGACAGGATCGAGATTGATCCGAGCATCGTGCGCGGTCTGGGCTACTATACCGGGCCGGTGTTTGAAGCCGAGCTGACCTTTGAAATCTTTGATGAAAAAGGCCGCAAGCGTCAGTTTGGTTCCGTGTCCGGAGGTGGCCGTTACGATGACTTGGTGAAACGTTTCACCGGTCAGGCTGTTCCTGCGACAGGCCTGTCGATTGGTGTGGATCGCCTGTTGGCGGCTCTGCGCGAGAAGGGTCGCATGGGCGGCGCGTCTGTTGGACCGGTTGTTGTGACCGTGATGGATCGCGACCGCATGGCGGACTATCAGGCGATGGTTGCAGAGCTGCGCAACGCGGGTATTCGCGCCGAAGTCTACCTTGGCAATCCGAAGAATTTTGGCAATCAGCTCAAATATGCGGACAAACGCAATTCGCCGGTCGCTGTGATCGAAGGCGGTGACGAGAAAGACCGTAGTGTGGTTCAAATCAAGGATCTGATCCTCGGCGCCAAAATTGCAGAAACGGCAACGCACGAAGAGTGGAAAGAGCGCCCAAGTCAGTTTGAGGTGCCACGTGGCGAGTTGGTCGCGAAGGTGCGTGAAATTCTGGCCAGCCAGAGCGAAGGATAATCGGACCCATGTCTGAAAAAGCAAAAATCCGAGCCCGGGCGGCTGCCTTGGCCTCCGGCTTTGAGTCTGCTGGCGCTGTGGCGGTGGAAACACCAGTTTTGCTACCCGCGGAAGCCTTGCTCGACCTTTATGGCGAGGACATTCGTGGGCGGGCCTATGTGACGACTGACGCCTTGCGCGGGGAGCAGATGCTGCGCCCCGATTTCACGGTGCCGGTTGTGCAGATGCACATGGCGCATGGTGCGGAACCCGCGCGCTACACTTATGCGGGGGAAGTCTTTCGTCGACAGGAAGAAGACCAGACCCGCGCAAATGAGTATATGCAGGTCGGCTATGAGGTTTTTGACCGCGAGAACCCTGCCGCAAGCGATGCTGAGGTCTTTGCTGTGATGCAGGAGGCACTGAAAGGTGTCGAACTGCGGGCCGCGACAGGAGATATTGGCATTCTGGCAGCGGCGGTGGCCGGGTTGGAAACCACCGAGCGCCGCAAGCGTGCGTTGGCGCGTCATATCTGGCGGCCGCGCAAGTTTAAGGCGCTTCTGGATCGTTACTCCGGCAAGGCGGAAATGCCTGCAAGCCGCGCTGCGTTGTTGGCGGCAGACGATCCCATGGCGCATAAGTATCCGGATATTGGCTTGCGGTCGCAAGCCGAAGTGGCTGAGCGTATCGATGGGCTACGCGCAGATGCCGCTGCCGACCCGATTTCGCCGTTGCAGGTTGAATTGATCGAAGCGCTTCTGAATGTGCGTGAGACTCTGCCTAACGCATTGGAGCACATCCGCGATTTGGCGGTGGATATGCCTGCCATCACCGAGGCTGCCTTTCGCTTGCGCGATCGCATGCATGCGCTGGAGGCGCGTGGAGTCGATGTGGAATCCCTAGAGTTTGAAGCCAGCTACGGCCGCACGTCTATGGAATATTACGACGGCTTCGTCTTTGGCTTTTATGTGCCAGGTCGCGCGGATTTGCCTCCGGTGGCCACGGGCGGGCGGTACGATGCCTTGACGCAAGTGCTTGGCCAAGGACGTGAAATCCCTGCGGTTGGTGGTGTCATTCGCCCCGGCATCTTGGTGCAATTGGAGGATGTGGCATGACTATCAAACTGGGTGTGCCCTCCAAAGGGCGTCTGATGGAAAAGACCTTTGATTGGTTTGGCGCACGTGGGGTGACCCTGAGCCGGACCGGGTCGGACCGCGAGTATGCAGGCGCTGTTGCGGGGGTTGAGGGTGTTGAACTGGTCTTGCTGTCAGCAGGTGAAATCCCGCGTGAGTTGGCTGCGGGTCGCATTCATTTGGGTGTGACCGGCACTGATTTGGTCCGCGAAAAGCTGGGCCAGTGGGAGCAACAGGTGCAAGAGAAAGCCGAGCTTGGCTTTGGGCATGCGGATCTGATCATCGCGGTGCCCGGTTGCTGGGTTGATGTGGACTCGTTGGAAGACCTGGATGCTGCTGCGGCTGCGTTCCGGCGCACGCACGGATTCCGCTTGCGGATTGCGACCAAGTATCACCGTTTGGTTCGGGAGTTTCTGCAGGACAACGGTGTTGCGGATTATCAATTGGTCGACAGCCAAGGTGCCACAGAAGGCACCATCAAAAATCTGACGGCTGAGGGCGTGGCGGATATCACCTCGACTGGTGATACCCTGCGGGCCAACCACCTCAAGATTTTGAGTGACGCGTTGGTTCTGAAGTCCCAAGCCACCCTGTTCAAAAGTCGGAAAGCGGACATGGACGATGATGAGCGCGTCGTGATGGGGACGTTGTTGGCGCAGCTTGGGCTCGATGGATAACACATAATACATGGCCCCGGCGCGCAGCCGGGGCGATGCGTTTAGAGTGGCGGGCCGACAAAGGTCTGGCCATGGGCGGATGCAATTTCTGACATTTGGATTTCGGTGATTTCACCGCCTTGCGCCGCTTTGTGAAAGGCGCGGAACATGGCTTCCATTTGCAGTGCCGGCGAGAAAATGTAGCGCAGCCGTCCTTCGTTGGTGCCGACGTTTTTGAAGGCGTGCACGCTGCCGCGCGGGATAAAGGCGACGTCGCCTGGCGACATCTCTTGCACCACACCGTCAATTTCGACGATGAAGTCGCCCTCTAAGAAAAAGAAGGTTTCATCTTGGTCGTGGTGAATGTGACGCCCGGGGCCGACGCCCGGTTGCACGATGTCTTCAAACACTTCCTGTGCCCCGCCTGTGTCCTCACCCGTGAGCAAGATGCGCAGGGTAATGGCACCGAGGAAATCAAAGGTTTCTGAGGATTTGTAGTCTGTGTGGGTGATTGGCATCGTCTGTCTCCTTTGTCTGTTTGCAATATGCGACTGTGGAGGTTTGTTAAATTCGGTGCGTATAGATACTGCTGTGTTCGAATTCGCGCAGACGGATTTAGGCATCGGCAAGTTTTTACGCGTGGTCACATTCGGCGCTTGGCGCGACGGGGCACGGTGGTAAGAAGGGTATCCCAAGGCAGATCAGGAGAGAGTTTCCGTGGACACCAGCACCCGCATTTTCCGCACCATTGCAGGCGAGATTGCCGCCAAACCCGATCAGGTTGGTGCCGCTGTGAAACTGTTGGATGAGGGGGCAACGGTGCCGTTTGTGGCCCGTTATCGGAAAGAGGTCACCGGCGGATTGGACGACACGCAACTGCGGACACTGGCGGATCGCCTGGCCTATTTGCGTGAGCTCGAAGCACGACGTGAGACTGTGGCAGCCTCGATCACTGAGCAAGGCAAAATGACCGACGACTTGGCCAAGGCGATTGTCGGGGCTGAGACCAAGGCGGCGTTGGAAGACATTTACCTGCCTTACAAACCGAAACGGCGTACGAAGGCGATGATTGCTCGTGAGAACGGGCTGGAGTCTTTGGCGGAAGCTATTTTGGCAGACCGTTCCAAAGACCCGGAAGCGCTGGCGGCGGGCTTCGTGACCGAGGCGGTTGCGGATGTGAAGGCAGCGCTTGACGGCGCGCGGGATATTGTTGCCGAAGGGCTGACCGAAAACGCGGCGCTGTTGGGAGAGTTGCGCAAGTTCTTGCAGGATGAGGCAATTGTGGCGGCCAAGGTCATTGCTGGGCAGGAGCAGGCAGGCGCCAAGTTCTCTGATTATTTTGAACATTCTGAGCCGTGGTCGAAAGTGCCAAGCCACCGAGCGCTGGCGATGATGCGGGCGTCCAAAGAAGGCGTGATCACGCTGGATATTGGGCCTGATCCTGAAGGTGGTAAGGAACGTGCCGAGGCGATGGTCGCAAGCTATCTAGATACTCGCACCGACGGGCCTGGCGACGAATGGCTGCGCAAGATTGCCGGATGGACCTGGCGAGTGAAGCTGAGTCTGACCATGACGGTCGACCTGATGGGGGAGCTGCGCGCGAGGGCGCAGGAAGAAGCGATTCAGGTGTTTGCACGCAATCTCAAAGACTTGTTATTGGCGGCGCCGGCGGGCGCGAAAGCGACACTTGGACTCGATCCAGGCATTCGTACCGGCTGCAAAGTGGCAGTGGTAGACGCCACCGGCAAGTTGTTGGACACCGCAACGATCTATCCCTTCCAGCCCAAGAATGATGTGCGTGGTGCTGAGGCGACCCTTTTGGCGTTGATTGCCAAGCACGGCGTTGAGTTGGTCGCGATCGGTAATGGTACAGCGAGCCGCGAGAGCGAAAAGCTGGTGGGGGAAACGCTGAAGCTTTTGCCTAAAGGCGTGAAAGTGCCCACCAAAGTTGTGGTGAGCGAAGCCGGCGCGTCCGTGTATTCGGCCAGTGAATTGGCAGCACGGGAGTTCCCGGAGTTGGACGTGTCTTTGCGCGGTGCAGTGTCGATTGCACGCCGCCTGCAGGATCCGCTTGCTGAACTGGTGAAGATTGAGCCCAAGTCGATTGGTGTGGGCCAATATCAGCACGACGTGGACCAGCATCGTCTGGGCAAGTCTCTGGAAGCTGTAGTTGAAGATGCGGTGAACGCGGTTGGGGTGGATCTCAACATGGCCTCCGCCCCGCTGTTGGCGCATGTGTCAGGACTTGGGCCACCTTTGGCTGAGGCGATTGTGGCGCACCGCGATGCCAACGGGGCCTTTGGCTCACGCAAAGCTTTGTTGGATGTGACACGGCTGGGGCCCGCGGCGTTTGAGCAATGCGCTGGGTTCTTGCGCATCAACGAAGGGGATGAGCCGCTGGACGCCAGTGCGGTGCACCCGGAAGCCTATGACGTGGCGCGTAAAATCGTGTCAGCCTGTGGGCGGGATGTGCGCACATTGATGGGCGATGGTTCGGCGCTGAAGCGTTTGCGCGCGGAGGATTTTGTCTCTGAACAATTTGGTCTGCCAACTGTGCAGGATATCCTCTCCGAATTGGAAAAACCGGGACGCGATCCGCGGCCTTCCTTTAAGACCGCGACCTTTGCCGATGGGGTTGAGGAAATCTCCGACTTGAAGCCGGGCATGGCCTTGGAAGGGACCGTTACAAACGTGGCGGCCTTCGGGGCTTTTGTGGATGTTGGCGTGCATCAGGATGGATTGGTGCATGTGAGCCAGTTGGCGGATCGGTTTGTGAAAGATCCGCATGAAGTGGTCAAGGCCGGAGATGTGGTGAAAGTCGCGGTCACCGAAGTGGATGTTCCCCGCAAGCGTATCGGTTTGTCGATGCGTAAGGATGGCGGGGCCTCTGCCAAGGAAGATCGCAATGCGCGGTCTGGATTTGGCAGTAAGGGGCGTGGTGGTCCTGGAGGTGGCCCGCGAGGCAAAGGACCGCGCGGCGGTGGTGGCAACTACAGCGCCAAGCCAAAACAGCAGGACGGCGGCAATGGAGCGCTGGGCGCGGCGTTGCTGGATGCGATGCGGAAGAAATAAGTGAGAGGCTCGGGCAGTTTTGTCCGAGCCTTTTTCGTACGCTTTGAGCGTTTGGCTTAGTTGAGCAGCGTGCCCATATGGCGCATCGCAAGTGCATAGCCGTTCACGCCACATCCGGCGATCACGCCTTCCGCGCGCGCAGAGACAAAGCTGTGATGGCGAAATTCTTCGCGTTTGTGGATGTTGGAAATGTGCACTTCCAATACGGGGCCATCAAAGGTGTTGAGCGCATCCAGAATGGCCACAGAGGTGTGGCTGTATGCGGCCGGATTGATAATGATGCCAGCGGCGTCGCCGCGCGCGTCGTGGATCATCTCGACAATTTCACCTTCGTGGTTTGACTGCATCAACTTCACCGCTAGGCCAAGTTCCTGGCCAACCTTCGCGCAGTTGGCCTCTACGTCGGCGAGCGTGTCATGGCCATAAATCTCCGGCTGCCGTTTCCCCAGAAGGTTCAGGTTCGGGCCGTTCAGGATGTAGATTGTCTTGCTCATGGCAGAGGCTCACTTCTGTTGTCGGTCCTGAGCTAGCCGAAAATCTGGTGCAGTAGCAAGAATTAGGACTTCAGATCGCGCAGGATAACATTGGTCTGTGCCGAACTTACCGCAGGCAGGGTGAAGAGGAAGTCCTCGAGGAAGCGGTTGTAGGCCTCGATGTCGGTGCAGCGCACGCGCATGTGGTAATCTGCGGTGCCTGTGGTGGCAAAACACATGCGGATTTCCTCGCGTGCGGTCACCGCTTCGATGAAGCGTTTTAGGTTCGCGGGATCGTGGCGGGTGAGTTGAACATGCACAATGGCGTGGAACGTGAAGCCGAGCTCTTCCTGGCTGAGGCGCGCGCCATATCCTTCGATCAAGCCGGCCTCTTCAAAGGCGCGAATGCGGCGCCAGCACGCGGAGGTCGACATGCCTACTTCGGCTGCCAAATCTGCATTGGATAGGCGGCAATTCTTTTCCAACAGGGCGAGCAGTTTGCGATCTTTCGAATCGAGATTCATGGCATTCAGTTCCGATTTTCCGACTCCATGCGAAACAGTAATTCGTTATTCGGTCAGAATCTAGGAGAACTGAAACGGGAAACCGCCTGTCATGTGAGAGAATACCACAATTCAGGAGGAGCGCGCGATGACCCAAGCCAGCCACGATTTTCAAAGCTATGCCCTATCGGATCGGTATGACCAAACAGAGGGGCGGGTGTTTCTGACCGGCACGCAAGCCCTTGTGCGGATCATGTTCGATCAGGCGCGGCGCGACCGCGACGCCGGGCTCAACACCGGTGGCTTTGTGTCCGGGTATCGTGGTTCTCCTTTGGGCGGGTTGGATTTGGAGTTCTGGCGGGAGCGCGATCGCACCAAAGAGCAAAACATCACCTTCATGCCCGCCGTGAATGAAGACCTTGGCGCCACAGCCGTTTTGGGAGCCCAGCAAGCCACGCTGGACCCGAATTGCGACGTCGAGGGGCTGTTCTCCATGTGGTACGGCAAAGGCCCAGGCGTTGATCGCTCTGGCGACGCGCTCAAACACGGCAACGCCTATGGTTCTTCCCCCAAAGGTGGAGTGCTGGTTGTGGCGGGTGACGACCACGGATGTGTCAGCTCCTCGATGCCGCATCAATCGGATGTGGCCTTCATGTCTTGGTTTATGCCAACGCTGAACCCGGCGAGCGTGGACGAATACCTTGCCTTTGGCGAATACGGCATTGCGCTCAGCCGATTTAGTGGCACCTGGGTTGGCTTTAAGGCGATTTCTGAGACGGTCGAGTCAGGCCGGTCTGTGGAGTTGCAAGCTGACCGCAAGTTCGTAACGCCAGATTTCGACATGCCAGCGGGCGGCGTGCACGTGCGCCCGAGTGATCTGCCCAGCCCTGAAATCGAGACCCGAATTGGGCACAAGCTGCGTGCCGTTGAGGCTTTTGTTGAAGCGAACCCAATTGACCAGCGTATCTATGACATTCCGGAGGCTACGTTCGGGTTCGTGACCACAGGCAAGGGCCATTTGGACTTGATGGAGGCGCTGCGTCTCTTGGGGCTCGACGAGGCGGCTTGTCGTCGCCTTGGTATCGACATCTATAAGGTTGGCATGGTTTGGCCACTGGCGCGCCGCGATGCACTGGCCTTTGTGCGCGGCAAGACCGAGGTGTTGGTGGTAGAGGAAAAGCGCGGCATCATTGAGAGCCAGTTCAAGGAATACTTCTACGATTGGCCTGGTGATAAACCGGAGAAGATGGTCGGCAAACACCGCGCCGTTGGCGATCCGCTCTTGCCCTGGACTGGGGAGCTCTCTCCAAAGATGCTGGTGCCGGTGGTGGCCGAACGTCTGGCGCGTCTTTTCCCAGATGAAGGTCTGCTTGAGAAGGCCGCAGCGCTCACCGAGGAAAAGCCGCCTGTATTGAATGTTTCGGGAGCAAACCGCACGCCATATTTCTGTTCCGGTTGCCCGCACAACACATCCACCAAGCTGCCGGATGGCTCCAAAGCCATGAGCGGCATTGGCTGCCACGTTATGGCCAGCTGGATGAACCGGGAGACGGGCGGCTATGCCCAGATGGGCGGCGAGGGCGTGCCTGTGGCGGTTGCGCAAAAGTACAACGGCAACAAACACATCTTCCAGAACCTTGGAGAAGGCACATGGTATCACTCGGGCTCCCTGGCGATCCGTCAAGCTGTCGCCGCCAAGGCTAACATCACGTACAAAGTGTTGTTCAATGATGCGGTTGCCATGACAGGAGGCCAGCCTGTGGACGGTCCGGTGTCAGTACACGGCATCGCCTGGAATGCGCGCGCCGAAGGTGTTGCACGGATCGCCTTGGTCAGTGACGACATCTCCAAGTTTTCCAAAGCGGATTTCCCGCCCGACACGTCCTTCCACGATCGCAGGGATATGGATCCCGTGCAGCGCGAACTGCGTAACATCGAAGGCGTGACCCTGCTTATATACGAGCAAACCTGCGCCACGGAAAAGCGTCGCCGACGTAAACGCGGAAAGATGGAAGACCCCGATACGTTTGCCTTCATCAACGAGTTGGTTTGTGAGGGCTGCGGTGACTGTTCCAAAGCGTCCAATTGTTTGAGCGTGGAGCCGGTAGAGACCGAGTTTGGGCGCAAGCGGAAGATCAACCTGAGCACCTGTAACAAGGATTTCTCCTGCGTGGACGGGTTTTGCCCAAGCTTTGTGACTGTGACCGGCGCCAAGCGGCGCAAAAAGGATGGCGCGAATGTCGATGTCGCTGGCCTGCTGTCTAACGTCCCCACGCCCAGCGTACCTTCTCTGGACAAGCCATTTGACCTTCTGGTGACCGGTGTAGGCGGCACAGGGGTTGTGACCGTCGGCGCTTTGATCACCATGGCAGCGCATCTGGAAGGGCTGGGCAGTTCGGTGCTCGACTTCACTGGTTTCGCGCAGAAATTTGGCACAGTGCTGAGCTATATCCGTCTCGGAACGAGCCCTGCTGCAGTCAACCAGGTGCGTATTGAAAGCGGCGCGGCTGATGCTGTTATCGGCTGTGATGTGGTTGTGAGCTCTGCGCCCAAAGCCAGTGTGCATTATCGCAAAGGCGCGCAGGTGGTGCTCAACACCGCAGAGATGCCAACCGGTGATCTGGTCCTGAACCGAGACGCCGACCTGAAAGTGGGCGTGCGAGAAGAGGTCATTCGCAAAGCAGTGGGCACCGACAATGTGCGCGCGCTGGACGCGAACAAAATGGCTGAAAAGGTCATGGGCGACAGCGTGTTTGCCAACGTGATGATGCTTGGATTTGCGTATCAGCGGGGATTGGTGCCAGTGAGTGAAGTGGCCTTGAAGCAGGCAATCCTGCTCAATGGTGTTGCTGTGGAGAAAAATGCCAAGGCTTTCGATATAGGCCGTGTTTTGGCACATGATCCTGAGGCCATCCCGCTGGAAAAGCCCCGTGTTGCGGAAACGGCGGACACCTTGATTGCCAAGCGGGGTGCGTTTTTGGCCGACTACCAAAATGCCAAATATGCCGCGCGGTTTGAGGCCCGCATGAAGAAACTGGCACAAGTGCTGCCAGAGGATCTGCTGATTGAGGCGGCAAAGTCTCTGTTTAAGCTCATGGCCTACAAAGACGAGTACGAAGTTGCGCGCCTTCATATGAATGCAGCGTTCGCCACTCGCTTGAACGAGGAGTTCGAAGGTGACTTCAAAGTGAACTACCATATGGCGCCCCCGATGCTGCCTTTGGGCCGTGATGCACTAGGGCGTCCTAAAAAGGTCAAGCTGGGGCCATGGATGCAGCCCCTGCTAGGGGCGCTTTCCAAGGCGCGTGGGTTGCGTGGGTCGTTCCTGGATCCGCTCCGTTTCAGTGCGGACCGAAAACTGGATCAGGAGCTGCTTGAGTGGTTTGAGTGCGTATTGGATCTCGTCGAGCGCGGATACAGCGAAAAGGACCGCGACACGTGCTGGGCGCTTTTGACTGCGCCGAAGGAAATTCGCGGCTATGGCATTGTGCGCGAGGAAACCGCGGAGGGCGTACGCAAGAGTGCTATGATGCTGGAAACCATGTTGTCGGCGAAAGTCTGAGAGCGGCTCGACTGAAATAGGCAGGCGGTGAGGCAGAAATGTCCGCCGCCTTTTTTCGTGTGCGCATGTACAAAAAATGAAGCCCGGATGGCGATCCATCCGGGCTTTGGAATTCTTGGTGGCGGTACAGGGACTTGAACCCCGGACACGCGGATTATGATTCCGCTGCTCTAACCAACTGAGCTATACCGCCGTAAGTGAGGTGCGATTTAGGCTCTTCCTGGGGTGGGGTCAAGAGAGAAATCGCATCAAAAGAGCAGGTTTTTTGTTTCTTGAAGCTTGCGTCAAAAACGAAAGCGCGACGGCAATGGACTTAAGGCTTTTGGGCGTGAGCGCGCATCAATCTGCACGGCAAAAGAAAAGCCCCGACGGCTGTCGGGGCTTTCAAAAAAATGGCGCTTAGAGCTTTTAACCGATAGCCGCTGCTTTCACGTCAGCGTCGATATGGGGCAGGTATTGCTCGAAATTGTCAGCAAACATCCCGACCAACTTGGTGGCCTGCGCATCATAGGCGTCTTTGTCTGCCCATGTGCCGCGTGGATCCAGCAGGGTGTCGTCTACGTCTGGCACAGAGACCGGAACTTCGAAGCCAAAATTGGCATCCTTGCGGAATTCCACGTGGTTCAACGAGCCATCCAAGGCCGCAGTGAGCAGCGCGCGGGTGGCTTTGATCGGCATGCGAGAGCCGGTGCCGTAAGCGCCGCCGGTCCAGCCGGTGTTCACCAACCAGCATGTGGTGCCAAACTCAGCGATCTTCTTACGCAGCAGTGCGCCATAAACTTCAGGGCGACGCGGCATAAACGGCGCGCCAAAGCAGGTGGAGAAGGCTGGCGTTGGCTCCGTCAGGCCGCGCTCGGTGCCTGCCATTTTGGCGGTGAAGCCGGACAGGAAGTGGTACTCTGCTTGCGCTGGTGTCAGACGGGCCACTGGCGGCAGCACACCAAAGGCGTCGCATGTCAGCATGATCACGTTTTTAGGGTGACCACCAAGGCCATTGTCCGATGCATTCGGGATCGAATCCAGCGGGTACGCACAGCGCATGTTCTCGGTGAGGCTTTTGTTCTCAAAGTCGAGCTCTTTGGTTTCTTCGTCGAAAACCATGTTCTCAATGACGGTGCCGAACATCTTTGTGGTGGCGTAGATTTCCGGTTCGGCTTCCGGGTTCAGGCCGATGGTCTTTGCGTAGCAGCCGCCTTCGAAGTTGAAGGTGCCGCGATCGGACCAGCCGTGTTCGTCATCACCAATCAGAGTGCGGTTCGGGTCAGCGGACAGCGTGGTTTTGCCGGTGCCGGACAAGCCGAAGAACACAGCGCTGTCGACAGGGTTGTCCTTAGCGTGGTTGGCGGAGCAGTGCATCGGCATGATGCCTTTTTCCGGCAGCAAGTAGTTCAGCAGGCCAAAGACAGACTTCTTATTTTCGCCGGCGTACTCAGTGTTGCCGATCAGGATCATCTTTTTCTCGATGTTCACAGCAATCACAGTTTCGGTCCGGCATCCGTGCTTCGCAGGATCTGCCTTGAAGCTTGGGCAGTTGATAATGGTGTAATCCGCCACGAAGCTGTCCAGTGCGTTACGATCCGGGCGGCGCAGCAGGTGACGAATAAAGAGGTTGTGCCACGCCAGTTCGTTCACAACACGAACATTGATGGCGTGCGTCGGATCTGCACCTGCGGTCAGGTCCTGTACAAAGTAGTCGCGGCCTTTCATGTGCTCCAACATATCGGCATGCAGGCGATCAAAGGCGTCGGACTCCATCGGGGCGTTATTTTCCCACCAAATGGTGTCCTCAGTCATCGGGGTACGGACGGTGAACTTGTCTTTAGGAGACCGGCCGGTGAATTCGCCGGTGCTCACTAAAAAGGTGCCGCCGTTGCCCAGAGTGCCCTCTCCGCGCTTCAGCGCGGACTCGATGAGGGCAGGCTCCATAAAGTTGTAATAGACATTTCCCAGACCTTCGATCCCTTGATCTTGCAGGCGGAATTGCGGGTTTACCCGTCCAAATGTCATTATCTTACTCCTGTAGCCGCGTGTCCTGTTGCGGCGGTCCTTGAAAGTCCTCGGGGCGAAATATTCTTGCGCGTCAAAACACCCCGAAGTGCGACATGGGCCTCATAA
This sequence comes from Shimia sp., assembly GCF_022448905.1. Taxonomy (GTDB): domain Bacteria; phylum Pseudomonadota; class Alphaproteobacteria; order Rhodobacterales; family Rhodobacteraceae; genus Shimia. Next base: position 18,568 of record NZ_JAKVCW010000024.1, on the reverse strand, counting down.
CATGCCAATTATTGATAAGAACAGGACGGTTTGGCGCAGTTAGCGCAACCAAATGCAGGTTAGCGCAATCAAGTGTTCCGATAGGAAAGGGCGTGCTGCGATTGTCGCCAAAAGTGAGACAATTTAGCCATTGCTCAAGGAATTTCTGGCCAAATAAGTCCGGTTTGTTACCCGAATCGCACTTTTACGTTGATTGCCCCAGTCTGAATTGCGCATAATGCCGCAAAAAACAGACATAATAAGAGCAGTAATAAGGACCGATCCCATGTCGAAAATTGCCCTTGTGGATGACGACAGGAATATCCTGACGTCGGTTTCTATCACCCTTGAGGCGGAGGGGTTTGAAGTCGAGACATATAATGACGGCCAGCAGGCGCTGGATGCATTTAACAAAAAACTCCCGGATATGGCTGTTCTGGATATCAAGATGCCGCGCATGGATGGTATGGATCTGTTACAGCGTCTGCGTCAGAAGACCAGTATGCCGGTGATCTTCCTGACCTCCAAAGACGATGAGATCGATGAGGTGCTGGGATTGCGCATGGGCGCAGATGACTACGTCAAAAAGCCGTTTAGCCAGCGTTTGCTAGTGGAGCGCATTCGCGCGCTGTTGCGCCGCCAAGAAGCCGTCGATGGCGATATTGTTGGCGAAACCGAAGACACAAAAATCATGGAACGTGGTGAATTGACCATGGATCCGCTGCGCCACTCGGTGAGTTGGAAGGGGCAGGATGTCACGCTAACCGTGACTGAATTCCTTTTGTTGCAGGCGCTTGCGCAACGACCCGGTTTTGTGAAAAGCCGCGACCAATTGATGGACGTCGCATATGATGATCAAGTCTATGTTGACGACCGCACGATCGACAGCCACATCAAACGTCTTCGCAAGAAAATGCGGACCGTAGATCGTGACTTCTCCGCAATTGAGACGCTGTACGGCATCGGTTATAGGTACAACGAAGAGTAACGACACAAGGCCGGAAGGACCAACGTGCAAGACATGGCCCAAGGGCGGGACGGGGACGTTGTTTTGGGCGATGATTGGGTCGCCCCTGAAGCCAACGTCGAAGATGAGTTGCAAGGCCGGCGCGAACGTCGCCGGCTTTTACCTCTGGGGAAGTCCCCGCTGACACGCAAAATTATTACCTTTAATATGATCGCACTCTTGGTGTTGGTCGCAGGTATTCTATTTCTCAACAGCGCCCGTGACAGCTTCGCGGTGCAGCGCGCCACTGGGCTTGTGACCGAGGCTAGGCTGATTGCTGGAGCTTTCGAGGCCCAGTTGCCGTCAGGCGCGCCTGTCAACCTCGCCACAAATGACGGTGTTGATGTTGGTTCAACGCTTGAAAAGCTGCCGCTGCAAGTTGGCACAACCGTGCATGTCTATGACGCGGCGGGAAAAACGGCTGGTTCAAAAGAAGGCAAAGCGTCTGCGGAGGCGGCCGAGGTTTTGGCAGAGCGCCCAGAAGGCGCGCCGCTCACATCTGCGCTCAATAAGATTTGGAGTTCGATTTCTGGCAAGGACGGTGCTGCGGAAGCTTCGGCGGACCAATTGAATAGTCAGCTTCAAACGATGGCTCAGGCTGCCGTGGCCGGCAAGGAAACCTTGGAGACGCTTGTCGCGGCTGATGGTGGACATGTATTCGCGATGGCTGTCCCCATTGAGCAAAACGACAGTGTCGTTGGCGCAGTGGTGTTGACAAGTGCCTCCGGTGAGCTTGATCGCATGGTGAGTTCCGAGCGGGAACGCGTCTTGCAGATGTTCCTGATCGCCACAGTGGTGTCTGTGGGCTTGTCCATGGTGTTGGCGTCCACCATTTCAAACCCGCTCTCTGATCTGGCAGCTGCGGCAGAGCTGGGCAGAGACAGCGATAGCCGCAAAGTGAATCCGGGCCGTGTGCGCATTCCGGATTTAACGGCAAGACCAGATGAAATCGGACGTTTGTCTGGAGCTTTGCGCGGCATGGTTTCAGCCCTTTATGAACGGATAGACAGTAACGAACAGTTCGCTGCTGACGTTGCCCATGAAATTAAAAACCCATTGGCGTCTTTGCGGTCTGCGGTTGGCTCGCTCCGTATGGTCAAAAAGGAAGAACACCGGGAAAAGCTGCTCAATGTGATCGAGCATGATGTACGCCGCTTGGATCGGTTGGTGAGCGATATTTCCAATGCATCGCGCTTGGACAGCGAACTGGTCAAGGAAGAAGAAGAGACCTTCGACCTGCTTGGGATGGTTGGCAATCTGACGCAGTATTTGGGCGAAGATGCCAAAGGAAAAGGTATCGACTTCATCACGGACTTGCCTGATGCGCCGATTGACATCACCGGCTTGGAGGCGCGTCTTGCGCAGGTCTTTGTGAATCTGATCACCAACGCGATCAGTTTTTGTGAGGACGGGGACGCAATCCGTGTGTGGGCCCGCAAGCGCGAAAACCGTGTGTTGGTGGTTGTGGAAGATACTGGCCCAGGTATTCCAGAGCAGGCACTGAACAAAATCTTCAACCGGTTCTATTCACATCGGCCTGAATCCCAGTTTGGAAATAACTCCGGTTTGGGGCTGGCCATCTCTAAGCAAATTGTGGAGGCGCACGGCGGCGTCATTTGGGCGGAGAACATCCGGCCAACCGATGCGGATGTGACCTCGGAGCCTCTTGGCGCACGTTTCGTTGTGGGGTTGCCGGTGTAAGCCATGACGCAGGCGGACGATCTATTCTCTGCACAGTCGGACATCGCCGTTGAAGAAACCCTGTTGCATGCGTCCTGCGTGGCCGATGACGGGCGTGCAGTTCTGATAAGGGGGGCTGCGGGTCGTGGAAAATCGAGCCTGGCGCTGCAGCTCATGGCGTATGGTGCGGAGCTTGTGTCGGATGACCAAACCGTTGTTCGTCTCTCTGAAGGGCGACTTCTGGCGTCAGCACCAGATACCACTCGCGGATTGATCGAGGCGCGGTCAGTGGGAATTTTGCGCGCTAATCCTGTGCAGGATATTCCATTGCACTTGGTGATCGATTTGGACCAAACGGAAGACCAGAGGTTGCCGCATCCAAGGCAAGTTCAAGTGTTGGGGCAGGAACTTCCCATGCTTTTGGGGGTAGATGCCCCTTATTTTGCCGCTGCCGTATTGCAGCTGTTGCGTCATGGAAGGAACGCCTGAATGATCTCTGACATCACGCAGGACACAGTACCTTTGGTGCTGCTCACTGGTCCATCAGGTGCCGGGCGCTCTACGGCAATCAAAGCACTAGAGGATGCAGGGTTTGAAACCATTGACAATCTCCCGTTGGGGTTGCTGCCGAGACTTTTGTCCGGTCAACCGCTCAAGCGGCCTATGGCGCTGAGCCTGGATGTCCGCAATCGGGACTTTTCTCCGGCGGCCATTCTGGACGCGTTGGAACTGGTGGATGAGTTGCCCAATGTGGCGCCGGAGTTGTTGTACCTGGATTGCCGCGCGGAAGTCTTGCGCCGTCGCTATAATGAGACCCGGCGTAGCCATCCTCTGGATCGGCAGGAAGATCCCAACGCGGGAATTGAGACTGAGCTGTCGTTGCTGCAAGAGGTGCGGGGCAGGGCCACCGTGTTGATTGAGACTTCGGAGCTCACACCACATGAACTGCGCCATGCTGTGCAAAGCAGGTTTGCGCCACAAGATGATCAGGCGATTGGTCTGACGCTTCAGTCTTTCAGCTACAAACGTGGCATTCCCCAGGGGGCAGATTTGGTCTTTGATTGCCGATTTTTGCACAATCCGCATTGGCAAGCCGAACTTCGCGTCATGGATGGTGGTGATGAGCCCGTTGGCGAATACATAGCGACCGATCCGGGCTACGCTCCATTTGTTTCCAACCTGAAGGATATGATGGAGCACGCGTTGCCTGGCTATGTTCGCGAGGGGCGCAGTCATCTTCACGTCGCCTTTGGGTGTACTGGTGGCAAACACCGCTCCGTATTCATGACCGAGACAATTGCCGAATCCCTTGCAAATAGGGGCTGGCGGGTGTCTATAAGACATCGCGAACTCAATCGGTACGCAGTGCTAAGCGCGCGTCCGCAGATCGCAGAAGATGGGGAATAGATAGCTTGATCGGTATCGTGATCGTGGCACATGGTGGTTTGGCCAATGAATATTTGGCCGCCATGGAACATGTCGTTGGCGCCCAGAACGGCGTCAGCGCGATTACTATTGAGCCCGATCATGATCGCAGCCAGAAACAGCGTGAAATCTGTGCCGCGGCCGATGCCGTGGACCACGGGGACGGCGTTGTGGTGGTTACAGACATGTTTGGTGGCTCGCCGTCCAATCTGAGCTTGCGTGCCTGTGCCCCAGCCAATCGGCGCATCCTTTATGGTGCAAATTTGCCGATGTTGATTAAACTGGCCAAAAGCCGCCACTTGGACGTAGCGGATGCGGTCAGAGCGGCGCTGGAAGCTGGCCGCAAATATATCGATAGCCAAAATATTCAAACAGGGTAAGCAGATGAGTGATGTCATCCAACGCACGATGCAAATCGTGAATGAAAAAGGTCTGCATGCACGCGCATCCGCAAAGCTTGTTGAGGTTGTCGAAGGCTTTGACGCTTCGGCAGAAGTGTCAAAGGATGGCTTGAGTGCGGGTGGTGACAGTATTATGGGGTTGCTGATGTTGGCGGCCTCCAAGGGTACCAGCATTGCAGTGGAAACCAGCGGGCCGGATGCACAGGCCTTGGCCGATGCCATTGAGGCGCTTGTCGCAGACAAGTTCGGTGAAGGATTCTGACAAGGGCCACGGCGTAGGAAGACGAATTTGGTAGATACGGTGCCAGAGGCGCAGGTCGCAAAGCCTGCATCAGAGACGGAAGGTCAGGTCTATGATCGCCGCACGTTGACCTATGCCAATTCCTTTGATGACCGCTGGACCTCGTTTGCAATTCGCGCAATCGAGTGGATGACCGGCAAGTTAAAAATCTTGCGCATGGTCAACAAGTTTGAACGCGACAATGAGAAATACCGCGGCCAGAAGTTCTGGCGTGGCGCGCTCAATGTGATGGGTATTGAGCTGCAAACGCCGCTCGAGCAACTCCAGAACATTCCGTCAGAAGGTCCTGTCGTGGTTGTGGCCAATCACCCGCACGGGATGGTGGACGGCATGATTTTTGCGGATTTGATCGGCCGTGTACGCCAAGATTATCGTATTTTGACGCGCTCCGTGCTGACCGGGCTTGATGAAGCCGCGTCCAGCTTCATGATCCCAGTGCCTTTTCCGCACGACCCCGACGCGCAGCGCAAAATGGTTGAAATGCGCGGCAAGGCGATGGCGCACTTGAAAGACGGGGGCGTCGTTGCACTGTTCCCCTCGGGTGTTGTCATGAGCTCGGACACCTGGTTTGGACCGGCCATTGAACAAGAGTGGAACGTCTTCACTGCGCAGATGATCCGCCGTTCTGGCGCACGCGTGGTTCCGATTTTCTACCCTGGTCAAAACAGCCGTGCCTATCAGATCGCAAACAAACTATCGCCAATTCTGCGGCAGGGGTTGCTGCTACACGAGATTGTTCGATCCTGCGACAAGCCGCAGGCACCTGTCGTTGGTGCGCCGCTGACAGATGAGCAAATGGAGCAGCTCCAATCTGATCCACGTGGATTTATGGCGTGGTTGCGCCAGCACACGCTGGACCTCGGAAAGAACGCCTGATTTCTCTTTAGATGGCTCAAAACAAAAAAACGCGAGGTCGGAACCTCGCGTTTTTGCTTTTGGTTTTGTGTTAGCGCGTTGGCACCGGTACGTCGCCTCTGTAGTCATAAAAACCGCGTTTGGTTTTGCGGCCAAGCCATCCCGCTTCGACATATTTGGTAAGCAGAGGACATGGGCGGTACTTGGTGTCCGCCAGGCCGTCGTGCAGCACATTCATAATCGCCAAGCAGGTGTCCAAGCCAATAAAGTCGGCCAGCTCCAAAGGGCCCATCGGGTGGTTCGCGCCCAGCTTCATTGCGTTGTCGATGGAAGCCACATTGCCAACGCCTTCATAGAGCGTGTAGCAGGCTTCGTTGATCATTGGAATCAGGATGCGGTTCACGATAAAGGCCGGGAAGTCCTCGGCGCTGGCGGCGGTCTTGCCGAGGCGCTCCACGATGCCCAGACACGTCTGGTAGGTGTCTTCGTCGGTGGCGATGCCGCGGATCAGCTCGACCAGTTTCATCATCGGCACCGGGTTCATGAAGTGGAAACCCATGAAGCGTTCCGGACGATCCGTACGAGACGCGAGTCGCGTGATGGAAATTGATGATGTGTTTGACGTGAGGAGGGTATCGGGGCCAAGGTGGGGCTTCAAAGTATCAAAAATTTGATGCTTGATCTCTTCACGCTCTGTGGCCGCTTCGATTACCAAGTCGGTTCCGCCAAGTGCTGGCAGCTCCAATGTGGTCTCTATCCGCCCCATTGCGGCGGCTTTTTCTTCGGCGGAAATCATCTCGCGGCTCACCTGCCGTTCGAGGTTTTTGTCGATGCGCCCAACGGCTGCTTCCAGCGCGTTCTGGTTGATATCATTCAGAAGAACATCATATCCGGCCAGCGCCATTACATGCGCGATACCGTTGCCCATCTGGCCTGCTCCAACGACGCCAATCGACTTGATGTCCATAAGTGAAATCCTCTCAAAATCCCTGGCTGACCATAGGCCCGCGCACGTAGTAGCTGCAAGTGGATAAGGCCTTTAAAACTTGCCACAAAATCGCGCATTAGCTTTTTCGCAAGGGCTTTCGGCGATTCTCTCTACTGGGTGAGAAAATTAGTGGTGAGAAAATGTCTTACGAAAAGATGTCTGGCACCGAGCTCAATTATGAGCCGTGCCAATACGGGGAATCGCGATTATTGTTTCGTGGTCCTCAGAAGGCGCTCGACGAGCCCTTTGTTGCGTTTCTTGGGGGTACGGAAACCTACGGCAAGTTTGTACCGCAGCCGTTTGTCAGTCTGCTGGATGAGGCGCTGCCGATCAATTGTGTGAACTTTGGGTATGTGAATGCGGGTATCGACGCGTTTCTTGCGGAGCCGTCGGTGTTGCATATTGCGCAGCAATCCGAAGTGACCGTTGTTCAGGTCATGGGCGCGCAGAATATGTCCAACCGGTATTACAAGGTGCACCCGCGTCGGAACGACCGCTTTATTGGCGCTTCCAACATGATGCAGATGGTGTTCAACGAGATCGACTTTAGCGAGTTCCATTTTACCCGACATATGCTGGGTACACTGTGCGCGCGGGCGCCGGACCGTTACGCCATGGTGCGGGACGAACTGCGCATGGCGTGGAGCGCACGTATGAAGTTGTTGCTGAACACGATTGGCGGCAAGATTGTCCTGCTCTGGGTGGCGGACCATGCGCCGGAAACGGCCATGGGGACAAGCGGTTTGGGACCAGACCCCTTGTTTGTAGACCGGCTGATGATCGAAGAACTGCGCCCTATGGTGGATGACATTGTCGAAGTGGTGGTGAGCGAGGACGCGCAAGCGCAGGGCATCACAGGTATGCAATGCACAGATATGGAACGTGTCGCGGCGCAACGGATGCTGGGTGTTTCAGCCCATCAGGAGGCGGCTGACGCGTTGCAAAAGCCGCTGGCGAAGCTGACCTAAGACCACGCCACACGCCCAATGAAAAAGGCCCGCCTGAAAAGGCGGGCCTTCATGTCTTGTGAGTGGCCGGAGTTTAGCCGAGTTTGTCTGTCAGCGCTGGCACTGCTTCAAACAGATCGGCAACCAGACCAAAGTCAGCAACCTGGAAGATAGGCGCTTCTTCGTCTTTGTTGATCGCAACGATGATCTTGGAGTCTTTCATGCCGGCCAGGTGCTGGATTGCGCCGGAGATACCCGCTGCGATGTAAAGCTCTGGTGCAACCACCTTACCGGTCTGGCCAACCTGCCAGTCGTTTGGTGCGTAGCCGGAGTCAACCGCGGCACGGGATGCACCAACAGCTGCGCCCAGCTTGTCAGCCAGGGCTTCGAGGATTTTGAAGTCTTCTTCAGAACCAACGCCACGGCCGCCGGAGACAACCACACCTGCGGAGGTCAGTTCTGGACGATCGCTTTCGGCCACTTTGTCTTCAACCCATTCGGACAGGCCTGGATTGTCGGCTGCGCCAACGGTTTCCACAGAAGCGGAACCGCCTTCGCCTGCCGCGTCGAAGGTCGACGTCCGGAAGGTGATGACTTTGGTGGAGTCGTTAGACTTCACGGTCTGGATCGCGTTACCGGCGTAGATCGGACGCTCGAAAGTGTCTGCGTCAACCACTGCGGTCACGTCCGACAGCACCATCACGTCCAGAAGCGCGGCCACGCGTGGCATCACGTTCTTGGCGTCGGTGGTCGCTGGGGCCACGATGTGGCTGTAGTCACCCGCGAGGGAAACGATTAGCGCAGCTGTTGGTTCCGCCAGGCGGTGGCCCAGAGATGCGTCTTCGGCAACCAAAACCTTGGCAACACCGTCGATCTTGGCAGCGGCTTCGCCAGCTGCGGCAGCAGAGGCACCAGCAGCCAGAACGGTTACATCACCCAGTGCTTTGGCAGCGGTGACAGCTTTGGCGGTGGCGTCCAACGCCAGTTCGCCGTTGTTGACTTCTGCGAGAAGAAGAACAGCCATTACACAGCCCCCGCTTCTTTGAGTTTCTCAACCAGCTCGTCGACGGAGCCTACGATGATGCCGGCGGCACGCTCAGATGGCTCAGAAGTCTTCACAACTTCCAGACGCGGAGTGACATCCACGCCGTAGTCGGCAGCGGTTTTCTCATCCAGCGGCTTTTTCTTCGCCTTCATGATGTTTGGCAGGGACGCATAACGCGGCTCGTTCAAACGCAGGTCCACGGTGATGATGGTTGGTGTGTTGACCTTGATGGTCTGCAGACCGCCATCCACTTCGCGGGTTACAACAGCCTTGTCGCCGTCGATGTCGACTTCGGAAGCAAAGGTCGCCTGGGACCAACCCAGCAGCGCAGACAACATCTGGCCGGTGGCGTTCATGTCGTTGTCGATCGCTTGCTTGCCACAGAGCACAACACCTGGCTGCTCTTCCTCAACTACTTTGGCGAGGATTTTGGCAACGGCCAGTGGCTCGATGTCCTGGTCAACGCTGTCAGCAGCAACAACCAGAATGGCGCGGTCGGCACCCATGGCAAGAGCGGTGCGCAGGGTTTCCTGAGCTTGCTTCACACCGATGGAAACTGCGACGATTTCGTCCGCTTTGCCCGCTTCCTTCAGACGGATGGCCTCTTCAACGGCGATCTCATCAAACGGGTTCATGGACATTTTCACGTTGGCGAGATCGACACCTGTGCCATCCGCTTTCACGCGGACCTTCACGTTGTAGTCAATCACGCGCTTGACAGGTACTAGTACCTTCATGGGCGTAGGACTCCTCAAAGTTTGTCAAAGCCGCCTAAAGGCAGCTCATCGGAATGCTCTCACCGCGTTGATATAGTGTGCAACGCTGGCGAAACAGAGCAAAATCGTCACGTTTAGGCGCAACGACGTCGCGTATCAGCGTTTTCACGCCACGTTTTTTGCAAGAATGTTTCCGCGGCGCAGAAAAGTTACGTAAGGGGAATTTGCGTCAACTACCTTGTTGGCGCTAACGGCCTCACTCAACCATCTAGCGATTCGCGCCAGGAACCCAAAGCACGTCGGCACGGCCTTCATGGTTGGCGATGCGCGCTGCCACAAAGAACCAGTCGCTGAGGCGATTGAGATAGGTCACCGCATCAGCATTGATGTCCTCAGATTGCGCCAGATCTACGGACAACCGTTCTGCACGTCGGGCAACCGTGCGGCACACATGCAGCTGGGCAGCCAGTGCAGAGCCGCCGGGCAGGATGAAGCTGCGCAAAGGCTCCAGTTGGGCATTCATGTCGTCAATTTCGTTTTCAAGACGGGAGACCTGACTGGCAACCACCCGCAGCGGCGGGTACTCGGCCTCGGCATCTTTGGCCATGTCGGGGCGGCACAGATCTGCGCCCAAATCAAACAGGTCGTTCTGAATGCGAGCGAGCGCCGCGTCCATGTCACCTTCGGCATGCAGACGAGCGACACCGAGGAAAGCGTTGAGCTCGTCGGTGGTGCCATAGGCGGCCACGCGTGCGTCATGTTTGGCGACTCTGTCGCCATTGCCCAAGGCTGTGGTGCCTTTATCTCCGGTGCGCGTGTAGATTTTGTTGAGAACAACCATGTGCTCAGCCTCCGCTGCGTAGCCAGACAAAACCAACGATCAGAATGACCGCAATGAACTGCGCGAGTAGACGTAGGCGCATGATTTTGTTGGCATATTTTTTGTTAAACTCGCCACCTTTGGCAAATCCTCCGATGCCAACCAGAAGGATGAACAGCACGGCCAGGCAGGTGACTGCGATAAGCCAGAAGAGGGGATCGTTTGCCATAGGGGTCTCCATGTTCAGCGGTGGCACTGGTGTAGCGGGTCATTGCCCAAAACTGAACCACCTCTGACACTACGTCGCATCAAGCCCTGGCGATCACCCAATCAAGGAAGGACGTTGGCAGGGCGCGTCGAAACACATTCATGATGTGGGCGGGGGTAGTAACGCGGTATCGCGCACGCGGGCGATTAGCCTCCACCGCGTGGATCAGTTTCTTGCACACGGCCTCTGCGGGGAGCTCAAACGGGTCCAGGCCTTCCTGCTTCTCGGTGAACCGTTTGACCAGCCCGTGTCTGTAGTCCTCCGCAAAGGCGGAGTTTTCCCAATCGATCCACTCAAAGAACTGCGCCGCATTGTTCTTGCGCATGTCAGAGGTTATCGGGCCGGGCTCAATCAGGCTGACGTGGATGGGTGTGTCGCGCAGCTCGATGCGCAGGCTGTCAGTGAGGCCCTCGATGGCATGTTTGCTCGCCACGTAGGCGCCGCGATACCGCATCGAGACGTAGCCTAGGACCGAAGAGTTTTGAACAATCCGGCCATGGCCCTGCGCCCGCATGACGGGGATCACTTGGCGCGTGAGGTCATGCCAGCCGATGACATTGCTTTCCATGAGGTCGCGCAGGCCATCGGCAGGGAGGTCTTCGACTGCGCCGGGCATGCCGCGGGCACCGTTGTTGAAGAGGGCATCCAGCGTGCCCCCTGTGGACGCCAAAACCTCTTGTAGGCCAGCGTGGATGCTTTCAGCATCGCGCAATTCAATGCGGGGGCTGTCAAAGCCTTCCGAAACCAAGTGTTTGCAGTCGTCGGGGTTGCGGCACGAAGCAAACACGCGCCAACCACGGGCGCGCAGGCTATGTGCTGCTGCCAGGCCGATTCCGGACGAGCAGCCGGTGATTAAAATGGATTTCTGTGACATCGACGCCCCGTCGCAAAATGAGTTTTTTGCAACTTAGGGAGCAGTTCAGTTCGATGCCACCAGCATTTTACTGGCCATCCAGCCGATTCGACCTGTTTCGCTATCCTTGAGCTTGACCCAGCCGGAGCCATTCTCGCGCAAGACTTCCACTTCGCGATCACGCGGTAGGACCACGAGCACGTTGTAAGATGTGCCTGGACCGCCGCGCATGTTAACGCGAGAACCACGTACGCGGCGTAGGTCGGGTGCGCTTTGCGATTCCAGAGCCAAGGCCAGCGTGTCCTGCACGTCGGCGTCGGTCACGGTCGGTTTCACAAGCACTGGCGCGCCCGGTGTGGCAAAAGACTCAAGTCCCGTAACAAGCGAAGCCACGACAACCGGTTGCGCCGGTTGCGTTGTGTCGGCTTCATGCAAATTGGTTGCTTCTGCAGACAACAAGACAGGCGTGGCAGCGCTTTGTGTATCTGCAGGCGTGGCAGACGCCTTGATGATCGGCACAGACAAAGCCGCCCGCGCCACAACCGGCGCGTCTTCAACTTGCTGTGGAGCCTTCTTGTCGGCCGTTTGAACCCGCGTTTTGGGTTCGAAATCTGACCCGCCGCTGAGCTCCCAAAATACAAAGCCTAGAAATGCAAAACTGATAATTACAAACTTGTTCACTTAATCAACCCCCGAGAGAATCACCCGTACTCACAACACTGTCGCATTACAGGATCAAACAAAGGTTTACACTGCGCACATCATAACACGTCGGGGAAAAATTCGCGAGTGTTCCCTCGCATCTGCTTTACCGGCGCATCGGCAAAAGCTATCAGCGGGGTATGACTGACCTGATCGATGACGACGAACTCCCTACACAGAATGTTACTGAGCCGCTGCGGCGGGCGATTGGCGATCGCTACCTGACCTATGCGCTGAGTACGATTATGCACCGGGCGCTGCCGGACGCGCGGGACGGGCTAAAACCCGTTCACCGCCGTATTCTGTATGCGATGCGTGAACTAAAGCTTAGCGCGACGGGCGGCTTCCGGAAATCGGCGAAGATTTCCGGCGACGTGATGGGCAACTATCACCCGCACGGCGATGCGGCGATTTATGACGCGATGGCGCGTTTGGCGCAGGACTTCAACGTGCGCTATCCGTTGGTCGACGGGCAGGGTAACTTCGGCAACATCGACGGGGATAACCCGGCGGCGAGCCGATACACAGAGGCGCGGATGACCTCTGTGGCGGAAGCCTTGCTGGAAGGCCTCAATGAGGATGCTGTTGATTTCAGAGAGAATTATGACGGCACGCTGAGCGAGCCGGTGGTTCTGCCGGCGACCTTCCCGAACCTTCTGGCAAACGGTGCCTCCGGGATTGCGGTGGGTATGGCGACCAATATTCCGCCGCATAACATCAGCGAGCTGTGCGACGCCTGCTTGCACATGATCAAGACGCCGGATGTGCGCGATGACACGTTGCTGAACTACGTGCCGGGGCCGGACTTCCCGACCGGGGGCGTGATTGTTGAGCCGCCTGAAAGCATTGCGCAGGCCTACCGCACGGGGCGTGGCTCTTTCCGGCTGCGCTGTAAGTGGGAGAAAGAAGACCTTGGGCGCGGGCAGTGGCAGATTGTGGTCACTGAGATCCCGTATCAGGTTCAGAAGTCCAAGCTGATCGAAAAGCTGGCGGAGCTGATCCAGACCAAGAAGGTGCCTATTCTTGCGGATGTGCGCGATGAATCGGCCGATGACATTCGCGTGATCCTGGAGCCGAAGAGCAAGAATGTTGAGCCGGATGTGCTCATGAACATGCTTTATCGCAGCAGTGATCTAGAGATTCGATTCTCTTTGAATATGAACGTCTTGATTGATGGGGTGACGCCAAAAGTTTGCTCCATGAAAGAGGTTCTGCGGGCGTTTTTGGACTTCCGTCGCGAGGTTCTCATTCGCCGGTCCAAGCACCGGATGGAGAAGATTGACCACCGTCTGGAGGTCTTGGAAGGCTTCATCATCGCCTTCCTCAACCTGGACCGAGTGATCGACATCATCCGCTATGACGATGCGCCGAAGCAGGCGTTGATGGCGGAGGACTGGGATCAGGACCACCCACGCGCGCTGGATGAAAAGGACTACAAATCTCCGTTGCCGGGCTCTGGTGCCACCCAGCTGACCGAGGTGCAATCCGAGGCGATCCTCAACATGCGCCTGCGCAGCTTGCGGCGTCTTGAAGAGCTGGAGTTGATCCGGGAGCGGGATGCGCTTCAGGAAGAACGCGCTGGAATCGTTGCGCTTTTGGGCAGCGACGACCTGCAGTGGGAGCGGATTTCCGAGCAGCTGAAAGAAGCGAAGAAGACCTTCGGCAAGGGCTATGAAGCTGGTGCGCGGCGCACGGTGTTTGCCGAGGCGGCGGAAGTTGAAGAGGTGCCGATTGAGGCGATGATCGACCGTGAGCCGGTGACGATTGTCTGCTCTCAGATGGGCTGGATTCGCGCCATGTCTGGCCACATTGATCTGAAGCGGGAGCTGAAGTTCAAGGATGGTGACGGGCCGCGATTCATCTTCCATGCGGAGACGACGGACCGGCTTTTGATGTTTGGCTCCAATGGGCGGTTCTACACGCTGAGCGCGGCGAATTTGCCGGGCGGGCGTGGCATGGGGGAACCTGTGCGGTTGATGGTGGATCTGCCGAATGAGGCTGAAATCATTGACATTTTTGTGCATAAGCCGGATCGCAAGCTGCTGGTGGCCAGCAGCGCGGGTGACGGGTTTGTGGTGCCGGAAAAAGACGTGATTGCGCAGACGCGGACGGGCAAACAGGTGCTAAACGTGAAAGACGACATTCGCGCGATGATCTGTAAGCCTGTGTCGGGTGATCATGTGGCTGTGGTGTCCAAAAACGGCCGTTTCTTGGTGTTCCCGATTTCCGAGATGCCAGAGCTTGGGCGCGGAAAAGGTGTGCGAATTCAGAAGTATAACATGGCGCGCGGGCGTCAGGGTACGCTGGAGCTGGACGGCGGGCTGTCCGATATCACCACCTTTGAATGGGAAAATGGTCTGACCTGGTCGATGGGCGGCAGTGGCAAAACGCGGCACGAGCCAGACCTGTCAGATTGGCTTGGGAAACGGGCCGGGGTGGGCAAGAAAGCGCCCTATGGCTTCCCCAAAGACTACAAGTTCGACAAATAAATTTCGGGGGCCGTTGCGCCTCCGTTTTTCATTGAAATGTCACGTCGGTATTGTGTCGGTATCACGACTGTTTTGCGGAGGTGCGCGTTTTTGATGAAAAGCGACGGGCGCAACGGTCGGTGCGGCTACGAATTGTAGCGATTCTGCGCGTTTGGGTTGAGTGCCTGGCAGTGTGCTTGAGGGGCATAAGTGTGCTTGAGGGGCATACAAGCCTTATGTGGTCTTCAGTTGGCGTAACGGAAGGTTTTGGGAATGGTTCCGAACTGATTTCCGGTGCCTGTCACGATGAGTTTTTGGCCGACCTCAATTGCATTCCACTGATCTTCAGAGACACCGCAAAGACGGTTCCAGAACGCGGGGAGATCGTCAAATGTCAGTCCTCTCTTGCACGTTTTTTGGCTTCGGATTTTTCCAGTCACAATATGCTCGTGTGAAACAGTGCTGCCATTAATTGCGGCCGACGCCAGCAGGCCAGAGTGCAAAAGTTCCCTGGTGCCTAAGCTGTACATAAGGAATATGCCCACGGTCAGGACAAGCATTTTGGGGTGCCAAGAAAAACGTCCATTGTGCGCCCTGCGATCAAAGAAGACAACGAAAGACGCACCGAACAGACCCACCGCGCCAGCTCCTGTGAGAACCACATTCGAAAGGGTGCTGTCGGTGTAGTCAGCATGGAGCAGAAAATTGTAGCCAAACTGGTTCACAAGGAAGCCGATGCATCCAGCAAGAAAGGCATATAAGGCAGTCAAATTGCCCCATCGAAGGGGGCCACGCAGCGACCGACCGCCTTCTCTCATGATGTTGTCCACGCTTGGGGGTGTCACTTGAGTGCTCCATATCTATGGATGGTTTTCTGTATGTATGCAGTTCTTTCCTATGGATACAATGTGCTGTCGGAACGGAATTTGCGTGGCTTCAAGGTTATTGTGACTCCACCGCCCGTTGGTATAGATGCCAGGTGGTGTGGCCCAGAATTGGCAATGTGAAGATTAACCCCAAGAATGCAGGGACCAGCGACAGCAGCATGGTGGCGGAGATGATTGCGGCCCATGTCAGCATGACCACGGGGTTCTCTTTGACCACATGCACAGAGGTCAGCATAGCGGTCACAAAATCGGTTTCGCGATCTAACAGCATCGGCATGGCGATTACGGTCACCGAAAACAGCGCGGCGGAGAGCAGGGCGCCGGCGCAGGTGCCGATGGCGAGGAAGGTCCAGCCTTCAGGCGTGAGGAAGACCACGTTCAGAAAGCCAGCGAAGTCAGAGAAAGACGCGTCTTGTAGGATGATCGCGAGCCAGAGGCGGACTTGGTAGACCCAGACCCAGAAAATGAAGAGCGTGACAAAGGCCATCCAGCCCATCTCGCGTTTGCGCTGGCGGTCCATGACGGTGAAGATGTCGGACCAGGTGAAACTTTGCCCTGTTTGGCGGCGGCGTGACATTTCATAGAGGCCTGCGGCGGCAAAGGGTGCGACCAGAGGGAAGCCAACCGAGGCCGGGATGATCATCCAGATTTTGCCAAGCCACGCCAGACACCAGACAAAGAGGATGCCGAAGGCGGCATAAAACAGGCCGAAAAAGCCGCTCATCACCGGATGGGCGAGGAAGTCGTCAAACCCGGATTTGAGCGCGTCAGTGACGTCTTGCGCCGACAGTTTGTTGGTGCCGGGGATGAGCTGTGGCCGTGGGGGCAGCTTTTCCGGCGCGCTGGGCTTGGTGGTCTCGGATGTCATGACATGGGCCTCCCTTACCAATGAGTGTGCGGTAAGGGATGGTGATCCGGCAAGGGGTGTGTGTTCAGTCGAGTGGAGACGCTTGCAGCCAAACGCCCCCTTCGGGGCGCAGAGTGAGGATCATCACTGGCTTGGGCGGTTTGCCCTCAACCAGATCAAAGCGGAAGCGTTTTAGGAGAGTGGCAAGCACAATCACCGCTTCCTGAATGGCAAAGCTGGCGCCGATGCAGATGCGGGGTCCGTCGCCGAAAGGCAGGTAGGCGTAGCGGTCGATGGCTTTGCGGTCGGCAAAACGTTCCGGCTTGAAGGCGTCGGGATCGTCCCAGAGCAGACGATTGCGTTGCAAGGTGTAGATCGGGATCATGACGGTGTCGCCGGGTCGGATTTCGCGGGCGCAGAGCATGTCATTGGTCTGCGCGGTGCGGGAGATGATGCCCGCCGGTGGGTAGAGGCGCAGGGTCTCGTCGATGATTTGGCGCACATAGGTCAGCTGCATGGCCTGGTCGCCGGTAATCGCACCATCATCGCAGATGTCGGCAATTTCGGCGCGGGCCTTGTCTTGAACGTCTTGGTCAAAGGCGCAAAGATAAAGCGCCCAGGCGAGGGTGAGCGCGGTGGTTTCGTGGCCTGCCACAATGAAGGTCAGCAGGTTGTCGCGCAGCTCTGCGGTGTTCATGGTTTTCTTGGTTTCCGGATCGACACCGGCGAGCAGCAGGTCAAGTAAGTCTGGCGTGTCTTTGGCCCCGCGCGCCCTTCGGGCTTCAATGGCTCTGTCGGCGACCTGCTTCATGTCGCCCACGGCGTTGCCGGACATCATGCGGCCGGGACGCGGCACCCAGTCGGGCACACCCAGCATATCCAGGAGCGAGATTTTGCCGGCCTCGGCGATGTAGTCATCGATGGCCTGATGCACTTTGGAGCTGTCAAAGCTGCCGTCGCCGGAGAACGTCACTTCGCTGATCACGTCAAAGGTGGTCTGCACCATCTCGCTCATCATATCGACGGCGTGGGGGGCTTGGTCCGCGATACGGCTGGCGGCGCGCTCGGCGGCCTGTGCCATGACTGGGGCGAGATTGGCAATGTTGCGATGGGTGAACACCGGGGCTGCGGCGCGGCGTTGCCACCGCCAATGGGCGCCTTCGGCGATGAACAGGCTGTCGCCAATAGCCGGGCGCAGGATGTTCTTGGTGGCTTTGGACTTTGGGTAGTCGTCTACCTTTTCGAGAAGAATGCGGCGGATCGCGCCCGGGTCCATGACCATGTGCCAACGCAATCCGGTGCGGCCGGAAACCATGGGCTGGCGCACGGCGAGTTCCGGCAGGATCGAGAGCAGATTGCTGCGGGCGGCTTTGAGCGAGCCAAACAGGCCCAGTGGCTCGGTGGCCAAGGCGGCATGCACGGGCAGCGGGCGCTTTGGGGCGTCAGGGGCTGGTGCGAGATGAGACATCATGGTTCTCCTTACGGAGCAGAATAGGCGAGGGATCAGAGTGCACAAAGCCTTTGATTGCGCGGACACAGGCAATCCGATATGCCAACGGCAACTTATTGAGGAAGAGTGGCGGAGAATAATGCCCATGTTCAGACTGGTTGCATGCATCGCGGCGTTGGCCGCGCTGGTGTCTTGTACGGCGCCCACCAAAGAGGTCACCGACGAGCCGCTGGATCTGGGCGACTTTGTGCTGGGCCATAACATCGTGGTCGCGCCGGACATCCAGAAGGGGCCGCTGTCGCGTGAAGCGGACACTGAGGCGTTTATTGCCAGCATGAAGAATGCCATCGATGCCCGTATGGGCGCGTCGCGCTATAATGGCACGCGGCTGGTGCATTTTGGCGTGAACATCAACGGCTATGCGTTGGCCCAGAAGGGCGTGCCGCTGATCCTGCAGCCAAAGTCTGCGATCATCATCACCGTGACCGCCTGGGATGACCGGGCCGGAGCGAAGTTCAACGAAGAGGCCAAGGAAATCTTTGTGCTGGAATCCTTCACGGGCTCCTCGCTGATCGCCTCCAGCGGCTTCTCGATGACCGCGGAAGAGCAGATGGCCAACCTGACCTACAATGCGGCGCGGCAGATCGAAAAGTGGATGCATGAAAACAGCGCCTGTCTGGTGGATGATGTGGCGGCGGCAGACCTCGCCAAGTGTTGGAAAGACAACAAGAACGAGGAAATGCGGCAACGGCTGCAGGAGCAACAAGCGAGCCAGGGATAATGCACGCTTGATTTTTGGCGCGTAACACCATATGTCGCGCGCGGTAGAGGAAAACGGGCCAATGTGGCCCCACCAAAATTAGAAGGCGCCCGAGATGGCTAAGGAAAAGTTTGAGCGCAGTAAACCGCACTGCAACATCGGCACCATTG
>NZ_JAKVCW010000023.1 GCF_022448905.1 Shimia sp. | reverse complement strand
GCCTCTTCAGTTCAGACTACGGAAAGGCCGCCCAATGGGCGGCCTTTTTGCTTTGAGAATGCGGGAAGCTAGGCGCCTGTTTGAACCCAGGTCACAGCCTTGTCAAAATCATCGGCGCCAAAATGCTTTGCGTTCACCCCGAACGCATGTGTGCCTACTTTGGAGGCCATTTTCTGCCAGCCGGCATCGCCAACAATAGCCGCACGGGTCAATTGCCCGACATGCGCACTGGCCATCGCGAAGTGGTCGCGCAGCGCGCCCAAGCCCTGCCAGCCGTCAAATTCCCGCAGATCGATCACCAGCCCAAACGGGCTTTTGCCCGCCAGAAGATTGTCGAGATCTTCGGATTTGCCTTCGTAGATCTCGCTGTCGAGCTTACCCATCAGGCGTACGCAGACGGTGCTGTCATCCACCGCGTCAATCTGAATGGAGCCAAGGCTTTCGCGCAGCCACCGGCGGGCATCGTCAGCTTCTGACAGGCCAAACAACGCCACGGGGCAGGGCATCAGCACGCCAAACATCGAGATCAGCCGTTTCATTGTGCTGTCGTCCGTCGCAATGGCACAGCGGTCAAACCCGCGCCAGTGTTTGAACCCCATCCGGCTGTCCTGCCACATGGCGCCGGCGGTGAAATCCCCCGGTCCACCGTCCAGGATCACCAGCAGGCGAATGTTCTCCGCCTGCTCGATGGCCCGGTCAATCGCCGGGGTCAGAACGTCGGTATAGTCGCTTTCGGTAATGGGGGCGGTCATGCGGACTTCCAGAAATTCCGGTCCGCCTGCTTCAGTCACTTCAATCATGTCGTCACCTTAATAAACTAACTGCACCGCCATGGTGGCACAGCCACCAAGGCCAGCCCAACAAAAGTTTGAGTATTTTGCTCGGATTGCGTGCAAGCGGAAAAATCTTAAGCCTGAAAATGGCTTAACTTGTTCACAAAAATGTGTGTCGACCTTGCTTTTGCAATCCGCTTGGGGTGACACTGTTCCCATGCACCCGCGCGCGACGTCGCGGATTGAAGAACAGGGGAAATGTCATGAGACATATGTTAAGCGCGGCCGTTCTGGCCGCTGTTTGTGCTGCACCTGTTGCAGCCGAAGAGTTTAAGTGGGCGGGCACCACCGATCCGCAAACCATGGACCCGCACGCGGTGAACTCTGCACCGGTTCTGGGCTTTCTGAACAACGTGTATGAAGGCCTCGTGCGTCGCGGAAAAGACATGTCGATTGAGCCCGCGCTGGCGACCAGTTGGGAGCCGATTGGCGACGGCGAAGGTTGGCGTTTCCATCTGCGCGAAGGTGTGACCTTCCACGATGGCAGCACTTTTGACGCCGAAGACGTTCTGTTCTCTTATGAGCGTGCGTCCAACGAAGTGTCTGATACCCGCAGCTGGTTTGCGCCGGTGTCTGAGGTGAAGGTTGTCGACAGCAAGACCGTCGACATCATGACCTCCGCCCCCAACCCGATTTTCCCGGACAGCATTGCCAACTGGATGATCGTGGACAAAGGCTGGGC
The DNA here is from genome assembly GCF_022448905.1 of Shimia sp. Lineage (GTDB taxonomy): Bacteria > Pseudomonadota > Alphaproteobacteria > Rhodobacterales > Rhodobacteraceae > Shimia. Next base: position 49,566 of record NZ_JAKVCW010000023.1, on the reverse strand, counting down.
CGAAGCGAACAACGCCGCGCTGCCGGACAAGGAAAACGGCAACTACGCCACGCTGAACGCCAACGGCACCGGCGCCTTCATGGTGACCGAGCGCGAACCGGACCTGCGCACGCAGCTTAAGCCGTTTGACGGTTGGTGGGACGAGGCAACGCATAACATCACCGTGGCGGAGTTCACCCCGATCCAGAACTCGGCCACCGCTGTGGCCGCGCTGTTGTCTGGCGAGGTGGACATGATCAACCCGGTGCCAATCCAGGATGCCGAACGTCTGCAAGGCCAGGATGGCGTGCAAGTCATTCAAGGCATCGAGGCGCGCGTGATCATGCTTGGTTTTGCCCAGGAAGCTGACGTGCTGAAATACGGCGCGGATGCCGGCAAGCCAAACCCGTTCCAAGACGCCCGTGTGCGGGAAGCGGTGTCCAAAGCGGTGAACGTGGACGCGATCCTGAAAACCATCATGCGTGGCAATGCCGAACCCGCCAGCCAGTTGGTCAGCCCGGCAATGCGCGGCTACTCCGCTGCCAACATGGACCGTCCGACGTATGATCCGGAAGGCGCCAAAGCCCTTCTGGCAGAAGCGGGCTATGCCGATGGCTTTGCCTTTGGCCTGAAGTGCCCAAACAACCGTTACCTGAACGACGAAGCGGTTTGTCAGGCGGTCACAGCGATGTTGGCAAAAGTCGGCATCAATGCTGAACTGGACGCCATGCCGGTCTCCAACTACTGGCCAGAACTGCGGGCGGATAACTTCGACATGTATCTGCTGGGCTGGTCCCCGGGCACCTTTGACGCAGAGCACCCAATCCGCTTCCTGGCGCACACCCCGAACTCTGAGAAGAAACTCGGCAGTTGGAACTTTGGCGGCTACTCCAACGCCAAGATCGACGAGATGCTGCCGATGATCCAATCGGAGATCGATGATGGCAAACGCCAGATGATGCTCGACGAATCCGCAGCGATTCTTCAGGCGGAAACCGCCTATGTGCCGATGTACGTACAACCTCTGGTATGGGGTGCGCGTGACAACGTCTCCCTGACACAGCGCCCGGATAATTTCTTTATTCTGCGCTGGGTGAACGTGCAATAAAACTGCCTAAAAATGAGGCGGCGGGCAATCTTCGCCGCCTCACGCGCTGCACTTGACCTGCGCCCTTTGAGAGCGCAAGGCTCGCGCCAATAAAAAAACAAAGGGACGCAGTGATGCTGACGTATGTCTTAAAAAGAGTACTACAGTCCGCATTGGTTCTTCTGGTCGTAGGCTTAGTTGCCTTCAGCATGTTTCAATTCGTCGGGGATCCGATTGATAACATGTTGGGTCAGGAACGCACCGATGCTGACATTGCCCGTCTTCGGACGGAGCTTGGGTTGGATCAACCTTTCCCGGTGCAATACTACAAATTCCTCGAAAACGCGGTGCAAGGTGACTTTGGGGTCAGCTACCGTCAGGGCCGCCCAGTGGCGGAAATCCTTGTGGAGCGTGCGCCAGCGACGTTGGAACTGGCTGCGGTCAGTGGTTTTCTGGCGATTTCAATCGGTATCGGCCTAGGGGTGTTCACTGCGATCCGCAAAGATGGGTTCCTCGCCAATGCGATTATGTCCATCTCGCTTATCGGGGTGTCTCTGCCGACCTTCTTGATTGGTATTTTGCTGATCTATCTGTTCTCGGTTGAATTGGGTTGGTTACCCGCCTTTGGCAGGGGGGATGTGGTGCACATTGGTTGGTGGAGCACCGGCCTACTGACCGCGACCGGGCTTAAGGCGATCATCCTGCCTGCCATCACCCTGGGTCTTTATCAAATGACGCTTATCATGCGTTTGGTGCGCTCCGAGATGCTGGAAGTCTTGCGTCAGGACTATGTGCGCTTTGCCCGGGCCCGAGGTCTGAAAGACCGCACGGTGAACTTCCGCCACGCGCTGAAAAACACGCTGGTGCCGGTGATCACGGTGACCGGTCTGCAGCTTGGTTCGATCATCGCTTTTGCGATCATTACGGAGACTGTGTTCCAATGGCCGGGTGTCGGTCTGTTGTTCATCAACGCGGTTCAGTTTGTCGACATCCCGGTGATGGCGGCCTACCTGATGCTGATTTCGGTGATGTTTGTGGGGATCAACCTGATCGTTGACCTGCTCTATTTTGCGATCGATCCGCGCCTGCGCACGGACGGGAAGGGGGCACACTGATGTCTGATCAATCCGCAACCGCACCGCAGTCGCGTCTTGCCAAGGCGCTGGACAGCGATTTTGTCTACAGCTTCCGCCGCTCGCCGGTGGCCGTGGTGTCTTTCATCGTGGTGATGCTGCTGGTGCTGAGCGCTGTCTTTGCACCGCTGATCGCGCCGTATGACCCGTTTGATCCGGGCTCTCTGGACCTGATGAACGGCTTTACCGCGCCGATGGCGCCCAATGACTTCACCGGTGACGTCTTCTGGCTTGGCACAGACGATCAGGGCCGCGACGTGTTTTCCACCATTCTTTATGGCATGCGCGTCTCGCTCTTTGTCGGCTTGGCCGCTGTGAGCTTCGCCATGATCCTCGGCATCACGCTTGGTCTGGTGGCTGGCTACGTCGGCGGTTGGGTGGAAACCCTGATCATGCGCGCCGCTGATGTGCAGCTGACCTTCCCCTCCATTCTGGTGGCCATGCTGATCTTCGGGATCGCCAAAGGTGTCATCCCAATTCAGCACCATGACCAAATGGCCATCTGGGTACTGATCATCGCGATTGGCCTGTCTGATTGGGTGCAATTCGCCCGCGTGGTGCGTGGCGCGACGCTGGTGGAAAAAGACAAAGAGTACGTGCAAGCCGCGCGTATGATGGGTCGCGGTCGTGGCATCATCATGCTGCGTCACATCCTGCCAAACGTGTTGTCGCCTGTTCTGGTGATTGCGACGATTTCCTTGGCGTTGGCCATTATTGCTGAGGCAACACTGTCCTTCCTCGGCGTGGGCGCACCGCCGACCCAACCGTCGCTGGGCACCTTGATCCGCATCGGGCAAGATTTCCTCTTCTCCGGTGAGTGGTGGATCATCCTGTTCCCATCCGTGACCCTTCTGGCGCTTGCGCTGTCTGTGAACCTGCTGGGCGACTGGCTGCGTGATGCATTGAACCCGAGGCTGCAGTGATGACCGAGAAACTCCTAGATATCGAGGGCCTCTCGGTCCACTTCCCGACCCGTCGCAAGCTGTTTGTGGCGGTGAACAAGGCCAACCTCGCGGTTGAGCCGGGGGAAATCCATGGTCTTGTCGGCGAGTCCGGTGCGGGCAAATCCACCATCGGCGCCGCCGTGATGGGCTTGCTGGAGCGCCCCGGCCACATCGCCGAGGGCACGGTGAGCTTCAAGGGGGAGCACATCAACGGGCGCGATGCGGACGGCATGCGAGCGCTGCGGGGCGCGAAGATCTCCATGATCTTCCAGGACCCGCTGACCTCGCTGAACCCGCTTCTGACCGTTGGGCAGCAGTTGGTGGAAACCATCCAGTTCCACCTGAAACTGTCCGACGCGGACAGCAAAAAGCGCGCGATTGAGCTTTTGGACCGGGTGGGTATTCCCATGCCGGACGAGCGCATCAATCAATACCCACACCAGTTCTCTGGCGGCATGCGCCAGCGGGTGGTGATCGCGCTTGCGCTCTGCTCGGAACCGGATGTGATTATCGCGGATGAGCCGACCACGGCGCTCGACGTGTCGATTCAGGCGCAGATCCTTGAGCTGATCAAGGAGCTGGCGCGGGAACGTCAGACCGGCGTGGTCCTGATCACCCACGACATGGGTGTGATCGCGGACACCACAGATAAGGTGACCGTGATGTATCAGGGGGAGGTCGTGGAAAGCGGCAGCACAGAGCAAGTGCTTGGCGCCCCGGCGCATGAGTACACCAAGTCGCTCATCGCCGCAGTGCCACGTCCGACGCTCAAGGTGCATCGCTTCCCGCAGCTGTCTTATGGTGGTCGTCAGATTGCGTTCCACATCGACGATTTGGCGCGCAACTGGGACCGTCCGGAGCCAACCAAATCCGGCACGCTTTTGAAGGTCGAGGGGCTCACCAAGACTTTCCTGCAAAGTGGGTCGATCATCCCATCACGCCGCAAGTTCTTCACTGCCGTGGACAAGGTCAGCTTTGACATCCGCGAAGGTGAGGTCTTTGGCATCGTGGGGGAAAGTGGCTCGGGCAAGTCGACCGTGGCCCGCATGATTGCGACGCTCTATCAGACCAATGGTGGCAAGATCTTCTTTGACGAAGACGAGATCACGCAGCTCAAGACCGCCAAGGACTTGGAAAGCTACCGCCGTCAGATCCAGATGATCTTCCAGGACCCGTTTTCCAGCCTCAACCCGCGCATGCGTGTGGATGAAATCATTGCGGAGCCGGTGAAACACCACAAGCTGCTGGAAGGCGCTGCCATTCAGCACCGTGTGGACGAGTTGTTGGAACGTGTGGGGCTTGGCTCGGAAGCGGGCCGAAAGTATCCGCACGAGTTCTCCGGTGGTCAGCGCCAGCGGATTTCGATTGCGCGCGCTCTGGCAACACAGCCGCGCTTCCTGATCTGTGACGAGCCGACATCCGCGCTCGACGTGTCCATTCAGGCGCAGATTCTGAACATCCTCAAAGATCTTCAGGAGCACCTCGGCCTGACCATGCTCTTCATCAGCCACGACCTGCCGGTGGTACGCCAGATGTGTGACCGTGTCGGTGTGATGCGTCAGGGGCAAATGGTGGAGGTGGCGGACACCGAAACGCTGTTTGCCGCACCAAAAGAGAGCTACACACGAGAGCTTTTGAGCTTGATGCCCAAGCTCGAAGGGCTGTCCACGGAAGGTCTTCAGGACGAGATCATCTAAAACCAGAAAACGCCGCTCTCCGGAGCGGCGTTTTTCATTTTCAGGGTGCGACCAAGCAGAGGCTGGCATCCCCTCAGGTCTGCTGGCAGAGTGCGGAAGACATCCGAGGAACCCCGCCATGACCGAGCCCACCACAACCGCCTTTCCAGAGCAACGTGACGGCGAGGACCGTCTGTCTTTTGATCCACTGGAGCGCGTGGATGCGCAGTTGCGCTTTATTGGTCACATCGAAACCCCATGGCAGCGCGGCGATTGTCCCAAGAACGTGACCCGTGCCCGCGAAACCGGTCAGGGCGCCCGTGTTGTGCTGGAGCCTGGCTTTGCACAGGGACTGACGGGTTTGGAAGTCGGGCAGGGGATTTTGCTGTTTTACTGGATGCATCAGGCGCGGCGCGATCTGATCACCCAGCGGCCCCGGCATCGCGATACCGCGAGCGGGACCTTCGCACTGCGCTCGCCCAACCGCGTGAACCCGATTTCACTGGCGGCGGTGCGCATCACGTCGCTGGATTTGGAAGCAGGCGTCATGGGCATTGACGCCATCGACTGTTTTGACGGCACGCCGCTCTTGGATATCAAACCCAGCGCGCCTGCCGTGGATGTGCCGCCAGAACTCTAAAGACTAGCGCGCAAAAATCCGGGGACGAGTCGGCGCGGTGTGCGGCCAGATCCGGCGGTTTTTGTTGCAGGATGGCTTGGGCTCCACAGCGAAGTCCGTGTCGCCACAGGCGGCCACGATGAACGCACCCGTACGATTCGCCCGACGCGCTGGAGGGCGCGCGTCTTGCGTTTGGCTGCGTGGCAGTACCCAGACTGACAAATGTGTTTTTGTCATAGTTCCCATTCCCTTACGAACCGCGCCCTGAAGAGAGAATCAGAGAGGGCAGGCGCGGGGCTTACAACACAGGGAAACCGTAGAGCGATTTGGTTAATGAAGAGTCAGTGGTTAAGCGATGGTTCGCGAAAGTCGGAATCTGGAAATTTTTTCGGTCAGTTTTGGCGGGCAAGGCGATTGGACTTGCCGATAGCAAAGCGGTGCTGATAACGCAGTCTGGCTATGATGTTCACCACACCTACATATGCTTCAGGGGGCCGCCCCGATATGCGCACAGCCCCAAGCGGTTTGGGGTTTTTGCTATGAAGCTGGACCAACGGGACATCGACATCCTTGCTGTGTTGACGCGAGAAGGCCGCATCACCAAAGCGGCACTGGCAGAGAAAATTGGCCTCTCGCCAACCCCGTGCTGGGATCGTCTGAAGAAGCTTGAAAAAGCCGGGCTTATCGAAGGCTACGGCGCGCGCATCAACCTCAAGAAACTTGCGCCCAATGTCACCGTGTTTGTCTCTGCCGAGATCGCCGACCACACCGCGGCCAGCTTCCGGGCCTTTGAGGCCGCGATGCAGCGCTATGACGAGGTTGTGGCCTGCTGGGCGCTTGGCGGAGGCTTTGACTATCTGCTGCAAATTGTGACCAGCGACATCGACGCGTATCAGCGCTTGATTGACGAAATGCTGGACGCGCGCATCGGCCTGTCGCGCTATTTCACCTACATCGTGACCAAGCCGGTGAAGGAGCACGGCGCGCCACCGTTTGATGTGCTGCTTGGCGCGACGGAACGCAGCTAAATCCTCTGCGAACACCAACAACTTCGGACAAATCTTCTGTGGACTTGCGGCAGGGTCTCCTCATCAAGAGGAGACTTTCTACCATGACGCAAACCGCGCTCTCTGCCCGCGCAGACATCACCGACAAGGCCCTTGTGCGGTCCTTTTCCTACATCAACGGCAAATGGCAGGCGGCCAAAGATGGTGACAGCTTTGCTGTGACCAATCCTGCAGATGGCACCCATCTGGGCGGCGTGGCCGCGATGTCTGCTGAGGAATCCTCGACGGCGGTGGACGCGGCACAGGCGGCCTTCCCGTCCTGGGCGGCGCTGTTGCCACAGGAGCGCGCGGCCATTTTGCGCCGCTGGTTTGAACTGCAGCTGGAGCACAAAGAAGATCTTGCACGGATCATGGTGCTGGAACAGGGCAAGCCCATTTCCGAAGCCCGCGGCGAGATCGACTATGGCGCGGCCTTTGTGGAGTTTTACGCCGAGGAATCCAAACGCCCCAACATCGAGGGGGTTACCAGCCACCTGCCGGATGCCGAGGTGGAGCTGTGGCGCGAACCGGTGGGCGTGGCTGCGCTGATCACGCCGTGGAACTTCCCCTCTGCCATGCTAACCCGCAAGGCCGCCGCCGCGCTGGCCGCTGGCTGCACCGTGGTGGCGCACCCTTCTGGGGAAACCCCGTATAGCGCCTTGGCGCTGGCGGAACTTGCCGAGCGTGCGGGTATTCCGGCGGGGGTGTTCAACGTGGTCACGGGCATTGCCCCCACCGTTGTCGATCCATGGACCCGCGACACCCGCGTGCGCGCGCTGTCCTTCACCGGCTCCACCGAGGTGGGCAAGCTGCTCTTTCGTCAGTCCGCCAGCACGGTAAAGCGCTTGGTCATGGAACTGGGTGGCCACGCGCCGGTGATTGTCTTCAAGGGCGCGGATCTGGATGTGGCAGTTGAAGAAACCATCAAAGCCAAATTTGCCACCTCGGGTCAGGACTGTCTCGGCGCCAACCGCATTTTTGTGGAGCGCGACATCTACCCGGCTTTCTGTGAGACGTTTGTCGCCGCCACCAAGGCGTTGAGTGTTGGTCTGGGTATGGACGATCCCGACATTGGCCCGCTGATGAACGAGAAGGCGGTGCAGAAGCAGGAAGAGCATGTGGCTGATGCTTTGGCCAAAGGTGCCAAGCTGGCCTGTGGCGGCAAGCGTCATGCGCTGGGCACGCTGTTCTTTGAACCCACCGTGCTGACCGACGTGCCCGCAGAGGCGCAGATCATGTCGGAAGAAACTTTTGGTCCGGTTGCGCCCATCACGCCCTTTGACAGCGAGGAGGAGGTGGTCGCGGCGGCCAATGACACAGAATATGGTCTGGTGGCCTACGTGCACAGTCACGATCCACGCAGGATCTACCGCCTCAGCCGTGCGCTGCAATACGGCATGGTGGCGGTGAACCGCACCAAGGTCACTGGCGCCCCGATTCCTTTTGGCGGCACCAAACAGTCCGGTTTGGGGCGTGAGGGCGCCCGACTGGGCATGGAAGAGTTCACCGAGATCAAATACGTCTGCCGCGACTGGGGCTAGGAACAGCCAGGTCAGACTTTCCGGCGCGCGCATCCCCACGGATGGGCGCGCTTTTCTATTGCGTGGAGATGCAGAAAGGCCTGGCAAACGACACGGAAACGCATAGGCGTTTTGGCGGTGAGGTTCATGGTGGTGGAGGATAAAAGTGGCATCCCGTAGGGGAATCGAACCCCTCTTTCCAGGTTGAAAACCTGGCGTCCTAACCGATAGACGAACGGGACGCTCTTTTATGGGCGCGTCAGAGACCAGGTCCCTATACCCCGCTTATGGCATCCCGTAGGGGAATCGAACCCCTCTTTCCAGGTTGAAAACCTGGCGTCCTAACCGATAGACGAACGGGACGCGCTTAAGCGTGAGGCGTATCTAGTGAAACCATGGGGTGGGTGCAAGTGGAAATTTGCGCGACTTCCGGAAAATTTTTGCGACGACGGCGGGGGCGTTGCCCCCACCACAGCAGGGCTGCGAGTCCCCCAGGATATTGAGGGCTAAAGGAAGCTTTGGCTAGGCGCGGGCGGCGTCTTCAAGCCGCAGTTGCACCGACTGACGCCCGCCCCAGGTGTTGATTTCCAGCCGTCCGGCCAAGTGGAACCGCGCGCCGCCATGCGATTCGAGCGCAGGTCCCAGTGGCGTGTCATAGGCGCCAAAGGCAATCGCATCGATGCGCGCGCCAAACCCGTCGCCAAAGGTCAGTTTCAGGTGGCTGTCGCCCACGCGTTTGGTGAAGCGGATCTCCACATCCGGGAAGGCAAAACGCGGCGCTGCCGCTCCCGCACCAAAGGGCCCGGCTTTGTCGATGTCGTTGATCAGGTCGACCGTGGCCCCTGTGGGCATCAGCAAGCTGTCGAGTTTGAGGTCTGCGGGCCCGGCGTCGCCTGCGCCTTGTTTGGCCAGCAGTTCAGACAGGCGTTCCATGGCCGGTTCCAGCTGATCCTGCGCCACGCTGAGGCCCGCGGCCATCTTGTGTCCGCCGCCTTTGATCAACAGGCCCTCGGCAGCCAGTTTCTGAATGCTCGCGCCCAGATCGACGCCGGAAATTGACCTGCCAGAGCCTTTGCCTTCGCCATCCTCAAGTCCAATCACCACAGCAGGTCGGTTGGTGGCCTCTTTCAGGCGTGAGGCGACAATGCCCACCACGCCGGGGTGCCAGCCTTCGCCTGCGGCCCAGACCAGCGGCGCGTCCAATCCGCGTTCTTCGGCCTGCGCCATGGCGGCGGCCCGCACTGAGGCTTCGATGTCGCGACGTTCGGTGTTGAGTTCATCTAGGCGCGCGGCCAAAGCCTCTGCCTCGGCGGGGTCGCTGGTCGACAACAGACGTGCACCCAGATCGGCCTGTCCAATGCGTCCGCCCGCGTTCACCCGTGGCCCCAGCAGGAAGCCAAGGTGATAGCTGTTGGGCGCAGAATCCATGCGGCTCACGTCAGAAAGCGCCACCACGCCGGGACGGTTCCGCCGGGCCATCACTTTCAACCCCTGCCGCACCAAAGCGCGGTTCACGCCAATCAATGGCGCCACATCGGCCACGGTGCCAAGTGCAACCAGATCCAGCATCGCCATCAGATCCGGCCCCCGTGTGCCGTCCGCCTCCCGCATCTGCCGGTTGGCTTCTACCAGCATCAGGAACACCACCGACGCCGCGCAGAGATGGGCCAGATCGCCGCTTTCATCTTGCCGGTTGGGGTTCACCACCGCCACGCAGTCCGGCAGGGTCTCCCCACCAAGGTGGTGATCCAGCACCACCACATCCGCGCCTTTGGCCGCGGCAATCGGCCCGTGACTCAGGGTGCCGCAGTCGACACAGATGATCAGGTCATGCGCCCGCGCAAGGTCTGCCATCGCTGCCTCATTGGGGCCATAGCCTTCGTCAATCCGGTCCGGGACGTAGAGCGTGGCTTGCAGGTTCATCTGGCGCAGCCAGGTAATCAGCAAGGCAGCTGAGGTACCGCCGTCCACGTCATAATCGGCAAAGACCGCAATACGCTGGCGGGATTTCACGGCCTGCAAGAACCGCCCCGCGGCCACTTCCATGTCTTTAATACTGCGTGGGTCCGGCAGCAGATCGACCAGCTTGGGTTCCAGAAAACTCTCGGCCTCGCCAGCACTCACGCCACGCCGCGCCAGAACGGCACAGAGGGCAGGGGGCAGAGCCGTGTCTTGCGCCAGTTGCTCCGCCGCGCGGGAGGTTTCCACATCCGGCCCCACCCAGCGCCGTCCGGTCAAGCTTTCGGAAACACCAAGGAAATCAGTCATATCGGGGCCTTCGTCTTAAGAAAAGGCCCGCCAAAGAGGCGGGCCATCTGGGCGCATGGCCCAATCAAACAAGAATGTCTGTTGCGATCAAGAGGTCTGATCCACTGGTGCGCGGTAGGTCATACGACGTACGGACCCGGATTTGGAACGCATCAGCAGGGTTTCTGTCTCGATCCAACCCGGGGTGCGCTTGATCCGTGGCAGCAGGGAGCCGCCGGTCACGCCGGTTGCGGCAAAGATCACATCCTGCGTTACCATCTCGTCACGGGAGTAAATACGATCCAGATCGGTGATGCCAGTTTTTGCAGCACGCGCGCGCTCGTCGTCATTGCGGAACACCAGACGGCCCCACATCTGACCACCCATGCATTTCAGAGCGGCGGCTGCCAGAACGCCTTCTGGTGCGCCACCGCGGCCCATATACATGTCGATGCCGGTTTCTTCGGCTTCGGCACAGTGCATCACACCGGCCACGTCACCGTCGGTGATCAGGCGGATGGAGGCGCCGGTGGCGCGCACTTCTGCAATCACGTCTTCGTGGCGCGGGCGCTCCAGAATGCAGACAGTGATGTCAGAGGTCTCACAGCCTTTGGCTTTGGCCAGTGCTTCGACACGCTCTTTCGGGCTCATGTCCAGTGACACTACGTTTTCAGGGTAACCCGGACCGATGGCCAGCTTGTCCATGTAGGTGTCTGGTGCATGCAGCATGGAGCCGCGCGGGCCCATGGCAATCACGGTCAGTGCGTTTGGCATGTCTTTGGCGGTCAGCGTGGTGCCTTCCAGCGGGTCCAGGGCGATGTCCACGCCCGGGCCGTTGCCGTTGCCAACCTCTTCGCCGATGTAAAGCATTGGCGCTTCGTCACGCTCGCCTTCGCCGATGACAACGACACCTGCGATGTCCAAAAGGTTGAGCTGCTCGCGCATCGCATTTACGGCGGCCTGGTCAGCAGCCTTTTCGTCCCCGTTGCCAATCAAGGCAGCGGACGCAATGGCAGCCTGTTCCGCAACGCGGGCGAGGCCAAGGGACAACATGCGATCGTGAAATTCCGGCTTCAGCGACATGAAATAAATCCTTTTGAACACGTTTAAGACCGCAATAGCGCAGCCCTATGCCCGGCGCAACCTGAGCCCGCCGGGGATTGGTCTCAAAACGGAGATCAGACAAAAATGGTCACATCATCCATGACAAACAGGTCGCCGGACAGCGGTAGCGGCAACGGCGTGCCGCCAGCGGTGGTGAAGACCACACGATCTACCGCATCAAAGATGGCATCGTCAAATTCCAGCAATGTCGGGCCGGTGGTGGAGAGCGTGAAGGTCTCGGACCCAAGACTTGTGAAGACCTCGACGTTTTCAAACACACCGGGGCTGGTCTCGATGAACTGGAAGGACTGATCAAAGGCTTCCACGGTCAATTGCATGCCTTCGTTGGATGCCGAAGTGACCTGCGCGCTTTTAAAATCGAAGGTGTCGACAAAATCGCCGTTCAGCGTCACGCCACCCGTGCCGCCCACCACCATCACGCCTCTGGTGGCGCCGTTGGCCACGCCGGTGTCAAGCTGCCCGCCGCCACGGTTGCCGCCCAACTGACCAAACAGCGTGGTGTCGATCGTGGCCCAGCCCGCCGACCAAAGCACGCCACCTGCGGTGCCTTCAAAAGAGGCCGCGTGAGGTTGGCCCTCAAACGACAGGGTTGAAGAGACTGGCGCCGGTGGCTCTCCGCCGTCGCCGCCATCGCCCGGGTCAGGTTCCGCGTCATCCGCACCATTGATGGTGATGGAGAGTGTGGTAGTGGCCCGCGCACCGCTTGGATCGGTCACCGCCACATTGAAGGTGTCTGTGCGCACATCTCCGGTGTTCAGCCCCTGCACCAACTCGCTGTCGTTGTTGAGCGCATAGCTCCAACTGCCATCCGGGTTCACGGTCAATGTGCCAAAGCCGCTGGTGTCGCTGCCTAAAACCGTAAAGCTCAGGGTGTCGTTTGTATCGATGTCTGTCACCTCAATCAGGCCGCGTGCAATGAGCCCGCCGTCCTCTGTCACCTCGCGAACATTAAACACGGTGCCGTTGATCACTGGTACGTCGTTGCTGCCGTTGACATCAATCGAGATGGTTTCCGTGTCAAAGCCGCCGTTGCCGTCGCTGACCTGAACATCAAAGGTCTCCACAACGGTTTGACCGGCGGCCAAGGCTTGCACTGCCGCAGAACTGTTGTCGAGCACATAGCTCCAGGTGCCGGTGTTGGGATCCAGCGCAAGCGTGCCGTAGGTGCCGGTGGCACTGCCGACAACGTTGAAACTCAGCGTGTCGTTCTTGTCGATATCACTGGCCACCACTGCGCCAGAGGCGGTTTGCACCGCGCCGTCTTCGGTAACGGAGTCATTGTCATAGGTGATCGCGCTGATCACGGGCGTGTCGTTGCTGCCGTAGATTGTCACCGAAACGTTGGCTGAGTCAGTGCCGCCATTGCCATCAGAAACCTGCACCACAATGGTGTCCACCAGGCTGTCACCCACGCTTAATTCCTGTACCGCGAGGGAGGCATTGTCCAAAATGTAGGTCCAGGCGCCGGTATCGGGATGAATGGCAAAGGTGCCATAGGTGCCGGTCCCGCCCGAGAAGGTCAGCAGGTCGTTCACGTCGGGGTCCACGGCAGAGACCACACCGTTTGCGGCAAGCACGCTGTCTTCTTGAAGGTCGCCAACCTCGTTGGTCACGCCGGTGATGCTGGGCGCGTCATTCACCCCGGTCACGGTGACATCCAGCGTCTGCGTTGTCAGGTTTCCCTGACCGTCATCAATCACAATGGTGATGGTCGCCGTCTCATAGTCACCGACGGAAAGATAATTGAAGGCTGTGGTCGGATCAAAACGATAGCTGAAGCTGGCGCCGACCCCCATGCCCTGCGCCAAGCCGCTGCTGCCGATCAGGCTCAGGCTCCCTTGGGAGGTGGAAATGCTCGCCACCGTGACCGTGCCGCCGTCAAAATCGTAAGCGTCAAAAGCAATCACCACCGGTGTGTCTTCGTCCGTGGTGGCGTCCTCCCCCAGAACCAGTGCGGCATTAGCGCCGCGTAATTTGAAGGTGTAGTCGTCAAATTGCAAAAGCTCGACACCGCGCAGGGTATCAATGGCAGTGTTGCCGTCGGAGTGGTCGATGTCTTTGACGTAGAACTTGCGGAACCACCCTTGTTCCCAGCTGTAGCCAAATACAGAGCCCTCATAAACAGCCGTGTCGCGGCCACGCCCGCCCCAAATCTGGTCGTAGCCTTCGCCACCGGACATGGTGTCATTGCCGGTACCACCAAAAATCTTGTCGTTGCCGCGCCCGCCGGAAATATCGTCATGGCCCCAGCCGCCAAACAGCAGATCGCTGCGGTTGCCGCCGATTATCGTGTCATTGCCACCGCGGCCGAAGATTTTTCCAGGCAGGCCGTTGCCTTCTAGGGACAAGACATCCCCTTTCTGCGTGCCAACCACAATCGGCTTCAGGAACCAATCGAGCCATGAGTTAAACCTAGGCATGGTGTTCTCCCCCAAACAAAATTTCTTAGACAAAAAAGGCCTGACATCCGCAAAGCGCCGCGACCGGGACGTGTCATTCGCTGCGGCAGATCACACACTTAAAAACGAAGTGCCGTACAACCGTCGCACAACGATAATCGCCAACCCACTACCACTCGCTGGAGTGTATCGTGGATTGGCGTTTATTCAAAATTTACTATATTTGAGCGTTTCGCGGTCTGACGCAGATCACACAGCCTCGATGCGCAAGGCCACCGGATCGGCGGCCATCACGCCGGTTTCGCGCATCGCAACAACAGCGGCATCCAGCGCCGCGCGCTGGGTTTTGTGGGTTACGATCAACACTGGGGCGTGAGCATCGTCATGGCGGGTCTGGCGCATGCGATCGATGCTGATGCCATTATCACCCAACGCGGTCGCGATCTTGGCCATGGCACCCGGACGGTCCTCAAGGGTGAGGCGCAGGTAATAGGGCGCTGGCGAGTTGGACTGTGCCGATTTGGCCGTGGTCAGCATCTCTGCTGGCACACCAAAGGTCGACAGGCGGAAGCCGCGCGCGATGTCACAGACGTCGCCCATGACGGCGCTGGCGGTTGGACCTTCACCCGCGCCAGGGCCGCGCAGCACAACCTGCTCCACCGCGTCGCCTTCGATCACCACCATATTGGTGCCGCCCTGAAGCTGACCCAATGGGCTGTCCGCCGGAACCAAACAAGGGGACATGCGCTGCTCCAGACCGCGACCGGTCATCTGGGTCACGCCCAGCAGCTTGATCTTGAAGCCCAGTTCCGCAGCCTGGTTGATATCTTCAATGGAGATGCGCTGAATGCCCTCTAGCTCCACACCGTCAAAATCCACCTTGGTGCCAAAGGCAATGGAGGACAACAGGGACAGCTTGTGACCGGCGTCAATACCGCCCACATCGAGGTTCGGATCGGCTTCGAGATAGCCCAGCGCGTCGGCTTCGGCAAAAACCTCTTCATAGGGCAAGCCCGCGTCCTGCATCCGGGTCAGGATGTAGTTGCAGGTGCCGTTCATCACCCCCATCACACGGGTGATGTCATTGCCGGCCAGACCTTCGGTCAGCGCTTTGATCACCGGAATGCCGCCAGCCACAGCCGCTTCAAACCGGATCACAGCGCCCTTGGCTTCGGCGGTCTCTGCTAGGGCTTGGCCGTGGTGCGCCAGTAGCGCCTTGTTGGCGGTGACAACGTCTTTGCCCAGTGCCAGCGCGGCTTCAATGGCATCTTTGGCTGGACCGTCTTCGCCGCCCATCAGCTCGACAAATACGTCCACATCGTCGCGTTTCGCCAAAGCAACTGGATCGTCTTCCCAAGCATAGCCCGCCAGCGACACGCCGCGGTCTTTGTCTTTGGAGCGCGCACTCACCGCGCTGATCTCAATGCGTCGACCGGTCCGCGCCGCCAATACGTTGGCTTTCTGACGAATGATTTTTACAACGCCCACGCCCACGGTGCCCAAACCGGCAATCCCAAGACGAAGCGGAGTAGGCTGGGAAGTGGTCATGTTGGGCTACCTCTTAGCAGGAGAGTTGAATATGTCGCTATGCCGTTTAGCCGCTCTTTACGTGCTGTGCAACGCGCGGTGTGATTGGCCAGGATCTAAAGATTCTTGGCGCGGTTTTGAAGCCGCGCGCCACGGGCTTCCAGCTCGGCCTCACTGTTTTCCGTCAACCGGCCATTGGGCGCTTTCGGCAGCGCATTTTGCGGCAGGATGTCGGGATAAGCCGCGGCTTCCAATGCGGGATCGCTGGTGGCCGCCATATCAGGTGTCTCTCCGCAGGCCGTCACCATCACGAGAGGAAGAGCAGCAAAAACAAAGGCGCGCATAGGCAGCATGGCTTGGTCCGAAACTAGGTCACCGCTTTATGACCTATTGCCGCGGCGACACACAAGCCATGATGATGACAAGGCAAGGCTGCAGAGACGCTTTTAAACGAACGTATGTTCAGATAATTAAGTGCCATGGCACGCACTCAAGGCTCTCATTCCGGCATCACCGGCCCGCGCGTCCGCGATGCGGCGCTCAAGCTCTTTGCCCAACACGGCTACGCCGCCGTTTCCATGCGCCAGATCGCACGGGAAGTGGGGGTACAGGCCGGAGCGCTGTATAACTACACGCCGGACAAGCAGAGCCTGCTGTTTGACCTGATGCAAACCCATATGACCGAGCTTCTGGCCGCACGGGAAGAGCTGCCAGACGAGGCGACACCGACTGAGGCATTGGAAAACTTCACCCGCCTGCACCTGCGGTTTCACTCTGAACGGCCTGATGAAGTTTTCATCGCCTATATGGAGTTGCGGAACCTGACGCCGGAAAATTTCGCCCAAATCGAAGAACTGCGCCGGTCTTATGAGGACGGGTTGGAAGCCATTCTCCGCGCGGGCATCGACAGTGGCGACTTTGAGGTCAGCGATCCCAAGATTGCCACCATGGCGGTGATTGCGATGTTGACCGGGGTCAACACCTGGTTCCGCGAAGGCGGACGTCTGTCTCTCGCTGAGGTGGAGCAGATTTACTGGGACATGGTGCGCAAAGCAGTCGGCGTTTAGATCGCCACCTCGGCGCGGTCCCGCGCTGTGCCGCGCCACAAAAATCCCGCCACCAAAAGCCGCAGCCCGCATGGCACGGCGGCAAAGAAAAGCAGTAGGACGCCCATGGTTTCCGGTGCGCTGCCCGCGTCGCGGTCAAACCCGGCCCAGCCCAAGACCGGAAACGCCACGCCCATCAGCGCGACAAAGGCCATTTTTGAGGCCACATTCTTGAGCGCCAGATAACTCGCCGCCTGTGAATGCCCCTGCCGCTGTTCTTCCGCCGCCACAATGTCGGCCAGCAAAGAGGTTGGCATCACGCCGTCACAGGTCATGCAGGCGCCCAGCCCAAAGCTGATCATCAGGACCAGAACCGTATCGCCTGCGCCCACCAGATAGGCCGCAAGCACCACCGGACAGCACAGCACGATCGCGGCGATCCAGCTCTGCTGTTTGCCAATCTTCTTGGACAGGATCACCCAGACGGGCACAAAAAGGGCGGTTGCCAGCAACAGCGCCAGAAACATCGGCCCGACCAGATCCGGTGCCTGCAGCACATGGGTGGCAAACAGAACAAAAAGGCCCACGGTCATGGCATTGGCGGCCTGCACCGCAAAAAACGCCAGCATCAACCCGCGAAACGCGCGGTTTTTCATGCAGTCCAACCAGGTCCTCCAGAGGTTGGGCCGCGCCTCTGCAGGTGGCCGGGGCTGACGCGGTGTCCGCCACCAAAACAGCGCCAAAGCGATTGGCATCATCCCAACAAAGATCACGCCCGTCATCTGCAACGACATCCCCATCTGCCCGGCAAACACCGCAGAGGCCACCGAGGCCAGCACCGCGCCGATAATCTGGAAGATGCCTTTTGTACCAGCGATCACAGAGCGCTCATGCGCATTGGGGGAAATCTCCAACCCAATGCTGGAGTAGGGCACATCAAAGAAGGTCAGGAACAACAGATAGGCGGAGGCGACGCAAAACAGATACAGCGCGCCCACCCCGTCCGGCGGGGACAGCAGCAGCCAGACAAAGAGCAATAATCCGGGAAACCCCACCACCATCCAAGGCACACGTGGCCCCCATCGGCTCTGGGTGCGGTCGCTCAACGCCCCGACCAGCGGATCGGTCACGATGTCAAAGGCCCGTCCAAACAGGAACACCGCCCCCACCGTGGCCAGTCCAACGCCCAGATCAACCGCATAAAATGTCGGGACAAAGCTGACGACGGCAAAGTTCACCATCGCCAAAGGCGCCGACAACAAGCTGAAACACAACAGCTGCCAACGGGTCATCACCCGTGGTGATGTCTCCATAGTTCCCCCTCCGATGTCCTCCACCTTGCATGACCTTAGTACGCAAAACGCCTTTGTGGAGATGAATCTTTAGTGGAGGCAAATGGCTGGCGGCCAGAGGTCTCCCTCCCGCCGCCGACGTGGTTAATGTGCCGGTTTGATAAACGTCCCATTGCGCAGGTCTGCAAAGGCCCGTTGCAGCTCTTGTTGCGTGTTCATCACAATCGGCCCGTGCCAGGCTACTGGCTCTTGGATAGGCTGTCCGGAAATCAACAGAAAGCGCACACCTTCTTCCCCGGCTTGCACCGTGACCTCGTCGCCATTGCCAAAGCGGATGAGCGTGCGGTCCCCGCTCATGTCGCGGATGTTCAGCTCCTCGCCCGCCACCTCTTTTTCAAGCAGGATGCCGGTTGGCTGGCTGGCATCGGCAAAGGCGGCATCGCCTTCAAACACATAGGCAAAGGCCCGGCGCCGTGTGTCGATAGGAAAGGTCTTTTTCACCCCCGCTGGCACGGTCACGTCCAGAAACATAGGATCGGCGGCAATGCCATCCACCGGCCCGGTTTTGCCCCAGAAGCTGCCAATGACAATCCGCACCTTTGTGCCGTCATCATCGATAATCTCTGGGATCTCCTTGGCCTCAACATCCTGATAGCGCGGATCGGTCATTTTCAGGTCACGTGGCAGGTTGGCCCACAGCTGAAACCCGTGGTTCACACCATTGGCATCCGCGGTCGGCATCTCCTGATGCAAAATCCCGCTGCCTGCGGTCATCCACTGCACATCGCCGTTTTTCAGGTTGCCGGTGTTGCCAAGGCTGTCCTGATGCTCCACCGCGCCATCTATAACATAAGTGATGGTCTCGATCCCACGATGGGGATGCCAGGGGAAGCCCTTCTCATACATCCGGGGATCATCATTGCGGAAGTGATCCATCATCAGAAACGGATCAAGCTCCTCCGGGTCCTGAAACCCAAACACCCGATGCAAATGCACGCCTGCGCCTTCCATTGCGGCAATGGCCTTGCGTGTCTCCAAAACTGGTCTGATCGACATGGCATGTCTCCTTTCGCTTTCCAAGATAGGGCAGCGCCCGCGTCCCAACCATTGGCGGCCTCGCAACATCTTTGTGCGCATCTGCACAGAACCACGGGGCATGCGACCAAAGTGGCAGATCTCGCGACGTGACGGCATTCCAAACGCAGGCTTTTGAAATCCCAGAACTTGCGCGTAACGTACTCAGGCGAACAGACACTGATTGGCAGGGGAGGGCCAAATGCAAGGGTCCATGATGATGCGTCCGCTGAAGATTGCGGACATTCTAAGCTACGCGGCAGAAATCCACTCGGAAGGGGAGGTGGTTTCGGTCCGCACCGAAGGCGACATTCACCGCCAGACCTATGCCCAAACCGCCAAACGCGTCGCGCAACTGGCGCATGGGCTCACCGCGCAGGGGCTGAAACTGGGCGATCGCATCGCCACGCTGGCGTGGAACGGCTACCGCCACCTCGAGCTGTATTATGCCATCTCCGGGGCAGGCGGCGTGTGCCACACCATCAACCCGCGCCTGTCGGCCGAGCAGATGACCTACATCGTCAACCATGCCAATGACACGATGCTCTTTGTGGACCTGACTTTTGTGCCGATTGTCGACGCGTTGCGTGGGCAATGGCCGCAAAGTCTGAAAGTGGTCGTGATGACCGACCGCGCCCACATGCCCGACGGCGATTACCTCTGCTACGAAGAGCTGCTGGAGGGGCAGCCAGACCATTTCGATTGGCCGGACCTGCCGGAGGATACCGCCGCAGGCCTGTGTTACACCTCCGGCACCACTGGCAATCCCAAAGGCACGCTTTACACCCACCGCTCCACGGTGCTGCACGCCATGATGGTGGGCCTCTCGCTGCCTGCCGCGCTGCAGCCAGGCAAGCGCATCCTACCCGTTGTCCCGCTGTTTCACGTCAACGCCTGGGGCCTGCCTTATGCCGCACCTCTTACCGGCGCGTCCTTGATCTTCCCCGGCGGCGCTTTGGATGGCGCCAGCCTGTTCAAACTGATGGATGACGAGAAAGTCTATTCGGCCTGGGGTGTGCCGACGGTCTGGCTGGGCCTGCAAGGCGAGATCGCCAACCAAGGGCGCATGCCTGAGGGCCTCGGTGATATGGTGGTGGGTGGCTCCGCCGCCCCTGCGTCGATGATCCAGTACTTCGAGGAGGGCGGCGTGAACGTCTGTCACGCCTGGGGCATGACCGAGATGTCGCCCATCGGCACCCAAGGCAATCTGCCAGATCATCTCGACAGCAAGCCAATGGCCGAGCGTATCGCCATCAAATCCAAACAAGGCCGCCGCGTCTTTGGCGTTGATCTAAAAATCGTGGATGAGGACGGCAACCGCCTGCCGCACGATGGAGAGGCCGCAGGCGAGCTCTATGTGCGCGGCAACGCCATCACCTCTGGCTATTTTGAAAACGAAGAGGCCAATGCCACCGCCTTTGATGCTGAAGGCTGGTTTGGCACTGGCGACGTTGCCACCATCGACGCAAACGGCTTTCTCACCATCACCGACCGGGCCAAAGACCTGATCAAGTCTGGCGGCGAATGGATTTCCTCGCTCGATCTGGAAAACACCGTCATGGCGCATCCCAAGGTGGCCAATTGCGCGGTCATCGCCGTGGCACATCCTAAATGGGATGAGCGCCCGCTCTTGGTGGCGGTGCCGTCGCCCGAAGGCAAACCCGAGGCCAGCGAGTTGATGGACCTGTTGCTCGAGCATTTTGCCAAATGGCAGTTGCCGGATGATGTGGTGTTTGTCGACGAACTGCCGCTCACCGCCACAGGCAAGGTTTCCAAGCTGACCCTGCGCAAACAGTTTGCCGACCACAAGCTACCGGACATGGTCTAAGCCTTGCGCAGCGAGACACTAAAAATTTCCGGCCACAACTTTCACGTGGTGGTGGCCGGTGATCCCTCCAAGCCCGCAATCCTGATGTTGCATGGGTTTCCCGAGTATTCTGGCGCCTACTTCGATCTGATCCCGCACCTGCAAGACAACTTCTTCTGCATCGCCCCGGATCAGCGCGGCTATGGCCAAAGCTGGCGCCCAACTGAGGTAGATCACTACGCCGCCTCCAAGCTGGTTGGCGACGCCGTTGCCGTTCTCGACCACTACAGCCCCGACGCCCCCGTTGCCGCTGTCCTGGGCCACGATTGGGGCGCTGCCGTGGCCTACGGCTTGGCTTTCCGCCATCCTGGCAGCCTGCAAAATCTGATCATCGCAAATGGCGTGCACCCCATCCCCTTTCAACGCGCATTGGCCGCAGGCGGCACACAATCGGAAGCCAGCCAATACATCAACTGGCTGCGCGCTGAGTGCTCGGAAGAGAAGCTCGCCGCCAACAACCACGCCCACATGATGGGTATCTTCTCCAAACATATGGACATGTCGTGGATGACGCCCGCAAAACTGGCTGCCTACCAAACTGCTTGGGGCGGTGCCGATCACATCCGCGGCATGGTCAATTGGTACCGCGCCTCTTTCCTCAAGGTGGCCGCCCCCGGCGTACCCTTGTCAGAGGCAGACCTGCCCAACTTGCCGCCACACCTACTGCGCGTGCCCATGCCTCATCTCCTGCTCTGGGGCGAAAACGACACCGCGCTCCTGCCAGAATGCTACGCGGGACTGGACGACCACTGCGCCGATCTTACCCTCCAAACCATCCCGGACGCCGACCACTGGCTCCTGCATCAAAAGCCTGCCGAGATCGCCGGGCATATCCGCAAGTTCCTCATCCGCTAAGCCCATTCACAGTCCCCAAATATCCCCGCCGGAGGCATTCAAGCCATCGAAGAGCCACGCCTTTCCGCAAAGGCACGCCCAAAGTGACGTCATGTTACTTTGCCAAGCTCTTGCTTGAGCGGTCGCCACAGGCCCTTATCCTGCTCACCAACAACAGGAGTTTCTCATGTCTGGTGACAGCCACCTTCCAAAGGCGCTTCAAGGTCTGCGCATCCCCGCAGTGGCCTCGCCTTTGTTTATCATTTCCGTACCCGCACTGGTCATTGCCCAGTGTAAGGCAGGCATCATAGGCAGTTTCCCCGCGCTGAACGCACGTGAAGGCGAGGGCGAACACCCACTTCTGGACACCTGGCTCACGCATATCCGCGAAGAGCTGGACCGTCACAATCAGGAAAACCCGGACCGCCCCGCTGCGCCCTTTGCGGTCAACCAGATCGTGCACCGCTCCAACACGCGGCTCGAGCGCGACATCGAGCTTTGTCACAAACACAAAGTCCCGGTCTGGATCACCTCGCTGGGCGCACGCGTTGAGGTCAATCAGGCGGCGCATGATTGTGGCGGGATTGCCCTGCACGACATCATCAACAACAAGTTCGCCAAGAAGGCGATTGAGAAAGGTGCCGACGGTCTCATCGCTGTAGCCGCTGGTGCCGGCGGCCATGCCGGCCCGCAAAGCCCGCTCGCCTTGATCAGCGAAATCCGCGAGTGGTTTGACGGGCCTTTGCTGCTGTCAGGCTCCATTGGCACCGGTGCATCGCTTTTGGCAGCACAAGCCATGGGCGCGGACCTCGGCTACATCGGCTCGCCCTTCATCGCCACCGAAGAGGCCAACGCCGTGCAGGGCTACAAAGACATGATTGTCGACAGCGGCGCTGAGGACATCGTCTATTCGTCCTTGTTTACCGGGGTATCTGGCAACTACCTCAAAGGCTCCGTAACCAACGCAGGCATGGACCCGGACAATCTGCCTGAGGGGGACGTGAAAACCATGGACTTTGGCGGCGACCGCGAAAAACCCAAAGCTTGGAAAACCATCTGGGGCTCCGGCCAAGGCATTGGCGCTGTGAAGGAAGTCACCAAGACGGCCGATCTGGTTGACCGTCTGGAGCGTGAATACATCGCTGCGTGGGATCGGCTTCAAGCCCGCATGTCATGAGCCAGATGTTCCACCTGATCCGCCACGCGCAAGCCAGCTTTGGGGCGGCCGACTATGACAACCTGTCAGACCTCGGCCACCGCCAGTCAGCGGCGCTGGGCGCGGCGCTCAAACGTCAAGGCGTAAGGCCTGATGCGGTGTTCATCGGCGCACAAAGACGCCATCGCCAGACCTGGGACGGCATTGAAAGCGCACTGGGCACCGGGCTTGACCCAATTGTTGTGCCGGGGTGGAACGAATTTGACTTTGGCGGGCTGCTCGAAGCCCGCTACGCCAATCGGGATGACAAACCGGCTGGCCTGCATGACGACCGCAAAACCCATTTCCGCATCCTGCGGGACACGGTGATCGAATGGCAGCGCGACGAGATCGACAATCCACCGGAAAGCTTTGCCGCCTTCACAGACCGCGTGCGAGAAGCCCGCGCCATTGTGGCCGCGTCCGGCGCAAAAACGCCCCTCGCGGTCAGCTCTGGCGGCGCCATCGGGCGCACCATCGCCGACGTGCTGAACGCGCCTGCTGAACAGATGATCCTGCTACAGTTGCAGGTCAAAAACTGCGCCGTGGCCCGGCTGGTCATGGCCAAGGGCCACACATGGCTCAACGGGTTCAATGAGACACCGCATATTGACGGCGGCAACCAAGACGAGATGCTGACCTACAGCTAACATAGGCCGTGGCCGACCTTGGGAGAAAGCGAATGCGCCCTCCCGTGGGGGAGGTCGGGCGCGGCCGGTCCGCTTCGCACCCCGGCCAAATGGGAGGAAACGCAATGGACGCAACCACACTGGACACCGCCGCCGTCGCGCGTTGGCTCTCGGAGACCCTCGACGGTTTTGAAGGCCCCATCACGGCGACCAAATTCGACGTGGGCCAATCGAACCCCACTTTCCGGCTCGACAGCCCGTCCGGCCAATACGTCCTGCGCCGCAAACCGCCTGGCGTGCTGCTCAAATCCGCCCACGCCGTGGATCGAGAATTCCGCGTGCAAAAAGCACTCGCCGACACCGAGGTCCCCGTCGCCAAAATGCACCTGTTGTGCGAGGACGATGACGTTATTGGTTCTGCATTCTACGTCATGGATTTCATCGAAGGACGCAACTTCGACGACCCACGATTGCCAGAGCTAGACAACGACCAACGCGCCCAAGTCATCGACGAAATGGGCCGCGTCCTCGCCGCCATCCACTCCGTCGACATCAACGCCGTCGGTCTTGGTGACTATGGCCCAGACGGCAACTACTTCGAACGCCAAGTTGGCCGCTGGACCAAACAATACCGCGCCAGCGAAACAGAAACGATCCCGCAGATGGATCAATTGATCGATTGGCTTGCCGCCAACATCCCCACTGACGACGGCAAACGCACTTTGGTGCATGGCGATTACCGGATCGACAACATGCTCTTTGCCAAAGACCGCCCCGAAGTGGTCGCGGTGCTGGATTGGGAACTTTCTACCATTGGCCATCCTTATGCCGATCTGGCTGCCGTGATCATGCAGTGGCAAATGCCGCCGGGCAACGAGGGCAGGGGGCTGGCCGGTATCGACCGCGCCGCGCTGGGCCTGCCGACCGACGAAGAGTTCATCGCCGCCTATTGCAAACGCATGGGCCTGCCGGGCATCGAGAAATTTGGCTTTTATCTGGCGTTCTGTTTCTTCCGCATGGGCGCCATCATCCAAGGCGTAAAAAAACGCGCGCTGGATGGCAATGCATCTGATCCAGAACGGGCTGCCAAACTGGGCACCTTTGTTCCGATGTTTGCTCAGGCCGGTCTGGAGGCCAGCACCCGTGGATAAGATGTTTCAAGACAAAGTGGTGATGATCACCGGCGCCGCCAGTGGATTTGGCGCGCTGGCGGCTGAAAAATTCGCCGAGCAAGGTGCAAAACTTGGCCTGTCGGACATCAACGCAGACCAACTTGCTACGGTGGCGGACGCTTTGCGTGCCAAAGGTATCGAAGTGGTCGCGGATCAGGTTGATGTTGCTGACGAAACTCAGGTCGCGGCCCATGTTGCTAACATCGCCGAAGCTTTCGGCGCGCTGGACATTGGCATCAACAACGCAGGCATCGGTCACGACGTGCGCCCGCTGCAATTCCTCACAACCGATGACTTTGACTTGATGATGAACGTGAACGCCAAAGGCGTGTTCCTCTGTATGAAGTATCAGATCCCGCTGATGCAAAAGGCGGGCAGCGGGGCGATTCTCAACGTGGCCTCCGCGGCAGGACTGGTCGGCTCCGGCCATCTGTCGCTTTATTCGGCAGCCAAGCATGCGGTCGTGGGTCTGACCAAAGCCGCGGCAGACGAAAACGCCACGCGCGGCATCCGCGTGAATGCACTCTGCCCGTCTTTCTCGGCAACTCCCATGGTGGACGAAATGGCGGATCAGGTTGGGGGACGCGCAGGGCTAAGCCGCGCAGATGCCATGACCCATATCGCCAGTCGCGTGCCCATGCGCCGCGTGTCCAAACCCGAGGAGGTGGTGCAGGCGATGTTGTGGATCAACGCGCCGGCGAACAGCTTTATGACCGGACAGGCGATTGCGATCGATGGTGGCCTGACGGCGGTGTGATTGCCATAACATAGGGCGAAGCCTGCCTGAGCTGGCGCGAATGCGCCTGCCGAGGGGCAGGCAGGCGCAGCCCGGCGATGCCGGGCGAAACAGATTATTGATGGACCACGACATGACCCACGCCCCACTCGACCCCGCTTTGGACGAAGCGCCATATGAGCTGCAAAAACATCTCGGGTTTGAACTGACCCATTGGGACACAGACTACGCTCGCCTCGCGCTCCCGATCGCGCCGCACCTGATGAACCGCGCGGGCATTCCCCACGGCGGCATCTATGCCACGCTACTGGACACGGTCATGGGGTTTGCGGGCTGCTACACCGGCACGCCTGAGCACAAAAAACTGGCCCTCACGCTCTCACTGACCACCAACTTCCTGTCGCGTCCCAAAGGCCAAGGTCTGATTGCTGAAGGCTGGCGCACCGGTGGCGGCGCGAAGACCTTCTTTGCCGAAGGCACCATCACGGACGAGACCGGTGAGGTCATCGCCCGCGGCTCCGGTGCCTTCAAGTACCGGGCAACAACGCTTTAGCTTGCCATCGCTGCCTGCGGTTCAAGGTCCCAGCTGCGGGCCAATTCGGCCACGGACGCCAGGATGTAATTCACGGTTTCATCCGTCATCAACACGCTCAGATTCAGACGCACAAAGCCGGGTTTGGCCGTGCCAGGACCCTGCAAAATGTCGGTGCGAATGACCGAGGACTGATCGTCGCCAATCTTCAAGAGTTCATGCACATAAGGCCCGGCGCAGGAACACCCGCCGCGCGCCTGAATGCCGTACTGCTCGGACAAAGCGCGGGTGAAGGCATTGTGGTCAATGCGCTCGCCATAGGCATTGAGCGGCACAAACGATAGGATTGGCAGGCGCTCTTTGCGCTCCGGTGCCAAAATCCGCAGGCGTGGTTCGTTCTCCCAGGCGGCAAAGGCCCGCGCGGTCAGCACGTCATTGCGCGCCGTCATCGCCTCTTGGCCAATCACCTCTTTCACCTTCAATGCCAGCGCCACACGAATGTCGCCCACAACGTTGGGGGTGCCACCTTCCTCACGCTGCTCCAGTTTGGTCACGTAGTCGTGCTGATGCGCGTTTACAAAAGCCACGGTGCCGCCGCCCGGACGATAGGGAACACGGGCACAGGCCAGCTCCTGGCGCATGACCAGCACACCGCTCGCGCCGGGGCCGCCAATGCACTTGTGTGGTGAAAACACCAGCGCGTCGATCTCTGCGCCTACAACCGGTGTCATCTGCATCGGCAAGTAAGGCCCGCCCCCGGCATAGTCCCACACCATGATCCCCCCATGGTGTTTGACCAGCCGGGTCAGCGCCGCCACATCCGTGCACACCCCTGTCACATTGGCCGCAGCGCTGAGCGCCACGATCACACGGCCTGTGGTCCCCCGCTCCGTGAGCAGCTGGGTCAGAATTTTGCGGTCCGGGCCGGGCAGGTCGCCCTCCGGCACTTCGATCACATCCGCACCGCTTTCACGCCAAGGCAGCAGGTTGGAATGGTGCTCGTAAGGGCCCACAAGAACAGTATCGCCAGCGCCGACGCCCATCAGATGCATCAGCTGGTTCAGACCGGTTGTCGCACCGGAACCGGAGAAAATCACCGCATGTTCCTGGGCGCGCGCACCACAATGCTCCCGCACTACCTCTCGTGCCCCTTCACGCAACGCGCCCATGCGCGCGCCGCAGAAGGACGCATCGGTGTGGGTGTTGGCGTAGAACGGCAGCACCTCTTCCATCACGAAGGTCTCAACCTGACGCAGCGCTCGCCCGGAGGCGACGTAATCCGCATAGACCAGCTTCTTTGGGCCGGTTGGCGTGTCGATAAGTGCCTCACCGCCAATCAATCCGGTCCGCAGGAACTCTTGCGGAACCTTGGCGGTCTTCAGCGTGTTGGCAAATGTCTCAAAAGGGGCGGTCAGTTTGGTCATTTTGGTCCTCTTGCGCGTCTTGAGGGGATGTTAGCCCTATCGAAATAGATAATTTCTCCTTTTCTCATCGCCAAATGGTGAAATTTGTGGTCAAATGATCGGTATGAGTAAGAAAATAGACCAAATTGATCGCAATATTCTTGATGTTCTGCAAAGAGACGCCTCTTTGTCGCAACGCGAAGTTGCTGACCGCGTAGGTCTGTCGCAAAACGCCCTGTGGCGGCGATTGAAAAAGCTTGAGGAAGAGGGCGTGCTTTTGGGCTCACGCATGCGCATCGATCCCACGGCGTTGGGCCTCGACCTGACCGTCTTTGTCATGGTGCGTACCCGCAATCACTCCATGGAATGGGCCGAAGGGTTCAAGGCCCATGTGGCGCGCATTCCTCAAGTGGCGGAGATGCATCGGATTGGCGGTGACTGGGATTATATGTTGAAAATCATCACCTCGGGCATGTCGGGCTATGATGCCGTCTACCGCCGCCTGACCACCGGCTATGAGCTCGACACGGTCACAGGCTTCTTCTCCATGGAAACCATGCTTGAAGATCGCCCTGTCGACGTTTTTGGGTAACCAAAGTCCAAGCTGTCACAAAAGTTTCATCGCTGCTAGCCAGAAAACCGGCATGAAATGCTTGCGACTCACCAATCATATCCATACTTCATGAATTATGGATATGACATCAGCCCTCACCGCCTTTTCGGCCTTGTCCCAGCAAACCCGCCTGGAAGCTTTCCGTCTTTTGGTGACGGCCGGTGATGCAGGCATGAGCGCCGGGGACATCGCCGAGGCCTTGGACGTGCGCCAAAACACGCTTTCGGCCAATCTTTCGGTGCTGCTGCAAGCGGGTCTTGTGCGCAACCAGCGCGAGGGCCGCGTGATCCGCTACTTTGCGGACATGGACGGCATGCGCGGGATGTTGGGGTTTCTTCTGCAGGACTGCTGCGGCGGTCGGCCAGAGCTGTGTCAGCCACTCATTGAAGACCTGACTTGTGGGTGCTGAAGGAGCGCACAAAATGACCGACAAAACTTACAACGTGCTCTTCCTTTGCACCGGCAACTCCGCCCGGTCCCTCATTGCTGAAGCGGTGCTTCAGAGGGAGTCCATGGGGCGCTTTAAAGGCTATTCAGCCGGGTCATCCCCCAAAGAGGCGCCGCATCCCTACACATTGGACCTGCTGAAAGGTCTCAATCACGACGTAGGATTCGCCCGCGCCAAAAGCTGGGACGAGTTCGCCAGTCCAGACGCGCCAGAAATGGATTTTGTCTTCACCGTGTGTGATCTAGCCGCTGCCGAAACCTGCCCGCTCTGGCCGGGCCAGCCTATGACGGCGCATTGGGGCTTGCCAGATCCGACGCAGGTGCAAGGCTCTGAAGCCGAAAAGCGCGTGGCCTTCTCGGAATCCTATCGCATGTTGCGAAATCGGATCTCCGCCTTTGTGAACCTTCCGATGGCGGGTCTGGATGCTGTCGCCTTGCAAAAGAACCTGGATGTGATTGGCGCAAATGAAGAGCCAGAAGACATCCTCACCGCCATTCGCAGATTGATGGGAACCGCAGCATGAGCGATCACAGCGCAGAACTTGACGCCGGTCTTGGCACCTTTGAACGCCTGCTGTCGCTTTGGGTGGCCTTGGCGATTGTCGCCGGGCTGGCCTTGGGCAGCCTGTTCCCAAGCCTGTTTGGTTGGCTCGCCAGTCTGGAGGTCGCCTCAGTGAACCTGCCAGTTGCCGTGCTGATCTGGGCGATGGTCTACCCGATGATGGTTGGGATCGATTTTGGCGCATTGGCAGACGTTGGCCGCAAGCCTAAAGGCTTGGTGATCACACTGGTGGTCAACTGGCTGATCAAACCTTTCACCATGGCCGCGCTGGGCGTGTTGTTCTTCGAGGTCATCTTCGCGCCGTGGATCGATCCGCAAACCGCCAGCGAATACCTCGCGGGTGTGATCCTGCTGGGCGCAGCGCCCTGTACCGCCATGGTCTTTGTCTGGTCTAATCTGGTGCGCGGCGACGCCAATTACACGCTGGTACAGGTCAGCGTGAATGACGTGATCATGGTCTTCGCCTTTGCCCCCATCGTGGCTTTCTTGCTGGGCGTGACCGACATCACCGTGCCTTGGAGCACCCTTTTGTTGTCCGTGGTGCTCTACATTCTCCTACCGCTGGCCGTTGGTGTTATCACCCGCAACCGTTTGATGGGGCAGGGGGGCGAGGTCGCCGTTGATGCCTTCCGCGACAAGCTGCGGCCCACGTCTGTTGGCGGATTGCTGCTGACTGTGGTCCTGCTTTTTGGATTTCAAGCGCAGGTGATCCTGAGCCAGCCGCTCAATATCCTGTTGATCGCGATCCCGCTGTTGATCCAAACCTACGGCATCTTTTTCATCGCTTACGGCGCCGCGCGGCTCTGGAAAGTCCCGTTTGAGGTGGCCGCCCCCTGTGCCTTGATTGGGACGTCCAATTTCTTTGAGCTGGCGGTGGCGGTTGCCATCTCTCTCTTTGGCCTCGGCTCTGGCGCCGCTTTGGCCACCGTCGTCGGCGTGCTGGTCGAAGTGCCCGTCATGTTGTCTCTTGTTGCATTCGCCAATCGCACTCGTGGTTGGTTTCCTCCTTCACCTTAACCTTGGTTCGGGCTGCCAGCCCGGACCGCGCCCGACCCTCCCCACGGGAGGGCGCCTTTGGCACCCACCCAGGCTCGGCCGCGGTCCTAATTGATAGGAATTTCTGATGACCAAAATCGCAATCAATGGCCTTGGCCGTATGGGCAAGCTGGTGATCCGCAGCTTCTTTGATCTTGGCCTGGACGCCGACATTGTCCTGCTCAACGATCCCGTTGGCGACGCAGAACTGCACGCGCATCTCCTGGAGTTTGACACCGTGCATGGCCGCTGGCGGGCGGATTTTGCCTTTGATGAGGACAGCATCACCGTGGATGGCCACAAGATGCGCAAAACCGCCGCGTGGACCCTCGAAGAGTTGCCGCTTGAGGAACTTGGCGTCGATCTGGTGGTTGACTGCACCGGCGTGTTCAAATCCAACGCCAAGCTGCAACCTTACTTTGATGCGGGCGTGAAAAAGGTCGTGGTCTCAGCTCCGGTGAAAGAAGACGACGTTGCCAACATTGTCTACGGCGTCAACAGCGACACCTACGATGCGGCTACACATAAGGTCATCACCGCAGCCTCTTGTACCACCAACTGCATTGCGCCCGTGGTGAAGGTCATTCGCGAAAAGCTTGGCATTGAACAAGCCAGCTTCACCACGATCCATGATGTGACCAACACACAGGTGATTGTGGACAAGGCTCACAAAGACCCGCGCCGCGCCCGGTCTGCCCTCAACAGCCTGATCCCCACCACCACCGGCTCTGCCAAAGCGATCATCCAGATTTTCCCCGATATGGCTGGCAAAATTGACGGCCACGCCGTGCGCGTTCCGCTGCTCAATGCCTCCCTGACCGACATCGTGTTTGACGTCAGCCGAGACACCACTGCGGAAGAGGTCAATGGCTTCTTTGCCGAAGCCGCCGCTGGTGAGTTGGAGGGCATCCTCGGCTATGAAACCCGCCCGCTGGTCTCTTGTGATTTCACCAACGACGATCGCTCCACTATCGTCGATGCGCTCTCCACTCGCGTGGTGAATGGCAAACATGTGAAAATCTACGCGTGGTATGACAACGAATGGGGCTATGCCTTCCGTTTGGCTGACGTCACCCGCATGGTGCTCGCCAGCCTTTAACCCTTTGGCTCGTGCCTCTGGCACGGGCCGCGCCCGACCCTCCCCCCAGGAGGGCGCATGTGCGACGTTGCATCAATCACCTTCGTTGGTTGTTGCGCGAGTCGGGTGGCAATTTCCATTGTTCCTTGCGCCCACCTAGGCTCGGGCGCGGCCCTCAGAGACCGCCATGACCGACTCCCAGACTGACAAACCAGACGGCCTCGCCGCCTACATCACCGTCACCGCCGCCTATTGGGCCTTTATGCTCACCGACGGCGCGCTGCGCATGTTGGTGCTTCTGCATTTCAACGGTCTGGGTTTCTCGCCCATCCAATTGGCCTACCTGTTCCTGCTTTATGAGGTCATGGGCATCGTCACCAACCTCTCCGCAGGCTGGATCGCCGCGCGCTTTGGCTTGACGTCCACGCTCTACGCCGGCCTCACCATCCAAATCCTCGCGCTGATCGCCTTGGCGCAACTCGACCCCGCCTGGGGCGTGACCGCCTCGGTGATTTTTGTGATGTGCGTGCAGGGCGCCTCCGGCGTGGCCAAAGACCTCTCCAAGATGTCGTCCAAATCCGCCGTGAAACTGCTCGCCCCCAAAGTGGGCGGGGGGCTCTTCCGCTGGGTTGCCCTGCTGACCGGCTCAAAAAATGCCGTGAAAGGCTGCGGCTTCTTCCTCGGCGCCGCGCTGCTTGCCATCTGGGGCTTTCAAGCCTCCGTCTGGGGCATGGCCATCATCCTCACGGTGATCCTCGCGGGAGTGGTGATCTTCATGCCCTCCGGCCTGCCGCAAGGCTCCAAAAAGACGAAGTTCTCCCAGGTCTTTTCCAAAGACAAAAACGTCAATCGGCTCTCATTGGCCCGCATGTTCCTTTTCGGTGCGCGCGACGTCTGGTTTGTGGTCGGCATCCCGGTCTACTTCAACGCCGTGCTGTCAGACGGCACCGCGGAAGGCCGCCGAGAAGCCTTCTTCGTCATCGGCATCTTCATGGCGGTGTGGATCATCCTTTATGGCGCGGTACAAGGCAACGCCCCGCGCATCCTCAAAGCTGCCAACGCCACCACCGATGAGGTTGTGCAAAAGGCGATCAACTGGGTCGGCTACCTCACCCTGATCCCGCTGGCCCTCACCGCCGCCGTGCTGCTGCTCGACACCTCCAACGCGCTCACTGCCATCCTGATCCTGGGGCTGCTGATCTTCGGCTTTGTCTTCGCGGTGAACTCTTCGGTACACAGCTACCTGATCCTCGCCTTCACCTCGGACGAGCGCGTCACCATGGATGTGGGCTTCTACTACATGTCCAACGCTGCAGGCCGCCTTTTGGGCACGTTGCTCTCTGGTGTCAGCTATCAGATCGGCGGGTTGTGGCTTTGCTTGTTCACCGCAGCGATCATGTCCGCGCTCAGTTGGCTCGCGGCGAGACGGCTGCGCACTCTTTAGCCCGGAAGAAAGGCCGCAGGCCACCGGGCATCGCCCGACCGCCCCCATGGGCGGGCGATTTTGCAAGTGTTTGGCACATCTATTCTGTGTGGCGAATTTGGCAGGTCGCTGTGGCTTTTCTTTGAGGGCAGGTCGCCCACCCGCGGTCGCGCGACGTCCTAACTCAAACCGGCTCCGCTTCCGGGTGCAGCGCGTCGTTCAACCACGCCAAATCGTCGGGCAGTGCCAACCGGTTGATGGCCACCGACGGCGCCTTGGGTAGGTCCGCCGCCGCCGCCCGCGCGGCCTTGAGGCCAACGGTATCACCGGCCTTCTGACAGGCCAAAGCCTTCAATAGCTGAATACCACGATCCATCGGGCTCACATCCGCCGCCTCAAGCGCAGCCACATGTGCCGCCTCCGCCTGACCTGCGCCCAAAAGCACTCGGGCGTTGAAACACAACCGGTTGATGCGGAACGGGTCCTCACTGCCCATCTCTTCATAGGCACTCAGCGCATCCAACGCGCCTTCATAGTCGCCTGCCAAAAACGCCTTCTGGGCAATAAGATCCACTATGCCAATGAAGTTCGGGTTGATCTCACGCGACCGCGCAATGTCGGACGCCGCGCCCTGCAAATCACCCAACACTTTCAATCGGTATGCCCCACGCGCCCAGAACACAAAGTCGCTGGTGGGGCATTCCGCCACCGCCACATCGAGGTCTTTGCCCATCTGTGTCAGCACTTCGGGCTCCAGCTGTGAAAACTTCACAGCGCTCAGGTTCAACCGACTTTGTGCCCGCATCGCCAGCGACATGCCGTCCCCGGGGCTCAGCAGAACCGCCCGGTCCAGCGCCGCCAGCCCGTCCTCCCAGCTTGGAATGGTCTGTTTGAAAAACATCGACGCCGCCCGCGCCCGCAGCTCTGACACGCTCAACTGGTTCAGGCTCAGATGCGCCAACCGGTCGCCATCCCGTTGGATGGTCTGCAAACGCACATCGCCCTCAAGCCGTGGCATCAACTCGTCGACAAAGGCAAAGGGATCACTTGGATCACCCTCATAGGTGCCGGTCCATAGCGTTTGCATTTCTTCGCGCAAGATCAACGACATGGTGAACCGCGCCCGCGTGCCAGCAACCCGCAGCCGCCCCCGGATCAGGAAATCCGGCGGGGTCGCCTCAAGGCTTTCCGTGTCCACGGTTGTCACCCCGGTGCGTTTCAGCGACAGCTGCACCAACCCATCGTGCAGATCATCGGCAATCGCCGCATTGTCCGGCGTTTCCGGCGCCGCCACAAACTGCTCAAACCCCACCGACGGCAAGGCGCCCTTGTCCGGCGCAGTAGTCAGGTTGGCAGGCCGCCACTGATACAGGCGGATCGGCTTGGCAATGTTTTTCAGATTGAACACACCCACGTCTTTGAGCTCTTCCTGCCGCTCGGCAGAGAGCGCCTGAAACAGGTCTTCGCTGAACATCGCCCCACCGGGAGGCGCTTCGGTTTCAATCCGCTGGGCAATGTTCACCCCATTGCCGTAGAAATCCGCCTCATCCTCGACAATCTCACCGATGTGACAGCCAATGCGCAGCTTGATCACCTCATGCTCCGCCAGGCGGCTCTGCACCTCTTCGGCACAATCGAGCGCCTCTTCCACGCTGGGAAAGGCCAGAATCCAGCCGTCGCCCATGCGTTTGAGCACCTCGCCGCCGTGATCCTTGGCGACAGGTTCCAGATGTTTCTTGCGCAGCTCCTGCACCGAGGCCACGGCCAGTGCCTCGTCCTCGCCCATCAGGGCCGAATACCCTACCAAATCCGCACACATCAAAGTGGTCAATCGCCGACGCATGAATGTCTTCCCTGACAATAAAGGGGGCGCGTGTTGTTGATCCCGCGCGTGCCCCAACCCTGGCCCAGAATCTTGGGTCAGAAAAGCGCGTTATCAAGGGGGATGCCCGGAAGTTCCCGGCAGGTCCACGCACAAAGCCTGTGCGGGACGGCGTCCTTAGAGGCTGGGGTGGGCAAAGGCCAGCGGTTTTGTGGTCACAAGTTTGTGGGGGAAGGGGGGCTTGGACCTCGAGTACCCGACACACTCCCAGCCAAGGTTTTCTGTGCGCCAATCCGCCAACCTTCAAACCGTCGCGCTCAGCGTGACGGATCGCACCCGACCCCGCCCCCCAGGGCGGGTGCGATTTCGCGACGTCTGCGCTAGACGGAATGTGTGGAATGCGTGGACAGAGACGCGCCAAACGGAGAGCCGCCCTCGGGATCGGGTGCGATCCTTAGTTGCAGCTTGCCTTCAGCGGCAACAGTACGGCTCGGCAAAGCCGCGCCGCGCCCCATTGCCGGCAGGGCCTTGCGCAGCAAGGTCCCGAGAGGGACCCTCCCCCCAGGAGGGCGCTTTGCACCCACCTAGGGTCGGGCGCAGCTCTCTCGATCTTCTCTCAAACGTCGATACTGGATAGCAGCGGCGGCTGAGCCGGTGGGGCAGTTTCCGCGTTAGCGCGCAACAACTCAGCCACGTAGTTGCGGAAATTCTCCAACGTCAAATCGCTCGGAGCCACACCAAAGAAATAGCCCACACTCACTGCCGCGCCGCTCCAGAACAATGGGCTGCCAATCGTTTTGCCAAAGGACTTTGCGGCCTCTTGGGAAATGATCCCTTTCAATGCCTTGCTTTTGGCAACGGCCAGTTCCCCTTCCAGTTCAGTCACTCTTGCATGCAGCATCGAAATCTCGTCTACAAGCAGGCTTTCTTTCTCGCCCTCGTCGGTTTTATTGCCAATCACACGCGCAATGGCTTTGAAGTGCCGTGGCAGCGCTTCAAGGTGTTTTAAATCCTCCGGCAAACAGTTCGCCGGGGCATCTCGCAAGTAATCTGAAATTGCACGCTCAATCGTTTCCGCACCATTGAGAGCGGTTGCCGCCGAAAGTACTGGGTTCGTCAAAAAGTGCCCTACGTGTTCTCGCAGCGCCTTCTCTTCCAAAGGCGCTGGGCCGCCGAGATTTGCTTCGATCTCACGAATAGCCGCTGCAACCGCTTCGGCACCAGCATCCCAAACCGCGTCGTCAATCAAGGCCACTTGAGTTTGCAGCGCCCAATCAAGTGGCCGACCAATGACAAAACCTTGGTACCATCTGCGCCAAAACTCGAAGGCTTCACCTTGCTGGAAAGTTTCAAACGCCGAGTTTTCTGGAATATGATTTCGCCAAGCGTCGTCGGTAGTCCACAATGGTTTTCTGAATATATCCTTGTCGCCGTCTAAGCAGTCGCGCGCGGTCTCGTTGGCGCAATGTTGCGCGACGATTTTGTATGCATCGTTCTGAGTTGTAGAAACAGCAATCGCAGCAGAAAATTGTTGCTGCCTCGCCTCATTGGAAAAGCCTGCTGCTAAATCTTGTATGGCGGCAAGCATCTCCGTTCTGTCACCGGATTTTAGCGCAGTAGCAACCATGAGTGACCCGGAGCCGGCGGCTATAACTAGCTCATCCAAGCGTGTTTGCTCAAAGACTGTCCTAGCTGATGCTCCTCGGTCAATGGGTTTGGCTCGTAGCAACGCTATGCAGCGAACGAGAACCCTGCAAACCTTCAATTGCTCTGCACTCAAGTCACGACTCGATCGAAGAGTTGGTTCGAAAAAGGACCTCAATCCTGCCCTTACAACGACGTCTTGGCACCTATGGTGCGACAGCGTTTCGAAAACGTCTTCGACCTCTCTGAATGCCTCTTCAAAGACGCCATCAATAATAAGTTTGGTCGAAGCGCTAATTTCTAACAAAACTGCCTCACTCAAGTCGAAATTCAAGTAATAACCCGCTCCGCACCCTACAGCGCTGCTTGACCAACGCAAGATTCCCCCTCATATCCCGCAACATGAGCACCGATCTGTCCAAAATCCGCAATTTCTCCATCGTGGCCCACATCGACCACGGTAAATCCACCCTTGCTGACCGCCTCATCCAAGAGACGGGCACGGTGGAAGATCGTGACATGAAGGAACAGCTGCTCGACAGCATGGACATCGAGCGCGAGCGTGGCATCACCATCAAAGCCAACACCGTGCGCATCGACTACAAAGCCGATGACGGCGAGACCTATGTCTTGAACCTCATCGACACCCCCGGTCACGTCGACTTTGCCTATGAGGTCTCCCGCTCGATGAAAGCGGTCGAAGGCTCGCTCCTGGTGGTGGACAGCACCCAGGGTGTTGAGGCGCAGACGCTTGCCAACGTTTATCAGGCCATCGAAGCCGACCACGAACTGGTGCCTGTGCTCAACAAGATCGACCTGCCCGCGTCCGATTGTGACCGCGTTGCGGAACAAATCGAAGACGTGATCGGCATCGACGCCACCGGCGCCATTCAGGTCTCCGCCAAAACCGGCGTTGGCATCCACGAAACACTCGAAGCCATCGTGAAAGAACTCCCCGCGCCCGAAGGCAACATCGACGCGCCGCTCAAGGCGATGCTGGTGGACAGCTGGTATGACGCTTACTTGGGCGTGATCGTGCTGGTGCGCATCATGGACGGCACCCTGAAAAAGGGCCAGCGCGTCAAGTTCATGTCCAACGGCACGCTGCACAATGTGGACCGCGTCGGCGTCTTCCGCCCGGAGATGCAGATGGTCGACAGTTTGGGCCCTGGCGAGATCGGCTTCCTCACCGCCTCGATCAAACAGGTGCGCGACACCCGCGTCGGGGATACCATCACCAACGACCGCCACGGCACCGAAGAGGCGCTGCCGGGCTTCAAACCAGCCCAGCCGGTGGTCTTCTGTGGCCTCTTCCCGGTGGATAGCTCGGAATTTGAAGACCTGCGCGACGCCATCGACAAACTGGCGCTGAACGACGCGTCTTTCTCGTTTGAAATGGAAACCTCCGCCGCGCTGGGCTTTGGCTTCCGCTGCGGCTTCCTGGGCCTGTTGCACCTCGAAGTGATCCGCGACCGGATCGAGCGGGAGTACAACATCGAGCTCATAACCACCGCGCCGTCGGTGATCTATCACGTCTACATGAAAGACGGCGAGATGATCGAGCTGCACAACCCTGCTGACATGCCCGACATGTCCAAGGTCGACCACCTCGAGGAGCCGCGCATCAAGGCCACCATCCTTGTGCCGGACGAATACCTCGGCGACGTGCTGAAACTCTGCCAGGACCGCCGCGGCATCCAGGAAGACCTCACCTACGCCGGCACCCGCGCGATGGCGGTCTATGACCTGCCGCTCAACGAGGTGGTGTTTGACTTCTACGACCGCCTAAAATCGGTGACCAAAGGCTATGCCTCCTTTGACTATCAGATGACCGGCTACCGCGAAGACAACCTCGTGAAGATGTCCGTGCTGGTGAACGACGAGCCGGTCGACGCGCTCTCCATGATGGTGCACCGCGACCGCGCCGAAATGCGCGGCCGGGCGATGTGTGAAAAGCTCAAAACCCTGATCCCGCGCCACATGTTCAAGATCCCAATTCAGGCGGCCATCGGCGGCAAAGTCATCGCGCGCGAGACATTGTCAGCCCTGCGCAAAGACGTGACGGCCAAGTGTTACGGCGGCGACGCCACGCGAAAACGCAAGCTTCTGGACAAGCAGAAAGCCGGTAAGAAAAAGATGCGCCAGTTCGGGAAAGTCGACATCCCGCAGGAAGCATTTATTAGCGCGCTCAAAATGGACGACTAAGTCGTCCAGTTTCGAGCGCGAGTGCGCGGAAGCGAAGGCAAAGCCTTCGCGGGCGCACCCCGGTCCTTAAGGCACACAACACCTGCCCCAATCCTCCAAAGGCCGCTCAACCGAGCGGCCTTTCTCTTTGTCCAACCTCAGTCGCATGGCCACCGCCCGCAAGGATCGCGCCCGACCCCGAGGGCGGCAGTCCACTTGGTACAACCCTGTCCGCACATCCTCCACGTCCCGTCTGTTGCAGCCTTTGCAAAATCGCACCCGCCCTGGGGGGCGGGGTCGGGCGCGATCCGGATCAGAGATCCGGGTGATAATGTGCTCAACTTACTTAATGATATTTCGGAAAACTTGAGGGTAGGCTAATTGTTGTCCGTTGCTGGCGGTCTCGATTCAAACACCGACAGCTTTGCGTTTCTGTTTCTTGTTTTTGAGGGGATGAAATTGGATCAAATCACGAAGCTTGTCGAATGGACAAAGCAAAACCATAAAACAGTTTCACTCTATTTTTACGTCATTGCCGCTCCAAATGCTTTGTTTTGGAGCTTCGTCTGGTCAATTGGCGGTCCATTGGAGCAAATGGTCGACGCTCGTTTTTTTTACGGCTTTTTCTTCGAGCTTGGTTCGATAATCTTGTTAACTTCTGCAGCTTCTGTAGCTGTTTACTATTTTTCAGCCGTAGTGGTTTTGAGTTTACCAATTGGGGTTTTCAAACGCAGCGTGGTACGTCGATTCCGTCGGCACCTATTGTTTGAAACCTCAACAAAAGTTTTGATTTGGTTGGTAGTGTTTTCGTACTTCTATTTCGGTGCAGCTTGGATTGCGCCGATTGTGATCGCGAGCTTTCTCGGCTGGTTTTGGTACGACATCGAGAAAGCGGTAGCTCCAACTTGGTACGAGAAAAAATCTACAGAACTCGACTTGGGTTATTTGCGCTTCTCGGACAAAGTTCGCGCCAATGGACCACCGATTGGAATGACGGAAGATGAGGCTCTCCGCTACGGTTGGATGCTTTTACGTCGGAGGTTTAAGTCGACTGGACCGAAGGTTGAGACGAACTGGGAGGTGTCTTTAAAGGATTTGCGAAGGCTTAAGCGCGTGCAACAAATTCTTGGAAGAGTGTTTTCCGGGCTGGTTCTTGCGGCAGTCCTAATTCTTCCTTTCTTCGCCGGGAGCTGGCGAGCGTATAGGGTTGAAGAGATGCCGCCAGTAGAACTTTCTGTCAGTTTAAATGGAGGGACGGTCAAATTGGAAAGGACCATAATCGGCAAATCTAGAGACTTTCTTCTAGTATTGGACCGCAGGACATCTGCCGTAACCGCGTTGCCGCTTAGCTCTGTAAGCGTTGCTCCACTAGTCGGCGATTGAACCGGTTTAGGTTTGTGGTGAAATTGGAGCGGAATTGGTTTTAATACACCCACTTTCTGCAACTTGTTTTACAGGTTAAAAGCCTGTGTCTTGCACAAGCAGCGCCTTTGGGCTCCGTCCGTTCAAGCCTGAATTGATCCACCGGATCAATCCGGGCAGCGCCCGACCCTCCCCACGGGAGGGCGCTTTCAGCACCCACCCAGGGTCAGGCGCTCCCCTTTGTTGCGAGCCGCAACCCTCAAAACACCCGACAGACGCGTGCACCCCGCCACGCGCAACCTGCCCAAACCCAATTCCGCCCGTGGCGCCGCCACAAAATTCCATCCTTCCCCAAATCCCCCACAACGCACACCTTTCCCAACCCATCCCCAGCTTATCCACAGGAAATCCCCAAGCTTCCCCAATGGCTTACCCCCAGCGGCTTTCGTAAAACTGTCACTTTTTTCTTGCCCGACTCGGCCCTCCTGACCCACCATCAAGTCAACGCAAGGGATCGCAAGATCCGGCGCGGGACGCTGAGGTCTTCCGGAGAGGGCATATGCCCGCCAGTGACTGGCGCGGGGAAGGGACGGCTAGCCGGAACAGACCTCGCAAGGCGCGTTTGATGCCTCGTTTGAGGCCCACCACAACGCGTCGTCCACGCTGGACTATTCGACGGATCGCTGGCCGAAATGCCTGTGAGATCAGGCCGCCCTCATCCTACGGCGGCGGGGTCCTAAGGCAGGAAGGCGGCACACGCCTGAGCGGTGGCCGATGGGAAGAAGGGACAACACCACGCGGACGGATCGCACAACCCAGTGCGCCTCACCTGCAAGGTGCTTTGATCATCGGTTTGGGGGGAGGTGATTGTCCTCTTGCCAGAAGCGGGCTCCATAGGGGCTGCGTTTGTGGCGATAGGCCAAGCAGATCCCGCTGCACTGGCCCGGATGGGCTTGCCCCATCTTTGGGGCGGGTTGGGACTGGTCCCGTTTGGGGCTGGCCTGTGGTCTCGCTATGAGGCCGCGCAAAAGGGACAGCGCGAGATGAATGCGCGTGACGGGTGGGGCAACCTGCTTGGAGGGCCATTCAAAACGAAGGCGTCAGGTCGTGGGCATGGGTCGTGTTTTGACCCGCTGCCGTCCATCACCTGACGCCTTCTTTCTTTTCTGATCTCGGCGCACGGATGCGCGATCCCCTCTTAACAGGGCGCGTCGCTGTGCCTAACCTCATTGCAGACACATCAGAGGAGTTCCCCATGCCGACCACCGCCGCCGACCTTCTGCAAGCCGCCCATGCGGTTGTCCCGAAAATCTCCGCTGCTGACGCGCAGGCCAAAGTTGCCGCCGGGGCGTTGCTTTTGGATGTGCGCGACGCGCCAGAGTTGGCCGCCAATGGCCGCGCCGAGGGCAGCCACCACATCCCGCGGGGCATGCTCGAATTCCGCGCCGACCCGGCGACACAGTTCCACGACCCGGAGCTGCAGTTTGAACGCGCTGTGATTTTGCACTGCGCCTCCGGCGGCCGCGCTGCGCTGGCGGGCAAGCTGCTTAAGGACATGGGCTATCAGGAAGTGTACAATCTTGGTGGATTCAAAGACTGGGTCGAGGGCGGTGGCGCTGTGATCGAGCCGGTTGACCCCGGTATGTGAGCTGACGTGGACGTCAAATTTTGCACTGTCGCGATACCGCCCGGATACCGACGCAATACCGACGTGAAATTTGGCGCAAACTTCCGTCTGGAAAATTCCCTTTTAGCCGCCTAAACTTGACGGGCTCGCCAGATTTGCGCGGGCCTTTTGACCAAAGATTTTACAAACTGGAAGAACACCTATGAGCACCAATCGTGAGACGCTGACCAAAGAATTGCTCGAACTGGTCGCGCAGGAAGGCATGGTGGAACCTTCTGAAATCACACCAGAAAGACCGCTTGAGGAGCTGGACATTCAGTCCGCGGACTTTGTGATGATCCTCATGGCAATTGAGGAAAAATACGGCGCTTATGTCTCAGTGGACAATGAGCTGACCGACGTTGTGACGGTGCAGGATCTGTTAAACCTCGCGATCTCCAAAATCGAAGCGCATCAGGCCGCAGAGGCGTGAGCCGCGTCGTCGTCACCGGCCTCGGCGCCGTTTCCGCCTGCGGTCTTGGCGCGGCCAAATTGATTGAGGCCACGCAGACGGGGCGCTCCGGTGTCAAACCTATTTCATTTGACGATCTGGATGCGCAACGGGTTAAAACGGCTGCGCGTTTGTCTGAGACTGATCTGGCGGAGGTGTTGGGGGAAAAGCCGCACCGCATGCGCGAACCTGTGGTGGAATACGCATTATCTGCTGCACGTGAGGCCGTAGCGCAGGCTGGCCTGTCTGAGACGCATTTTGGCGAGGCTTGTGGTGTCTCGATTGGGTCTGGGTTTGGTGGCGGGCAGACACTCAATGTCAATTATATGAAGTTTGGGCGAGAGGGGTCGATGCGCTTGGATCCCATGTCTGTGCCCAAAATCATGAACAACGCCGCCGCCAGCTGGGTCTCCATGGAGTTTGGCGCAACCGGTCCGGCGCTGTGCCTCGCCACCGCCTGTTCGTCGGGCAGCCAGTCCATTGGTATGGGCTATCAGATGATCGCCTCTGGCCAAGTGGATCGCTGCCTAGCTGGCGGTTCGGAAGCCTGTCTGGAAAGCGGCGTGTTTCGAGTCTGGGAGCTGCTTCGGGTGATGACGGCGGATGTGAACCGCCCGTTCAGCAAAGACCGCAATGGCATGATCCTTGGCGAAGGCGCGGGGGTTCTGGTGCTGGAAAGCCTGGAAAGCGCTGAGGCACGCGGGGCGGCTATCTTGTGTGAACTGGTTGGCTTTGGCACCAACTCCGACGCCGGTGATCTCTTGCGCCCCGATCCCAACCGCGCTGCCGCCTGTATGCGCATTGCGCTCAAGTCCGCGAGCCTGACGCCTTCGGACGTCGGCTATGTGAACGCCCATGGCACCGGCACGGTGGCCAATGACGTGAACGAGGTGACGGCGCTGCGCGACGTGTTTGGTGATGATCTAGACGGGCTGGATGTCTCCTCCACCAAGCCCATCCACGGCCACGGGCTTGGC
This sequence comes from Shimia sp., assembly GCF_022448905.1. GTDB lineage: Bacteria > Pseudomonadota > Alphaproteobacteria > Rhodobacterales > Rhodobacteraceae > Shimia. Next base: position 7,220 of record NZ_JAKVCW010000023.1, on the reverse strand, counting down.
GCGGCGGGCGCTTTGGAAATGATCGTCGCCATCGGCGCGTTGCAACGTCAATCGGTGCCGCCGACTATCAACTTCACCGAGGTCGACCCCAAGATCGGCCTTGATCCGGTTGCCAATGTGGCCAAGCCCAAACCGTTGGGTGCCGTTATGTCCAACTCGCTGGCGTTTGGTGGCATCAACGCAACCTTGATTGCCAGGGCCTATGCCCCAAATTGAGATGGGCGCAGACCTGCGGCAGTTGGCAACCGGTGTGGCCGAGAGCGACAGCGCAGCTTTGTCCGAGTTGACCGCTGAGCTCCTAAAGCTTCCTGCCAAAGCCATTCGGCTCTCAACCCGCGCCGCCTTCTTGCTGGGCGATCCCGCGCTTGCGGAGGTTCGGGGCAACCTCACTGCACAAGCCGGCACGTTTGCTGTTCATGAAAGCCAACGGATCACTGGGATATCCAACCAATCCTTGTCAGCGGGGGCAAGTGTTTTGGTGTCCACTCAAGCCGACGCCAGATCGGCGCGCCTGGGCTTTCAGATTGAGGACACAGAGGCTGCGCTTGAAACCCGCGTCCGCTTTCTGACGCCAGAGGCAATCCGCGCCCTGTCCGCACCCGAGCTTCAGACCAACATGCTGGGGCAGGGGGCACAAACCTTTGCGACATTGCCGCTCGCCGCAACCCATATCGCGCGCTACACCACATTGGCGCACGATCCAAATCCGCTGCACGTAGACAAAGCCGCCGCACAAGCGGCCGGTTTCAAGGATGTGATTGCGCCGGGCATGTTGCTGTGTGCCTTGGCGGAGATGGCTTTTGCGCAGACCAGTCCCAACACCCAAATCCAAGACCTCCGCGCCCGCTTCTTGTCGCCCGCGTTGGTCAATACCTCGGTTCAGGTGGTCGTTTCGCAAACATCAAAAACAAAATCGCGGGTGTTTGTGGTCAGCGAAACACAAGACATCCACGCCATCGTGGACATTTTCACCGCCGCCTAACCCTCACTGACAGGCGTAATAGGCCCAGATCATCACCAGATAGGTCAGTTGATGCAGCGCCTGATCGGTGCCCATCGCGTACCAGTAAAGCGGTTGATCCGGGGTCAGGTTGCGGTTCATCGAATAGCGCGCCTTGGCCCAGTCAATGTGGAAATGCACAATGAACTCCACCAGCACCATCCAGAAAATCAGCATTGGGCTGGCACCAAACACGGCCAGAACAAGGATCGAGAAAACCGCATGGATGCCCGCGTGCTGCGCGCGCCCCATATGCCAGTATTTCTCGCGGCCCATGATCATCTTAGCGTTCTGCAGGAAAAAATCCGCCACCAAGTGTTTGATCTGAAGTGCCGCGACCAGCAACAACACTGTCGTGATCTGGTCCATAGACCTCGCCCCATCCTAAGTTCTGAAAAGAGACTAGCGGTAGAATCAAGGAACAGCAAACCTCTGTTTTCACTCTAGCAAACTTCGATTAAGAATCCGTTTGAACAGGCCCCACTTCGGTTGGTAGCATTTGCCGAATGGGACGGCGCGGACCCCGCGCTGCAAACCGGGAGTAGACGGTATCGAACGCTCATTATTTGCCTTCATCTGGAAGTATTCAAAACGTGACCAGATGGTGCTTCTGGTCCTGACGGTCTGTCTTTTTCCGTTGCAGTTCCTGACCTTGGAGCTGCCCAAACGCATCATCAACGACGCGATTGATGCGGACACCTCCTACATCGACGTGCTCAATTGGGAGATGACGCAGGAAAACTACCTGATCATGCTCAGTGTTTTGTTTCTGCTGGCGGTCTTGTTCCACGGCCTGATGAAAATGCGCATCAACACCATGAAAGGAGTGCTCTCGGAACGTATGCTGCGCCGCTATCGCTACACGCTGATTTCCCGCATCACCCGCTTCCCGCAGCCCTACCTGCGCCGCACCTCTCAAGGCGAAATGGTCAGCATGGTCACAGCCGAGGCCGAACCGCTTGGCGGCATGATGGGCGACGCAATCAGCCTGCCGGTGATGCAGGCCGGGCAAATGCTCACCATCCTGACCTTCCTGTTTCTGCAAAACGTCTGGTTTGGCCTCGCGGCAATCGCGCTGATCCCCTTGCAGGCCTGGCTCATTCCCAAGCTGCAACGTCAGATCAACCTCTTGAACAAAGACCGCATTGTGCAGGTCCGTCATCTCGCCGCTGAAATTGGCGAAACCGCCACCGGCACGCCCGAGCTGCGCGGCAACGGCGGCTGGCGCTTCCGCCTATCGCAAATCACCCGCCGTCTGGGAACGCTCTTCCTGATCCGCCTGTCGATCTACAAGAAGAAGTTCTTCATGAAGTTCCTCAACAACTTCATCACCCAGCTGACGCCGTTCTTCTTTTACCTCGTGGGCGGCCTTCTTGTGATCCGCGGTCAAGTCACCCTCGGCGCGCTTGTCGCGGCTTTGGCGGCGTACAAAGACCTGTCTTCGCCGTGGAAAGAACTGCTGAACTACTACAACCGCGTTGCCGATCTGTCCCTGCGGTGGCACTTGATCGGCGATCGTTTTGGCCCATCCGGTATGGTGGATGAAGAGCTGATCGACAATGAGCCCGACGACATCCCACGCCTGACCGGCGACATCGTTCTCAAAGACGTCTACGTCCGTGACCACGATGGCGACAGCGTGTTGGAAAACATCTCCACAACCGTGCGCCAAGGCGCAGTGATCGGCATCCGCTCGCAAGACGCCGAAGAGCGCCGGGCCGTGGCCGAGCTGTTCACACGTGAGATCACGCCTTTGAGCGGCTCGCTCTCCATTGGCGACGTCAAACTCAACGACCTGCACCAACGCGTGATCGCCACCCGCGTGGGCTACGCCGACCCGTCGCCCTACGTGTTTGAAGGCACCTTTGGCGACAACGTGCTGATGCCGCTCAAGCAAAAACCGCTCTCCGATCTTCCCGACCCCATGGGCGAGGCGGAAGAGAAAAAACGCGCCTATGAATCCAGCCGCACCGGTAACAGCGCCGATCGTCTGTTCTCGGATTGGGTCAATCCAGCGCTTGGTGATCTGACCAACGAAGACGATGTGCACGCCTGGTGGGTGAAAGTCATGGACGCCACCGGCGCGGGCAATGCCCTGTTCCGCAAAGGTCTGGACCAACCCTTTGCTGAGAGCGACCACCCGGAATTGGCGCAAACTCTTGTCGATCTGCGCCCGCAAATCCGCGCGGCGCTGGACAAGGCAGGCCTCACCAAATCCTACTTCCGCTTTGACCGCGAGCAGTACAACCCGGCCCTGCCTGTGGCCGCCAACCTGTTCTTTGCCACCCCGCGGCAGATGATCACCGATGGCCGCGAAGAGCGCATCAGCGAGTTCCTGAAACTGCTGCAAGAGCTGGGCATCGAAGAGAGCATCCTGCGCATGAGCCGCGAAGTGGTGGAAATGCTGAACCAGACCTTTGGCGTGGACGGCACCGACCACCCGCTGTTCCAGCAGCTTGGTTTTGATCCGGATGACTTCACCCGCAATGTGGAGCTATTTGCCAAGAGCCGTGATGTGCGGCTGGCCAATATGACACAAGAAGAGCTGGAGCAGATGATCTCGCTGCCGCTTCTTGTGTCGGCAGAACGCATCGGCGCGGGCTTTAGCGATGAGCTCAAGCAATCCATTTTAGAACTGCGCCATTCCGAGGCGCAAAAGCTGTCAGAATGGACCGCCGTCTATTTTGCCCCCCTGCGCGAAGACCGCTACGCTCCCGGCCTGACGGTGCTGGAAAACGCGATCTTTGGCAAACTTGCCGCCTCTGCGGGCCCCCGTGCCGAGCAAATTCGCGACATCGTTGCGCAAACACTGGCAGAAGCCGGGATGAAACAAGAGGTGGCCGAGCTGCTGTTTGCCGTGCCCACCGGCATTGGCGGCGCAGGGCTGCCCTCTGCCTTTGCCGAACCGCTCGCCATCAGCCGCGCGGCGATCAAAAAGCCCGATGTGATGATCCTCAACCGCTGTCTTGCCAACTATGAGGAAGGCCAGGCCGCTCATACCATCGCCAACCTGCGCGAACTGCTGCCCAACACAACCTTCCTCTATCTGGAGGAAGAGTTTGAGGACGCCGACAGCTTTGATCTGGTGTTGGAGCTGGAACACGGCCGTCTGAAAGACAGCGGTGTGGCTGCGGTGGACGACACAGATAACGCCGCCAGCGCCGACCTGCGCCGCAAAATGCGCGCGCTGGCTTCGGCCGATATGTTCAACGGGCTGTCCCGCCGCCAAATGCGTCTCTTGGCCTTTGGCGCGCAATGGCACAGCGCCCCGGCGGGCGAGTACGTCTTCCATATGGGGGATGATCCCTCTGATGGCGCCTATCTGATCCTCGAAGGTGAGGCCGGTCTGGGCTATCGCACGCCGGACGGCCAATCCCATGTTGTGGCCGAGGCGGGGGCGGGCACGCTGGTGGGCGAACTGGCCCTGATCCGCAAGGAAAAGCGCGCGCTGGACATGTATGCCAAATCCGATCTGGAAATGCTGCGCTTGGGCGAAAGCGAGTTTATGGCGGTGGTCGAAAACGACGCCTCCACCGCCTTCCGCATCCTGCAAGCGGTCTCCGGCTATGTCGGCGCGCCAAAGCAAAGCAACAGTGAAACTGAAGACGCCTGATCGGCACGGTCAGGCGGGAATGGTAGGGTATCGTGACACATCCGAAAGTCTGGGAGTCACTTCTGCTATATGACTCACGTAACGTGAGGAACATCTACTTTCAAATGCCGACGGATCATGAGCCTGAATCCTTGGATTGGACAAATGTCTTTGTGGATTTTCGGCGCAATTTTTTTAGTTTGGGGCGAGGTGCGTTGAGTGCTGAGGTGTTGCCGTTGTTTTCTTTCTGGCGCTACAAAGATGAGCCAAGAAAGAAGCGCGATAACCTCCCCGATGCATTTACGGTGCATTTGGGCATTCCAATCGTGTCTGGACATATGAAGGCGGTCTTGGAGCGGTTCGACCTTGGCGACACATCTTTTTACCCAATTAAGCTCTATGAGTTTGACCAAGTAACACAGCGCCCCGATGACCTCTATATTTGGGATGTTCGCAACGCCGTGAGGGCACTGGTGCCCGAAAAATCAAAGGGCATACTGGACTTACTTGGTCACGGTACCACATGGGATATGTTTCCCGAAAAGGGGAAGTTTCTTGCCTTGGATGAAGCGTGCATTCCCGATGTTGACGTCTGGATCGACCCCCAGATTGAGAGTCGACTCTTTTTCTCAGACCGGCTCCGCACTGCGCTGCGACAGGCGGACCTAAGCCTGCGCTGTTTTGGCTGGCGTGCATGTAAGTTGGTGGCGCGCTGACAGGTGCCCCCCTTTTCCACGCGTTACTTTGCTCCGATCTCATTGCGGCATCCAAGCCCAACCCCAAGGTCACAATGTGCGCGTAGCCGCTTTGTGTCTGCGCGGGTCCATCCCGCCGGCGCCGTGACTTCGGCCCAAGGTGAAATGTAATCCCGCGCATAGTAGGCATGGCCGTGGCCGGGCGGTGCGCCAAAGGACAGCGCCATATCCAACGCCAACTGGAACTGGGTGACAATCGGAATGAACACCAGATGGCGGGAGACATCCTCGGCAGGCGGATCGTTCATCCATTCCGGTGCTCGAAATAGCGAGAACGGATCGTAAAACACAATCGGATCGCTGGAGTACTGCAAAAAGGCAATCCGCATCCGCCCCCAGGGGCCGGGGGCTTCGGAGGCATCGTGGAAATGGTTGGCATAGCGCACCAGAGAGCCTGTGCCCAACTCCGGCAACACCCAGGGGCTGTCCGAGTTGCGCGCGTTCTGAATGGTCTGCCAGAAACGGGAGGGGAACGGCGGCCCGGCCCAAAACGCACCGTTGATCGGATCATCCAGCAGGCGGAACAGGTTGGTGGCATACATCGACGACCAGGCTCCAAGGCTGAGCCCATGGGCATACAGCCGGGGCCGCGTGTCTTTGGGCAAGGTCTCCCAATACTCATGCACCACTTCCAACAACGCTGTCGCCTGATCCAGCCCGGTGCGGGTTTCCAAAATCAGTGCCAGCGGCGACTGCAAATAGGAGTACTGCACACTCACCGTGGCGATGTCGCCATTGTGCATATACTCCACCGGATCATGGGAGCCCGGATCCATCCACCCGGTGCCGGTTGGGCTGGTGACAATCAGCACCTCGCGTTCAAACGCCTTAACGCGGATCAGCTCCGCCAAAGCCAGCTCTGCGCGCTCTCTGGGGGTCTCGCCATTGGCACGCCCGACATAGACCCGCAGCGGTTCTTTGGCGGGCTGGCCGGTAAAGGCGGAAATCGCTTTGGCAGTGGGGCCGGTCAAAACAAAGTCCCGACCGGGCTGCCCCATGGCGGCCCAATCAATCAGCGACGCGGTGGAGCCAGATTGATGCGCATGAGGGGGTAGGGGCGGGGCCACGTCAAACAACTCCTGCGCCGCCTCATAGCTCTGATCCAAGGAAGCCACGACCCGGTCAAAAATCCCGTCCCGTGTGACAACAAACAGAATGGCAAAGACAGTCACCACACCCAGCACATTGGCGCGGCGCGGCGGCATGATGCGATAGAACTTCGCCCGCACCCAACGGAACAGCGCGGCCACCAATGCCCCCACCGCATAAAGCCCCAGAAAGGTCAGCGATGTGAGCGTGATCAGGCGGGCCAGGTGTCGCCCTTCCACCGCCTCCATATCCATCTTACCGCGCAGTTCGTTGTGCCATTCCAAACTGTAGACCAAGATCCAGATCGTCAGCGCAATCACGGCAAGTGTCAGAAGGGTATCAAAGACAGTGCCAATGCGGCCGCTAAGGCGCGGTAAATCCGCCGCTTGCCAGATCAGGCTGAGGGACTGCCCCAGCAGATATCCAATCGCAATGATCACGCCCCCCAGAATACCCTGTTCCACCGCGCCTCTGGGAATAAGGGAGGGCGTCATAGAGGCGGCAAAGAACGCAAGCCCCAGCAAAAAGCTGCGGAGCGAAAAACGAAAAATCCAACGGCGCAGCCAGGTCAAAGCAGTGTCCTTTAGGTGTGGTATCCCGAGCAGACTAATCTCTCTTTCTCCAAACAAAAGCGTCTTCGCGGCTGAGGAGGCAAATTGGTCGATGACTGTACCACATCTGCGTGGGGTGTTGCCTCACGCCAGGAGGGACGACCTGTCTCTTCACCTATTGGAAACGACAGTCTCATTGTCCTTCTTTCTCTGCACCTCCGTGAAACAGTCGC
>NZ_JAKVCW010000022.1 GCF_022448905.1 Shimia sp. | reverse complement strand
AGACCTCTGCGCCACAAGTCCTTTCTGACGAACAGAAAGTCGCGTTATTCGACAGAATTTTGGCGGAAATGACGAAGGAATAATTGGTAGGAGGCGGCAGTCTCGCTCGAAAGCGGGTTAACAGATAGCGGAATGTTCAAAATGCTGCGTTCAGTCCAAGTTGAACAAGACGTTTCGGAGCTGCAGCCGAAGAGCAGGCGTTTACTGTTGTTGAGAAAGCTCTCCACGATAGTGAAAGCAGCGGCTGTTCAAGCCCTATCAGCCCCGAGTCAACGCTCTGCGTTTCAGAGTCCGGAAAGCCATCTTCGCAAGGCCTTGCAACGGCCCTTAGCGGACGTTAGATCACAGCGCAGCTAAGGTCTGCATCGAGCCCTCTTTGACAAATTCTGCGCAATGCACGAAGGGCCGCTTTAAGATGTTTCAGTGTTTCAATTCACCCTCGACTTCAGTATACCCCAAGGGGCAGGTTTCCTTGTTAGTGACGTGAACATGAGACGGATTTTTAGCATCGCATTGAGCCTATTCTTCCTCATTCTTGCGGGGGCCGTTGGCTACGGCGCCATTGGATATTGGGACGCCGTTCGTCAGGCAGATGCGTACGCAGTTCGCGCGGACAGTTTGATCGCTGACGGTCGCGGGCCAAATGATCTAGGCATTGAACAACTCAGGCAGCTTATCTTGGTGCAAGACCCGGAATTCCTTGACCATGCTGGCGTTGATCTCTCTACGGCCGGGGCGGGACTAACTACGATTTCCCAATCCCTCGCCAAGAGACTAGGATTCGAGGATTTTCGCCCCGGAATCGGGAAGATACGGCAGACAGGCTTCGCTATTGGTCTCGAACGGCAACTCGCCAAAGACCAGATACTCGCGCTTTGGCTCGACTCAGTTGAGATGGGGCGCGGTCCTGAAGGGTGGATGACGGGGTTCTTTGCGGCAAGTGAAAGCATCTATAGCCGAGCACCCTCTGAGTTCACCGATCAAGAGTATCATCGTCTGTTAGCTGTGCTAATCGCTCCGGGACGGTTCCGGCTTCTTGAAAGTGATGAAGAGCTAGACGACCGCGCTTCGCGGATTGCAAGACTCACATCCGGTGATTGCAGCCCAGAAAGTCAAAGTGATGTTTGGCTCGACGCCTGCGTGTAGATTTTGGTTCGCCAACTTGCCCCTTCTTTCATGAACCTGGATTGCTAACAGCGGATATTCGTAGTGAAGCGTCGAAGGGTAGCTTCGTCTCGCCTTGCTGCCAAAGCCGTCTCTGAGCCGAAGGTCCGGTTCTCCCGCAAGCCGTCATCGCGCTATCAAAGCGGTCGTTGCCTTGGTTTTGACGATCGCTGATTGGCCGCTAACCCAGACCAAGCGGTCACCTGACCGTTTTGCTCGGATGTCTCAGTTGAGCCCTTTGTGCCAAATGCTGCAGACAAAACGAATGACCGGTTTTTTGCTTCATCACTTTTCGAAGCGACCGGAATTGAGGCCGATCCCGACTACAAGCTTAAAATCGACCTCAAATCCGCACCCGACACCTCGTTGGCCGGTTTGTTCAGAACAACCGTTCCCGCGTCCAATCCAAGATACCAGGAAGAAATGCTGGTCAGAAAGGTCAGGTTCTGTTCACACAAAAGAACACCGACCCCTGCCGCCGCCCGTTCCTTCAGGCAATCGGCCATGTGGTAGATGTTCTCCGGCTGGACGCCCTCTGACGGCTCGTCAAGGACGATCAGCTTGGTGTCTTCGATCATGCTTCGGACAAAGGCCAGAATTTTCCGCTCCCCGCCCGACATGGTGCCCGCAGGTTGGTCCAACCGTTCCGCCAGCCTCGGAAACCGTTCGAAATACCGATCCGGTGCTTCGCGGTTGGAGCCCAAGTTCAGGTTCTCCCTGACCGTCAGATCATCAAACACCATGGATGTTTGCGGCATGTAACCGAAACCCAGTTCACGGCGGGCATACGCGGGTAGCGTGCCGACAGAGCTTCCCTCTAATCGGATTTCACCTGCACCTGCGATCAGGCTACCTTGCACCAGCCGGGCGAGGGTAGTTTTGCCAACGCCGTTTCTACCGAAGACACCAAGAACACTGCCCGTTTCAATCCGGGCTGAGACGTCGAACAGCACGTTGGTGTCGCGATACCCGCCGGTCAGGTTGTCAATTTCCAGAAGCGCGGTCATTTCGTTCCTCCGGAATAAACAGCTTGAACTTCCGGGTTGCTTCGTACTGTTTCGAACGTATCAAACGCCAGAACCTGCCCTAGGTGCATAACAAGAACCTTGTCCGAGATTGCTTCAACGATGCTTATGTCGTGTTCGATGACAATGACCAGACCACCTGTTTCCGCCTGATATTCCCGAACCAGATTGGTCATCAGCGCCGTTTCATCCGGTGAAAGACCTGCACAGGGTTCGTCCAGCAGCAGCACCTGAGGTTCCGCCGCGATGGTCATCGCGTATTCCAGAAACTGGCGGTGGCCCTGTGGCAGGTGCTCGACCGGTTCGACAAGCTCTTCCTGAAGCGGTACCGAGGAATGTTCTAACAGGTCAGACAGCGATTTCGATCGCCATTGATAGGTTGAAGGGCGGAAAAGATCGATTAGCCGCGCGCGGTTTGCCATCATGGCAATGGACAGGTTCTCAGACACGTTCATGGAAAAGAACACCGAGGGCACCTGCAATTTGCGGCCAATCCCGCTGTGCAGAGCCTTATAGGGAGGTCTCGAGTCAATTCTGCGCTTCCCAAGTGCAATGCTGCCGTCGGTTATGCGGAGATTGCCGGTGATGGTGTTGAGCGCGCTGGTTTTACCCGCGCCGTTTGGCCCGATGACGCTGACGATGCCTGTAGGCGGGGTCTCAAAAGACACGCCGTTCAGGATGCGGACGACGCCGATTTGCAGATGAACATCGTCAAAGCGAAGGGGGGCATCAGAATCAACCACCTTGGTTGTCGGGGCGGCGATGGCCTCGAAGGACTTGCCGATTTTCGCAGGTCGAATGCGCCGGTATCCCGACTCGAGCAGTTCAGCGATTCCACCGGGTGCCTTTAGTACGACGAGGATGAAGGCGGCGGCCATCAGTAGTTCCCAATAAGGGAAACTGTCGCGCAATTCGGCTGAGGCCCAGCCGACGATGACTGCTCCGATCAGAGGTCCGAGAACGTGGAAGCGCCCCCCCACGGCTGTTAGGATCACCATCTCTGCCGACAGGCCAAATCCCATCGACGTCGGCGTCACGATGCCTTGATGCGAGGCAAACAAGCCCCCAGACAATGCGGCGATGACGGCTGAAAAGGCAAAGACCGCCCCCTTAACAACATGGGTCGGAAAGCCGAGCAATTGCAGGCGAGGTTCGTTGTCTGCAACCGCCTTGGCGATCAGGTTGACCGGTAACTTGTTCAACACATAAAGAAGCAGGCTTACTACAACAGTGGCAGCGACGATGACGTAATAAAAACTGCCGAACGGGTCGAGATTGCCGAGGCTGTCGAAACCGCTCATCCCATTGAAGCCACCGGTTAGGTTGGTCATCGTGCCTGCGACCTGCTCAGCGATCATCACCAAGGCCAGCGTGATCAGCGAGAAGTACGGCCCGCTTTCATTCCGACCCCGAAAGATCAGCGCGGCCAAGAGGAATGAAAAAACCGAAATGGCAGCCAGCACGGCGGTAGCAAGGGCCAGGTCAATGATTAGACCACTCTCGGCGCGAAGGGTGATGGCTGTGACGTAGGCCGCAAATCCGAAGAAGAGCGCCTGACCCAGCGGCAAGACCCCGGTCTTGCCCCAGAGATAGCCGATACCCTGTGCGGCGACGCCGTAGATCAGGTAGAGCCCGATCTGGTAGGCCACGAAGTCCCCGAACAACTCGGGGATCAGAAGCAAGACTGCCAGAAGCAGACTAACGGGAAGAAGAACGTATACCATCGGGTTTCAGCCAGAGAAAGAGAATAGAGAGAGTGAGAACAGCCAGATAGCCATAGGTTTGGTTGGCGACGGCCCCGAGGACAGATTGTGTTCCCGCGATGATGCCAGCACCTATGCCAAGCCCTTCGAGGTTGCCAAGACCGCCGACGACCAGGGCGAAGAACGAGCGGATCAGGTAATCGAGCCCCATCATTGGTTCGATGCGGATGGTGGGCGCCAGTATCAGCCCAGCCAGTCCGGCGGTGCAGCAACCAAAGATAAATGCTCCTGCGGACAAACGGGCGGTATTGATGCCGATGGCCTCAGCCAGGTCCGGGTTGCCCACCATGGCTTTAATGCGGGTTGCGACTTTAGAGCGGGTGTTCCACCAATAAAGCGCAGCAAATCCGACGATGATGCCGATGATGACGACTATGCGATAGGCGGGGTAGTCGGCTCCGAGAATGCTGAGCGTACCGCCGATCGGCGGGCTGACGGATTGATAGCCGCGTCCGAAGATCAACTCCACCGCTTCGCGTAGCAGAATGGCAATGCCCCAAGTGGCCAGAAGGCTGTCGAACATCCGGCCATAGAGATGGCGGATGATCGTGCGCTCAAGTGCAAAGGCAACCAGCGCCACAGTCAATAGGCACATAGGAACCTGCAACCAGCCAGGCAGGCCCATTGATGATGTGATGACCGGGGCATAGGCCCCGATCATCACAAATTCCCCATGCGCCATATTCATGATCTGAAGCTTGCCAAACACGATGGCAAGCCCAAGGGCGACAAGTGCTAGAGTGCTGATCTGCCAGGCAAGGTTTAGGAAAAGAACTGACGACATGGCTGGGAGGTCAGTTTGCGCAGGCTTCAGAGGAAGCCACGTTGCCAAACGACGCGACGATGTTGAACGCCCCGCCACTTCCATCGGCGAGATAAATCGTCTGTGCCATATGACGACCGGTCAGCGTGTTGTCGCCCCGCGGCGTGCTCCATGTGGTGCCCTCTGCGGCGGCGTCCATGGCGTCGACATCAAGGCTACCTGCCTTGTTGGCCAGTGCAGCCAGCAGCATCAGACCCTCATAAGCCGACTGACCGAGACCGTTCAGGGCTGGTGCGTCTGCACCGAATGCTGCCGAAAAGTCCGCGGCAAACGACGCCGCAGCTTCAGATTCGATGGAGGCGAAGTAGCCCGAAGATGAATACAGACGATCCGCGTTGTCCGCACCGATCCCGGCAAGGGTGTTCTCTTCAATCAGAGTGCCCAGGCGAATGGCCTGTTCATCCAGACCAAAGCCTGCGAAGCTGACGTTGAAGCCCACGGAACCGCCGCCGACAAGGGTAATTAGCACCGCGTCGGCACCGCTTTCCTTGATACGTTGAAGAGACGAGTCGAATTCGGAAACCGTGAAGGGCACGTATTCCTCGCCCACGACCTCACCGCCTGCATCGGCGATATAGGTTTTGGCCAGGGCGTTAGTATCACGGGGCCAGTTGTAATCATGGCCGATCAGATACCATTTGGACACGCCTTCGGACTCAGTTAGGTGCGGGATGACCGGGGCAAGCTGCTGGCTCGGGGTTTCGCCTGTGACGTACAGACCGGTTGCACAGGAATTGCCTTCGTAGACCGGCGTATAGACATACGGAATCTGCCCGTTGAAGCGACCGATCAAGGCCTCTCGAACCGCCGAGTCATGCATGCCGACAAAAGCCTGAGCGCCTTCGCCTTTCCACAGGCGCAGTGCAGCCTGCGCTGCCTCGGCCGGAGGAACGCCAACATCGGCGAAGACCAATTCGATCTGTTCGCCATTGATCCCGCCGCTCGCATTGATCGTCTCGGCGGCCAATGTAGCCGAGTTCCGTGTGGACGGCCCGAAGAGGCCTGCCGGACCAGAATCCGGCACAAGAACGCCGATCTTGATGTCGGCTGCGGCGGATACTGTTCCGAGAGCCAGGACCGTGGCCGCACCGGCCAAGAGTTTCGTCGTTGATTTCAACATGAGTTCCTCCCTTTGTTGAAAGAGGCGCCTATTGCGCCATTGCTTTTTCCGCGGCCCGTGCCAAGGCCAGGAGTGACCGGTCCTTGCCGGGCATGGCATCGAACTCGATGCCGACTGGAAGGCCCGAAGACACAGGGCATGGAAGCGAAATGCCGGGGGCACCTACATTCGATCCCAGGTCCGTATTGCGGATGTAGGTCGGGAAGGTTGGGACCTGTTCGCCGTTCAGGGTGACCGTCTCGTCCTCGCCGATGGGTCTTGCAGGCAGGGGCGTCGTCGGGAAGACAATCGCGTCCAGCCTATATTTTTCGAAAACCTGACCGTAAATCTGACGCATTGCCGAGCGATGCTCGTCCATCGCCGCCCTGTAGGCTGCCTCCGGCATCGCCTCTTCCCCAAGCTGGCTGCCAATGGCTCCGGCCACATCCGGTGAGCCTATGCCTGCAACGAGTGTTTCAAAGGAAATGTCCGGGGCGTGTTCCGTCAGATAGGCAGGCAGGTCGCGCATGACCTCGTAAAGCACGACCGGGAAACTGAAGGCTTCGTTATGCGGCCAGATCGGCTCGAATCTAACATCGACGAGCTTGGCCCCTGCGGCTGACAGGGTAGAGAGTTGCGCCTCGACCGCTTCGGCAACAACCGGATCGAGGTTGTCGAAGAACATCTGCCGGGGAACACCTAAAGTAACATTGCCCATCTCGACATCTGCGAGTTCCGTGTTGATGCCCGACAGAACGCTGTCGAACAGGGCGATATCCCGAACACTGCGGGCCAATGGTCCTACGGTATCGCGGGTGTGCGAGATCGGAACAACGCCATCGCCATCATACCGCCCGGTTGTCGGACGGAAGCCGATTACGCCACAGAGGGCTGCGGGAATACGGCAGGACCCGCCGGTATCAGTGCCCAGACCTGCGGGGAATATCCCGGCGGCGATGGCGGCTGCGGTGCCACCCGATGACCCGCCTGGGATCATGGACGGGTTAGCCGGATTGCGCACGGCCCCGGTGACCGCGTTGTTCGATGTGATGCCAAAGGCCAGTTCATGCATTCCGGCCTTGGCCCCGATGAACCCACCCGCCCGGATGATCCGCTGGACAACACCGGCATCCGTTGCCGGGGTATGATCAAGCAAAGCCTTCGTGCCGCCTGCAGTCGGGTAATTCGTGGTGTTGATGTTGTCCTTGGCCACGACCGGAAGGCCCGCAAGCGCCGCTCCCGGATTGGCCTCGAAGGCTTCGGTCGCTGCCCGAACGACATGTTCTGCATCGAAACTCTGAAGCGTATTCAGGTCCGCATGTTTCGCGGCCCGGTCCGCCAGGCCTTCGGCATATTCAGCCGCAGAAACCGACCCATCTCTGATCGCGGCAACCGTGGCGACCGCATCCAAACGCTCCAAATCCAGCGACATCCTTGCCTCCCTGATGTTTGGGAAACAGGATAGAAACTGGCCGGTTCAGTTTCCTATCATCACAAATGATGATTTTTCTCGGCCAGGAATTGCGCCAGTTGCGTGCGTCTTTTCAGGCCCGATTTCCGGAAGAGGGACGCAATATGGGAACGCAGCGTGGGCTTGGAGACGCCGAGCTTGCCGCAGATTTCGTCGTCTGTGAGCCCGGTAACCAAAAGGTCCGCCACCTCGGCTTCCCGAACCGTGAACCCCAGATCGTCGGCAATTTGGGCGAACCTCAGGGACGGCAACTGCTCGACTGCACTCCTCGCCCGGATCAGGGCATTGACCAGGCTCGGCCCCACGGCGTCCACGATTTGAGCCTCCCTGGATGTAAAGTCCTCACGGTTCGCCCCACGCCATATCCTCAGGTCGCCGATATTGTCGCCCCGGTCATAGGCGAAGTAGTTCATGCCGTAGCACAGGCCGTCCTGCTTCAGGAAATCATTGAAGAACTCGGTCTTGACCAGACGGTCATGCCGCATCACTTCGCTAACTGGCGTCGCCTTCTTTCGTTTTTGCAGGGTCGGCGTGATCGGGTCGTGAAACTGGAAGTAGCTTTCGTAGCGACGCAAGTTGTCGTCGGTCATGTTGATCTGAACACAGGACACGAATTTCTGAGCATCCTCATCCCAGACGTAGGACGCGAAATAATCGGCCTTGAGAAGATCAAGCATCTTCTGACCCACACGCCGACGAACCTCGGAATGGTCAAATTCTCCACTCAGGTCACGCATAATCGAAAAGATCAGATCGGCTTCTTCGTCGGTTAGGTTCATGGTCAGCTTTACGATTGAAAGTCGTCACCATTGTCTCCACATCTTAGTTCGTAGGCAAGTGGCGCTATTCTGTTGGTGAAATACAAAGGTTTTCCAGCGAGCATGCCGAAAGCAGACTTTTGAGCGTCAAATGCATAAGTCCGGAAAGTCCCGCGTAGTAGACCTTGGTGCGAACCGCAGCGAAAGTCGGCTATCCGCCCGGCCTGCATGTGTCGGCCCGCCTAACTGGTAACCATGCATGGGTCCGCTTTGGGCTGGCACCAGCAGTTGATAACCTTGGTTCGCGCGCAGCTTCGCTGCGGACACGCTGCCGCACTGCCGCAAGTCCGGTTCGAGCCCACTTTGGCCGATGCTGCGCGATGTCCCAATGTCGGCAATGCGCAGCTACCAGTCGCGGCACTCAGATAGGTGAACGGCAGCTTTATCTCGCATTGGCGCCGTTCAACCAAGTTGCGGCGATCGGCAGCTACGAGCCTTCACTGAATACCGTACTTCTCATTAATGTCGACCGCGAATTGCTGCTATCGGCCATCGCAAAGAAGCCCCAAACCGGAAGCACTACAACGTTCGTCAAATAAGTGCTGTTTTCACATTTTTTGACCACCATCCGAGATCGAAAAATTGGTTTTATCTCTTTGCTTTTGTTATCGGGAAACTTGCAGCGAAGTGTACAGAATTTATCTTTGCAACATCACACGGAGAGTCTTTCCAATAATCGCGCGACAGCCTCGGCGCCAGGGTCGATATTGCCACGCAGCTGCTCTGGATTGATATAAGACGCCCGACCTGCTCGGGCACGATCCATGTGCGCGGTTTGGTTGGCACCTGCACGTGCGGCTTCGGCGGCCTGCGGCAAGCCACCGTCCAGTTTTTCCAGCGCAGGTTTGAGCGCGTCAATCATGGTACGATCCCCCAGATTAGCGCCACCGATCTCCTGCATTCGGTTCAGACCTGAGTGCAAGGCCTCGCTCATCGACAAACCGCTTGAGGCTGCGTCTCCTGCTGCGGCAAAAAAGATAGCCAGTAACACGCCGGAAGAACCACCCATGGTCTGGCTCAACTCCTGACCAATCGCCCGGTAAAGCTGAGTGTGATCAGCCAGCGGTAATTCATCCATCGCCTTAAGCAATGCGCGGGCAGCGCCCGCCAATGTCGTTCCCGTATCCCCATCACCGGACTTTGCATCCAAAGCGTTCAGATCGCCCTCTGCCGCGATCAGGATTTCGCAACAACGTGTCAGGAAAGACCGGGTTTCGGCATGGTCTGACGCAAGCGGACGAATGGGTTTCAGGCCGTCGGGCAATTGCATGATTTCAACCGGACTAACTGAATTCACGCCAGGCCAGGCGCTCAGCTGCGTGGTGGCTTGCAGGGCCATCAATTCCTCTGGGCTGGCACAATAGAGTGATACTGAAAAGCCACGCATTTCCAGCGACGTCATCATCGCTGCCGGTCCAACGATGTGGGAAATCTGCGCGCCAATTCCCGAATTCACCAACTCATGAGCCAGAATGGACATCTCAAGAACCGAAGCCCCACCCAGATTGTTCAACAAGGCCACGTATTGTTTGTTCGGATCAATAGAGGTGGCCAGCTTTTCGACCAATTGGCCAATGGCCGATTTGGCGTCAGAATAATCAATCTGTTCGACCCCCGCTTCGCCATGAATACCGAGACCAAGCTCAGCTTTGCCCAGAGGGATGCGCTCTTCCTTCGGAGCCCCCGGAACAGTGCATGTGTCCAGCGACATGCCGATCGAGCTCACACCTTTGATAACTTTCTCGGCAGCGGCTGTCACGGTCGCCAAATCTGCACCGTTTTCGGACAGCGCCCCCGCAATCTTGTGTACGAACAGTGTACCGGCGACGCCTCTTGCTTGTGGCAAGTCTGGAAGGGCCACATCATCGTCGACGATCACCATATTGACCCTGATGCCAAAAGCGCGCGCTCTTTCTGCGGCCAGACCGAAATTCAGCCTGTCGCCAGTATAATTTTTGACAACTAACAAACACCCCGCCGGGCCCGTCACCGCCAGAATTCCGGCAAGAACCGCATCGACGGAAGGCGAGGCAAAAACCTCGCCACATACGGCCGCTGTCAACATACCTTCGCCGACAAAGCCGGCATGCGCCGGTTCGTGCCCGGACCCACCGCCCGAGACGATTGCGACTTTTGACTTGTCCCAATCTGATCTGACAACAACGCGGATGTGCGGATAGCCGTCCAGTCGCTTTAACCGCCCGCCAGAGGTGGCGATTGTCCCGTCAACGGCTTCGGCAACGATGTCTTCTTTTTTGTTGATGAACTGTGTCATGCGATTTGTCCTTAGTGAATCCGGTCGCCTGCGGCGTCGAAGAAAAATGGGTTCTGCGGCGAAATGCGAACGATATCGCCTGCTGCAAGCTGGGTGTGAGCGTCTGTAACTGTGGTAAGATCATGATCCTTGAGTGACAGGTGCAGCCTTGTTTGATCGCCCAGATGTTCCACTCGCGTGACCAGACTTTCCTGACCTTCGCCCTGATGGATTTGCTCGGGGCGCAGTCCAATGGAAGTCGCACCTGTTGGGGCATGTCCAAAAAGATCTGCGGGCAGGATATTGATGCGCGGTTGCCCTAGGCGGCTGGCCGCGTAAATATCGACCGGGTCTTCGTAAATCTCTCTGGGCGATCCGAACTGGATCAGCTTGCCTTCGTTCAGAACGCCGACATGTGTGGCCATTGTCATGGCTTCGATCTGGTCATGTGTGACATAGAGTACAGTCGCGCCGGAATCCGCCTGTATGCTTTTAAGTTCAATCCGCAAATCCGCGCGCAACTTGGCGTCAAGAGAACTTAGCGGCTCGTCCATAAGGTAAAGCTCGGGACTGCGCACGAGCGCCCGACCGATTGACACCCGCTGCATTTCGCCACCGGACAGGGCCGTGGCCTTGTTGTCTAGCTTGTGCGCAATCTGAAGTGTTTCCGCCACGCGACTCACCTTGACCTTGATGTCTTCCTCTGAGGTCTTGAGCAGTGGAGAACGCAGGGGAAAGGCAAGGTTTTCATAGACCGTCAGATGCGGGTACAGCGAGTATTGCTGAAAAACCATCGCAACGTTGCGCTGGGCCGGGGTCAAACCCGCCAAGCTGTGGCCGTTCACTAGCACGTCGCCTCTGTCAGGTTTGTCCAGACCAGACACCATGCGCAGCGTTGTGGTTTTGCCCGCTCCTGTTGGTCCCAGCAGAACCACGAAGGCCCCATCGGGTATCGTCATGGACACATTGTTCAAGGCAAAAACGCCATCAAAGCTCTTGCTGATGTTACGAAGTTCTACCTCAGCCATGCTGCAATACTCCTTCATTTCCTGCCGACAACAAGGCGCGCTGGCTTTGTTTGTCAAAAACTGAAATCGAACGCTCGTCAAAACCCAATCCGGCTGTTTCACCCACGGCCACTTTCTTGCTGGAGGCGACGCGCGCTTTGACCTCTCCATTCGGAGTGTTCAGGGTGACTATCTGGGTGGTTCCCAGATATTCCGTTGCGATGACCTCACCCCGATAGGTGCTCGTGTCATTCAGGTGAACGTGCTCTGGCCGAATGCCCATGGCCAGATCACCTGTGGCGCCCGATCTCATTTGCGGGATGCTGATCTCGCTATCGCCCAGTGTCAGCGATGTTGCGCCACTGCCGACCATGCCGTGGAATTCCAGAAAGTTCATGGCAGGCGAGCCGATGAAGCTGGCGACAAACATCGTGGCAGGCCAATCATAGATGTCCTGCGGCACGCCAAATTGCTCGACAACGCCGTGGTTCATCACCACAATTTTGTCGCCCATTTGCATGGCCTCCAGCTGATCATGGGTCACGTAAACCGTGGTCGCGCCCATCCGGTCATGCAAAGCGCGCAGCTCCTCTGCCATATGCTCGCGAAACTCGGCGTCAAGGGCCCCCAACGGTTCGTCCATAAAGAAGGCTTTGGGATTACGCACAATCGCGCGCCCAAGTGCTACGCGTTGACGATCCCCGCCAGAAAGCCCACCAACTGGCTTCTTGAGGATGTCCGAAATGCCAAGGATCTGAGCGACCTCGTCGACCTTTTTCTTAGCCTCTGCCTTTGACATGCCCTGGCTCAGGAGCGGGTAGCTGATGTTTTTACCGACATTCATATGCGGATAGAGCGCAAACATCTGAAAGACAAAAGCAATATCGCGCTGACTGGCGGGCTTCATACCCACCTCTTCCCCATCAATGTAGATCTCTCCACTTGTGGGCAATTCAAGCCCGGCCATCATGCGCAGCGTGGTGGTTTTTCCACACCCCGAAGGCCCCAGCAGCATGAAGAACTCGCCATCTTCGATTGTGAATGTCGACGACTGAACCGCGTTGAAAGTTCCAAAGTCCTTGCGCACATTTTCGATACGTATTTGTGCCATCTGTTTACTCCGGAAAGTGGCTGACGATGATGAACATCACCGTGCCGCTCAGGGTGACAATGAAGGAATAGGTGAACAACCCAAGCAGAAAGGGTTGCATCAGCATGACCACTCCGACGGCGATCATTGTTGACGCCAGTATTTCCCACGCGCCGCGCCGTAGCCCAATCAAGCCATTGAAAAATTGTCTCATTTGCGTACCGCCCCAAAAGTGATCCCACGCAGCAAGTGTTTGCGCAGCAGGATGGTGAAAACCATAACCGGCACCAGAAAGATGGTGGCCCCGGCAGCGACAGCCGGCCAGTCTTTGCCGCCAACGCCTATGATTGTCGGGATAAAGGGTGGCGCGGTTTGCGCCGTGCCGGATGTCAGCAACACTGCAAAGGCGTATTCATTCCAGGCAAAAATCAGACAGAAGATCGCGGTCGAGGCGATACCCGTGGCCGCCTGCGGCAACACGACTTTGTAAAATGCCTGAAACCTTGTGTATCCATCGATCAGCGCAGCCTCTTCGTACTCCACCGGGATCTCGTCGATGAAGCCCTTCAGAAGCCAGACCGACAAGGACAGGTTCACCGCTGTGTACAGCAGGATCATTCCCAGATGCGTGTCATTCAGACCCAGCTGCCGGAACATCAGGAAAATTGGAATTGCGACCGCAATAGGCGGCATCATCCGCGTCGACAGGATAAAGAACAACAGATCGTCCTTAAGTGGCACTCGAAAGCGGCTGAATGCGTAGGCAGCAGCCGTGCCAAGCACCATGCAGAGCACGGTCGAGCCGAATCCGATGATGACAGAGTTCAGGAATCGTTCGCCATAGCGCGACGGGCCGGAAATGATCTGCCCCTGATCCCGCACGATTTTCTCGTACCATGTCTCTGCTGGTGGCAGAGCCGCCATATCACCTTCGGCAAGTCGCGTACGCGTTGTGAAAAGGTTTACGTATCCTTCCAGAGTTGGCTCGAACACCACCTTGGGCGGATAAGCGATCGAGTCCGCGGGTGATTTGAACCCGGTCGCCACGATCCACATCAACGGCAAGATCGTGATCACGGCGTAAAGGATAACAGCTGTCCCCGCGAACCATTTGGTCCGAATGGTTGGTTCAGTAACAGAAAAGCTCATCTTTCTTTGACCTTGTTCAAAGCTTTGACATAGATCGACGCGAGGCCAAACACGGTCACAAACAGGATCACCGCGTAGGCGGACGAATACCCTGTGCGCCATTTTTCAAAGGCTTCCCGCTTCAGATCTATGGATGTGAGGGTCGTGGTGTTGCCCGGCCCTCCGCCGGTTAGTTGCACCACAAGATCGAACATCTTGAAGTTTTCGATGCCACGGAACAGCACGGCCAACATCAGGAACGGTAGCACCATGGGAACCGTGATGGTCCAGAATTGGCGCCACTTACTTGCACGGTCACATTCTGCGGCTTCGTAGATTGAATCCGGGATGGAACGCAGCCCAGCCAGGCAAATCAGCATGACGAAGGGTGTCCACATCCATGTGTCGGCAATCACGATGGCCCATGGCGCCAGATGCACGTCCCCGATCATCGAGAAACTTGACGGATCCCCGCCAGTGAAGAACGTCACCACGTAGTTGAACAGACCGATTTGCGGCTGGTACAGAAAGGTCCAGAAGTTGCCAACAACCGCTGGGCTGAGCATCATGGGCAGTACGATAATCGTGGTCCACAGATCATTGCCCTTGAATTTCATGTTAATCAGGTAGGCCAGTGCGAACCCGATCAGCACCTGCAGCACGATGGTCCAGATCAAGAAATGGGCGGTCGCCTGCATCGTCATCCAGATGTCGCTGTCTGTCAGAATGCGCTCGTAGTTGCGTAATCCAATAAATTCGATATCGCGGTTGGCCCGGTTGACCTTGAAGTTTGTAAAGCTCAGCCTGATCGTCCAGATCAGCGGAAAGATGTTTACCGCCAGCAACAGAAAGATCGACGGAGCCACGAAAATCCAGGCAATCGCCCGGTCGGACAAGCCCCTGACTTTTTGCGCCATCGGCTGGGGCGTCGCCTGGGCGAGCTTCTCGATAGGTGTGTAAACCATTTTGGGGTCCTTCATCGGAACAGCGTTCCCTTAGATGAGGCTATTTCGGATGGGTCGTTTGATGCTCCCGACCAGCCTGGCGCCGGTCGGGAAATGAGTACCGAACAGGTTCGGCCCCGTGTCACTGCTCATATTTTGCCGTCGTCTTCGAAGACTTCGACCCAATCCTTGACCAGACCGTCCAGAGCTGTCTGCGCGGTGCCATTTCCGGCAATCACATAGTCATGAACACGCTGCTGCATTGCCAGCAACAGTTCGGCATAGGTCGGTTCCGCCCAGAAATCTTTGACGATCGCCATCGAGTCAAGGAAGGTCTGCGCATAGGGCTGACTGGTGGCAAAACCCGGATCTTCCACCACTGCTTTCAGAGCAGAATAGCCTCCCAGTTCCCACCAACGGGCCTGGATATCGGGCTGCGCAAACCACTTGATATATTCCAGTGCCGCGTCTTGCTTGTCAGAATACGCGACCACCGAAATCCCCTGTCCGCCAAGCTGTGCAAATTGACCGCTCGGCCCGGCTGGGTTGGGGAAATAACCTGATTTGCCACCGCCCACATTGGGATCGGCCTCAACACCCGGCCAGATGAAGGCAAAATTCATCTGAAGTGCGACCTGGCCCGATTTATAGGCATCAATGTTTTCGCCCATATACCAGTTGGAAGATCCCGGAGGAGTCGCTGTGTCGTAGAGGGTTTTGTAGAACTCCAGCCCCGCGGCCGCTTCGGCGGAATTTACAAAACCTTCAAGCTCGTAGGGGCTCTCAGGATTGCCATATTCAAATCCATAGTTGTAGAGCGCGTTGGTGACGCCCATGGTGATGCCTTCCGATCCACGCTCAGTATAGATCGCCGCGCCATAAACCTTTGTGCCGTCGATTTCCCGCTCCTGGAAAAACTGGGCTATGTTCTTGAGCTCGTCTAGCGTTTCAGGAACGGCAAGATCGTGCCCGTGTTTGGCTTTGTAAGCCTCCTGAATTTCCGGGCGTTCAAACCAATCTTTGCGGTATGTCCAGCCCACCACATCCCCAAACGCAGGCAGCGCCCAGTAGTTCGGCGTATTCTTTGGCCATTCCGCATAGCCTGTCACAGTGGCCGGGATGAAATCTTCCATAGTGATGCCTTCTGCATCGAAGAAATCGTTCAGTTTAACGTAGTGTCCGTTTTCGGCACCACCGCCGATCCACTGGCTGTCGCCAATCATCAGATCGCACAACTTGCCGCCGGAGTTCAGTTCGTTCAGCATCCGGTCGGCAAAGTTGGGCCAGGGCACAAACTCAAAGCTCATTTTGTGACCAGACTTCTCTTCGAAATCTTTGCTTAGTTCAATCAACGCATTGGCGGGATCCCATGCCGCCCAGCACAGCGTCAGGTCCTCTGCGCTTGCGACACCCGCGCCCGCAGTCAGTGCAGCCAACGCAACCGTACATGTCAGGTTGTTTCTCATTCCTTAGTCCTCCCTATTCATTCGTCGCAGCGCCTTCGATCGCGACTCATCGAATGCCCTCAGTGGTACTTGAGGTACGTACCTCAGATCAAGCTTTTTTTGAGGCGCGTACCTCAGAACGGTTGCGCTTGATTAAAATTCAGGCCAATGTCGACCTCGCCCCAAGTGGCGTAGATCGAGTGAAATGCTTTGAAAATGCGACCAACTACCAAAGACTTAGCAGTTGCTGCCGGCGTCAGCCTGGCATCGGTCGATCGCGTATTAAACGGGCGATCCGGTGTTAGAAAAAAAACAGTGGATGCGGTCAACGAAGCAATCGAACGGATAGGATTTGTGCGTAACCTGTCCGCAGCCAACCTGGCAAAAAGCAAGCAATATCGCTTTCTTTTCCTGCTGCCGAGGCACGGAGACCTGTTCGTATCAGAGCTTAGCAGTCATATCGAGGAGGCGGATGCCGCGCTCAAGGCCGAAGGCATGGATCTGCGCTATCAGAGCATTTCTCAAAACGACCCGCATGAAATCACGAGGGCGCTCGACGCCATCATCCCCGAAGATGTCGATGGTATCGCCCTTATGGCCCCGGAATCGCCACAGGTTCGCGATGCTGCCATTCGGCTGAAAGAAAGGGGCATACAGGTTGTGCACTTGATTTCCGGTCAACAAGACATGTCCGGCCTAGACTTTGTCGGCATCGATAACCGGGCAGCGGGAGCCACCGCCGCGCGTCTGATTGGCCGGTTTTGTACTGGCCGTCAGGGCAAGGTAATGATTGTCACCGAAACCATGAACGCCCGTGACAGTCTTGAACGCCGCTTCGGGCTTGATGAGGTTCTGACAACCGATTTCCCGAACCTTACGGCCCTGCCATCCATGGAGACCTACGGCGATAAAGAGCGCGCAAAATCTGTCATTGCTACGGCTATTAAAAAAAACGCCGACATTGTCGCAATTTACATCATGAGTTCAGAGGCGCGCGCGCCGTTGGCAGGATTGTCCGACACCAAACTACAATCAAAGCCGATAATACTCGCACATGAATTGACCGACCGTACCCGAAAAGGCCTTATGTCTGGTGAACTTGATGCACTGATTGTTCAAAATCCAGGCCATCTGGTACGCAGTGCGGTAAGATTGTTGAGGGCTGGTGTTGATGGTCGTTCGGTGCTGAAATCGCAGGAACAGATCCGCATCGAGATATTAGTTAAGGAAAATCTGTTGTCGGAGGTGGGGCCGGATACTTAAGATCCGAGCGCCCTCACTGCAACGAATTGTTACATTTGTGACGTTATTAACTCGATCGTCAGGATGTAAATCTCGGGCTCACTTCTCAATTAAAACAAAAATGAGATCTGGCAGATTCGCAATCTTTTGAGACCGCGCTGTGGAACAGCGCGACCAGCCTTGCCGGACAAGCGCCGTGAACATCGGCTCGCCGCCCTTTTAAAAGTTTCTGCTTCCGGCCCAAAGCTGACATTGGCGAAAACTCGTCAAAAGGCCGATCTACAACCCAAAGCGGACATGGTACCATTGTGCCGTTTGTCATGCCTGAATAAAATGTGGCACAAACCGGGACAAATCCTGCGTTACTTCGGAACTGTCCTCGCGGATGCACAGTCCACAGGTATTGCCGCCTATCACCCAAGACCCAATCATCATGTGGTCCGCGCCAAAACGGGCTGGGGGGTGATAGGCTTGCACAATGCTACCTTCCGCGCCGTATTGCCCCTCAGTTTCCAAAATCGGTCGGCCCGGCCTGACCACTCTGATGTTGGCGCCTTCCCTGCTAAACAGAGGCTTCTGAACGTGGGCGGTCTCTTTGACCCATATGGGCACGTCATCGGCAAACCAGCTGGGGAGAAGGTTTGGATGATCCGGGAACATCTCCCAGAGCAGCGGCAGTATTCCCTTGTTCGACAAAATGGCCTTCCAAGGCGGCTCCAGCCATTTCTGTGGCGCTGTCAGAAGCGCCGGACCAAAGCGCTCGCGTAACATGTCTTCCCACGGGTAAAGTTTGAAAATTGTGTCGATCACATAGTCATCGTCATCTGCAAATCGCCCTTGATGATCGATGCCAATGTCCTCGATGGCGACAAACTTTGGCTCCAAGCCCGCCTGCTTGGCACAGTCTTCCAAATACCTCACTGTTGCGCGCTCTTCTTCAAGATTTTTTACGCTCGAAAAGTGGAGGCGGTACCCTGGCGCAAACATCTGCTGCAACCGCTCAATGAGCGCATCTTGCACCGAGTTGAACTGATCGGTGTCGTCTGACAGCACGCCGGCCTGAATCTGCTGCTCCAGCCAGACCCACTGGAAAAAGCCCGTTTCATAAAGGGCCGTTGGCGTGTCGGCGTTGAACTCCAACATCTTCGCCGGTCCAGTGCCGTCATAATGAAAATCAAACCGGCCATACAAAGATGGATCGCTTCGCAGCCAACTCTCTTTGATCCACGCGTGGTAAGCCTGAGGAATGGCCAGCCTTTCCATCAGAGCTGAATCCGCTACGACATGCGCGACAAGTTCAAGGCACATCTGCCAAAGCTCGGTTGTCGGGTCTTCGATGTCATTCTCGATCTCGGACAGCGAAAAGCAGTAGGCGCGGCTCTCATCCCAATACGGCGCGCCGTACATTGAGTGAAACCCAAAGCCCAGTTTTTCGGCCAGGGCCTTCCAGCCTGGACGTTCCGGTAATGCGACGCGCTCCATTTGTGGTTAGAGCTTTGCCAATAGAGCTTGCACGTCATTGCGTGCTGGATTTTCCAAAGCTTTGATTTTGTCTTCCAGCGCTTCCCCGGACACCAGCTTCACCTCTTCGTCGGCAGCCGCAAGCATGGCCTGCTGATGGGCCTGTCGCTCTTCCAGGCGTTCGAGGCTTGCCATGGCATTGGACATCCGATCAGAGGATGCCGAGGTGCCGACAGCGGCCGCTTTTTGGGCTGCAATCAAGGCCTCATTGGCTTTTGCGGCTTCGATTTTGCGCTGTAAAGTCTCGATCCGGGATTGAGATTGTTTCAGCGCGGCGTCCATGCCGTCCTCGGTCTGCCGATACTGATCCGCGAGGCCCTGTTCGGTTTCCGCTTTGTCGCGCAGTTTCAAAACGCTCTCGATGATTTCAACCGCCAGAGGCTCGTCGCCTTGTTGTTTGGCCGTTCTTGCGGCGTTGGTGCGGCGCTCAATTTCGGCCATCAACTCAGACACGGATTTTTCCTTGGTCATGCGATTGGCAACCATGCGGGATTTTTCATCTCTCGCCTTGGAAATTGCGTCTTTGGCTTCCCGCATTTCCTGGTCCAGAATGCGCATCAGGTTGGCATCGACCACAGCTTCGGCGGCTTCGTTGGCGCCCCCTTTTACTGCAGTGACCAGTTTTTTCCAAATGCTCATACCGTATCTCCTTCGGTTGAACGGGGGCCGATGTCTTTCGCCAATTCCAAAGCACTTTCGGCAATCGCTGAAAACTCTTCCAGAATTTCTGTCAACGACGCGGAGCGGGACACAGCACCAAACAATTCGTAGACGTCTTCCCCGTCAACGACGTCAATACTGAGTGCGCACAGAGGCAGCAGGGTCTTATGCGTTCTAAGCATCATAGATTCAAACGCCGCTGGATCCTCCTGCGCGCTGCGCGGCCATAAGATTGCTGACGTCAAAATTTGCGTGTCGCTGACGGCTACATGCAAGACAAGATCGCCAGCAGATCCGTGAGTGACTTCAATCACGTCGGAGCCCTCAACCGGGGTGCAGGACAGTCCTGAAGCCTCCCCCAGCTCAGTTATTGCCGCAACCAAAGACTGAGTTGTCCATAAGTCTACTGAGTTATTCATGGGGCCCCTCAAAACGCATTTATTCCAGTCATATGGGAACGCATTTATTCCAGTCATATGGGTAAGAACGGGCGAAGGGACTTTCAAGGCCAAACACCACCTATAAGTGTTTGACAGTCGATGATTTTGACACAAGTATCCGAACAGCAGAACATCAGACCGTACAAAGTGCCAATACTTACAAGAATAATTTCCCGCATTTACAGCGAGCTGCTTGATTTGAAATGGTGGCTTCTTAGCCTGTTCACAGCTGCTTTTTTTGCGATTTCGTGGATCTTGTTTCGGTTTGCTGGCGAAACGGAAATCACCGAAAGTCTCACGACATACATTTACTTCGCAGCCACCACGGCATCGACGGTGGGGTATGGGGATATGTCGCCGCAGACCCAAGCGGGGCGATTGATTGCTGCGTTCTGGTTCTTCCCCGGAGCACTGTTGGTTTTTTCGGCATTTCTTGGGCGGCTTGCCGGTGGCATGGTAGAAAGGATCAGGCGAATGGCCGATGGACTTGGGAGCTACGATAAACTCAAAGGTGCCACCGTTATTGTGGGGTATCACCGAGATCACACACCCGTCATGATCGAAAACCTGATTGCTGGGCAAGACGGCGACAAGGACATCGTGTTGCTGACAAAGAACTCCGACGTGGATCTGCCAGAAGGCATCAAATTGGTGAAGTCTGATCGCCTGGACGCATTGTCATCTCTGAAGCGCGCGGCGATTGCGGAGGCCGAAAAAGTCATGGTTTATGCCGGGTCAGATGCAGAAACATTCAACACGTGTTTGGCGATACGTGAACTAAACGAGAGGCTGCACATCGCTGCATTCTTTGACGATCGGGATACGGCGCGGCGCGCGGCGAAACTGGCTGGACTGGAGGCAATTGTTTCCAACGCCTCAGAAGCCTTGGTGCGAGCGGCTCAGGACCCTGGAGCGGGCAAGGTACTCAAAGCGCTTTCTGCAGCCAACGTCGGCGCAACGATTTATTCAGCCACGGTCAATGAACAAACCGACACATCCGCACTAAAATTGGCGCTTGACGCGTCTGAGGCAACTCTCATCTGTGTCTCACAAGACGGAGGTCACGACTTCGAATTTGCCCCATTTCCGCCTTTGGTAAAGGAAGGTAGCGCATTTTTCTATCTCTGTCAGAAACGTCTGTCCGCGCAACAAATTGCCGGCGGTTTCGGAGGCGCACATGTTTCGATCACTGTTTAATCGAACGCCCAACAAAACCCTTCCCGAGGTGGCCAACCTCACTTTGGGCCGGACCTTCACAGTTGATGTCGTGGAACGAAAGTTGATCCCCGAAGACGCATTGCTTGTTGCCCCTGAGAGCGATTTGCAAATCGTTGCTCAAGGTATTGTTGATTTGGGGGAGCAATCTTTTTTGCATCGGTTCTATCCAAATGATGATCGTTTTTTGCTGCAGGTTCAGGGCGGCGACGGACACAAAGACACGCGGATCGACGAAATCGTCCTATGGTATGCGTTTGACGTTCGGTACCTGTCCAAAAATGAAGATTGGAACAAATTAAAGACGGCGATACGCAAGGCCAGCTTTGCTCTGCCTTCTGGAACAGAAACGACTGAATATTCGCGCGTCTGGTTTGATCACACGCCAGAAGACGAAGCACCAATGGGCTACATCGAAGACATTCATGACACCGACGGTGCTGAGACAAGCAACAAAATCTATCAAACAGCGATGCTTTTCGGGCGGGGACTGAGTGACGGCACAGATGAGATGCTTTTGGTCAACCTTGAGGAGCCCGAGGACGGCGAACGCGCTGCGTCTTTCCTAATTGGCCGTGCCATCCCCCAGCACGCACTATTGACTTAATAAGGAAACCGAGATGACAATAATCATTGCAACACTTTCAGGTCTTGTGCCTTTCTTGATGTATTTTGGGACTGCTCTGTTCCTTCTGATGCTCTTTATGTCCATCTACATGCGGCTCACACCCAACGACGAGATTGCCCTTATCAAAGACAACAATGCCGCTGCATCTGTGGTGCTGAGCGCCGCCTTTGTGGGCTTCTCAATTCCATTGGCCAGCGCAGCGGCAAACTCTGTCAATTTGGTGGACTTCATTGTGTGGGGGCTCGTCGCTGGCATGGCTCAGCTTTTGGTGTTTCTGGTTTTCCGACGTTTCTATCCCTTGGTTTCGGAGCGGATAAGCAAAGGTGAAATCGCTGTCAGCATCAAGTTGGCTGGTCTTTCTGTCACTGTTGGATTGCTCAACGCAGCCTGCATGACCTACTGATTGAAAACAAAGAGAATTTAGCCATGAAACGCTCTCGCTCGGTGAAATTATTGACAATGGCTTCGGCAACGTTGGCTCTGGCGGCTTGTGAAGAAGAGGTAGATACCGAAGGTGAACTGTACAAATCTGAGGCGGAATGCGTGTCCTCGGAGTTTGTGCCGGATCTCGATTGTGCGCCACTATTGACCGAAGGTCTGCGCATCCATGATGCAACCGCACCCAGATATAATTCGATGAGCCTCTGTGAATCAGAGCACGGCCGGTCGGAATGCTCCGCAGTGTCGTCCGCATCCCCTGTCTACTACTCCCCGTCGCCACTGGGGTACCTCGTAACTGGAGCAATTGCGGGTCAGGTTGTCTCCAATCTTGTGCGTCCGGTGTATCGTGAAAAGGATCGTCGACGGTACTACACAACCGGCGGTGGGTTTGTGCGCTATATGGACAATGGACGCTACGGCACCACGCGGACAAACATCGCCCGCTACAATCCCAAAGTTGTAATAGCACCGCCAAGAATCCAAACTCGCACAACAGTAGCATCCCGCAGTGGATTTGGGTCTCGAAGTGGCTCGTTTGGCGGTTGAAGCGCCCATAGCAGACTGATCTTTTACGTCTCAGCGAGAGCTTAGTGAAAAGAACCTGAAGGCCCTTTGATATCTCGTATCAATTGAACCCCTTGTTTCAAGCAAAATGACTACACCAGGATGCGCCAACAGAACCTATCAACTAATGCGCGATGTCCATCGGAAATTTTTTTTTACGTGTAGGAGGCTCGTCTGATCAACAACGTTCAGTTATCTGAACTGCGCTTCGGCGAGCAGAGTGGTCCGCTTTGGGCCAAAGCAAAACTTTTTAAAGCCCGTTTTTTGTGTTGCTGCAATTGACGCCGAGCGCAGCGAAAGTCCGGTTTCCGCCGATTCTGTTGAAAAACAACGTATTGCTGCCGCAGAAATCGGTGCTTTGGTCTGCGCGCGAGTGCCTTTCTGGTCAGGCTTTTCGCGCTTTCTGCGGTGCAGGAAAGATTTTGGCCAGTTTTCTGAGGTTTTGGGCGGTGGCGGCGAGGAGGAATTCGTCGTTTGCGCCGCATGGACCTCGTAATCGCAGCCGCCCCAGCCCGAGTATGCGTTTGAGGTGCGCGAAGAGCATTTCCACTTTCTTTCTGAGCTTCATCGAGATGTCGTATTGTGGGGTCTTGGCGATATCGCGGGCAACCTGGCGGGCGTCCTCGTGTTCCTCGCGCGTAATCTTGCGCGCGTCTGCATTCGGACAGCATTTCGCTTTAGATGGGCATGCTTGGCAGGTCAGCTTCAATGCGCGATATCGTGCGGTGCCCTTTCCGGTCGGGCCACGGGTCGGGTCCGAATAATTTCGTCGGAACTGCTTCAGAGCGTGGCCCTCCGGGCAGATGTATTGATTGTTTTCAGCATCCCACTCGAAGTCGGCGCGGGTCCAGGTGCCATCGTTGCGCCCTGACTTGTCGAACACAGGAATATGCGGGGCTATCTTGCGGTCGACCAACCAGCCCAGCATCGGTGCGGTGCCGTAGGCTGTGTCCGCGATCAGACGTTCAGGATGCAGGTCAAACTTGGCTTTCACTCGCTTCAGCATCGTTTTTGTTGATCCGACCTCAGCCTGCCGGATTGAGCGGGTGGCCTCGACATCCACAATCACACCGTGATCCGTGTCGATCAGGTAGTTGTCGGAATAGCTAAAGAAAGCGGGTCCTTTACGGGCGGCTGTCCACTGACTTGCTGGATCAGAATGGGATGTGAACTTCGGTTGTACCTTGCTCGCGGCACCGAAGGCAGCTTGATCCAGTGTGTCGAGATATTCCCGCACAGCACGGGGCGCATCAGTCGGATCGACGTTTGATGCGTTCCAATCTTCCTTAGGCGTTGAGTTCTGCTTGTTGGCATCCGCCTCTATCAGACTGGCATCAATGACCAGGCGCTGACCACTTACGAGACCTTCCGTGATGCAGCGGGCGACAGTTGTCTCGAACAGATGGCGCAACAGCTCGCTCTCACGGAACCGACCATGCCGGTTCTTGGAGAACGTCGAATGGTTGGGGACCGGAGTGGACAGGTCAAGGCGGCAAAACCAGCGATACGCAAGGTTCAAATGTACTTCTTCACAGAGCCGCCGTTCAGACCGAATGCCAAAACAATAGCCCACCAAAAGCATGCGGATCAGTAGCTCCGGATCGACCGAAGGACGACCCGTGTGACTATAAAAGTCTGCAAGATAAAGGCGGATATCGCTAAGATCGACAAACCGATCTATCGAGCGCAGCAGGTGGTCTTGCGGGACATGGTCTTCCAGCGAGAACTCGTAGAACAATGCCGCCTGCGCTTCCTGCTTCGGTCCCATCATCGCAAAATCCCCCAATCCCTAAAGGAATTGAATCAGCGAATTGGGAGCCGATCAAGGAAGAGTTTTTCAACGGAATAAGCCCACTTTGGCCGATGCTGCGCGATGTCCCAATGTCGGCAATGCGCAGAAAGCAGAATTTGCAAAATCGTCGGATTTTAGGGCTTTGCACAGGTTTCGTGCCGCACGCGCACTTGGAAAAGCCGCCCTTCGCCGCAGGTGCAGCCGCCAATTGTCATCGAACGGGAAAGGACGGGACATTGCTGCCATTGCATTCAAGCTGCGGAAGGTCCGCTTACACCTCAGAAGGAGACATTCCGAACCCACTCCAATCGCGATAGATCGCCTTAGGCGGTGCTTTGGGTTATCTTCGACATGCGACGAATGAGTTCCTTCTCAATGATCTTCGCTTCGTAGGGCTTCAATTTCTTCCATTTTGCGCATTCCTCCCGCGTGCGACCGCAGCCAACACACCAGCCACTAGGGCCTGTAAACTCACAAACATCGATGCAGGGGCTTTTCCGCTTTTTCATGGAACTGAACTTATTGTTTGAAAGTGGTAGATCAACAAACGTGGCGAGTCCGGTTTAGTATGGCCTGTTCTCTTTGATCGCTGCCGTCGAATTTTCCGGCCGAATTAGTTTGAACCAAATGATTGAAACTAGGCTTTCGCACTAAATAAAGCGTCGATTATGTCAGGTTCGCAGACTTCCGACATGGGCTTGTGGACTTTCCAAGACCCTCGGTCACCGTCATCGCGATGCACAGTCACGACGGTTTCAACCGGTGGGCAGCACGGCTCGTGACATGTGAGTTCTGCTACAGACACAAGGTCGTTTTCACCCAGGCCGAGATGTTCACTTACCCAGACTTTGATTTCGGCAGCACGCCCTGACGAACGTCCGCGCGGCGCAAACATGTTCTTCATTTTTCGCCCCCGCCAAGGCGCACCCAGAGAATACGGCCAGACTCCTCGCCGACAAAAAGCCACGCGTCCGAAGTAATGGCGAGCGCCGCAATGGGAGAGCCGCTGGACCCCTTCACAACAAAGTCTTCGGCGTCTTCAGATGCCCGACCGGCCAACACCGCCCCGTCGGCAAAACCTGCGAGTAGCGCATCATGGCCTAGCATCCCGGCGACAGCGGTGCAGACTTGCTTACCTCCATAGCAACAAGTTGCTGGCGAACGGCCCATTGGACCATCTTTGCCGTCGAACGGCCAACAGACTGCTTCGTCTGCGCCAGAAGTCGCCAAGAACGGGGCGCTACCCATCCATATGAAGTCTTTCACCTTCGCCGGATACCCGGACATCCGCATGTCAGCCTTGTCGCGCAAACGCCATCCGTGCATCGCATTCTCTTGCATTGAAGTGACAACGCATTTTCCATCGGGGCTAAAAGTCACCGCCCCATGTGAACCCTTCCATTTGAGACTGGTCGATTTCCAGCGACGACTGCCCCTTTCCCAAACCGTGGCACCTCCATAGTGGCCAACGGCCAAACGACGCCCTTTAGGATCGAAAGCCAATCCGCCGACGGTACTTGGATGTTCGAAGGAACGAGGTTGTGTCTCGCCTTCGGTCCAAACCGTTGCAGTCTTGCCCGAAGAGCAAGCAATCAATTTCGGTCCTGCCGCCACGCAGTCCACCCAACGGCCCCCAAAGCTCGCTATTTCGTTGACTGTGCCGTCCAATGTAGTTCGAAGGAACCGCCCATCATCGCCGCCGGTGAAGATGGAGGCTGTCTTTGGATCAGCGGTGATGCACAGGACAGCACCGTGATGCGCTTCTACTACCTTGGGTGGGCTCTCCGGTTCGAAGATGAGTATTGTACCGTCACCCAATCCAGCCGCGATGCACGAACCCATGACAACCG
This sequence comes from Shimia sp., assembly GCF_022448905.1. Classification (GTDB taxonomy): domain Bacteria; phylum Pseudomonadota; class Alphaproteobacteria; order Rhodobacterales; family Rhodobacteraceae; genus Shimia. The sequence continues at coordinate 30,524 of NZ_JAKVCW010000022.1, read as the reverse complement.
CGCCGGTTACAGGCGCACCAATGTCGAGGCTCAGACCTTCCCGCTCTAATTGCGTAGAAGCGAAGCCATCGCGTCTTGGGTTGGTTCGAACGGCTTCAGCCATCATGCTGCTTGACACGCGTTGAAGCCTTCCTCAAGGCTCATGGTATCAAGGTCGCGGCCGATAAAGACGATGCGCGACTGACGTGCCCCTTCTGGCCAGGCACCCATGGGCGAGCCATCCATCAGCATGTGTACGCCCTGGAACACAAAGCGATCATCCTCTCCTTTGAATTCTAGGATACCCTTGGAACGCAGAATGTCTTGCCCGCGCGTCTGTAGAAGCTGCCCGAACCACGTCTGAAACTTTTCGAGATCAAGCGGCACGTCTGATGTCAGCGAGATGCTTTTTACATCGTCGTCGTGCTCATGGTCGTGATCTGATGTAAGGAAGTCCGGTTCGACCTCCAGAACGCGCTCAAGACTAAAGGCGTTGAGCCCGATCACCTCTTCCAGATCAGCGCCGCAATGCTCTGTACGGATAATCTTGGCGTAGGGGTTGATCTTGCGGATACGGTATTCGACGCGGCCCAAGCCCTCAGCTTCAACAAGGTCTGTCTTGTTTAAAAGCACGATGTCCGCGAACGCGATCTGTTCTTCAGCCTCGTGGTGCTCGCCCAGTTGATCGCTGAGGTGGACTGCATCTGCGACGGTCACTATTGCATCGAGCTTTGTACGGTCGGCAACGTCCTGATCAACGAAGAAGGTCTGTGCAACTGGAGCCGGATCAGCCAGACCGGTCGTTTCAACGATGATCGCATCGAACTTGTCTGCCCGCTTCATGAGGCCGCCCAAAATACGGATGAGGTCCCCACGCACCGTGCAGCAAATGCATCCATTGTTCATCTCGAAGACTTCTTCGTCGGCATCCACCACAAGATCGTTGTCGATGCCTTCCTCGCCAAATTCATTCACGATCACGGCGTACTTCTTGCCGTGCCGTTCCGTCAAAATACGGTTGAGGAGCGTGGTCTTTCCGGCTCCAAGGAAGCCTGTGAGAACGGTGACGGGAACCTGAGCAGCTTGGTCCATGGGGTGTCCTTTCAATGAGGTGATACGGTTGCGCCGCAGTCGCTGCAGCGGCCGTGGAGTTCCAAAACTGAATGATTGGGTGCGAAACCTGTTCGCTTAGATAGACCTGCGATGCTGTCTGCGAAGTCGTCATCGACATACTCGGCTACGGTTCCGCAGTCATCGCAGATGGCAAAAACCGGTGTCTTTCCATCGTGTCCGCCACAGCAAACAGTCCATGCATTGAGCGACTCGATGCGGTGGACTTTCCCTGCTTCCAGGAGCTTCTCCAAAGCACGATAAACCGTTGTTGAAGCTGTCACGCCGTCGTCTCGGAGCCCTTCCAGAATGTCGTAGGCAGATACCGGGCGATCCTGCGACCGCAGATACTTGAACACACGATCCGCATGAGTGATGCGCTTTGAGCAATTATCCATAGCATAGCCTCCCAAAATTCTTGCCCTTGACGAAACGTAACAAGCACAGTTACTAGACGCAATGTTGCAACGTTACATTCTGGGAGGCATTTGGGACGTGAGTACAGCGAATCCGGTTTTGTCGATCTGCATGACGTGTCGCGACGGCCGTGAGAGTGTAAATGGCACACGGGGCGGCGCGCGCTTGGCAAGACGCATTGCGGTAAAACGGAAGGAGCGTGGCTGGCCGGAGATGCAACTTCGCGGCGTGCACTGCATGAGCCAGTGCAAGCGACCTTGCATCGTATCGCTGACAGGTGAGCAGCGGTTCACTTACGTATTTGGTGATCTCGACCCCAACAACGAAAGACATGTTGAGGCGCTTTTCGATCTTGTGTCCCTGTATTCCGATGCGCCCGAGGGTTTTCTCGAACGCAAGGAACGCCCTGAAGAACTTCAATCGAGCATTCTCGGTCGGCTCCCGCCCGTTGGCAGCCAATTGTCCCTCATACACGATCTGGAATTGGTTGAGACATGAAGGATACAGTTGACGCCCTCGACCGGTTCAGCTCTCAGCAAGTAAGGGAAACGGCGGCAGCGCATCTCTCGGTAAAGAAAGCGAGTTGGCGGGCTGCCAAAAGCAATAAGATAATACTTCATCCGGTTAGTTTCGACCTCGCACCCGGACGCGTGCTTGGCGTCGTCGGCCCTAATGGCGCAGGGAAATCAACGCTTCTGAGATTGCTCTATCGCTACAACAGGCCAGTGACCGGCTGCGTTGAAATTGATCACACCGATATCTGGTCAGCATCGGCAAAAGAGGTGGCACAAAAGGTTGCGGCTGTTTTGCAAGAGCAGCCAACGGACTTTGCGCTGACTGTCGGAGAGATCGTCGCTCTCGGCCGCACACCACACCGCAAAGGGTTTGGTGGTACCTCTGGTCAAAATGATGCGGAGGTCGTGGTAAACGCCTTGGATCAGCTGGACCTTGGCGGGTTCGCAGAACGGCATCTCGGAACATTGTCGGGCGGCGAACGGCAGCGGGTTATGGTCGCGCGCGCCTTGGCGCAACAACCGAAGCTCCTCATCTTGGATGAACCGACCAATCACTTGGATATCCGCCATCAGCTGGAAATCCTGGCGCTAATCAAAGGCCTGCCTCTCACCATCGTCACATCTCTGCATGATCTGAATATGGCCGCCGAGGTGTGCGACGACGTACTGCTGTTGCAAGGGGGACATCCACTTGGCTTTGGACCACCAGATACCGTCTTCACAGAAGATACGCTCTCTGGCGCTTTCTGCGTCACAGCCCGGCAGGAACACCTCGCGCCCAGCAATACCAAACACATGACATTCCACCTTTAGGACTAAGGAATCACGAGATGAAAAACATCGCGCTCGGAGCCGTTGCACTCAGCCTGACAGCAGGTCTCGCCTTCGCTGAAACAACTGTTCAAAGCTGCAATCGCAGCGTGACATTCGAGACGCCGCCTGAGCGGGCGATATCAAATGACGTAAACCTAACCGAGATGATGTTGGTGCTTGGACTGGATGATCGGATGGTCGGCTATACGGGCATCTCTGGCTGGAAAACGCTCGACGAAGAGATGCGAGCGGGTGTGGAAGAGCTGCCCGAACTCTCGGCCAAATACCCGTCCAAAGAAGTCATCGTCGGAGCTGACGCAGACTTTTTCTTTGCGGGCTGGAACTACGGGATGAAGGTCGGCGGGGACGTCACACCAGAGACCTTGGAGCCCTTTGGCGTTCAGGTCTATGAGCTGACTGAGAGTTGCACCCATATCATGGAGAAAGGTCGCGCAAGCATGGACGACATGTACGCCGACCTAATAAACCTCGGGAAAATCTTCGGCGTGGAAGAAAAAGCTGAGGAATTGGTCGAAGGGTATAAGACCGAACTCGCAGCGTTTAAAGGCGACTTAGAAACTGGAGAGCCGCCACGTGTTTTTGTCTACGACAGCGGTGAAGACAAGCCCTTCACGGCAGGTCTCTACGCGATGCCAACCGCCCTTATTGAAGCTGCGGGCGGTACAAACGTGATGAACGGCTTTGAGAAAAGCTGGGGCACCGTCACCTGGGAAGAAGTGGTGGAGCAGAACCCGGAGATTATCGTCATCGTCAACTACGGCAACGTAACCGCCGAACAAAAGCGCGCGTTCATGATGTCAAACCCGGCCTTCGCAGATATGGAAGCGGTCAAGAACGAACGCTTCGTCACTCTTGAATACGTCGAGGCCACACCAGGTCCGCGCAACATCCAAGCGGTCAAGACCTTGGCCGAAGCATTCTGGGCTGAATGATCCATGAGCGTTGTCGCCCTCCGGCTGCGTCGCTTTATGGTGGGGCGGCACGTAGTCCTCGCAGTGGGTGGGCTGGTTGCCCTTCTTGCCTCTCTTTCCATCGCCGTGTCGGTTGGAGCGGTCTCTGTTCCGACTGGCACTGTGTGGGGCGTTCTGGCAAACAAGCTCTCTCCTAGTCTTTTTGAACCGACCTGGAGCAAGGGTCGTGAGGCTATTGTCTGGGATATTCGCTTTCCGAGGGCATTGCTCGCCATCCTTGTTGGTGCTGGTCTCGCTGTCGTTGGTGCGAGCCTGCAAGCAGTGACACGAAATCAACTCGCAGATCCGCACCTGCTCGGGATTTCTTCCGGAGGGGCGTTCGGAGCGATCTTCGCCCTTTTGCATTCGGGACTTTTCCTTGGACTGTTGACTGTACCGCTTTTGGCCTTCGCTGGCGCGCTGGTGGCGACTTTCATTGTACTGGGGGTATCTCGGCTCACTGACGCCGCAAGCGCTGACCGCTTGGTACTCGCAGGGGTCGCTGTCTCCTTCATCATCATGGCGGGGGCGAACGGTCTGATATTCCTGGGCGAGCCTCACGCATCGCACATTGTAGTGTTCTGGATGTTGGGCGGTCTGGGGTTGGCGCAATGGGACCACTTGGTCTATCCGCTGTCGATCTTGATCTTGTGCGGCGCATGGCTGATGAGCCGGACCGCCGAACTCAACGCGATGACGGTCGGTGACGAAACGGCTTCGACGCTCGGCATCCCAGTTGCTCGATTCCGTCTGCTCGTATTTGTGGTTGGTGCAATAATCACCGGTGTCATGGTCGCTTTCTCCGGCATCATCGGCTTTGTCGGATTGATGGTCCCGCATATCGCGCGGATGATCGTAGGGGGCGACTATACACGAGTACTGCCAGCATCCGCTTTGATCGGCGCAATCTTCCTTCTCTGGGCAGACATAGCTGCACGGACGATTATGGCACCCGAGGATATGCCAATTGGCATCGTCACTGGGCTAATAGGTGGAGTGTTCTTCGTGTGGCTTTTGGGTCGGCGTTAGGCCAGAAGTCCTTCGAGAGTCGTTGGCAAGCGGACATTCGTTTCGCGTGCAGCATTTGGAACTAAGGGCTCGGGGCCGTCATCGCGGTGTAGCGCCGTATCGGTCATTTTGGGCTCGTAGCTGCCGATCGCCGCAACTTGGTTAAACGGCGCCAATGCGAGACAAACCCGACCTTGCACTTTAGCCCTTCGCTCGCGCAGCGTCCGTATGCGCTTGTACCACCTTTCTTACTGCTATGCTAAACACGCCTTCAAAGAATTCACCGATTGTGCTTTGCAAAGCGATCTACGTATTGAAATAATCAGACCAAGCTCGAGGCTGTATCAGTCATTCGCTTTGCCCAATTCAAGTAAAAAGGAAGCACCAAATCTATGCCACTTCTCACCACGCACGTCGGGTCACTTCCACGAACTCAAGAAGTCGTGGATTTCTTGTTCGCTAGAGAGCGCGGAGAAACATACGACCAAGCGCAGTTTGATGCGACGATGACCAAGGCGGTCGATGAAAACGTGCGCCGCCAAGTCGAGGCTGGCGTCGACATTGTCAGTGACGGCGAAGCTTCGAAGATCTCGTACTCAACCTACGTCAAAGATCGTTACACAGGGTTTTCCGGGGACAGCCCGCGCAATGCGCCCGCAGATCTCAAGCTCTTCCCCAGCTATATGGAACGGCTTTCAAAGAGCGGTGGTACGGCCACCTATTCTCGCCCGCAATGCACAGGTGAGATCATGTCTATGGGGCATGACGACCTAAATAAGGACATCGCAAACCTCAAGGCTGCCATGGAGAAACATGGCGTTAAGCGTGGGTTCATGAATGCGGCTTCTCCTGGCGTGGTCGCATTGTTTTTGCCCAACCAACATTACCCGTCTCGCGAGGCGTATCTTGAAGCGTTGGCCGACGCCTTGAAGGCCGAATACGAAACGATTGTGGCCGCAGGATTGGATGTCCAACTAGATTGCCCAGACCTAGCTCTCTCCAGGCAGATGCTCTTCTCGGAGCTCTCCGATGATGAATTCATCAAGATTGCCAAGGTGAACGTCGAGGTGATGAACCATGCGTTGCGCGATGTCCCACGCGAAAAGGTCCGCGTACACGCCTGTTGGGGGAACTATGAAGGCCCGCATGTGTTGGACCTTGCGATGGACAAAGTGTTCAGCACGTTGATGTCCATCGACGCCAAGTATCTCTCATTTGAGAATGCCAATCCGCGCCATGGTCACGAGTGGAAGGTTTTCCGCGCCCGCAAGGACGAGATACCGGAAGACAAAGTTCTACTGCCAGGTGTTATCGACACGACGACTAACTTCGTCGAGCACCCCGAGCTTGTCGCGGATCGGTTGGCCCGTTTCACTGATATCGTTGGCGAAGATCGTGTAATTGCTTGTAGCGACTGCGGGTTTGGAACCTTTGCAGGGTACGGCGCGGTAGACCCCGAGATTGCTTATGCAAAGCTTGGAGCCATGGCCGAGGGCGCTTCGCTGAAGGTCGCTGAGCCCGTCTAACAACAGATCCGCCCGGCTTGGTATTTTGCGGACTTGCGTGGTTTGGACAAATTACGTCGGTTCCAGCACTGATCCCGCCTAGGCCGTCTGATGTGTTGAGCACAAGTATGAGGCGTGAGTTCGCCCCGCCAGAGTTTTCACAAGAGGGAAGTATGCAGAAATTCAATATGGGGCATGTTCCTCCGGTCGCGTTTGGCAACGGGCGCATGTCCAATGTGCCAGAAATAGCGGCGCGTTTGGGGCAAGGGCCGGTACTTGTCATTGCGGATGCGGTTCTTGCTGACCTTGGCGTCACCGATCAACTGGCTCAAGTACTTGGCTCAAAGGGAAAGTCGTTTGAGGTTGCTGCGACTGTCTCGGGCGAGCCAAAAGAAGCGCTTGTGAACGATCTGTGCGAGCAGGCGCGTGCGCTAGACGCAGCCGTGATCGTGGGAATGGGCGGGGGCGCCGCGATGGACGCCGCCAAGCTTACAGCAGCCATTGCGCGATCGGGCCAACGCGCAGAAACCTTTGCGCTGGCGGCGCAACCTTTGCCGGGAAACGCCATTCCTTCGATCGCTATTCCGACCACGGCAGGGACCGGGTCTGAGGTTACGCGAACGTCGGTTATTTCAAGGGCAGATGGTTCCAAGATCTGGTTCTGGGGGGAGGAGTTGATGTTCTCTCAGGCAGTACTAGACCCACAGTTGACCCTCAGTTTACCGCCCCACATTACGGCATGGACTGGAATTGACGCCGTCGCGCACGCACTTGAAGGCGCGACGTCTCGCACCACCAGCCCAGCTGGCCAGCTTTACGGGCTCGAAGCGCTGCGTATTTTGACCGATGATCTTCCAAAGGTCGTGGACGACGGCTCTAATCTCGAAGCACGGGGTCGTGTTCTTTGGGCAAGCTTGGTCGCCGGACTGGCTTTGCACAATTGCAACACGCATATAGGTCACAATATCAGCCACGCCCTTGGCTCGATTGTTCGTATCCATCACGGGTTGGCGACAGGCCTTGCGCTGGAAGCAAGCCTGCCATGGCTCACTGCCCGGCCCGAGGGGGCGTCGAACTATGCAATGGCCTCTAGGGCAATGGCGGGTGAGGAAACGGCTGACGCGCTGCCTGGTCGGATGTCGGCGTTGATGCGTGCGTGCGGGATTGCGCCTGAGTTGCCCGCGGAATGCGCCGGTGTTTCCAAAACGGAATTGGCCGTCGAAATGAAGAACGACGCGAATATCGGCATGGCGCAAAACTCTGCATGTCCGATGACGCATGAGGATATCGACGAACTGGCTGGCTTGATGATGCAGAAAGGCGTCGCCGCCGCTGCTTAGCCGCCTTTGAACCGGTTTACGAAACCGCCGTCGGGACAACACACGAGACGCTATCCAAATTTATGAGCTATGTTCTGTTTTCCTTTCCTGATTGCGCGAGCCATGTCATCCGCATGGCTCTCGAGGAAATAGGCGCAGCTTACCGAGATGAAGTCGTTGATATGCATCGAGGTGCACATCAAAGCCCTGAATTCCTAAAGCTAAATCCACGTGGGATGGTTCCTGTTCTTGCCGACGAAAGCACTGGTGTCACCCTGTCTGAAACCGGTGCGATCCTTCAGTATTTGACAGAGCAAGAGGGAGCACTTTCTCCAGCTATTTCAGACCGCGCTCAGCGAGCCTTGTTCCTAAAAACGCTCTACTTCCTGTCGAACACACTGCATGCAGATGCCCAAATCCAATACTAAACAGAGCGATACGTTGGTGAAAGCCGAGCCGAAAGCGTGCGGCCATTCATCAAAAAGCGTATGAGGTCACACTACGAGATCTTGGATGCCCAAATAAGAGACACTGGTGGGCCATGGTTACTGGGCGCGAACTTGAGCGTTTGTGATTTCTATTTGGCTGGCTGCGTGCGTTGGTCGTTGGTCGCTCCAAGGCACGACCCGCTAGAACGGGGCGCAGTGACGTCGCTGCCAAATCTGCGAGCACTGCTGGAACGTTTAGAGACGCGAGATAGTGTCATCCGCGCTTTCGCGGCGGAAGACACGCCCAGATCCGCGTTCTTCTTGGGCCCCGTCCGATCAGAAAGAACCCGGAACGCAGGCAACATGCCTTGGGATTTAGGCTAAAGCGCAAGCAGGTAAGACCAGACCAATCTTGGAACACGCTTTTGCATCCTCGGTAGAGGCGCGCCTGAGGTCAAAGTCGCTGTAGCTTTGAGGCATCACCGGAAGCGTTCTCAAAAAATCGTCAGAATGTCGTTTTGTCTGATGTCCGAGGCCTGCTTATGAATCAACGCGCTGATCTCACGAAAGCCCAGAGAAACGATCCGAATTTCAGTTGCCGGACCCTCACATCCCGGATCGGTACATACCGTCTCTCGCACCGACACCAAACACTGAACGCCTCCGCCCAACTGCTCGCGCACCAATCGCTTGACCCGATGTGTGTGCCAAAAGCCTTGGGCCTTGTGCATGAGTGCCTTCTGCATGGCTAGGTGCCTACTTCGCCGAGAGGCATTGCCATCTGCGCCGCATCACTACGCGCAGGGACCTCCGCATGGGCTTGGAATTCGCGCCAAAACCTATCGAGTTTAGGGATTGCCACCGTGGTGAGGCCAAGGTTCCCCATCCACCTGAGCAGATGATGCGGGTTTTTGAGGTCGCTCTCCATGGTTCCGGAACGGGTTGTGAGAACCACCTTAGTCTCGCCTGATACCAAAACAGCGTCTGTCCCGTCGGGGATCGCGTCTCCGCTTTCCAACGAAACAACCAACTCTGGCACGCCAAAATGAACGCGATGGAAAAAGCCGGACATCATTGCCTCAGCGTCTGCACTGCAAACTCCAACCACAACATCAATTCCAGCCTCCTGGAGCGTCGCAAATCCGCCGCCATTTACGCGTGGATCGGGATCTTGAACGGCGCAAACCACACGCGCAATGCCTGCACCGATGATCGCGTCCGTACACGGCGGCGTTCTTCCCCAATGGCAGCACGGCTCCAGCGTCACAAAGAGCGTGGCTCCGTCTGCCATTTGACCGGCTTGCTCAATCGCCTTGCGCTCTGCATGGGGACGGCCGCCGGGATGTGTGGCCGCCTCAGAAACAACTGCGCCGTGTTTTACAATCACGCAGCCCACAGGTGGGTTAGGCCAAACGTGACCTCGCACCTCACGCGCCAAGACCAATGCGCGTTCCATCCATGCTTGATCAGAGTTGGGTTGGGTTCGGGACATCACCATAAACCTTCATGGGATCAAAGGTCTTGTCGCTTTCCACAAATTGAAGCGGTTGCCCTGCGTTTTCAGCTGTTGGCACAGCGCGGTAGAAACAGGACCGATATCCAACATGACAGGACGCGCCGGACCCGGCGACCTCTACCTTGAGCCAGACCGCATCTTGGTCGTCATCAATTCGCGCCTCAACAACCTTTTGCACCAAATCTGACGTCGCGCCCTTGTGCCAAAGCACCTGGCGCGCGCGGCTGAAGTAATGCGCTTCCCCAGTTTCAATCGTGAGCTTCAGGGCTTCGTCATTCATCCAGCCCAGCATCAGCACCTCACCACTCTGCGCATCCGTAGTGATGCACGGCATCAACCCATGGCTATCGAATTTGGGGGCGAAGTCTGTGCTTTCCTCGACTTGTTCAACGGACGTTCGAGACTGGAATTCGATTTCGCTCATAGGATCGCCTTGTGAAGTGTTACTTTATAACATAATGCTATTCGCGCAGAATCGCAGGATTGTAAAGAGGACGAGCACGCCCATGGACACCACAGGCACGCGTATCCCGGTCACTTTGCTGACAGGCTTTCTTGGCGCCGGGAAGACCACCGTTTTGAACCACTTGATCAATGACCCAGAAGCAGGCCGGATTGCTGTGATCGTGAACGAATTCGGCGCGGCTGGCCTTGACCATGATTTGATCGAAGCGTCGACCGAGGAAACGATCCTCATGCAGTCGGGATGTCTCTGCTGCACGTTCCGCGGCGATATCTCAAAGACCCTCGGCGCGCTCATGGCGCGCAAGAAGCGCAATGAACTCAGCTTTGACCGGATCGTTATTGAGACGACGGGCATCGCAGATCCCGCCCCGATCTTACAAACGTTGGTTATGGACGATCTGATTGCGCCTTATTTCCGGATGGACGGCGTGGTCACGCTTGCCGATGCTGCGGCTGGCCCCGCAACGCTGGACGCCCATTCCGAAGCCGTCAGCCAGATTGCCATGGCAGATCGTATTGTCGTCACGAAAACAGATTTGGTATCGGAGGATGATGTCGCTGCTTTTGAAACCCGTCTGGCCGATCTGAACGGCAGGGCCAAGCCCATTACTGCAGATCGCGGCGCTGTGCCGGTCGGCGGTTTGTTTGGGATTTCGGCGATGCGCGAAGATGTCTCGGCAGAGGACATCGCAGCCTGGATTGGCAACAGCAGCGCGCCACAGGACGCCGCGAATGGCACAGCCTTTCAAGCGCGTCATGACCATTGCATAACCTCAGCCTCCATCGAGATCGAAGCGCCAATTTCTGCCAATGCGTTCGACTTTTGGCTCGACATGCTGCTCGCGTTTAAGGGTCCCGACATCTTACGCATGAAAGGCATTGTGCACGTTGATGACATGCCTTGGCCTTTTGTCTTCCACGGCGTGCAACACATCTTTGATGCGCCTGTTCCGCTGAAAAACTGGAGCGGGCAAGATGCGACCAGCCGGGTCGTCGTGATTGCTCGAAACATGAGCCAGGACGACCTTGACGCCAGCCTGAACATGCTCCGTATGAAGCCAAAGGAAGTCGAAACAACCGCCGACGGAATGGTCCACGAAACCGCCCCGATGCCGTTCTGACAGATGCTGCAGTTATTCAATTCCATGGGTCGCAAGGTTGAGCCGTTTGTTCCAAGTGATCCCGAACACGCGCGGATGTATGTCTGCGGCCCAACGGTGTATTCATACGCGCATATCGGCAATGCACGACCGGCAGTTGTTTTCGACGTTCTGGCGCGGGTGCTACGCAGGCAAGTGCCAAAGCTCACCTATGCCCGCAACATCACCGATGTGGACGACAAGATCATCGCCGCGGCGGCTTCGAGAGCGGTGAGTTGCGACGCGATTTCAACGGAGTTCACGAAGGCCTATCACGAAGACCTTGCAGCGCTGGGTGTCGCCCCACCGGACATTGAGCCGCACGCGACGGCGCATATCGCGCCAATGATCGAGATGATTGAAGGCCTCATCGCAGAGGGCAAAGCCTACGCGGCGGAGGGTCATGTGCTCTATCACATTCCCGCCTTCCCGGACTACGGCAGGCTCTCAGGTGCGAACCCAGACGAGATGCTTGCGGGGGCGCGGGTAGAGGTCGCACCGTGGAAGCGGGACCCGCGCGATTTTGTACTTTGGAAGCCATCCGACGCCGACCAACCCGGCTGGGAGAGCCCGTGGGGCTTTGGACGCCCCGGCTGGCACATTGAGTGTTCTGCCATGATCCGCGCGCATTTGGGCGAGCAGATTGACATCCACGGCGGCGGCATTGATCTGCGCTTCCCGCATCATGAAAACGAGATTGCACAAGGCACCAAGGCACGGTTCTGGGTCCACAATGGCCATGTGACCGTGTCAGGGGCGAAGATGTCCAAGTCGCTCGGCAATGTTCTCTTGGTGCGCGATCTCTTGAAGGAAGCTCCCGGCGAGGCGATCCGCTATGCGCTCCTATCCGCACACTATCGCCAACCGCTCGACTGGACGCCAGAGACACCAAAGGCCGCGCGCTCGGCGCTGAACCGGCTCTACGGCACGCTGCGCGATCAGCCGGCGGCAGAGCCATCGCCGGATGATATGGCCCCTGTGCTGACCGCGCTTGATGATGACTTGAACACGCCGGCTGCCTTCGCCGCGCTGCATGCACTTGCCGCACAAGTGCATTCTGAAGCCGACCCAAGCCGCCGCGCCCAGATCGCGGCAGGCCTGCGCGAGGCGGGCAGTTTCCTTGGTCTCCTTCAGCAGGATCCAATTGCTTGGGCGCATGCGGGCGCTGGCGAGGTCGATCACATCGAAGCGCTGGTTGCTCAGCGGGCGCAAGCGCGCTTTGATCGCGATTGGTCGCGTGCCGACGAATTGCGCGATCAACTACTAGAGATGGGCGTAGAAGTTGAAGACTCTGGCCGCGAGAGCCGTTGGAGGATGCGCGCATGAGGGCTTTCTTTGTGCGGCTCCTTATCCTTCCAATCCGTGGCTATCGGTTGATCCTGTCGCCTTGGATTGGGCATTCTTGCCGCTTTCAACCAAGCTGTTCTGTCTATGCGATCGAAGCCCTGGAAACCCATGGGCCCGTCCGTGGGCTTTGGTTGACGCTTCACCGTCTGGCACGCTGTAATCCATGGGGCGGGTCAGGGTTCGATCCTGTGCCGCCTGTCGACAACCCGCGCATGAAATGAAGCGAGGTGTTCCATGACAAAACGCGGTGAACAAATGCGGGCAGAGATACTCGCCGTGCTGCGAGAGGCTGATGGTGCCATGTCCGCCTACGACGTGCTGCATCGGTTGCAGGCGTCACATCCAAAAATCGCGCCACCGACGGTTTACAATGCGCTGGCTGCACTTACCAAGACCGGTCGCGTTCATCGGGTCGAATCCCTCAAGGCCTACATCGCTTGCCAATGCGATGGCACTCACAAATTGGCTGTGCTGTCCATCTGTGACGGATGCGGAACTGTCGAAGAACGCACCGCCCCGCGCCTTGTCGAAAACCTCTCTGGCTTCGTTGAAGAAACGGGGTTCATGCCACAGCGACATGTCATTGAGGTGCATGGTCTGTGCTCTTCCTGTAGCTCAAATGCCTAAACTCTGGGTCCAAAACACATGAATAGCTTTGATACGATTTTTCGACGCGGAACTGTCGTCAACCATCACGGCGTCCATGAGACAGATATTGGGGTAGATAACGGACATATTACAGCTTTGGGTAACTTGTCGCGCGCAGCATCGAAAACCGTGGTGGATTGCAAGGGCCTGCACATTCTTCCGGGCGTTATCGATACACAGGTTCATTTCCGCGAGCCGGGTTTGACGCACAAAGAAGACCTTGAAACCGGCTCACGCGGGGCGGTCATGGGCGGTGTGACAGGTGTGTTTGAGATGCCCAACACGAACCCGCTCACAACGACGCGCGAGGCCTTTGACGCCAAGATTGCGGCGGGAACAAACCGCATGCACTGCGATTTTGCTTTCTATGTGGGTGGAACCCACGCGAACGTCTCGGAGCTTCCTTTCCTGGAAAAACTGCCGGGGTGTGCCGGAGTAAAGGTCTTTATGGGATCCTCGACAGGGGCACTTTTGGTCCAAGACGATGACGGTGTTGAGGCGATTCTGAGGGCGATCACCCGTCGTGCAGCGTTCCACAGCGAAGATGAATACATGCTGGAAGAGCGCAAGGACCTTCGTGTCCCAAGCGATCCATCAAGCCATCCTGTCTGGCGCTCGCCCGAGGTCGCGCTGAACTGCACCAAACGTCTTGTCGCATTGGCACACAAGACCGGTAAGCGGATTCACGTTTTGCACATTTCAACCGGGGAAGAGATCGCCTTTCTTGCGGACCATAAAGACGTCGCCAGCGTCGAAGTCACGCCCCATCACCTCACCCTCGATGATACTGCCTACGCGCGTCTTGGGACTTATGCCCAAATGAACCCGCCCGTACGCGACGAGTCACACCAGGATCAGATTTGGGCAGGTGTGGCGAATGGCGTCGCGGATATCCTGGGATCGGATCACGCACCGCACACCCGCGAGGAAAAAGAACATGCCTATCCAGACAGCCATTCTGGCATGACGGGTGTTCAGACCCTCGTGCCGACCATGTTAAACCACGTAAACGAAGGCAGGCTGAGCTTGGAAAGATTTGTCGATATGACAAGTCATGGGCCCAACCGCCTGTTTGGAATTGTTGGAAAGGGCCGCATCGCGGTTGGCTACGATGCTGATCTCACAATTGTGGACATGAAGCGGCGCGAGACCATTACCAATGATTGGATTGCATCCCGCGCGGGGTGGACGCCCTACGATGGTGTCACGGTCACCGGCTGGCCAGTGGGTACGATTGTTCGTGGCCATAAGGTCATGTGGGACGGCGAACTTGTGACGCCCAGTACCGGCCAGCCAATGCGCTTTTCTGAGGCGCTCACGGCTCAAACCTGAACCCTGAAAAAGCCACATGCACCTCATGTTCCTCATGAGGAAATTGAAATTGATTCATCTCGCTTGGCGTGCGAACGCAAAATGGTAATGGTTTGAGCAAGGGCGCCATTGTGATGGACTTTATCGAATTCTTGAATGAGCGCGATTGGCTCATGGCCGACGGGGCCACCGGTACCAATCTGTTCAACATGGGTCTGGAATCTGGCGATTGTCCAGAGCTGTGGAACGACACCAAGCCTGACAACATCCGTGCGCTCTATCCTGGCGCGGTCGAGGCTGGGTCGGACCTCTTCCTCACCAATTCGTTTGGCGCGAACCGCTCTCGTCTCAAGCTGCATGATGCAGGTGATCGCGCCTATGAACTGTCCAAACGGTCCGCGGAGCTCGGGCGCGAGATTGCTGACGCCGCAGGGCGTCCTGTGGTCGTCGCAGGCTCGGTTGGGCCAACCGGCGAGATCATGGAACCCGTAGGCGCGCTCAGCCACGCAGAAGCGGTCGACATCTTTGAAGAGACCGCACGTGGCCTCAAGGACGGCGGGGCGGACATCCTGTGGCTCGAGACGATATCAGCACCGGAGGAGTACAGCGCAGCCGCGGAAGCCTTCGCCAGTGTTGAGATGCCCTGGGTCGGGACCATGACGTTCGACACTGCGGGTCGCACAATGATGGGTGTCACGTCACCCGAATTGGTCGATTTGGTCAAAAACCTCGACAATCCGCCCGTCGCCTTCGGGGCCAATTGCGGGGTGGGTGCGTATGACTTGCTGCGCACTGTCTTGGGCTTTCACCAAGCATACCCCGAGATACCGATCGTCGCGAAGGGCAATGCAGGTATCCCGAAATACATTGATGGCGAAATCCACTATGATGGAACACCAGAGCTGATGGCAGAATATGCGGTCTTGGCCCGCGCGGCGGGTGCCAAAGTTATCGGCGGCTGTTGCGGCACGACCCCAGCACACTTGGAGAAAATGCGAGAGGCGCTCGACACGCAGGAGATCGGTGCCCGTCCAAGCCTAAAGGCGATCAGCACAGCCCTTGGCGCGTTTTCCTCCGAAAGCGACGGCACCGATGTCGAGGTGGCACGTCCCAAGCGCGAACGGCGGGGTCGGAGGAAATCTGCAACGCCAACGGCAGCATAGAAACGTATCATGATCACCATTCTGGATGGCGGCATGGGCCAAGAGCTCATTGCGCGAAGTGCGGCTCGACCAACGCCTCTTTGGGCGACCAAAGTGCTTTTGGACGAGCCAGAACTTGTGCGGGCGGTGCATGACGATTTCTTTGCTGCAGGCGCCATGGTGGCGACCACCAACAGCTATGCCATCCATCATGACCGGCTGATCGCCGCCGGGCTTGATGAACAGTTCGAACCGCTTCACCGTGCCGCGTGTGAGATTGCGTGTGCGTCTCGTGACGCCGCAGAAGTTGGGAGTGTGGCGGGGGCGATTGGCCCTTTGTTCGGATCCTATCAGACCGGCCCACTGCCGCACGACGCGGTAGACCGCTTTGCTGAGATTTGCCGCATCCAAGCCCCGTATGTGGATCATTTCCTGATCGAGACGGTCTCTGCCTTGGCCCACGTTGATGCAACGCTTGAGGGCGCAACCGGGCATGAAAAGCCCATTTGGCTCAGCGTGTCCGTCGATGACTATGACGGCACGAAGTTACGCTCGGGAGAGCCTCTCGAACACGTGATGGACCGCATCGACCGAGCGGACGCCTTGCTTGTCAATTGCGCTACCCCCGAAGCGGTAACAATGGCCGTAGACGTCATCAAAGGCTGCGGGAAACCCTTTGGTGCTTACGCAAACAGTTTCACTGAAATCACCCAGAGTTTCGTCCAGGTGGGTGCGACCGTTCAAGAATTGTCAGCGCGTACAGATCTAACGCCAGCAGCCTATGCCGATTTTGCGGAGGACTGGGCTCAGATGGAAGCGACCATCATAGGCGGCTGCTGTGAAGTTGGACCTGCGCACATCGCGGAAATCGTGCGGCGGCTGACCTGACCTCTTAACTGCGGGCCATGTATCCGGCATCAAAAGCCCCGGGTAGCAGGTCACCGATCGTTGTGGCTTCTTCTTTGCCGTCGGTGGTGCCCATCCAAACGGTCACATCGTTTTTGCCAAACTCTTTTAAGCGCTGTCGGCAGGCACCGCAGGGCGGCACAGGTTCTGGCGAGTCTGCAATGACATAGGCCTCAATGACTTCGGTCTCCCCTGCGACAATCATGGCAGCAAGCGCCGCTTCCTCAGCGCAAGTGCCCACTGGATAGGCGACATTCTCAACATTTGCTCCGATGTAGATCTTCCCAGATGCTCCGCGCATGGCGGCGCCAACCTTGAAGTTCGAATAAGGCGCATAAGCGTTCTCGCGAGCGGCGGCGGCTGCTTCACGAAGGTCAGGTACCGAATTTGGCATCAGCATTGAAGACTACTCCTTTTGGGTTGAACTTGGTCAAACCTCACGGAAATGAGGGCGGCATAAATCATATGCCAAAGCTTACTTGCGCAGCTCTTTCGTTGGAATACCCATCTGTAGCGTTAATGGTCGGCTGGTTTTCCTGCTGCACAGTAGTGCCGCTTGGCTCGCATCTGCAGAAATTTCCATGCTGCAAGCGCTCGCAGCATCATTTAAGGACTTCCGCTATGGGCTCTAAGCCGCCATGCGGCAGTGCGGCAGCGTGTCCGCAGCATAACTGCTCGCAAACCAAGGTTATCAACTGCTGGTACCAGCCCTTTCATGACATTCACATGAGGCTCAGAACGTTCTCCGCTGCAGGCGCAAAGCTGTAAGGCCGATTTCCCGAAAGCTGCCTTTCAATACTAAACCGCAGCGGTGCCGGATGCTGCGTGAGCCACCAATGGCAGCGATGCGCAGGTAGCTGACTTTGCAAAGTCGTCAAACTAGCCACCTATTGCCCCAGAATTCTATGAGCAATGCTGCGGCGCAGATCACCGAAGCAGTCGTTAGCTGCAGTTGCGAAGGTTCATGCCAAGCGAAATTGCATAATGCGGGACTTTTCTGCCTTTGGCGGAACCAACCCCGATCAGCAGGTGCAAAGAGTAGCTTAATTTACGCCAAATCCTGTCCAAGGATTGAGGAGTAGCTCAAATCGAACTAATTTGATCTGAATGACTGGTTCGATAATGGCCGAAAATGACCGGTATCTGTCATTGCGCGCCGGAGATATTCTTGAAATTTTCTTGTATATGACGACGAACGAAAATGTCCTCTCTGGACCTTCACCCACTACTAAGCGTGTAGTAGCGCTGGTATACGATGGCGCAAATGCAACAGACATAGTCGGTCCGTTGGATGTTCTGGCTGGTGTCCAACTTGCGCTTCGAACGTCAGACCAACCTTACAAAATAGAAGTTGTATCACTGAATGGCGGACCAATAACCACGGGACCTTCATGCGTTCAAATTTAGACGACCTCCCTGTCAAGTATCCGCGGTGGGGAGATCGATACTGTAATCACAACGCGAGGACAGACATGAAAAGGATGAAAGACTTCATGAAAAGACAACCTTGGTGGGGCGATCTGAAGGTCGCCCTTGTGTTATTAACAATTGCAGCAGGCGGCGCTTTGTTGGTTCTCAAGTCAATTCCAAGCACTTTAGCCACCGCGCCATAACGCCTCAGAAACCCGGCACGTTGCCTCAAACCGGTACCTGTAGCCCGGCTTTCACCCGATCAATTACGACATTGCTGTGGAACCGCCGAATGTTGGGATTGTCGTTGAACACCCGGCGGCTGAACTCCTCAGTGCCTTGGTTCTGCTGGGAGACGCGAAGTCAAACAGCTACGATGATATCAAGCGAATATTCCATTCCTGTAACGGCACTGCCATCCACGCGCATAACGTTGAAGAAAAGGAAGTCACTTGTAGAGCCGGTGACTGTGACGGCGAAATTGTCCGTTTTTTCGAGCTCGCCAAACTCGTATCGCCGCACTTGGCCCATGACAAATAAGGTGAGCCACGCAATAACCGACGCATGACAAATCGGGGATGGCTCACCATCCGCAGTGCCGTTCCCCATAACGGTTCTGGGCATCGATCGTTTCGGCGGTGCCGCGATTTCCTGTCACAACCACCGAAGCGACGTCGCGCTCAAACCGGATAGGCTCGGCAATGTCGCAGAAATCTCCAGCGGGAGATTGAGAGCATGCGCTAGTTACGAGTGAGGCGGTCAATAAGAGCGGTATCGTCTTGCGTCTCCACATCTCGATCTATCTCCTGTTTGCTTTGGATGGCATCAAGGCGGGCTTTGTTCCGCAGGGCTTCTGTTTTGCGCCTCTGATCGTTCTTCGCATCGATGCGAAGCCATGCAAGCAAGACGACCACAAACGCGCTGAGTGCGGCCCATACTGCCGCCTTGGAAGGTAGGAAGCGCAGCATCACCGCGCCCCTCCTGCCCACTTGCGAAGCCGCTCGCGCGCAATCCAGCCCAGCCCGATCAGCGCAACAGCAGAAAAGCCCAAGAGGATATACTGAGCCAAAGGGTCCAGCTTGCCCAATGCGGTTAGAACACCCCCTGCCCCCGCCGCCGCAGTACCAGCAACGGCGCGGATCGTTGAGGACTGAGCCGGTGAACTGCGCTCCGCGTCTGCCTTGGGTGTTGCTTCAAGGATTGCAGCATCCGTAAGAAACAGTTCGCGCTCGGCCGCACGGCGGCGTGTAAGCCCGCGCAAGACCTTGCCACCAGCCTTGTTGAACCATGTCAGCGCTTCGGCAGCGCCCTCAATATCCCCCGCGTTGAAGCGGCGCAGGCAGGTAGATCGGCTGAACGCCCCAACGCCAATGTTATACGCGAGAGACAGCATCGCACCGAACTCATTGTCATTGGGCGCGCGACGGAACATGGGTCTGATTTGATCCGCAAAACGTTCAAGCCCCTCCCACAGCATTTGCTCCGCAAAGGGCTTGGTCCACGTTTCACCCACAGACACGCCAGGACCAAAGCCCGCGCTGTTGGTGTAGCCGTATCCAATGGTGAGTACGCCCACCGGATCGAGATACGCAGTCAGCTCAAGACCTTCAAAGCGCTTCACAAGGTCTAAGGTGGCTTGGTTTATGTTCATGTGTTTCTCCATAAAAAAACCCGCCAGAGGCGGGTGGGTTGAGGTTGATAACGAGATGCGCCAGCATGGAACGGCCTTCGAGGAAAGCTCCTAGAAGGCTCTGATGTTATCCAACAAGGAAGCCTGTTTGCTTTGTCTCCAGATCAAATGCCCCTGCGGTTACTACGGGACGACAACCAACGAGAAAGCGATTTCTCAGTTTTCAGAAGGCATTCGGCCACGCCTGCGTTGCTCACGCTGTAAAGGCACCCAAGACCTTGAAATTCGGATGGCTTGGAACCCAAGCGCTTCCGCGCTGGATGGTTGCCGCACAGAGCAAGAACACATCCCAGATGGTTAGCTTAGAGACCCTTTGAGCTGGTGAGATAGCAGGCTCGGCTAGATACCCCTTTTGCGTGAGCTTCCTATCAGACCCTATGGCAGCTATGCGCAGGAAGCTGACTTTGCAAAGTCCTGCGAACGGCCCATTACCGCCATCAGCAATTACCGTCGATGTTGCAGCGCGGCCCGCCATATGAGACCTTCGCTGCGATGGCGAGATCTCGACATGCTCCAAAGACTGGATTGCGAGACAAAGCTATCCCGACCATCCGACAATCGAACGTCCGCATTTTCGTAGATACCAGATTTGCTAGCCAAATCGTTACGGCACGTCGTGTTCAGGCAGTCTCAACCGGTTGATGCCTTGTTCGGACACGCGTTGAACAAGACGGGCCGTCGAGATTGCCTGAACGGCGATGTTTGATCGTATAGACATCGCTGCTGCCGTTCCGACGGCCTGACCCATCGCCATGCATTGTGGCATGCCGCGTACGGAGGCGAATGCGACCGAGTCTGCCGACAAAATGCGCCCCGCAAACATGAGGTTTGTTATCTCCTCAGGTACCAGAGACCGGAACGGAATTGTATAGTAATGCCCGGATTGGATGGCAGCGTGATGGGTCATGTCGCCCTTGGCGCGCATCACATCGTCGATAGGGTTGTCACACGCCACAATCCCATCCTCGAACTTGGTCGCACATGCCAGGTCCTCTCCCTTCAGGCGATACATGCCACGCAATTTGCGCGTCTCGCGCACGCCAACTGTTGGTGAAAGCATGGCCATATGCGCCTGTTCAAAACCCGGAACTTCAGTACGCAGGAACGCGGCCAACTGGTGGCACCTACGGCGACCTTCTTGTGTGGCAGCACTCACGGCCAACGGATCTGTGCCGTCCACACCGCGGACATGGACAGAGTTGCAAAAGACCGTGCCTTCATGAAAGCCTCGCATGAGGTACAGCTTCCGGAGATCGCTGTGCAACCTGCCATCTTCGACACCAATCTCTGCGTATTTTTGGAAATACGGGTCCGGATCGGCGAAAGCGCGGTCCCAGTCCGCGCCCATCATGAAGAAGGAAATCGTAACTGCCATCATGTTGCCTGACGCATCACCAAGAACGTAAGGCACACCTGCTTTGGCCGAGATGTCGCCGTCGCCCGAGCAATCAAGTACGATCTTCGGCTGAACAGTGAAGGGGCCATGCCGATCACAGCACGAGACGGATACAATCGTCGCACCGTCCATCTCTGGTTCAAGCGCGATGGTTCCCAGCCTGACACGCACACCCGCTTCTTCGAGCATCTCAAACATAGTGAGCGTCGCCACATCATGGTCGTAGATGATTTCGGGCCCGAAATTGTCTAGCGTGCAAGCGCGCTTCTCGGCGGCTGGCGGGTCCATCGATGCGAGGCGTTCTGTGAGTTCTTCAATTATGCCGCCGATAATCTGATCCATCGGATATGCGCCGCCCCAAGGCATACCAGGGCAGAAAGCCATAACGCCGCCGATTTTGCTGGTCGCTTCCAACAATGTGACCTGAAGACCTTCGCGCGCAGCAGAGATGGCAGCGCCGAAGCCGGCTGTTCCGCCGCCAATAACAAGGACTTCGGTGTGTTCTATCTTCATCGTTTTCTGACATCCCGCTTGTTGATAAAGCCGACCGTTCTGACATGACGCTGATCCGGCACAACCAATTCGTCAAGACAAGAAAGCTGCCGTTGTTGCAATGCGCGGCATTAGTCAATGTGGGCTCTAAGCCACCATGCGGCAGTACGACAGCGTGTCCGCAGCGAAACTGCGTGCGAACCAAGGTGGTCAACTGCTGGTGCCAGCAAAATACAGCCAATGAGAATAGCAGCCTAAATGAAACTCTGATCCATCTTAAGTTGGCCGCAAACTGGTCGAAAACGTAAGACCACCTCTGTCTTGCTAGCCATCAAGGGCAACTATGCGCAAGGAGCGGCATCAAACCGCGACACGTACAGTCCAATCACTGGCGCGTAGCTCATAACATCGGGTTTGATCAGTTTTTTCAGTGTTTCTTATAAATTTTTTCGAGAAGCATTATGCTGCTCGCATGAACGCGATCAATCTCGGACGACCAGGCCAAACTTGCGAGAACTGCACTGTAAATTTGCTTTGACAAAATGGACGTTGCGCAAGTGAAGTGATGCACACAGTCTCTGTAAATTTTTTTTTCATAGATCCCTGATCCTGTGTTTAGTCCACAATCAAGGATCAATACTGGTAAGTGATAATCCATCATTTTCAGAAGCCTAAAGTGACTTTCTAGTCTGTGTATATTATTCTGATCCATGCAAATAACTACAATTGCAGTCCGTTCCGGGTCCTCAGAGATGCTCGAGAAAAGATCGTCCAGACACTTTGATCGATTGATCTGAAATCCAAGTGTATCCAAGATGATTGAAATTTGAGAAAAGTGCTCTTCGGAGCTTACAACCATATCTACTTGGTTACTCCTAAAGTTAGATGCATCATAGTATTCAACGCCTACTAGATTTTCCAGATTTGCCTGAAAAGAGTTTTTAATTCCAAATTGTGTCAAGGCAATTCTCTATTTCTGTTGCGGTATTGTGTAGGTGAGACTTGAAAAGAGCGTATGAAGCTTCGTCGAAACTGATGTGAACTTGTAAAGCCAGCGTCTCTAGAGATTTCGTCTAGAGATTTTTGAGACAGCTCTAGTTCGCTTTTTGCTCTAAATAACCGGAGTGTTTGTATGTATTTTGATGGCGTTTGACCAACTTCTTTAGTAAATCTTCGATGGAAGTTCCTTGCGCTCATCGAACTATATCTTGCCATTGACTCGACAGTAATACTTGATTCAAGGTTCTCTTGGGCCCACAGCATAACCCTCTCTATTGGTCCAGTGATTGATTGAACTGACGGCAAGAGACAACTGAACTGCGATTGACCGCCTGGCCGTTTTAGAAACATAACCCAATATTGAGCGACGGTTAGAGCTATACGCGGGCCGAAATGGAGCTGAACAAGCGCCAGAGCAAGGTCCATTCCTGCTGTAATACCTGCAGATGTGAATATTTTTCCGTCTTGAATGTAGATTTTGTCATCTTCAACGGTGACGTCTGGGAACTTTTGTCTTAACTTTTCTGCCCATGCCCAGTGTGTCGTGGCTCTTCGTTCTTTTAGAAGCCCTGCTTCCGCTAATAGAAAGGCGCCCGTGCATATGCTAGCTGTGTGCGTTGATTGAGCGGCAAGTTCTTCAATTGCTAATCGCATTTTAGATTGTTTCGCCACCTCCATGGCAGTTTCGCCACCAGGAACTAGCAGAATATCGATATCCCCACCGCGGATACTTGACAGGGGGATCGTCTGAATTTGAACGCATGAAGGTCCCGTGGTTATTGGCCCGCCATTCAGTGATACAACTTCTATTTTGTAAGGTTGGTCTGACGTTCGAAGCGCAAGTTGGACACCAGCCAGAACATCCAACGGACCGACTATGTCTGTTGCATTTGCGCCATCGTATACCAGCGCTACTACACGCTTAGTAGTGGGTGAAGGTCCAGAGAGGACATTTTCGTTCGTCGTCATATACAAGAAAATTTCAAGAATATCTCCGGCGCGCAATGACAGATACCGGTCATTTTCGGCCATTATCGAACCAGTCATTCAGATCAAATTAGTTCGATTTGAGCTACTCCTCAATCCTTGGACAGGATTTGGCGTAAATTAAGCTACTCTTTGCACCTGCTGATCGGGGTTGGTTCCGCCAAAGGCAGAAAAGTCCCGCATTATGCAATTTCGCTTGGCATGAACCTTCGCAACTGCAGCTAACGACTGCTTCGGTGATCTGCGCCGCAGCATTGCTCATAGAATTCTGGGGCAATAGGTGGCTAGTTTGACGACTTTGCAAAGTCAGCTACCTGCGCATCGCTGCCATTGGTGGCTCACGCAGCATCCGGCACCGCTGCGGTTTAGTATTGAAAGGCAGCTTTCGGGAAATCGGCCTTACAGCTTTGCGCCTGCAGCGGAGAACGTTCTGAGCCTCATGTGAATGTCATGAAAGGGCTGCCTACCGTCATTTATGGTGGCGTCATCTCAGCTATAGCAGCAAAATTAGGCGCTGCACTGCCGCAGTGCAGCTCCGAGCCCATTTTGCAGAATGCTGCACTTCGACCGAATGTCAGCTTTTGGCGGAGGGCAATAACATCAGGATCAGGGCTATGGCTCCGCAGATAGCGTACCCCAGAAAGATGGGATAGAGACTCATATTGTAGCTGAATCCGATTGCGCCCGCCGCGACAGCACCCACGAGCGTCAATACTGACGCCGTTACAGCAGCTGCGAGCCCTGCAATATGCCCCAGTTTTTCCAGTGCGATTGCATTGAAGTTACCGAACGTCAGACCAAGAAGGAAGAGTGCTGGACAGTTTGCGCTCATGAACAGCCAGAGCGGCGGAAGATCACCCATGATCATCATCATGCCCATAAAGGCGAGTGACCAAATGATCAGCCCTGAGACTGCAAGAACACAAATCCGATCCATGGCGAAGCGTTTCACAAGGCGCGCGTTGGTCAGTGTTGCGACCGATATAAAAAGCGCTGCGCAGCCAAATAGGACGGCGTAAAGAGTTCCGACTTCATAAGTTTCCTGAAAGAGTTGCTGCGAGGAGTTGATATATCCCATAAGCGCACCATAGCAGAGACCACCTGCCACAGTGAATGCCATGGCCCGTCGTTCCGTCAGGACTTCGAGAACAGCAGCAGCGAATTTGCCGACCCGAAAGGTGCGTTTCTCCAGAATCGTTTCGGGCTGCCGGCGAAGAAGCCACAAGGCTCCACCGACACAAACGACCGACAGAAGCGTGAACAATCCACGCCAGGGCATTACTAGCAACAAAGCCTGGCCGAGCGATGGAGCAAGAACTGGTACCATGATGAAGATGCCCATGATAATGGACATCACGCGCGCCATCGCGGCACCTTCGAAGCGGTCGCGGATCAGCGCCACGGTGACAATCCGGGGCCCTGCGGCTCCCGCGCCCTGCAACAGGCGGCCCGCTATGAGCGTCTCGAAAGTCGTTGCCATTGCGCAGATCAAACCGCCGACAGCGAAGAAGGCTGCGCCAATGACGATAGCCGGTCGGCGGCCTATGCTGTCCGACATTGGCCCGAACACCAACTGACCCGCCGCCAACCCCAAAAACAAGGCAACGATCACCATCTGGCGTCGGTTGCTTTCCACGCCAAGCTCCGATGCCATGTCCCCGAGCGCGGGCAACATCACGTCTATCGACAACGCAATTGTTGCCATCAAGACGGTTGCCATCGCGATAAACTCGGGGCGGTCTGGTTGCCTGGCCGGTTGCATTGCGCTGAGATCAATAATGCATAAGGCAGACATTGACCATCGGTGTTTGAACAACGGCACTGTCCCGCTCCTTTCCCGTTCGATGACAATTGGCGGCTGCACCTGCGGCGAAGGGCGGCTTTTCCAAGTGCGCGTGCGGCACGAAACCTCTGTAAAGCCCTAAAATCCGACGATTTTGCAAATTCTGCTTTCTGCGCAATGCTGCCGTCGGCGCCTGGCCGAGGTGGACCTCTTGGTCAGTGATTAGAGATGAAACTGCCGGATGCCCGCTCCCAGCCCGAAGCAGACGTGATCCGCATCGTTGCTGGTTCCAGTCCAAACCCAAAGGTGGGCAGATTCCGGAAGTTGGCTGCGCGTTGCTCAAAGGTCTGCAACGCGGACACTGCCGACATTTGAGCAATGTCCGCTTCGGGGGCTAGCATTTTGTCTTTAGGCACTCATAGACGCCACCAAAGGGAGGGTCTTGGACAGTCCTTCGGCTGTCTCCAGCGCGCCTTCAAGGAAGCCCCCATAGCCGTGGGCGGTCTCCGTGGAGCCGAAGTAGAGGCCTTTCTGCGCCAACGGACGTAATTCGTGCGGCAAGCCATAGCTTGGGTGGCGGCTGACGGGCCGTCGGTCTTGCGCGCGGGCGATCTCGGGAACGGTCGCCCAGTCTTGCAGGATCAAGTCGCGCGGGTTGCCCATCTCGGGGCCAAACAGCGCAACGAGTTGCTCCTGGGCAAGCTTCATCACCTCGTCCCGATGAACCTCTCTGGCATCCGCGGGCACGCCCACAAAACCAAACAGTGCGTAAGGCCCACCGTTCATTGGCGAGGCGTCGTGGATTTCGAACATCGGCCCGCAGTGGCTCATCGCGTCGCCAGAGAGGCCAGCGTTGCGCCAGTGCGGCTCGTCATAGACGGCAACAATTTTCGCCTGACCCGCCATCCATGTGGGGACATTCTTGAGCGATTGAAGTTGCGCGGCATCCAGTGCGGGCTCGAACGTCACGTTGTCCGCAACCACGCGTGGCGGAACAGCCAGAATGATCTGACGTGCCTTAATGGTTGTCGCTGACCCATCTTGGATGACGGTCGCTGTTATACCGTCCGAGCCATGGGCAACCGTGTCGAGCCTGGCGTTCGTGAGGATCTTGTTTTCATCCAACGAATTGGCCAGCCCATCAATCAAAGCGCCCATCCCGCCGTCCAAGCGGTACGACCCTTGCATCGAGGCATAGCCCCGCCCGCGTTGAACGGCACCTGTTTGGTCCTGATACATCAGATCGCCGGTTGAGAACTGCTCGAAGACGGGGATGTTGAACCGCCGGGAAAGTGCGGCCATGCGCGGTTGGCCAGGCCAAAACCAGGCTGGGCCAAGATCGAACCGGCCACCCGCGATGTCTTTGGTCATGATCCGACCTCCCAAGCGTTCCTGCGCCTCTACAAGCAAGAAGTCAGTGCCCTGCTGGGCCAAGTGATCCGCCAGAGCGAGGCCTGACAGGCCGCCGCCCACTATGAGAATGTCTGTTTGCATCAGAATGCCTCCCCCATAGGTCTGAGATCCAGCTCATGGGTCCAAGTAGATTTCGGTTGGTTGGCGAGGTCCAGATAGACCTGCGCGATGTCTTCAGGTTTCATCATCCGGGCGGGGTCCATGCCATGCAGGTCTCGGCTGGCTTCGGTGTCGACAATCCCGTCCAGGATCACATGTGCCACGTGGATGCCCTTCGGCCCGTATTCCCGCGCCAATGATTGTGTCAGCGCCCGAAGCGCGGCCTTTGCAGCAGCGAACGCCGCAAAGTTCTTGCCCCCGCGCAAGCTGGCCGTCGCGCCCGAGACGATGAATGTTCCGCCGCCGGTTTCGACCATGCCGGGCAACACGCCCTTGGCAAGGTTCACCGCCGAAAGAACCATCGACCGCCAGGTTGCTTCGAAGTCGTCAACCGAGGTGTTCTCAAAGTCAGAAATCACCAACTTGGCTGTGTTATGAACCACCAGCTTGGGCGCGCCATGGGTGCCGTTCAGATCGAGCAATTTGCGCGCGGTGAGATGAGCGTTCGCGAGATCCACAGCTAGGATCGTCTCCTTGGCGCCGTTGGGCACCGTACGGTTCAGCCCAAAAGCGATGTAGCCATTGTCATTGAAGCTTGAGACCAAGGTTCGGCCAAGCCCTGCCCCGGCCCCCGCGACAATCGCGAGGGATGCGCTTTGAGCAGCCATGTCGTTTTCCTCCGGTTAAGTGGGCGCGGTTGGTGCCTCGGCCAGATGGTCAGATTTGATCCAGAGGCGTGCACCTTCCGGACCTGCGATTGCGTTCAATGGCATACCCGCGGGAAGCCTCAGCCAAGAGTTCTTCGCAAACTCTTCGCCACTTTCGACAAATGTGCCCTCTATCACCAGCGCCTCGAACCCCTTGTGGTCGTTGTCCGCAATGGAGGCATTGGCGTCCCACACCTCAATGCGCACGCGCTCGCGAGCATCTTGAAACAGCGGGATTTCGGCCACGCCGTCGCGGACGGGCTGCGGCGTCTCGGCCATCGAGTCGATGGTCACTTGATTGCGGTCGTCCATGTTGAATTGCCAGAGTTTGACAAAAATCGTGGCGCCTGGGGCCGAACTGGGGGTATGCGACGATGTCGGCGGGTTGCGCACATAGGTGCCAACGGGGAAATCGCCATGTTCGTCCTGAAAGACGCCATCGAGCACCAGATACTCCTCACCGCCTGTGTGGGTGTGAGCAGAAAAGGCGCTGCCGGGCGCGTAACGCACGATCGTGGTGGCCCGTGCGACCTCGTCGCCGATCCGGTCCAGCATCCGACGGTCCACCCCTTTCATCGGCGAGGCGACCCAGGGCTCCTGATCTGAATGCACGACGGCGCGTTCGTCAAAGTTTGCGTTGAGTTCCATTTCTGTCACCTTTCTCAAAGGTTGATTTTCATACCTACAGCGATGGGCACCACCCGCTCGCCATAGGACCGTTCAAGGGCGTTCGTTGCCCGCCAGCCGGTGCAATGCCCCGGCAGAATAAGGTCGATGTCAAACTGCTCAAAGTCCGCGACAGTTTCTTCGATGATCAGCTCATTGAGGCACCGGGGCGGCATTTGTTACCGCCCCGATGGGGTGTCGTTCATGCCGCCAAACGCGCTTTGAGCGCTTCGGCGAGCGGCGGTGCAGAGGCAGGGCTCTGACCGGTCATCAACGCGCCGTCCTCGACAACGTTGGCCTCCCAGTTGGCCTTGCTGATATAGTTGGCACCGCGGCCCTTCAGCTCGTCCTCAAGCGAGAACAGCAGGTGATGCAGAAGCTCGATCTCGCTGTCCTCGGCGTTCTTAAAGCCAGTCAGATCGACGCCATTGACCAAGTACTCGCCGTTCGAGAGCTTGATGTCGCGCAGGATGGCGGGCGCGTGACAGACCATCGCCACGGGCCGGTCGCTTTCGTAGAAGTCCCGGATCATCTTGATCGCGTAGCTGTCGCTCGCCAGATCCCAGATCAGTCCATAGCCGCCCGGCACAAAGAGCGCGTCGAAGGTCGAGTAGTCGATCTCGCGCAGCTTACGAGTGTTCTGAGCCGCGAACATCGCCACAGGATCATTGAAGAAGCGTTCGGTGTATTCCGTCGTGAAGGGGGCTTTCATCGAGAGCAGATCAATCGGCGCCGCGCCGCCCTCGGGCGAGGCAAAGACGACCTCATATCCAGCTTCGGTCAGGATGTAGTAGGGCGCCGCCAGTTCGGTGAACCAGGTGCCGGTCTGCTTACCCGAAATGCCCATCTCGTCGACCGACGACATCACAAGCAGCACGCGCTTTTGTTGGTTTCCAGTAGCCATTGTCAGAGTTCCTTTCTGCATCTACCTATCAGTTGGTAGGTATTGAATTAGAGGTTGACCCTGCTTCTGTCAACGGCTATCTATCAATCGATAGGTAAATGAGTGTAGGCCCATGACAATGAAAGAGAAAATTCTTGAGGCCGCCGAGAAGCGTGTGCGAGGCGTGGGCTTTGCCGAGATGAGTTTCCGCGATCTGGCTAGAGACGTGGGAATCAAAAGCGCAAGCGTGCACTACCACTTTCCGACCAAGCCAGACCTCGGTGAGGCCCTCGTCACGCGTTACGCGGAGCAGTTTAAAGAAGAACTCGACAGGATCGACCAAATCGAGCTGCGCGCGGCGCTGGACGCTTTCGTGGGGCTCTATTCAAAGGCGCTTGTGTTGGGGGAGTCCATTTGCCTTTGCGCCGTAATGGGCGCCGAGGCCATTGGACTGCCGGAAAATGTGAACGCACGTACAAAAGCGTTCTTTGAAATGAACAAGGCGTGGCTGGAAACGCTGCTGACCGAACACGGCGTCGAACATGCTGCTGAAACCGCTAACCTGATCGTTGCCGCCCTTGAAGGCGGCATGATCGTGGCTTCGACGTCAAAAAACCGAGCGATCTTCGAGCAAGTTGCAGAAGCAGCCATTCGCTGCGTTGCAAATTAGGGCCCAGTTGGGCTCATAGGCGCCGTTTGCTGCAAGACACTCTAATGGCTGCTTTGGGCCGGTCACGTCTTCGGGCCTGGCTGGCCGCTGCGACTTTGCAAAGGGCGCTATCTGCGCAAAACGGATACTCGGTGCGATCGAGCTGCAATCGCAGCGAAGTGGCGCTTCTTCCGCGACGCGGACTTTAACGGTCGTGCCAGTGCTGCATCGCGTGTGAAGGACGGCTTTGAGGAAGTCGCACCGCAGCGACAGTTGTACCAATGAACAGCAGGTCTGGGGCGAAAAGGCAGAAAGCGCTGCGATATATGGCAGTCTACGCACTTCCTGCCTTTTCCATCGAAGCTCTAGAAAGATCATGGACGCTCATTCTTATTAAGAATGGGCGGAATCCCTATTAGGATTCATGCGGCAATGGACTGAGAATATGCAGCTTGTAGTTTGGATGAAGTGCTACCTTGTGCTTGGCTCTATTTGCGAGGGAAGCGATTGTCCGCTTCAAGCCAGCCACAACATAACTCCCGACACAATTAAACTCAACGTGGTATGAAATGTGGTATTTCGCCACAACTATTTCTTTTAGTGACACAATAACAAACACTTAACGGAATTGTAAATCAGCCTTCGTCTCCGCCACCTTCATTTTTATTCCTTTGATTTCAGAGGTTTAGGTTTGAAATTGGCGAACCGATCAGATGGGTTCGCCAGCTTTCCGTCATTTCTTTTTGCCGAACTTCTTCTGTCCGTCGTCAAAGTTTTTGGAACCAAAAGCGGCGTGAACTAAGAGAGTGTT